>JADJYM010000016.1 GCA_016719755.1 Novosphingobium sp. | reverse complement strand
GCTCACCGGCGAATGGCCGTATCTCTGGCTCGATGCCACCTATCTCAAGGTACAGCGAAGGCGGGCGGATCATCAGGGTGCCGCAATAATCGCCATGGCCGCCGGAACACCGAGGGCCGGCGCGGGAGATCGTCGGCCCGCATATCGGCCCCTCGGAGGGAGGTCTCTGGTCCGACCTTGAAGGACCTTGTCTTGGCGTGGTCTTACCGGCGTGAAGCTGGTCATCTCCGATGCTCACGAGGGCCTCAAGGGCGCGATCACCCGCGTCATGGGCGCCACCGGGCAGCGGCCGCTGGGTGCACTTCATGCGCAATGCCCCGTCCTATGTGCCTGCGGGCCAGAACACCTGTCGTCGCCGCCGCGATCCGCCGTGCCTTCCTGCAGCCCGATAAACAGAAAGCACCACCGCAGGTCTGGCGACAGGTCGCGACTAGTTGCGCACCCGTTGGCCCAAGTCGGCGCCTGCATGGACGAGGCCGGAAACCGACGTGCTCGCTTACACCGGCTTTCCTAACTCCCAGCACCCGTACGAAGTTACACTCAACCAATCCGCTCGAGCGTCCTAACAAGGAGGTCAAGCGCCGTGCCGACGTCGAACGGAATTTTCCCGAACGAAGACAGCATCATCCGCCTCGTCGGGGCTTCGTGCTGATGGAGCAGAACGACGAGTGGCAGCTCCAGCACCGATATACGTGTAGATCGAAGGCCTGGCCGAACTCAACCAACCCATGATCGAGGAGGAAAATCAGCCCCTACATTGGTCACCGCCAAAGCCGCCTGACGATGGCTCCACGGCCACAGCCGAAATTACACTACCTGACGGACGCGACCGGTCCGCTGAGTGCCGGTGAAACCTCCGCCGCCGCTGAAATCGTCGTTGGAACATTTCACACCTCGTAAGAGAACATATCAAGATTTCCGAACACCAACCCGCCGCGCCGATTGCGTGAAGGGCCCTGCCGTCGCAAGCCATTGCGGCAGGCCCTTTGCGCCAGTCCCATTGGCGCGAGGGTTGTTCGCGCGAATGTTCCCGAAGTTAGGTTAAGTGAAGGTCGAGATCGGGGCCTTGGCGTGGTGAACCTGCGTCTTGGGGATTGTAGGTGCCGTGTTCGTGATTCACGAGGACGCGGCTTCGATCCAGCGTATTTCGCGCCGGGTTCTGCTGTGCCCGGTGGCAACCGCGCGGAAAGTGTCCCCGGCGCCAGTGTGCGGCAACCGTGCGGTCGGTGGGCGACCGCAACCTGGATCTGGGCTGGTCAAACCTGATGTGATCTACGGGGATGATGGATAGCCGCATGAGGTCGGAGGAAGCGTTCTGGCGCTGCTTGGCGTGCCTCGTCGTCAGTTTTTCGAGGAGGTCCTTTGGCGTGTGTTCAGGCCAATGATTTTCGGTTTTCGGCTGTGACGTAAGGTAGCAGGCGATGTTGATGGCGATGCAGCAGGATAGATAGGCCGGATCGGAATTGGCTACAGCGAGTTCGCGGGCGCGGAGTTTGTCGTTCTCGCGGCTTGACGTCGTTGATGATGATCCCGTATTCGTCCTCGGAGGGTGAGCAAGTTCGTCCGGATCTCGGATTGGTGTTCTCGAAAGTAGTGAGATCTTTCGCGAAAGGTTTTCGATAACAGCCTGCAACCGTCAGGTCTCCGTATGGCGTGTTGGGCACATAGTAGTGAATATTGGGGACTCCCGGCCAGTTGGCGGTTTTGAGCGCGCTCCAGGAGGCTCCGCATGACCATCATCGATATGGAGTCATCGTAGCGGGTAACGACAAACGCCGGTCGATCCTGTTGGGTCGGCCCTGAGGGCTACGCCATTGCCGCGGGAAGGCTACGAAGCAATATTGGTGGGGGCAGTTGATGGCCTCGACCGGAATGTTGCCGGCGTCGGTCGCGCGGAGCAACTGGAACAGTGTTTCATCGATCGTGTAGATGTTGCGGTATTGGGTCCAGAATGTCGTGGCATGGAAAGCGCGCCATCTCTTTGAGAAGGTTTCGGTGCCCGCCGGGCGTT
Source organism: Novosphingobium sp. (assembly GCA_016719755.1). Taxonomy (GTDB): domain Bacteria; phylum Pseudomonadota; class Alphaproteobacteria; order Sphingomonadales; family Sphingomonadaceae; genus Novosphingobium. The sequence goes on along the minus strand of JADJYM010000016.1, from coordinate 700,778 downwards.
GCCTCGAAAGGCGAATGGCTGATGGCCTTGTTCCATTCATCCTGAAGGACATGGACGAAGGCGCCGAGGGCCTCTTTTGTGTTGGGTTTGTTGCGAGACTCGCTTGCCGGATGGGCCGTGCAGAAAGGCGTTGCGAGCATGGTTTGGTCCGAGCGCCAGCGGTTCGGGATAGAGGTTGTAGTTTTTGTCACGCATTGGAATCTCGGGTGCTTGCGCGTGAGCGGTTTTTTGACCTGATGGTGGTTCGGTCATGAATTCGGAAACACGTCCTCAAGATGTCCCGTGGAGTTTTTGAGGAGATATGAGATGAACAGGAATTGCGCGCCTAGAAGTATGTTGACGAATTTGTCCGCGACGTTGTCCTTGGGCGCGATCAGATGTGCGATTCCTGTTGAACTGGTATAACTACTAAGAACAATGTGAGCCACACTGCTGGACCCCAACGGATGTGATGTGTTTGTATTTGTAATAGCTTAGAAGCTGACCTAAAGTTCGTGGATTTGACAATGGGTTGCGGTCAGTCGGGTGAGGCGGCGGATATGGGTGATGGTGGTCCATGCTGTGGAGCTTTCGATGGATTTTCCCAGTCCTTGGCGAGTACGGCGGCACCTGCCGAGCCGCGCGAAGGTGCGTTCGACAACCCAGCGGCGCGGCAGCAGGACGAAGCCCTTGGCGGCATCGCAGCGACGGACAATTTAGAGTCCATTGCCCATGCCCGCGTAGTGCATTGGCGAGCTTCTCACCTGCATAGCCGCTATCGGCGGAGATGGCGCAGCTACGGGAAGCGGTGGCGGATCGCCTTGATGAGATCGACCGCGCGTCGCGGTCCTGGACGCTGGCGGCGTGAACCGTGGTGAACAGCATCAGTCCGAGCGTATCGGTGACGATGTGACGCTTGCGGCCCATGATCTTCTTGCTCGCGTCATAGCCGCGTATCCCGCCGCTTTCGGTGGTTCTCACCGATTGACTGGTCTATCACCCTGGCGTTGGGACCGGCCTCGCGTCCGGCGATTCGCGCGCGGCCAAACCAGCAGGGTGGTTGATCGCCTGCCACAACCCCGCTGTCGCGCCAAGCGTAGAAGTAGCGCTGAACTGTCGAGAGCGGCGGAAATCCTTGGGCAGCATTCGCCATTGGCAGTCGCCCGTCGCCAGATAGAGGATCGCATTCATCACTCGCGCAGGTCGGTGCTGCGCGGCCCGCCGCCAGCCTTCGCAGGGGGCAGCAGGTTCGAGCACCACCCATTCCGCATCGCGCAAAATCGCTTGATAACGCAGCCCCGCGCGGCTATGCTGCCGCCGGCGATATCGGTCCACATCGTTCAATTCCTGTAGTTTCTGGCGAAACCCTTGAATCAGCGATGCGTCAGCGCGTCAACCGCAACCGATTGATATCTCCCAACTACTTTTGAGGACGGGCTCTTTAGTCAAAAGCTGACAGATGCCGGGCGCGCTTATGCCGTTAGCGCTGCAAAGCGGAAGAAGGAGCGATTTAACATGGCGCTTCAGCGCCATATAGCACAGCCTTCGGCTGTGACCCGCTATACACAACTGCTGGCCGACGTTGAGAGCCGTTTCAGTCGGCATGTTGCGCGCGTAATTGCAGAAGATGGCAGCGCCGAACAAGTCGATCAAGCGGTGCAGGATCAGGTAATCGCTCCGTGCGCCGCCAACCATTCCTCAAGTGAGAACGAGATAACGGCAGGTCTCGTCGATGGGGCGCTGTATTACCTCGCGGGCAATTGCCATCTGGCGTGGGACAATGGCTGATCTGCGTGTCTGGTACGCGTCTCGCGACCCTTATCACTGCATTTTTCGCATGGTTCGCCTAATGACGGCGAAGGACGAACCTATGCCGTTGGAGCAGCTTAGAATCCTCGACATGTTCCCTCGCGTTCCCGCCCTTGCTGCACCGCCCGTCTGTCCCGGCGAATATCAAGGAACGCTTTCGTGCTCTGGGCATTCCAACGCCCGCTAACCCTTTGTTCGCCTCCTCGACCGGCTTCAGTCTGGCAGGAGCTGCAACTCTACCAGACAACGGCGCTCAAGCGCCTGACCGGTCTAGGCATGTTGAAGCGAGACGCCCTCCGCGATCAATACGCTAGCCTCGAAAGCACTATGGTGCCGGCAGAAATCATGCGGCAAGCACTTGAGCAGAATACTACAGATAAGGCGTTGGTTGCCTTTCTGGTTGAAGATGTGGCCTCGTTGCCGCTGACCGGTCGCGATAACCTTACCAAACGGGCAGGGCTTCCATCACGAGGCCAATAGCATGAGCGCTTTTTTCCGGATCGAGCGTATGCTCGTCACGCGAGGCTCCCATGTCCTCTTACGACGAGGTATTCCACGCGGGAGTGAACATCATCCACGGCTCGAATGGGTCCGGGAAGTCAACGATCGCCGACTTCATATTTTTCGGGCTCGGCGGAGACTTGAAGGACTGGAAAGCTTTCGCCCCACGTGCTGAGCAGGTTTACATTCAGCTCATCACAAAGTCTGGCACCCTTAGCCTTAGGCGCGACGTGGGCGACCGAAGGCGGCCGGCCCATGTCTATTTACTTTCGGCACGCTGGACGAGGCTCTCGTCTCCCAAAGAAAGCTGGCAGACACTGCCGTATCGTCGGCCAGATCACGGCTACAGCTTTAGCCAGGTCTTATTCAATGCGATCGGCCTGCCCGGAGTCGATCAGTGACGGCGGCAGCAACATCACCATGCACCAGTTGCTTCGGCTGCTGTATGTGGATCAACTCACGCCAGTGCAGAGAATTTTCCGCGTCGAGAATTTCGATACTTGGCAAACAAGGCAAGCGGTAGGTGACCTGCTGTCTGGCGTTGGAGGTACGACCTTTACGAAAACAAACCGAGCTGCGCGAGACCGAGAAACCGTACGGCGCTGCCGTGACGGAATACCGTAGCCCGGTAGTGGTGGCGTCTGGCTATGGTGAGAATATCCTCTTCGAGCATATTAGCGCGACCATCGAGAAGGTCAGCAACGAACGGACCGGTCTGCTCTCGTCGATCGATGAGCTGGTTTCAGCTTCTGAACAAGCCACTGAACATGCAGATCTAAAAAAGATGCGATCTGATGCGATCAAGGAATATAATCTCGCTAGGCGTTCGGTTGCTCAACTGATCGATGAAATCGAAGTTATTGAATACGAGATTTCCGACGCAGAAGATTTCATAAAACATCTAGGTCAATCGTTGTCTGATTTTGACGATGCATCAACCACATTCTTCGCGCTTGGTCATCTCGCTTTTGAGTATTGTCCGTCATGCTTCGCGCCGGTGACACCCAAAGATGAGGCGCATTGCCAACTGTGCGACACAAAGCGTGTCGATGGCGCTGACGACAGCCGTACGCTTGCTGTTCGCCTAGATCTCCAGATGCAACTGAAGGAATCTGAATCGCTCCAGGTCGATCGACTTCAGGAACTTTCCCAGAAGAAGAGCACGCTGCGCGTTGCTCGTCAGGTGCTCAAGCGCGCATCGTCGACAATCGAACTTGGCCAATCCGGCATGGTCACAGGCCGCGAAAGTGCGATCGCTGAGCTGAGCCGCAAAGTTGGTTTCATCGACAGCCAACTCGAAGGCCTTCAAAAGCGCCTTGAGTTGGCAAAGAAAATTCAGGCGGCGTCCGATGCGAAAGAGGATCTCAACACCCGCGCGTCACGCGACTAAAGGCAGAAATCGAGGCGATTTTGCGTGCGCAAGGCAAGCGAAAGCTCGAGGCGTACACGCTTATCTCGAATGAGACGAAGGCGTTCCTCGATAAAGACCTTCAGGAGCACAGCGATTTTGGTGAGGTCGACAACGTCTCCTTTGAATTCTCGGGAGACTGGATTGCGATCAATGGTGAGAAGAACCGCGCCGGCAGTGCGAGCGGCATGGTAATCCTAAAAAATAGCTTTGCTGCTGGCCTGCTGAGTGCCTCTCTACTCGACAAGCGTTTCAATCTGCCGCGCTGGATGCTTCTTCGATAATGTCGAAGACAAGGGAATGGTCGAAGAACGGTCTTGGAATTTTCAACGCTTGCTTGTGGATTTATCGAAGCGCTCGAAGACGCCACATCAGATCATTTACACCACGTCTAAGATTGCCCCCCGAGCTTGATCAACAAGATCTCGTGGTCGGACGCCAGTACCAGCGCCCGCGCGCTCACTGAACTGAAGGTATCAGTGAGGTTTGAGGCCCTTGCAGTCGATCCTGCCGCAGGTCTGGCCTGCTACTCTGACCGAAGCCCACGGACGGCATCACCTCTCACTGGAATAAAGCAGGGTAAGCTGTTAGACGTCGTCCAACGAGGTCTTCCTTCGCATACGGGCGGTGCAACTGCGGCCTAAGAGCGAATGTCTGGACATATCGAGCGCGCAGCTCTTTACGGGGCGACTGGCGTGATTGGAAGGGAGACCTCGTGCCATCGGCTGCGCGCATATTCGGCAAGCACTTCCCTCTCCACAATCCCCAGAACTTGGCGACGAAGCCAGCCTTCTTGCGCATCTCGGTCTCAGCCCGAAGGAGCTGAAAAAAATCTGGTGGTATCGAGAACGGATGTACGCGCAATTTTCGATCGCCAAGGGCGGCGGCAAGGTCCGGCACATCACCGCCCCCGACAAGCGGCTGAAGATTCTGCAGAGCAAGCTCGCGCCACTGCTCGATCAACTCTACCGGGTCCGCAATCCAGTCCACGGCTTCGTGCCAGCACGTTCGGTAAAGACCAACGCCGCGGCCCATGGTCGGCGACGGTTTGTCGTCAATCTCGATCTGAAGGACTTTTTCCCGACGATTACCGAGAACCGCATCACGGGATTGCTCCGGTCACTCGGCGTCAATGACCGGGTTGCCGAGATCATCGCCCGGCTTTGCTGCTTCAACAGCCATCTCCCGCAGGGCGCGCCTTCAAGCCCTGTCCTTTCCAATATGATCTGCTTCCGGCTCGATTCCGAGCTGCTTCGCGCCGCCAAGGCCGCGCGTTCGATCTACACCCGCTATGCCGACGACATCACCTTCTCAAGCTATCAGCCACCGTCACCGCTGTTCGAGGGTGCCTTGCCCCCAGTCGGCCGTTTCTCGCCGGACACGCTCGCGCCTTCGCTGCGCGAGACCTTCAAGAGTAACGGCTTCGCGGTGAACCCCGACAAGGCCCATTATGCCGATCGCAATTCAAGGCGGGTCGTCACTGGCGTTAAGATCAACGCTGGCCTGAATGTCGATCGGCGCTATGTCCGACAGATCCGCGCCCTGCTGCACTCCGTCGAGAAGCTTGGGCTGGAAGACGCGCAGCAGAGATATGCCGACGCAGGCGGCAAGGTGTCATCGCCGAGCATCTGCGCGGCAAAATCTCCTACATCACCCACCTGAAGGGTCTGACCGATCCCGTCGTGCGGTCGCTGGCGACTCGGTTCAACAAGAACTTTGGGGCACGGCCGATCAAACTCGCGCCGACGATCGAGGAGCGGCGGGACCGTGCGGTATGGCTCGTCGAGCATTCGGCCAAGGGTGGTCAGCAGGGCACGGCCTTCTTCCTGAAGGATATCGGACTGGTAACGGCCTCGCATTGTGTCGAGGGTGTGAGCGACTTCACCGTCTATCACCCGTCCAAGCCATCGAACCGCTTCGATGTGACGGTCGCGAAGCGGTGTCCCCATCGCGATCTCGCCTTGCTCGGTCATGCGATTCCTGCGACCGACTACTTCGAGCTTGAGGCCGCCGCTCAACCGGTGGCCGTCGGCGTCGCCGTGACGGCGTTCGGCTATCCCGGTTTCGGCCCCGGTGACAAAATGAACGTGCGCGGCGGTTCGGTTACCTCGCTCCCAATCAAAAGCGGCGTTCAAATGGTCGAGGTGAGCCAGGAACTAGCACAGGGTATGTCCGGAGGCCCGATAGTTGATGCGTATAACGAGATCGTCGGCATCGTCCACAAGGGTGGTCCCGAAGAAGCCCGCCAGCTCGCGATCGCGATCGACGTTTTCCAGACATGGGTCGCGGAATGATGCTGGCATCCCGTCCACTCCGCGTCTGTGGTTTCCGGCATGAGAAGCGTGTCGGGCACCCAGGAGTGGGGGGGGTGACGAGATCTGGCCCCGCGAAAAGGGCCTGCTTTTTTAGAATGTCGCAGCCGTGATGCCCCGGTTCCGGGCCCCAAAAACAACTTGCCGCCAGCAAATTCCCACGCGTGCAATTTCTTGGTGAAATGCAGGAACAATGACAAACCCATGGCGTCCGGCTGCATATTCTCCGATTCGCACCAGAAATCGTCGCGTTTCTTGGCTATTCCGATCCCCTCCGACGGTGGCCAGCGCCTCTACCATGCCAGGATGATCGGATGATCGAACAGCGGAAATCACCACCCAGTCCTTTGCGTGGTGGCGGGCAAACTGCTGGCGGTCGCGGGTGAAAGATTCTGCCGCTGACAACTCGCGGCCATGGACGGCCTCCCAAGCATCGGGATACCAATCCCGCATCGCTCTGTTTGCCATTGCCTGTTCGCGGTAGGTGAACAGGTCCGGGTAACCTGCGGCGACGAGCGCCCATTCGGCGTCTTCTTCATACCAGCCGCCAGATAGTCGCAACGCGGGATCCATCCCCGCATTGCGTGCCCGGTCGAGCTTGAAGCCGCCATGGCCGGCAGTGGAATGAAAGACGATCCCCTCCGCGTAGATGGTCGCCGATTGAGACATGCCCCAAGGCGTGGAAACGCGCAGGATCGTATCGACGCGACCGAGCGCGTTGCGTTGGCGGACATGCAGCGCGATGTCGGCAATATAGGCGCGGAAGGAGACTTCATCAGCCACGGCACCTTCGGCGCAATAGACATCTGACCGGGACCATTCGCCAATCGGCCGGTTGAGCTTCCAGCCGGACACGATCGAGAAGCCTTCCTTGAGCGGAATGGCGATATAGGCGAGCCCATCGACCCGTGCGGCCATAAGGCCGTCGCTGGTCGTGCCATGTTCGACAATGATGTCGTTCATGCCGCCCTCCTGAGTTCAGAGGGCAGAACGGCCAGATCAGCGTCGGTCACAATCTCGGCGCGCATCCCGGAATAGGGATTGTCGCGCATCCATGCTTCTGCCGATGCCATGTCGGCTGCGAGGTGGCGCAATTCGTCCTTGCCCCGAAACGTGGTCAAGACGCGCACTTGCCCAAGTTTCGGCGTGTCGATGATCTCGAAATTGAGCGGGCTTTCGACGCTGTAGGCGCGGCGCACGGTCATGACGATGACGCCCTGACTGCCATAGGTCGCCAGATGGAGCATGAAATGCGCCGGCGAACGGTAGTTGTCGGTAACCTGGCCGGGGTAGCGTTCAACGAGCCGACCGGTGCCATTGTCGTTGTTCCAAGCGGCAAGTTTGCGGCGAAAACGCTCGGGCGGGCGCGGCTCGCCGTTCGAATAGCGGATGAGGCTGCCCAAGGGGGCGGTGTCGTAGATGTATTGCGCTGACATTTTCAGGTCTCCTTGAAACGCGAAAGCCCGGCTCAACGGCCGGGCTTCGTGGGGTGATTGGACGGGAAATTTCAGGTGGAGGGCGGTGGCTCGCCCAAACGCCCGAGCACCTCTTCGATGTAGGACGCGGTGGACATCGAATGGACCTCGTCAGCCGTTATGACGGTCGCCATCCCGCCAAAGCCGTCGGGCCGCATCTTCGTGCAAGTCCACGCTGCGATGATCTGCACATGGTCAAGGTCAGGCGATCGCCGCACAATGTCCTGGAAGATCAGGTCATAGCCGATCATCGAGAAATCGAGCTCGAACTCGTCTTCGCCAAGATCACCCTTGGCGATTTCCGCGCGCACCACGTCAGCGATGCGACTGACCATGCCATTATCCTGACCGAGCAATTCGACCAGCTCAGCGGTCGCGATCCAAGCACTGTCGGCGACATTATCGCTGGCGAAAAAGTAGACCGCTTGGTCATTGCCTTCATGCTCGAACAGTTCGCACAGCAAACGGCGTTCGAGCGGGGTCATCGCCGCGACTGGTATGTCCGGTTGCACGACCGTTGGTGAATGATAGTCAGCCATGGAGTCCTCCCCAGCAGGGCCCGGGAGTTCTGGTTTTCCGCATTTGAAGTCTCCCCAAAAAGAGGCGGCCCGGCGTGGTGGCCGGGCCTGAGTGAGATAAAAACAAGCGGGATGTTGAACCCGCGCGGTTCGGATCATTCGGCAGCGATCGCGTAAGCCGCTTCGTCATCATCAAGGAACGCGGGTAATTCGAGCCCTTCACGATCAACGTCAGGCGTAGCGCCATGACCACCGTCGGCGTCGGGCGTCCGCAGCGGCTCGGGAAGCCAGTGGACATCTTCCAGCAGCCGTTCCGCTTCGCGGGCCATGTCGCCCTTTTTCAGGTGATCGATCATGCCAGCGAACTGCTCCCCGCGCGCTTCGGTCACATCGGCAAGGATGCGCGGTTTGGTCACGCTGCGGAAATAGCCATCGACTGTGGGCTTCCAGCCTGCCGCCACGACATCAAGACCAACGGCATGCGCCAGGACATGGCTGTGAGCGATGCGGCGTGCAACGCTGTGCGTCGACACCCGGCCATTGTCGTATTTGGGGACGATCTCGGCCTGCGCGTTCACCGCCAGCGATGTGCAATGGGCAAACAGACTGGCCTGCTCATCGGCGTCGAAGGCCAGAAGCGCGTCCCAAAGTTCCTTGTCGGACTCCGGCAGTCGATCCTCCCAGCGCTTCATGCGCTCGGCGATGGCCCGCGCGGGAGCACTGTCGCGCAGACCTGCAGGTGGATTGGCAAAGGACACCCGGTTGAGCGACAGTTGCAGGCAGCTCTCGCGGCTGTAGCTGTAGAAGGTGTCGAGCACGAGCGCGTGCAGCACCGTCGCGAAGGCTGTGGCGGGGCTTTGGGCAAAGGCATCCTGCAACGCGAGTGTGCGCCAGGCGGTCAGGTCGGCAACCAGCCGGTCGGGCAACGGCTTGAGGATGTCATCGTCGGCATCTTCTTCATCAGTTCCGATAGGTGCCGAACCGCTGGCGTTTGGTGCGGTCCCGCTGTGGTTTGCGCCAGGTATTGGCTCGCCCGAAACGGGATCGACCCCGGAGCCATCGTCTTCGCCGCCCACTTCCACCACCGGTTCGTCTTCGGCTCGGACGTAGCCCCGCTCAATGCAAAGCGAACCATCCGCCTCGATGGTCACAAAGGCACCGGCGATTGCCATTTCGGCAGGATCGAAAATCATGGGCCGGTCGACCAGCTGGCCGATTTCCGTTTCAAGCCCTTCGATCCGCGCATAGACGTCCTGCGGCACGTTGGGGTCGTCGGCCCATTCGGTCTCGATCTGCTCGATTTCAGCCTGAAGCGCCGTGAGTCTTGCCTGCTCAGCCTCAGTCATGGGTAATTCTGCGCCAACGATCTCACGGTGTCCGTTGGTCGCATTCCATGGCAGGTCGACGGCAGTCGCCACCCATTTCCAGCCTTCAGTGCCAATGCGGTTGCCCTCGGCGGCAAGTTTCGCGTCGACCAAGCGGTCGAGCAGTGCGGGATCGGTGAGCCAGCCCCCGTCATCGTCCTCGAACAGGTCGCGCATCACGCCGCCGCCAGCCGCGACATAGGCATCGACGGACACGAACCGCACCCGCTTGTCGGCAACCCGGACGCTGTTTTCCGTCAGGCGCTGGCGGATGTAGGCGGCGGATTTGTTGAAGCTGTGGGTCAGCATTTTCCCATACCTGCTCCTGGCGCTCATGATCTTCGGACACGGTGAACGCCATCAACTGGTCCAGCGACATGCCGTCCTCGGCGTAAATGTCGTGGAGTTTGGGCGAGACCGACGCCAGTTTGAGACGCTGGCGGACGACAGCGGGCGTGGTCATGAAATGCGCGGCGATGTCTTCGGCGGCGCTACCCTTGTCGACCATGGCTTGCATGGCCCGGAACTGGTCGAGCGGATGCAACTGCTCCCGGTGCGCGTTTTCGGCATAGCTGTCTTCTTCCGCCGAGACGTCATTGTCCGCCGCCTTGACGATGCAGGGAATCGGCGCGGTGCGCGCCAGGCGCTTCTGTTTCACCAAATGCTCAAGGGCACGGTAGCGTCGGCCACCGGCCGGAACTTCGAAGATGCCGGTCTCCTGACCTTCGGCATCAAGCACCGGGCGCACGTTGAGGCTCTGAAGCAAAGTCCGGCGCGCGATATCCTCAGCAAGTTCGGGGATCGACACGCCGGCCTTCACGCGGCGGACATTGGATTGTGACAGGATCAGATGGTCGAAGGGAATGTCACGCGACGGGCTGAGGGTGATTTTTGCAGGCTGTTTGGCCATTGCAGGTCTCCATGACGGGCCGCCGCGAGACACTCTCTCGGCTTCCAAGCCCGTCACGAAGGCCCTGGCCTTCCTCTTCCTCTAGGGCCGCCACAGGCGGACCAACCCGCGATCTGGCAGGCCGCCAGGCTACCAGATTTCAGCCATCCCCTTCTGGCATGGCGCGTTCCCTCAGCAGCTTTTCAGCGCCTAGGATCGAACCCGCCTGACGGGCTGCCGCGACGTAGGCCGATATGGGCAACGCGGTGTCGAAGAGGATATCCCGCTCGATCCCGAGGCCGAACGGCAGACGCAGCGACTGCAATTCCCGCAACGAAAAGCTGCCAAGTTCAGGGCAGCCAAGGCCGAGATCGGCAAGGCCGAACAGGATGCCGTCCTCGTCGAGTTCGGTGGCAAGCCAAGTGGCCGCGCCAAGCGGATTGAAGAACCGGGCAACGGGAACGGGATCAGGCTCTCGTTCGCCTTGTGCCTGCGCATTGCGGCGCGCGTGCATGTTCGCGAGCAAGGCCGCGCGGATTTCGGGGGTGAGCAGGTTCATGCCGCCAACCTCCCTTCAAGCTCGAAGCCGTCGGCTTCGTCCTCACCAGCGACATCAAGGCCAGTCGATGCGGTGTCACGACAGGCGAGGATATAATCTGCCGCCTTGGAGGCAGCGCTGGCGGCGCGCAGGATGGCGCGATTGTCTTCCCGGATAATCTGGAGCCACGAGCCGATGTAATCAGCGTGGCGAACGCTTGGCACAATCCCGAGCGCGGCGCAGATGAAGGCTCCGGCCATTTCCGCGACCAATTCTTCGCGGCCATAGTCCTTGGAGCCGAAGCTGCCGGTCTGATCGCGGCCAAGCCGGGTGGCATGGCCAGTCCAATGGCCCAGTTCGTGAAAAAGCCGTGCGATGCCAGTTGATCGGCTCATGGAAATCGTCGGGCCGCGGCACCGCGACATAGTCATGCCCCGGGCTGTAATAAGCGGACGGGCCACCGATGCGGGAATCGGCGCCCGTCGCGGCGATCAGTTCCTCGGCGTGCGGCAGGATCAGGCCATCCGGGATGGGCGGTGGTGGGAGACAGATATGTTCGGGCAGGTCGTCACACTGGTCGACCGAGAACACCGTGAAATGCTTGAGGAACGGAATCCCGCCACTGGTTGCGGCGCCTTCGGTATCCGCTCGGCGACGTTCGCTGCTTGGCACAAAGCGGCGGGTGTAGATGATACCGACTCCGCGTTCGCCGCGACGCACCGAGCCCCCCAAGGCCGCAGCCTGCCGGAACGTCAGGAAGGCATGGCTCGAGAAGCCTCGGGAGACGACGGCATGCCAGAGGGTAAGCACATTGATGCCACTGTATCGACGGGAACTGACAGCATTGTGCGGCATGCCGATGCCGGCATTGGCCGTTCCCCAGGGCTGAACCCATGGGACGCGCCCAGCCTCGAGATCAGCGATGATCCGGTCGGTGATTTGCTGGTAAAGATTGACTCGCTCAGGGTTTGAGCGGGCAACATGTCGTTGCGCCATGGCAGGTCTCCGCGACGGACCCGCAGCGAGCCTCTCTCGCCGCTCTCAGCCCGTCACGGGGCCATCCCGTTCTCTTCCTCTCGCGGGGCGTTGCGGGGCGGCAGTCCCGCACGAAGGGGTCTGTTGAGACCGGACGGGCTCAGCAGCAGGGGAAGGCATTCCCCAACAACTCACGGCCGAAATTCAGTCGACGCCCAATGCCTTGAATACGGCATCGACCGGGTCGGAATAAAACGACGTTTGGAACTTGGCAAAGAGCTCCCCGGGAATTGAAGGGATATCGGTCACGCTCGACATGGGCAAAAGCACCCGTTTTGCGCCACAATCGAAGGCTGCCGCATGCAGCCTGCGAGATTTTCGACTGGCTATGTTCCCCGCCCAGGCTCATGTCTGCAAGCACGACCAGCTGCCCCTGAAGCGGCTCGTGTATCCCGGAACAGGCTGCGACAAACCCAGCAAGCGTGATCGACGTCGTCGCACCGCTGTTCTGAAGTTCGACCAAGTGAACATGGTAGTCATGTTCACTTGCCTTTGCGGACCCACTGATCCGGGCAATGTTGGCCCGGAAGAAATCGAAGCCAACCTTGAGGGCCTCACGAGCCGAACTGTTCGAACTAATTCCGGAAACTGCAAGTTTTCCTGTGCCGGCGGTGATCTGGGTTTCGAGCCGATAGAGGCCCAGGTGACCTCCACTGCCTGTCCCGATTGTGTGGAGAACGCCAGGGTTCATCGGCCCATCGGGGATTAGCTTGCCGCCGCCTTGCTCTGGCACCGAGACAAACCGCTCTTCGTGAGTGTCTTGGTCGATGTAAGAGAAATGGACGTCATAGAATTCCATGCCCCCAATCTTCTTCAACTGCTCCTTGACCCGGCGGCGTGTTTCCAGCGCATATTCGAGGCACTGACGGACAGCTTCCTTGTCGAACTCGCCGTTGGGGTAGAGCAGCTTCAAAAGACCCGAGACGGTTTTGCGAACTGCAATCGTGTCGCGCTGGTTCAGATTGTTGCCCAGCTTGAAATAGCGATCAATCGCATCTGCAAAGCTGCGCTTACGCATTTCGCGCATGAATTCGGCGAGATAATCGGTGATCAATCCGTAGCGGTTGGTGAAAAACTCCGGACGCATTTTCGGCACTTCCCAACCCGGTATGTAAGCATGGAAGCGGTCGAAGAAGGCGCTGTCGATCATGACCTGGGGGAACGGTGCCAGCAGGTGGCTGGTCTTCACCAAGGTATCGACCGACTGGTTGATGTTGCCGACAAAGACCATGCTGGCTGAAGCCGAAATGGAATCTCGCCCACGAGCGAACGAACCATTGGCCATGTAGCCCTTCATGATCTGGACGCCGTCAGGCTCCTTGAAATTGATCCCAGCCACTTCGTCGAAGGCGACTACGTCCCACATACCGACCAATCCAACCTGTCGCCGGGACATGTTGTAGAAGAGGTTCGCGACGGTGGTCTGGCCACCTGAGACCAGGATGCTGTTGGGACTGACTTCCTCGTAAACGTAGGATTTGCCCGTGCCCCGAGGGCCAAGCTCACAGACATTGTAGTTGTTTTCGACAAACGGGATGAGCCGCACCAGCAGGTGCCAAAGGGTGCGCTCGTCCAGTACAGTCGGCTCCATCCCTGTTGAGCGGGTCAGGGCATCGATCCACTGCTTGGTGGTTAAGTGCTTCCGCGCCTCGAACAGCTCGCCCATGTCCATGTTTGGCATCTGAATCGGCTTCAGGTCTGCAACCGAGAACGGCGACCGCTTGGAGCCCTCCTCGAAGAAGTAATGCACGGTAACAATGCACCAGATCCCACCCGCGAGCAGCTTCTCGTTGGCCTTGACGAACCGGGTATCGATCTCGGCATCCTTGACGCCAAGGTTGGCCAAAAGCGCCTCGTAGACGTCTCGCTTTTCGTTCAGGCGGACGCTGACCTTATCGATGATCTTGTAGCTGCCTCGCTCCCGGATTTTCGACTTAATTTTTTCCGCCTCATCGGGGCGAACATAGTTCTCCGCCAAGACACCCTTGACTGTCTCCAGCCCCTCGCGGATCGTCTGCTCATCGTCGGATGCGCAATAGGTTCCGAGCAGGTACTCGAGAACATAAGTCGGGACATTTGCCCCTTCCTTGACCAGTTTGGTGAGATCTTTGCGAACGACTTTACCGGCGAACTGCTGAACCAGCAGCGCATCGACATCGTTCTTGGTGTGAGGGTCAGGAGTCATTTTCAAAGGCCAGACTGATGGTGACGGGATGAGGCGGAAGAGATCCAGCTGATCTTCGGTATCGCGAACGATCAATTGGTATTTCTTGTGCGGGTCGAATGACTGGTTGGCCAGCGTGAGCCAGACCTCTTTCTTCCAAAGGTTCATGTCCTTGGCTGTGGAATCAAAAGCAATGACCTCGGCATTCGAAATTTGCTGATCGCCATCATAGAGCGCGATTCTGGCTGTTACCGGCTGCACCCGGTCGGACGCGGCTTCTGTTTGCGTGATCGTGAATCGGTGGCGGGACGTCGTAATCCGTGTGCTGTGAAACAGCGCGGCCAGCCCGACCTTCGTTACGCGGGTCTGTTCGCGGCCTTTGCCTTCTCCGCGCGCGTAGTTGACACGCAGCAGGGGGATGCAGATTTCCTGCGGCATCGCGCCGCCATGGACAAAGCGGCTTCCGCCCACAAAATGAAAGCGGTTGATCCCCTTGGGAACCCAGAACCCCATATCGGTACTGGCTTTCGCGGTAGTGGCGATATCGCCGCTGATGGCGCCATCATTGCTGCCGAGATCGGTTCCAATCAGATAGCGCTTCTTGGCGATCACCGCCCCTTCCGGGCGGGTCTTGATCGCGTTCTTGTGGCCGTCGCCGGGAGGCGCGCTTTGGAACAGGAAGCCGTGATCGGCGGTTACAATCGCGCGATTACAGTTGAACGTGAATGCCCGGCGAACCAGCGCCGCGATCTCATCGATCGTCGTCCGGACGGCGACGAAGGTTTTCTCTTCGTTGCCCGTGTCCGCCGTCTGATCGATCTGGTTGTGATAGACGTAGATCACGCGGTAGGGCTTGAAGAAGGCCTTGCCGTCCTCCTTCTTCATTTCCATCAGATCGGATGCCTTGATCGCGATCCCACCCACTGCCTCAAGCAGCTTTTTGCGCGCCTCCAACCCACTGGATGATTTTCCATCGACCTGCACCGAGCCGTCCGGCGCATAGGCCAGTGCCCGTGCGGCAGAGCGAGGCCATGCCCAGCGCGGTGTAGGATGGCAGGACACCGAGCATCGAATCCATCGTCGCCTGATAGCGGTCGGTTCCCCGCATGGCGGCGAACAGCTCCTGCGCCGCTTCGTACCGGAATGCGTCGGAGATGATCACGACGACGCGCCGACCGGGGTCTGCATCCAGAACTGGCTGCACCTCACGGGCAAAGAAATCATACTGGTTGATGATGTTCGGCAAATGCCAGGCAGGCAGCAATTCCGCCTCTGCCTGACTGGTCCACAGATTCCCCAACTCGGCCAGATACCAGTTGCCATACACATCCTCGATATGGCTGCGCAGGTCTTTGAGAACATCCCAGTTCTGGGCTTCCGCCACGTCTGCCGCCTCGCCGAACAGGCGATAGAGCTGGTCGAAGCGGTAGAGGCGATCAGTGTAGAGTTTCCACGTTTCAGAGGCGGTGTTGCTGCGAACATGCGCACCCACTTCACCCTTGAGCGCCAGAAATGCGCCGGCATGGATGATTGCGTCGTAAACGCTATGCAGCGCCGCGCGGGGCGCATCTTCGGTCGACGGTTTCTCGGCGTTGGCCCAATAAGCGTTCTGGCGACTGCGCGCGATATCCGTGATCCGCGCGGCATTGACCGTTTCGAAGCATCCAGCACTTCGCGCACAAGCAGAGATGCCAATCGCTTCTCGACATCGAGGAAGCTGTGAACCATCTCCAGATCGGCCAGCGCGAAACCGCTCAGCTGGCTCTTGATGCGCAGATCTTCGGCAATGATGGCGGACAGGGCATCATAGGATCGCTGGTGGCTGCTGGAATCGCGCCAGCCATCCATGAAGACTATCGCGTTGGAGCCGCCGCCGTTGGGCAGCACCAGATGCGTCAGCGACACCGGAACCTTGCCGGTCACATGGCGGGCAAAGTCCGTGGCGAACAGGCGCAGCAGCAGGTTGCGCAGGCATGGCCCTTCGTCGGCATAGCGAAACTCTTGCGCGACAAAGTCCCAGAAGGCCTGCTCCACGCCAAAGCGCTGGAATTCGGCGAGTGTCTTGCTGTCGGCCGTCAGCTCCTGGGGATCGAGTTCGGCCAGCAAGATGCGCAGGATCTGCGAGAGCTGCGGCTGCGGCGCGCGGGCCAGCACCGCCATGATCTTGAGATCGATCTGATAGGCGCCGTCGCCGGGCGCGATGAACCGGACGAGCTTGTCCATCCGTTCCCGGCTGGCAAAGAAGCGGGCGCGATCGGCAATGTGGGATTTGAGCGATAGCTCATCGATCAAGCCCAGTTCGCGCAGGATCAGCGTCGACTTGTCCGCGGCAAAGGGGGCCGCCCATTTGCGGATGTCGAGCAGCATATCGTGCGCCGGGTCCGGCAAGGCACCGCGTTCATAGATCAGGAAGCGCGCCTTGGGCTCTTCCAGCAGCATCCTGACCTTCAGCGCCAGCGTGGACTCCTCACCCAGCCGGATCAGCGCCACGCCATCGTCATGGCAGTTTTCGAGATCGAGCTTATCCAGTTCCTCGGCAAATTCGCCTTCGCGATCCTGCCACCAGACGATGCGGTTGCCCGCATGATCATGGCCGCCGCTGGAAAACAGGCGTTTCAGATGGGTGTGGATGTGGGTCAGGTCCACGCTTACTCGTCCTCACCCTTTTTCTTCGGGCAAACCTTGTCCTTAAAGGCGAGCAGATTGCCGAACCTGGCGTAATTGACCTTCACACCGTCATCCAGATCGAGCGCGATGCGCTGATCGGCCAGGTGGCGCAGTTCCTCGTCAAAAGTGCGCAGTTCAATCAACTGCTTGGCAATCTTGTCCTTGTCCCGGCTCTTGCGGGTCTTTTCCGCCGAGGAGGATGAGGTGGCGATTTCGGCATCCAGATCGCTGATCCGCTGCTGCAACTTGCCCATCAGCGGGGTGACATGGTTGGTGCGCATCCGCGCCAGCGTGCCTTCATTGTAACGGTGGAGATAGACCAGCGCCTCGAACGCCTTGTGCTTGCCCGATGAGAACAGCCAGTAGATCGGGCGGTTCTTGTACGTCTGAAGGTGGTCCTTGTAGAACTGCTTTGACAGGTACGACCGCAATGCAGCGCGTGGCTCACCCGCCTTGTCCATGGAGAGGCCATCCATCAGCGTGGTCAGGGTTTCGATGATCGGCGCTTCTGGCCAAGCGACACCGAGGAACTCTTCGATCCGGGCAGCGGCATCGTCTAGAAACCACTGCTCTTCGGTCAGCGGAATGATGCCGTCATCGTCAGCCGGAAATGCGCCGTAGCGTGACGGATCGAAGCCCATGCCACCGGAATGTGCGTAGATCAGGCCCGGCTCCGCCAGCGAGTAGCGGCCCATCATGCATCCGACAGCATAGGACACGAGTTCGCGCATCGTGTCCGACTTCAGGCGCGCTTCGCGCTCCTCATCAGTCAGGTCGCCGCCGTAGCGGTAGTGCGGATTGCAGGTGAGGGTTATTTCCGACAACGGGACTTCAGGGGTTAGTTCGTTTTGAAGGCCATAAGCTTTGATGAAGAGCCGGTTGTTCTGCCTTCAAGGCAACCCGCTTCAGCCGTTATGGAGCGTTGATGCTTCACGAGAAAACCATAAGAATCTGAAAGGGCTTTTGCGGCAAACCCTTGTTGGAGCAAAGGGGATCTGGAAAAATCGCAAGAAACTTCAAAACAATCCCAGTCATGTTTTGACAATTGACATTCTTTGCATTATCTTCGACAGTTGACGCTCTAATAAAAGGCACGCGAGCCATGTCACCAACTTGAAAAGTTGAGGTCGGATTTAGAACCGCCATAAACTCATTCATAAGGCGACTATTTAGTATCGCGATTGAAGCATAGAATTCACTCTCTTGCGGAAATCCGGAAGAGCCTTTCATCAAACTATAAACCCGGTAATATCTTGCCCCAAAAGAGTTGGTCGTAATATCTGACCACGTGACACTCTCCTTGAAGTAATACTCCGATTTAGAGGGCGACCGCCGAGACACCTTCGTCTTTAAAATTTTTTTCCATGACCATCGCCGAACCAATCAACTACATATTCAAATTTCAAAACCATTTTCTCCAATCTCCGCCTTTATTGTGTGGAACCACCGTTTTTTAGTTCTGCCAGATCGGATATCGAGCCTGTGTCAAAACTGATCTCATTGATGTTCAGTTCAAACCACTTTCTCCAAGAATGTGTCGTTGCTTCCGGTTGCAAGACCTTGTCGCGGATGCACCAATTCGCCGAATGGTATCCCCAGCAAAAAGGCCTCGCGAAATTCATTGCTAATCCAGTATGCAATAGGCCTCCCTGGAATTTGCTCGAAATCTGTCGCTGAGGCATGAAAGAACCAGCCACAGTCAGCTTTTGCGATAGCTTGCTCAAGGTCGGACTTTTTAGCTGCTTCCAATTTCGCGTGGGTCAGCCGGACATAGCCGCCCTTGAAATTTGCCATGTGGGGAGATCTGAAGGACGAAAAGCCGTGGTCGAAACCACTTCACCGCCAATGCTATCAAAGCTCTCGCGCCCAAATGAGCCATGCTCGACAGCGTTGCATGTTCCAGAAGTTTGAGGCGCAAATTTTCGTAGGATGAAAGGAACATCCAGCTTTGCATGGTGATCATAGCAACCAAGCCGTGGTCGGCTGCAAATTCCAGATTTCGATCAATGAAAACAGCGAAGAGGTCGGATTTGCTGTCGGGATAACGCTTCCTTGCAAACGCCTTCAGATCGGCATTCATCCCCTTGCCGCCCATGTACGGCGGATTGGCAACCACGCAGTCGAAGCGGCCACCCAACAAACGAGCCTGCTCAATAAGCGGCCTCAACGCCTCCTGTGCATCCTCTTGTGCCTGCCGCAGCAGCAGATCACCCGTCAGCGGCTTTGCCAACAGTGCATCGAGCAAAGGCAAGCTCTGCATCACCGCATCAGGCACCGTGATCAGTGAACCAAAAGTTTTGGCCCCATCGAACAGCGCCACCAGCGCCTTTATCGCCTTGGCCTCTTTCGATGTGGGTTGCTGGGCCGACAAGGTGGGCTGGGATAGAGTTTCAGGCAGCAAATCGCCGCTAGGCACCATCTCAAACCGCTCTTGCGGCAACAGCGCCTTCGCCAACGCATCGGCATCCAGCCCTTCGCTATCCTGCAAGGCCAGCACGTTCAGCTTGGGCGGACTGCGCAGCACGGTGCGATCATCCGCGCAGGCTTTCATCAGCAGAGCAAACCCCGCCATCTGCGCCGCCCGGTCATCGATATCGAGACCGAACAGATTCTTCGTCAGGATCGCGCGCGCCGCTTCCCGCTTGGTGTAGCCCCGTTCCAGATAGATCGCGCGGAACAGATCGTAGGCTTCGACCAGAATGTGGCCTGACCCAACCGCAGGATCGATCAGGGTGATGGCTTCGGGATCAAGCTGCTTTGGCGTGATGGCATCGATCTGTGCCTGCACCTCCGGCGTCTGCTCAGCCGGGGCGATGTAGTATTCCATGCCCGAACGAATGCCGCTTTCGGGATAGGTCGCCAGCCACTGCGCCCCAAGGCTGTTCTGGACCATGTATTTCACGATCCAGTTGGGCGTGAAAAGCTGGGTGGCGGCGGGGATGTCTTCCGACTTCACCACCTTGCCGATTACCTGATCCTTCTTCTCCGAGATGTAGAACTGGTAGAGCCAGCCAATGATCTCGATTTCCTGCCATTCGGCCTCGGCGATCTCGTTCACCAGCTTGCGCACGATGCTGTCGGATTGCAGCAGGTTTTCCGGCAACAGCAGTTCGGTCTCGTCGTCGATCTTCTCGAACAGGAACGGCATCGCGCGGTGCAGATCATTGCACTGGGCGATCAGCAGATTGCGATAGATCTGCTCGTCCTTGGTGCCGTCCAGCTTGAGATTGACGATCTCATCACGGTTGAGTCCGGGAAGATTGATCGAAGCGGCCTTCTCCAGCAATTCAGGCTCATCATGGCCCGCCGGGTGCGACAGGACGCGGCAGCCATGATCGAAATAGTGGTGCAATTCCATATACCGGATGGCGAGAAACCGGTTGAACCAGGTGTAGGCAACAGCCTCCATCACCTGAGCAAAGCCTTCCCGCGCAATGCGCGCGATCAGCCGCGCGCGTTGGTTCGCAACCGAACGCGGGAACGCCTTGCCGTTCAGGATGAAAAGATCGCCCTGAACTTCGCCAGCAGCGCTCCCGGCCTTGGTGATGCCGAACTGGGCCGCGCGGTTGGTCATGGCCTGAATGAAATCAAGCCGAGCCTGCGGGGCATATTTCTTCAGGACGTTGCGGTTGGAAGCCATCGGAAGCAGAACTTTCAGAGGATTTCGATGCGGGCGTTGCTGGCGATGGCCTCTTCAAGCTGCTTGCGCAGCGCGGCCAGATATTCGTCAACATCCTCGCGCGTTTCGAGATAGGGCTTGGATGCGGGCAGTTTGGCCGAAATCTGACGGCGCGGCTTGAAATTCTCCGGCGCCTTGACCTTGGGGCCAGGATTGTAAGGCGTCGCGCCGGGCTGCTTGACAACCGAAGGCTCAGGCGAAGGCTGGGGTGTTGCAGCGGCAATCTTTGCTGCTTCGACCGCTTTCTCGATATCGGAATGCGCAAGCTCGGCAGCTTCGGCCGCTTCCTCGATCAGGTTGGTGATCTGCCCGGTATTGGTTTCAACCTCGATCCGTTTGCGGATATCCTGAATCGGCTTGAGGCATTTGTTCGAAAAGTCAGCATCAACGCCGATGCCAGCCAGATCGGACCGCAGCGTTTCGATTTGCGGATCAACCTTGGCCAATGCCTCTGCGCGCCGCTCGGCGATGACGGTTTCGTTTCGCGACCGCAGGGTCTGAATCAGCGGCGCACTTTCCTTGATCCGGCCATAAGGGCGCGGATCGTTCAGGATCGAGCGCCCTGTTGCCAACGCCGCCGCCGCGTCGGTATCCCGGTTCAGGAAGAAGGCGTTGGGCTCAAACTCGTCGCGGAAGGCGGACCGCAGTGCTTCCCATTGCGGCTTTTGCTGCGTGTAGAACGTTTCCAGGCGCTGGAATCGCTCACCATAATCCCCGAGGTCGGCCGCGTGGGCCTTGGCGTGACCGAGGAAGCCGAAACTGTCGCGGTTGGCGAGCAGCTTGTTGAGCATGCCTTGCAGGTCGGCGATTTCGTCCGAACCGGGATAGGCACCCGTCGCTGCCAAGCCCGACCATTGCGCCAGGAGCTGCGATTGCTTGGCAAAGCGATCGCGCAGCCAGTTGTGCAGATCATCTTCGCCTTCCGGTGCCGCAGTGCCAAACAGGTCACGCGCCAAGACGCGCACCGACTGGATGTCCGCCTTGTCCACCGTCTTCCGGCGCGACAGGCTGACCCTATTCCATTTAGTCGATCCGTCGATTTGCGCGTAAACGTCGCCCGCCTGAAGCTTGCCGCCATTCGCGTGCAACTCGATCTGGCCAGCCTTGAACAGCCGGCAGACGAGCAGCAACGTATCGAGTTCTTTCCAGCCATAGGGATGCCGCGCGAAACGTTCAGTGATCAAAGACCCGAGATTGACCGACTGACTGCGTCCGCTGAGCAGCTCGACATATTCCAGCACGTCTTTGAGCGCCCGGGCATTCTGACTGCCGCCAAGCAGATCGAGCTCTTCGCCGCTAGGATCGGCCAGCACGCGGCGCAATTCGGCCGACTGATCCGACGGCGAATGCTGGATGAAGGACAGCTTGTTGTAGCTGTTTTCGACGAGGTATCGCAGCGCGGCATCGACTGCGACCTTGGGTGTGCCAGGAAAGCTCTTCTCGTTGCCCAGCACATAAAATTTTGCTTCCTCAAGCATTTGCGTGAGCGAGGTGCTGATACGATTGCGGCGTTGTGAGTTTTCTAGGCGCTTGTCGTCATGAATGCGCTTGGTTGTTTGTGGCAGTGAACCATCAGATTTGAGGCGCAGGTAGGCCTCTGTTTTGATGTAAGCGGTGATTTCGTCTGACAGCTTCTGATCGTCGCGCAACTTGACCACGACCTGCCCGACGGAGCCATCCACGCTCAACTCGATGCACCGCGCGTCGTTGAAGGTGCCAAAGTCTGGCGCCAGAGGGGTCAAGACGGACAGGATCAAGCTGCCCTCTACCCGGTTGCCAAAGGGCGTCAGGTCAATCAACCGGGTGAGATCGAAATCCTTCCCGTTAGCGGCATGGCGATAACGGCGATCCCGCAATACGTCTTCGAAGATCACGTCGCCAAGCAGGCGGTTGAGGTCCGCCTGGCTGTAGTCCTGATCTTTGATCTCCTTGTTGATGTCCCGCTCTTCGTTCGTCAGGCAGAAGTAGAGATCGCCATTGCGGCTGATCAACGTTTCGCGCTCGAGCCGAAGCAGGCTCTGCTCGATCTCTGACCTCAACGCCCGCTTGTCCGCGTCGTCCTCGTCCACGAAAAACGTGACCAGATTGTCGATGTTGGCAGGGACTTCCTCGACATAGCGAATGAGGAACAGGGTCTTCAGAACTCGCGCATCATAGTCGCTGCGGTCTGCAATGTTCTCTACCCGGCCGATCGCCGTGCGGACGACACCTTCCAGAAAGCTCTCAATTGCGGGGTAAAAGGCATCCAGTGGGACGAGCGCCCCGATGGGCTTGTTCTTGATAGCCTTCGCAGCAGTCTGGAATGCATCCAGCATTGAGCGCTCACCCTTCGAAAGGTGACCGCCCGTCGCGCCAAATTGGCGACTGGCTTCGAATATCTTCTGGACCAACAGAAATTGATATGGAGCGAATGGGTAGCATTCAACAAAGCCATCCGTATCAGCAAAAGAACGCAGCGTGATGCCTGAATCACGGAACGTGATCTGATTGCGCAGGATGTCTCCCTTTTCGCGAAATAACGCTTTCAAAGCATCTTGGGCTGCGGGGGCTTTCTCGAGCAGACGTCGCTGAATAACCTCATCCGCGTTTGCTCCCGAAAGTGAAAGGCGCGTCGTAAACCGACCCTGGATCTTCGAGAAGTCCTTGCTGCGATCCTTCTCGAACGCCCCTCCAACGACCGCTTCGATGTCCTCCTGCGAAGTGACCACCACCCATGCCCGGCCTTCGCAAACAGTGCCAAGATTTTCCGTTATCGTCTGGAGGTTGAGCATGAGTTGGGACTGGCCGCCGATGAACTGGCCAACCTCGTCGGCAAGAAAGACCAAGCGCTTTGCCCCGCCCGATTGATCAAGGTACTGCCTGACCCACTTGGCAAAGTTCTCGATGGTCAGGGCCAGACCTTTATCGAGGTTATCAATCCACGCTTGAGGGTCCTCGATCCGTTGGTTGAGAACCTTGCTCAGCGCTGCAGCGACCTCCGAGCCATAGAACTGGTAGGAGTCGCGCTCCGCTCTCCAGTCAAGGTTATGGTCAGCGGCCAGCACATCGATGAATGCCTGGAACTTGCCCTTGGCATCCAGAAAGCGCTCCATGTGGGCGACTTCCGGATGATCCCCACAGTATCCGAGGTGCTCGTTGAAAACCTTCAGGAAAACCTGGAGGATGGCATCCCGGCTATGATTTTGCTCCGCCTTGCTATCAATGTTGAAGAGTATGACCTCAGTCTGGGCGTTTGCCATTCGCCGCAAGTCGCCCTGAAAGGCGCTGTCGCCAGCGGCTTTCTCAATGAAGAAGTCGAGGGGCACCCGATCAGGTTTGCCGTCTTCGGCTACCGCGTCATTGGCCAGCAGGTAGGACAAAATCTTGATGAAATGGGATTTGCCTGATCCGAAAAATCCGGAGACCCAGACGCCCATCCTGGCGGAAACCTCAGCGTCATTCTTGCTGTCAATTCCCTGAAGAAAGGCGTTTACGAACTGACGCAAATGCCGATCCACCTCTTTGGTGATCACGTACTCTTCAAGTTCGTTATAGGCTTTATCGCGCTGATCGGCCTTGATAACGCCATTGATCGGGCGATTGATGTCTTTGGCAAAAATACTTTCGATATTCATGAGCATCAATCCACCAATCTAAATGCGCGATAGTACGGCGTTTCTTGCATATCACCGAACAATTGAAGGCTCTGCCCGCTAAAGCGGCCCGGGAAAAACAGAACCAACGGCACACTTCCCAACAAAGGCTGCAGATTGTTGAGAAGGCTATGGGTCCGGATCAAAGGATAAGCCGGACCGACGCCAGTCAGGAACAGCATGTCGATTGGCTTTGCGTCGAACTTGTCTAGCAATGCAGCGGCCATTTTACCCGGTTCAAGCGGTCCCTTGAGGGCGCTAAGCAAGGCGGCAACGCCCTTGGATCTCTCCATCGTCAGTGCCTTTGAGTAAAGGTCGCGCTTCTTCAACTGATCTACAGCCAGCTCAAGCATGTTGACCACGCCAACATGAAGCGCTGTTTTGCGGGAGAGATCGTCGAGCAGCCATTCGATGTGATTGTTTACTTGCTCCTCTGAAGCACTGGGATAATCGAATGCGTAGAACGGCACGTCATTTCCCAAGGCCGCGACCATGCAAGAATTCTTCGGATGTGACCCTGTCCCGGATCCGATCAAGGCGCATTTGAAGGCTCGTCATAGGAAAGCCTGCATCGCGCGGACCACTTCCTCGCATTTATGTTCGCGGAGATAACTCATTATTTCGGGTTGATAGTGAACACGTTGGAGCGATGGTTTGGAACCTTCGGAAAGCATACCAACTTCCGTCAAAATCTGGAAAACACTGTCGCCCAATTTATCCGTTGTGGATTGCGTCCAGCTCGGCATTTCAGGATCACGCTCTCGGCAAGAAGCTACAAACGTGCGCCAATGACGGCGGGTCAATTCCAGGTTGCCAGTGCGAAAGTGGTCGCAAACGTAGAGCAGCAGAAAATCCTTCAGCAACTGGCTGTGCGAGATTGCTGCCGCGAACACGGATTGGGTGGCCAAGGGCTTCGGGCCATCTCGTACCAGAATCCAATGGCTCGATGTCATGGTTTTCAGCCGTGCGCGAATGAGGCTGGCCTGGCGCTTTGCTGTTCCTTGGGATGTTTTTTGGAGGACATTTTCGACTTCAATCGCTTGCTTCCATTTTTCGGCAGACACGGATTCTAGCAATAGACCAGCGATAATTCTGGATTCGTAAAGCTTTAGCGAGCCTCCAGCGATGTCAGCTTTGTAGTGCAACAACCCACCCCGTCCGATCCAGCAACGCTCTGACCCTACCAGATTCGTCGCGATTCTGAACAGGCAATCGACGGTGGTGACCTCTCGAGGCTCCGCGTGAGCCGTAAGCGCAGAAATTTGCGACCATTCTCGGATCGAAGACATTATAAAAATATGAGCGCGGAAACAGCCGACGCTTCCTGGACCGTTAAGTAAAATCACCAATTTGGAGACAGTACTGGCTTACATCGCAAAATCTATATTGCGATCATCGTCAAATTGCGCCTCAATGTCCGAAAGATAACGGGCGGGAGCAATGGACAGCATGACGATCGAACTTCGCCAGCTGCGCTATGCTGTTTTGACTGCCGATACCCGCAGCTTCTCGCGCGCTGCAACAACGCTCAACATGAAGCAGGCGACCCTCAGTCTGCGTGTAACGCAGCTCGAAGACCAGCTCGGCATCAAGCTGTTCAATCGGACCACGCGAGGTGCCGAGCCGACGGAGATGGGCAAGGTTTTTCTCGAATCTGCCCGGCGCATCATTACGGACGTCGACAATCTTCAAACGACCGCGCGGGCCGTCAGCTATGGCGACCAAGGGCGGCTTGCCGTTGGCTACAGCTCTTCGCTGATGGCAGGCAATCTGAAACAGACATTCGCCGAATATCTGACCCGGTTCCCCGACGTCCAATTTGATGGCGTGGAAGCTGGCCCAGAAAAGCTGCTGAGTAGCCTGCTGTCGCGGACCATTGACGTAGCGGTCGCACCGACTGGCTTGGAAGACGCTGGTATTGTCTCCCGCAAAGTATGGTCGGACCGGCTGATGATCACGCTGCTGGCAAATCACAAGCTGCTTGGAAATGAGCGCATCCATTGGAGCGATTTGCGCCGCGAAGTGTTTGTTTTGCCCAACGGCGGAATCTGGTCAGATCCTTTCCAATCTGATCGCTGCTCGGCTCACCGAACAAGGCTATCGCCCGAGCATCATCATGCAGGACACCAGCCTGGAAAGCGTGCTGAGCATTGTTACGGTTGGTCGTTTCGTGACGATCGCGACCGAAGCATCACAGGGCGTGACTTGGCCAGACCTCCATTTTCGGGAGATACATGAACAGGGCAGCGTCGCCCGCCTCGAATTTTCGGTTTACTGGCGCGAAGACAATGACAATCCGGCGCTGCAACGGTTCTTTACCCTGATCAACGAGCGTTACCCCGTCTGAGGTGTCTTGCGCGCTTTGGCAAAAGCCCGGTCAGTTGCGATAAACCGCTCAAGCATGGGCGGAATGAGCCGCTCAGCGGTCGGCGCACCTTTGGCATCTCCGCCGTTTACGGCGAGTGCATAAGCCACCAGATCGCGGTGCAGCCGTGCAGAAAGCTCGATGGTGAGCCGCACCGGTTTTTCATCGGCCAGATCAGCCAGTTTGAGACGGGTCATCGCGCTCCTCCTGCAGGCATCGGTTCGAGCACCAGATCACGCGTGACGATGATGCGCAGCGAAAATCCGGGCCGCACGGTCAGGGTCGGCGGCACGTTCAATTGCCGCTGCACGACCTGCCTGCCAGTCTGGCTTATTGTGTCCTGCGTGCCGAAACGCAGCGCCCGAATGAGATCGCTATCACCGTTCGAGATGAGCTCTGTACCAGCGCCCAGCAATGTCGAAATGAGCGCGGCCTTGAGCATGTTGCCCCAATGATAGTTGGTCTGGTCTTCAAGGCCGGCCATACCGGCAGCATCAGCGCCGGGCAGGCGATCAAGCAGGATCGAATGACCTCCGGGAAGGATGAGGCGGTCCCACGCCAGCAGCACGCGGTTCTGTCCGGCGGCTACGTCGCTGTCATATTCACCGATCAGCCTTGAGCCTTGGGGGATCAGAAGTATGCGGCCGGTGGGGCTGTCATAGACGTTTTGCGTAACCTGCGCTGTGATCTGACCTGGAAGGTCGGACCGGATGCCGGTTATGAGTGCCGCCGGTATGACGCTGCCGGCCTGTACAACGTAAGGCGATGCAAGGCGCATGATGCGCTCAGGGCTTTCCGTGCTGCGGTTGCCGCGCTGACCGAGAAAGGCGCGGCGACTGGACGTGGCTGTTGGTGCAGACGGTTGAGCTGGATCGGCACCTGGTATCGAAGCTGATGGCGCTGGCCCTACTACGGTTGCAGACCGACTGTCGGTCGTTCCGTTCTCTCCGGCAAGAAACAGGCGACTGGTCCGGGCGCTGTCACGCTCCTGCGCGGCGCGCTCGCGCGCTTGCTCGGCGGCGGCAATCCGCGGATCGGGCTGTCCTGCGGCCGGGGCGGAACCAATAGGCGGGACCGGGACATTCTGTCCGCCACGCTGTGCGGCAACGATCGGACCGCCGAGATCGCCGGGCAGTGCAGGCCCCAACTTGGGCACGTCGCCATAGTTGGCAGGCGCACCGTTGACCGAGTCCGCGCGGTTGCGGCTGTTCGTATCGTAGAGATTCTCGGCTGGCGCGTGGTTCTTGGGCTGAAGTGCGTAGATCAGCGCACCGCCAATCCCGACGCTGGCGATGACGCCAAGGATTGCCAGTGCCTTGCGCGACAAGCGCATGACGCGCGGCGGTTCCCCGCCAAGGCGAAACCCGTCCGGGTTGGCCGGTGCAACCGGGCGCTCGCCGTCAGGCTCGTCGCCCTCGGCATCGACCTCAACGTCTGTTTCAACGTCAGTCTCGACTTCAGCTTCGACAATCCGGTTGGAGACCGGTCGCACGCCATCATCCTGCGGTCGCGTGTTCATGAGCGGCTCCGGCGGCGTGCGCGTTCACGCTCAATGCGAACCTGCTTGGCGCTGTTGCCTGCGCCAAGCCGCAATTCCGCACGCTCAAACAGCCGGTCGACAACCATATGCGGCCTTGCACGCGGTAGTTCACCAGCTCAGCTGCCTGATCCGCGCCGATTACGAACAGCGGCGGCATATCGCCGCTCGCGATGTCGCCCGGAAACTCGATGAATACCTGCCGGCCATCATCGAACACCCGCACTGGTCGCCATCCGGGGCGATCGCCCCCGATGCGGTAGCGAAAGTTCAGGCTTGAGAAGTCGATACCCGACGCCACCGGTGCCGTGCGTTCACGCTCGGCCTCGGCAGTACGCAGGGCGATCAAGGCGTCCTGCGGATAGGTCCAGGAGACTGCGGCCATATAGGTCGAGTTCGTCGCACTGAGTTCGAGATGATAGGTGCGCCGATTGGTATTGATGATGAGGTTGGTGCGAATGTCGGCCCGCGTCGGCTTGACGAGGATGTGAACGCGGCGCGCTGCTCCGGCACCGCTCACCGTGTCGCCGATGATCCAGCGGACCGTATCGCCCGATGCGACCGGCCCCGGTCCAACGAGTTCTTCGCCTTCCTGGAGCATGATGTCGGTAATCTGCCCCGGTGCGGTGTAAATCTGGAACAGGGCTCCATCGGTATAGGCATATTGCTGGATGGCATTGAAATAGCTGGTGCGCTCCGGTTCCACCCGCGCTGCGGCGTTGGCCCTGCCAACACGGGTGCGCGGGTCGGCAGGCTCAACGGTCTGCGCCGATTTAGCAGGAATTGGATGCGGCTGAGCGCGCTGTTCGCGCGCCATGGCTTGGGCAGGTACGCAGATCAGTGTTACCGCTGAGAGCATAATCGATGTGCGCAGGGCGCGCGTCGGGCGGATCATTGGCTAAGCTCCTTTGACCAGTTGATGGCGTTGATGAACAGGCCGAGCGGATTCTTGCGCAGGGCATCGGGAGTGCGAGGTGGCTGCACGACGGTGGTCAGGATCGCTGACCACCGCGAGGTCTCGAGGAGTGCACCATCCTGGTAACGCCGCTCGGTCCAGCCGACGCGAAAGCTGTCGTTCGACGCACGAACGACACTCGACACATCGACCGCGACCTGCACCTTGCCGACTTGGGCAAAGGGATCGTTGTTGCGCGCATAGTCATTGAGCGCCTGCGCGCCGCGGTCGGTGGTGAAGTCGTAAGCCCTGAGCCAGTCTTGCCGCAGCACGATCGGATCGGCGGGAATGGCGCGCACCTGTTCGATGAAGCGAGCAAGGTGGAACGCCATTTGCGGGTCGGTCGGGCGATAATCGACATCGGCAGGGGCGATGGCCTGTGCCTGGTCCGAGCTTGTCGACCTCGACCACCCAGGGCGTGATCGTGCCGCGCGCCGATTGCCAGACGAGACCGCCTGCCAGCCCTCCCGAAAGCGCAAGGCAACCGAAGAAGGCGAGCCGCCAGTTTTTCGCCTGCACCTGGGCTGAACCGATGCGCTCGTCCCAGACCTGGGCGGCGCGTTGATAGGGCGTGACGGGCTCGGGACTGGTCCCGTAGCGGATCGAGGGGCGTCTAAACATGTAGGATCCTTTTCGGAAGTTTCAGCTTTTGTCGGAGATGTCGGGGCCAGAGCCGCCGCCGTGGCTGTCGCCGCCCTTGAGGGTATGCGAGGCCATGTTGGCACCCTGCGTCATCGCCTGACGCCGCTTCATCGCGGTGGCCCATGCAGGAGGGCCATCGGCGGCGCCGGTCGCTGCCGCATTGGCGGGCGTCCCGGCCTTGCCAGCGGCATAGTTCGCTTTGAGGCTGTCCGCGGCCCGGCGAAGTGGTGACGCCGCGCTGCTTGCGGCTGATTTTGCGACATTGGCGAGACCCGAAGCAGCCGCAGCCCGTCCGGTTTTGCCAGCGGCTCCGGCTGCATAGGCACCCGACGCGCCGCCTGCCGCGCGAGCACCGCCCGTGGCCGCGCCCGCCATGGCCGAGCCGGCGGCACCTGCGGCGAGCTTGGCACCTGCGATGCCGCCCGCAATCGTCGCGCCAGCAGCGATCGCAGTGCCTGCCGCCGCCCCTGCGCCAAGCTGCGGTCCGCCCGACACAATGCCGTTGGCGATGCTGGGACCAAAGATACCGAGGCCGAGCAAGGTCAGGGCCGCGAGCGCAATCGCCATGACTTGCTGGATGTCGGGTTCGACCCCGAGTCCGGCATTGATGAACTGCGTGAAGAGGGTCGTGCCAATGCCGGTGATGACGGCAAGCACGAGCACTTTGATGCCGGAGGAAATGATATGGCCAAGGACGCGCTCAGCCATGAAGGCGGTGCGCCCGAAAAAGGCGAACGGCAGCAGCACAAAGCCGGCGAGCGTCACCAGTTTGAACTCGATGATGGTGACGAAGACCTGGATCGCCAGCACGAAGAAGGCGATGACGACGATCAGCCAGGAGATCAGCAAGATCAGGATCTGCACGAAATTGGTGAACAGACCCACCGGCCCGACAAGATCGGCGGTGGCGTCGAGCAGCGGTTGTCCGGCATCAAGACCGGTTGCGGCGACAACGCCGGGGCGCATGAAATCGCCGATGGCCATGCCGCTGCCACTGGCCTGCAGGCCAAGCCCGGCAAAGCTCTGGAGCATAATGCCAGCGAGATTCGAGAAGTTGCCGATGATGAAGGCGAAAGTGCCGATGTAGAGCGTCTTCTTGATCAGGCGCTGCAGCACATCCTCATCGGTGCCCCAGGCCCAGAACAAGGCAGCTATGGTCACGTCGATGACGATGAGGGTGGTCGACAGGAAGCCGACCTCACCGCCGAGCAGGCCGAAGCCGCTGTCGATATATTGGGTGAAGACCGTCAGAAACTGGTCGATGACGCCGGTATCATTCATGGCTGCCGGTCCCTTCCATGGAAAAATCGGCGGCGCTCAGCTTCCCAGACCGCATCGCATCCCGATTCCGGCATGGTGATCGTGCTGCAGCGCTTGAGTTCTGCGGCGTGAGGGTTCGGAGATCCTGTCTCGTCCGCGACATAGGTCGTTGTGTCGTGCCGAGCTGGCGGCTGCGTTGTTGACACAACCGCGACCGCGATCAGCAATCCGCCAAAAGCAGCGGCTGCCGCCAGCTTGACCGACCGGCTCATGTCAGTTCCGGGTCCGGAAGCGGCGGAAACGCTCGCGGCCCTCGGCCTCGGTCGCGGCATTGCGCGCGGCCTCGATCGACTGCGCGCGGCCCTGCGCCGCAATGGCGGCGGTCAGATCGGCCAGTTGCTGGGTTTGCAAAGCCAGTAGCTGATTGCCGGCCTGTGCCGCCTGCAAAGCCCCGGTCGCTGACTGGCTGGCACCGACAAGTGTCGTGATCGAGCTGCGGGTCGCACCCAGATTGCCGACGATCCCGGCCTGCACCTTCATGGCATCTTCGAAGGCGCCGACGCTGTCCTGCCAGCGCGCATTGGCGTTGGCGACCATCTGGGCTTGCCCGCCGGTCAGTGCCGCCCCCTTGTAACGGCCGTTGAACACCTGCTGCA
Organism: Novosphingobium sp.; assembly: GCA_016719755.1. GTDB lineage: Bacteria > Pseudomonadota > Alphaproteobacteria > Sphingomonadales > Sphingomonadaceae > Novosphingobium. The sequence goes on along the minus strand of JADJYM010000016.1, from coordinate 669,393 downwards.
CGTCGGTCACGTCATACGCGATGCGCTGGGCCTGGTTCAGCAACTGGCGGGTCTGGTCGACCTGTTGCTGAAGCGTCTGGATCGTCGAGACCGGCAGACTGGCAAGATTGCGGGCCTCGTTGATGAGGCTGGTCGCCTGGTTCTGGATCTGCTGGATCTGGTTGTTGATCTGCTGCAGCGTCCGGGCGGCGGTCAGCACGTTCTGCGCATAGTTGCTGGGGTCATAGACGATCCCGCCAAACTGGGCCTGCGCTGGCGCGGCGATCATGGTGCCTGATACCAGCGAAGTGGCGATCGCCGTCGCCATGAGAGCGCGGCGGAGGACGGGTATTTTCATGGGCGGTTTTCCTTGTCCGTTAGTGCGGGCGGCGGGGGAGGAAGCAGCTCGGCCGCCCATTCGAGGCTGCGGTTCTGGAGCCAGGCCGCTGCAAAGCCTTCGCGGCCATGGGCTGCGACAAGCTCGGCGATGCGGATCTGATCGGTTTTGGAAGAGGCGGCGCTGAAGGCGAGTGCGACATCGCCGAGGCCCAGCTCGAACAACCGGTTGCCGCGCCGCGACTGGCAGTAATAATCGCGTTTCGGTGTAGCCCGGCTCAGGATTTCGATCTGGCGATCATTGAGGCCGAACCGCTCATAGACCCGTGCGATCTGCGGTTCGGCCGCGCGCTCGTTGGGCAGAAAGATGCGCGTCGGGCAGCTTTCGATGATGGCAGGCGCGATGGCCGACGTCTCGATGTCGGCAAGGCTCTGGGTCGCGAAGATGACGCTCGCATTCTTCTTGCGCAGCGTCTTCAGCCATTCGCGCAGCTGCGCGGCGAAGGCCGGGCTGTCGAGCACGAGCCAGCCTTCATCGATGATGATCATGGTCGGCGAGCCGTCGAGCCGCCCCTCGATCCGGTGGAACAGATAGGCGAGCACAGCAGCGGCCGATGACGCGCCGATCAGACCTTCGGTTTCGAAAGCCTGCACAGACGCCTCACCCAGACGTTCCTGTTCAGCATCGAGCAGCCGTCCCCATGGACCGCCGATGAGATACGGGGCGAGTGCCTGCTTCAATTCCTGGGATTGCAGGAGGACCGCGAGGCCGGTGAGTGTGCGTTCGGCAGGCGGTGCGGACGCAAGCGATGTCAGGGCCGACCAGAGATGCTCTTTGGCGGCAGGGTCAATCACCATGCCTTCCCCGGCCAGCATCGCCGCCAGCCATTCGGCGGCCCAGGCGCGTTCGCCGGCGTTGTCGATCCGTGCAAGCGGCTGCAGGGCGACGGCATCGCTGTCGCCTTCCTCGGCATGCAGCGCGCCTCCGAGATCCTGCCAGTCGCCGCCCATGCCGAGCGCGGCAGCGCGGATCGATCCACCAAAATCGAAGGCGAAGATCTGGCTGCCTTTGTAGCGCCGGAACTGCAGCGCCATCAGCGCCAGCAGCACGGATTTGCCTGCCCCTGTCGGGCCGACGATCAGACTGTGGCCGACATCGCCGACATGAAGGGAAAGGCGGAACGGGGTCGAGCCTTCGGTCTTGCCGTAAAGCAAGGGGGCGTCACCGAAATGCTCGTCCCGTTCCGCTCCCGCCCATACCGCTGACAGGGGGATCAGGTGGGCGAGATTGAGTGTGGAAATGGGCGGCTGCCGGACATTGGCGTAGACATGGCCGGGGAGCGATCCGAGCCATGCCTCGAGCGCATTCATGCCTTCGATCGTGCAGGTGAAGTCGCGGCCCTGGATGACCTTTTCGACCAGCCTCAGCTTCTCCGCCGCCAGCGCCGGGTCGCGGTCCCAGACCGTGACCGTCGCAGTGACATAAGCAATGCCGGCATGATCCGCGCCGAGTTCCTGCAGCGCCATGTCGGCATCAGCCGCCTTGTTCGAGGCGTCCGAATCCATCAGCACCGACTGCTCGTTGGTCATCACCTCCTTGAGGATGGCAGCAACCGATTTGCGCTTGGCGAACCATTGCCGCCGAATCTTCGAGAGCAGCTTGGTGGCGTCGGTCTTGTCGAGCATGATTGCCCGCGTCGACCAGCGGTAGGGGAAGGCTTGCCGGTTGAGCTCATCAAGCAGCCCGGGAAAGGTCGCCGTCGGAAAGCCGGTGATGGTGAGCGTGCGCAAATGATGGGCGCCGAGCATGGGTTCGAGACCGCCGGTCAGCGGCTCATCGGCCAGCAGCGCGTCGAGATAGACCGGCGTTTCGGGCACGCGAACGCGCTGCGTCCTGGTCGATACCGTGCTGTGGAGATAGGTCAGCGTGGCGGCGTCATCGAGCCACGCTGCCTCGGGCATAAATCCCTCAACCAGATGCAGCACGCGGTCGGTACGATCGGCGAAGGATTTGACGAGTTCCTTGGGATCGACCCCGGTCGACGCCTTGCCTTCGTAGAGCCAGCCTTCGGCGCGCGCCGCTTCCTCGGGCGGCGGCATCCACAGCAGAGTCAGATAATAGCCGCTTTCGAAATGCGCGCCTTCCTCACGAAACTGTTCGCGGCGTTCCCTGTCGACCAGTGCCGACACGGGATCGGGAAAGCGCGATTGCGGATAGGCTTGCGCCGCGGTGCGCTGCGCTTCGACGAAAACCGCCCATCCCGAGCCCAACCGCCGCAGGGCATTGTTGAGCCGGGAGGTGACGGCGACGAGTTCAGCGGGCGTGGCACTGTCGAGATCGGGACCGCGAAAGCGCGCTGTCCGCTGGAACGATCCGTCCTTGTTGAGCACCACGCCCGGCCCCACCAGTGCGACCCAGGGGAGGAAGTCTGCGAGACTGGCGGATTTGGTCCGATATTCCTGAAGCGACATCATGGCCGCACCCAGGTCGGATATTTGAGATGGCGGCGCGCGACATCGACAAACTGCGGATCGCGGCGGGCAGCCCAGACCGAAAGCACATGGCCGATTGCCCAGATGGCAAGGCCAGCGAGCCAGAGCCGCAAGCCGAGGCCAATCGCGCCCGCCAGCGTGCCATTGACGATGGCGAGTGCACGCGGCGCACCGCCGAGCAGGATCGGCTCGGCCAGTGCGCGGTGGACCGGGGCATAGAAGCCGGGGATGTCGTCTGCCGATGTCATCAGATCAGCGCTCCGCCGCCGAAGCTGAAGAAGCTCAGGAAGAAGCTCGATGCGGCAAAGGCGATGGAGAGGCCGAACACGATCTGGATCAGCCGGCGAAAGCCACCCGACGTGTCGCCGAAGGCAAGGCTGAGGCCGGTGACGATGATGATGATCACCGCAACGATCTTGGCGACCGGCCCCTCGATGCTCTCGAGGATCGACTGCAGCGGAGCTTCCCACGGCATCGACGAACCGCCGGCATGCGCCGGAGTGGCAGTGGCCACCATCACGAAGGCAGCGGTAGCAGCGAGCGCAACGCGATTGGTGCCGCGCCGGAGGGCATGGATCATAGGGAGTCTCCTTGGGTTTGGGTGGCGGGAATCAGGCGATAGTCGCCGGTGACCGGGTCGAGCCCGTCGACGCGGGCCAGTTCGGCGAGACGCCGCCCGGTGCCATCGCGCACCAGCACGGCAATGAGGTTGATGGTCTCGGCGATCAGGGCGCGCGGAACGGTCACGACCGCTTCCTGGATCAACTGCTCCATCCGCCGCAGGGCACCGATCGCGCTTCCGGCGTGGATCGTCCCGATCCCGCCGGGGTGGCCGGTGCCCCAGGCCTTGAGGAGATCAAGCGCCTCGGCGCCGCGCACTTCGCCAATCGGAATCCGGTCTGGGCGAAGGCGAAGGCTGGAACGGACCAGATCGGATAGCGAGGCAACGCCATCCTTGGTCCGCATCGCCACAAGGTTTGGCGCGCGGCATTGGAGCTCGCGGGTGTCTTCGATCAGAACGACCCGGTCAGTGGTCTTGGCGACCTCGGCGAGCAGGGCGTTCGTGAGCGTCGTTTTGCCGGTGCCAGTGCCCCCGGCGACAAGGATGTTCAGCCGCTCTGCAACGCCCGAACGAAGCCTTTCGGCTTCAGTTGCGCACATGATTCCTGTGCTGACGTAGTCATCGAGCAGAAACACCGCGACGGCGGGCTTGCGGATGGCAAAGGTGGGAGCCGCCACCACCGGTGGCAGGAGGCCTTCGAACCGTTCTCCGCTTTCCGGCAGCTCCGCTGACACGCGCGGTGCATCGCCGTGAACTTCGGCACCCACATGATGGGCAACCAATCGGATGATGCGCTCACCATCGGCTGCAGTCAGGCGTTCACCGCTGTCGGACAGTCCGATGCCCAACCGGTCGACCCAGAGGCGTCCATCTGGATTGAGCATGATCTCGATGACCTGCGGGTCAGCCAGCCAGGTCGCGATCGATACGCCCATCGCCGTGCGCAGCATGCGTGCGCCGCGTGAACGTGCTTCAATTCGGACTGGCTCAGCGCCCATCGGATACCCCGCTTCGGGAGCGGGACAGGATCGTCCGGCTCGACGGGGACGAGTAAGAGACGCAGAAAAGGGGCTAGTTCAACAAGGATTTAGCGTCGTAGCAGTGGGGGATAGAAAAACAGGGAGGGGCGTAGTTCGCACCGCTTTGACGATGGCCTGTGCGCCGCCGACCGATGCTTGAGGGTGTCAATTGGAGCTCGACTGGTGCGCGTCGGAGAGGTTAAGAAAATTCTTGAAACTTTCATAATTAGGAAGTATTGAGAATTTTATGTCCAGCCTAGCGCAACAGGTATCCGCAAGCGCGCTGCGCGATCGGGTCTTCAATGAACGCCAGCTCAGCGAACTGCTGGGGGGAGGCGATGCGCGGCGTTATGGCCTCGTCAACCGCGCCCTCAAGGACGGGTCACTCATTCGCCTGAAGCGCGGGGTTTATACGCTTGCCAAGGCGTATCGAAGCGCTCCTGTGCATCCCTTCGCGGTGGCGCAGGCTTTGCTTCCCGGGAGCTATATTTCCTTTGAAAGCGCGCTGGCTTACCATGGCTGGATTCCTGAAGCCGTGCTTGTCACTGCCAGCGTGACGCCGGGGCGTAAAACGCTGGAGATCCCGGCCACCGAATTCGGCTCCTTCAAATATCATCCGCTCGCCATTGCCGATTATTGCTTCCTTGGCGGCGTCGAACGGGTGACCTTCGACAAGCTCACCGCCTTTGTCGCTAGGCCGCTGCGCGCCCTTATGGATCTTGTCGCCCTGCGCAAGGTGGAATGGTCTGGCCTCGATTGGCTCACCAGCGGCATGCGGATCGACGATGATTTGCTTCTAGCGTTGACGGAATCGGACTTTGCCGCGGTGAAGTCGGTCTACAAGCACAGGGCAGTGAACGCCTTCCTTGCCGAGCTTGAACATGGGGTTGTTGGGGCAAAACGGGCTGAATAAGCGGATGGATGATTGTCCGCCGGCCGCGCTAGCTTTGAGCGCATTGTGAGATCAGGCGTCAGTTGCGCTCGGTATCTCTCGCCCCACTTCATCCCGCAGCTTCGGCCCCGCCTCCATCCGCCGGGAAAGTGATTCCACAAATCCGTGCCACCTTTTCTTGCCCATCGCCTGCGCCGCCTTCATTGCGGTGTCGGGTAGCGGCGGATTGCTGGTGAGCCAGAAGCGCACGAACAGGCCAATCGCCTCGTTCGTCAATTCCACATGCCATTCGAGCCGATCCAGTTGCCGCGACAGGCGATCGAGCCGCCTCGCCAGAGCGGCTTCCATCCGCTCATCCTGATCGGACTGCAGCAGGGACATCAACGCCGCTTCCACCACTTCGGTGCGCGAGACGCCGCGGGCATGAGCGCGTTCCTCCAGCAATTTGGCCAGTTCGATATCGAGCCGGAAGGTTTGTTTGCTGTGGGGCTTCTTCCTCACAGGTCGATGCCGTCATCGGGGTCGAGCGATGCATTTCGGGCATTGCGGTTCATTGTGCGATCAGCTTCCCGTTTCGCCCTGGCTGCGTCATCCTCGGGCGCATCGCGATCAAGATCGAACTCGTTGACCGGTGGCTTGGGGGCGGGAACGACATCCTCATGTTCCCCCAGTTCGGGTTCTCGCCTGATCCCGGAGTTCGCCGTATCATTTTTGGATTTGGCCCCATCGGCATCTGACGGCACATCCGGCTTTGGCTGATCAACAGGCGGCTGTTCGGAGCTTTTCGCTTCGGCCTTGGCTGGTTTGACCGGCAGCGGTGCCGCAATGGGTGCGAGCGCAGACCAGTCGTCCTTTGGCCGTTTCTTCGGGTGCAGCGGTTTGGGGGTGGGTGCCGGTAGAAGGCGCGCGCGGAACCTCGGGTCGAGAAAGTATTTTGCCTTTTCCGCGCGGATCGGCGGAGTGCTGGCCACCAGCACTATCTCCTCGTGCTCAGAAAATTGCTGAACTTCGCCGGGGGTCAGCAACGGCCTCGCGGTCTCAGTACGTGAGACCATGATATGGCCGAGCCATGGCGAGAGGCGATGCCCGGCATAATTCTTCATTGCCCGCATCTGGGTGGCGGTGCCGAGCGCATTGGAAACGCGGCTGGCGGTATTGTCATCATTGGCCGCGAACGCGACGCGGACATGGCAATTGTCGAGAATGGCGTTGTTTGACCCGTAGGCTTTTTCAATCTGGTTGAGCGACTGCGCGATCAGGAATGCCTTGATCCCGTAGCCTGCAACAAAGGCCAGGGCGCTTTCGAAGAAGTCGAGCCGCCCCAAAGCCGGGAATTCGTCGAGCATGAACATGACGCGCTGCCGGCGACCCTTGGCTCTCAGCTCTTCGGTCAAGCGGCGCCCGATCTGATTGAGCATCAGGCGGACGAGCGGCTTGGTCCGGCTGATATCGGAAGGAGGAATGACCAGATAGAGCGACACAGGTGCCGCTGAATCGACAAGATCGGTGATGCGCCAGTCCGAGGCTCCGGTGACCTGCGCAATCACAGGGTCGCGGTAGAGGCCGAGGAACGACATGGCCGTCGACAGGACGCCAGACCGCTCATTGTCAGACTTGTTCAGCAGTTCCTGCGCGGCGGCAGCCACGACGGGGTGAACACCGTCTTTACCCAGGTGCGGGGTCGTCTTCATCCGGTGCAGCGTGGTTTCGATCGAACGGCGCGGATCAGACAGGAAGCCAGCGACCCCGGCCAGCGACTTGTCCTTCTCGGCATAGAGGACGTGCAGGATCGTGCCGACGAGCAGCGAATGACTGGTCTTCTCCCAATGCGTGCGCTTTTCCAGTGACCCTTCGGGGTCGATCAATATGTCGGCGATATTCTGGGCGTCACGCACTTCCCAATCGCCCTTCCGGACTTCGAGCAGCGGGTTGTAGGGGTTGGATGCGGGGTTGGTCGGATCGAACAGCAGGACGCGGCCATACCGGGCGCGAAAGCCCGCCGTCAGATCCCAGTTCTCGCCCTTTGATATCGTGGACGATGCAACTGCCCGGCCAGGCGAGCAGCGAGGGGATTACGAGACCAACGCCCTTGCCGGAACGGGTCGGCGCAAAGCAGAGAATATGCTCGGGGCCATTGTGCCGCAGATACCGGTTCTTGTGCGAGCCGATCACCACGCCGTCCTGCTTCAGGAGGCCAGCCTTCTTGATTTCCTTGTCGGTTGCCCACCGCGCAGACCCATAGGTCTCTGACTGCTTCTCCTCCCGCGCGCGCCACACCGACATGGCGATCGCGATGACTATGGCGGCCATGGCACCCGAGACCGCGATGAATGCGCCGGTCTGGAAGATCTTTGGTGCATAGGCGTCGAACGCAAACCACCACCAGAAGAAGGCATAGGGCGGGTAGATTGGCCAAGGTCCCAGCCAGAACCAGGGCTGGCCGAGCTCGGGTTGGTGTGCAAGGGCGTGGGCCGTCCATTGGGTGGCAGACCAGATGCCAAGCAAGGTGACGCTGATGACGGCGATGACCTGACCCCAGAGAATACGGGTGGCGTTCATTAAAAGTTACTCCTGATGAGGGGGTAAATGAGGGTCACAGGCTGATCCCGCGTCCGCGGCCCAAGGCCCAGTCGACAGAACCGCCCGGCGACATGGTGCCGGTGATGTGCTGGCCGAGGTGCTGATCGAGCGCCGGGCGCCAGGGCACGAGCTGGAAGCCCAGCCCTTCGTCGATCATCGCGAAGCGGCCCGTCGAAAGCGTCACCCGCTCCCGGTAGATGCCGCTGACATAGTCGCCTGCGCCCGACGGTTTGTGCTCAAGTCCCGTGCGCGCGGCGATGGCCTGCGTGGCGGCCGTCAGTTCCTGATTCTTCAGCGTCCCGACGAGATCCTGAGCAAGGATGACCCGCTGGCCCTGCCGGCGGGCAAGCCCCTGCGTTTCGAGATGGCTGGCGCGGGCATCCAGGGCATCGCGCACCTCGCGCCCGAAACCATTGCCCGTTGCCACGGGATCGCGGGCAACAAGCTGGCGATCAAGCCACGTCGCGCCGGGTGCTTTGATCTGTGCCTCGAGGGGTATGTCTGATCGTGTGGCGAGCGACAGCCGGTCATGCCCTTTGGCATCCTCCCATGAGCGCAGTTCGACGATCGATCCGGCTTTGGCGTCGCCGGTCATCTCCATGTCCTTGAACCGCAGATGGTGCGTGCGGCCATCGACACCGTCGACGATGGCATAGGCGCTGCCCGTCAGCTCGTCGTGGAGGCCACGTTCGACCAGGCGTCCGATGACCGGTTCGCTTGGAACGTCCTGATGCAGGGCCAATGCCGATACATCAAACCGCCCGCCGTCGCGGCTCATGGCATTGTGCATCGTCTTGATGATGTCGTTGCGCACCGAAAGATCGCGCAATGTGTTTTCGGCACCGGGCTCCAGAGCCCACACCGCAGGCCCTTCGCGCGCCGCCAGTCCCAGCTGTTCCAGTTTGGCGGCGCGGCCCAGAAGCAGCCGGCGCATTTCGGGATCGGCGTCGCCGCCTGGACGCAGATCGACAAGGCCTGCGGTATCCTGACCCAAGCGTTCAAGCTGCCGGTCAAGACTGGTCCAGCGCTCGGCATCGACCTCGCGTTCGAGCGCGGTGCGGATGTCCAGCGCGGTGCGCGGCCCCAGTTCGAGCGTCACCCGCTCTTCCGCCCGGAACCGCAGACCTTCGCTGATATAGCCCCGGTCAATGACAAGATCGGTGCCGTCACTGGCAACGCCGCGCACCAGCACATGGATGTGCGGATTGTCGGTGTTCCAATGGTCAACGGCGACCCAGTCCAGTTCGGTGCCCAGATCCTTGGCTGCATCAGCCATCAATTCGCGGGTGAAGCTGCGCAGGTCTTCCATGTCCCCGGCGTCTTCGGGCGAGACGATGAAGCGAAAGTGGTGCCGGTCATCTTCGCAACGCCCTGCAAAGGCATCCCGATCAGCCCTGTCGGTCTGGGCATCGAACATCGAGGCATCGCGCCCGTCGCGGGACACGCCGTCACGCTCAAGATACTTGATGTGCTTTGCCAGCGGTGCGGCGCGGTAATGCGCACCTTTATGGCGAGCGATGCGCGCCATGACAGTAACGCGGCGTTGGCCAGGTGTGCGGCGCATCGCGGCAACCGTCCGACGCCCGCGCGCGGCTTTGCCGCTGCCACTGCCGCGTTTCAGACCCGCTCGCCGTGAACCCGCATGGCCCGCCTTGTTGGCGGCACGCTGGACCTGAGCCGCCAGCTTCTGGCTTCGCCGTCCAGAGGCTGCACCGCTGTCCCTGCTTCTTCCCGGCCGCACCCGAAATTCATTGTCGTCGCGGCTCATTTTGAAGGTGCCAGACGATTACGCGGCAGATTTCCGGGCGCGTGGGAAACATTGTATGGCCGGTTATGTCCGGTGCCATACGAAATTATCTCACTACAACAACCACATGAGGGCCAGGTGCTGGCACTCCTTTTATCTTGCCCTCCAAAATTGCCCTCTCGCTCAAACACACGCCTCCCCGCCGTACCTTTCCGACACGACGCCCGAACCGTCAGAGATGCGCTGGTGTAACCCATCACGGATTTCGCGGTGAAAGCGACACAAACAGGGGGTGCGGCGCGGGGTTCGGTGACGGCAAAGAGGCCGACGGCGACGCAAGCTGGGTGCGCTGTGGCTGCACATCGGCAGCACCGTCATTGCTGCTCGCTTCTCCATCGCCGCGCGGTGTGAACAATGTAGCCTGACGCCAGGGATGAGCATTGGCAGGTGGCATGGCAGCAGGCGAAGCGATGCTGGCCATTCCAAGACTTGGCGCGATCTGGGCGACGTAGTTGACGGTTTCTGCCGGAAGACTGCGACGACCGGCAGCATAGTCATCGGCACGGCCTGGTCCCGCATTGTAGGCCGCCAGCATCAAGCTGACATTGCGATACCGATCCCACATGGCGCGCAGATAGGCCGCACCTCCAAGGATGTTCGCACGCACATCGAACGGGTCAGAGCCAAGGCCATGCCGCGCGCTCAGCATAGACCAAGTGCCGGGCATGATCTGCATCAGCCCTATGGCTCCTGCAGGCGAAACCGCACGCGAATTGCCGCGACTTTCCGCCCGCATCACCGCCCATATCCAGAGCTCGGGAATGCCGAAGCGCTGCGATGCCTCTGCGACATGCGGCGCATAAGGATGCGATGCAAACTGGTCAGGCACCGTCGCAACCGCGGCAACCGGAGACGTCGCCGCTGCCAAGCCGAGAGCGAAACAAGTGCCGGGAAGGAGAAGGTGAATGCGCAGCCGAACGGCAATCCGAACTACGGAACACCGGCGACGGCGAAGCAAAGCAACGGTCATGGCCTATTTCCGATCGCGATTGGTCGGACGCGACCAGAGCAGGTGATGCTCGTCGTCACGGGACATGGACCGAAGCAGGTTGGCGCGCAGGGGATGGGCAAAGGCCGGGTCGTCGATCTGCACCGCGACAAAGGCACCGGCGCGCTCGCCTGTGCGGTTCCAGCCAGCACCAATTTCAGTGCCGGTTTCGGCATCGCCGAGCAGCACGCGCCAGTCGGGTGCATTGTCGCTGTCGTTCGATGGAGCCGGGACGAGCGTCACGACAGCATCGAGCGTGAGGGTTCGGATTTGCCCGGTGAAACTGTCCTGCGCGGAATGAAAGACGCCGATCATCATGGTCTGTGCTCCTGGTTGGTGGTTGGGGAAGCGGCGGATGCACCAAAGCCTCGCCAGCGCAGGGGCTGGTCAGGTGCATCACGGGTAAGGATGGGGTGTGCCGTGCCGATAAGACCGGCTGCTGGCAGAGCGCCGAAATAGCGCCCATCAAGGCTGTCGGGCGCCGGGTTCAACAGGAACAATTCGTCTGTCCGAACGCGGTGACAGCCCTGCCAGCTTGGCAAAGGCCGACCCATTCTGTCGTGCGATTTGGCTATGGCGACACGCTTGCCGTCCACCGAGACGACAGCGCCGGCGCGGCACGCCCATTGCCCGGGCAAGGCCGCGACATGTTTCATGAGCGGCACGCCGATTGGCAGATAGTGGCGATCGGCCATCATCCGTGCGGTCGCAGTCGGCGGCACAATGGCGACCAGTTCGCCGAGCCTTGGGCGTGTGTCGCTCACGAGGCGATAGAGGCCGACGGGCGCACTGGCGCTCGCGTTCCACATCAGTCGCGGTCGCGGCGACAGCATGGCGACTGCTGAGAACCCGGCGCTGAACAAGCCTGCCCACAGTATCGTGGCGCGAACATAGCGGCGGCGGCTCATGCTTCGAGCGCCTTGCGCCGGAGCCAGGCCGCGTGCCGCTCCGCTGTGTAAGCCCTGAACGGCATTCCGGCATTCAGCCGGTTGCCGACGTGGCGCCAGTGATCGGGCGATGCGTCGCACGGATCAACACCGGCGGCTTCGACCGCATCGATGGCCTGCAACACCTGTGCGACCTTGGGCCAGCCCTCGATGTGCAGCAGAATGTCAGCGCCGGGACGGACAAACGGCAACGTCGTGTAGGCCTCGCCCGGTGCCACCGCCGTCACGATGTCGATGCACGAATGGATCGTGCCATAGTCGTTCGAGGTCCAGCGCACGAAAGCGAAGACCGCGCCGGGACGGAAGGCGATGACGCGCGTGCGGCGGTTGATGATCGTGTCAGCCGCGATGCGACCGAAGCGGATCCATTGTTCGTAGCGCTTCTCGATCCAGGTCACTTCGACCTCGGTCAGGGCGCTGGCTGTTGCTGACCTGATGGCGTGCGAGGAGCTGTGCCGCTGCGCAGTTGGCTCGCTCATGGCCGCGCTCCTGCCGCCGCGAACCCGACAAGCTTGACGCGAGCGTTCAGCAGGCCCGTCGCACCGCGATTATCCACAGGCTGCAAAAGGGTTAGCAAGAATCCGAAGGATTCTTTTCTATTAGCATCGTTAGAGGAGCGCCGATTTTCCGCAGAATTCTGCGGGTTTCCGCATGGTCCTGGTTTTCGATAGGCCGAGAATCGGGTTTCCGATGGGCCGAGTCCGACGGTTTTTAATAGGCCGAATGTCATGCCAACTTCTCCACAGGGAAACCGACGCGCCGGGCAGCGGCAACGAACGGGTCGACGGGGATGGGTTTGAAGATCAGCCGCTCGCGGCCGAAGCTGTGCTCAAGGCTCAAATGGTAGCCCGGGAGAGACTGCCGTCGGACGATGGTCCGCAGCTCGAATGCGAATTGCTTGAGCGGCGAAAGCGCACCTGATTTGAGATGAAGGTGCGGAACGTCGAAGCTCCAGCCACCGCGCTGGTGTCCACCGTGCTTGCGCACGATACGGTAGAGCCAGCGCTCAACGCCCCCTGTCAGCGCAAAATAGGCGCGGTCGATCGTCAGGATCAGGCCGCGATCCAGCACACCCGCATAGAACCAGTCTGGCAGGATAAGCTCGATGCCAACGGCCCGGCCACGGTCGTCGAGTGTTTCCCGCCATTCGTTGATCCAGGAGAAGCGGTGGCGTCTGCGCTGGTGCTGCTGGCGGATCGACGTGGCGACGGTCGTCGACTGCAAGCGGTCGAGCGCTGCGCGCAGCCGCTCGTAATGGTCCTTGCCAGTCCCGCGCCCGATGAAGGTCAGAATCTCGTGCGGACGGGCGGCGATGTGCCGCGATGTCGGGCGGCCTGCGTCGCGCGCTTCAACGAGCTGGCTCGCCGCCCAAATCAGAATGTCGGCATCCCAGATGGTCGCCATGCCGTGTTCGGCTACAGCTTCGACCGAGATCCATGTGGCCCCCATCGCAAAGTCGATCGGTGCGGAGCGCCGCGACTTGGCAAGGCTGAAGAAGGGCCAGGACATCAGATCCTGAGCATCGCGCGCGGCAATGTCACCGGGCATCGAGTAGAACAGGTCGAGCTGTTGTTGGGGGCTCACCGAACGCATCAACGGCGCACCGGTCGTGCTGACAGGCAAATGCCTTGTCCGGGATCGGATGTTGAATTGCGGCGACCATTTTGCGCCCAGGCATCGAGATCGACTATGGCGTAGACAATACGCCGACCGAGCTTGTGAAAGGCCGGGCCCGTCCCATAGCAACGATGCTTTTCAAGCGTGCGTGCTGAGAGACCCAAATGCACGGCAGCATCGGGCGTCCTGACATAGCGCGGGAATACCGGGACGAAATCTCCATCCATGAAACGTCTCCTGTGAAGTGCCGGACACAAGGGGTTGGCCCGGCGAGCAGGAGGCGAGATTTGAAATTTTCAGGGACTTGGGTGAACGGACATAAGGCGTGGCAGCCGAATGTCCCGATCAGTGGCCGCTCAACAGCGCGAGATAGCCGCCGTCGCGCATAGCGAGCGCCTGTCGCTGCCAGCGCGCAATCCGCTTACGCTCGCTCGACGTGTCCCATTCGGCGGCCGAATATCGCCCGGCATCGCGGGCGATAAGTTCGATGGCCAATTCGCGTGTGGTTGCACCGCCGGACAGCGCATCGAGCAACCGAAGCCATTGGACCAGACGCCAGTGCTCTGACGGACCGGGCGCAAGGCAGAACGGGAGCTTCTTCACATGTCCGAGATGGCAATGCTCATGAAAGTCGGAAACAGCGGCCTGCCGTGTTTCCCAAAATGCATCGCACGGAAGAACATAGGCGAGCGGTTCGGTCTCTGTTGTCTCGCTGCAAATATTCAGGCGGTAGCGGCGCTTCCCCGTCGATAGGACGAGATGCCGCCCTTTCTCATCACGGTGCTCGGCCGCGATATTCATGCTCCCGACAATTTCGGCTTGGCTGCAGCCGTCGCAAGGGAAAGGCGCCGGGCGCAGAAGGATGACGCTGGCCGCTGTAGATGGGTGCCAGACCATCGGGAGATGGTGGGCTGGGAGATCAGGGTCCGCAGCGAAAGACCAACCCCCAGTGCCGGGCCAGACGACTCAGCGCGAGTGGCGCAGCGTCAACGGCTTCAGCATATTGGTCGCGGTATTCAGGATTGCGGCGCAGGAATTCCTGCGCGAAATCCGCGCGGTCATAGTTTTCAAACGCTTTGGCGTAACTCTCCGAACGCCAGTCGGGCTTCTCCTCCATCGCCCCTCTCCTGTGAGGTTTTTGGAATCGCACAATCATTTCGGAGACACGAGCAGTGAAGTGCTCGAGTCAGTTACGCGCTACCCCGCCGTGAGGCACAATCGATTGCGCCAGGTTGGTGCGAAATACCCAGCTTTATTGGGTGCGCGGGACCAGAAGGTGTTTGTAGCCGCTGCCGTCATCCACCTGGGCGCGGGCGAGATGGCTATCATAGACCCTTCGTGCGCGATCCGGCTCTCTGGCCGGATCTATCGCAAAAATGATCGAAACCGCTTCTTCCCACGAAGCGTCGTCCTTTTCGGCGTCAAGCAGGCGAAGGTAAGTGACCAGGTGGCGCTCATCATAAGCGCTCAAACGGTCCATCTGCGGTGGTTGATCGGCAAATTCAGGAGCCGACATGGGTCCCTCCCTGAAGCAAAACCAGTATAATAACTGCACCTCTGCAAGGCGCGCAGGGAAGCAGGGCGAACTTATTCCGAATCTGGCAGAGCGTTATACGTTTCATCGTACAACGCAGAACCCGAGCCGCCGGGACAAACGACTCCCAGAGGCGATTATCTGCCTAGTGTAGTTGATAAAATGTAAAATTGATGTCGCGATTCGATGAGCAGGAGCACTATTGGGATCAGCGTCCGCCAGATTTCTCAAAAAACCGCACTGGATCAACGGCGAGTTCTGCTGCGAGTCGCTCAATCGTGTCGAGTGTTGGCGAATTGGCTGCGCGTTCAAGAAGGCCGACATAATTGCGGTTGAGTCCGGCACGATGCGCCAATTCCTCCTGCGAAAGGCCACTGGCGTGTCGCAATCGCCTTAGATTAGTAGCAAAATTCTCCCGAAGCGTCATGCTTCGTGGGTCGGCGTTACCCTAATATACTGCCACCCAATATACTAGGGATTCGTCATCGCCCGGTTTTACCCGGGCGATGACTTGGTGACGTCAGTGGTCGTTGCGGCGGCTGGGGCGGTTCCAGACCAGATCATGGCTGCCATCCTCGGCCTCGAAGAGCTGAGCGAAGATTGCGGCCGTGAAGCTAGGGTCGTCGAGCTTCACCGAGAGGTAGGGCCGGTCGTCCTGGGTGTGCTTTTTCCAGGCTGCGCCAATTTCGACTTCGCCGATGAGGACGCGGTGGGTGGGGGCGTTGCCGCTGGTGTTTTCTTCCGCGACGATCCTGACTGATTTGGCCTGAAGGGCGAGAGTGACGATCTGGCCCCGGAGTTCACCCGAAACCATCTTGAAGTTGCCGATCTTTGCCATGGGTATTTCCTTTCCGTTGGACGGGACCGCGCCAGTGCGGCCTCGATGCGCGGATAAGGGTCAGCCAGTGGCAGGCGCCGCAGCGTCAGCCCGCAGCGTTAGCGAAGGACGGTGTGGTCGGGCTTTCTTGTCTCGCGAGGAACGGCGGAACGCCGGGGGAAGAAAGTTCGGCAAGCACCGTTGCGGCCAGCCTGCCAAGCGAAGCGTCTTGCTGACATGGGCGCGGATCGAAAGAGGCCGCACTGGTCGGTTCTGCCGGGAAGGACGCCAGATGCTGATCGCATGCACTGGCCCGGGGTGAATGCTGATCCTGAATCCTCGGATCAAAATCGGTCAAGCAAAGGAAGCGAGTGAACCGCCGGTATCGCCCCCTCACGCCATCACTCGGCCGACATTGATTGGCCTGTAGAAGATTGCCCACCCACGGGACCGGCAAACTGTGAGGTGACGTTCGCACCAAGCGCCGACATCGTCACGCTTCGCCATGCCGAGAGGGATGTCGCCATAGCAGCAATTGATCCAAGGATCGCCAGCAGCATGCTGTTGTCCGTTGCCAGTGATCCAATCGCGTGAGCGGCCTGAAAACCGGCGATGCCCGCGGGTATGGCAAAGAGGAGCGCGACTCCGGCACGCAGCAAGGGAGAGCGTATAAAGGCAATGAGGCCCTGCCCAATCAGAAGCGTGGCAATGCCTGCCGCCAGTCCGCCTAGGATTGCTCCGAGATGGCCAACATCATGGCCGAGCAGCAGGAAAGCACACGTGAGCCCGGCATAGACAGGCAGTGCGTAGCTGGCGAGGCGGAAGAGCAGCGCGAGTACATAGAGACCTGCAACGGCCCCGAGGATGAGAAAAATGGTCATAAGCGTCCCTTGACTGGACGCGCTCGCCACCACCACCTCAGCGCAATCTGCCGTGCAAGAATAGCACGGCAAGGCGCAGGCCGAAAAGGCGAAATGTGCCTGAGATTAGCGGCTGAAGGGGTCATATTCGCGAACCACCTGTTCGGGGTCGCCATCAAATTCGTCAGCGGGGATGACGAAGTAGCCCTGATTGGTTTCAATGAGGACGATGACCGTCATCAGCGTCCGGGAGAGGTTCCAGCCAAGCGATTGTGCGGTTGCCAGTGGCATGTTGCGGCTCCTGCCTTGGAGCGGGACCACCCCGCTCGACAGTCGCCCCACAGGCCGGGGGCTGGCCGCAATCACCGCAGCAACGCTGCGGCCGCACGCGCATGCGTAGCGGACCCTTCACGGGTTGATTGAAGGAGGACAGGCTTCGAGCCCAGGGATCAGCGGCTAATGCGAGCGAGTGGTTCTGTGGCGCAAGCCCGCAAGCCGATGCGCCAGCATGGGGTGTGTTGGACTGGAATGCACCGAACGGCGATACACACCAACGTCACCGAGCCAATCCGAATGACGTGCCATTGCGCCGCCGCTTCATCTAAGCCCGAAATGCTGCGGTAATTTTTTGGCTTTCGCCGGGAGCTTCCCTGAGATGCCCGGAGCAGTCTTCCTGCTGGTGACAATGTGGTGACAATGATCAACAGAGAGGGCTTTGTCACCACCCGCTCGCGAGCTACGCGAGGTCGAAACCGTTGATTTTCTGGGAGAAAACTGGAGCGGGCGAAGGGATTCGAACCCTCGACCCCAACCTTGGCAAGGTTGTGCTCTACCCCTGAGCTACGCCCGCTCTGACGTTCGCGGCCTGCTGCGCTGTGGCGGCGGGCCGGGGTGAGGCGCGCAACTAGCAGCGGCCTTGCGGCTTGCCAAGGGGAAATTTCACCTCGTTCGCATCGGGCGCTTTATCCCTTCACAAACGGGCAGAAAGGCCCACATTGGGGCACGAACATCACCTATTTTGCGGAGTATAGCCCCTTGGCAAGCCTTGGCCTGAACCTCGAGGAACAGAAAGCCGTCGACCGCTTCCGGAAGAACGTGGTCGAACCCTCGATGACCAGCCTCGTGATTCTCGACTTCTGGGCGGAATGGTGCGGGCCGTGCAAATCGCTCGCCCCGGTGCTGGAACGGGTCGCGGCGGAATATGCCGACAAGGGCGTGGTCCTGGCCAAGATAAACGTCGACGAGGAACAGTTCATCGCCGCGCAGTTCCAGGTGCGCTCGATCCCCACGGTCTATGCCCTGTTCCAGGGCCAGCCGGTGGCCGACCTGACCCAGGCACGCAGCGACGGGCAGCTGAAGGCCATGCTTGACCAGTTGCTGGCCAAGCTGCCGATCCACCCCGGCGAAGCCCCGGCGCAGGACATCGCCCCGCTGCTGGCGATGGCGGAGGAAGTGCTGGCTTCGGGCGATGCCGCGCGCGCGGCCGGGATCTATGCCCAGATCACCGAGATGGCTCCGCACGACGGCGCGGCGCAGGGCGGGCTGGTGCGCGCCCTGGCCGCGGCCGGCGAGTTCGAGGCGGCCGATGCCGCGCTTGGCGCCTTGCCGGGCGAGTTGGCCAACGATCCCGAAGTGTTGCGCGCCCGCACCGCGCTGGACCTGGCCCGCAACAAGCCCGAGGATTCGCAGCTTGCCGCGCTGCGCGCCGCGGCCGAGGGTGGCGACATGGCCGCGCGGCTGGCCTATGCCGAAGCCGCCTTTGCCGCCGGAGAGCGCGATGCGGCCGCCGACGTGCTGCTGGCGATGATCACCGAGGACCGCGCCTGGCAGGACGGCGCCGCGCGCGCGCGGCTGCTGCAGATGTTCGAGGCGGTCGGGCTGGAAGACCCCTGGGTCGCCGCCGCGCGCCGCCGCCTGTCGCTCATCCTGTTCGGATAGCGGGCGGCTGCCCATGCGCATTTCGATCTTTCCGCTGTCGGGCGCGATCCTGTTTCCGGGGCTGCACCTGCCGCTGCACGTGTTCGAACCGCGCTACCGGGCGCTGGTCAAGGATGCGCTGGCGCGCGACCGGCGGATCGGGATGATCCAGCCGCAGCGCCCGGAAGAGGGTGCACCGCTGTACCGCATCGGCTGCATCGGCAAGATCGGCGAGGTCGAGGCGCTCGATGACGGCCGCTTCAACCTGGTGCTGGAGGGCGAATCGCGCTTTCGCCTGCTGCGCGAGCTCGATGCCACCACGCCATTCCGCCAGATCGAGGGCGAGCTGATCGGCCATGAGGACGGCCCTGCCCTCTCGCCGGTCGAGCGTGCCGGGTTCGAGCGCGAGGCGCGGCGCTTTGCCAAGGTCCATGGCTATGCGGTGGACTGGGAGGCGGTGACCCGGCTTGACGACGAATCGCTGATCGACGGGGTGAGCCAGATCGCCCCGTTCGACCCCGCCGCCAAGCAGGCCCTGCTGGAAGCGCCAACGCTGGCCGCGCGCTGCGAACTGCTGGTCCAATTGATGCAGTTCTTCGCCCGCCGCGACGGCGACGACGGGCGGGTTACGTTGCAGTAAGCACCGCCTTCACCCCGTCGATCACGTATTGCGCGGCAAGCGCCGCCAACAGCACGCCAAGCAGGCGGGTGATGACCGCTTCCACGCGCGTGCCCAGCACCCGCATCAGCGGCCCGGCGGCGGCCAGCGCAACCAGGGTGAGCAGCATGACCGCGCCCAGCGCGGCCAGCACCACCAGCGTTTCCTCGGTGCCTTTCGCCCGCGCGGTCAGCAGCATGACCGTAGCGATCGAGCCCGGACCGGCGATCATCGGCATGGCCATCGGGAAGACCGAAACGTCCTCCACCTCGGGCGTGTGGCGAACCTTTTCGGCGCGTTCCTCGCGGCGCTGGGTGCGCTTTTCGAACACCATGTCCATCGCGATCACGAACAGCATGATCCCGCCCGCGATGCGGAAGGAATTGAGCTCGATATGCAGCGCGCCCAGCAGATCCTCGCCGAACAGCGCGAAGACCACCAGGATGGCCAGCGCGATGGCGCAGGCGCGCGCAGCCATGGTGGCGGCCTGCCGGGCGGTTGCGCCCTTGACCAGCCCGGCATAGATCGGCGCGCAGCCGGGCGGATCGATCACCACGAACAGGGTGACGAAGGCCGACAGGAACAGTTCGGTCATTTGCCCTCGGGCGCGGGGACGTCGAGCACCTGAACCGGGGTCAGCTTGCCCTCCTGCATCAGTTCCACCGCAAAGCGCCGCGCGCCGGTGGGTTCCACCGTGACGGTCCAGGCAAGGGTGCCGTCATCGGACTTGCCGCTGCGCTGCGCGGGATCGAACGCGGGCACGGGCTGCTTGCCCTTCGGTTTCGGCGGAGCGCGCCAGCCCTTGAACCCCGGCGGGCATTCGCCGACCTTGGCGACGATCATGTCGGGCGCATCAAGCGGCATCGGCAGGGCCTCGCCCATGTCAACCGCCCATTTGTACTTGCCGTCCTTCTGGCGTGCCCAGACGGTCGTGAAATAGCCGCTCGCCGGGCCGTTCTGCCAGGCACCGCGTGTGACGGCGAGGCTGCCGTCGCAGCTCGACCAGACCTGATGGGGCTGCCAGGTGACGGCCTTGGCCGGATCGGCCTTGTCCTTGAGGTGCTGCTGGGCCCGCACCATCTGCGGCACGAACATCACCGCATCGGGCAGCGCCGTGGCGCGAAACGCGGTCCACTGGCCCTTGTCCTGCGCGAGCTGGGCAAAGGCGAGTTCGGCGGCGATCACCGCGCTGGGATTGGCGAAGCGGCGCGGGTCCTGCCGCTTCTGGGCAAGCGCGGGGGCCATTGCAGTAGCGGCAAGTCCGGCCACGAGGGCCAGGTTCAGGACAAGTCTTTTCATGGGCGCCGTATTAGAGCGCCCCGTCCTCCAGCGCCACCCCCGCATTGCGGTGCGCGGCGACCAGCGCGTTGCGCAGCAGCACGGCGATGGTCATCGGTCCGACCCCGCCCGGGACCGGAGTGATCGCACCGGCCACCGGCAGCGCATCATCGAAATCGACATCGCCGACCAGCCGGCCGCGATTCTGGCCCTCGGCGGGGGCAAGGCGGTTGATGCCCACATCGATCACGCAGGCGCCGGGCTTCAGCCAGTCACCCTTGACCATTTCCGGGCGGCCAACCGCGGCCACCACGATATCGGCGCGGCGCACCACTTGCGCCAGGTTCTTCGTGCGGCTGTGGGCAATCGTGACGGTGCAGTTTTCGGCCAGCAGCAGCTGGGCCATCGGCTTGCCGACCAGGATCGAGCGGCCGATAACCACCGCGTCCTTGCCCGACAGGTCGCCGAGCCGGTCCTTGAGCAGCATCAGGCTGCCCAGCGGGGTACAGGGAACCAGGCCCGGCAGGCCCAGCGCGAGGCGCCCGGTGCTGGTGGGAGTCAGCCCGTCAACGTCCTTGTCCGGGCTGATCCGCGCGACGACCGCCTGCTCATCCAGATGCCTGGGCAGGGGCAGCTGGACAAGGATGCCGTCCACCATGGGATCGGCATTGAGCCGGTCGACCAGCGCCAGCAGCGTGGCCTGGTCGCAATCCTCGGGCAGCTTGTGTTCGAAACTGGCCATGCCGCATTCGAGCGTCGCCTTGCCCTTGGAAGCGACATAGACCTTGCTCGCCGGATCCTCGCCCACCAGCACCACGGCAAGGCCCGCCTTGCGGCCGGCACTCTGCTCGAAAGTGGCGGCATAGTCGGCCACGCGGGCGCGCAGCGTGGCGGCAAAGGCCTTTCCGTCGATAATCTCGGCCTGGCTCATGGCAGATGGGTTCCGATGTAGCTGAAGATGATGGTGACGATGCGGATCAGGAGCAGCAGGACGATCGGCGAGAAGTCGATTCCGCCGGTATCCGGCATATGGCGCTGGATCGGCCGAAGCATCGGATCGAGGATCGAATCGAGCCCGTGGATCAGCGATGCAACGATCTGGTTGCTGTAATCGACCACGTTGAAGGCCACCAGCAGCCCCAGGACAAAGCGCACGATCACCACCGTGGAAATCACGTTGGCGAACAGCAGCAGGATGGGGATGATAACCTGGTTGATCATGCTTTCGTTCCTCCGGAAGGGACTGTGGTATTAGACTAGAACACCACGCCGCCGCAACCGGTACTCCCGGCGCAATTTAGTAAGTAGTGCTTACAATTATGTCCAGCCGTTTTCCGCCAGAAGCGGACGGGGGCTTCACTTGCGGATCAGCGTGCCCGCCCCGCGCGAGGTGAACACTTCCAGCAGCATCGCGTGCGGCACCCGCCCGTCGAGCACCACCGCAGCCTCGCACCCGGCCTCGACCGCGTGGACGCAGGTTTCCAGCTTGGGGATCATCCCGCCGCTGATCGTGCCGTCACTACGCAGCCGCTCGATATCGGCGGGGCGCAGATCGGTGAGCAGCTGCTTGTCCTTGTCCAGCACGCCCGGAACGTCGGTCAGCAGGAACAGCCGCGCCGCGCCCAGCGCGGCGGCGATCGCGCCGGCCATGGTATCGGCGTTGATGTTGTAGGTTTCCCCGTCCTCGCCCGGGGCGATCGGGGCGACCACCGGGATCATCCCCGCCGCGCTGGCCGTTTCCAGGATCGTGGTGTCGACATGGGTCGGATCACCCACGAAGCCAAGGTCGACCACCTGTTCGATCTGGCTGTCGGGATCGCGGGTGGTGCGCTGCACCTTGGTTGCCTTCACCAGGCCGCCGTCCTTGCCGGAAATGCCCAGGGCCTTGCCCCCGGCCTTCCCGATCCAGCCGACGATTTCCTTGTTGATCGCGCCCGACAGGACCATTTCCGCCACTTCGGCGGTCGCCTTGTCGGTAACGCGCAGGCCATCGATGAAGCGGCTTTCGACGCCCAGTTTCTTCAGCATCGCGCCGATCTGCGGGCCGCCGCCGTGAACCACCACCGGGTTGATCCCCACCGCCTTCAGCAGGACCACGTCCTCGGCAAAATCGTGCGCCAGTTCGGGATCGCCCATCGCGTGGCCGCCGTATTTGACCACGAAGGTCTTCCCGGCATAGCGCTGGAGATAGGGCAGGGCCTCGACCAGGGTTTCGGCCTTGGCGAGCATCGCCTGCTGATGGGCGGAATCGTGCGGGCTGGACATGACCCGCCCTTTAGACCCCTTGGCCGCGATTTGAAGTGTTTTTAGGCGGGCGCGCTCAGCCCGGCTGCCCGTCCAGCCGCTGCCCCAGCTTGACGAAGACCCAGATCAGCGGCGGGACCATGATGGTGGACAGCACCAGCTTGGAAATGATCTGTCCTTCCATGATCTGCATCAGCGGCAGGTCCGAACCGTAGAAGCTGATGGTGATGAACAGCACCGTATCGACCACCTGCGAAAGCAGGCCGGCGATCCACGCGCGCAGCATCAGCAGCTTGCCCGAACCGCCTGCGATCCGCCCGAACAGATAGACGTTGAGCGTCTGCGAGGTGCCATAGGCAATCAGCCCGGCAAACTGCATCCGCACCCCCTGGCCCAGCAGGCGGGCGAATGCTTCCTGATCGGACCAGAACGGCGCGGGCGGGATCACGCGGATAACGATGGTCAGCAGCACCATCGAGACGATCAGCGGCACGAAGCCATAGCGCACCAGCCTGTTCGCCGTATCCTGTCCGAACAGTTCGGCCACCGCGCTCGACATCACGACCAGCAGCAGGAAGGCGAAGATCCCGCTTTCCACCGCCAGATCGCCCAGCAGCGGCCAATGGCCGAGCGATGCGAGCTTGGTGCCCATCACGCCCGCAAGGACGCACAGCCCGCCGTAGAGCAGCGAGAAGATGAACAGCGATCGCGGCATGGTGATCTGCCGGGGAGTGGTCTGGTCCTGCATCGGCAAAGCCTAGCGGGCGGTGCGCCCCGGGGAAAGTGCCCAGTCCGATTTCCTCCCCAGCCCGGAGCGGCAGGGGATTTGACTGTGAACATGAAGGCGTTACCACCGGCTGCGCTACACGTCTTCGGGGGGAACCGGTCGCCATGGATATCGTCAAGAGCCTGCTGGGCATGGCCCTGATCCTGGTGGCCGCGTGGCTGCTTTCGTCCGACCGCAAGGCGATCCGTCCGCGCGTGGTCGGCGCGGCTTTCGCGCTGCAGGCCGGGTTCGCCGCGCTGGTGCTGTACACCCCGTGGGGCAACCGCGCGCTGATGGCGGTCTCGAACGGGGTCTCCGCACTGCTGGGCTATGCCGGCAAGGGCACCGAATTCCTGTTCGGCGCGCTCGCGTCCGATCCGCTGGGGCAGAACTTCGCGATCCAGGCCCTGCCGGTGATCATCTTCTTCGCTGCGCTGATCGCGATCCTCTACCACATCGGGCTGATGCAGCTGGTGATCAAGTGGATCGGCGGCGCGCTGGAGAAGATCACCGGGATCAGCAAGGTCGAAAGCCTGGCAGCGGCCTCCAACATCTTCGTCGGCCAGTCGGAAAGCCCGCTGGTGATCCGCCCCTACCTTGCCGCGCTCACCCCGTCGCAGCTGTTCTGCCTGATGACCGTGGGCATGGCCGGGGTCGCGGGGACGATCCTTGCCGCCTATGCCAGCATGGGCATCCGCATCGACTATCTGGTTGCCGCCGCTTTCATGTCGGCACCGGGCGGGATCGTGATGGCCAAGATCATAATGCCCGATCCCACGGGCGAGAAGCTGGTCGAGCCGGACGAGGTCGCGCTTGATGACCACGAAGAGGAGCGCCCGGCGAACATCATCATGGCCGCCGCGCAAGGCGCGCAGACCGGCGTGAAGCTGGCGGTCGCGGTCGGCGCGATGGTGCTGGCCTTCGTCGCGCTGGTGGCGCTGGCGAACGGAATCTTCGGTTCGATCGGCGGCCTGTTCGGGCGCCCCGACCTGTCGTTCCAGATGGTCCTGGGCTATGTCTTCGCGCCGGTGTTCTGGCTGCTGGGCGCGGCCGACTGGGCCGAGGCGATGCGCGCGGGCGGATTTTTCGGCACCAAACTGGTGCTCAACGAATTCGTCGCCTTCATCGACCTTGGCCAGGTCAAGGACCTGAGCGAGCACACCGTGGCGCTGGTCACCTTTGCGCTGTGCGGCTTTGCCAATTTCAGCTCGATCGCCATCCAGATGGCAGTGACCGGCAGCCTTGCCCCCAACCAGAAGCCGGTCCTCGCCAGACTGGGGATCAAGGCGCTGATCGCGGGCAGCCTGTCCAACCTGATGAGCGCCGCGCTGGCGGGCCTGTTCCTGAGCCTGTAATCCCTCCGCAACGGAGCAAAACCGGGTAGTTTCCCGGATGGGCCGCGCCGCTGCCGCAGGGCAGGCGCGGGCCCATGCCGCTGCTTTCGCTGTTCACCGCCGCCGCCCTTACCCTCTGCCAGCCCGGCCCGCGCGACAATTGCGTGATCGATGGCGATACCTTCTGGCTGGCGGGCGAGAAGATCCGCCTGTCCGACATCAACGCGCCCGAAACGCACGGCGCCGCCTGCGCCAATGAACGCGCGCTGGGCGAGCGGGCCAAGGCGCGGTTGCTGGCCCTGCTCAACCAGGGGAGCTTCGCCCTGGAAGTGCCGCCACGCGCGACGGACAGATATGGCCGCGCCCTGCGCATCGCCGTGCGCCACGGCCGCAGCCTGGGCGCGCAACTGGTGAGCGAGGGGCTGGCCGAGCCGTGGCGCGGTCGCCGCAGCGACTGGTGCGCCCTGCTTGCGGGAGGGGCGGCAACCAATTAGCGCTGGGGCCATGCCCCGCTGGCGCCGCACATCGAATTATGGCCGCGTGCTCCCAGCCCACCGCTGGCAGGGGTTGAGCCGGGGCACGCGCTTCTGGCGGGCGCTGCGGCCCTGGCTGGGCGCGGCGCTGGTGATCGCGGCGGCATGGTATTTCATGGGCCAGCAAAGGATCGGACCGGACCGCCTGCCCGAAGGGCCCGCCGACCGCGTATCCGGCCGCTTTACCCGCTGCGGCGCGGGCAGCGCGCCCCAATGCGTTATCGACGGCGACACCCTGGTGATCGGCGCGCGGACGATCCGCGTGGTCGGGATCGACGCGCCGGAGCTTCACCCGGCACGCTGCGCCGAGGAAGCGCGGCTGGGCGAAGCGGCGGCGCAGCGCCTGCTGGACCTGCTCAACCAGGGGCCG
Organism: Novosphingobium sp.; assembly: GCA_016719755.1. Lineage (GTDB taxonomy): Bacteria > Pseudomonadota > Alphaproteobacteria > Sphingomonadales > Sphingomonadaceae > Novosphingobium. Next base: position 643,862 of record JADJYM010000016.1, on the reverse strand, counting down.
TTCGTGCTGGCCGCACCCGGCGCCAACGCGCACGACGGCTATGGCCGCGAACTGCGCCACGTGCTGCGCGGGCGGGCCGATGGCAGCGTCCAGTCGATCGCCGACGACATGGTGGCCAGCGGCGCGGCGCGCGCCTACCAGCGGGGTGCCCGCCTGCCGTGGTGCTGATTCGCGGACGGCGAGAGAACAGACAATGGAGAGAGACTTATGCTGCTGATCGAAGGCTGGCTGAAGCTGGGCACCGGGGAATTCGCCAAGATGAAGGATGCCGCCCAGGCGGTGGTCGCGGCCACCCTGGCCGAGGACGGCTGCCTGCACTATTCCTTCGCGCAGGACATTGGCGATCCCGACCTGATCCGCATTTCCGAACGCTGGCGCGATCAGGAAGCGCTCGCCGCCCATTCCGCCAGCGCGCATTTCGGCGCATTCCAGAAGGCGATGGCCGCCGCCAGGGTCGAAGGCGCCGACCTTCGGCTCTACAGTGCCGAGGAAGTCAGCAAGCTGATGTAACTGGCCAGGGAGTATCGGGGGATCAGATGCCCGCGTACCACTGGTAGCCGCGGGCATCCTCCCACGATCCGCCCTTGCCGCCGTACAGCCCGGCCAGACTGTCGCGCAGTTCGATCCGCATCACGAACTTGGCGTGCTTGTAGCCCAGCTGGCGCTCGACCCGCAGGCGCAGCGGCGCGCCGTGGGCGATCGGCAGCGCCTGCCCGTTCATCCGCCAGGCCAGGATCGTCTGCGGGTGAAAGGCGTCGATCAGATCGATCGATTCGTAATAGGGCCGCCCCTCCATCCGGTCGGCACAGTGGAACACCACATAGCGCGCGGCGGGCAGCAGCCCGGCCATGGCCAGCACGGCGGACAGCTGCGGCCCCTGCCACTTGCCGATCGCGCTCCACCCCTCAACGCAATCATGGCGGGTGATCTGCTCGCGCTGGGGCATAGTCCGAATCGCGCTGAGCGGCAGGGCGAGCGGGCGCTGCACCAGCCCGTCGACGCGCAGCTGCCAGTCAGCAAAACCGCGTGCCGCCAGCGCCCGGTAGGCCGGATCCTCGACCGAGATCGAGCCATTGGCACGGAACACGGGCGACATATCGGCTTCCCTGAACTCGCGCGCCAGCGCCTGACCCACCAGCAACCGCTGCGCGCGCATGGTCAGCCCCTCGGCATGGCCAAGCGTTTCGCGCACAGCCGGATCGGCATTGAGCGCATCGCAGCCGCCCAGCAGCAGCCCGCCCGCACCCGCCGCGCCCATGCCCAGCAATCTGCGGCGACTGACGATCATGGCTGCTTCTCCTTGTCCGTAACGCTCCGCCCGCCGGTGATCATCGCGCGCAGCTGGTCCAGCGGCCCCGACAGCAGGACCATCGCGATATGCGCGGCAAAGAACAGGGCAAGCAGCGCCATGCCGATGAAATGCAGCGACCGCGCGCTCTGCCGCCCGCCCAGCAGGTCGACCAGCACGGGAAAGCCCGCATCGATTGCGGGCGACATCCCCAGCCCCGTCAGCACCATGCCCGGCAGCAGCACCAGCAGCACCGCGCCATAGCTCAGCTTCTGAAGCGTATTATAGCGCCGCGCCGCCGCCCCCGGGGGAAACCGCAGGCGGGCATGATCCGCCACTTCGCGCAGCAAATGGCCGGGGGCGAATTCCGCGCGGCCCGGCACGATCCGCCGCCGCAGATGGCCGCTCAGCAGGCCCCAGAGCAGATAGCCCGCCACCAGCGCGGCAAAAAGCCAGGCAAAGGCCAGGTGCCACAGCCGCGCATCGGCCAGGCTGTAAAAGGATGGCAGCGTGATCCAGCCGGGAAAGGGAATCCCGTCACCGCCCGACCAGTCGAGCCAGGCGGGATCGGGATTGGCGCCGTAATGCCCCCAGTAAAGCCGGGGATGGGCGTTGAAGATCATCAGCCCGCTCATCAGCATCACCGCCAGGGTGACGGCATTGCTCCAGTGCCACAGCCGGGTGGCGAACGCGTGGCGATGCCCCGTCGGACGGGATTGCCCCGCCTTGCCGCGGGCAGGTGGCGCTGGTGCGGTCGCGGTGTCCATGGCGGAAGGCTAACCTGCTTGCCGGGGAAAGAACACCGCGCTGTTTGGCGATTGCGGCGCAGCCCCCCGCATGGCAAGCGCAGGGCGATCATGCACGGACCGCTCCAACCCAGCCGCCCTCGCCGCGCGGCACCCTTCCTTGCCGTGGCGGCGGGGATCGCGCTGTTCGGCGCGATGGACGGCTTCATGAAAAGCGCGTCGCTGGCCATTGGCGTCTACAATGCGATGCTGTTCCGTTCGCTGGTCGGCATGGTGCTGATGGCCCCGCTGTGGCTCCTGCAGGGCCCGGCCTGGCCATCCAGGCAGGCGATGAAACTGCACGCGCTGCGCGGTCTCCTGAGCGGGGCCATGGCCATCAGCTTCTTCTGGGGACTGACGCATCTGCCCCTGGCCGAAGCCATCGCGCTGTCGTTCATCGCTCCGCTGATCGCGCTCTACCTTGCCGCCGTGCTGCTGGACGAGCGGATCGAACGGGGGACGATCCTGGCCTCGGCACTGGGTTTCGGCGGGGTGATCGTGATCGCCGCCGCGCGGCTGGGCGAACAGGAGATCGGCCAGGATGCAGCGCTGGGCATCGGCTCGGTCCTGTTCTCCGCCGTGCTTTATGCCTTCAACCTGATCCTTCAGCGCAAGCAGGCGCTGATGGCGGGGCCGGCCGAGGTGGTGCTGTTCCAGACAGTGTTCGTCACCGTGCTGATGGGGCTTGCCGCCCCCTGGCTGATGGTCGTGCCCGATCCGGGCGCCCTTACCGATATCGGCATCGGCGCCGTGCTGGCCATGGCTTCGCTGATGCTGATGTCGTGGGGGTACGGACGGGCCGAGGCCCAGGCCCTGCTGCCGCTGGAATATACCGCATTCATCTGGGCCTCGCTGTTCGGGTGGCTGATGTTCGACGAAGCCGTGACCGTGCCGACCCTGGCCGGGGCCGTGCTGATCGTCGCGGGCTGCCTGATCGCGGCAAGGAAAGCGCCGCAGACCCACGCCGCCTGATTGCGGCCTTTCGCCAGCGCGGGCGGTTTCCGGTCCATCGGGGGATGATCCGGGCGTTTTAGCCCCCGCTTCCCCTTGACGCGGCGGGGATTCCCGCGCATCGGCGGCGCCGACAGAACGGTCCTGCTGCACCCGCGAAGGGGCGTGCGCGCGGCGGGGTTCCACTCAACGGAGGCAACACCCATGACCCAGGTCGGACAGGACACACTCGGCACCCGCTCCACGCTCAGCGTCGGCGGCAAGGAATACGCCTATTACTCGCTGAAGAAGGCCGCCGCCAAGCTGGGCGATGTCAGCCGCCTGCCCTTCTCCATGAAGGTGCTGCTGGAAAACCTCCTGCGCTTCGAGGACGGCGGCTTCACCGTTTCGGCCGACGATGTGAAGGCCGTGATCGACTGGCAGAAGAACCCCACCGAATCGAGCAACGAGATCCAGTACCGCCCGGCCCGCGTGCTGCTGCAGGATTTCACCGGCGTGCCCTGCGTGGTCGACCTTGCGGCGATGCGCGATGCCATCGCCACGCTGGGCGGCGACACTTCGCGGATCAACCCGCTGGTCCCGGTCAACCTCGTCATCGACCACTCGGTGATGGTCGACGAGTTCGGCCACCCCAAGGCGTTCGAGGAAAACGTCGAGATCGAATACCACCGCAACATGGAGCGGTACGACTTCCTCAAGTGGGGGTCGAAGAGCCTGGCCAATTTCTATGCCGTGCCCCCGGGCACCGGCATCTGCCACCAGGTCAACCTTGAGAACATCGCCCAGACGGTGTGGACTTCGCAGGACCAGAACGGCGCGACCGTGGCCTATCCCGATACCTGCGTCGGCACCGACAGCCACACCACGATGATCAACGGCCTGGGCGTGCTCGGCTGGGGCGTCGGCGGGATCGAGGCCGAGGCGGCGATGCTCGGCCAGCCGGTCTCGATGCTGATCCCCGAAGTCGTCGGCTTCAAGCTGACCGGCGAACTGAAGGAAGGCGTGACCGCCACCGACCTCGTGCTGACCTGCACCAACCTGCTGCGCAAGCACGGCGTGGTCGGTCGCTTTGTCGAATACTTCGGCCCGGGCCTCGCTGGCCTGACCCTCGCCGACCGCGCGACCCTGGCCAACATGGCGCCCGAATACGGCGCGACCTGCGGCTTCTTCGGGATCGACGACAAGACGCTCGATTATCTGCGCCTGACCGGCCGCGAGGAATCGCAGATCGCGCTGGTCGAGGCCTATGCCAAGGAGCAGGGCTTCTGGATCGATCCCGCGATCGAGCCGGTCTTCTCCTCGACGCTCGAACTTGACCTCTCCACCGTGGTGCCCAGCCTGGCGGGTCCGAAGCGCCCGCAGGACCGCGTCTCGCTGCCCGACGTCGATGACGTGTTCGCCAAGGACATGGCCGAGACCTACAAGAAGTCGAACGCCCGCGTTCCCGTGGCCGGCAAGGATCATGACATCGGCGACGGCGACGTCGTGATCGCCGCGATCACCAGCTGCACCAACACGTCCAACCCGGGCGTGCTGGTCGCCGCCGGCCTCGTCGCCAAGAAGGCGGACGAGCTCGGCCTGAAGCCCAAGCCGTGGGTCAAGACCTCGCTCGCCCCCGGCAGCCAGGTCGTCACCGACTACCTCGTCAAGGCCGGGCTGCAGAGCCACCTCGACAATATCGGCTTCAACCTGGTCGGCTATGGCTGCACCACCTGCATCGGCAATTCCGGCCCGCTCGCCGAACCGATCAGCAAGGCGATCAACGAGAACGGCCTGGTCGCCGCCGCCGTCATCTCGGGCAACCGCAACTTCGAAGGCCGCGTCAGCCCCGACGTGCGCGCCAACTTCCTCGCCTCGCCGCCGCTGGTGGTCGCCTATGCGCTCAAGGGCACGGTGATCGACGATTTCGTCACCACCCCGATCGGCACGGGCAAGGATGGCCAGGACGTGTTCCTCAAGGACATCTGGCCGACCAACCTCGAAGTCGCCGAAACCATGGCCGCCTGCGTCACGCGCGAGATGTTCCAGGCCCGCTATGCCGACGTCTACAAGGGCGATGCGCACTGGCAGGCGATCAACGTGACCGGCAGCGAAACCTACCAGTGGCGCGCTGGCAGCACCTATGTCGCCAACCCGCCCTATTTCGAGGGCATGAGCATGACCCCGGCGCCGGTCACCGACATCGTCGAGGCGAAGCCGCTGCTGATCCTGGGCGATTCGATCACCACCGACCACATCAGCCCGGCCGGCAACATCAAGGCCGACAGCCCGGCGGGCCAGTGGCTGATGGAACACCAGGTCGCCAAGGCGGACTTCAATTCCTACGGCGCGCGGCGCGGCCACCACGAAGTGATGATGCGCGGCACTTTCGCCAACATCCGCATCAGGAACGAGATGGTCCCCGGGATCGAGGGCGGGATGAGCCGCTATGGCGCGGAAGTCCTCCCCGTCTATGACGTGGCGATGAAGCACAAGGCCGCTGGCACGCCGATGGTGGTCGTGGCCGGCAAGGAATACGGCACCGGCTCCAGCCGCGACTGGGCGGCCAAGGGCACCAACCTGCTGGGCGTGCGCGCGGTGATCGTCGAAAGCTTCGAGCGCATCCACCGCTCCAACCTGGTCGGCATGGGCGTGCTGCCGCTGCAGTTCAAGGACGGCGAGACCCGCGAGACGCTGGGCCTCGACGGCGATTGCAGCTTCACCATCCACGGCGTCGCCAGCCTGACCCCGCGCCAGGACGTGACCGTGGAAGTCACGCGCAAGGACGGCAGCACGTTCAGCTTCACCGCGCTGTGCCGGATCGATACCGCCAATGAGGTCGAATACTTCATGAACGGCGGCATCCTGCACTACGTGCTGCGCAAGCTCGCCGCCTGATCGCCCCTCACAGCTAAAACGAAAGCCCCGCCCGGTTCGCCGCGGCGGGGTTTTTTCGTATCCGGCAGGCAGCCCGGACTGCCGGGACACTCCGCCCGCAATGACGAGGGGCAGGTGGTAGCCTCGAGGTGACCCCGTTCCCTCTGCGCCCGCACCGCACAAAAAAAGGGCGGCCCGGAAGCCGCCCTTTCCCCCGTTGATGAGAGGGTGTGTGGTTTAGTCCTTCTTGGCCAGGCGGCGGCGCGCGGCCAGCGTGGCGGCGGCGGCGCCGAACAGCACCAGCATCGGCGGCGCGGGGACTTCGTGCCCGCCCGAGGAATGACCGCCCGAGCTGTGCCCACCCGAACTGCCCGAGGACGAGGAACTGGTCGAGCTCGACGAGCTGGTCGAACTGGAGCTCGAGGTGCTTGAGCTGCCCGAGCTGGAGCCGGAGGACGAACTGGAACCCGACGACGAACTGGACCCCGAGGACGAACTGGAACCGCTGGAACCGCTCGAACCGCCGGAGGAATGACCGCCGGAGGAATGACCGCCCGAGCTGTGCCCGCCCGATGAGTGCCCACCCGATGAGTGGCCCCCGCTGCTCATCCCGCCCGAGCTCGAGCTCGAACCGGACGAGGAGGAACTGGACGAGGACGAGGAGGACGAGCTCGAAGAGGAGCTGCTGCTGCTCGAGCTGCTGACATTGCCCGACGAGGTCGAGACGTTGCCCGAGCTGGTCGTGCTGGAAATCCCGCCGGTCGAGGTGGAAACGCCGCCAGTCGAGGTCGACACACCGCCCGTGGAGGTCGAGACGCCGCCGGTCGAGGTGGAAACGCCGCCCGTGGTGGTCGAGCTGGTGATCCCGCCCGAGGAGGTCGAGGTCGAACCGCCCGAAGTGGAAGTGGAGCCGCCCGAGGTCGAGGTCGAGCCGGTAGTGGTCGAAGTCACGACCACCGATCCGCCGCTGCTGGAGCCGCCGCCGCCGAAGAACCCGCCGAAGAAGCCGCCGCCAAAGCCCATGCCGCCCGAACCGCCGACCACGATGGTCTGCCCGCCGCCGCCGCTTTCCGGCATCGGCTGGGGCGGAAGCTGGGGCATATAGGGCACGGCCATGGCCATCGCCGGGGCCGGGGCCTCGCAGCTGTAGCTCTTGGTGATGACCCGGCGGATCTTGCGCATCTTGGGCTGCGCCTGGGCCACGCGGGCGATCTTGCGCTTGACCGGCTTGGCCACCGCCACGCGCTTCGCCGGCTTGGCGTGCTTCACGTACTGGACCTGCGATGCCGGGGCTTCGGCGACATGCACCGCCCCGCCACCGATGATCGCGCCGCCTGCGGCAAAGGCCGACAGTTTTGCAAGGGCCATCCGAACCGACATAAGCTCTGCTCTCTTTACCTGCGGGGCACCCCTCGGCGACAATCACTGCCGCCAGCACGCCCCTGTAGGTCCAAAAGGCCAGAGAGAGGTTAAAGCCTCAATCGCGTTAACCGTGTTTTGGCCGTCCGAATTCGGGATTTATGCGTTTTCCTGTGGCCCCCCATGGGTTCTGTCCCATTCTGGAACCGATAGTGCGGCAATTGCCAAGGCGCGGACCCTGTAAATGGTTAATCCGCCAGCGAATCGCCCGCATCGAACAGCGTCCCCTGCCCCGCCGGAGGGGTCAGGCCGAGGTGCTGCCAGCCGCGATCGTTAAGGCAGCGGCCCCGCGCGGTGCGCGCGATCAGGCCCAGCTGGATCAGGTAGGGTTCGATCACGTCCTCGATCGTGTCGCGCGGTTCCGATAGCCCGGCGGCCAGCGTTTCCACCCCCACCGGCCCGCCCTTGTAGATGTCCGCGATCATGCCGAGATAGCGCCGGTCCATCGCATCGAGGCCGAGCGAATCGACCTCCAGCCGGGTCAGCGAGCTATCGGCCAGACCCTGGGTAATCACCGGATCGCCGCCGACATGGGCGAAATCGCGCACCCGGCGCAGCAGCCGCCCCGCCACGCGCGGGGTGCCGCGCGCGCGCCGCGCGATCTCGCGCGCGCCCTCGGGATCGATGCCGATCCCCAGCAGGCCCGCCCCGCGCGTCACCACGCGTTCCAGTTCGGCTACGGTGTAGAAAGCAAGCCGCACCGGGATGCCGAAGCGGTCGCGCAAGGGGGTGGTCAGCAGCCCTGCCCGCGTGGTCGCGCCGACCAGCGTGAAGGGCGGCAGATCGATCCGCACCGAGCGCGCCGAAGGCCCCTCGCCGATGATCAGATCGAGCGCGCGGTCCTCCATCGCCGGATAGAGCACTTCCTCGACCTGGGGGTTGAGGCGGTGGATCTCGTCGATGAACAGGACGTCGCCCGCCTCAAGATTGGTGAGCAGCGCGGCCAGATCGCCCGCCTTGGCGATCACCGGGCCGGACGTGGCCCGGAACCCCACGCCCAGTTCGCGCGCCACGATCTGCGCCAGCGTGGTCTTGCCCAGCCCCGGCGGGCCGAAGAACAGCACATGGTCCATCGCCTCGCGCCGCGACTTCGCGCTCTCGATGAACACGCTGAGGTTGTCCTTCGCCGCCGCCTGCCCGACGAATTCGGCCAGCGTCTTGGGCCGCAGCGCGGCGTCGGCGTCTTCCGCCTGGCGCTGGGGGGTGAGGAGGGGGTTATCGGTCATGGCGCAGCTCGACGCGGCACGATGGACCCTGAAACAAGTTCAGGATGACGATGCTGATGAGGTTGGCCCATCACCCCGTCGCCCTTTTCAGGCCCACCCGCACCAGATCGCCCAGCGCGGCGCCTTCACCCAGTTCCTCCAGCGCGCGGGCGACGGCTTCGACCGCGACGCCCGGCTTGAAGCCGAGGTTCTGGAGCGCGGAGACGGCATCCTGGCTGGCGGAACCGGCGGGAGCGGTGGCCAGTGCCGCGCCGGCAGCCGTCGGCAGCGCGCCGGCCTTGTCCTTCAGTTCGTTGACGATCCGGCTGGCGATCTTGGTGCCCACCCCCTGCGCGCGTGAGACCATGGCGACATCGCCGCCCGCGCAGGCGCGCTGGAGATCGGCGACCGACAGCGCGGACAGCACGGCCAGCGCCATCTTGCTGCCCACCCCCTGCACGCCGGTCAGCAGGCGAAACCAGACGCGTTCGTCCGCGCTGGCAAAGCCGACCAGGCGCATATCGTTCTCGCTCACCTGCAATTCCGTGTGGACCGTCACCCGGTCCCCCCGCACGCCCAGCGCATCAAGCGTCCGGGCGCTGCAATGGACGAGATAGCCCACGCCGCCCACATCGATCACCGCCCAGTCGGGGCCGAAATCCTCAAACGTGCCGGTCAGCCGTGCGATCATGGTTTGTTCTATGGCATATTCGCGGGGGCAGCGAAAGACGGGATCGGTGGGGTTTTCGGTGGACGTGCGGGGGCGTTAAGCGGTCCCGGCTCAGGTTTGGGAGGACGGCGGCGCGATATGGGCGTGGGCGATGGCGACGGCGAGCGCGTCCGCCGCGTCCGCGCCTGCCAGCTTTACACCGGGCAGCAGCACTTTCAGCATGGCCTGGACCTGCGCCTTTTCAGCCGCGCCGGTGCCGACGATCGCCTTCTTGACCAGCCGCGTGGCATATTCGTGGACCGGCAGCCCGGCCCGGGCCAGCGCCAGCAGGCACACTCCGCGCGCCTGGCCGAGCTTGAGGGTCGATTGCGGGTTCTTGTTGACGAACACTTCCTCCACCGCGCCGGCATCGGGGCGGTGGCGCAGGATCACGTCGGTCAGTTCGCGGTCGAGCGTGACCAGCCGTTCGGCCAGCGTCATGGCCGCGTCGGTCCTGACCTGGCCGTTGGCGACATGGCTGAGCCGGCTGCCGTTTTTCGCCACGATCCCCCAGCCGGTGCAGGTGAGCGAGGGATCGAGGCCGATAATCAGCATGTCACAGCTTCAGACCCAGCCGGGGGCCGATCTGCATCATGGCGAGGTAGAGCACGATCGTCAGCGCGCAGCCCATGGCCAGCGCCAGCCAGAACGGCACCCCGTGGCGCAGCATGAAGGGAATCGCCAGGAACATCGGCAGGCTGGGCAGCACGTACCAGAAGGTCGCCTCGGCATGGACGGCCATGTTCTCGGCATCGGGGCGGGCGTGCCACAGGAACATCATCCCCAGCACCGAGACCAGCGGCAGCGAGGCGATCAGCGCGCCCAGCGTGGGCAGGCGCTTGCCGATTTCGGCAATGGCGACGATCAGCGCGCCCGACAGCAGCGCCTTGGCGGCGAGTTGCCACATCAGCGCGCCACCACAGCCATCAGCCCAGCTTCGCCATGACCTCGTCGGGGATTTCGTAGTTGCCCCAAACGGTCTGGACGTCGTCATCGTCATCCAGCACATCGATCAGCTTGAGCAGGGTGGCGGCATCGCCCTCGCCCACTTCCGCCTTGAGGCTGGGCCTCCAGGCCAGCTTGACGCCTTCCGCCTCGCCCAGGGTCTTTTCCAGTTCGCGGGCGACCGGGTGGAGGTTTTCGATCGCGACCCAGATCGCGTGGCCGTCCTCGTCGCTTTCGACATCATCCGCGCCCGCCTCGATCGCGGCTTCGAGAACGGTATCCTCGTCGCCCGCCTTGGCCGGATATTCGATCAGGCCGAGCCGTTCGAACCCGTGGCTCACCGCGCCGCTCGCGCCCAGGTTGCCGCCGTTCTTGGCAAAGGCGGTGCGCACGTTGGTGGCGGTGCGGTTGCGGTTGTCGGTCAGCGCCTCGACGATGATCGCCACGCCGCCCGGGCCATAGCCCTCATACCGCACTTCCTCGTAATTCTCGCCGTCGCCCTTGCTGGCCTTGTCGATCGCGCGCTGGATGTTGTCCTTGGGCATCGACTGGGCGCGCGCGGCATTGACCGCGGCGCGCAGGCGCGGGTTCATGTCCGGATCGGGCATGCCCATTTTCGCCGCGACGGTGATTTCGCGGGAAAGCTTGGAAAACTGCGCGGCGCGCTTCTTATCCTGCGCGCCCTTGCGGTGCATGATGTTCTTGAATTTGGAATGACCGGCCATGGTTTCGTCTTGCAGCTGAAAAGAGGAAGTGCGCCGCCCCTAGCCGAGCGGCGGCGGCTAGACAACCTGCCGCAGCCGCGCGGTCATACCCGGACGGCGGTGCCCGTGCAGGAAACCATCAGCATCGATCCGGCCTTGCCCAGCACTTCATAGTCGATGTCCACGCCGATCACCGCATTGGCGCCCAGCGCGCGGGCCTTGTCCTGCATTTCGGCCAGGGCCTCCTCACGGGCCTTGGCCAGCACTTCCTCGTACTTGCCGGACCGGCCGCCGAAGATGTCGGTGATCGAGGCGAAGATGTCGCGCACCAGGTTGGCGCCCGCGATCACCTCGCCGGTGACCACGCCGAGGTACTGCTGAACCGGCTGGCCCTCGATCAGGGTAGTGGTGGTGACGATCATCGCTTTGCTCTCCGGAGAAAATTCACCCCGAAGGTAGCGACCGGGCGGTTACTGGCAAGCCGCAAAACCGCACCGGAACGCACAGCCCTCACCCCAGGCCCAGCGCGGCCTTGTAGGTATCGAGCAGCATTTCCATCTCGCGCCGGTCGTCGGGCTTCATCTTCCTGATGCGGACGATCTGGCGCATGATCTTCACGTCATAGCCCACGGCCTTCGCCTCGGCGTAGACGTCCTTGATGTCGTCGCCGATGCCCTTCTTCTCTTCCTCAAGGCGTTCAACGCGCTCGATCAGCAGGCGCAGGCGATCATCGGTGGCTTCGGCCAAGGGGGGAACTCCGTCAAAGGGGTGAATCGGTTCGGGCGCTCTTAGGGGGCGGGGACGTTCTTCCGCAAGCTCTCCTCCATCAAAGCAAGCTGCTCTGCCGTCGCTTCCCTGTGGAAACGCGCTTTCCATTCCGCAGAGGGCATTCCGTGGATCGCCGCGCGGGCCGCTTCCCTGTCCAGCGGGGCGCCGGCATCGCGGATCCAGTCGGCCAGGCAATTGCGGCAGAACCCGGCAAGGCCCATCAGTTCGATATTCTGGGCGTCATGCCGATGCCGCAAATGGCGCACAAGGCGGCGAAAGGCGGCGGCGGCAACCGCATCGTCCAGCGCTTCCAGGGGATCGTCTGCGGGTGCATTCGTATTTTCGGAGCAGCTCATCGGGGATATCCTTGGTGTTCGCACCGCTTTGCCATAGGGCATTGGGCAAATGAAAGAGGTACACATTGGCCAGACTTGATCCACGCGGCCGCAAGGTGAAGATTCTCGCCACGCTGGGGCCCGCCAGCCGCAGCCCGGAGATGATCGAGAAACTGCTGCGCGCCGGGGCCGACGCCTTCCGCGTCAACATGAGCCACGGCGATCACGCCACCCACGCCGAGACCATCGCCTCGATCCGCGCTGTCGAAAAAAGCCTGGGCCGCCCGGTGGCGGTGCTGTGCGACCTGCAGGGGCCCAAGCTGCGCGTCGGCCAGTTCAGGGATGGCAAGGCGGTGATCCGCCATTCCGGGCACTTCGTGTTCGACCGCGATCCCGCGCCGGGTGATGAAAACCGCGTCTGCCTGCCGCATCCGGAACTGTTCGGCATCCTGCGCAAGGGCCAGCGTCTGCTGGTCGACGATGGCAAGCTGCGGCTGGTGGTGATCGAGGCGGACGCGGACCGGATCCTGTGTTCGGCCGAAGTCGGCGGGGTGATTTCCGACCGCAAGGGCGTGAACGTGCCCGATGCGGTGGTGCCCGTGCCGGCGATGACCGACAAGGACCGCCGCGACATGGCCTTCGCGCTGGATCAGGGGGCGGACTGGATCGCCCTGTCGTTCGTCCAGCGGCCCGAGGACGTGGCCGAGGCGCGCAAGCTGATGGCCAGCCACAATCATGCTTCGACCACCGCGCTGATGGCCAAGATCGAGAAGCCCGCCGCGATCCAGAAGATCGACGAGATCATCGAGCTGGCCGACGGGATCATGGTCGCGCGCGGCGATCTGGGGGTGGAACTCAACCCCGAGGAAGTGCCGCCGCTGCAAAAGCGGATCGTTGCCGCCACCCGCCGCTCCGGCAAGCCCGTGGTCGTCGCCACGCAGATGCTGGAATCGATGATCGAAAGCCCCGCGCCGACCCGCGCCGAAGTTTCGGACGTCGCCAACGCGGTTTACGACGGGGCCGACGCGGTGATGCTTTCAGCCGAAACCGCCAGCGGCGCCTGGCCGGTCGAGGCGGTGACGATCATGCACCGCATCGCCGCACAGGTGGAGGCCGATCCCGGCTTTCACGACCGCATCCACTTCACCGAGGTCCGCCCCGACGCGACCACCGCCGATGCGCTTGCCCAGGCCAGCGCAACGATTGCGCAGACGGTCGCGGTCAGCGGGATCATCGTCTTCACCGGATCGGGCAGCACCGCGCGGCGCGTGGCGCGCGAGCGGCCTTCGGTGCCGGTCCTGGTGCTGACCCCCAGCCAGCGCATCGCCCGCCGCCTTGCCCTGCTGTGGGGCACCTCGGCGGTCCACACCCGCGACATCGGCAGCTTCGAGGAGATGATCGCCAAGGGCAAGCGCATGGCCCTGCGCCAGGGCTTCGGCGCGGCGGGATCAAAGCTGGTCGCGCTGGCCGGCGTGCCGTTCGGCACCCCGGGTTCAACCAACCTGCTCCACGTGGTGACACTCAGCGGGGACGAGCTGAAGAAGCACGGGGATTGAGCAGGCGACCTTCCCCCTTGATGGGGAAGGAAAGTTTGCTACCCCCGCGCCCCGAACAGCGCCGACCCCACCCGCACATGGGTGGCGCCCAGCATTACCGCCGTTTCAAAATCGTCGCTCATCCCCATCGAGCGGCCAGCAAGGCCGTGATCCGTCGCCAGCTTGTCGAGCAGGGCGAAGAACGGTGCGGCCTCGATTCCCGCAGGCGGCACGCACATCAGGCCCACCACCGGCAGTTCGGCGGCGCGGGCCTGAGCCAGCAGGGCGGGCAGATCGGCGATGGCGCAGCCGCCCTTCTGCTCCTCCGCGCCGATGTTGACCTGGACGAAGCAGGGCACCTGCCGCCCCGCCCTGTCCATCGCCCTGGCCAGCGCCGTGACCAGCGAGGGACGATCGAGCGAGTGGATGCAGTCGAACAGGGCCACCGCCTCGTCCGCCTTGTTGGACTGGAGCTGGCCCACCAGATGCAGCTCGATCCCCCCATGTGCCTCGCGCAGCGCCGGCCACTTGGCGGCCGCTTCCTGCACCCGGTTTTCGCCGAACACGCGCTGGCCGGCTTCGATCAGCGGCAGGATCGCGGGCGCCTCGTGGGTCTTGCTGACCGCGATCAGCGTCACTTCCTCGCCCTCCCGCTGCGCGATCCTCGCGGCCTGGGCGATGCGGGAGCGGACGTCGGCGAGTGCTACGGCTGGATCGGTCATGGCGCGCTGCTATAGCGATGCCATGGCGCGTTTGAAGCAGGATATTGGCGGAACGGAGCTGCCGCGCATCTGGATCCTGTCCGATGCCCGCAATGATGCAGTGCTGGAAGCCGCGCTGAAGCGCCTGCCGCGCGGCAGCGGCCTGGTGTTGCGCCACTATCACCTGCCCGAAGCACAGCGGCGCGCGCGCTTTGCCGCGCTGCTGCGGATCGCGCGGGCGCGGGGGCACCGGGTGGTGCTGGCAGGCACCATGGCGCAGGCGCGGGCCTGGGGGGCACACGGCGCCTATGGCCCGGCCCGGCTGCTGGCGCGGGGGGGGGCCGGGCTGCGGCTGGTGACGGTCCATTCGCTGGGCGAGATGACCCGCGCTGCCCGCGCCGACGCGCTGGTGCTTTCGCCGGTGTTCCCCACCCGCTCACACCCCGGCGGCAAGGTGCTGGGGCCGCTGCGTTTCCGCTTGCTGGCGGGGCGTGCGCGGCGGCCGGTGATCGCGCTGGGCGGCATGGACGGGCGCCGCGCGGCGCGGCTTGGCGGCGGCGCCTGGGCGGCGATCGACGCCTTTTTGCGGTGAGCCGAATCCTTGGATTTTCGTGGATTCTTGACGCGGAGTCGCCCCCGGGCGCATAGTGCGCACCGCACTTAGGGGAGCATCATGGCGACACGTCCGGTTTCTGCAGGGGCACGCGGTGCGCGGGTGGACTGGCGCGCGGCGATGAAGCGCAGCCTGCGCCGCGCGGGCGAGATCGGCGGAGCGCTGATCCTGCTGGCGACGATGGTGTTCCTCGCGCTGGCGCTGGTCAGCTATCACCAGACCGATCCTTCCGCCTCCACCGCCGCGGGCGGGCCGGTGCTCAACTGGATGGGCACGCCCGGCGCCTGGGCGGCGGAACGCGCGCTGTTCCTGTTCGGCCCCGTGTCCGTGCTGCTGCTGCCGCTGCTCTACGTAATGGCGCGCAAGCTGTGGCGGCTGGTCGAGGAAGAAGATCTTGAACTGCCGCACACCGACCATGCCTGGTGGCGACCGATCGGCGTGCTGCTGCTGGCGATGGCGCTGCTGGCCACGCCGCTCGCGCTGTGGATCGACGCGCGCGGTGGATCGCTGCCCGCCGGCATGGGCGGGATGACCGGGCTGCTGGGGGCCAAGGCGCTTGATGCGCTCGCCGCGCTGCTGCCCGGCGCGGCCCAGGGCTGGGCCAAGCTGGCCGCCGGGCTGGCCTGCCTGGCGGGCGGGGCGCTGCTGGCAGGCCGCGTTTTCGCGCTCGACTGGGGCAGCCTGTTCACCCTGCCGGGCCTGCTGCGCCGCCGCGCGCCTGCCGCTGGAACGGGGACAGTTGCCCCCGCCGCGCCGCGCGAAAAGAAGCAGCGCGAGGAGGCCGGATCGCCGCTCCAGCCGCTCGGGCCGGATCGCAAGGCTCCGGAAATCAGCGATCCCGCGCGCATGGCCAAGCCCGCGCAGCTCACCGCCGCGACCCGCCAGGGCGACCTGTTCGACAAGTTCGAGCTGCCCGGCCTCGACCTGCTGCACGATCCCCCGCCCAATTCCGCGCCGAAGATCGACAAGCTGGCGCTGGAACGCAACGCCCGCCTGCTGGAAACCGTGCTCGACGATTTCAACGTCAAGGGCGAGATTACCGCCGTGCGCACCGGCCCGGTCGTCACCATGTACGAACTGGAACCGGCGCCCGGCATCAAGGCCAGCCGCGTGATCGGCCTGGCCGATGACATCGCCCGCAACATGAGCGCGATCTCCGCGCGCGTCTCGGCCATTCCGGGGCGCACCGTGATGGGCATCGAACTGCCCAACGCCGACCGCCAGATGGTCAGCTTCAAGGAGCTGGTCGCCTGCGAGAAGTTCGCGGGATCGAAGGGCGCGCTGCCCATCATCCTGGGCAAGGATATCGCGGGCGAACCGATCGTCGCGGACCTGGCCACCATGCCCCACCTGCTGGTCGCGGGCACCACCGGTTCGGGCAAGTCGGTGGGGCTCAACTGCATCCTGCTTTCGCTGCTTTACCGCCTGACCCCTGCCCAGTGCCGCATGATCCTGGTCGATCCCAAGGTGCTGGAGCTGAAAAGCTACGACGATATCCCCCATCTGCTCTCGCCTGTGGTGACGGAGCCCGCCAAGGCCGTGCGCGCGCTGAAGTGGGCGGTTGAGGAAATGGAGCGCCGGTACCGCCAGATGAGCGAGATTTCGGTGCGCAACCTCACCGGCTTCAACGAAAAGGTCCGCGCGGCGCAGGCCAAGGGCAAGCCGCTGGGACGCCGCATCCAGATCGGCTTCGATCCCGACAGCGGCGAGGAATTGTTCGAGGAACAGCAGCTCGATTACCAGCCGCTGCCGCAGATCGTGGTGATCGTCGACGAACTGGCCGACCTGATGGTCACCGTCGGCAAGGAAATCGAAGTGCTGATCCAGCGCCTGTCGCAAAAGAGCCGCGCGGCGGGCATTCACCTGATCATGGCCACGCAGCGCCCCTCGGTCGACGTCATCACCGGCGTGATCAAGGCCAACCTGCCGACCCGCATCTCGTTCGCCGTCACCAGCCGGATCGACAGCCGCACGATCCTGGGCGAACAGGGCGCCGAGCAGCTGCTGGGCAAGGGCGATATGCTCTACAAGCCGAGCAGCGATCCGGTAAAGCGCGTCCACGGCCCGTTCGTTTCGGACGAGGAAGTGGAAATGATCGCCGATTTCTGGCGCGGCCAGGGCAGCCCGGAATACGTCGATTCCGTCACCGAGGAACCGGAAGACGGCGGCTTCGGCTTTGACGATCTGGATGCCACCGCGTCCGACAATCCGGACGAGCGCAAGTATCGCCAGGCCTGCCAGATCGTGTTCGAAAGCCAGAAGGCCAGCGCCAGCTGGCTCCAGCGCCAGCTGGGCGTGGGCTACAACACGGCGGCCAAGTGGGTGGAGCGGATGGAAGCGGACGGCTTTGTCGGCCCGGCCAACCACGTCGGCCGCCGTGACATCTACCGCGACAAGGACGGCCAGCCGCTTTAGCGGTAGCTGCCGTCCGGCTTAATCCTCGTTGAAGTAAATGTCCTCGGGGTTGAAGATCGGGTAGGCGACGATCGTATTGGTGCGGGTGATCCCCTCGATCTTGTCGAGCAGCCCCACCATTTCCCGGCCCACGTCCTTGCGGCTGTCGATCCGGACGTCGAGGAGCAGGTCCCACTCCCCGCTGATCGAGCTGATGGTGATGACCGACGGGTTGCGCCGGCGCGCGATTTCCTGACCGACTTCATAAGTCTTGCCGGACGCGCACTGGAGGAAAACAAAGAACTGCTGTCGCATTTGTCGTACTCCTGAAGCTGGCTCGCCAGCAATCGGCATTTCCGCGTCCGTCACGCCCCGGCCCCGGCAGAGGCCAGAAGCTGGCGGGCGATAACGAGTTTCTGCACTTCCGAGGCGCCCTCGTAAATGCGCAATGGGCGGATCTCGCGATATAGCTCTTCAACCGGCGTGCCGCTGACCACGCCCATCCCGCCGAACAGCTGCACCGCCTTGTCGATCACCAGCTGGGCGTGATCGGTCGCATAGAGCTTGGCCATGGCCGCCTCGCGCGTGACCCGCCCCTGCCTGACGTCCTTGGTCCACGCCGCCCGGTAGACCAGCAGGGCCGAGGCATCGATATCGATGGCCATTTCCGCCAGTTGCGCCTGGGCGATCGGCAGGTCTGCAAGGGTCGCTCCGAACAGCTTGCGGCTGGTCACCCGCGCCAGCGCCTCATCCAGCGCGCGGCGGGCAAAGCCCAGGGCCGCGGCGCCGACCGTGGAGCGGAAGATATCCAGATTGGCCATGGCCTGGGCAAAACCCGCCCCCGCCGTTCCGATCAGGTTGGCCCGGGGCACGCGCATGGCATCGAACCGCAGGGTGGCGAGCGGGTGGGGCGCCGCCACCTGGATCCGCTCGGCAATCGTCAGCCCGGGCGTGTCCGCATCGATGACCAGGGCCGAAAGGCCGCGCGCGCCGGGCGCCTCGCCGGTACGCAGGAACGTGACGTAGAAATCCGCGATGCCGCCATTGGAAATGAAGGTCTTCGCGCCATTGACCACGAAGTGATCGCCGCGATCTTCCGCGGTGGAGGCCGTGGCGGCAACGTCGGAGCCGCTGTCAAGCTCGGTCAGGGCGAAAGCCGCGATCCGTTCGCCGCTGGCAACGCCGGGCAGATACCTGGCCTTCTGTTCGGCATTGCCGAAGTTCGAAATCACGCCGCTGCCCAGCCCCTGCATGGCGAAGACGAAGTCCGCCAGCCCGCAATGGCGCGCCAGCGTTTCGCGGATCAGGCACAGCGAGCGCACGTCGAGCGCTTCGAACATCCCGCCGTGGCTGGCGGGGATGCAGTAGCGCAGCCAGCCGCCCGAGCCGAGCAGGCGGACGATCTTGCGGCAGGTCGCATCGACATCGCCATGGGCCTGCGCGAAGGGGGCGATGTGCTCGGCGGCCCAGGCGTCGAGCGAGCGGGCCAGATCGCGGTGACGGTCTTCCAGAAACGGCCAGTCGAGAAAGCTGACGTCGGCCATGTCAGTTGCCCTCGAACACGGGCTTCTGCTTGGCGACAAACGCCCGGTAGGCGCGTTCGAAATCCCGGGTCTGCATGCAGATCGCCTGAGCCTGGGCCTCGGCCTCGATCGCGGTGTCGAGGCTCATGTCCCATTCCATGTTCAGCTGGTTCTTGGTCATGGCGTTGGCGAAGTTCGGCCCGGCCGCGATCTGCGCGGCCATCCGGCCGGCTTCGGCCAGCAGTTCTTCCGGCTCGACCAGGCGGTTGAAATAGCCCCACCGTTCGCCTTCCTCGCCAGTCATGTTGCGCCCGAAGTACAGCAGCTCGGCAGCGCGGCCCTGGCCGATGATCCGTGGCAGAATCGCGCAGGCGCCCATGTCGCAACCGGCCAGGCCGACGCGGTTGAACAGGAAGGCCACCCTCGTTGCGGGCGTCGCGATGCGCAGGTCCGATGCCATCGACAGGATCGCCCCGGCGCCGGCGCAGACCCCGTCGACCGCGGCGATCACCGGCTGCGGGCAGTTGCGCATGGCTTTCACAAGGTCGCCGGTCATCCGCGTGAAATCGAGCAGTTCCGGCATGTCCATGGCCACCAGCGGGCCGATGATTTCGTGCACGTCACCGCCCGAGCAGAAGTTTCCGCCCGCGCCGGTGACGATCACGGCCTTGACCTCGCGAACATAGACCAGAGCGCGGAACAGGTCGCGCAGTTCGGCGTAGCTTTCGAAGGTCAGCGGATTCTTGCGATCCGGCCGGTTCAGCGTGACCGTCGCCACCCCTTGATCGAACTGCCAGAGAAAATGGGCGGGGCAATAGGTGGCGGGGTCAATCCGGGTCATTCGGTTTCATCCTGTCGGTGCAGCGTCTTGTTGAGTTTCTCGGTAAGCGAAAGGAGGGCTTCCATCTCGTCGTCGGAAAGCTGCGCGAACAGGGAATCGACCAGGCCCTCATGGGCAGCCGCCATGTCCCTGAACGCGCTGCGGCCCGCCGGGGTCAGCACCACCAGCTGCGAACGGCGGTCTTCGGGATCGACCTCGCGCGCGATCAGCCCGTCATCGACCAGCCGGTTGACCAGCCCGGTGACATTGCCGTTCGACACCAGCAGATGCGCGGTCAGCTCTGACATCGTGACCGGCGCCTGCTCGCGCGAAAGCGCGGCCAGCACGTCGAAGCGCGGCAGCGTGCTGTCAAACTCGCCCTTAAGATAGGACCGGATGCGTTTTTCGATCAGCGTGGTCGCCCGCAGCATCCTGATCCAGACGCGCAGCGACTGCTTGGCATGGGGTTGTCTTGTCCTGCTATCCATCGCTTACATTACCTCGCCGCCTGCAACTGCAATCGCCTGCCCGTTTACCGAGTGGGAGAGCGGGTCGCAAAGCCAGAGGACCGTGGCCGCGACTTCTTCGGGCAGGACCAGCCGCTGCTGCGGATTATCCCGCACGAACTGCCGCAGCGCGGCGTCGCGGGTGAGGCCGGTCTTGGCCACCACATTGTCGAGCGAACGGTCCACCAGTCCCGTGTCGGCAAAGCCGGGGCAGACCGCATTGGCGGTCGCGCCGGTCTTCGCAAGTTCCAGTGCCAGTGTCCGGGTCAGGCCGATGACCCCGTGCTTGGCCGCCGCATAGGCGCCGGTATAGGCATAGCCCCTCAGCCCCGAGGTGCTCGCCACGTTGATGATCCGCCCCCCCGGCGCGGCCATGACATCGCCCAGGACGGCGCGGGTGCACAGGAAGGTTCCGGTCAGGTTGACCGCCAGCATCCGTTCCCACAGCGCGGTCGAGGTCCGGGCGAGCGGCGCGGTTTCGGCCGCGCCGGCATTGTTGACCAGGATGGTGACCGGCCTGGCCGCGCGCGCGGCGGCCATGGCCGCATCGACGGATGCCTCGTCCGTCACGTCGACCGTCACGGCGTTCAGCCCGGGCAGGCTGGCGGCGCAGGCATCAAGCACATCGCGGCGGCGGCCCATGATGGTGACCCGCGCCCCCGCCCCCAGCAGGGCGCGGGCAATCGCGGCGCCAATCCCGGTGCCGCCGCCCGTGATGACCGCGTGATGCTGGGACAGGTCGGGCATCAGACGTTCATCGTCAGCATCTGCGAGGCCCGCGCCATGTTGCGGCCAAGCTGGACGAAGCCGCCGCGATACTGCCTGGGCGGGTTGATCCCTTCATGGCCCAGCTCGGCGGCGGCCCGCAGCGTCCAGTGGGGATCGATCAGGTGCGGGCGGGCCAGGGCGCAAAGATCGGCGCGCCCCGCGGCCAGGATCGAGTTGACGTGATCCACCTCGTAGATGTTGCCGACCGTGATGGTGCGCACGCCCAGTTCGTTGCGGATCTGGTCCGCGAACGGGGTCTGGAACATCCGGCCATAGACCGGCCGTTCGGCCCGGGTCGACTGGCCGGAAGACACGTCGATCAGATCGGCCCCGGCATCGCGGAAGGCGCGGGCGATCCCGACCGCCTCATCGGGCGTCACGCCGCTCTCGCCCACCCAGTCGTGCGCGGAAATCCGCACCGACATCGGCTTGCCGGCCGGCCAGGCGGCCCGCATCGCGGCGAAGACCTCCAGCGGGAAGCGCAGCCGGTTTTCCAGGCTGCCGCCATATTCGTCGGTCCGCGTGTTCTGCGTCGGGGTGATGAAGCTGGCGATCAGATAGCCATGGGCGGCGTGGAACTCGATCATGTCGAACCCGGCCTGATCGGCCCGCCTTGCCGCTGCGACGAACTGGTCGCGGACCTCGTCCATGTCGGCCCGGGTCATGGCCCTGGGCACCTGGTTGTGCGGCCCATAGGGGACATTGCTGGCAGCGATCAGCGGCCAGTTGCCTTCCGGCAGGGGCTCGTCGATCCCGTCCCAGGCCAGCCGGGTGGAGCCCTTGGAACCGGAGTGGCCGATCTGCATGCAGAACCGGGCGGTGCTGTTGCCGTGCACGAAATCGACGATCCGCTTCCAGGCGGCGGTGTGGGCGTCGCTCCAGATCCCGGTGCAGCCGGGAGTGATCCGTCCGCCCGGCGAAACGCAGGTCATTTCGGTGAAGATCAGCCCCGCCCCGCCCATCGCGCGCGCGCCATAGTGGACCAGGTGGAACTCGCCGGGGAGACCGTCCACCGCGCTGTAGGTGGCCATGGGCGACATGACGATCCGGTTTTCCAGGGTCATGTCGCGCAGGGACAGCGGCGTGAACATCGGCGGCACCGGGGCGTGGCCGGGCTGACCGAAGGCCCGGCTGGCGAAATCGCTTTCCAGCCGGGCCAGCCATTCGGGATCGCGCTTGCGCAGGCTTTCATGGCTGACCCGCTGGCTGCGGGTCAGCAGCGCATACATGAACTGCCACGGCTCCAGCGCGTCGAGGTAGCGGTCAACCTCCTCGAACCAGCCCATCGAGTTCTTGGCGGCGCTCTGCAGCTTCAGGACCTCAAGGTTGCGGACGTCCTGATAGTGCTTCAGGCCCTCTTCCAGCGGCATGTCGGTGCTGGCCAGCACCTCGGCCAGCAGGATCGCATCCTCGAAGGCCAGCTTGGTCCCCGATCCGATCGAATAATGCGCGGTGTGCGCGGCATCGCCCAGCAGGATCACGTTGCCATCGTGCCACTGGTGGCACAGCACGCGCGGAAAGCTGATCCAGGCCGAACCCCGGATATGGTTGGCATTGGTCATCAGCGAATGCCCGCCAAGATAGGGCTCGAACAGCTTTTCGCAGGTCCGGCAGGTTTCTTCCTGCGTCATTTCGCCAAAGCCCCAGGCCGCGAAGGTTTCAGGCTTGCACTCGACGATGAAGGTCGATGTGTCGGCATCGAACTTGTAGGCGTGGGCCCAGACCCAGCCGTGTTCGGTCGGCACGAAGATGAACTTGAAGGCGTCGAACTTCTGGTGGGTGCCCAGCCAGACGAACTTGTTCGGCCGGACATCGATGTCGACCTTGAACTTCTCGGCCCGGTCGGTGCGGATCTTGCTGTTCAGGCCATCGCTGGCGATAATCAGGTCATAGTCACTGAACCGCGACAGGTCGGCATCGATCTCAACCTCGTAGTGCAGCCGCACGCCCAGTTCGGCGGCACGTTGCTGCAGGATGTCGAGCAGCCGCTTGCGCCCGATGCCGATGAAGCCATGGCCGGTGGAAGTCATGGTGGTATCGCCGATGTGGACATCGATGTCGTCCCAGTGCGCCAGTTCGGCTTCCATCGCCGCCGCGCTGACCGGATCGTTGCGCTTGAGGTTGTCCATCGTCTGGTCGGAAAAGACCACGCCCCAGCCAAAGGTGTCGCCGGGCTGGTTGCGCTCGAACACGTCCACCTCGACCGAGGGGTCGCGCAGCTTCATCGAGATTGCGAAATAAAGCCCGGCAGGGCCGCCGCCAGCACACGCGATTCTCATGTTCAACCTTCCCATTCCCGAAGTTTAATTGAAGCTTAAAATAGATTCAGTCAAGCGCCCGGCGATCGGTCTACAAACCGTGCCGCGCGCCGCCGTGCCCGCGCTCAGTCCGGCTTGACCGCGGTCACCTCGATCTCGATCTCCGCCGCCGCTTCGACCAGCGCGACCACCTGCACCACCGCCATCGCCGGGTAGCTCTGCCCGAACAGTTCGCGGTAGATCTGGCCCAGCTCACGCGCGTGTTGCAGATAGGTTTCCCGGCTGGTCACGTACCAGGTCATGCGGACCACGTGCTGCGGACCGCTGTGCGCCTCGGCCAGCAGGGTCAGGATGTTTTCCATCGCCTGCCGGAACTGGGCGACAAAGCCCTGCGCCACGCGTTCCTGTTCGTCCCAGCCAATGATCCCCGACAGGAAGATCATTTCACCCCGGGCGACAATGCCATTGGAGTATCCGCGCGGGCGGGGCCAGGTGGCAGGTTGCAGGATTCGCATAGGGTCAGACTCTCCGGGTGAACTCGATGTGGAGTCGTGATAATATTTTAATCTTAAAATAACAACACGCGATTTGGCGACATCTGAAAATCGCCGCAAGGGCAGCCGCCGCCCCTTGCGGCTGCCCTTGCGGCTGCCCCCCGGTGGCGGCGCTCAGTTGCGGCGGCGGGGCACCGGCGAAATCGTGGTCCAGCTGCGTTCCGGCAGGCTGGCGTTCCACGCGTCATAGGCCGCCTTCAGCTCGCTCTTGATCGCGGGCTCCTGGTCGGACAGGTCGCGGGTCTCGCCCAGGTCCTTCTCAAGATCGTACAGCCTGGCGGTCTTGTTGGTGTTGTCGATCCACAGCTTCCACTTGCCGCGCCGCACGGCGGATTGCGGGCCAAGCTTCCAGTACAGCAGATCGTGGGGAGCTTCGGCCCTGGCGCCGTTGATATAGGGCAGCAGGTTCTTGCCATCGAGCGGCGCGCTGGCGCTGACCGGAACATTGGCGGCCGCGGCGATCGTCGGCAGGATATCGAGCGTGGTGACAGGCTGGTCGATCGTCACCCCCGGCTTGATGCCGGCCGGCCACTTCATCACGAACGGAACCCGGATGCCGCCTTCAAGCGTCGAGGTCTTGCCCCCCCGGAACGGGGCGTTGTTGCCCGGGCGGCTGACCGCCGAGCCATTGTCGCTGACGAAAATGACGATCGTGTTCTGATCGAGGCGATTGTCCTTCAGCGCCTGAAGCACCGCGCCGATGGTATCGTCCTGCGCCAGGACCAGCCCGTTGTAGGCGCGCTGCGCCAGGTTGGGAAAGTTCGGGCGCAGCCGCTCGTAGTAATAGGTCGGCACCTGCAACGGCGGCTGCGGGGCGTTCAGCGGCAGATAGAGCAGGAACGGATTGGCCTTGTTCTCGTTGATGAAGTTCACCGCCTCGTCCCTGAAGCGGAACAGCAGGAACTGGTCGACCTGTTCGATCTTGCCGTTGCGCCTGACCGCGTTCAGCCCCTCGCGCGACCAGGCGACATTGGGCAGCTCGTCATGATAGTCGACCTTCATGCTGACCACGTCGGGGCCGGAAAGGTTGGTCGACTGGAGGCTGGTATTGCCATAGAAAACATAGGAATAGTCAAACCCGCGGCCGTTCGGTTGAAACTCGGGCGCGTGGCCCAGGTGCCATTTGCCGATCACCGCCGTGCGGTAGCCGGCGGCCTTGAACATATCGCCGAAGGTCCTTTCGCTGACCGGCAGGCCCCGGCGCAGGAATTCGGCCTCGCCCTGAAGCGGCGTCAGCGCGCCGGTTTCGTCGCGCACTTCCTGCAGTTCGGGCATGGCCCCGTTCGAGACCTGTTGTTCGAAGCCGAAGCGTTGCTGGTAGCGCCCGGTGATCAGACCAGCCCTGGACGGCGAGCACAGCGGAGCACTGGCATAGCCGTTGGTGAACTTGATGCCATCGCGCCCGATGCTATCGATCGCCCGGGTTTCCATGTTCGCGTTGCCGTAAAGCGACGGGTCGGCATAGCCCATGTCATCGGCAACGATGATCACCACATTCGGGCGCTGCCTGGCGGGAGCCTTGGCTTCGGCCGGGGCGGCGGCAAGTGTCGCCAGCATGGTTGAAACCAGCAGCGCGCCTTTCGCAAAACTCTTCGACATACCACCTCCATTGAACGCAATCGGGATATTCTAGTTCTCGGCACGAACGCCGCAGAGCAGTCTTTTGCCCTCGGGCAGCAGAAAATGTGCGGCCAACGGCCGCTGCGCCGCATCCGAAATCGGCATGAGCGCGGTCCCGCTGCGGACGGCCACTTCTGCCGTGGCGGCAACGTAGCGGGCGTAATCGACCTCGTAGACGGCAAGATAGCGCCAGCCGGGCGGCGCCTGACCGGGCGCGCCAGCCAGCGCGAAGCGCCGAGCCGAAAGGTAACCGGGCACCCGCAGCACATCGGGCAGGTGCCGGTTCGAATACCAGTCGTTGAACGCGGCCTCCCGGCCATCCACCGGATTGGCGAACACCAGGCAGGCGGCAATGCGTTCGGCCGGCGCGGGATCGCCGATCATGACATCGCCCAGCGGGGTGGCCCGGAAGAGATCGGGTGCCGCCCCCTGATCCTCGCCCGGCGGGGCTGCGGGAAACGTCCCGGGGGAACCGGGCTGTCCATCAAGCGCAACCAGCCAGCGCCAGGCGGGCGGCGCCCGGTCCGCGATCGCCTGCCCCTCGACCATGCCGCCCGCCGCGCCCGCATCCGGCCCGCCCGCGCTGCGCAGCCAGGCCGCAAGGCCTGGCGCAGACCGCGAGCCGAGCAGCAGCAGCATCCCGCCAGCCAGCCTAGCGCACCGCCGGGAAGCACAGCTTCCCGCAGTCAACCACGACGGTATCGTCGATCTGCACCGTCGTGTTGCGCAGCGGGATGTCGAAGTGGTTCTGCGTCAGCCGCTTGGCCACGCCGTTGGCGCCGATTCCGACCAGGAAGTTGCCGGCAAAGGCCCGCGCCTCGATGCAGTTGGTGTCGGCCTTGTCATAGCAGGCCAGCGCTTCCCACTTCGCGCGCGGGTTCATGCCCCAGCCGAAGTGCGCCGTGGTAAGCGCGTTGACCTCGTTCCAGGCCGCGGAATATTCGCGGAACAGCGCCGCGTCGACGCCGTCCCCGATCACCTGGGTGATGACGTCGTTTTCAATCACCAGGGTCATCGGCGCGTCGTTGTAGCGCTTGAAGGTGCAGTTGATATCGCCAACATCGACGACGATCCGGCCATTGACCGCATTGGCGGCGGGATAGGTCAGCACCAGGCCGCCGGGCCAGTGGCCGAAGGTTCCCGGCTTGTCGACCACGCCGGTCACCCGGCCGGGAACCTGCCCGGTCAGGTCGATGGTCAGGTCGGTCCCCGCCGCCGATGTCACCCGCATCTGCCGCGCACCGGCCAGCATTCCGTAATTGCGCTCGATCGCGGCAAGGTCGGCTTCGTCCAGCCAGGCGCGCTCAAGCCCTTCGGGATGCTCGTTGAGAATGTAGATCGCCCGTGCCTTGGTTCCGGCCAGCGCGGGCCGGAGCTGCGGCGAATGCAGGCAGCCTTCCATGGTCAGATCGACGATCAGGTCGCAGGCGGCAAGGGCCGGCAGGACCGCCTCCAGCCCGGCCAGCGCCATCGAGGTGCCGGTCGAGCGGGTCGGGACCGGCGTGTCGACCGGCGGCGTCGTGGCCACGAACTTGAAGCTTCTGGCCCCGATCGCCCCGATCGCCAGTTCCATCAGATGGACGTTGAGCTCTCGCGACTGGGTTTCGGCGACGATGCAGACCAGGCTTTCGCTGGTCACGCCCGATTGCACCAGCACGTTCTGGAACAAGCGGATCCATTTACTCTCGATGCGGTCGGCAAACATGGCAAATCTCCGTGTGGACTTCGGTCGCTCAGCTCAGCCGGGTGTTGGGCGGCAGGCCGACCATGACGCGGCCCAGCGGCTCGAAGCCGGTGTCCTGATCGTGATAGAAATGGGTCGCCATCATCGACACGTCGCGGAAATAGCGCTGCATCGGCTGGTCGAGCATGAAGGCGCCCGATCCCGAGGTTGCCGCCACCATCTGCACGATCTCGCGCGCTTCGGCGGTAACGTGGACCACCCCGGCGCGGATCTGGACGCGCTGCATCTGGTTGAGCGGTTCGACGCTGTTCCATTCCAGCATCCGGCGGGCCAGCGAGTAGAGGTACTGTTCGGCCGCATCCAGCCTGATGCGGGCCATGGCCAGGCGGTTGATCGCCGGAATGTTGTCAACCGTCTTCGCGCCCGTCACCGGGCTGGTATAGCCCGCGACCTTCTTCTGGAAAGTCTCGACCGCGCCGTGCGCGATCGCGACCAGCGGCGCGGCCGATCCGAAGATCATGCTGGTGAAGCGCGGGATGCGATACTTGGGCCCGTGATGGAGCAGCGGGCTATCGGCCCCGGCAACGAACGCATGGGTCAGGTTCGCGCTGCGATAGTCGGGCACGAACAGGTTCTTGTACTCCACGTCGTGGCTGCCGGTTGCCATCATCCCGGCCGAATCCCAGTTTTCATGCACGGTGACATCGCCGACCGGGATCATGAAGTCGCGCAGGCCTTCGGATTCCTCGCCGTCGACCGTGGTCGAAAGGAACACCCATTCCGCGTGGTTGATGCCGGTTGCCCAGCGCGAGCGGCCATCGAGGATGAAGCCGCCCTCCACCCGGCGCGCGCTGACCTGCGGCGCCAGCATGACCGGCCCGGTGCTGTAGCCCTTGGGGCCATAGACTTCCGCCTGGGCCTTTTCCGAAAGCCCCAGCCACAGCCAGTTGTGCATGATGAAGAAGCCGATCTGCCAGGCGCTTGAGCCATCGTAGCGGCCCGCCTCGACCACCACCCGGCACACGGTTTCCCAATCGAGTTCGTAGCCGCCCATCGACTTGGGCACCATGATCCGGAAAAATCCGGCCTCGCCGGCCTCGCGGATGGTGTCATCGGAGATGCGGCGGTTCTTCTCGTCGCCCTCGGCCCGGGCGGCGATGCGCAGCGCCAGTTCGCGCGCGGACCGCATCAGGCGGGCCTTGATTTCCTCGTCGGTTTCGGTGCGCGGCGCGCTTGCGATTGTCTGTTGTTCCACGGCTTTACTCCTGACCATGTCGAAACTGCTGGTTATGCGGCGGGGGCTCCCCGCGAGACTTCGTCCAGGAAGTCGCGCAGGATCCGGTTGAATCTGTCGGGCTGTTCGATGTTGACGAGGTGCCCCGCCTCGGGAACGATCTCGAGCCGGGCACCCTTGATCGCCTCGACGATCTGCCGCGCGGCGGCGACCGGGGTCAGCGTGTCGTCCTCGCCCACCACCACCAGGGTCGGCACCGCGATCCGGTCCAGTCCTGGCGCGTTGGGGGTCATGATCGCCAGTTCCAGGGCCTTGAGATACATGGCCTTGTGCAGGCGGCTCATGCTGTCGATCAGCTGTTCGAGGGCGCCGGGCACGGCGCGCGGCGAGACCAGCGAGCGCGCCACTGGTTCGGCGATGTCGGCCGGTTCCTGGCCGTCGAGCAGCGGTTGCTGGCGCAGCCGCACGAATTCCTTGAGCGTTTCGGGATTCGCGCTGCGCGAGGTGATGCTGCCATCGCACAGCGTCAGCGACAGCAGCCGTTCGGGGAAGAGATGCGCGAAATACATCGCGACCTTCACCCCCAGCGACAGGCCGACGATGTGCGCCCTTGAGGCAGAGAAATGATCGAGCACGCGCGCCACGTCCGCCGCCATGTCCTCGAAGCTCAGCGGGCCGTCGTAATCCTCGCTGTCACCCCAGCCGCGTCCGTCCCAGGCGGCGGCGTGATAGCCGTCGGACAGGGCCGCCAGGGCCGCGTGCCAGTTGCGCCGGTTCCCGCCGATGCCGTGCAGAAAGACCACAAGTTCGCCGCTGCCGGCGTGATCGAGTGCAATGCGCGGCGATCCTTGCACAAAAGCGGTTTCCAAACCCATTTCTCCCACCCCTGCCCTTGCTGTCTTCGGCTCAATTGGCCGAAATGTTTCGGGATATTTTTCCGGTCACGGTTCGTGGCAGCGCGGCGACGAATTCGATCGCGCGCGGATATTTGTATGGTGCGATCGTGTTCTTGACGAAGTTCTGGATCTGCAGCGCCAGCGCGTCACCCGGATCGACCCCGGGCTTCGGGACGATCAGCGCCTTGACCACTTTCCCACGCTTGGGATCGGGAATGCCAAGCACGGCGCATTCCTGAACGTCGGGATGCCTGAGCACGGCCTGCTCAACCTCCACCGCGGCGATGTTGTAGCCGGACGAAACGATGATGTCGTCGGCCCGGCTGACGAAGGAATAGCACCCGTCCGCATCGCGCCGGAAAATGTCGCCGGTGATGTTCCAGCCGTTCACGACGTAATCGGACTGGCGGGCATCGTTAAGATAGCGGCAGCCGACCGGCCCCCTGATCCCCAGCCGCCCCTCGCCCGGCCCGTCGATCATCGCACCCGCGGCGTCGAACAGGGCGGCGGTGAAGCCGGGGACCGGCGTGCCGAGGCCGCCATTGGATGCGGCGCCCGCCTCGGTCGAAAGGAAGATGTGCAGCATCTCGGTCGCGCCAAGGCCGTTCAGCAGATCGAGCCCCGTGGCCGCTTTCCAGGCCAGCGCCGTATCAGCCGGCAGATGCTCCCCGGCGGCCACGGCCACCTTGAGGCTGGGCAGGCTGAGGTTTTCGCCCTCCAGCATCGCCCGGTATGCGGTGGGCGAGGTGAACAGGTGGGTGATCCCGAACCGGCGCACCGCCTCGGCCAGCTGCTGCGGACCGGTTGGCGCGGGCAAGGCCACCGTGCCGCCAAAGAACAGCGGGAACAGCAGCAGGGCGCCAAGGCCGAAGGTAAAGCCAAGCGGCGGCGTTCCGGAAAACACCGGCCGTTCACACCTGGGCAGGCGATGCTCGGCAAAGGTCCGGCAGATCGCCAGCACATCGCGGTGGAAATGCATCGCCGCCTTGGGCTGCCCGGTCGTGCCCGAGGTGAACGCGATCAGGCAGACATCGTCCTGGCTGGCGGGAAATGCCGGAAATTCGGGCGATTTGGTGCCAGCCAGCTGCTCAAGCTCGGCATCGGCCCCGCCGTATTCGACGATCCGTTCAAACCCCGCAGCGCCAAGACAGGGCCGCAGTTCACCGGCCAGCGCCTGTTCGCACAGGGCCAGGCGCGGACGCGCGATGGCGATGATCTTGCCCAGTTCACCTGCGCGCAGCATCGGCATGGTCGTAACCGCGATGCCGCCCGCCTTGACCACCGCCAGCCAGGCGGCAAGCAGCCCAGGCGTGTTCGATCCGCGCAGCAGCACGCGCTCGCCCGATTGCAGGCCGCAATCATCCCGCAGAACCCGGGCGATCCGGTTGACCCGGCCATTCAGCTCCGCATAGGTCAGCGCCTCCCGGTCGGACACGATCGCCAGCGCATCATCGCCCGCGATCGCGGTCCCGGTCAGCAGCAGTTCGTCGGCGCAGTTGAGCAGGTCCGGAAACCGCAGTCCGGGAAGATCGAACGCCAGCTCCGGCCAGAGCGCCAGCGGCGGCAAGGCATTGCGGGAGAAAGCATCCTGGTATCTCGACGGCAAGAGCATGCGGTATGGGTTCCTGCGCAAAAAGGGCAAAGACGACCGCACCCAGCCTCTATTGACTTTGGCCGCGGCATTGCGCCTACGTGCCCCGGTCACCGGGCTTGATGGGTTTGTGCTCTCCCTTGACACCATGACAATATGAAGAGCTTTACAGCATGTCAAGAAGTGAACCGCTATCGACCCGTGATCGCATTATCAATGCCGCCCTCAAGCTGATCGAACAGGACCGCCGGGGGCCCGTCTCGATGGTGGCCATCGCCAAGGCGGCGGGGCTTTCGCGCCAGGCGCTCTACCTGACCTTTGCCGACAAGGCGGACCTTTACGTCGCGCTGGTCAGGCGCGTTGACGAACAGCGCGGGGCGGCGGCCGAAAACGAGAAGATCCGGGCCGTGGCGGATGGCGAAGGCGCCCTGATCGCTCTGATCGAATCGCAGGCCCGCCTGCTGCCCGCGCTCCAGTCGATCGCCAACGCCATGGACGTCCTGCGGCGCCAGGATCCGGATGCCGACAAGGCCTGGCAGGACCGGCTGGCCGCCCGCATGGCGCTGTGCGAGCCAATCGCGCAGATGCTGGCCGACGAGGGACGGCTGCGCAGCGGCCTGAGCGTTCGCAAGGCAGCGGACCTGATCTGGATCCTCAGTTCGTTCCGCACCTGGGACGATCTGGTCAACGGGCGCGGCTGGAGCGCCGACGACTATGTCGGGCATATAACACAAGTGCTGCGATCGTCGCTGTTTGGCGACGACCGCAGCACCTGAGGCAACCGGATCAGTTGAACCGATAGGTCAGGCTGGCGCCGAACGTGCGGGGCATGCCCATGTTCCGCGAATAGTAATCCTGCCCCTGGATGACGTTGGTGGCATAGTCCTCGTCCGTCAGGTTCTTGACCCAGATCGTCGCGTCCCATTTCCGGTCGAGATCGTAGAGCCCGGCACTGGCGCTGACCGTGGCATAGCCCTTCATCGTCAGGTTCGAGCCGACCCCCGGCAGGCGATCGCCACCCAGCAGACCGAACGAGCGGCTCTGGTAGCTGGCCGAAACCGTGGCCCGCAGGCCAAGCTTTTCGGAAACCGGGTTGTCGTAGCTGAGGATGCCGCTGGCCTGGTACTTGGGCGCATAGGCAAATTCGAAACCCTTGTAATCGAGCGGCTGGGCCCGCGAATCCCGCCCGCAGCCGAACAGCTGCGTGCCGACGCAGGCAGGCAGCTCGGTCACCTCGGTTTCCAGCCAGGTGCCCGAGAGGGTGGCCTCGAGCGCGGGCGACAGCTTGGCGCTGACGCTGGCATCGATGCCATAGGCCCGCGACTTGGGAATGTTGATCAGCACCGGCAGCGCCGTGAAGATGATGTCCGGGAAGAACGCGTTCACCTGCTTGTCGCGGTAATCGTAGTAGAAACCGCTGACCGTGGCCCGCACCTTGCGATCCAGCAGCGACAGCTTCGCGCCCGCTTCATAGGCCATCAGCTGCTCCTGCTTGACCGGGGTCAGCTGGACCGCGCTGTTCGACGAGGTCGAGGGCAGGACCCCGGCGAGGAAGCCCTTGGACACGGTTGCGTAGAGCAGCTGATTGTCGGCGAACTTCCAGTTCAGCCCCAGCTGCCAGGCGACGTTGTTTTCATCCAGCCGCTGGTTGACCAGGCCGAAGCTGTTGGTCGTGGCATCATAGGTAAGGCACCCGGTCGGGCCGATCGGCCCCGGAGGCGGCAGCTTGCCCGCGTTGCGGATGTAGTAGAGATAACGGAACGAGGTGTTCCAGATGTAGTACTGGTTGCTGAAGACCGGCCCCTGGGTCGGATCGAGCGTGCCCGCGCAGGACGTGCCGGTCTGGAGCTGTTCAGAATAGCGCACCCCGCCCACTGCCGAAAGCGTGTCGGTCAGCTTGAAGTCGAGATGGGCGAACAGGCTCCACAGGGTGCCCTTCTGGTTGCCGTGCGAGGCGCCGTTGCGGAAGCCTTCGGAAATCTGCGCGGCGGTATAGCCGTTCGGATTGAAGGTTCCGCCCGGCCCCTGCACGCAGCCGCCCGGCAGGCCCGTGCCCGCCCCCGACACCAGCGATCCGGGCGCGCCGCCGCCCGGCGCGGCGCAGTTCTGCGCGGCATTGAACAGCCCGCGCAGGTTGCTCACCGTGCCAAGGTCATCGAACAGGCCGGGGGCCTGACCGTTGACGGTATCGCGGGCATAGTACCCGCCAACCGTCCACTGCAGGCGCGAGGTTTCCCCCTGCAGCCGCAGTTCCTGGAAGAAGTTGGTGGTCTTGCCGCCATCGACGAACACCGAGAATTCGAACGGCGTGCCGCTGACGGCGTGGGGCGCGAACGAGGACAGGCGGTTGTAGCCGGTCAGCGAAATCAGCTCCACATCGTCCGTCAGCCGCCAGGTCGCGTTCA
Source organism: Novosphingobium sp. (assembly GCA_016719755.1). Classification (GTDB taxonomy): domain Bacteria; phylum Pseudomonadota; class Alphaproteobacteria; order Sphingomonadales; family Sphingomonadaceae; genus Novosphingobium. The sequence continues at coordinate 610,795 of JADJYM010000016.1, read as the reverse complement.
TCGTCGCGCTGACGAAGTCGTCGTCGCGGCGCAGTTCGCCCATGGCATTGGAATAGAGGCCCTTGCCGGCCGTGCCATAGCGGGTCAGCGCGCCCTGCGGCCCGGGCGCAAGCCAGTCCGCCATCGAGTTGGAGCGATCGGCCGAAGCCCGCCAGGCCGTATCGAAGGCCGCGAAGTGGGGCGCGGCGCGCCAGATCGCCGGGTTGGCCGTGTAGGGGTTGGTCACATAGGTGATGTACTGCTGCGCCGTGGTGTCCGACCGGTCGCGCCAGTAGTTGACGCCGATCAGGACATCCAGATCGGAACCGACGTCCAGCGCCAGCTGGCCGCGGATGCCGAACTTGTGGATTTCGCCCAGGCGGTCATCGGGGCGGGTGAAGCTTTTCTGCCAGCCGGTGTCGCTGTCCTCGCTGCGCATCGCAACGCGCAGCCGCGCGGCATCGGCAATCGGAATGTTGACGAAGCCTTCGAAGTTGCGGGTGGCATAGTTGCCGAATTCCGCCGTGATTCCGGCGGCGAAATCCTTGCCCGGCTTGTTGGTGATGATATCGACCAGACCGCCGGTGGTGTTGCGGCCATAGAGGGTTCCCTGCGGCCCCTTGAGCACTTCGACGCGCTCGATATCGAAGAACGGCCCGGCGTTCATCGCCGGATAGACATAGGCCGCCTGATCGACATAGGTGCCGACCGGCGAGGTCGAGGACGACGAGATCACGTTGAAGCCGATCCCGCGCAGGGTGTAGATCGGCAGGCCGCTGCGCGACTTCGATACGGTAAGGCCCGGCACGACCCGCGTCAGGTCGTCGATCGAGGTGACGCGGGTGGCTTCCAGCACATCGGAATCCAGCGCAGTGATCGACATGCCGACATCGTTGATCGACGCCTGGCGCCGCTCGGCGGTTACCAGAATCTCTTCCAGGCCGCCGCTATCGCCCGCTTCCTGGGCCTGCGCGGGGGCAGCCAGAGCAGTCACCAGCACTGCGCTGCCGCAGGCCAGGAAGGATTTGTACATCGCTGTGTTTCTCATGAACGACTCCCCTGGTGATGGACCCATTGGCCCCGATTTCCCGCGCCGGAGTCGCCTTGACCCAACCCGCTATCCGGCAATTTATTTTAAGCTTGAATAAAATTGGATTTACACCATGTCAAGAGAATAGGCGAAATGGCCTGAAGCTCAAGCCCGTCCGGCGCGCGCATGGCTTGAAAGGGCCTGCTCCGACTACTTGACAGGGTGTAAAGCTCCGGTCTAGCCGGTGCACACAAGGCCGCGCCGGGGAGGAGCAAGCACGATCATGGAACTACGTCTGCTAGCCCTGGGCGGCACGCCCGCACCCGGATCATCGACCGGGAAGGTGCTGGACTGGACCGCGCGATTCGCCGCCAGCCTGGGCGCCAGGGTCGACCAATTCGACGCGGACTTCCTTGCGCAGCTGCCGCTTTACCAGACCCCGGCCGCCACCGGGCACTCCGCAGCGCAGCGGTTTGTGGACTGCGCCCGCCAGGCGGACGGCGTGCTGATTGCCAGCCCCGGTTGGCACGGTTCGGTGTCCGGCTCGGTCAAGAATGCGCTCGACTATCTGGAGGAAACCGCGCGCGACGAGCGCCCCTACCTAGATGGCCGCCCGGTCGGGCTGATCGCCACCGCCTATGGCTGGCAGGCGGCGGTAACAACCCTGAACGCCATGCGGACCATTGTTCACGCCCTGCGCGGCTGGCCAACGCCGCTGGGGGTGGCGATCAACTGCTCGCAGCCGCTGTTCGCCGGGGGCGAGATCGCCGACCCCGCCCTTGCGGCCCAGCTCAAGCATCTGTGCCGGCAGGTCATCGACTTCGCCGCGCTTGCCCGTTCACGCCAACCTCTTGCGGAGGAACCGAAATGATCTGCCATATCGACGAAATCGTGGCGGCAGCCCGCGCCGGGCGCCCGGTCATCATGATCGACGCGGAAACCAGGAAGAACGAAGGGCACCTGATCGTTCCGGCCCAGTTCGCCGATGCCGCCACGATCAACTTCATGGCCCGGCACTGCCGCGGCATCGTGGCGCTTGCCATCACCGCCGAACGGGCCAGGGAGCTTGGCCTGAAGCCGATGGTCCGCTGGAACGAATCGCACTACCAGATGGCCTACACGGTTTCGATCGAGGCGCGTTCGGGCGTCAGCACCGGCATATCGGCGGGCGACCGCGCGCAGACGATCCGCACCGCGATCGACCCGCATTCCGGGGCGCTCGATATCGTCACCCCGGGCCACGTCTTTCCGATCATCGCCAGCGAAGGCGGCCTGACGGCCCGGCCCGGACACACCGAAGCCGCGATCGAGATCTGCCAGCGGGCCGGACTGATTCCCGCCGCCGCGGTCTGCGCGATCATGGGCGTGGACGGATCGATGGCCACGCGCGCCGAACTGGCCGGGCTGGCCGCCGCCCATGACCTGCCGGTGGGACTGGTCGGCGACCTGATGGCGCCGCGCCCCGCGATGACGAGACTTGCCGAAGCGGCCATCTTGCCGTTCAATGCGGCGCAGCGGGGCGGAATGCGGCACGCGGCCGCAGGCTGACAGCCTTGACCGCGCGGGTGCGGCCCCATGAAGTCGCGCCTGCGCGAACCCGCAAACGGGTGAGGCCTGCCATGGATTTCGAATTCAGCGACACGCAGCACGAGATCCGCAGCGCGATCCTGAAGCACTGCGAGCAGTTTCCCGACAGCTACTGGCTGGACTGCGACCGCCAGAAGGCCTTCCCGCACGCGTTTCATCGTTCGCTGGCCGAGGCCGGCTGGCTGGGCATCGCGATGCCCGGGGACTTCGGCGGTTCCGGCCTTGGCATCGCCGAGGCGGCGATCATGATGCAGGCGATCGCCGAAAGCGGCGCGGGGATGACCGGCGCATCGGCCGTGCACATGAACATTTTCGGCCTTGAACCGGTGGTGCTGTTCGGCACCGATGCGCAAAAGCGCCGGATGCTGCCCGGGATCGTTGCCGGGATCGACCAGGCCTGCTTCGCGGTGACCGAGCCCGATACCGGCCTCAACACCACCCAGCTGAAAGTCCGCGCCGAAAAGCGCGACGGGGGCTACCTGGTCAATGGCGAGAAGATCTGGATCTCGACCGCGCAGGTCGCCAACAAGATGCTGCTGCTTGCCCGGACCACCCCGCTCGACCGGATCGCGCGCAAGACCGACGGGTTATCGCTGTTCTACACCGATCTCGACCGTTCCCGGATCGAAGTGCGCGAAATCGAGAAGATGGGCCGCCACGCGGTCGATTCGAACCTCCTGTTCATCGAGGACCTGTGGGTGCCGGACGATGACCGGATCGGGCCGGAGGGCGACGGCTTTCGCATCATCCTGCAGGGGCTGAATCCCGAACGCGTGCTGCTGGCCGCGGAAGCCATCGGCCTGGGCCGGGCCGCCATCCGGAAAGCGGCCCACTATACCCGCGAACGGATCGTGTTCGACCGGCCGATCGGTCAGAACCAGGGCATCCAGCACCCCCTGGCGAAATGCTGGGCGCAACTGGAAGCGGCGAACCTGATGACCATGAAGGCCGCGACCCTGTTCGATCAGGGCAAGGACTGCGCGGTTGAGGCCAATACCGCCAAGTACCTGGCCGGCGAGTTCGCCTTCGAGGCCTGCCATACCGCGATGCTGACCCTGGGCGGAATGGGCTATGCGCAGGAATATCATGTCGAGCGCTACCTGCGGGAAAGCCTGATCCCCCGGATCGCCCCAGTCAGCCCGCACATGATCCTGAACTTCCTGGCCGAGAACGTCCTGGACCTGCCCAGGTCCTATTGATGGCGCGCCCTCACGCGATCAGCCCGGCGCGCTCCACGCCGCACCGGCCCCGGCGCTGCCCAGCAGCGGCGCGGCGCGCCCGTCGGCAAGTGCGGAGCGGGAATAGCGGATTGGCAGGCGGATTCCCGGGATAGCCTCCGGCAGTCCTGCCTGGCCGGTCTGCATCCCGCGATGGCGCACCTGCGGATCGGCAAAGGCCTGTGCCACGGTGTTGATCGGGCCTGCGGGCACGCCTTCGGCCTCAAGCCGGGCCAGCAGCTCGTCGCGCTTCCACTGGCGCGTGACGCGCGCCACCGCCCGATCGACCTCGGCGCGGTGTTCCTGCCGCCCGGCGTTGGTCGCGAACCTGGGGTCGGCGGCCAGACCGGTTAGCGCGCAGAAGCGCTCGAACTGCCGGTCATTGCCGACCGCGAGGATAAACCAGCCGTCACTGGTCGGGAAAGCCGCATAGGGCACGATATTGGGATGGGCATTGCCCATCCGGGCCGGAGCCTGCCCGGTGACAAGATAGTTCATCGCCTGGTTGGCCAGCGTGCCCACCATGACATCGAGCAGCGCCATGTCGATATACTGTCCCTGCCCGCTGCGTTCGCGCTCGGCCAAAGCGGCCTGGATGGCGATCGTGGCGTAAAGCCCGGTCATGATGTCCGCATAGGCGACGCCGATCTTCTGCGGCGCGCCGTCCGGCTCGCCGGTCAGGTCCATGATCCCGCTCATCCCCTGGACCACGAAATCATAGCCCGGACGCGCCGCATAGGGCCCATCCTGCCCGAAACCGGTGATCGAGCAGTAGACCAGCCGCGGGTTGATCCGCGCCAGCGAGGGATAGTCGAGACCAAACCTGGCAAGGCCGCCAACCTTGAAATTCTCGATCACCACATCGGCCTCGCGGGCCAGCTCGCAAGCCGCCGCGCGGCCTTCCGCAGTGCGGAAATCCAGCACCACCGAATGCTTGCCGCGATTGGCGGCGTGGAAATAGGCGGCATCCTGCGTACCATCGGGATTGGCGATGAAAGGCGGCCCCCACTGGCGCGTATCGTCGCCATCGGGGCTTTCGATCTTGATGACTTCGGCACCCAGGTCAGCCAGAATCTGCCCGGCCCAGGGCCCGGCCAGGATCCGGGCGAATTCCAGAACCCTGAGCCCCGCATGGGGCGGGCGGCGATCCTCGGTGGACATTTTCAGAACGCGGCCAGGCCGGTGATTGCCCTTCCCAGGATCAGCGCATGGACATCATGGGTGCCCTCGTAGGTGTTGACCGTTTCGAGATTCACCATGTGGCGGATGACCTGATAGTCGCCGGAAATGCCGTTGCCGCCGTGCATGTCGCGGGCGACGCGGGCGATGTCGAGCGCCTTGCCGACATTGTTGCGCTTCACGATCGAGATCATTTCCGGGGCGAACCGGCCGTCATCCATCAGCCTGCCGACCTGCAGCGATGCCTGCAGCCCCAGGGTGATTTCGGTGAGCATGTCGGCCAGCTTCTTCTGGAACAGCTGGGTTGCGGCCAGCGGGCGGCCGAACTGGTGGCGATCAAGGCCATACTGGCGCGCGGCCGCATAGCAGAACTCCGCCGCCCCCAGCGCGCCCCACGAAATCCCGTAGCGCGCGCGGTTGAGGCAGCCGAACGGCCCCTTGAGCCCGGCGACATCGGGCAGCAGCGCGTCTTCGGGAACCAGCACGTCCTCCATCACCACCATGCCGGTGATCGAGGCCCTGAGGCTGATCTTGTTTTCGATCTTCGGCGCCGACAGGCCCTTCATGCCCTTTTCCAGCACGAAGCCCCGGATCGCGCCGCCGTGGGCCTCGCTCTTGGCCCAGATCACGAACACGTCCGCGATCGGCGCGTTGGAAATCCAGGTCTTGGTGCCGTTCAGCACATAGCCGCCATCAACCCTGGTCGCGGTGGTGCGCATGCCGCCCGGATCCGAACCGGCATCGGGTTCGGTCAGCCCGAAGCAGCCGATCAGTTCGCCCGTGGCAAGCCCGGGCAGATACTTCATCCGCTGCTCTTCCGAACCATAGGCGTGGATCGGGAACATCACGAGGCTCGACTGGACGCTCATCATCGAGCGATAGCCTGAATCGACCCGTTCAACTTCGCGCGCGACCAGCCCGTAGGCCACATAGGAAGCGCCCGCGCAGCCGTACTTGGCCGGCAGGGTCAGGCCCAGCAGCCCTTGCTGGCCCATTTCCCGGAAGATCTCGGGATCGGTGTGTTCCCTGGCGAAGGCATCGATCACGCGGCTTTGCAGGCGATCCTGGGCAAAGGCCCGGGCCGCGTCGCGGATCATCCGCTCATCGTCGCTCAGCTGCTGCTCAAGGCAGAGCGCGTCTTCCCAGTCGAACCGAACCATGTCTGCCATTGCCTGTCTCCTTGCAGGCCCACCTGACCGGAGACGGCAATCTCGACAATAGCGATATTTTGACAATTCAATCGCGTTTTGGAATATTGTTGGCGATGGATACCGACGATCTCAAGGCCTTTGTCACGGTGGCCGATTGCGGCGGCTTCGGGCGCGCCGGGGATCTGCTTGGCATTGCCCAGTCGGTTGTCAGCAAGCGGGTGATGCGGCTTGAGGCGATGCTGGGCGGGCGGCTGATCGACCGCGCGGTGCGCACCCGGATCGCCCTGACGCGGGAAGGCGCGCTGTTCCTGCCCGAGGCCCGCCAGGCCATCGCCCGGGCCGAGCAGGCGGTGCGCATCGGGCGCAACATCCTGCGCGGCGAACAGGGCACGCTGCGGCTGGGTTTTGTCTTTTCGGCGATCATGACCGGCCTGATCACCCGCGCGGCCCGCACGCTTGGCCACAACCTGCCCGCGCTGCAGCTTGAATTGCAGATGCTGGAAACGCCCGAGCAGCTGCGGGCCCTGGCCGAGGGGCGGATCGATGTCGGCTTCCTGCGCCCCCGGCTGAGCTACCCGGCCGGAACCAGCGCGCGCATCGTCCACTCCGAACCGGTGATTGTCGGGATGCACCGGGGGCACCGGCTGGCATCGGCCACGACGATCAGCGGGCGCGACCTGGCGGGCGAGGCGATGATCATGCCCCAGTTCCACGAGGAGGTTGGCCTGATCGACACGGTCCGGGCGATTGCCGGGCGCAGCGGCTTTGCCATGCCCGAACTGATCCGGACGGCGGACTTCGTCACCTCTGCCGCGCTTTCGGCGGCCGGGCTGGGCATCGTCCTGGCCCCGGCATCGCTGGCACACCTCCACCTGCCCGGCCTGGTCTACCGCCCGCTGGACGAGGTCGGCTTGACCGTGGAGATCGCCATGGTCTGGCGCGGCGACATGCCGCCGCGCGCGCTTGAACTGCTGACCGGGCCGGACGGCCCTGGCGATTGATCTTCCCCGCCCACTGCCCCACAACCGGGGCATGGACGCCGCAGACCTCTACGCCTCGAAACTTCTCACCCCCGATGCCGCCGCCGCGCTGGTGGAGAGCGGCAGCGACCTTGCCATGGGCATGGCCGCCGCCGAGCCGCCCGCGCTGCTGGCCGCGCTGGCCCGCCGGGTGGAGGCGGGCGGGCTGAACGACCTGCGCCTGTGGTACTTCCACTCGATGGAGCACGCCGCCACCAGCGTGCTGCGCCCCGATCTGCTGGGCCGGGTGCGCCCGCACTGCATGTTCATGAGCCGGATCGAGCGCGAGCTGCTGAAAACCAACCCGCAGGCCATCGAATTCGTCCCCGTGGCCTTCAGCGAAAGCCCGCGCCTGCTCGCCCGGCGCGGGGTGGAAGCCTGCGTCACCATGGTCTCGCCGATGGACCGCCACGGCTTTTTCACCTTCGGCACGGCCAACGATTACACCTCTGTCGCGGCGCGCAGCGCCAAGCGGCTGATCGTGGAGGTCAACCCCCATATGCCGCGCGTGATGGGGGAGCGCCCGCTCCACGTTTCCGAAGTGGACGCCATCGTCGAACACGCCTCCCCCCTCACCGAAGTGTCCGAACCGAACCTCGCGCCAGAGGACGAGGCCATTGCCGAAATCATCGCGGGCATGATCGATGATGGCGCCTGCCTGCAGATGGGCATCGGCAATCTGCCCAGCGCGGTCTGCGCGCGCCTGCGCAGCCGCCGCGACCTTGGCATCCACACCGAACTGATGACGCCCGCGCTCGCCGCGCTGATGGAATGCGGCGCGGTGACCAACCGGCGCAAGAAGACCTTCCCGGGCCGCAGCGTGTTCACCTTCGCGCTGGGGGACCGGCGATTCTATGAATGGCTGGGGGATAACCAGGCGGTCTACAGCCTGCCGGTCGACCTGGTGAACGACCCGCGCCACATCGCCAAGAACGACAACGTGGTGTCCGTCAACGCGACGCTGCAGGTCGACCTGTCAGGCGCCTGCAACAGCGAACATATGCTGGGCCACCAGTATTCCGGCGCGGGCGGACAGCTCGATTTCGTGCGCGGCGCCAATGCCTCGCGCGGGGGGCAATCGATCATCGCCTGCCGCTCCACCGCGAAAGACGGCACCGTCTCGCGCATCGTCCCCGCGCTGGAAGGCCCCGTCACCACCCCGCGCAACGACGTGCGCTGGATCGTCACCGAATGGGGCGCGGCGGACATGGCCGGCAAGACACTGAAAGAGCGCGCCGAAGCGCTGGTGGCGCTGGCGCATCCGAAGTTTCGGGATGAGTTGGGGCGGGGGTAATGGCGGACCCAACAGGCGCATTTCATGCAGTGGGAGAATCGCAAATGCCTAACTCTACGCGCACAACTGCGCAGAAATGGCTAGACGAAAGAGTCACCAAAGGAAACTGGCTGGACATCAAGCCAGATGAAGAAATTATTCCAGAAATTACAGGATGGATGAAAACAGTTGCCCACATGCATCAACTTGCATTCAGTCCTGAAATTAGAATCAGACGAGACAAAAATGACCTTTCTGACGATTTCATATTGTGGGCTGCGCAGTTAATTCAACCACATGATGGCGGACAGATTATTCGTCTTAATGATGAAGTTCGTGGGGTTCCATATATTCGTGTTGGCCGACCTGTCGAGAAGGGCGAGCCAATACAATTGGCTGATTTAGCAAACCTTGAGGCTTTCGATCTTCTCGACGAGGAACTTGACAGTGGGCATTTTACAATTTTTTGGACGGGAACAGGATGGATCGGAACTTTTGATTTTCGTTCTGGTCGAGCAAAATGCTTATCATTGATCGAAAAAGCATCAAGTTTTATTTCTGCATCCAGAATCAGCATTGAAAATAATTTGCCTGATCCAGCAACAGACAGTCTTTATACTGCGTGTGAACTATTGGCGAAAACGCACCTAAATATTAAGTCATCTACCAGCCCATGAGTGGAAAACGCAAAAAAATTATAGCCACCAATAAATAAACCAATTTTAATTGGAAAAATAGGGGAGCTCTTTTCTCTCTTTTAACGGATTGTTCGATATTCGAAATCATGCAAAATATGCCACTGGCTTTGTGTCTAATCCACCGACGCTAGATGATTTGGACTTGGTGGATGCAATGGCGTCAAAACTTCGAGAATCTGCTGGCAAGAAGCGGCCCGCACAGATCGAATATTAATAGTCATTTCTTTGCTTTAAGAGTTGGAGGGCTCCTGCTCTCCCAATCCCCCTTGCCTTACCCACCCCATCAATTGGAACACGCACTGCAATAACGACAGGTGGCCGTCATGGAATCCCGACGCGAGGCGCGCAGGTTGGCTTTGGCGGGGACGCTGGCGCTTTCGGGCGGGGTGGAGGATCCGGTGCCGGCGGCTTCGGGGGTGACCTCCGGGCCGGGGCGGGCGCGACCTGCCGGCGGCCACGCCCCCCCCGGGGATCGAGGAGGCCATCTGGGGCGGGCGGTTCCTCAATACCGTCCGTGGGCGACCCCATCTGTCCTGAAGGACGGCGACGAATACTACATGACGGATTCCTCGTTCGATGCCCCGCCCGGGCTGCTAAGGTGCTGCCGCCCATTTTCCTACCCCACCCCCTTCCGCTAAACTCCACCAATGCCCGCCGACGCGCGCCACTTCCGCCCGCTCCTGACCGCCGCTTGCGCCCCCGTTCGTCCGCCCCGCACTTTTCTTTCTGGACAGTGTCCAGTGTGTCCACCCGTTCAGCTTTGCTTGCCTTTGCCTGTCATCCCCGCGAAAGGCTGGGGGCATGATCCGCGTTTCCGACCTTGCCCTGCCGCTGGGCCATTCGCCGCAAGACCTGGAGCAGGCGCTCTGCGCGCGGCTGGGGATTGCGCCCGGCGAACTGGTGCGCTTTGCGATTGCCCGGCGCGGCAACGATGCGCGCAAGAAAACGGCGATCCGGCTGGTCTATTCGCTCGACGCGGTGGTGAGCGACGAGGCGGCGGTGCTGGCGGCCCATGCCGGGGACAGCCATGTGCGGCCCACGCCGGACACCACCTATCGCTTTCCGGTGCGCGCTCCCGAAGGCTGGGATGGCACTCGCCCGGTGGTGATCGGCGCGGGGCCGTGCGGGCTGCTCGCCGCGCTGGTGCTGGCGCAGATGGGCTTCAAGCCGATCATCATCGAGCGCGGCAAGGCGGTGCGCGAGCGGACCAAGGACACCTGGGGGCTGTGGCGCCGATCCGTGCTCGACCCCGAATCGAACGTCCAGTTTGGCGAGGGCGGCGCGGGGACCTTCTCCGACGGCAAGCTCTATTCCCGGATCAAGGACCCCCGCCACCTGGGCCGCAAGGTGCTGACCGAATTCGTGAAAGCCGGGGCGCCCGAGGATATCCTGACCGAGGCCCACCCCCACATCGGCACCTTCCGCCTCGTCACCATGGTGATGAGCATCCGCGAAACCATCGAGGGGCTGGGCGGCGAATACCGCTTTGGCACGCGTGTCGAGGATTTCGAGCGCGATGCGGCGGGGCGGCTAAAGGGCCTGCACCTGTCCACCGGCGAATTCCTGCCCGCGTCCCACGTGATCCTTGCCGTGGGCCATTCGGCGCGCGACACCTTCGAGGCGCTCCACCGCCGCGGCATTCATGTGGAAGCCAAGCCCTTTGCCATCGGGGTGCGGATCGAACATCCGCAAAGCTGGATCGACAAGGCCCGCTATGGCCCCTTCGCGGGCAACAAGGTGCTGGGTCCGGCGGCCTATTCCCTCGCCCACAAGGCCAGCAACGGGCGCTCGGTCTATTCGTTCTGCATGTGCCCGGGTGGCCGCGTGGTTGCCGCCACGTCAGAGGAAGGCCGCGTCGTCACCAACGGGATGAGCCAGTATTCCCGCGCCGAATTCAACGCCAATTCCGGGCTGGTGGTGGACATCAGCCCGGAGCGGGACTTTCCCGGCGGGCCGCTTGCCGGGGTGGAGCTGCAGCGGCGGCTGGAAAGCCTGGCCTATGTCGCGGGGGGATCGAACTATCAGGCACCGGGGCAGAAGGTGGGGGATTTCCTGGCCGGCAAGCGCTCGGAGGAATTCGGCGTGGTCGTGCCCAGCTACAAGCCGGGGGTGAAGCTGGGCGATCTGGCGGAATGCCTGCCCGCCTTCGTGCTTGACGCGATCCGGGAAGCGCTGCCGGTGTTCGGGCGGCAGGTGCCGGGCTATGACCACGGCGACGTGGTGATGACCGGCGTGGAAACGCGCACTTCCAGCCCGGTGCGGATCACGCGGGGGGCGGACTGCCAGAGCCTGAACACCCCCGGCCTCTACCCGGCGGGCGAAGGCGCGGGCTATGCCGGCGGCATCCTCTCCGCCGCGGTCGACGGGATCAAGGTGGCCGAGGCGCTGGCACTGGACCTGGTGGGGGGATGAGCGCCGACTATGACGCCATCATGCTGGGCGCGGGCGCGGCGGGCCTGTTCTGCGCGGCGACCGCCGGGCAGCGCGGGCGGCGCGTGCTGCTGCTGGATCACAACAGCGAGCCGGGCCGCAAGATCCTGATTTCCGGCGGCGGGCGCTGCAATTTCACCAACCTCCACACCGCGCCCGACCGCTACCTGTCCGCCAACCCGCACTTCGCCAAGTCGGCGCTGAGCCGCTATCGCCCGCAGGATTTCGTGGAGCTGGTGGAAGGCCACGGCGTGGCCTGGCACGAAAAAACGCTGGGCCAGCTGTTCTGCGATGGCTCCGCCCGCCAGATCGTATCCCTGCTGCTGGCCGAGTGCGAGAAAGGCAGCGTGGACCTGCGCTACGGCATTCCGGCGGGTGAGGTTGAGCACCGCGACGGGCGCTTTCATGTCGCCGGGGCCAGCGCGCCCGCGCTGGTGGTGGCAACCGGCGGCCCTTCGATCCCGAAACTGGGCGCGACGGGCTATGCCTATGACCTTGCCCGCCGCTTCGGCCTCAAAGTGGTGGAGCCGCGCCCCGCGCTGGTGCCGCTGACGCTGGGCGGCGAGGACGTGCTGTTCCGCGAACTGTCCGGCGTCGCCGCCGAAGTCGTCGCGCGCTGCGGCAAGGCCGCCTTCCGCGAGGCGGCGCTGTTCACCCACCGGGGGCTGTCCGGCCCGGCGATCCTGCAGGTCAGCTCCTACTGGAAGCGCGGCGAGACGGTGGGGATCGACTTCCTGCCGGATCGTGCCACCAGCTGGCTGGCCGAGGCCAAACGCGCGGCGCCCCGCGCGCGGCTGGCGAAGCTGCTGGGCGAGGCGCTGCCCGCCCGCCTGGCCGGTGCCCTGTCCGAGCGGCTGGGACTGGAGGGCGAGATCGGGCAGCTGGGCGACAAGGCGCTGAATGCCGCCGCCGCGCGGCTGGCCGACTGGCGCTTTGCCCCGAACGGCAGCGAGGGCTTCGCCAAGGCCGAGGTTACCGCGGGCGGGATCAGCACGGCGGAACTGTCCAGCCAGACGATGGAAGCGCGGAAAGTTCCCGGGCTCTATGCCATCGGCGAGGCGGTGGACGTTACCGGGTGGCTGGGCGGCTACAATTTCCAGTGGGCCTGGGCCAGCGCGCACGCCGCGGGCCAGGCGATCTGAGCGGCCTGCACCGGGTCTGCACGACAAGGCCACCGCAAGGCCACCGCCCGCCCGCTCGCCCCTGCGCCGCGCTCCGCCATTGCCGCCCTGCCACAACAGGAGACGGGCAATGGAACTGAGGAGCAGGCGCTGGCAGGGCAGCCTGATGATCAAGATCGCGGCGGCGCTGGGACTGGTGGCGCTGGGCGATGTGCTGTTCTTCCAGAACGAGCGCTTCGGCGGGTGGTTCGGGCTCTACGGCCTGGGCCTGATCGCCGCGCTGGTGCTGGCCCGCCCGGCGGTGCGGCGAGACTGGCGCGCGCTTGCAGCGCTGTTCTTCGCGGGCTTTTACGCGCTGGCCTTTGCCCGCGATCCGGGCCCGCTGTCGTTCCTGCTGTTCTGGATCGCCATGGGACTGGCCACGCTGCTGCCCGCCACCGCGCGGTTCGGCGATGGCTGGCGCTGGTTCCAGCGGCTGCTGGTCCACGCCCTGAAGGCGATCTTCGGACCGCTGGCCGACCTGCTGCGACTGGCCAGGGTCCGCCGCCGCCGTCCCGCCGCCGCGCCGTCGCTGCGCAGGAGCCTGCCAACGCTGATCCTGCCGCTGGTCGGCAGCGCGGTGATCCTGCTGCTGTTTGCCGCAGCCAACCCGGTGATCGAGGCCGCGCTTGAACGCCTTGCCATTCCCGAGCCGAGCGAAAGCTCGCTTGGCCGACTGGTGATGTGGGCGGCCCTGTTCGTGATGATCTGGGGCGTGCTGCGCCCACGCCGCGCGCGCCACGTGCTGGCAACCTTTGACGGCACCGGCGATCTTGCGCTGCCGGGCGTCTCGACCGCGTCGATCCTGCTTTCGCTGATCGCCTTCAACCTGCTGTTCGCCATGCAGAACGCGATGGACGCGGCCTGGTTGTGGGGGCTGATGGCGCTGCCAGAAGGGATGACGCTGGCGGAATATGCCCACCGGGGCGCCTATCCGCTGATCCTGACCGCGCTGCTGGCCGCGCTGTTCGTGCTGGTGACCTTGCGCCCCGGTTCGGCGACCGCCGCCAATCCGCTGATCCGCCGCCTCGTGGCGCTGTGGATCGGCCAGAACGTGGTGCTGGTCGCCAGTTCGGCGCTGCGCACGCTCGATTACGTCGATGCCTATTCGCTCACCCGCCTGAGGATCGCCGCGCTGCTGTGGATGGGACTGGTCGCGGTGGGCCTGCTGCTGATCCTGTGGCGGATGCTGAAGGGCAAGAGCGCGAGCTGGCTGATCAATGCCAATCTGGCCAGCGCGGGCCTGCTGCTCAGTGCGGTCTGCCTGGTCGATCTGGGGGCGGTGGCGGCGCAGTGGAATACCCGCAACGCCCGCGAGATCGACGGCGACGGCGCGGCGCTGGACCTGTGCTACCTGCACGAACTGGGCGGATCGGCGCTGCTGCCGCTCGCGCGGCTGGAGCGGCAGGCCGCCCCCGGTGAGTTCCGCACCCGCGTGAGCCGTGTGCGGATGCGGGTGCAGTGGACCGTGGAGCGCGACCTGAGCCAGGGCGAATGGTCATGGCTGGCCGAACGCCGCCTCGCCCAGGTCCACCGCGAGCTGGGCGCGGGCGCGCGGCTCGCGCCGATGCTGCCCTACAACTGCGAAGGTGTGGCGATCGAGCCCGAGCCGCCCGTCGATGCCGCCACGCCGGCGATTCCTTCCCCCGGATTGACTGGCGGGGAGGAACGGTGACAATGCCCGCCATGACCCGCACCGTGCTCCTGGTCGATGACGATCCGCATATCCGCGCGGTTCTGGCCTTCGCGTTCGACAAGGCCGGAATGGCGGTGATCGAGGCGGGCGATGGCGAGGAAGCACTGGCCCAGGCCGCCGCGCACTTGCCCGATCTTGTCGTGCTGGACGTGACCATGCCGCGCATGGACGGCCTGGAAGTCTGCCGCCGCCTGCGCGCGGGCGGCGACACCCCGATCCTGTTCCTGTCCAGCCGCGACGAGGAGATCGACCGCGTCCTGGGGATCGAGCTGGGCGGCGACGATTACGTGGTGAAGCCGTTCTCCCCGCGCGAGGTGGTGGCGCGCGCCGGTGCGATCCTGCGCCGCGCGGGTGCGCGCGCCGCCCCCGCCTCCACACCGGCCCAGCTGTTCGAACGCGGCGGCCTCAGCCTTGACCGCGAGGGCTGGAGCGCGCGCTGGCAGGGCGCCGAAGTGGCCCTGACGGTCAGTGAATTCACCCTGCTGGCCGCGCTGGCGGGCGCACCGGGGCGGTTTCTCAGCCGCGACCAGCTGATCGATCAGCTCCACGGCCCCGGCTTTGCCATCACCGATCGCACGATCGACAGCCACATCCGCAACCTGCGCCGCAAGTTCGCCGATGCGGGGTGCGGCGATCTGGTCGAGACGCGCGCCGGGGTCGGCTACCGGCTTGGCCCCTGCGGCAGCGCCGGATGATTGCTGCGCTGCGCCGGCTGGCGGCGCGCCTCTGGCCGGTCCCGCGCCTGCGCTGGCTGCTGCTGGCCGTGCTGCTGTTCGTCGCCGCCCTGCCCGGAGTCGCGGCGCTGGGTCTGCGGGTTTACGAGAACGCGCTGATCCGCCGTACCGAGGGCGAGCTGGTGGCGCAGGGCGCGGCCATGGCGGCAAGCGCGGCGCTGCTCTGGCCGGGCGTTGTGGCCGTGCCCCTGGAGCCCCTCCCCAGCCGGTCGCTGCCCTATCAGGAGACCGAGACGGATATCGACCTGCGCTATTCGCCGGTCCTGCCCGAACGACCCGCGGCGGTACCTGCCAAAGGACCGCCCGACCCCGCGGCGCTGGGCGTGGCCACGCGGATGGCCCCCGCGCTGGAGGAAACCAAGCGCGCGACGCTCGCCTCGATCCTGCTGCTCGACGGCGCGGGGACGGTGCTGAACGGGCGCGACAGCGGCAAGAGCCTGGCGAACCTTCCGGAAGTCCGCGCGGCATTGCGCGGGCAGGCGGTGACCGTGCTGCGCCACAACGATTTCTACCGGCGGGATACCGCCTTCGACTGGATCAGCCGCGCCACCGCAATCCGCCTGCATCACGCCCGCCCGATCAGGGCGGGCGGCAAGGTGGTCGGCGCGGTGCTGGTTTCGCGCTCGGCCTCGGCGCTGTTCCGGGGGATGTGGGAGGACCGGGGCAAGATCGCCGCCGGGGTTGCCGCGATTTTCGCCGTGCTGGTCCTGCTGACCGCGATCCTGGCGCGGGCCATCGTCCGCCCGGTCGAACAGCTCAGCCTGGCCGCGCGCGCGCTGGCCCGGGGGCAGAGCGCCGCACCGGCGCGCCCGACGCTGGAAGTGCAGGAGATCCGCAGCCTCTACCACGATTTCGAGGTCATGGCCCGGGCCATCGCCCGGCGTTCGCGCTATCTGCGCGATTTCGCCGCCGCGCTGAGCCACGAGTTCAAGACCCCGCTGGCGGGCATTCGCGGCGGGATCGAGCTGCTGCAGGACCATGGCGCGACGATGAGCGAAGCGGAGCGCGCGCGCTTCCTGGCCAACATCGCCGCGGACGGCGAGCGCCTGTCGCGGCTGGTCAGCCGACTGATGGAACTGGCCAAGGCCGACATGGCGCGGGGACCGTCTGGCGAGGGCGCGGCGCTCGCGGGCGTGCTGGCACGGCTGCGCGATGGGGTGGCAAGTGAAGGGTTCGCGCTGCGTAGCGAGGTCGGGACCGGGCTGGACCGTCTGGCGATGGATGAAGGTGCGCTGGAGACGGTGCTGGCGACACTGGTTGAGAACGCG
The DNA here is from genome assembly GCA_016719755.1 of Novosphingobium sp. Taxonomy (GTDB): domain Bacteria; phylum Pseudomonadota; class Alphaproteobacteria; order Sphingomonadales; family Sphingomonadaceae; genus Novosphingobium. The sequence goes on along the minus strand of JADJYM010000016.1, from coordinate 594,374 downwards.
CGGCAGGCCGGGGCGGGCGAAGTCGTGCTCAGCGCCCGGCGCGAAGGCGGGGCTGGCGTGCTGACCCTGTGCGACAACGGCCCCGGCGTGCCACAGGCGGACCGCGAGCGGATCTTCGATCCGTTCTTCACCTCTCGGCGCGAAAGCGGCGGCACCGGCCTTGGCCTGCCGATCGCCCGCGCGCTGGTAGAAGGGAGCGGCGGCGCGCTGGAACTGGCGGAGAGCGAACGGGGCGCCTGCTTCGTGCTGACCGTGCCACTGGCCGCGAACTAGACTTCGCTGGCAAAGGGCCGGAACGGTTCGGCCACTTCCCTGGGCACGCGCACCAGCCGCCCGGTGGGGCGGTCGATGATCGCCCAGGTGGTCTTTGCGCTGACGATCACCTTGCCCGCCGCATTGCGGAAATCGACCCGTCGGTCGAACCGCGCGCCGGTCGGGCCTTCGGGGATGAAGGTTTCGGCGGTCACGCTCTCTCCCTCGCCCACGTTGCCGCGATAGTCGATCTCGTGCCGGGTCACGACCCAGACGTATTGCTCCTGATGCTCAGGAGCGGCGACAGCGGCCCAGTGGCTGGTCGCGACCTGCTGGATCCAGTCAACCCAGACCGCGTTGTTGACATGGCCCAGCTCGTCGATGTGCTGGGGCAGAGCGGTGAAGGTCTTTTGGTAGCGGTTCATCCCACCCTCCGTTCGTATCGAGCAGGGTCGAGACACCTCAGCACCCGTGTCTCGACTTCGCTCGACACAAACGGAGAGAACGGCACCATTACTCCTCCACCCCAAGCTGCCACAAGATGAAGGCAAATTCCTCCGCCGTTTCCTTCAGACTTTCGAACCGGCCCGACTTGCCGCCATGCCCCGCGCCCATGTTGGTCTTGAGCAGCAGTTCGTTGTCGTCGGTCTTGAGCTCGCGCAGCTTCGCCACCCACTTGGCGGGCTCCCAATAGGTCACGCGCGGATCGTTGAGGCCCGCCGTCACCAGCAGCGGCGGATAGGCCTGCGCCTTGACCTGATCGTAGGGCGAGTAGGACCGGATCAGTTCGAAGGCCGCCTTGTCCTCGATCGGGTTGCCCCATTCGGGCCATTCGCCCGGGGTGAGCGGCAGGCTGGGATCGAGCATCGTCGCCAGCACGTCGACGAACGGTACGTGGGCCACCACCGCGCCCCACAGGCCGGGATCGGAATTGATCACCGCCCCCATCAGCTCGCCGCCCGCCGAGCCACCGGAAATGCTGACCCGCCCCGCCGCCGTGTAGCCGCGCTCGATCAGGCCCTTCGCGACATCGACGAAATCGTTGAAGGTGTTGGTGCGCGCCTCCAGCTTGCCCGCCTTGTACCAGGCACGGCCCAGATCGTCCCCGCCCCGGATATGGGCGATGGCATAGGCAAAGCCCCGGTCAACGAGGGAAAGCCGGGTGGTCGAAAACCCCGGCTCGATCGCGATGCCATAGGCCCCGTAGCCATAAAGGTGCAGCGGCCCGCCAGGCGTGCGGTCCTTGCGGTAGACCACGCTGACCGGAACCCTGGTTCCGTCGCGCGCCGTGATTTCCAGCCGCTCGGTCGTGTAGAGCGAGGGGTCGTAGCCCGAGGGGATTTCCTGCACCTTCAGCGTCGTCAGGCTGCGGGTGGCCACATCGTAATCCAGCACGCTCGCCGGACTGACCATGCTTTCATAGGACAGACGCAGGGTGCTGACCGCCCATTCGGGATTATCGCCCAGCCCCGCGACATAGCTTGCTTCGGGGAACACGATCGGCTCGATCCGCGCCGGATCGTCGTACCAGCGCAGCTCGACCGAATCGAGCCCGGCGCGGCGGCCCTCGATCACGTAGAAATCGCGGAACAGCTCGAACCCGGTCAGGTAGAAGGCATCCGATCCGGCGATGACCGTTTCCCAGTCCGCCGGACTGGACAGCGGCGCTTTTGCCAGACGGAAGTTCTCGTGGTTGTCGTTGGTGTGGACGAACAGCGTTTGTCCGTGCAGGTCGACATCGTATTCAACGCCCTTTTCCCGCTCCCGCACCAGCAGCGGCTTGGCCAGCGGATCGGCGGCGGGGATCAGACGCACCTCGCTGGTTTCGTGATCGCCGGTGGAGACGATCAGCCATTCCTCGTTGGCCGAAAGGGCGGCACTGACGCGGAAGCCCTCGTCATCCTCGTGGCAAAGCTCGACGTCCTCTGCCAAGGGGCGACCCAGCCAGTGCAAGCGGGCATTATCGGTGCGCCACTGCTCGTTGGCGAGGGAGTAGACCAGCCCCTTGTCCCCCGCGACCCAGACCAGTCCGGACAGCGTGCCCGGAATCTCGTCCGCCAGAACTTCGCCGCTGGCCAGGTCCTTGATCCGCGCGGTGAAGCGTTCCGAGCCGTTGTCGTCGACCGACCAGGCGAGCAGCCGCCCGTCCTGTGACACCGAAATCGCTCCCAGCCGGAAGTATTCGTGCCCCTCGGCCAGGGCAACCTCGTCGAGGATCAGCTCGTCCGGCCCGCCCGCCACGGGCCTGCGCCACCACTTCTTGTATTCCGCGCCCTCCTCGAACTCGATCCAGTAGAGGTAGTCGCCGTCCTTTTGCGGCACCGACTTGTCGGCCTCCTTGATCCGCGCCCGCATTTCCTTGAACAGCGCGTCGATCCGCCCGGCCCGCGAGCCCATCCGCGCCTCGAACCAGCTGTTTTCCGCCGCAAGGTGGGCCAGAACCTCCTTGTCGGTCACTTCGGGATAGCCGGGATCGCGCAACCAGGCGTAGTCGTCGGAAACGGTGATGCCGTGGTGGGTGTAGCTGTGCGGCTTCTTCGCGGCGACGGGGGGTGTGGCAAGTGTCATGGGGCCGGTCTATGGTGCGGCCATTGTCCCCGCAAGCCGGACCAGGAAAATCGATGCTGATGAACACGCATGATGCGCGGCTCGACGCGCTGCGCAAGGAACTGAAAGCCCGCGGGCTCGACGGATTCGTCGTGCCGATCTCGGACGAGCACATGAGCGAATATGTCGGCGCCTATGCCCAGCGCCTCGCCTGGCTGACCGGTTTCGGCGGATCGGCAGGAACGGCGGCGGTTCTTGCCGACAAGGCCGCCATGTTCGTCGACGGGCGCTATACCCTGCAAGTGCGCGAGCAGGTGGACGGGCGGCTTTACGAATACCAGTCCGTCCCCGCGAGCACGGTTGCCGCCTGGCTGGCGGACCATGCCCCCCCCGGCGCCCGGATCGGCTTCGACCCCTGGCTCCACGGCAAACCCTGGGTCGATGCCGCCAACCGCGCGCTGCGGGCGAAAGGCGCGGCGCTGGAACCGGTCGAGGGCAACCCGATCGACGTGATCTGGGCCGATCGCCCCGCCCCCAGCCTGGCCCCGGCCGAAGTCCACGGCCTTGAGCACGCCGGCAAGTCGAGCGAAGCCAAGCGCAGCGAGGTGGCCGAATGGCTGACCGCGCGCGGACTGGACGCGGCGGTGGTCTCCGCGCTTGACGGGGTCGCCTGGCTGCTCAACCTGCGGGGGTCTGACGTGGAGCGCACCCCGGTGGCCCTGTCCTTCGTCCTGGCCCATGCGGACGGGACCGCGGAACTGTTCATCGCGGAGGAAAAGGTCACCTCCGGGCTGCGCGCGCACCTTGGCAATGCCGTGACGATCCGCCCGCGCGAGGACTTCGTGCCCGCGCTCAAGGCCCTTGCCGGACGCAAGGTGGCCGTCGATCCCGAACGTTCGGTCCAGGCGGTCTTCGCCGCGCTGGAAGGGGCCGGCGCCGAAGTGGTCGAACTGACCGATCCCACCGTGCTGGCAAAGGCGGTCAAGAACCCGGTGGAGCAGGCCGGCCACCGCGCCGCCCAGGCCCGCGACGGGGCCGCGATCGCGCGGTTCCTGCACTGGCTGGCGGTCGAAGCACCAAAGGGCGGCGAAACCGAACTGTCCGCCGCCGCCAGGCTGCTGGCGCTGCGCGAGGAAACCGGGCTGCTGCGCGACCTTTCGTTCGACACGATCTCCGCCGCCGGCCCCAACGCCGCCAGCCCGCATTACCGGGTTAGCGAGGAATCGAACCGGCGGATCGAGCCGGGTTCGATCTACCTGGTCGATTCGGGCGGGCAGTACCTTGATGGCACCACGGACATCACCCGCACCGTATGGATCGGGCCCGGTGCGCCCACCGCCGAACACAAGGACCGCTTCACCCGCGTGCTCAAGGGCCACATCGCGCTGGCAACCGCGGTCTTCCCGCGCGGCACCGTGGGTAGCCAGCTCGATACCCTGGCGCGCCATGCGCTGTGGCAGGCAGGCGTCGATTACGCCCACGGGACCGGCCACGGGGTAGGCAGTTTCCTGTCGGTCCACGAAGGACCGCAGCGCATCGCCAAGGCCCAGGGCGGGCAGGCCGGGACCGGGCAGGAACTGCTGCCGGGAATGATCCTGTCCAACGAACCGGGCTATTACAAGGCAGGGGATTTCGGCATCCGCACCGAAAACCTGATCCTGGTCGAACCGCGCGCGATCCCCGGAGCCGAGGGGGACTACTTAGGCTTTGAAACGCTGACCTTCGCGCCGATCGACCGCAGCCTGGTCGATTGCACCCTGCTTACCCGCGACGAGGTGGCCTGGTGGAACGCCTATCACGCGAAAGTCGCCGATGTGCTGCTGCCGCAGCTGGAAGGCGAAGTGCGCGCCTGGGTGGAGGCGGCCTGCGCGCCCTTGTAGGGACAGTTTGTTCCTGTATTGTTCCGTCAGCGAATCGGAAGGAGACACGCCAATGATCGGTTACGTCACAGTGGGCACCAACGACCTTGCGCGGGCGGCGCGGTTCTATGATGCGATCGCGGCGGAAATGGGCACCGGGCGGATGATGGAATTCGACAGCTTCATCGCCTGGGGCACCCCCGGCGGCGCGGCCGGGATCGCCGCGACCAAGCCGTTCGATGGCAATGCCGCCACGGTCGGCAACGGCGTGATGGTCGCGCTGGAGGCTAGGGACGCGGCGCAGGTCGACCGGATCTATGCCATCGCGCTGGACAATGGCGGCAGCGATGAAGGGGCGCCGGGGCCGCGCGGGGACGGCGGGTTCTATGCCGCCTATTTCCGCGATCCCGATGGCAACAAGCTCAACGCCTTTGTGATGGGCTGAGCAGGCGCTTGCCGGCAGGTGAACGGCCCGGCCAATCTGCGACAAATCACGACACATCTTGCCTCTCGCGGCATAATCGCGCGACAGTGCGGGTCTAGAACAAGTCTCAGGAAGCCGCTCCGGCCTGGCCATCCCCCCTCCCCCTTTGAACGGGCCGGGCGGCTTCTCCCCACTCTTTCGAAACCGGAGTTTCGCAGATGAAGAAGACCCTGATCGGCCTGTCGCTCGTAGCCCTTGCGGCCAGCGGTGTGGCCATTGCCCAGCCGATGGGCGGCCCCGGCCGCGATCCCATGGGTGACAAGACCGTGACCCGCGCCGAAGCGCAGACCCGCGCGGCCGAGATGTTCGTGAAGATGGACGCCAACAAGGACGGCAAGCTCGATGCCGCCGACCGCGAGGCCCGCCGGACCGAGCGCCGGGCGGCGATGTTCGCCACGCTCGATACTGACAGGAACGGTTCGATCAGCCGCGACGAGTTCAACGCCCAGCGCCAGCGCGCCGACGGCGCGGGCAAGAACTGGGGCAAGCAGGGCGAAGGCAAGCGCGGAGAAGGTCGGCGCGGCCACGGAATGCGCGGCAAGCACGGCGGCGGGATGATGATGCTCGGCATGGCCGATACCAACAAGGACCGCGCGGTCAGCCGCGACGAGTTCCTTGCCGCCCACGGCAAGCACTTCGACATGGCCGACGCCAACAAGGACGGCCAGATGTCGGCGGATGAGCGCAAGGCGGCGCGCGCCAAGATGCGCGAGCATATGCGCGGCATGAAGGGCGGCCAGCATGGCCGCGCGGCCCCCGCCGGGGCCTGATGGAACCGGGGACCGAAACGGGCCATGCCTGATACCGAACCGGTCCGCCTGCTGCTCGTCGATGACGAAGCGGCGCTGCGTGAACCCCTGGCCGAGTATCTCTCGCGCCAGGGGTTTGCCGTGAGCCAGGCCGTATCGGCCGCGCAGGCCCGCACGATCCTCCAGACCGAAACGCCCGAACTGGTGCTGCTCGACATCATGATGCCGGGCGAGGACGGGCTGTCGCTGTGCCGCCACCTGTCCGAAACCCGGGCGATCCCCGTGATCCTGCTGACCGCGCGGGGCGAGGCGACCGACCGGATCGTCGGGCTGGAGATTGGCGCCGATGACTATGTCGTGAAGCCGTTCGAGCCGCGTGAGCTGGTTGCGCGGATCCGTTCGGTGCTGCGCCGTGCAGCCAAGGCCGGCCCGCCAGCCGCCGAGGAGGAACTGTTCGAATTCGAAGGCTGGCAGCTCGATCCGCTCAAGCGGCGGCTGACCGACCCCAGCGGGGCGATGGTTTCCATCTCATCGGTCGAATTCCGCCTGCTGATGGCCTTTCTCGAGCACCCCCGCCAGGTGCTCGACCGCGACCGGCTGCTCGACATGGTCCAGGGCCGCGAGGCGCACCTGTTCGACCGCGCGGTCGACAACCAGGTCAGCCGCCTGCGCCGCAAGGTAGAGGCCGATAGCCGCAATCCCACCCTGATTCAGACCGTCTGGGGCGGCGGCTACATGCTGGCCGCCGATGTCCGGCGCATCAAGGCTTCGGCCTGATGCAGCGACTGATGCCGCGCAGTCTGCAAGGCCAGCTGCTGCTCGCCATCGCGCTGGCACTGCTGCTGGCGCAGGGAATCAGTGCCGCGCTGCTCTGGCGGGCCCAGTCCGAACGGCGCGAGGCGGCGATGGTCCATGCCGCCGCGATCCGCCTGTTCGCCGCCGGCCGCGAGGAAGGCCTGTTCGGCGGACGGCAGTTTCGCCAGCGCGACCTGCCACCGGAAGCGCGCCGCCTGCGGGTCGAACGCACCGCCGTCTCGCCCCTCCGCCCTGGCGAATCCCGCGAGCGCGAAGCCGAGCACGAACTGCGCGAGGTCTTTGCCGATCAGGGCGTCGAGCTCAGGGAAGTGGTCGTGGTTCACCGCCCGATCGGCGAAAACCCCGCCTTGATCCGCCGCGAGGCCCGGATCGCCGCGCGGCTGGGAGAGCGGGCACCGGCCCGCGCGCGCGAACAGATGATCGCCGCGATCCATACCTCGGAAAAGGGCTGGATCACCGTCGCCATGCCGATGCGCAACGGCGATGCGGGCCTGCTGGTCTCGCTGCTGGGCCAGACATTGCTGCTTTACGGCCTGATGGTCGGCGCGATCGCCCTGATCGTCGGGCGGATCACCCGCCCGCTGGCCGCGCTGACCGGGCGGCTCGAACAGTTTGCCAGCACCCGCGATGCCGCCGGACAGCTGGCGCCGCAGGGCCCGGACGACGTGCGCCGCCTGATCGTGGCCCAGAACGCGATGGAAGACCGCATCGCCGCGCTGCTCGATGAAAAGGACGTGATGCTGGGCGCGATCGGCCACGACCTCAAGACCCCGCTCACCGCTCTCAGGGTGCGGATCGAAAGCGTCGAGGACGAAACCGAGCGCGGCAAGATGGCCGCGACGATCGAGGACATCGTCCGCAGCCTTGACGACATCCTCTCGCTCGCCCGCGTCGGCCGCCCGAGCGACCCGCGCGAACCGGCGGAACTGAAAGCGCTGGTCGGCCAGGTCGCCGACGAATTCGAGGACATGGGCGAGCCGGTAAGTTTCACGCCGGGCGAGCGGATCGTCGCGCCGGTGCGCGTCACCTGGCTGCGGCGGGGCCTGCGCAACCTTGTCTCCAACGCGCTGCGCTATGCCGGTGAGGCGCGGATCACGCTTGAGCGCGAAGGCGCCATGGCCGTGATCCGGGTCGAGGACGACGGCCCCGGCATTCCCGATGACCGGATCGGGGCGATGATGGAGCCCTTCACGCGCGGCGATCCGTCGCGCAACAGCTCAACCGGCGGTGCGGGGCTCGGGCTGACCCTGGCCCGCGCCATTGCCGAACAGCATGGCGGCGGCCTGGAACTGGCCAACCGCCGCAATCCGGACGGATCGATTGCCGGACTGACCGCGCGGCTGACCCTGCCGCTGGGCTAGCGCAGCAGCCCCCCCAGCAAGCCGCGCGCGAACCGGCCGAGCATGGCGCCGCCCAGCGCAGTGCCCAGCGCGCCCGCCGCCGCGCTGGCGGCCGAGGCCACCGGCGATCCGCTTGACTTGCGCCCCGTGAGCGAGCGGGCGACCATGGTTCCGGCAGAGGCCGCCGCCGCGCCGAAGGCGGCCTTGCCGGCCTTTTCCCACATGCTGGGGGTGGCGCGCGGCTGGGCGCGCTGGGCTTCCTCGCCCTGCTCTTCCACCACCTGAGCGGCGGCGGCGGCATCCTGCGCCTTGCGCTGCAGCACTTCGGCGGCGGATTCGCGATCCACCCGCGTCTCGTACTTGTTCTCGAACGGACTGATCGACTGGATGATCGCGCGCTCCTTGGGGCTGAGCGGCCCCAGCCGCGAACGCGGCGGGACGATCAGGGTGCGCTGCACCACGCTGGGCGCGCCTTCCTCGTCCAGGGTCGAAACCAGCGCCTCGCCCACCTTCAGCTCGGTGATCGCGGTTTCGACATCGAGATCGGGATTGATCCGGAACGTCTCCGCCGCGGCCCTGATCGCCCGCTGATCGCGCGGGGTGAAGGCGCGCAGCGCGTGCTGCACCCGGTTGCCCAGCTGCCCGGCGATCTTTTCGGGAATGTCGATCGGGTTCTGGGTGATGAAGTAGACGCCCACGCCCTTCGACCGGATCAGCCGGACGACCTGCTCGACCTTGTCGAACAGGGCCTCGGGCGCGTCCTCGAACAGGAGGTGCGCCTCGTCGAAGAAGAACACCAGCTTGGGCTTTTCCGGATCGCCAACCTCGGGCAGGGCCTCGAACAGTTCGGACAGCAGCCACAGCAGGAACGTGGCGTAAAGCTTGGGGCTCTGCATCAGCTTGTCGGCGGCGAGCACGTTGACCACGCCCTTGCCGTTCTCGTCGCAGCGGATGAAATCGTTGATTTCGAACGCGGGCTCGCCAAAGAAATGCGCCGCGCCCTGGCTTTCGAAGGCAAGCAACTGGCGCTGGATCGTCCCCACGCTGGCCTTGGAAACATTGCCATAGCGGGTCGCCAGCTCGCTCGCCTGCTCGGCGCAGGCCATCAGCACGTGTTGCAGGTCCTCGAAATCGATCAGCAGCAGGCCGTTGTCATCGGCATAGCGGAAGGCAATGTTGAGCACGCCTTCCTGCGTCTCGTTGAGCCCCAGCAGCCGCGCGAGCAGCAGCGGACCCATTTCGGAAATGGTGGTGCGGATCGGATGGCCCTGCTCGCCGTAGAGGTCCCAGAACACCGCCGGATTGTCGCGATAGGCGTAATCGGTGACGCCAATTTCGGCGGCGCGCGCCTCCAGCTTGGCGGCGTGCTTGAAATCGTGGCTGCCGGGCATGGCAACGCCAGCCAGATCGCCCTTCACGTCGGCCATGAACACCGGCACCCCGGCAGCGGAAAACTGCTCGGCGATGGTCTGCAGCGTGACCGTCTTGCCGGTGCCGGTCGCCCCGGCGATCAGCCCGTGGCGGTTCGCGCGGCTGAGGCGCAGGGTCTGGCGTTCACCATTGGCGCCAAGGCCCAGGAAGATTTCGGTCATCGCTCGCTCCAAACTGTTCAGGGGCAACAGATAAGCCGCGCCCGCCACTTGCGCGAGTGGGTTTTTGCATGAGCCGCAAACCCCGGCTAGAAGCGCCGGGCCGATGCCTGAACCATTCATCCTCCTCGACGACGCCCGCCCGCAGGGCGCCAGCCCCGCGCGGCTCTATCGCGGCCCCCGCGAAGTGGTGGTCGCCTATCGGCCCGGCGAAGTGGCGGCGGCGCTGGCGCGGATCGAGGGCTTGCGCGGCGATGGTCTGCATCTGGCTGGCTATTTCGCCTATGAGGCGGGTCTGGCGCTTGAACCCCGGCTGGCCCCGCTGGCCGCCGCGCGCAGCGGAGCGGCCGGTCCGCTAGTGTGGTTTGGCGCCTTCGATGGCTACGAGGAACTGACCACCGACGAGGTGTCCGCCTGGCTGGAGCGCGAAGGCGGCGGCGGCCTTGCTCAGGTCGGCCCGGTCGAACCGCAGCTGTCGCCGGGCGGCTACGGCGCCCGCTTTGCCGCCATGCAGGACGCCATCGCGGCGGGCGACATCTATCAGGCCAACCTGACCTTTCACCTGGCCGGTTCCTATCGCGGCGATCCGCTGGCGCTTTACGCCGCGATCCGCCCGGCGGCAGGCGCGGGATATGGCGGGGTGGTCTATGACGGATCGCACTGGCTGCTGAGCTTTTCGCCCGAACTGTTCTTTGCCCAGCGCGGGGATGCGGCCACGGTCAAGCCAATGAAGGGCACCCGCCCGCGCGGGCGCGACAGCGCGGAAGATGCCGTGTTCGCCGCCGAACTCGCCGGATCGGCCAAGGATCGCGCGGAAAACCTGATGATCGTCGACCTGCTGCGCAACGATCTGTCGCGCGTGGCCGAACCCGGCAGCGTGCGGGTGGAAAACGCCTTCGCGGTGGAAAGCTATCCCACGGTCCACCAGATGGTCACCACGGTGCGCGCGCGGTTGCAGCCGGGCACGGGCGCGGCGGACATGGTCCGCGCGCTGTTCCCCTGCGGATCGATCACCGGCGCGCCCAAGATCCGGGCAATGGAGCTGATCCACCGGCACGAGCGCGATGCGCGCGGCCCCTATTGCGGGGCGATCGGCCGGTTCGATCCGCCAATTCCGGACGTTTCCCTGCCAATGGAAGCTGGCGATGCCGCCTTCAATGTGGCAATCCGCACCCTGCGCCTGACCCCGGAGGAAAACAGCCGGGGGCGGGCGGTGCTGGGGGTCGGCTCGGCGATCGTTGCGGATTCGGAAATGCTGCCCGAATGGCGCGAGTGCCTGGTCAAAGGGGGATTCGTGCGCGTGCATGCCGCCGGGGCAGATCTGATCGAAACCATGCGCTTTTCCCCGGACGAGGGGATCGCGCTGCTGGAACTGCATCTTGAGCGGATCAAGGCCAGCGCGGGCGAGCTGGGCTTTGCCTTCGATCGCCACGCGGTGCGCAATGCGATCCAGGCGCTGTGCTTTGAAGCGGACGCGCCATCGCGGGTGCGGCTGGTTGTTTCGCGCGCCGGTGCCTACACGCTGGAGCTTTCCCCGCTGCCCGCGCCGCTGCCCGATCCGGCGCAGTGCGCGGTGCTGCGCCTGCCGGTCGATGCGGGGGACTGGCGGCTGCGCCACAAGACCACCGACCGGGGGTTCTACGACGTCGGCCTGCGCGCCGCCAAGGAAGCGGGCGCGCAGGAAGCCTTGCTGCTGCGCGACGATGGCCTGGTCACCGAAGGCTGCTTCACCAACCTGTTCGTGGAGCGCGGCGGCATCCTGCTGACCCCGCCCGCCGCGCTGGGCCTGCTGCCTGGCGTGCTGCGCCGCAACCTGATCGAGGCGGGCCGCGCGGCTGAGGCGGAACTTGCTCTCGAAGACCTGAAGGACGGATTCATGATCGGCAATGCCCTGCGCGGACTGGTGAAGGCGCGGTTGCTGTGACCGACCCCGCGATGAAGATTTCCGCCGCACTTGGCCGCATCGCGCCCTCGCGCACCAATGCGATTACCGACCGCGCGTTCGAACTGCGCGCGGCAGGCAAGGACGTGATCTCGCTGTCGGTGGGTGAGCCCGACTTTGCCACCCCGGCCCACGTCATCGCGGCGGCCAAGGCCGCGCTCGACGCCGGGGACACCAAATATACCGCCGTTTCCGGAACCCAGGCCCTGCGCGAGGCGGCGGCGCTGCATTTCGCGCGCGACCTTGGCATCACGGTCCCGCCCGGGCGGGTGATCGTCAGCGCGGGCGGCAAGCAGGCGATCTTTCACGCGCTGCTCGCCACGCTGGACCCGGGCGACGAGGTGCTGGTGCCCAGCCCCTGGTGGGTCAGTTATCCCGAGATCGTGCGCTTCGCGGGCGCGCAGGTGGTCGATCTGCCCACCAATGCGGCGGGCGGTTTCCGCATTACCGCCGCGCAGCTGGACGCCGCGATTACCCCGCGCACCCGCTGGCTGCTGCTCAACAGTCCCGGCAATCCTACCGGCGCGACCTATCCGGCAGAGGAACTGCGCGCGCTGGGCGCGGTTCTGGTGCGGCATCCCCAGGTGCTGGTCATGTCCGACGATATCTATGCCCCGCTGCGCTACACCCCAGGCGCGCACGCGACGCTGAGCGTTGAATGCCCCGGACTGGCGGACCGCGTGCTCACCGTATCGGGCGTGTCGAAAAGCCATGCGATGACCGGTTTCCGCATCGGCGTGGCCGCCGGGCCGGAATGGCTGGTGAAGGCGATGGGCAAGCTGCAATCGCATTCTTCCGGCAATGCCGCCTCGATCAGTCAGGCCGCCGCCGTGGCCGCCTTTGCCGGGCCGCAGGACTTCCTGCTGGACTGGCGCGAGAAGTTCCGCGTGCGGCGCGACCGCGTGGTGGCCACGATCAACGCCGTGCCGGGGCTGTCGGCTCCGGTGCCGGACGGTGCGTTCTATTGCATGGTCGATGCCGCGCCGCTGATGGAACGGTTCGGCGATGACGAAGCCTTGTGCCTCCACCTGCTGGAACACGGGGTGGCGCTGGTCGCGGCTTCCGCCTTTGGCGGCAGGGACGGCTTCCGGATCAGTTTCGCGGCGGATGACGCCAAACTTGACGAGGCGCTGCGCCGGATCGCAAAGGCACTGGCATGACCGACATCGCGATCCTGTTCGAAGACGGCGAGGCGCTGGTGATCGACAAGCCCGCCGGCCTGCCGATCGAACGCCCCCGCGCGGGCGGGCGCAGCCTTGAAGACCGTGTCGAGGAGCTGAAGCTGGGCTTCCAGCGCGCGCCGGTGCCGGTCCACCGGATCGATACCGATACTTCCGGTTGCCTGCTTCTGGCGCGCAACCCCAAGGCGCTGAAGCGTTTCAATGCCGCCTTCGAAGCGCGTCAGGTGGACAAGGTCTATCTGGGCGTGGTCGCCGGAACGCTGCCGGAAGAAGCTGGCACCATCGAGCTTTCGCTGGCCAAGATTTCCAGCGCCGAACAGGGCTGGCGGATGATCCCGGCGAAGAAGGGCAAGCCTTCCATCACCCATTGGCGCAAGCTCGCAGAGCACGATGGCCGTACGCTGGTCGAATTCCGCCCCGAAACCGGACGCACGCACCAGATCCGCGTCCACGCTCTGGCGGGGCTCGGCCACGCACTGCTGGGCGATCCGGTTTATGGCGACGGACGGGGGGCGCCGCGCACCATGCTCCACGCCCTGGCGCTCACCGTTCAGCGCGAGGGCAAGACCCCGATCGAGGCGCGCGCGCCGGTGCCCGCCGATTTTGCCGCGCTGGGCTTCGGCGATGTCGTTGACCCCGCATGAGGCCACCGCCCGCGCGCTGACGCTGCTGAGCGAAAGCTTCATCACCGCCTCCGGCCCGGGGGGGCAGAACGTCAACAAGGTGGCAAGCGCGGTGCAGCTGCGGCTGGATGTCTATGCGCTGCGCCTGCCGGTGCCGGTGTTCCAGCGCCTGCGCCAACTGGCGGGCAGCCGGATGACGGCGAAGGGCGAGCTGCTGCTTACCGCCCAGCGGTTCCGGACCCAGGAAGCCAACCGCCAGGACGCGCGCGAGCGGCTCTCACACCTGATCGAGGAAGCCTTTGCCCTGCCCGAGCAGCGCGCGAAAAGCCGCCTCAACCGGATCGGCAAGACCGCGCGGCTGGAAGGCAAGAAGAAACGCGGGGCGGTAAAGGCCGGGCGCGGCAAGGTGCAGATGGACTGACGGTCAGGGCTTAACCGCCGCGCCGGGGGCGGTGCTGGCGGGTGGCGGAACGAGCGTGGGCACGGCCTCGGGCGGCAGGCGGTCATCCTCGATCATCTGCGCCGCCTCGTCGAGCGCCTTCGCCTCGCCCACGGTCACGCCGCCCGGGCCGGGCTCGTTCTCGCCCTTGCCGCAGGCGGAAAGGGACAAGAGGGCGATGGCAAGGATCGTGGCGCGCATGACCTGATCCTAGCCCAAGCCGCTGCGCCACGCAAAGCGGGCGGCTCCCCCACCGGGGAACCGCCCGCGTTTCCGGTCTGGCCGGGCGTCGTTATTACTGGGGTGCGGCGCTCGCGGCAGCTGACGGAGCGGCGCTGGCGGCCTCGCTCGGAGCGGCACTGGCCGCGGCATCGGCAACCGGCGTGGCAGCCGCATCGACATCCTGCACCGCTTCCTCGGCCGGCATTTCTACATTGTCGGCCTGAGCCTCTTCCTTGGCGCTTTCCGAGCTGCCGCAGGCGGCAAGCGCAAGCGCGGCACTGGCGGCAAAGGCAATGGTGGCGAATTTCTTCATCCGGAATCCTTCCTTGATGCGGTACTGAACTGCGGCCCCGAGCCTTGACGCTAGCCGCGCAGCCCCCGTCTGCCAACCGCCAATTGGCCGGATTCGCGCCCTGCAAGACGTTCGCAAATGGGTGGTTGCGGGATATAAAGATTTCTTTATATGAAGCCCCATGCGGATCGAACCGACTCTGCGCGCCCTGGCCGATCCCACCCGGCTGAGGATCATGCGCCTGCTGGATGCGATGGAACTGGCCGTGGGCGAACTCGCCCAGGTGCTGGGCCAGAGCCAGCCGCGCGTCTCGCGCCATGTCCGCATCCTGTGCGATGCGGGTCTGGCCGAACGCCGCAAGGAAGGCAGCTGGGTGTTCCTGCGCAGCGCCGTGGCGGAGAATCGCGCTCCGCCGATGGGCAGCGCCGCAGCCCGCCTGCTGGCCGTGGCCGAAAGCGACGATGCCGCCTTTGCCGCCCGCTGCGCCGAGGACCGCCGCCACCTCGCCGCGATCCGCGCCGCCCGCCAGTCCAATGCGGAGGCCTATTTCGCCCGCCACGCCGCCGAATGGGACACGCTGCGCGTCATGCACAGCGCTGACGGCCCGGTGGAAGCCGCGCTCGCCAAGGCGCTGGGCAGGGATTCGCTTGGCGCGCTGCTGGATGTCGGCACCGGCACGGGGCGCATGGCTGAACTGTTCGCGGCCCGCGCGGGCCATGTCACCGCGTTGGACAAGAGCCCGGAAATGCTGCGCATCGCCCGCGCCCGGCTGCAGCACCTGCCCGCCGGACAGGTGGAGCTGGTCCAGGGCGATTTCACCGCCCTGCCCTTTGCCGACGCCGCTTTCGATACCGTGCTGTTCCACCAGGTCCTGCACTATGCGCAGGAGCCCGCCGCCGTACTGGCCGAGGCCGCGCGCGTCACCCGCCCCGGCGGCGCGGTGGCCGTGGTCGATTTCGCCGCGCATGACCGCGAGGAACTGCGCACGCTTCACGCCCACGCGCGCCTGGGTTTCTCCGACGAGCAGATGCTCGCCCTGCTGAGCGAGGCCGGCTTCGCCGCCGCCGCGCCGGTGGCGCTGCCCGGCAAGCCGCTGACCGTGAAGATCTGGATCGGTACGCGCACGGCGCGCCCGGCGCTGACGCCGGTCCCCAAGGAATCGAAGGAACAGCCCCGATGAACACCTTCCTGCGCGGGGTCGAGGACCGGCCGCTGTTCACCACCATTCCCGGCGACTTCCGCGTCAGCTTCGAATTCTTCCCGCCCAAGACCGAGAAGATGGAAGAGCAGCTGTGGAACGCCGTGCTGGAACTCGCGCCGCTTGGCCCCAGCTTCGTTTCCGTCACCTATGGCGCGGGCGGCTCCACGCGTGAGCGCACCCACGCCACCGTGGCGCGGATCGCGGGTGAGACCAGCCTGGTCCCGGCCGCGCACCTGACCTGCGTTGCCGCCAGCAAGGACGAGATCGCCGAGGTGGCCGACCGTTACTGGGAAGCGGGCGTGCGCCACGTGGTCGCGCTGCGCGGCGATCCGCCGCCCGAAACCGGCGGACGGTTCATCCCCCACCCGCAGGGCTACGCTGGCGCCGCCGAACTGGTCGCCGGGCTGAAAGCGCGCCATCCCTTCGAGATTTCGGTCGCCGCCTATCCCGAGGTTCACCCCGAGGCCGCCAGTGCCCAGGCCGATCTCGACAATCTCAAGCGCAAGCTCGATGCCGGGGCGGACCGGGCGATCACCCAGTTCTTCTATTCGACCGACGCCTATTTCCGCTTTGTCGACAAGGCGCTGGCCGCCGGGATCACCGCGCCGATCCTGCCGGGGATCATGCCGGTCACCAATTTCGCCGCGATCCGCCGGATGAGCGGCAACACCGAGATCCCCGGCTGGATGGTCCAGCTGTTCGAAGGGCTTGACGACCTGCCCGGCCCGCGCGCCCACATCGCCGCCGCGGTCGCGGCGGACCTGTGCCGCCGCCTCTATCAGGGCGGCGTGCGCGACTTTCACTTCTACACCCTGAACCGCGCCGACCAGACCTACGCGATCTGCCACCTGCTCGGCCTGCGTCCCAAGGAAAGCTGACCATGACCCCCCGCGAGACCCTGCTGACCGAGGCGGCCAAGCGCATCCTCATCACCGACGGCGCCTTTGGCACCGAGATCCAGAACTGGAAGCTGTCGGAAGCCGACTATGCCGGAACGCTGGGGCTGAAGCGCGACCAGAAGGGCAACAACGACATTCTGGCGCTGACCAAGCCGGAAGTGCCCGAATCGATCCACCGCGCCTATTTCGCGGCGGGCGCGGACATCGCCGAAACCAATACCTTTTCCGCCAACCGGATCAGCCAGGCCGACTATGGCGCCGAACATCTGGTGCGCGAGATCAATCTGGCCTCGGCCGCGCTCGCCCGCCGGATTGCGGACGAGTTCACCGCGAGGGACGGACGCCCCCGTTTTGTCGCGGGCGCGATCGGGCCGACCAACAAGACCCTCTCGCTCAGTCCTGACGTCAACGACCCGGGCTTCCGCGAGATCGACTGGGACTTTCTGGTCGATGTCTATCACGAACAGGCCGAGGCCCTGATCGAGGGCGGCGCGGATTTCATCCTGGTCGAAACGGTGTTCGACACGCTCAACTGCAAGGCCGCGATCATGGCGGTGAAGCATCTGGAGCGCGCACTGGGCCGCGAAGTGCCGCTGATGCTGTCGATGACGCTGACCGATCTGTCGGGCCGCAACCTTTCCGGCCACACGGTCGAGGCGTTCTGGCACGCCGTGCGCCATGCCAGGCCGCTGACCATCGGGCTGAACTGCTCGTTCGGGGCCAGCCAGCTGCGGCCCCACGTGCGCGCGCTGAGCGCGATCGCCGATACGCTGATCATGGTCTATCCCAACGCCGGGCTGCCCAACGAACTGGGGGCCTATGACGAACTGCCCGAAACCACCGCCGCGCTGGTACGCGAATGGGCCGAGCAGGGGCAGGTGAACATTCTGGGCGGTTGCTGCGGCTCCACCCCCGAACACATCGCGGCCATCGCCCGCGCCGCTGCCGTTCTGCCGCCGCGCGTCCTGCCGAACGTGCCGGTGGCCACCCGGCTGGCGGGCCTTGAGCCCTTCGTGATGGCGGCCTGAAGCTCCTCCCCGGCACGGGGAGGGGGACCGTCCGCGCAGCGGATGGTGGAGGGGGCCCACCCCTCTGGCAAGAAATGTCCGTGCGGCGGGGTGGGCCCCCTCCGTCAGTCCTGCGGACTGCCACCTCCCCGTCCCGGGGAGGAACCTGCGAGTAAGTGATGACCCAGACCGAAGAAACCACCCGCGCCATCGCCTCGTTCGTCAACGTCGGCGAGCGCACCAACGTGACCGGCAGCGCCGCCTTCAAGAAGCTGATCCTCGCCGGGGACTATGCCCGCGCGGTCGAGGTTGCGCGCCAGCAGGTCGAGAACGGTGCGCAGGTGATCGACGTCAACATGGACGAGGGCCTGCTCGACGCAGTCGAGGCCATGACCACTTTCCTGAAACTGATCGCCGCCGAACCGGACATCGCCCGGGTGCCGGTGATGATCGACAGTTCCAAGTGGGAAGTGATCGAAGCCGGGCTGAAATGCGTATCGGGCAAGCCGATCGTCAATTCGATTTCGATGAAGGAGGGCGAGGACGCCTTCCTGCATCACGCCCGCCTGTGCATGGATTACGGCGCGGCCGTGGTCGTCATGGCCTTTGACGAAAAGGGCCAGGCCGACACCAAGCAGCGCAAGGTCGAAATCTGCGAGCGCGCCTACAAGCTGCTAACCGGAATCGGCTTTCCGGCCGAAGACATCATCTTCGATCCCAACATCTTCGCGGTCGCCACGGGGATGGAAGAGCATGATCGCTATGGCCTGGATTTCATCGAGGCCGTGGCCGAGATCAAGGCGCGGTGCCCGCACGTCCACACCTCGGGCGGGCTGTCCAACCTCTCGTTCTCGTTCCGGGGCAACGAACCGGTGCGCCGGGCGATGCATTCGGTGTTCCTCTATCACGCGATCCGCGCTGGCCTGGACATGGCGATCGTCAACGCCGGGCAGATCGACATCTATGACACGATCGATCCCGCGCTGCGCGATGCCTGCGAGGACGTGATCCTGGCGCGCCGACCGGATGCGACCGAACGGCTGATCGCCATGGCCGAAAGCTTCAGGGGCACCGACGCGAAGACCGCCAAGGAAGCCGAGGAATGGCGCGGCTGGGAAGTCGTGCGGCGGATCGAGCACGCGCTGGTCAAGGGGATCGACGCCCACATCGTCGAGGATACCGAGGAGGCGCGGCTGCTCCACGCCCGCCCGATCGAGGTGATCGAAGGCCCGCTGATGGCGGGGATGAACACCGTGGGCGACCTGTTCGGCGCGGGCAAGATGTTCCTGCCGCAGGTGGTGAAATCGGCCCGCGTGATGAAAAAGGCGGTTGCCCACCTGATCCCCTACATCGAGGCGGAAAAGCAGGCCGGGGCGCGCCCCAAGGGCCGGATCGTGATGGCGACCGTCAAGGGCGACGTCCACGATATCGGCAAGAACATCGTCGGCGTGGTCCTGCAATGCAACGGCTACGAGGTGATCGACCTCGGCGTCATGGTGCCCTGGTCGAAGATTCTGGAAACCGCCGTGACCGAAGATGCGGACATGATCGGCCTGTCGGGCCTGATTACCCCCAGCCTCGACGAGATGGTGACCGTGGCCGAGGAAATGCAGCGCGCAGGCATGACCATGCCGCTGCTGATCGGCGGGGCGACCACCAGCAAGGTCCACACCGCGCTGAAGATCGACCCGGCCTATGACGGCCCGGTGATCCACGTGCTGGACGCCAGCCGCGCGGTCGGCGTGGCCAGCCAGCTGCTGTCCGACACCCAGGCCGAAGGCTTCATCGCCGCCACGGCCGCCGAATACCAGCACATCCGCGACCTGCGTTCGGGCAAGGACGCCTCGATCCTGCTCAGCCTGGAAGATGCGCGCGCCAATTCGTTCAAGGCAGACCTCAGCGAGAAGGCCCCGCCGCCAGAGCAGCCCGGGCTGCACGTCTTTGCCGACTGGGATCTGGCCGATCTGGTGGAATGCTTCGACTGGACGCCGTTCTTCCGCGCCTGGGAACTGGCCGGGACCTATCCCGCGATCCTCAGCGACGAGATTGTGGGCGAAAGCGCCCGCGCGCTCCAGGCCGATGCGCTGGCCATGCTGGAACGGATCGTTTCGGAAAAGTGGCTGACCGCGCGCGGCGTCGCGGGCTTCTGGCCCTGCGCGCGGGAAGGCGATGACGTGGTGATCTACCTCACCGAGGAAGAGCGCCATGTCCGCCTGCCGTTCCTGCGCCAGCAGATCCGCAAGAGCCGCGACCGGGCAAACTTCTGCCTGGCCGATTTCATCGACCCGGACGGCGACTGGATCGGCGGCTTCGCGGTGGGCATCCACGGGATCGAGCCACACCTCGAACGCTTCCGCGCCGCGCACGACGACTATTCCGACATCCTGCTGAAAGCGCTGGCCGACCGCTTTGCCGAGGCCTTTGCCGAGCGACTCCACCAGAAGGTGCGCACCACGCTGTGGGGCTATGCCCCCGGCGAACAGCTGACCAACGAGGCACTGATCCGCGAACAGTATCGCGGCATCCGCCCAGCGCCGGGCTATCCCGCCTGCCCCGACCACAGCCTGAAGCCGACCCTGTTCGAGCTGCTGGATGCGGGCCGGAACGCGGGGATCGTGCTGACCGAAAGCCAGGCGATGCTGCCAACCTCGGCGGTCTCAGGCTTCTACTTTGCCCACCCCGAAAGCCAGTACTTCGGCGTGGCGCGGATCGGGCGGGACCAGCTGGCGGATTACGCCGCGCGCGCCGGAATGGATCAGGCGACGGCGGAGCGCTGGCTGAGGCCCAACCTCGACTGAGCCGGACAGGCCCCTCCCCCGATCGGGAGGGGCTGGGGCGGAGGCTCCTTGCCCGGCCCGATCACACCGCCCATCACTCCGGGCGGTACCATTCGGCGATCAGGATCTCCAGATTGCCCTTGGGCTCGAAACGGGTCTTGCGCACCTCGAACTGCGTGGGAGAAATCTTCTTCACCCCGTTCATGCAGAAGCTGACCAGGTTGTCCGGCTTGCCCTTGTCGACCACCAGGCGGAATTCGCCGATCGGGCCCTTCCAGTTGCGCCCGGAACCCAGGATGTAGCTGATCCAGGTTTCGCTGGCATAGGCCGGATTGTCCGGGTGGGCCTTGCGCTCGGCGGCCTGACGGCGGTCATAAGCCGCGTAGAAGTCGGGATCGATGCAGTAGGTGGTGCGGTGCCACTTGTCGGTGCCGCGGTACCCCGGCTCCAGCGCGCCGGCCACCGAACCGCCATTTATCGGCTTGTAACGGTGGGTTACCACCACTGTCCGGCCCGGCGGAAAGACCTGGTTGCGGGTGATGTGGGTCACCACGTCCCATGCCGGCATCAGGCTGGTGCTGCCCGCATAGGTTGGTTTCAGCAGCCCTTCCTTGCGGTAGGCCGCGCGTTGCGCTGCCCCAAGTCTGCGAACAAATTCAGGTGCTTCGCCGCCCTTGACCATCCAGTTGACCGGCCAGCCAAGCGCTTTCAGCCGCGCCGTGATGTCGCGCCCGCGCAGCAGCGCCTGCTCGGTCACGCCCAGCTTCACCGGCCGGCCATCCACCGTCGTGCGAAAGTCAAGCGAACGGTAGTCCGGCACCGCCGTATCGCCTTCGAACATCCCGGAATCCGCGGCAAGCACCGGCACCGGAAAGGACACCACCGTCTCCACCGGCCTCGCCGAACGATTGGTAAAGCGGTAGCTGACCCGCACCTCGTCCTTGGAAATGAAGAGGTCTTCCGAATCCATGCTGACAGCGCCGTTCTGGCGCAGCTCGATCCCCCCAAGGCCCACGGCAGCAGCGCTGTCGTTCGCATGGGCCGGCACTGCGGCCGCGAGCGCCAGGGTGGTCAGCGGAATGGCAGCAAAGCGCATGGGCAGAACTCCTTTCCGCTGGAGTTTCGGGCAGCAGAGCGGCGCTGTCAAATGCCACAAACTCATTGTACATTGCGCCCCATGCACCGTCTTGCCGCCCTGCTTGTCCTGTTCTGCACCCCGGCACTCGCCGCTCCGCCCGCCACGGTCGCCGTGGCTTTCGATCGCCAGTCGATCCGGCCGGTCCTGGCCGAAGGCCTGGCCGACAAGGCTTCGCGGCGCGGCGTCACCGCGGATGATCCGGTGCGGATCGCCAGCATATCCAAGCTGGTCACCGCGCTTGGCGTGATGCGCCTGGTCGACGAGGGCAAGCTCGACCTCGACCGCGATGTTTCGGACTATCTCGGCTGGGACCTGCGCAATCCGGCCTGGCCGGACAAGCCGATCACCCTGCGCCACCTGCTGTCTCACCAGTCGAGCCTGGTCGATGGGGGAGAGCTTTATATCATTCCGCTGGAGGACACGCTGCGCCGCCGCCTGGCCGATCCGCGCGTCTGGGATACCGCCCAAGCACCCGGCAGCGGCTGGTTCCATTATACCAACCTGAATTTCCCGGTGATCGCCAGCGTGATGGAGCGGGCGAGCGGCGAACGCTTCGACCGGCTGATGACGCGGCTCGTGCTGAAACCGCTGAAGCTGGACGCCTGCTACAACTGGTCGGGCTGTTCGCCGACCGCCGTTTCGCGCGCGGTGGTGCTGTACCGCTCGACCGGCGAGGTCGCGAAGGACGACCTCAAGGGCCGGGCTCCGGGATGCCTGGTCACCACCCGCGCCGTTGCCGATGCCTGCGACCTTGCACTCTACCCGCTCGGCGGCAACGGCGCATTGTTCTCGCCCCAGGGCGGGCTGAGGATCTCGATGCGGGACCTTGCGAAGATCGGGCAGATGCTCAGCCGGCAAGGCAAGGGCTTCCTCAAACCGGCAAGCTATGCGCAACTGGTGAAGCCACAGTGGCGGTTCGATGGCACCAATGGCCTTGGCGAGGATGGCACCGCCAGCGGCTTTTTCTGCGCCTATGGCCTTGCCATCCAGACTATCGAAAGCGGCGGCACCCGTTGCCGCGATGCCCTGTTCGGAGATGGCACCGCGCGGCTTGGCCATTCCGGCGATGCCTATGGCCTCAAATCCGGGCTATGGTGGGATCCGGCAAGCGGCCGGGGCATGGCCTATTTCACCACCGAAGTGCCCCCCGACGCGTCCGCCGGGCGCACCGCCTTCACGCGGGCCGAAGAATCGCTTGTGGAGAGAGCGCGCTAGTCTTTGCGCCGCGCGCCAAGACGCACTAGGCCGCAGCCCATGCCGCCCGAGCTTTACGAGACCCTGCACGCGACTTTCGGCTTCTCCGCCTTTCGCGGGGTGCAGGAACAGGTCGTCGCCAGAGTGCTTGCCGGGCAATCGACCCTGGCAGTCATGCCGACCGGCGCGGGCAAGAGCCTGACCTACCAGCTGCCCGCCGTGGTGCTGAAGGGCACCTGCGTGGTCATCTCCCCGCTGATTGCCCTGATGCATGATCAGCTCCGCTCTGCCGAGGCCAACGGCATTCGTGCCGCCAGCCTGACCAGCGCCGATACCGACCGCCAGCAAACCATCGAACGCTTCCGCGCGGGCGAGCTCGATCTGCTTTATGTTGCGCCCGAACGGGCCAGCCAGCCCCATTTCCTTGAACTGCTGCACGCAGGCCGGATCAGCCTCTTCGCCATCGACGAGGCGCATTGCGTTTCCGAATGGGGCCACGATTTCCGGCCCGATTATCGCCTGCTGCGCCCGCTGATGGACGCGTTCCCGCAGGTTTCGCGGCTCGCCCTGACCGCGACCGCCGACGCCCAGACCCGCGCCGACGTTCTGGCCCAGCTGGGCATTCCGGATGATGGCCTGATCGTTGCCGGGTTCGATCGGCCCAACATCCGCTATGCGATCCGGCATCGCGACAACCCGGTGCGCCAGCTGACCACGCTGATGGCCGAGCAGCCCGGCCCCGGCATCGTCTATGCGCCGACCCGGCGCAAGGTAGAGGAACTGGCCGAAAAGCTCGCCCAGGCGACGGGGCGTACCGTGCTTCCCTATCACGCCGGCCTGCCCGGCGAGGTCCGCGCTGCCAACCAGTCAGCCTTTGTCGCGTCTGAAGACATGGTGATGGTGGCGACGGTTGCCTTCGGCATGGGGATCGACAAGCCCGACGTGCGCTTCGTCGCCCATGCCGGAATCCCCAAGTCGATCGAGGGCTACTACCAGGAAACCGGCCGCGCCGGGCGCGACGGGGAGCCGAGCGAGGCGCTGATGCTGTGGGGGGCGGAGGACTTCGCCCGGGCCCGCCAGCGCCTGTCCGAAGTGGAGGCGGGCCGCCGTGAGGGCGAACGCGCGCGACTCGATGCGCTGGCCGCGCTGGTCGAAACCGGCGGTTGCCGCCGCGCCCTGCTGCTGCGCCATTTCGGCGAGGACCCGCCCGCCAGCTGCGGCAATTGCGACAATTGTCTTGAGGCCCCGGGGATTGCCGATGTTACCGAGCTTGCCCGCAAGCTGCTTTCCGCCGTCTACCGTACCGGGCAGAGCTTTGGCTTCGGCCATGTCGAGAAGGTCCTGACCGGAGTGGCCGACGAGCGGGTGCTGCAGCGCGGGCATGACCAGCTCAGCGTGTTCGGCATTGTGCCCGTCAGCGAAGCGCCGCTGCTCCGCCCCCTGGTCCGTGCGCTCCAGGCGCGCGGCAGCCTGGTGCCAACGGAGCACGGCGGGCTGGCGTTGGGGGGCGATGCCCGCGAAGTGCTGAAGGGCAATGCCGCAGTGCTGATCGCCCTGCAGCCCCGACGCGAAAAGATGCGCAAGGGCCGCCGCGAACGGACTGGCGGAACATCGCTGCCGGTTGGCGATCCCTTGTTCGAGGCCCTGCGTGCGCTACGCCGTGAACTGGCGCAGGAGGCGGGAGTGCCGCCCTATGTCATCTTCCACGATTCCACCCTGCGCGAAATGGCCGAAAATCGCCCGACTTCGCTGGCTGCGCTGGGCGAGATCGGCGGTGTCGGCACCCGCAAGCTCGAGGCCTATGGCGAGGCCTTCCTGAGCGTGATTCGGCAGCATTGACGTCATTTATTGCGATTGCTTCGCAGTAACGAGCTTGACATCGCTGCTCCGCTGCTGTCTCGCCACCATCTCGAAAGGAGCATGCCGTGCCCGCCTTCGAGACCCTGCTTTCCCCGGTGATCCTGTTCTTCGTGCTCGGCGTGGTCGCTGCTGCGGCGCGATCGGATTTGTCGGTGCCCGAACCGCTGGCCAAGGCGCTGTCGCTCTACCTGATGGCAGCGATCGGCCTGAAGGGCGGGGTTCAGGTCGCCAAGGCCGGGTTTACGCCGCAGCTTCTCCAGGCCTCGCTGGCGGGCATGCTGCTCAGCTTCGCGCTACCGCTGCTGGCCTTTGCGCTGCTGCGGGCCTTTGCCCGGCTTGACCGGCTGAACGCCGGGGCGGTTGCCGCGCACTACGGGTCGGTTTCGATCGTCACTTTCGTGACCGCTTCCGACGCGCTGACGCGCGCGGGGATGGCTCCTGCAGGCTACATGGTCGCGGTGATGGCGCTGATGGAAACGCCCGCGGTAATCACCGGCCTGCTGCTGGCACGCGGCAGCGGCACGCTGACCGGCGGCCAGCGCGGCAAGCTGCTGCGCGAGGTGCTGCTCAACGGGTCGGTGGTCCTGCTGCTCGGCTCGTTCCTGATCGGCCTGGCCATCGGCGAACAGCGCTTCGAGGCAGTCGCTCCGGTCTTCGTCACCGGGTTCACCGGCCTGCTGTGCCTGTTCCTGCTGGACATGGGGCTGATCGCGATGCGGCGGCTGCGCGAAAGCCGCGCACTTAGCTGGCGCATGGCCGCGCTCGGCATTGCGCTGCCGCTGGTCAACGGCGCCATCGGGCTGGCCGTTGCGGCGCTGCTGGGGCTCGATCCGGGCACGGGCGCGGCGCTGGCCATGCTGGCCACCAGCGCTTCCTACATCGCGGTGCCGGCGGCTGTGCGCATGGCGCTGCCGGATGCGGATCCGGGTATCTACCTGTCGATGTCGCTGGCCGTGACCTTCCCCTTCAACATCCTTGTCGGGATCCCGCTGGTGCTCCAGCTTGGCCCGGCAGTGCTTGGCTAGGAGGCCGTTGATGATCCAGACTTTCAAGCGCAAGCGCATCGACATCCTGGTCGATGCCCCGCTGTGCGACTGGCTGATCGAACAGGCGGGCGAAGCGGGCATCGCCCACCATTCGCTGCTGCCGGTCCATTCCGGACTGGGCCGCACCGGCGCATGGCGCGACGATGACGGCTATGGCGCCGTGCCCAAGCGGATGTTCGTGGTGGTGACCAACGAGCAGAAGGTGGAGGCGTTGATCGAGCGGATCGCGCCGGACATTGAACGCTACGGCCTGGTCATCACCATCTTCGATGTCGAAGTGATCCGCGGCGAGCGGTTCTGAAACCGCCCGCCGCGGACACTTTTGCGATCAATCAGGGCCGGATCGAATCGTGCGGCAGGTGCGGCGCCGCGTCTTCACCGTGGCGGGTCTTCCACAGGGAATAGAACACGCCCGCCGCAATCAGGCCGAAGGTCACGCCCAGGCTCAGCACCGGCGGGAACTTTTCACCGCCCAGCAGGAAGTCGGAGATGAATATCTTCGAGCCGATGAACACCAGAACCGAAGCCAGCGCATACTTCAGGTAGTAGAAGCGGTGGATCATCGCCGAGAGCGCGAAATAGAGCGCCCGCAGGCCCAGGATCGCCATGATGTTGCTGGTATAGACGATGAAGGTGTCGGTGGTGATCGCGAAGATCGCCGGCACCGAATCAACCGCGAAGACCAGGTCGGCCAGGTTGATCACCACCAGCGCCACGAACAGCGGCGTGACAGCGGTAACCAGCTTGCCGGTCTTTTCGTCCGGCACCTTCACGAAAAAGTGCTGGTCGTGCAGCTGCGGTGTCACGCGCATGTGGCTTGAAATCCAGCGCACCACCGGATTGCTGGCAATGTCGGGATCGTGATCGCCCGCGAAGAACATCTTCAGGCCCGTGAACACCAGGAAGGCCGCGAAGATGTAGAGGACCCAGTAGGCCTGCTCGACCAGTGCCGCGCCTGCCGCGATCATCCCGCCGCGCAGCACGATCACCGCCAGGATGCCCCACAGCAGCGCCCGGTACTGGTACTTGGCCGGAATCGCGAAGAAGGTGAAGATCAGGCTGATCACAAAGACATTGTCGATCGACAGCGCCTTTTCGATGAAGAACCCGGTATAGTACTTCATGCCGAGATCGGCGCCCTTCTCGATCCACACCCAGGCCCCGAAGGCCATGGCAATGGCGATGTAGAACGCGGTAAGCTTCAGCGATTCGCTGATACCCATTTCCCGGTCCTCCTTGTGGAGGATGCCAAGGTCGAAAGCAGTCAGCGCGAGAACAAGGCCGGCAAAGGCCAGCCAGAACCAGACTGGCGTACCCAGCCAGTCGGTGAGCAGGAATTCCATGGTTTAATGCCCCTGTTGGAAAAACGAAGCACCGGCGCAGCAGCCCAGAGGCCGATGCGCCGGTGCGAACTATCCGCCGGTCAGGCGGTGCGCGGGCCGGCGAGGCGCGCGAGGCGATCCTTCACCGCGAGCTTGAGCTTCTTGAGCCGCGCGATCTCGAACGGATCGGCCCACAGCCTGGTTTTCGCCCGGCGCAGCTGCTCATCGAGCGTCTGGTGGCGTCTCAGCAGGCGATATACACGGTCGGTCATGGTCTTGCACCCTTTCGTCACGTTGTTACGTACGATCGGATGCGCCGAGCCAGGGGCGTGGGGGAAGGAAGGGGGGAACCCCGGACCCTTGGCATCGGCAACATCCGATGCGGTCCGACATCACGCTGCGCCTGGCGGAGGGAAAGCCAGTGCGCGGCGCCAGAGGGGCCCGGTCCCGCAACACCTTAATACGACTGATTCGCTCCTGTTTCAAGTGCCGAGTTTCGCAATGGACGGAGCCAGCCCTGCTCAGGCTTGCGCAAGGACTCGGCAAGGGACAGAACCTTGCGGGATGCAGACGATCGCCGCCCTCGAGAACCCCTTTGCCCCAAGTGACGGGTGCCTCCATGAGCGGTGACCCGGTGGTTCCGCCCGCACAACGGCCGGCATTCGTCGTTGCCAGCAGGGAGCATGCACCCCATCGCATGCGGGCACGGCGCATCGGTCTTTCGACCAGCCAGCATCAGCCGACCGCCTATATGCGGTCCGATTGCGACGTGTGCCGATCGGAAGGCTTCGCAGCCCGCTCCGAGATTCTGGTCGCTTCGGGCCACGGGGAAATCGTCGCGGGGATCGTGCACTGTTCGCCCGAACTGCTGCACGGCGACGAGATCGGCCTGTGCGAGAAGGCCTGGGCCAGCCTGCGGGTAGAGCCTGGCGAACTGGTCGCGGTCGGCCACGCGCCAACGGTCGCCTCGCTCGGCGAACTGCGCCGCCGGGTCTATGGCAACCGCCTCTCCCAGGGGTCGTTCCAGGCGATCATCACGGACGTCGTGGCGGGCCGTTACAACGACGTGCACCTTGCATCCTTCGTCACCGCCTGCTCGGCCTTTCCGCTCGATCTCGACGAAACGATGGGGCTGACCAGGGCAATGGTCGATGTCGGAGACCGCCTGTCATGGGGTTCCGGGATTGTCGTCGACAAGCACAGTGTCGGCGGACTGCCCGGCAACCGGACCACCCCGATCGTGGTCGCCATTGTCGCCGCGCAGGGCTTGCTGATGCCCAAGACCTCGTCCCGGGCGATCACTTCGCCGGCCGGCACCGCGGACACCATGGAAACACTGGCCCCGGTCGATCTCAATCTGGCGGCGATCCGCCGGGTCGTCGAACAGGAAGGCGGTTGCATCGTCTGGGGCGGTTCGGTGCGGCTCAGCCCCGCCGACGACTTTATCATCGGGGTCGAGCGCGTGCTGGACCTTGATGCTGTCGGGCAGATGGTCGCCTCGGTGCTGTCCAAGAAGATCGCTGCCGGTTCCACCCACCTGGTCATCGACATGCCGATAGGCCCTTCGGCCAAGGTGCGCAGCGAGGCGGCCGGCATAGTCCTGTCGGACGCATTGCTGGCGGTGGCGCGCGGCTTCGGTCTGGAAACGCGGATCATGCCCGGACCGGGTCTTGAGCCGGTCGGCCGGGGTATCGGCCCGGCGCTGGAGGCGCGCGACGTGCTTGCCGTGCTCCGGAACAATCCGGGGCTGGAGGATTTGCGCAGCCGGGCAATCGAGCTTGCAGGCGCAATCCTGGAACTGGGTGGCCGAACTCCGCCCAGATCGGGCGCCGAACTCGCCGCGCAAACCCTGGCGAGCGGCAGTGCCTGGGAGAAATTCCAGCGAATCTGCGAAGCGCAGGGCGGGATGCGCGAACCGCCCTGCGCGGCACACCGCCATACGCTGACGGCGGCGCGGCCGGGCCGGATCACCGGGATCGACAACCGCAAGCTCGCCAAGCTGGCCAAGCTGGCAGGCGCGCCTGCGGCAAAGGCGGCAGGCCTTGAGATGCACGTCCGGCTTGGCGATGCGGTCGAGATCGGCAGGGAACTCTGCACGGTCCATGCCGAGACGCATGGCGAACTGCACTATGCGCTGGCCTATGCCGCAGCGGATGGCGCGATCTTCACGGTCGCTGAATGAGCGGGCGGCGCCTCGTCCTGTCCTGGCCCGAAGGAGAGGCCTTCGGCCAGCGGCTTGCCCGGGCGCTGGGCTGCGATCATGCCGTGGTCGCAACCCGCCGCTTTCCGGACCACGAGACCTATCTGCGGCTGCCGCCGAGCCTTGCGGGCACCGAGGTCGTACTCAATTGCACGCTGGCCGATCCCGATCCGAAGCTGGCCCCGCTGCTGTTCGCCGCCGACACGGCCAGAGACCTTGGCGCGGCGCGGGTTGGCCTCGTTGCGCCCTACCTGGCCTATATGCGGCAGGATCGCCGCTTCGAGGCGGGCGAAGCGATTACTTCCCGCAGCTTCGCCCGCGTGCTCTCCGCCAGCGTGGATTGGCTGGTAACCGCCGACCCCCACCTGCACCGGTTTGCTTCGCTTGACGAGCTCTACCCGATCCCCTCCAGCGTGGTCCGGGCCGCGCCTTTGCTCGCCGGATGGATTTGCGAGAATGTCGAAAGGCCTCTGCTCCTCGGCCCCGATGCCGAAAGTCGGCAATGGGTGGCGCAAGCCGCCGCCACCATGGGCGCGCCCTTTGCCGTTCTCGAAAAGACCAGGCGGGGGGACCGCGAGGTGGAGCTTGTCCTGCCCGACCTGACCGCCCACCGGGGCTTGACCCCTGTGCTGATCGACGATGTCGCCGCGTCAGGGCACACGCTGATAGAGGCTGCCCGCCTGCTTGCGGAGGCCGGTTTCGCTCAACCCTGCTGCGCGGTCACCCATGCGCTGTTCGCTGGCGACGCTTTCGAAAAGCTTCGCACCGTCACGGCTGACATCGTCAGCACGGATTCGATTCCCCATCCCACGAACCGGATCGAGCTTGCTCCTGCCTTCGCGGCGGCGGTTTGCGCCATGCTTGCAGACCGACAGAAGCCCTAGGCGGCTGCTCGCCCCCGTCCAGCGGCCTTGGTCAGCTCCAGGCCAACCAGCAGGCCGACCCCGACGGCCGCGATGACAGCAAGCTCCACCAGTCCGGGCGCGGAGAAGCCCAGCACGCGCTGAATCGACGAGGACAGCGCGATCGCTGCCGATCCGGCTACCACGAACGCCATCACATACCGGAACGCGGGATTGCCGCGAAACAGGGCGTGGCCAAGCGATATGCTGAACGAGCGATTGGCGAACACCAGCGCCAGGATCGCCGCAAGCAGCGAGAAGAATGCAAGGGTCCGCACCCGATCCGGTTCGAGCCCGAGGTAGTGCGCCGCGAATGTGACGCCGGAAACGGCCGCAAGCGCCAATCCGCCCTGGACCACTGACCATCCGACCAGCGTCACCGAAAACAGCCGGTCGGCGGGATTGCGCGGCGGTCGCTCCATGGCCCTGCTTTCCTCCCGCTCGGCTTCGAAGACAAGCGCACAGACCGGATCTATCACCATTTCGAGCAGCGCGATCTGCAGCGGCCCCAGGATGACTGGCAACCCGAACGCCAGCGGCAGGATGGCAAGTCCGGCAATCGGCACGTGGACGCCAAAGATGAAGGCCAGCGCCTTGCGGATATTGTCGTAGATTCGCCGCCCAACCCGGATCGCCGCCACGATTGCCCCGAAGTCGTCCTCGACCAGCACGATCGATGCCGCCTCGCGGGCGACGTCGGTGCCCCGCTTGCCCATGGCGATGCCGATGTGAGCCGCCTTGAGCGCCGGTGCATCGTTCACGCCGTCTCCAGTCATCGCCACGATCTCGCCAGCGGCCTTGAGCGCATTGACAATTCGCAGCTTCTGATCGGGCTGGGTGCGCGCGAAAACGCTGACCCCGGGCGCGCGGACCATGAGTTGCGCGTCACTGATTGCCGCCACTTCCGCGCCCAGCATAACCTCCCCGCCCGCGATACCCGCCTGGGCGGCAATCGCCTGCGCGGTCGCGGCATGGTCCCCGGTGATCATCACCACGCGGATTCCCGCCTTCCGGCATTGCGCCACCGCCTCGGGCACCCCGGCCCGCAGCGGATCGGCAAGACCGGTCAGGCCGAGCAGGCGAAAGGCATGCTCGCCATGAGCCTTCGCATGATCGCCAATGGCAGCTTGCGCGCAAGCGATGCCAAGCACCCGCATGCCGCGCGCAGCCATTTCCTGCGCGGCGGCCTCCAGCGCCGCCAGTTCCTCACCGGCCAGGCCACAGAGCCGGGCCACCGCTTCGGGCGCGCCCTTGGTCGCGACCAGCAGCGGCAGGCCTTCCTCATGCTGCCAAATGTTGGACATCGCGAGCAGATCCGGCGTGAGGCCATAGCTCTGGATCAGCGCCTTGCCGTTCCCGGCGGTGCTGCCGATCTCCCGGGCCGCTGAGTGGAACGCCACCTCCATCGGATCCACCGGCACCGGCGCGCTGGCCAGGGCCGAAGTCTCCAGCAGAGCGAACGCCCGCGGGTCGCGGATCGCTTCGTCAAGCGGCCGGGCCCTTGCGCCCGGAATCCAGAGCTCCGCGACGGTCATCCGGTTCTGCGTCAGCGTTCCGGTCTTGTCCGTACACAGGACAGTCGCCGCTCCCATCGTCTCGATCGCGGAAGTGCGCCGCGTCAGCACGCCAACCTGGGCGATCCGCCAGGCGCCCATCGCCAGGAAGATCGTCAGGACCACCGGGAATTCCTCGGGCAGCAGGGACATGGCCGTGGCGATGCCGGCCAGTACGGCGTCTAGCCACGAACCGCGCATGAGACCGTAGAGAACCACGACAATCGCCGCGATGGCCAGCCCTCCGGCAGCGCAGAGAGCCACGATGCGCGAGGTTTCCGCCTGGAGGCGGGGCGTTTCCACCTCAAGCCCGGCGAGCGATTGTCCGATCTGCCCGATCCGGCTGCGCAGCCCGGTAGCCGACACCCGGGCAAGCCCGCGGCCACGCGTGACGATCGATCCTGAAAAGACCTGCGGATGATCGTCGCCCCCCGGCTCCGCATCGGGCCGGTCGCCGGGCCGGACGGAGCGCTTGCGCACCGGGACCGACTCGCCAGTCAGCAGCGATTCGTCGGCTTCCAGATCCCGCGCTTCAAGCAGGCACGCGTCGGCAGCAATCCGGTCGCCCTGTTCGAGTACAAGAATGTCGCCGCACACCACCTCCCTTCCGGGAATCCGGATCGTCCCGCCATCGCGGATGACCAGGGCCCGAGGCGCCGAAAGATCGCGGAGCGCCTCGAGCACGTTTTCCGTGCGCGCTTCCTGGACAATGGTGATGACGATCGAGAACAGCGCGAACAGCAGCAGCACCAGCGCCTCGGTCCTGTCGCCCAGCGCAAGGTAGATGCCACCGGCGGCGAGCAGCATGGCCAGCATCGGCTCGCGCACCACTTCCAGGGCGATCCGCAGGGGCGAGCGACGACTGGCCCGGGGAAGCTCGTTGGGGCCGTCACGCTCGAGAATCTCGCGCGCCCGAGCCGGGGAGAGCCCGGTCAGGAGAGAATCTCCCGCTGCGGAACCGGAGGCCGGACTGACTGCATTGGCCATAACCCCGACTCCCGGAACTTTGCCGCACGCGCGGTCGCGGCAACTGTGCCCGGAGAACCCGCCCGCAAGCAAGCACTGGTGACCGCGTGCCGGACCCGTTCCGGGAGCGCGCCCCGAATGCCCCCGCCCCAGGGTTGGATGAAGCCGGATCGGGAACGATTGACAGGCAGCCCCCATTCGATATTATATTGATATCGCATTTATAGGAAAGCATGCCGATGACCACTGACCATCCAGCCATGAACCTGAGCCGCGAGAAGCGTGCGTGGAGCACCAGCGGCTATCTGATCTTCGTGGCCTTCATCGCACTGCTGGTGCTGACCATCTGGCGCATCATCGCGTTCGCCGGCAGCAATCCGGCGGAAAGCGAGATTTTCGGCTTTGTCGTGTCATCCGGCCTCAGCGTGATCGCGTTGATCATCCTGTCGAGCGGATTCTACATGATCCAGCCCAACCAGGCCGCCGCAATCACCCTGTTCGGTTCCTACCGCGGGACCGACCGTTCGCCCGGCCTGCGCTGGGTCTGGCCGTGGATGGGCAAGACCAAGATCTCGGTACGCGCAAACAACGTCGTTTCGGAAAAGCTCAAGATCAACGATCTGCGCGGCAATCCGATCGAGATCGCCACCAACGTGGTCTGGCGCGTTGCCGACACCGCGCAGGCGCTGTACGACGTCGATGACTACAAGGCCTTCGTTGAAGTCCAGATCGAGGCAGCGGTGCGCTCGATCGGCTCGCGCTATCCCTACGACGATATCGAGCATCACGAGACCACGCTGCGGTCCAACCATGGCGAAGTGAACCAGGAGCTGCGGGTCGAACTTAACGAACGGCTGCGGATCGCCGGGCTGACCGTCGACGAATGCGGCCTGACCCACCTGGCCTATGCGCCGGAGATCGCCGGTGCGATGCTTCGCCGCCAGCAGGCTGAGGCCGTGATCAGCGCACGCAAGAAGCTGGTCGAGGGCGCGGTGACCATGGTCGAGATGGCGCTCCAGCAGCTGAGCGAGAAGGACGTGGTCCACCTTGACGACGAGCGCAAGGCGGCAATGGTCTCCAACCTGATGGTCGTGCTGTGCGGTGAGCGTGACACCCAGCCGGTGGTCAACGCGGGATCGCTCTACTAGGCAGCGCGCGATGCCTCCGCCGACCAAGAAATCCTTCCCGCTGCGGCTCGATCCGGCGCTCTACGCAGCGCTGGAGCGGGCGGCAGCGGCGGATTTCCGCTCGGTCAACGCCGAGGTCGAAGTGCTGCTGCGCGAGGCCCTCGCCCGGCGCGGGATCAAGCTTGCCCCGGCAGATCCGCCCCGCCGGGGCCGTCCACCAAAGGAACCGGCCAAGGGGTGAGTCCGGCAGGAGTTCAGGCGCAGCGCGAAACTGCAACCTGTCGCACCCGACCTGTCCTTCGCCGGGACAGCGCCGGATTGCTTCACCCCTTGTTGACCGGGCGGTGGTATCGGGGCGCCATGACCCGACCTGTCCGCCTTCCCTTTGTCGCCGCCGCCGCGCTGGCCGCCGCGCTCGTTCCCGCTGCATCCGCTCCGGCCCAGCCGCGCGCGGCTTACCAGATCGCGGGTACCAACCAGACCTTCGCCCGCCTGCAGGACGCGGTCAACGCAATCGGCAACGGCAGCGGCACGATTGTCATCCCCGCCGGGCGCTTTGCCGACTGCGCGGTGCAAACGGGTGGAACGATCGCCTACATCGCCGAGGTACCAGGCCAGAGCGTGCTCGACGGAGTCGCCTGCGAAGGCAAGGCCGCGCTGGTACTGCGCGGACGCGAGGCGCGCGTCGAAGGGCTGGTCTTTGCCAACATCCGCGTGCCTGACTGGAACGGAGCCGGCATCCGGCTTGAACAGGGCAACCTTGTGGTCAGCCAGTCCTGGTTCCGCGATAGCCAGCAGGGCATCCTGTCAGCCAACGATCCTGCCGGTTCGATCACGGTCGACAAGTCGACCTTTACGCGGCTGGGCACCTGCGAAGGGCCTGGCGGCTGCGCCCATTCGCTTTACCTGGGCGAGTACGGCACCGTGACCATCACCCGCAGCCGCTTCGAAGCCGGACGCGGCGGGCACTACGTGAAAAGCCGTGCCGCACAGATTGCCGTTCTTGGCTGCAGCTTCGAC
Organism: Novosphingobium sp.; assembly: GCA_016719755.1. Classification (GTDB taxonomy): domain Bacteria; phylum Pseudomonadota; class Alphaproteobacteria; order Sphingomonadales; family Sphingomonadaceae; genus Novosphingobium. The sequence goes on along the minus strand of JADJYM010000016.1, from coordinate 559,827 downwards.
GATTCGGCAGGGCGCGGGACCAATTACATGATCGACCTGCCGGGCGGCGCCTCGGGGCGGATCGCGAACAACTGGTTCGTGCAAGGGACGAACAAGGAAAACCATTCGGCCTTCATCACCGTTGCCCCCGAGGGGCGCCAGCACAGTTCCGCTGGACTTGTGATTGAAGGCAACGATGCGCGCTTTGCACCGGGTGTCGAATGGCCCAGCACCTTTGTAGCCAACTGGACCGACGATCCGGTGCAGATCGGCCAGAACCGCCTTGCCGCGAACCTCAAACGCAACGACCGGCGCTGAGCTCAGCCGAAGGCCGGAGCATAGCGCAGCACACCACTGGGCGGGGCTGCGTCAAAATCCTGCGCGCGGAAATACTGCGCATCGTGATCGGCCAGCGGGGACAATCCGGGAATGGTCCGAAAGCCAAAGCGTTCATAATAGGCCGGATTGCCGACCACGGCGACGCCTCGCGCACCAACCCGGCGCATCGCGGCGATGCCGGCAGCAATCAGTGCCGATCCGATTCCCTTGAGCTGAAGTTCCGGCAGAACCGAAACGGGCGCCATCTGGAACCAGCCGCACTCGCGCTGATCGATGGTAACCGGGCTGAACCCAATATGCCCGATCACCCCGCCTTGTGCAGTCACTGCCACCAGTGACAGCGCCAGATCGCCGGCTGCGCGCAGGGCATCGACCAGATCGGGCTCACTGCCATCACTGAACCACATTGGCTCAAAGGCGCGCCGCACAAGATCGTGGATTGCCGCTTCGTCGCCGCTCTGTTCGGGACGAATCGCGTAGTTGATCACAGCAGATGCCCGGTGCGGTCGCGTTTCGTGTCGAGATAGCGGGCATTGTGCGGATTGGGCGGAAGCTGGTGCGGCACCCGCTCCACTACAGCCACCCCGGCAGCCGATAGTGCTTCAACCTTGGCCGGGTTGTTGGTCATCAACCGGATCGGCCCCACGCCCAGCAGCTGGAGCATCCGCGCCGCAACCGGGAAATCGCGCGCCTCGGTCGGCAGGCCAAGGCGGTTGTTGGCGTCAACCGTGTCGAACCCCTGGTCCTGCAACTGATAGGCGCGCAGCTTGTTGATCAGGCCGATCCCGCGCCCTTCCTGGCGCAAGTAGAGCAATATGCCCCAGCCGCCTGTCCGGGCCTCACCGGCCATCGCCTCCAAAGCAGCGTCCAACTGCGGGCCGCAATCGCACTTCAGGCTGCCAAGCACGTCGCCGGTCAGGCATTCGGAATGAAGCCGCACCAGCGGCGCGCGTTCAGCCTGCTGCCGCCCGATCACCAGCGCGACATGCTCGCGCAGATCGTCGGCCGAGCGAAAGGCCACGATTTCGGCCTGCTCCGCCGCAGCGACGGGCAGCCGGGCACGGCTCGCCACGGCGAGATGGCGCGCGTCCTTCCAGTCGGCAAGGTCAGCGCTGGATACCGCCTGAGTCTCGCCAACCGGGGTGGGGTCAATCAGAAAGGCGGGAAGGATGCCGGCCAGCCGGGCCAGTTCCAGCGCGGTCACAGCGGCCTCTGGCGCCTCCAGCGGGTCGGCCAGGAATGGCCCCTTGAACGGGCGCGCGAGGTCAAGCGCGGGATCGGCAACGGCGCGGGCGAGATCAAGATCGAACGGCTCCGCTCCGCGAATCTGCACCGGCGCTTCCGGCACGGCGGCCTCACGCTGGTTGGCAAGCTTCAGCGTAACCGCCCGCGCCGCCGAGATCAGCATCCGCGGCGCCGTCGCTCCGGGCGCGAAGCCGGTTTCTGACGGCAGCAGTGTCAGCACTCCGTCAACGCAAAGCGGCCACCCGTGGCGCAGCGCATCGAGCGCCAGTGCAACGCGGCGGCTCTCGCTCACAGCGCGAACTCCGTGATCAGCGGGACATGGTCGCTCGGCTGCTCCCAGCGGCGCGTCTCCTCGACAAAGCGGTGACCGACCGACTGAGCCGCTAGCCCGGGCGAAGCCCACATGTGATCGAGCCGGCGGCCGCGGTCCTTTTCCTGCCAGAAGGTGCGGTAGGACCACCAGGTCCAGTTGCGCTGCGGCGCCGGAATGTGCTTGCGGCCCAGATCCACCCAGCCGTGCGCGTCGGCCAGCCGCCCCAGCGCCTCGATCTCGATCGGCGTATGGCTGACCACCTTGAGCAGCGCCTTGTGATCATAGACATCGCATTCCAGCGGGGCGATGTTGAAATCGCCCACCAGCAGCGTCGGCCGGTCAAGCGAATCGGACCAGCGCGTCATCCGCTCCAGAAAGTCCAGCTTCTGGCCGAATTTGGGATTGACCTCGCGGTCGGGGATATCGCCGCCTGCGGGGATGTAGACATTCTCCAGCACCAGTCCCTGGCCCGGCCCCAGCAGTTCAACCCCGACATGGCGGGCCTCGCCATTGGCCTGCCAGTCGTTGCGGGTCAGTTCGCGCAGCGGTATCCGGCTGACCGTGGCCACCCCGTGATAGCCTTTCTGCCCGTGGACCGCGCGGTGGACATAGCCCATCCGTTCGAAGGCATCGTGGGGGAACATGTGCTCGGCGCACTTGATCTCCTGCAGGCAGAGCACATCGGGCGCCTGCTCGGTCAGGAAACGTTCGACCTGATCGATGCGCAGGCGGACGGAATTGATGTTCCAGGTGGCAATCGAAACCATGGGTGGAGGCTTTAGAGCGCTTTCGCCGCGCCGCAACCGCCTTGGTCTTGCGGCGAGCCGGATTGGCGTAGGAGGGAGCCAGAAAGGTGGTCGGCGAGAACCGGCGCGCAGCGACATTGTGGGTCATGAGCACCGGAAGCGCAGCTGGCCGCCTTTCGCCGCCACTTCTGCGCCAATCCGGCTCGACGCAAAGGAAAACCCTCGGTCCGGGGGCATTGGACCGAGGGTTCCATTGTGCGTTCGTCACGCTTGACGGAGCGACCTGTAAGGAGGCTCGGGCAACAGGGGGGAAACCCGCCTCAAGCCGCGCCGTCGAGAACATATCTAGGCCATTTTCGCTTGCTGGCCCATGAACAATCGCGCCGGTTTTGTCGCAGTTTGTCGCAGGTCCGGCACAGCCCGCGCCGGGCCGTTGGCTATCATCGACGAGTAGCGCCGCGCGGATCGTTGAAGCGGAAGGTGTTGTCAGGCACCGCCACGCCATACTGCTGATTCGTGAGGCTGACGATCGTGCGCGTGTTCTGCGAATCGAGCGAGGCCCAGCTGGACAGCTCCATTCCGCCAGGAGCGCCCGGCTTGCGGATAAACACCAGGGTGATCACGCCGTACTCGGGATGGGCCTTGTCGCGCACCTCGACGCTGACCACGCCGGGCTGGCCCGATGGCACCAGTTTGCCGAAGCGCATGACATCGCGGTTGGGATCGAGCAGGGCGCCCAGCGGGCTGTTGCGAATCGGCCACCGCTGAACCTGCCGCACTTCATAATCGATGAAGCTGAGCGCGCTGCCGTCCGAGACGATCAGCATCGGCACGCCCTTTTCATACTGGAAGCGGATCTTGCCGGGGCGCTTGAGCGTGAGCACGCCGCGCAGGCGCTGGCCATTGCGATCGGTCTGGACGAAATCGGCCCGCATCGTGCCGATCGCGCGCAACGCCGCGACAGCACCGGCCAGATCCCCCTGCACCGATGCCGCAGGGGCCTGGGCGAAGGCGGGAGCAACCGTCAGCGGAGCGGAAACGACAAGCGCCGCCGAAACGGCGGCACCTGCGAGAAAGCGGGAGATAAGTGTCAGTCGGTTCATGCCGCGCGTCCTGTCAGACGGGGTTTGAACTCGCGCTGAACTTACTTGATCTTGGCTTCCTTGAACTCGACGTGCTTGCGCACGACGGGATCGTACTTCTTGAAGACCATCTTCTCGGTCGTGTTGCGCGGGTTCTTCTTGGTGACATAGAAGAAACCGGTGTCGGCAGTGGAAACCAGCCGGATCTTGACGGTTGCGGGCTTCGCCATGGCGTTTGTCCTGAACTTTCCGATTCGCAGCCGAAGCCGCACAAAAACTCGTGGGGCGGCGCAAGCGGCCGCCCCGAAGGCCCGCGCCAATGCGGCACAAGGGCGCCAAAGTCAAGGCCGCGCAGCTTTTCCGCGAAACGGTTCTATCGGCTGCAGCACGCCATAGCTTTCGGCCAGCGGATCGTGGCCCAGCGTTGCCCATTCGATCTCCTCCGGATCGACCCGCGTATCCGGTAGCCGGTCGAGCAGGTCGCGAATCACGGTCAGGCGCCCGCGCCGCTGGTCGTTGAAATCGACCAGGGTCCAGGGTGCGTGAGGATTATGGGTGGCCCGCAGCATCGCCTCGCGGGCGGCGGTATAGTCAGCGTACTTCGCCCGGGCCGCGAGATCGACCGGAGAGAGCTTCCAGCGCTTCAGCGGATCTTCCAGCCGCTCGGCAAAGCGCTCTTCCTGCCGCGACTGGTCAGTGGTCAGCCAGTACTTGAACAGCAGGATTCCGTCGTTGATCAGTTGCCGCTCGAACACCGGAGCCTGCTCGAGGAATGCCTCGACTTGTGCCTCGCTGGCAAAACCCATGACCTTTTCCACCCCGGCGCGGTTGTACCACGAACGGTCGAACAGCACGATCTCGCCCGCAGCCGGCAGGTGCGGGACATAGCGCTGGAAGTACCATTCGCTCCGCTCGCGCTCGGACGGCTTCGACAGGGCGACGACCCTGCACTGGCGCGGATTGAGCGGACGCGCGAGCGCCTGGATCGCCCCGCCCTTGCCGGCGGTATCGCGCCCCTCGAACAGCACCAGCACGCGCGCGCCGGTCTTGGCTGCCCAGCGGGCCATGGCGACCAGTTCCTCCTCCATCGGGGCATAGTGCTTCTCGAACTTCTTGCGGGATAGTGGCTTCATGGTGTGCGATTCCCTTGCTGGGGCCAGCTTGCGCCGCCTGCACGTCATGCGCAACGGCGACGATTCGGCGTTGCCGTCCCGCTTCGGTAAAGTTACAATTGCAACCATGTCGGCCAATCCATTCGCCACCCTGCCCGATCCCGGCCCCGGGGTATTCACCGCTCCGCTCCAGCGTCCGGCACATGTCGGCGAGGACTGGCTTGAACCGGCCCAGCGCGCCTACACGGCGGAAGAACATCGCGTGTGGGACGATCTCTATGCCCGCCAACTGGAAATTCTTCCCGGCCAGGCCGCGAGCACGTTCCTGCGCGGCCTCGACAGGCTCGCCCTCGGGCGAGGCGGAGTGCCGGACTTCGTCCGGCTTTCCGCCGAACTCGGCGCACTCACGGGGTGGAGCGTCGTGCCGGTACCGATGCTGATCCCGGATCACGTGTTCTTCTGGCACCTGGCCAACCGCCGTTTCCCGGCAGGCAATTTCATCCGCACGCGCGAATGCTTCGACTATATCCAGGAACCGGACGTGTTCCATGACGTGTTCGGCCACGTGCCGATGCTGGCCGACCCGACCTTCGCCGATTACATGCAGGAATACGGACGCGCCGGATGGAAGGCGATGCGCCACAATCGGCTGAAGGCACTTGGTGCGCTCTACTGGTACACGGTCGAATTCGGGCTGATCCTGGAAGCGGACGGCCTGCGCGCCTATGGCGCCGGGATTCTCTCCGGCCCGGCCGAGGCGGTCTATTGCCTTGAGGCCGAAAGCCCCAACCGGATCATGCTGAACGTCGACCGGGTGATGCGCACCGACTATGTGATAAACGACCTGCAACCGACCTATTTCGTGATCGAGAGCTTTTCCGAGCTTTACCACGATACGGTCGAACGCGATTTCGACCGCCTCTATCGCAGCCTCGGCCCGGGCTTCACCTATGCCAACACGGCAGTGATCGACGTCGACGATGTGCTTCACCGCGGCACGCAGGAATACCTGCTGCGCGGCGGGCGGGGCAGCGGATCAAGGCCGGTCTAAACCGCCTTCAGCGCGTCAGCAGGACCACCGCCAGCGCGCCCGCAACGATCCGGTACCAGGCGAACGGTGCAAAGCCCGCGCGGCTGACATAGGCAACGAACAGGCGGATCACCGCCAATGCCACCACAAACGACACCGCGAAGCCGACCGCGATCTCGGTCCAGCCGACCGGGCCGGTGCCCGCCATCAGATTCGCACGGTTGTCGATCAGTTCCAGCGTCGTCGCCCCCAGCATCGTCGGGATGGCAAGGAAGAAGCTGAATTCGGCTGCGGTGCGCCGCTCGATCCCCATCGCCAGCGCCCCCATGATCGTCGCGCCGGAGCGGCTGACGCCCGGAATCATCGAGATGCATTGCACCAGCCCGACGCCCAGCGCTTGCCGTGCGGGCAATTGCGCCACGCCGCTCGGGCCTCCCGGCTTGGCCCAGCGCTCGATTGCCAGGATCGCGATGCCGCCCAGGATCAGGGCCCAGGCCACCACCAAGGGACTGCCCAGCAGAATATGGATATAGTCCTTGAGCAGCAGGCCGAGTACCGCCGAGGGCAGGAAGGCAAGCAGGATGTTGCGCACGAAGGCAATGCTCATCGGCTCAAGCCGCAACAGCCCCATGCCAACGGCCCAGAATGTGCGCCAGTATTGCACCACCACGGCCAGAATCGCGCCAAGCTGGATCACCACGTTGAACACGGCCCAGGTCTTCGCATCATAGCCGAAGACCTCCGAGGCGAGCACGAGGTGTCCGGTGGAGGAAACCGGGATGAATTCGGTCACCCCTTCAACAATACCCAGCAGGATCGCGGTAACGATAGGGTCCATCACTGGTCTCCGGCGGCGGCGTAGGCGCGTTCATCGAACTGCAGGGCCGCAAGGCGCGCATAGAGCCCGCCGGCGCGGGTCAATTCATCGTGCTTGCCCTGCTCGACGATCCGACCCTTGTCCATCACCACGATCCGGTCCGCCCCGCGCACGGTGGCAAGGCGGTGGGCGATAACCAGCGTGGTGCGGCTTTGCATCAGGCGGTCGAGCGCGTCCTGCACCAGTCGCTCGCTTTCCGCATCGAGCGCGCTGGTCGCCTCGTCGAGCAACAGGATCGGCGCTTCGCGCAGCACGGCGCGAGCGATGGCGATGCGCTGGCGCTGCCCGCCCGACAGCCGCGCCCCCCCTTCGCCAAGGAACGTGTCGAGCCCCTCGGGCAGTTCGCGCAGAAAGCCTTCCGCATTGGCCGCGCGCGCTGCTTCCCAGATCTGCTCGTCGCCCGCCGCCCAGTTACCATAGCGCAGGTTGTCGCGCGCATTGGCGGCAAACAGCACGCCTTCCTGCGGCACAAGCGCCATGCGGCGGCGCACTTCGGCGGGATCAACGGCGGTCAGCGGCACACCATCGAGCTTGATAATCCCCGCCTGCGGATCGTAAAACCGCTCGGCCAGCTGGAACAGGGTCGACTTGCCCGCGCCCGAGGGGCCGACGATCGCCACGGTCTCGCCCGGCTCCACCGTCAGCGTGAAATCGGCAAGGGCGGCCATTTCCAGCCGTGTCGGATAGCGGAAGCTGACATTCTCGAAAGCCAGCTTGCCGCGCGCCGGTTCCGGCAGGGTCTGCGGGCGGGCCGGAGCGGCGATCGCGGCACGTTCGTTCAGCAGTTCATTGAGCCGGCTGGCAGCGCCCGCTCCGCGCAGCAGGTCGCCATAGACCTCGGTCAGGGCGCCGAAGGCCCCGGCGACGATCCCGCCGGTGAAGACGAAGGCGGCGATAGTGCCGCCCGAAACCTTGCCCTCGGCCACGCTCAGCGCGCCTTCCCACATCAGCATGGTAATTCCGCCGAACACCAGCAGAATGACCACCGCAGTCATCACCGCGCGGATCAGGATCCGGCGCTTGGCGGTAGCAAAGGTCTGTTCCACCACCCGGCTGAAGGCCGCGCGTTCGTGCTCTTCCTGGTTGAAGGCCTGGACCACCCGCATCGCGCCCAGCACTTCGGCGGTCCGCGCGCCGATGTCGGCCACCCGGTCCTGGCTGGTGCGCGAGACATTGCGCAGCCGCCGCCCGAACCAGGTGATCGGCAGGATCACCAGCGGAATGCCCAGCACGAGGATAGCCGTGAGTTTCGGAGCGAGGAAGAACAGATAGGTGATGCCGCCGATCCCGGTGATCAGATTGCGCAGCGCTACCGACACGGTGGTGCCCACCACCTGTTCGATGACCGCCGTGTCCGAGGTCATCCGCGAGGAAATTTCCTTCGGGCTGTTCGCCTCGAAGAAGCTGGGCGGCAAGCGCAGCAGGTTGGACTGCACGCTGTAGCGGATGTCGCCCACCACCCGCTCGCCCAGCCACGACACGAAGTAGAAGCGCAGCGCCGTCGCCAGACCCAGCACCACCACGATCATCAGCAGGTAATGAAACGAACTGGCGATGGTTTGGGGATTGGCACCCGGCCCGAAAGCCTGGTCGACAATCACCTTGAAGCGCGCGGGGATCGCGATGGTCGCCGTGGAAGTGGTCAGCAGAGCCAGCAGGGCGATGCCCACCTGTTTGGGATATTTCGCTGTTTCACGCCAGATCATCCGCAGCGGGCCGAGCGTGCGCGCGGGCCTGGCTTCGGGTTCGCTGGAAGAGCTGGGCGCGGGGGCTGCGCCGACCGGTTCGGAACTCATCGCCGCGCCCTAGCACTTTCCGGTGAACGCGTAAGCGGGAAATGCGCGGTACCCGCTTGTGCGCCGCAGCGCAGATTGTGCATTGCACAATAGCGCGTTTGGCGGCACGGTAGAGCCAAGGAAACCGGCTGTGGCCGGTGTGCGGGGAACCAAAATCGTGCTTTATACCGCTTACGAACTGCAACGCTCCTGGATGAACGCCGCCAGCACCTGGGCCTCGGTAGGGGCGCAGATGTTGAACAATCCGGCAATGCCCTTCGGTTATACCGGTCTCGCCCCGGTGATGTCATCGGCACTGGAGGTGTTTGCCCATGCCAGCGCGGCCTATGGCAAGCCGGCCTTCGATATCGAAACGGTCGAGGTGGATGGAACGGTCCATCCGGTAACCGAGGCGATCGTGGTCCACCGCCCCTGGGGCAACCTGCTGCGCTTCACCCACCCGGGCCTGCCCGAGAATGCCCCGCGCCTGCTGATCGTGGCACCGATGAGCGGCCATTTCGCTACCCTGCTGCGCGGCACGGTGGCCCGGATGATAGAACGCTGCGAAGTGTTCATCACCGACTGGGCCGACGCCAAGGTCGTCCCGCTCAAGGAAGGCGAGTTCGATCTTGACGATTATATCGACTACCTGATCGGCTTTCTGGAACATATCGGCCCCGGTGCCCACATGCTTGCCGTGTGCCAGCCCTCGGTTCCGGCACTGGCTGCAACGGCGATCCTGAACGAGGGGGGGCATCCCTGTCGCCCCGCAACCCTGACCATGATGGGTGGCCCGATCGACACGCGCGAGGCGCCGACCACCGTCAATGACCTTGCCATGCAGCGTCCGATCGAATGGTTCCGCCATACGGTAATCGGCACGGTCCCGCTCCAGTACCCCGGGGCGGGTCGGCAGGTCTATCCGGGCTTCATGCAGCTTGCCGGGTTCATGAGCATGAACCTGGGCAATCACATGCTCAGCCACTACCATATGTTCAAGCACCTGGTGGATGGTGACGGCGAAAGCGCCGATTCCACCAAGGCCTTCTACGATGAATACCGCGCGGTCTGCGATCTCAACGCCTCCTACTACCTCCAGACGGTGGAGGAAGTGTTCCAGAAGCATTCGCTGCCGAACGGCACTTTCGTCCATCGCGGCAGAACGGTCGACCTTGGCAAGATCAAGGACACCGCACTGCTCGCGGTCGAGGGTGAGCGCGATGACATTTCCGGGATCGGCCAGACGAAGGCTGCGCTGCATCTTGCCACCGGCCTCGCCGCGGCGAAGAAGCAGTACCACCTTGCCCCCGAAGTTGGCCATTACGGCATCTTCAACGGCAGCAAGTGGCGCGAGAAGATCGCCCCGGTGCTCGAGGAATGGATTGCCCGGCACGACCGCCCGGCGCTGAAGGTGGTCGCCTAAGGCTTGCCCGGGGCCCTGGCCCCGAAAATCCGTTTCAGCACCCGGCGGGCCAGCAGCAGAAGCCAGATCGTCAGCGCCAGCAACGCCAGCGCCATCACCCCGGCGGCGGCGGGGTAGGTGTAGGCAAGGACCAGCAGGCCGCCAGCCACCACATCCTCGGCGGTTGAAACCACCACGTTGCTGAACGGCTCGGGGCTGGTGTTGACTGCCGCGCGGGCGCTGGCCTTGCCGCCGTGGGCCAGCAGCGTCGCCCCGCCTCCAAGGATGAAGGCAATCGCCTGGGTCGCCGGATCAGCGGGATCGACCACGGCGAGAGCCAGCAGTGCGCCGCCAAGCGGCCGGATCACCGTGTGGAGCGTGTCCCAGGCCGAATCGAGCCAGGCGATCTTGTCGGCGAAGAACTCGACGAAAGCGGCCAGTCCGGCAGCGCCCATTACCCACGGACTGGCCAGCACCTTCAGCGCGGCGAGATGCTCCGGCAGCGGCAACATGTCGAAATGCATGGCAAGGCCCGTCGCCAGCACGCACAGGTAGAGCCGCCAGCCCGACAGCAGGCTGACGCTGGCCGCAAGTCCCAGGATTTCGACAATGCCCATCTGTCCGGTCATGGCGCCTCTCCCCCAAGCTGCCCGGGCGGCGAAGGATGCGCGCGGACCGCGCGCTTGGCAAGCCTAGCGGGCAAGGTCCGGATCAGGCACCAGCCCCGGATCAAGTTGCACGCCGAAGGAATTGAGCAGCATCGAGACCTGGGTATACTGACCGACCGTGTAGACAAGATCCATCCGCCCACGGTCTCCCAGCGGCTCCAATGCCTGCCACACCGGGGTAGAAACATGATGATCTCGCACCAGATCGTCACAGGCGGCCAGGATCGCGGCATCGAGCGGGTCCCAGCCGGGCGCCCCGGCCCCCTGTTTGATCGCAGCGATTTCCGCCTCGTTGAGCCCGGCCTGCCGCCCGATTACGCAGTGCTGCGCCCACTCATAGCCCGCGCCGCACAGAAAGCCCGTGCGCAGGATCGCCAGTTCGCGCTGGCGCTCCGACAGACTGTTGCTGCGCGAAAGAATGTAGTTGCCCCAGGCAAGAAATGCTCCGAACGAATCCGGGGCATTAGCCATGGTGCGGAAGATATTGAAACCGCGTGCATATTCCGGCAGCGCGGCAAGCGCTTCCCGCGCCGCCGGATCAAGCTCGCCGTCACCGAGCGGGGCGATCCGGGGCGCGGGGAGCCGCATCAGAGGACCTCGAACAGACCGGCCGCGCCCATCCCGCCGCCGACGCACATGGTGACGACCACATACTTCGCACCGCGGCGCTTGCCTTCCAGCAGCGCATGAATCGTGCAGCGCGCGCCGGTCATGCCATAAGGGTGGCCGATCGAGATCGAGCCGCCGTTGACGTTCAGTCGGTCATCAGGAATGCCCAGCCGGTCGCGGCAGTAAAGCACCTGCACCGCGAAGGCTTCGTTCAGTTCCCACACGCCGACATCGTCCATGCTGACGCCGAAGCGGCTCAGCACCTTGGGAATCGCGAAGACCGGGCCGATGCCCATTTCGTCGGGTTCGGTACCCGCCACGGCCATGCCGACATAGCGGCCGAGCGGGGCCAGACCCTTCTTCGCGGCAAGCGCGGCTTCCATCACCACCACCGCGGCCGAACCGTCGGACAGCTGGCTGGCGTTACCGGCGGTGACGATGCCGTCCGGCAGCACCGGACCGAGCGACTTGAGGCCTTCCAGCGTGGTTTCTGGGCGGTTGCCCTCGTCCTTCGCCAGGGTCACTTCCTTCATCGTGACTTCGCCGGTCTCCTTGTTGGTGACGGCCATGGTCGCGGTGCAGGGGACGATCTCGTCCGCGAAGAGGTTCGCGGCCTGGGCGGCAGCGGTGCGCTGCTGCGACTGCAGGGCATATTCGTCGCAGGCATCGCGGCTGATGCCATAGCGCTTGCCGACGATCTCGGCAGTCTGCAGCATGGGCATGTAGATCGCGCCATGCATCGCCATCAGGCTGGGATCAGGCTGGACCCGCATTTCCTTGGTCTGGACCAGGCTGATCGATTCCTGCCCGCCGGCGGCAACCACATCCATACGGTCAAACACCACCTGCTTGCTGGCCGTGGCAATCGACATCAGGCCTGAAGAGCACTGGCGGTCCATGCTCATTGCCGAGACAGTGACCGGCAGGCCGGCGCGCAGCGCAACCTGGCGGCCGATGTTGCCGCCCTGCGCACCCTGCTGGAGCGCCGAGCCCCAGACCACGTCGTCGACTTCCGCGCCTTCGATCCCGGCACGGGCAATCGCCGCTTCCAGGCTGAGCGCACCGAGCGTGGCGCCCGGAGTGGCGTTGAAGGCGCCGCGATAGGCCCGACCGATCGGCGTGCGGGCGGCGGCAACGATGACTGCGTCACGTGACATGGTGTGTTCCTTGGATAGCTGTTGGGACGAACGGATCCCGGGGAGGACGTGGCTTCAAACGAAAAACTGCATCACCCATTCGGCGATCAGCGCGGGCTTGTCCTCGCCTTCGATCTCGATCGTGTACTCGTTGGTCTGTTGCCACTGGCCGGGGCGCTTCTCCACCAGATCGAGCAGCTTGACGTGGGCGCGGACGCGCTTGCCGGCGCGGACCGGCGAGATGAAGCGGGTCTTGTTGCCGCCATAGTTGACGCCCATCTTCACATCGGTGACGCGCGCGCCTTCGGTCATCGCGCTCAACACCGGGATCAGCGACAGGGTCAGGAATCCGTGGGCGATGGTCCCGCCGAACGGGGTCAGCTTGGCCTTTTCCTCGTCGATGTGGATGAACTGGAAGTCACCGGTCGCCTCGGCGAACTTGTTGATGCGTTCCTGGGTAACCTCGAACCAGTCCGAAGTCCCGATCATCTGGCCGACCTTGGCCTGCAGTTCCTGCGGAGTCATGCGCCTCTCCTCGTATGGCTTGAAAGGCGATGTCATGGCCCAAGCCGCGCGTCAGTGCAACTTGGTGCAGCGCGCCGTTACGGCAAGGCGGATGGCCCCTGCGCGCGGACGCGGCGAATCACTCGGCCGGAAGCGGATCGGGTGCCCGGGCCCAGCGCGGCGGGTGCCGGTTGAGCCAGCGCTGGGCGGGTTTTTCCAGCCCGTAGTAGAGCCCGGCCGAAGCGCCGAGCACCAGCGCCAGATAGCCTGCCAGGCCTGCCCAGCCGAGCTGGAGCGAGGCATCGACAAATGCGATCTTGTAAAGGATGAACAGCAGGAAATGGGCCAGATAGGTCGAATAGCTGATCTCGCCCAGCCAGGTCAGCGCCGGGCTGCCCATGATCCGCGCCAGCGGTCCGCGCCCAAGGGCAAGAGCCAGCAGACCGGTAAGGAAGGCGGCCGGAACCCAGCCAGTCTCGGGCAGGTCCAGCGTCCAGGCCGACGCGACGATTGCGGCGCAGGCGGTAGCGGCAGCGGGCGCTACTCTACGCCACGCATCCCGCCAGCGCTGCCACAGCAGACACAGAATCATGCCCATCACAAATCCGGCGAGGCAGCGCCACAGCCCCATCCGTGCAATGTCCGCACCCAGCGAATCGCGCCCGGTCAGCGCGAACAGCAGGTGCAGCCCCGCCGCCAGAAGCGCCGCCAGCGCCAGCAGTACACGGGAGGACAGCCGATCCCACCGCGCGGCAAAGACCAGCAGCGGGAACAGCAGATAGGCGGCAAATTCGGTGCTGATGGACCAGGCCGGGTGGTTCCAGGCGAGCTCATCCGTCAGGCCCCAGTTCTGGATCAGCAGGATATGGAGCGGCAGTTCGGCCAGCGGGTAGCCCGATGTGTCCCGCCCTGTCGCCAGCAGCATGGCTGCGAATACAACGAAAGCGCCGAGAATCGCGCCATGCAGCGGCCAGACCCGGGCAAAGCGCCGCCACAGGAACAGCCGGGCCTCGTGCCAGCCGCCCATCTGCAACCGCGCGGCGTAGTTATACCAGATCACGAAGCCCGAAAGGATGAAGAACAGATCGACCGCAAGGTAGCCCTTGCCCAGCGCATCGATCACCGGCTCGGGCAGCACGGAAACAAGCGAGAGGCGGATGTGGTACAACACGACGCCCCAGGCAGCGATCCCGCGAATCCCGGTCAGCGCATCGAGGTGGCGGGGCGCGGCGCCGCTCATGCCGTCTCGGTGCGCAGCACTGGCGCGCGGCGGATCGCGGGCGGGCGACTGGGCGCGTCGATCCGCTTGAGGTAACTCCACAGCCCGCACTGCAGCCCGATCAGCATGAAGATGAACGGCTGGAAGGCGATCCCGACAAACAGCGATCCGGCAAGGTAGACCAGTTGCGCCTGTTGCAGCGCATTGGCCAGCGGTGCCTGCCAGCCGGTGCCCGGGCCGGTGCGCTTACTCCAGCGGGCGCGGATCCGCTCCATCTGCCACAGGCCCAGTGCATGCAGCCACAGCCACAGCGAGAGGCCCGGCCAGCCCTGTTCGCCCAGCATCTCGAAATAGCTGGAATGGTAGGCGCGCGATTCGTCGTAGGCTTCGTTGACATCGACCGAGACGTTGTTTCCGCTGCCTTCCACGTCGCGCATCTCGACCTTGATCTTGTTGCCGCGATAAGCATCAAACCCGCCGCCGAAGGGGTTGTGCTCCACGTAATCGAGCGTCCACATCCACACCGCGACGCGGGTGGAGGCCGACTGATCGGCCTTGTGGTTCTCGATCGTGCTCATTCGCTGGGTATAGCTTTCGGGCAGGAACGGAATCGCCGCCAGGGCAACGACCCCGGCCATGGCGATGTAGAGGAACCGCCGCTTGACACTGCGCAGCGAGAGCACCGCGAGCAGGGCGATGCAGAGCAGACCGGTGCGGGTCTGGGTGCCAATCGGGATCAGCAGACAGGCGAAAGTAAGCGCGAGCGCGAAAAGCCTGGTCCGCCACTCCGCCGGAAAAATCGTGGAATGCCGCGCGACCCACCACACCAGCGGAATCATGGCAACCGCAACCATCGACAGGGTGGAGCCTTCGTAGAGCCCGGCGTTGTCAGCGACAAACAGGCGCAGCGTACCGTATCCGCCGCCGCCGCCCAGTGTCTTGATCCCGCCGCTGATGATGATCGCGCCGGCAGTCAATACCATGACCAGCACTGCCGCCTCGATCCTGAGCCGCGTGCGCAGGGTGAGCGGCAGGAACACCGCGAAAACAAGCGATTTCCAGACCCATGCCCACTTTTCCAGCGCCGGTTCGGGAAAGTCCGCCATGGTGGTGGTGATCCCGCAATAGGCCAGCAGGACCACGATCAGCGCCTGGCGCAGGGTAAAGCGACTGTCTTCCTTTGCGTCGAGCAGCAGCCAGCCAAGAAAGGCCAGCACAAAGGCAATCAGCGAGATCGGCAGCGAGGCAAGGAGCGACCAGCTGATCTTCTGCGGCAGCAGGATGTCGATGTAGAGATAGGCCAGCACCCACAGGAACGGCCGCCGCAGCCCCGCGACCAGAAGCGCGAGCGTGAAGCCGGTGATCGCCAGATCAAGCACGGGGGCTTTTCCCGCCGGGCGAAGGTGGGACATCCTCCGGCGCCTCGCCCGACCGGACCTCGTGGTCCAGCGCATCGCTTTGCAGGAGGCGCCAGAACGCCACCACAATCAGGCCATGCGTCAGCGCCAGGGCGAAATTGTCGATCATTCGCGGCGGATTAGCAGGGCTGAGTTGACGGCACGTTAAGGCTATTGCCCTAGGAGCACTGGCGATGACCAGGGTCTTGCACGTTCTCGATCACTCGCTCCCGCTTCACAGCGGCTACACTTTTCGCACTCGCGCGATCCTCACCGCACAGGCGGCTGCGGGCTACGAAGTGCGCGGGATCACCGGCCTCAGGCATCTTGGAGAGGGACCGGATCCGGAAACCGTTGATGGCCTGACGTTTCACCGCACCCCGGGCGCAGCCAGCGGCCCACCGGCATGGCGCGAATGGCGCGAAATTACCGCTCTCGCCGCAGCCATCGAACAGCTGGCTGGCACCTGGCGCCCGGACGTGCTCCACGCCCACTCCCCGGCCCTGTGCGGAAAGGCCGCGCTGATCGCGGGAAACCGCCTGGGCATTCCGGTGGTCTACGAAATTCGCGCCTTCTGGGAGGACGCTGCCGTTTCGAACGGCACAAGCCACGAACGCGGCCTCAAGTACCGCCTGACTCGCGCCCTGGAAAACCATGTGGTTGCTCAGGCCGATGCGGTGGTGACGATCTGCCAGGGTCTGAAGGATGACCTGGTCCTGCGCGGGACCGATCCCGCGAAGATCACGATCAGCCCCAATGGCGTCGATCTGGCGCTGTTCGGCGAGGAAGCCCCCCGTGAACCGGCGCTGGCGGCCGAGCTTGGCCTGGGCGACGGGCCGGTGGTCGGCTTCATCGGCAGCTTCTATGACTACGAGGGACTCGACGATCTGATCGCGGCCATGCCGGCCCTGGTCGAGCGCGTGCCTAATGCCCGGCTGCTGCTGGTCGGCGGCGGTCCCTGCGCCGATGCGCTTAAAACCCTGGCCGAAGCCTCTCCCGCCGCGCGGGCAATCCACTTTGTGGGCCGCGTGCCGCACCATGAGGTCGAACGCTACTACGCCCTGATGGATGTCATGGCCTATCCCCGCAAGGCGAGCCGCCTGACCGAACTGGTCACCCCGCTCAAGCCGCTGGAGGCCATGGCCCAGGGCAAGCTGGTTGCCGCCTCTGCGGTTGGCGGGCACCGCGAACTGATCGCTGACGGGCTGACCGGCACGCTGTTTGCGGCCGACGATCCCGCCGCTTGCGCCACCGCTCTGGCCGAGCTCCTGGCCAATCGCGAGGTCTGGGATGCGCGCCGCATTGCCGGACGGGCCCACGTTGCGGTCAATCATGACTGGGCCCGGAACATACATCGTTATCAGGATGTTTACCAAAGACTGATAACCCGAAGTCTGGATAGCGCCATCCGCAAAGCCGCTTAGGCACAAAGGTTTGCGCATCGCACAGGACTGACAGGGGTTTACGTATCGTGGCCAAGAACAAGCGCAGGACCGGCAAGGCCAGGCCCATCACCAGCCATCAGCTGTTTCCGGCTGTCCTGGCCTTGTGGTTCGGGGCGTTGTTCGGACTTGGCAGCCTGGCGATCCGCCCCTCGCTGATCGAGCAGGCGGTGATTGCCAGCAAGATCGACCTGGTGATCCCGGCCGCGGCCCCGCCGCTCGGCGTGACCGCGCGAATTCTGATCGCACTAGTGCTTTCGGCACTGGGTGCGGTAATCGGCACCATGATCGCCCGCCGGATCGCGCGGCCCAAGCAGGAGGTCCGCCAGCGCAAGCGCGGCGCCGCCAGCCTCGATGCCGAACCGGCCGCACCCCGCCTCAACGGCAGCGTGATCGACGCGCCGATGCGCCAGCCGATTTCGGCTCACGAAGAGCTGGGTTCCGAAAGTCTCGATACGAACGAACCGCAGGTCGCCCTGGGTGGCCGCCGCCGCGCGCTTGCGATTGACCATGACGAGGGAGACTTCGTGCCATACGATACTGCCCCGCTCCCCGGAGGGCACCTCCAGATCCTTGACGTTGGTGGCGACGAATTCGGTGCCGCTGCTGCCAAATCGCAGGCCGAACCGCTTGACCTGGGCGGATTCGCCGAACCCCAGGCCGCGCCAGCCACTGTCGCGACGCATGCCGCTGCCCCCGCCGCAGCTACCGGTTCCGTCGAGCTTGACTGGTCGCAGGCCAAGCCGATCCTGCCCGGCGACGGCATCCTCGATGCGGTAACGCCGCCGCGCCTCTTTGCGGGCAGCGATCCCGTAGTCCCGAACCGCCAGATGTTCCAGCCGCAGCCGGTCGAACCGGGTGACGTGGCAGACACCAGCTTTGGCGGCACCAGCTTGACCGCACCGGTTGATAGCCATGACGCGGTAGGCTTCGATCCGGAAACCAGCAACGGAAATACGGCCCCTAGCTACGCTCGGCCCGAACCCGCTGACCCGGAGGATCACCGCCAGATCTTCGGCTTGCCCGTGGTCGATGGCTCCGTCCCGCGCGATGCGGTGAAGGCCGCCGGGTATCAGGTTTCGGTGTTCGACACGCCGGAACCGGCTCCGCTGTTCGATCGCGCGCCCCTGTCCGAAGTTCCTGTCAGCCCCGAAACCCCTGTCAGTGTTGCAGCGCTGGCCGCAACCGCAGCGCCCGCGCCTGACCCGCTGCCGAGCCCATCGGGCCTGGCAATGGACGATCTCGCCGCACGCCTCGCTGAATCCATGCGCCGCCGCCGGGCCGCCCGCGAAGCAGCCACAATGGTGGTCAGCGCGCCGGTCGCGCAGCAGAATGCCGCCGATCAACCCGGCGAGCCCGACCTCGCCCAGTCGGCGCTGGCCGAAGCGGAGGTCCTTGCCGAAGCGGAGGCTCTTGCCGAACCGGAAGTCCAGAACCAGCCGGCCGAAACAACCGCACCTTTGCCGCCGCCGCGCTTCGACCCGTTCGCGAACCTGCCGCCGATCATCGTGCCCGAGCCGGTCGAACAGACCCAACCGGTGATCCCGGGCGTGCCGCTCGCCATGCCGGCAGCACTTCGTCCGCTGCAGTTCGACGACCTTGGCGATGACGATCCGCTCGACAGCCTCCTGCCTCCGCGGCGGATGACGATCCCGGCGCCCGAGTCCGAATCCGAGACGATTGCCAGGGACCAGCCCGAACCCATCGCCCCTGTGGTCGCTCCCTTTGCGGCACCCGTCGCGGAGACTTCCCAGCCAAACGCCGAGAGCGCCGAGAGCGAACCGGACGATGCCGAGGCTAAGGAAGACAACTATGGCTCGCTGCTCGAACTGGGCAGGCTGTCAGCCGCCAGTCCCTTCGTGCGAATCGAGGAGCCGGAAGCGGAAGGCCAGGCGGTCGAACCGGTGGTGATCTTCCCGGGTCAGGCCAGCCGTCCGGCGCCGATCCCAGCGCAGTTCGCCCCGCCCGCACAGTTCGCCGCTCCGGCGGCCAGCGCTCCGGCGATGACCGAGCCCGGCGAAGTGGCCTCATTCCGCCGCTTCGACGCTCCTGCCCAGGCAGGTCAGGGCCAGCCCGTTGCCGCTGCGCCCGCGCCCAGCCCCGCGCTCGACCCCGTCGAGACCGAGCGGGCCCTGCGCTCGGCCCTTGCCAGCCTGCAGCGGATGAGCGGCGCAGCCTGATCCGTTAACCGGAACAGTCGGCAATCTTGCAGCGAAGCGCTCCTCCGGGCTTGCCCGGCGGAGCGTTCGCGGTATTTGGGGCTTCTGCCCGCCTTTTCGCGGTTGCAAAAACACCTTCCTGTCGCCAAGGGGAATCCTCGCGCAATTTTCGCTGCTTTTCGCGGCTGGGGAAGTTGCGCTTAATTGCCGGAAATCAGCGATTAGCGCCCCGTTTTGGCGCGAATCGCCGGCTGCGGCGCCAGACACAGGATGGAAGTATCGATGGGTTCGCCTACGCCTCAGGGGCTTTACGATCCGCGTAACGAGCATGACGCATGCGGTGTGGGCTTTGTCGCCCATATCAAGGGTGCGAAAAGCCACGCGATCATTAGCCAGGCGCTGGAGATTCTTAAAAACATCGACCATCGCGGCGCCGTCGGCGCCGACCCCCTGCTGGGCGACGGCGCGGGCATCCTGATCCAGCTGCCCGACGCGCTCTACCGCAAGTGGGCCGATGCCGAAGGGCTGAAGCTGCCCCAGCCGGGCGACTATGCCGTGGCGATGTGCTTCCTGCCGCAGGACGAAGCCTCGCGCGAGTTCATCGTCGGCACTTTCGAGAAGTTCATCGCCAAGGAAGGCCAGCGCCTGATCGGCTGGCGCGACGTGCCGGTGACGCTGGACGGCCTGGGCAAGACGGTGATCTCCGAAATGCCGGTTATCCGCCAGTGCTTCGTCGCGCGCGGGGACAATTGCGAGGATCAGGACGCGTTCGAACGCAAGATCCTGGCGATCCGCAAGCAGACCCAGAACCCGCTGGCCGCACTCGCCGAAAAGCACGGGCTGCCCGGCCTGACCGAACTCTACATGCCCAGCTTCTCCAGCCGCACCGTGGTCTACAAGGGGCTGCTGCTCGCTACCCAGGTTGGCAGCTTCTATGACGACCTGCGCGATCCGGACTGCATCTCGGCGCTGGGCCTGGTTCACCAGCGCTTCTCGACCAACACCTTCCCCAGCTGGAAGCTGGCGCACCCTTACCGCTTCATCGCCCACAACGGCGAAATCAACACGGTGCGCGGCAACGTCAACTGGATGAATGCGCGCCGCCGCACCATGGAAAGCGAACTGCTGGGCGCTGACCTCGACAAGATGTGGCCGCTGATCCCGCACGGCCAATCGGACACGGCCTGCCTCGACAACGCGCTCGAACTGCTGCTGGCGGGTGGCTACAGCCTGGCCCACGCGGTGATGATGCTGATCCCCGAGGCATGGGCCGGCAACCCGCTGATGGATGCCAAGCGCCGCGCCTTCTACGAATACCACGCCGCGCTGATGGAGCCGTGGGACGGCCCCGCCGCCGTCGCCTTTACCGATGGCCGCCAGATCGGCGCGACGCTGGACCGCAACGGCCTGCGCCCCGCGCGCTTCCTCGTCACCGACGATGACATTGTGGTCATGGCTTCCGAAAGCGGCGTGCTGCCGATCAAGGAAGAGAACATCGTGCGCAAGTGGCGGCTTCAGCCCGGCCGCATGCTGCTGATCGATTTCGAGCAGGGCCGGATCATCGAGGACGAGGAGCTCAAGGCTCAGCTGGCCGCCGAGCAGCCCTATGAGGACTGGCTGGAAGCCGCGCAGTACAAGCTCAAGGACCTTGACCTGGTAGAGCCGGAACTGGCGCAGCTTGCGGTGGAAACCACCAGCCTGCTCGATCGCCAGCAGGCCTTCGGCTACACTCAGGAAGACGTCTCGAAGTTCCTCGAGCCGATGGCCGTCAGCGCCGACGATCCGATCGGATCGATGGGCACCGATACGCCGATTGCCGTGCTTTCCAGCCGCAGCCGCCTGCTTTACGATTACTTCAAGCAGAACTTCGCTCAGGTGACCAACCCGCCGATCGACCCGATCCGCGAGGAGCTGGTGATGAGCCTGGTTTCGATGATCGGCCCGCGCCCGAACCTGCTGGGCATGGAAGCGGGCACGCACAAGCGCCTGGAAGTCGACCAGCCGATCCTCACTAACGAGGAAGTGGCCAAGATCCGCTCGGTCGAGGCCGCGCTCGACGGCGCCTTCCGCACCGAAACGATCGACATGACCTGGGATGCCCGCACCGGCGCGGCGGGCCTGGAGATGGCGATCAAGGAAATGTGCTGGGCTGCGACCGAGGCAGTACTGCAGGACAAGAACATCCTGATCCTGTCCGACCGTGCCCAGGGGCCTGACCGGATCCCGATGCCGGCGCTGCTGGCAACCGCGGCGGTGCACCACCACCTCGTTCGTCAGGGCCTGCGCATGCAGACCGGCCTGGTCGTCGAAACCGGCGAAGCCCGCGAAGTGCACCACTTCTGCGTGCTTGCGGGCTATGGCGCCGAGGCGATCAACCCCTATGTCGCGTTCGAGACGCTGGAGCAAATCCGGGTCCGCAAGGAACTGCCGGTCGACGCCAAGACGGTCCAGAAGAACTACATCAAGGCGGTCGGCAAGGGCATCCTCAAGGTGATGTCCAAGATGGGCATCAGCACCTACCAGTCGTACTGCGGCGCGCAGATCTTCGATGCGGTCGGCCTGTCGAGCAAGTTCATCGACAGCTACTTCACCGGCACCGCGACGACGATCGAGGGCGTCGGCCTTGAACAGGTTGCCGAAGAAGCGGTGCGCCGCCACCAGGCCGCCTATGGCGACAATCCGATCTACCGCAACATGCTCGACGTTGGCGGCATGTACGGCCTGCGCCTGCGCGGCGAGGAACACGCCTGGACCGCGCAGAACATCGCCCAGCTCCAGCACGCCGTGCGCGGCAATGACTGGAAGAACTACGCCGAATTCGCGCAGTCGATCAACGACCAGTCGAGCCGGATGCTGACGATCCGCGGCCTGATGGAGTTCAAGAAGGCCGAAAAGCCGATCGACATCAGCGAGGTCGAACCGGCGAGTGAGATCGTCAAGCGTTTCGCCACCGGGGCGATGAGCTATGGCTCGATCAGCTGGGAAGCTCACACCACGCTGGCGGCGGCGATGAACCAGATCGGCGGCAAGTCGAACACCGGTGAAGGTGGCGAGGATCCGCGCCGCTTCAAGCCGATGCCCGATGGCCGCAACCTGCGCTCGGCGATCAAGCAGGTGGCCTCGGGCCGGTTCGGCGTGACCACCGAATACCTCGTCAACGCGGACGATGTGCAGATCAAGATGGCCCAGGGCGCCAAGCCCGGCGAGGGCGGCCAGCTGCCCGGCCACAAGGTCGACAAGACCATCGGCGCGACCCGTCACTCGACCCCGGGTGTCGGCCTGATCAGCCCGCCGCCGCACCACGACATCTACTCGATCGAGGATCTGGCCCAGCTGATCCACGACTTGAAGAACGTCAACACCGGTGCGCGGATCTCGGTCAAGCTGGTCTCCGAAGTCGGCGTCGGCACGGTCGCGGCGGGCGTTTCCAAGGCGCGCGCCGATCATGTCACGATCTCTGGCTACGAAGGCGGGACCGGCGCTTCGCCGCTGACTTCGCTGACCCATGCGGGCAGCCCTTGGGAAATCGGCCTTGCCGAAACCCAGCAGACGCTGATCCTCAACAACCTGCGCAGCCGCATCTGTGTTCAGGCGGACGGCGGCCTGCGCACCGGCCGCGACGTCGCGGTTGCCGCGCTGCTCGGCGCGGACGAGTTCGGCTTTGCCACCGCACCGCTAATCGCGGCCGGGTGCATCATGATGCGCAAGTGCCACCTCAACACCTGCCCGGTCGGCGTCGCCACCCAGGATCCGGTGCTTCGCGCGCGCTTTACCGGCCAGCCCGAACACGTGATCAACTACTTCTTCTTCGTGGCGGAAGAACTGCGCGCAATCATGGCCGAGCTTGGCTTCCGCACGATTGCCGAAATGGTCGGCCGGGTCGACCGGCTCGACATGCGCCAGGCGATCGATCACTGGAAGGCCAGCGGCGTCGATCTTTCCCGTATCCTCCACCAGGTCCCGCTGGGCGACAGCCCGTCGCTGGGCTGGAGCGAGCGGCAGGATCACGGGCTCGACAAGGCGCTCGACAACGAACTGATCGCAGCAGCTGCCGATGCCCTCGACAACCGCCAGCCGGTGGTGATCGAGCGCAAGGTGATCAACGTCAACCGCACTGTCGGCGCCATGCTCTCGGGCGAGGTTGCCCGCCGCCATGGCCATGCAGGCCTGCCGGACAACACCATTTCGGTGCGGCTGACCGGCACTGCCGGGCAGAGCTTCGGCGCCTGGCTGGCGCACGGGGTGACGCTTGAACTGACCGGAGACGGCAACGACTACGTTGGCAAGGGCCTGTCGGGCGGGCGCGTGATCGTGCGCCAGCCGGGCCACGTGAACCGCGAGGCGACCGAGAACATCATCGTCGGCAACACCGTGCTTTACGGCGCGATCGCGGGCGAGGCGTTCTTCAACGGCGTCGCTGGCGAACGCTTCGCGGTGCGCAATTCGGGCGCCGTCGCGGTGGTCGAGGGCTGCGGCGATCATGGCTGCGAATACATGACCGGCGGCGTGGTTGCGGTGCTCGGCAAGACCGGACGCAACTTCGCGGCGGGGATGTCTGGCGGCGTGGCCTATGTCTACGATCCCGACGGCACCTTCGCCGCGCTGTGCAACCCGGCGCAGGTGGATCTGCTGCCGGTTTCAGCCGCGCGCGACGAGGAGGACGGCACCGGCCGCCCGCAGCAGCGCACGGTCAGCGTCAGCGATGCGGGCATGGGCGACATGCTGCGCCACGATGGCGAACGCCTGCGCATTCTGCTCGAACGTCACCACCTTCACACTGGCTCGGCGCGCGCGCGCGCCCTGCTGGATGACTGGACGAATGCCGCTGGCAAGTTTGTCAAGGTGATGCCGCGCGACTACGCGAAGGCGCTCAAGCAACTCGAGGCCGAGCGGGCTGAAGCCGCCTCGGTGGCCGCGGAATAAGGGTCAGACAGATGGGCAAGGAAACCGGCTTTCTCGAGCTCGACCGCCAGGACCGCACCTATGCGGACGCCAGCGAACGGGTGAAGCACTACAAGGAATTCGTGATTCCGCAGCCCGAACCGGCGCTGAAGGCGCAGGCTTCGCGCTGCATGAATTGCGGGATTCCGTACTGTCACAACGGCTGTCCGGTGAACAACATCATCCCGGACTGGAACCACCTGGTCTACGAAGGTGACTGGCAGTCGGCACTGGAAGTGCTGCACTCGACCAACAACTTCCCCGAATTCACCGGCCGCATCTGCCCCGCCCCGTGCGAGGCGAGCTGCACCCTGAACATCACCGACCAGCCGGTGACGATCAAGTCGATCGAATGCGCGATCGTCGACAAGGGCTGGGAGAACGGCTGGATCGTGCCGCAGGTGCCCACCAGGCGCACCGGCAAGTCGGTTGCCGTGGTTGGCTCCGGACCCGCCGGCATGGCCGCTGCCCAGCAGCTGGCCCGCGCCGGCCATTCGGTGACCCTGTTCGAAAAGGCAGACCGCGTCGGCGGGCTGCTGCGCTACGGCATTCCCGATTTCAAGCTGGAAAAGCACCTGATCAACCGCCGGATCGTGCAAATGGAAGCCGAAGGCGTCCAGTTCCGCACTTCGACAGAGATCGGTGTAACCATTTCGGTTGCCTCGCTGAAGGAAAACTTCGACGCGGTGGTGCTTTCGGGCGGTGCGGAAGATCCGCGTCCGCTGGAAATCCCGGGCTTCGAGCTTCCGGGCGTGCGCTTCGCGATGGAGTTTCTGACCCAGCAGAACAAGCGCAATGCCGGCGACGATGAAATCCGCGCCGCGCCGCGCGGATCGCTGACCGCCACGGGCAAGCACGTGGTGGTGATCGGCGGCGGCGACACGGGCAGCGACTGCGTCGGCACCTCGATCCGCCAGGGCGCGGCCTCGGTCACGCAGATCGAGATCATGCCCAAGCCGCCTGCCAAGGAAGACAAGGCGCTGACCTGGCCCGACTGGCCGATGAAGCTGCGCACCTCGTCCAGCCACGAGGAAGGCTGCGAGCGCGACTGGGCGATTCTGACCAAGCGCGTCGCTGGCACGGACGGGCAGGTCACCGGCCTCGATTGTGTCCGCGTCGAATGGGTCGGCGGCAAGATGCAGGAAATCGCGGGAAGCGAATTCACGCTCAAGGCCGATCTGATCCTGCTGGCGATGGGCTTCCTTGGCCCGAAGAAGCAGGGTCTGGTCGACCAGGCCGGCGTATCGCTCGACGCGCGCGGAAACGTAGCCGCCAACGTCGTCGACTATCGCACCAGCGACCCCAAGATCTTTGCCTGCGGCGACATGCGCCGCGGCCAGAGCCTGGTCGTCTGGGCGATCCGCGAAGGCCGCCAGGCTGCCCGCGCGGTCGACGAAATGCTGATGGGGTCGAGCGAACTGCCGCGCTGATTTAGTTTCCCGGACAACTCCGGACACAAGGTCGCCCTCCCCGCTCGGGAGGGCGACTTTTTTTGGCCGTTTCACCTGACTGGCGAGACGACCGCAACCAATCGCAGCGTGCGTTTGAGCGTTCCGCGATCGCGCCAGGCGATCGACTGAGCTTTGCCGAAGGCCGATCGGGCTCACGCTGGATCGCGGCAACACCACTGGCGCGGAAAACTGGAAAATGCGGTGAGGCGATGCATCGCGTCCAGGGCCAGCTGCCCACGGGCAATTGACTTGCCTGATGGTAGAGACACATGAAAGTCGGGACACGCTTCATCGCCGCGACCGTGGCAAGCATAGCCATTCCCATTAACGCCTTGAACCCAGTGGAGCCGTTCCCTTGCGCATTGCCTTTCTCGCCTGCCCCGAAACCTTGCCGGGATCACTTACGCGGCGGCCCGATGCCTTTGAGCACGATCTCCAGATCGGGGCGCTGCGCGAGGGGCTGGCAAGCCGCGCGGAGGTAGTGGCAGTCGACTGGCGGGTACCGATCGCGGATCTGCGCCGGTTCGATGTCGCGCTGCTTGGCACACCCTGGAACTATACCGAGGCGAAGGACGAGTTCCTTGCCCGCCTCGCGGAGCTGGAAGACTTGGGGGTGATCGTGGCCAACCCGCAAGAAGTCGTGCGCTGGAACGCCGACAAGCTCTACCTGCGCAGCCTGGCGGAACGGGGCGCGACCACGATCCCGACGCTCTGGCCGGAAGCTGCCGATGCCGACACTGTGGAAGCGGCCTTTGATCACTTCGCTTGCGACAAGGCGGTGGTCAAGCGCCGGGTCGGCGCCGGAGCCATCGGGCAGCACTGCTTCACGCGCGGGGAAGTGCCCGCAGGCTGGCGGATGGACCAGCCAGCCATGATCCAGCCGTTCCTGCCCGCGATCCAGCAGGAAGGCGAATTCAGCTTCATCTTCGTCGCCGGGCAGCTCAGCCATGGACTGGTCAAGCGCGCCGCACCCGGCGATTACCGCATCCAGTCGCTCTACGGCGGGCGCGAGACGGCGCTTGATCCGGCACCGGGTGACCGCGAAGCAGCCGAAGCGGTGATGGCGATGCTGCCCTTCGCCCGCCCGCCAGTCTACGCCCGGATCGACATGGTGCGCCTGCCATCCGGCCACCTGGCGGTCATCGAGGCCGAACTGATCGAGCCCTACCTCTATCCCGAACAGGGCCCGCGCCTTGGCGCAATGCTGGCCGAGGCGCTGCTGGGACTGGGCGGATGACAACCACCGTCCTGCCAGCGCTGCTGCAGCGGATGCGCTTTTCCGGCGCATGGCGGGACTATCAGCAGCGCGTGCTGGACGAATTTGCGGATCATGCCGCCGACCGCCGGATACATGTGGTGGCCGCTCCGGGTTCGGGCAAGACGGTGCTGGGGCTCGAACTGGTGCGCCGGATCGGCCATCCTGCGCTGGTCCTTGCGCCCACGCGCACGATCCGTGACCAGTGGAGCGCACGGCTGGTTCCCCTGTTCCTCGACCAGCCGCCCGCCCCTGGGGAGTTTTCGCGCGATCTCTCCGCGCCTGCCGCACTGACGTGCACTACCTATCAGGCGCTCCACGCCCACTGGGCCGACGCCGATGGCACGCGCTTTGCTGCGCTTGTCGCGGCATTGAACGCGGCTGGCCCGGTAACCCTGGTGCTGGACGAGGCTCACCACTTGCGGCGCGAATGGTGGTCTGCCTTGCAGGCGCTGACAGCCGCGCTTCCCGACGCGACTGTGATCGCGCTTACGGCGACCCCGCCTTATGACGCACCGGGCGCCGAATGGGCGCGCTATGAGGGGATGTGCGGACCGATCGATCTTGAGATTGGCGCGCCGGAACTGGTCCGTGCTGGCGATCTTGCACCGCATCAGGACCATGTCGTGCTCGCCTCGCCGGGTCGGGATGCTCTTGACCTGCTCGATGCCCGGCGCGCCGGGATCGCCGGACTGCTGACCGCGTTGCAGCAGGATGCCGTGCTGCTCGATCACCTTGCGGGCCACCCTTGGCTGATATCGCCCGCCGATCACGTCGAAGCCTTGCTGGAAGCCCCGGAACTGCTGACCGCAACCCTGGTGCTGCTCGCCAGCGCCGGGCGTCCGTTTCCCACTGCCCCACTCAAACTGCTCGGCGTGGGACGGGCAGAACTGCCGGACCTGTCGCCCTGGTGGCTTGAGGTTCTGCTGAACGGCTGGCTGTTCAGCCATGCCGAGGTCATGGCCATCGGCGCGGAGCGTACGCGGCTGCTTCGCGCGCGGCTCAGCGAGGCGGGACTGATCGAGGGAGGCCGGGTCAGGCTCGGTGAAAGCCGCCGGATCTTCAAGGCCATGGCCGGAAGCCTCGCCAAGCTCGATTCCATAGTGGCAATCGCCCGGTCGGAAGCTGCGGCGCTGGGCGAGCGGCTGCGGTTGCTGATCCTGTCCGATCACGTCCGGGCCGACGAGTTGCCCCGTGCACCAGCGGCCGACTACCAGCCTTCGCGTCTCGGCGTGGTTCCGGTGTTCGAAACCCTGCGCCGGGCGCTTGGCATCAAACTGACGATTGGCGTGCTGACCGGAACCCTGGTGATTCTGCCTGTCGATCTGGAGGAAGACCTGCGCCGCCTCGCCACAGAGCAGGGCCTAGACGCAGGGGAATTGCGGCTGGTGCCCCTCGCCGGCTGCCCTGGCCACGCCCGGGTGGAAGCGGGAGGCAAGACGGGTGAAGCGCTGGTGACGCTGGTCAGCGCATTGTTCGCAAGCGGGGCAATCAGGATCCTTGTCGGCACTCAGGCCCTGCTGGGCGAGGGCTGGGATGCGCCGACGGTCAACAGCCTGGTCCTGGCCAGCAATTCGGCGGCTTTCATGCTGTCCAACCAGATGCGCGGGCGGGCCATCCGGCTCGATCCCGCCGATCCGGAAAAGGTTGCCAACATCTGGCATCTCGCGGCCGTCGAAGCCCCTCCGCCTGGCCCCTTGCATGGCCTCGCCAACCGGCTCGACTGGGGGGCGCTCGATCCGGGAGAGGCGTCCTCCTCGGACTGGGATCTGCTGACCCGGCGCTTTCGCGCCTTCGAAGGAATCGCCAATCATGGCCCGCCAGCCATCTCCAGCGGGATCGAGCGGCTCGGACTGTGGGAGGCCGAAGGACTGGAGGCCTGCAATGCCCGCACACTTGCACTGGCTGCGGACCGGGGCACAATTGCCCGCCGCTGGCAGCAATCGCTGGGCAATGCCGCAACCCGCGCGCGGGTGCGCGAATGCGCCTCGCCCAGCCAGGCGCCTCATCGCCTGTCCTGGTATGACACGCTGGGCTGGCTTGCGGTCAGCGGCCTTTCAGGCGGCGCACTGGCCGGAGCGGCGCAGCTGCGGCATGCGGGCAACTGGGCCTCGCTTGGCACGGCCGGGATGGCCGTGGCCGGAGCCGCCATGCTCGCCAGCCTGCCAAAACTGCTGCTTGGCCTGCGGCTGCTGTGGCGCAGCGGATCGCTTGAAGCGAGCGTCAGGCAGGTTGGCGAAGCAGTGATCGCCGGGCTGGTCGCGGCTGGCGCGCTCGACGGGTTTCAGGCCTGGCAGGCCCGGGTAGTGACCCGCCGCTCGGCCTCGGGGCGGGTCGACGTCCTGGTCGAAGGCCTCCCCCGCGCCGGCGAACGCGCCGTGCTGGAAGCGCTGGCCGAAGCCTTGGGGCATGTGCGCAACCCACGCTACCTGCTGGTCCGCCGTTCTTGGCTGGGATTGCACCGCCGCACCGATTACCATGCGGTACCCGAAGCGATCGGACGGCAGAAAGCTTCGGCAGAGGTGTTCCACCGCGAATGGTGCGCGCGGGTCGGGTCGGCCCGGCTGGTCTATACCCGCTCCGCAGAGGGGCGCCTGATCCTGCTGCGTGCCCGCGCCCGATCGTTCGCAGCCGGGTTTCAGCGCCGGGTTGACCGCTACTCCGTCTGGGAGTGATCGTCAGACACGCCAGTCCACCGCGCCGCGTCCTTGTTCCTCCAGAAAGGCATTGGCCTTACTGAAATGGCGGCAGCCGAACCAGCCGGAATGGGCAGATAACGGGCTGGGATGCGGTGCGGTGAGAACCAGGTGATGGGTGCCCGCCCCCAGCCCCGGGACGCTCGCCGCCTTTTTGCGGGCATGGCTGCCCCACAGCAGGAAAACGCAAGGGTCCGCCTTGGCGGCAACTGCGGCGACCACCGCATCGGTGATCTCCTCCCACCCCTTGCCCTGGTGCGATGCGGGCTTGCCGTCCTCCACGGTCAGCGCGGCGTTGAGCAGCAGCACGCCCTGGCGCGCCCAGCTGGTCAGGTTGCCATGCGCGGGACGCGGCAGGCCAAGGTCGCTTTCCAGTTCCTTGTAGATGTTCAGCAGGCTAGGGGGCACTTTCACGCCGTCCTGCACCGAAAACGACAGGCCGTGCGCCTGGCCTGGCCCGTGGTAGGGATCCTGGCCCAGGATCACAACCTTGACCCGATCGAGCGGAGTGAGCTCCAGGGCCGCCAGCCTGCACCCACGCGGCGGGTAGATTCGCTTGCCGCCCGCCTCCTCGGCGGTGAGGAAACCGCCCAGCGCGCGCGACTTCGAACTGGCCAGGACCGGGGCCAGCGCCTCTCGCCAGCTTTCGGGAACCGCATCGCTGTTGGCCACGCCCGCACACTCCCATGATTGCGGGGCTTTCCACGCCGCGCGGATCGGCCTAAGCACTTTGGCGATATGGCTGTCTATCTCCACGAAGAAGATCTCCCCGAAGGCGTGCTCGCGCCCGGGCCGGTTGCGGTCGATACCGAAACCATGGGGCTGATCACCCCGCGCGACCGGCTGTGCCTGGTGCAGATTTCCGACGGCAGGGGCGACGAGCATCTTGTCCGCTTCGCGCCGGATTCACGCTTCGATGCGCCCAACCTAAAGGCCGTGCTGGCCGATCCGGACCGCGTGAAGCTCTATCACTTTGCGCGATTCGATCTTGCCGCGATCGAGCATTACCTGGGCGTCACCGCCGCCCCGGTGTTCTGCACCAAGATCGCCAGCAAGCTGACCCGCACCTATACCGACCGGCATGGCCTGAAGGATCTGGTGCGTGAATTGCTGGGCAAGGAACTGTCCAAGCAGCAGCAGTCGAGCGACTGGGGCGCACCTGAACTGAGCGAGGCGCAGCGTGAATATGCCGCATCGGATGTGCGCTATCTCCACGCCATGCACACAATCCTGATCGAGCGGCTTGCGCGCGAGCACCGCACCGAGGCAGCTCAGGCCGCGTTCGACTATCTGCCCCACCGCGCGCGGCTTGATCTTGCCGGCTGGGCCGACAAAGACATCTTCAGCCACGAATCATGAGCATTCCGGCCTGACCCCGCAATGACCGAAGCCGCCGACAAGATCCGCGACCAGCGCCGCCACTGGGCAGCCCCGGGGGGCTCGCACGACCGCCGTGTGCGTCTACTGGCAAAGTGGCTGCCGGGCGCGGTCGGCGTGGTTGCGGCGGCGATGATCGTCGGTCCGCTGTTTCCCAAGAACGAAATCAGCTTTCTGCTCGACCGGACCAAGGTGGCCGTGGTCAGCGAACGGCTGCGCGTCTCCAACGCGATGTATCGCGGGGTGGACAACGAGGGTCGCCCCTTCACCGTTACTGCCGGTTCTGCTGTCCAGGTCTCATCTGCCGAACCGGTGGTGAAGATGGAAAACCTGGCCGCGCGAATCCTGCTGAGCGACGGGCTGGCGCAGCTTTCCGCGATTGGCGGCGCCTATGACTACGATACCGAGGAAGTGACCGTGACCGGCCCGGTGACCTTCACCGCCGCCGACGGGTACCGCATGACCTCGCGCAATGTCGAAATTGACCTCAAGGGACGCCGGGTGACCGGTTCCGGCGGGGTTTCGGGAGCCATTCCCGCTGGCACTTTCAGCGCCGAGCGGATAGTGGCCGACCTTGAAGCGCGCACTGTCGCGCTTGATGGCAATGCCCGGCTGCTGATGGCGCCCGGCAAATTGAGGATGCCGTGATGGCCAAGGCTTCGACTGTCTCGCTCGCGCTGCGCTCTCTGCTGGGCGGCTTCGCCATCGGCACTCTCGGAATCGTGGCGATCAGCCAGAGCGGTGCCCAGGCGCTTTCCGGCCACAACAGCGATGCCCCTGTCAGCTATGCCGCCGATCATATCGAGCTACAGGATCGCCAGAACCGCGTGGTGCTGGCCGGCAATGTCGACATCAGCCAGGGCGGGCTGCGGTTGCAGGCGGCCCGCACCACGGTTGCCTTCAGCGATACGGGATCGCTCCAGATCCACCGCATCGACGCGACCGGCGGGGTCCAGGTCAATCGCGGCGGCGAAAGCGCGCGGGGCGATGTGGCGATCTACGATTTCGACCGCCGGATCATCACGCTGGCCGGCAATGTCGCGCTGCGGCGCGGGGGCGACACGCTGAACGGCGGCCGACTGGTGATCGATCTCGACAGCGGAGTCGCAAGTGTCGATGGACGCGCTGGCGGCGGCTCTTCGGCCAGCGGGGTCGGCTCCACTTCCGGCGGGCGCGTCTCGGGGAGCTTCTCGGTCCCCAAGCGCGGCAACTGAGCTCGATCTGCCATGCCGCCCGGTGCGCTGCGGCGGGTGCTGCTCGACCTGTTCGGCAATGTCCGTCAGCCGGACCTGGGCGGACTGAACGATGCTGACTGGGACTGGATCGACCGCATGGCCGCACTGCGCCGCCTGCAGCCGCTGCTTCATGCCCAGCACCAGGACAATCCGGCAATCCCGGAACAGATCGCCGCAAACTGGCGCGCGGCCTTCCGCGAAGCGGCCCTGCTCGCGCTGGCGCGCACGGCGGAACTGAAGGACTGCACCGCGCTGCTGGAAAGCGCAGGCTTCGCGCCGCTGGCGCTGAAAGGCGCCTGGCTTGCACCCTATGCCTATCCCGATCCCGCCCAGCGGCCGATGTACGATCTGGATGTGCTGCTCGACACTGAAACCGTGCTGGAAGGCTATGCCCTGCTCAAGCGCGCCGGCTATGCCCAGGCTTACCCTGAGGAAATTCCGCTGGCCGACATGGTCCGGCTTGAAAAGCATCTGCCCACCCTGGTCGGTCCGCGCGGTTCCATGATCGAACTTCACCACCGCATGGCCGATCCCCATGGCGCGCTGGACCATTTCAGCCCGGAGCCTGACGAGACGGCCGTGCGCGCCCGCGCGGTGCGGATTGACGGCGTATCCTACCCCGGCGCAGAGGATATGCTGGTTCATCTGATCATTCACGCCGCCTATGCGCACCGGTTCGATTGCGGGCCACGCGTGCTGGCGGACATCGATTTTCTGCTGCGCAGGGAACGGATCGACTGGGCGGCGTTCTGGCAGCGCGGCCGGGACGAAGGCTGGCGCGACGGCGCGCGGCTGGTGCTGGACCTCACCGCGCTCAACCGCGCGGACGTTCCCATCGACTATACGGCTGACTCCGGCCCGCCTCCACCGATCGCCGTGCTGGACGGCACGGTCCAGCTGCTGTTCCAGGAGCCGGATAGCTGCGCGACTGCGGGATTTGCCGCAACCGTGCTCAAGGGCGGCTGGCGGGGCCTGGTCACCCGCATGAGCGGCACCCGCACCGCTGACGGCGAGGCGCCAGCCGTGCGCGAAATGGCCAGCGAGGGCGGGCGGCTCGGCTGGGCGCTATCGCGGCTTGGCCGGGTGGCGGGCGACCTTTCCCGCGCCGATGTGCGCCGCCAGTCGCGCGAGCTGGCCCGGCTCAGCCGCTGGTTCGACGGCGCGGCATGAAACGGGATCGCATTCTGGTAATCGGATTGAACTATGCGCCCGAGCCGGTCGGCATCGGGCCTTATACGCAAGGGCTGGCCGAAGCGCTGGCACAGCATGGCGCGGTGTTGGAAGTAATTGCCGGACAGCCCTACTACCCGCAGTGGCGCCCCTACCCGGGCTATCCCGCGAGCGCCTGGCGCACGGCCACGGAAAGCGGCATCGCCGTCACTCGCTGTCCGCACTACATCCCGGCCGATCCGGGCGGGGCAAAGCGGATCATCCACCTCGCCAGCTTCGCGCTCTCCGCGCTGGGGCCTGCGCTGGGGCGGGCGCTGCGCTCACGTCAAGCGAGACCGCAGCTGGTCATCACGGTGGCCCCGGCCCTGCTTGGCGTAATCACCGCCTGGATCGCGGCGCGGCTGGCCGGCGCGAAGCTGTGGATCCATGTCCAGGACTTCGAGGTCGAAGCCGCGCTTGCGACCGGGCTGCTCAAGACCCAGGGCCTGCCCGCGCGGCTGGCCCGCTGGCTGGAAGCCCGCCTGCTGCGCCTGGGCGACCGGGTTTCGACGATCAGCCCGCAGATGTGCGCCAAGCTGGCGGCCAAGGGCATCCCCCGCGACCGTGTGGTGGAGCTGCGCAACTGGGCTGACGCGCGCTTCGTTCCCGATCCGGCGGGGGCAGAGCAGATCCGGAACGAATGGGGACTGGGGCAGCGCGTCGTCGCGCTCTATTCAGGCAATATCGCACGCAAGCAGGGCATCGAGATCCTGGTCGAGGCTGCCCGGCTGCTGGCGAACCGCAGCGACATTGCCTTCGTCATCTGCGGCGAAGGTCCGAACCGCGCGGCGCTGGAGGCACAGGCGAAGGGCCTGACCAATATCCAGCTGCACGACCTTCAGCCAGCGGAACGGATGGGGGCGATGCTCGCCGTGGCCGACCTGCACCTCCTGCCCCAGATCGCGGGGGCAGCGGACCTGGTGCTGCCGTCCAAGCTCACCAACATGCTCGCCTCGGGCAGGCCCGTGGTGGCGACGACCGAGCCCGGAACTGGACTCTACGCCGAAGTCGACGGCTGCGGTGCGCTGTCGGCACCGGGGGATGCCGCAGCGCTCGCCGCTTCGATCACCGCGCTGGCGGATGATCCCGATGCCCGCGAAAGGCTGGGCGCAGAAGCACGACGGCGGGCCGAGGAACGCTGGAGCAAGGATGCGATCATCGCCCGAGCAGTGGCCGAGATGGACCGGCTCTGAGGCTCAGTCCTTGGCCCAGGGCGACTTGTGGGGCGCGGCGGCTGGCTGCGCGGCTGCTGTCTGGGCAGCTTCCTTCTGGGCGGTCTGCTCTGCGGACGGTACGGTGCAATAGGCGGTCAGCAGGATGCCGGCCGACCACAGCAGCGCCTTCCAGCGGCTGGCGAATACGGTGGTCAGGCGGGGTCCGAAGCCGAACATGGCGCGCAGCCTAGCGCCCACCCGGTTAAGGAAGGTTTTCGGCCTCGCGCTTCAACTCGTAGAGCAGGTCCAGCGCCTCGCGCGGGGAGAGCGCGTCGATGTCAAGCGCCGCGAGTCGTTCGCGCACCGCATCGACGCTCTCCCGCCGGGCTTCGGCAGCGGCGGCGAACAATGGAAGGTCGCCAAGTCCGGCCGCGATCCCGCCGGTTTCCGCGCGGCCCTTCTCCAGTCGTTCGAGCACGGTGCGGGCGCGGGCCACCACCGGCGCGGGCACACCCGCCAGCTTGGCCACGGCCAGGCCGAACGAACTCTCGGCCGGCCCCGGCGCCAGCTCGTGCAGCAGCACCAGTTCGCCTTTCCACTCACGCGCGCGGACATGGTGAAGGCTCAGCGCCTCGCAGCTGTCAGCCAGCCGCGCGAGTTCGTGGTAATGCGTGGCGAACAGGCAGCGGCAGCGGTTGACCCCGTGCACCGCCTCGACCACCGCCCAGGCCAGCGCCAGCCCGTCGTAGGTCGAGGTGCCGCGCCCGACCTCGTCGAGGATCACGAAGCTGCGCTCGCTCGCCTGGGCGAGGATCGCGGCGGTCTCGACCATTTCGACCATGAAGGTCGAACGCCCGCGCGCGAGGTTGTCAGAGGCGCCGACCCGGCTGAACAGGCGGTCGACCAGCCCCAGCCGCGCCCGCCCCGCAGGCACGAAACCGCCCGCCTGGGCCAGCAGAATGATCAACGCGTTCTGGCGCAGGAAGGTCGATTTGCCGCCCATGTTCGGCCCGCCAACCAGCCACAGCCGGTCCTGCGGCGCGAGGTGGCAGTCATTGGCGACGAAGCGCTCGCCCCTCGCCGCCAAGGCCGCCTCGACCACCGGGTGGCGCCCCTGTTCGATCTCCAGCACAGGGTCGGCCGCGATCTCCGGTCTGCACCAGCCGCCTTCCGCCGCGCGTTCCGCCTGCCCTGCCGCAACGTCGATCCGGGCGAGCGCCTGGGCAGTAGCGGCGATGGCGTGGCGGGCCTTGACGGCCTCGGCGATCAGTTCCTCGAAATGCGCTTCCTCGGCGGCCAGCGCATGCCCGCCCGCCTCGGCGATCCGGCTTGCCTCTTCATGCAGCGCAAGGGCGTTGAACCGCACGGCCCCGGCCATGGTCTGGCGATGGGTAAAGCCGCTTTCGGGCGCCATCAGCACGTCGCCGTGCCGGGCGGGAACCTCCACGAAGTAGCCCAGAACCCCGTTATGGCGGATCTTGAGCGCGGAAATGCCGGTCTGATCACGGTACTTCGCTTCCAGCGCCGCGATTGCGCGGCGGGCATCGCCGGAAATGCGGCGCAATTCATCGAGCGCATGATCATAGCCCTCGGCGATGAACCCGCCCTGCCCCCGCTCGGTCGGCGGCGCGGGAACCAGCGCGCGGGAATAGAGATCGGTCAGCGCACCGTGGCCCGACAGGCTGGGGAGCAGATCCTCCAGCAGCGCGGGCTTGTCCTGGCGCCTGGCGAGATGATCGTGAACCCGCCGGGCTTCGGCCAGCCCGTCGCGCAGCTGGCCGAGATCGCGCGGAGAACCCCGCCCGGCAACCACCCGGCCAAGCGCCCGGCCAATGTCAGGCAAAGCGCGCAGCACGGTGCGCAGGTCGCCGCGCAACAGCGGATCATCGAGCAGCCACTGAACCAGCGCCAGTCGCGCCTCGATCCCATCCGCATCGGTGAGCGGCGCCGAAAGGTCGTCGGCCAGCAGCCGCGAGCCGGCCCCGGTAACGCAGCGATCAACCGCCTCGATCAGGCTGCCGCGCCGCCCCCCGCCACTCGCAGAGAGAATCTCCAGACTTGCGCGGGTGGCTTCGTCCATCGCCAGTCGCGATTCGCCGGAGATGGCCACCGGAGGCAGCAGCAGCGGAAGGCGCCCGCGTCCGACATGGTCGAGATAGGCGATCAGCCCGCCCGCCGCCGCCAGCATCGCCCGGTCGAACTGGCCGAACCCATCGAGCGTCGCGACACCGTGGAGCGTTCTGAGCCGCACCTCGCCCCCGTCGCTGGAAAAATCGCGCGACGGGCGGGGAATAGCATCGTGCGGGGCAAGCTCCCAGCCTTCGGGCGTCACGATCTCGCTGGCCCCCAGCCGGGCAAGCGCCGCGCCCAGCCGTTCAGGCGGGCATTGTTCCAGTTCCATCCGCCCGGTCGAGATGTCGCAGGCCGCAACCCCCACGGCACCGCGCACCTCGCAGACCGCCGCCAGCACGTTGGCGCGGCGCGGCTCCAGCAGCGCTTCCTCGGTCAGGGTGCCCGCCGTGACGAAGCGGACAATTCCGCGCGCTACCAATGCTTTCGATCCGCCGCGTTTCTTCGCCTCCTCCGGCGTCTCGGTCTGCTCGGCGATGGCGACCCGGCATCCGGCCTTGATCAGCCGGGCCAGATAGCCTTCCGCCGCATGGACCGGCACTCCGCACATCGGGATCGGCACGCCCAGATGCTCGCCCCGGCTGGTGAGCGCGATATCGAGGATCTGCGCCGCCGTGCGGGCATCGTCGAAGAACAGTTCGAAGAAATCGCCCATCCGGTAGAACAGCAGGCAATCCCCCGCCTCTGCCTTGAGCGCGAGGTACTGGACCATCATCGGGGTGGCGGGTGCGGACATGAGTACGGGTTAGCGGTTCCATCCACGATTCGGGAAGCAGTCGTCCCAACCTTTCCCCTATCGCGTCGCGCCTGCATTCGTTAGGGCAGGGCCGATTTCAGGAGATGCCGGTGACCGAAGAAAGCAACGTCCGCTTCACCGAACGCGAAGCGCTGTTCTACCACAAGACCATCCGTCCGGGTAAGATCGAGATCATCGCATCGAAGCCAATGGCGACCCAGCGCGATCTCAGCCTCGCCTATTCGCCCGGCGTCGCGGTGCCGGTCCAGGCCATTGCTGATAATCCGGCCGATGCCTACGAATACACCGCCAAGGGCAATCTCGTCGCGGTGATTTCCAACGGCACGGCGATCCTGGGCATGGGCAACCTCGGCGCGCTGGCCTCAAAGCCGGTGATGGAAGGCAAGGCAGTGCTGTTCAAGCGCTTTGCCGACGTCGATTCGATCGACATCGAACTGGCCACCGAAGACCCGGACGCCTTCATCGAGGCGGTGGCACTGATGGAGCCAAGCTTCGGCGGCATCAACCTTGAGGACATCAAGGCCCCCGAATGCTTCGTGATCGAGCAGGCGCTGCGCGAGCGCATGAAGATCCCGGTGATGCACGATGACCAGCACGGCACGGCGATCATCGCCGCCGCCGGCCTGGTCAACGCCTGCTTCCTGACCGGCCGCCGGTTCGAGGATGTGAAGGTTGTGGTCAACGGCGCGGGCGCATCCGCCCTGGCCTGCACCGCACTGATCAAATCGATGGGTGTGCGGCATGAAAACGTCACCGTCTGCGATACCAAGGGCGTGATCTATGTCGGGCGCGAAGGCGTGGACCAGTTCAAATCGGCCCATGCGATCCAGACGGACAAGCGCACGCTGAAGGAAGCACTGGTTGGTGCTGACATCGTCCTGGGGCTGTCGGCAGCAGGCGCGATCACGCAGGACATGGTCAAGGACATGGCGGCCAAGCCGATCATCTTCGCCATGGCTAATCCGGACCCGGAAATTACCCCGCCCGATGCCAAGGCGGTGCGCCCGGACGCGATCGTCGCCACCGGCCGGTCGGACTATCCCAACCAGGTCAATAACGTGCTGGGCTTCCCCTTCATCTTCCGGGGCGCGCTCGATGTGCGGGCAACCACCATCAACGAAGAGATGAAGATCGCCGCCGCCCGGGCCATTGCCCAGCTGGCCCGCGAACAGGTGCCCGACGAAGTGGCCGCGGCCTATGGCATCAAGTACCAGTTTGGTCCCGATTACATCATCCCCGCGCCGTTCGATCCACGCCTGATGGAGGTGGTCTCCTCCGCCGTCGCCCAGGCGGCAATGGATACCGGCGTGGCACAGAAGCCGATCGAGGATTTCGACGCCTATCGCCACAGCCTGAAAGCCCGGCTGAACCCCACCACTTCGGTCCTGACCCAGGTCTACGAAACGGTGAAGGCCAATCCCAAGCGCGTGATCTTTGCCGAGGCGGAGAACGAGATCGTGCTGCGCGCCGCGATCCAGTATCGCGACTTCGGCTATGGAGAGCCGGTGCTGGTCGGGCGGACCGATGCCGTCCGCGCCAAGCTGGTCGAACTGGGCGTAGGCAATCCTGACAGCTTCGAGATCGAGAATTCCGCCGTTTCACCGCACGTTCCGGCGATGGTCGATCTGCTCTACGAAAAGCTCAAGCGGCGCGGTTTTCTGGAACGCGATGTGCGTCGGATGGTCAACCAGGACCGCAACGTCTTCGCCTCGCTGCTGCTGAAGCTGGGGGTGGGCGATGCGATGGTAACCGGCCTGACCCGCACCTTCGCGCAGACCATGCGCGAAGTGCGCCAGGTGCTGGAACCCAGGCCCGGGCACCTGCCGTTCGGCGTTCACCTGATGATCGGCAAGAACTATACCGTGTTCCTGGCGGACACGACCGTCAACGAGCGGCCCAGCGCCGAGGACCTGGCGGTGATCGCCAAGGAAACCGCCGCCGTCGCCCGCCGTCTGGGCCACGAGCCGCGTGTCGCCTTCCTGTCCTATTCGACCTTCGGCAATCCGGCTGGCCGGTGGCTGGAGCCGATCCGCGAGGCGGTGGCGATCCTCGATGCCGAGCAGCCAGGCTTTGAATACGAAGGCGAGGTGGCGCCGGACGCCGCGCTCAACCCCACGGTCATGAAGAACTACCCCTTCAGCCGTCTTTCGGCGCCTGCCAACGTGTTGGTCATGCCCGGGCTGCAATCGGCCAATATCTCGGCCAAGCTGCTGCGCGAACTGGCCGGCAACGCCACGATCGGGCCGATGCTGCTGGGCATGGAAAAGCCCGTGCAGATCGCGCCGATGACCGCGATTGCTCCGGACGTGCTGACGCTGGCCGTGCTCGCTGCGGCGGGAGTGGCCGGGTAAAAAACCGGCCCGGATCGGGGAACTGCGGCAATGGCCGCGTTTCCCCGATCCGGCTGGCGCAGAGCGTTTCAGCCTGGTCAGGCCCAGGCGCGCCAGACACCAAAGCCGCTGGTCACGGTCAGCACGATGCCTACCAGGATCAGCATGGTCTTGGGGTTGAAGTGCTTGGCCGCCCAGGCGCCGATCGGCGCCGCGATGACCCCGCCGATCAGCAGGCCAAGCGTGGCCCCGGCAACGTCGGCAATGCCCAGATGCCAGATGAAGGCGGCCGAAACGGTCAGCGTCAGGAAGAATTCGACCGAGTTGACCGTGCCCACCACCTTGCGCGGATCAGCGCCCTGAATGAGGAGGTTGGACGTCACCACCGGCCCCCAGCCGCCTCCGCCCGCAGCATCGAGGAAACCACCAAACAGGCCGAGCGGGGCGATGAACTTCGCCTCCTTGATCTTGGGTGGATAAAGCAGTCCCCGGATCAGGATGTAGAGCCCGATCGAGGTGAGGTAGAGCATCACGAAGGGCTTCACCACGGCCGCGTCGAGCGAGGACAGGACATAGGCGCCCAGCACCCCGCCGATCACGCCAGGAATCAACAGGCGGAAGAACAGCACCTTGTCGATATTGCCGTGGAGCAGGTGACTGACCGCCGAAGTGGCAGTGGTGAAACATTCGACGATATGGACCCGCTGCGATGCCTGAGCAGGTGGAACGCCCAGGAACCCAACCATCAGTGTGTTGGTTATCACCCCGAAGGCCATGCCCAGCGCACCATCAACCAGCTGCGCCGCGAAGCCGACCAGGATGAACGGCAGCAGGGCCGAGAGATCCAGGTGCAACAGGTCCGGCATCACTTCGTCTCCCGCTTGGCCATCTCGACCATTTCGATAGAGTTTATACGCATGTGCCGCGAGAAAGTTTTGCCGCAGGCGCCGAAACGAAATTTTCCTGCGGCAGGATGCTTGCAATGGCTGAGCGCGCAAGCCAATCCGCCCACCGGAGAACCACGCCATGACTGAAACCCTGCGCCCACGCCGTTCCGCGCTTTACCTGCCCGCCTCTAATCCCAAGGCGCTGGCCAAGGCCCGCACCCTGGATGCGGACGTGGTGATCCTCGATCTCGAAGATGCGGTCGCTCCAGAAGCAAAGGGCGAGGCCCGTGCCGCTGCTGTTGCCGCCGTTGCCGAGGGCGGGTTCGGCCGACGCGAACTGGTGGTGCGCGCCAATGCCCTGTCGACCGAGTGGGGTGCGGACGATCTCGCCGCGCTGGCCGCCGCCGGACCGGACGCGGTACTCGTTCCCAAGATCGCCGGGGTGGAAGACATCGCCGCCTATGACCACGCGCTGGGCAATGCTCCGGCCCATACCCGGCTGTGGGTGATGGTCGAAACCTGCGCGGTGGTTCCCCGGCTTGACGCTGTTGCCGCTTGCGCCGCCTCCAGCCGCCTTGCCGGGTTCGTGCTGGGCACCAACGATCTGGCCAAGGAAATGCGCGCCCGGCTGACACCCGCCCGCACCCCGTTCCTTCCCGTCCTCACCGCCGCCGTCTGCGCCGCGCGGGCACACGGGCTGGTGGTGCTGGACGGGGTCTGCAACGAATTCCGCGATCTGACCGCCTTCAGCGCCGAAGCGCGGCAGGGACTGGAGTTTGGCTTTGACGGCAAGACCCTGATCCACCCCGATCAGATCGCACCCTGCAATTCCGTGTTCTCGCCCGGTGCTGAGGAGATTGCCTGGGCCGAGGGGGTGGTGGCCGCCTTCAGCCAGCCGGAAAACGTCGGCAAGGGCGTAATCAAGGTGGATGGCAAGATGGTCGAGCTGCTCCACCTCGACCAGGCCCGGCGCGTGCTGGCGATCGCCGGGGCAATCGCGGCGCCTTAACGCCGCCGGTAGCGGAAGTACCAGACCTCATGCCCGTAGACATTGCGGGCCTTGGCCTCGTAGCGGGTTTCCGGCCAGCTGCCCGGGCGATTCTGGAAGTTCTGCGGCCCATCGCACAGCCACTCGAACTGGCCAGTGTGGCGGCGCATCACCATCAGCGCATGACGGACGTAAACTGCGTGGTCGGTGCCAAAGCGGAACTCGCCGCCGGGGCGCAGCTTGGCCGCGATCAGATCGACCGGCCCGTCGTTCATCATCCGCCGCTTGGCATGGCGCGCCTTGGGCCAGGGGTCCGGATGGAGCAGATAGACGAACGAAAGCGACCCGTCAGGAAGGCGGCGCAGCACGTCGAGCGCGTCGCCGTGGAAGATCCGGACATTGCCGAGCGGCGGGTGCGCGCCATTGTCACCTGAAACGTGGGTCAGTGCCTGCGCGACGCCGTTGAGGAACGGTTCAGCACCGATGAAACCATGATCCGGCAGCAAGTCGGCACGCGCCGCCATATGCTCGCCGCCGCCAAAGCCGATCTCGAAATGCAGCGTGCAGGGTTGGCCGAACAACCGTTCCGCAGTCACCTCGCCCTCCGCAGGCACGGCGATCTGCGGCAGCAGTTGCTCCACCAGGTCCTGCTGTGCGGTGCGGAGCGGCTTGCCCTTGGAGCGGCCATAGAGGCGGTTGATCGTGGTCGGATCGCCGGATTTGTAGGCAGTCATGGTCTGGCCGCTAAAGCCCCGGCACGGGATCGTCCAGCCCCTGAAAAGCTTTGGCCCGCCTCCCTGGGGGGAGACGGGCCGTGGCCGTGACGAATGATCGCTCGATCAGGCGGCTTCCGCCTTGTCCTCAGGATCGCGCAGCACATAGCCGCGACCCCAGACGGTCTCGATGTAGTTCTCGCCCTCGCAGGCGTGCGCCAGCTTCTTGCGCAGCTTGCAGATGAAGACGTCGATGATCTTGAGTTCCGGCTCGTCCATCCCGCCATAGAGATGGTTGAGGAACATTTCCTTGGTCAGCGTGGTGCCCTTTCGCAGCGAAAGCAGCTCGAGCATCGCATATTCCTTGCCGGTCAGGTGAACCCGCGCGCCATCGACCTCGACAGTCTTGGCATCAAGGTTCACGGCCAGCTTGCCGGTGCGGATGACCGACTGCGAGTGGCCCTTGGAACGGCGCACCACGGCATGGATGCGGGCGACCAGTTCCTCGCGGTGGAACGGCTTGGTGACATAATCGTCAGCGCCGAAACCGAACGAGCGGACCTTCGAATCCATCTCGGAAATGCCGGACAGAATCAGAACCGGGGTCTGCACCTTGGCGACGCGCAGCTTCTTCAGCACGTCGTACCCGTGCATGTCGGGCAGATTCAGATCGAGCAGGATGATGTCGTAATCATACAGCTTGCCCAGATCCAAGCCTTCTTCGCCCAGATCGGTCGAATAGACATTGAACCCTTCGGTCGTCAGCATCAGTTCGATGGCTCGCGCCGTGGTAGGCTCGTCCTCGATCAGCAACACGCGCATGGGTAGTCCCCCTTTGCCCCGTTTTCCGTGCGATAACCCTTCGGAAAGGGTCATTGCTCGCCATTAACCATATGACCAATGAAGAGGAAAGGTTAATTTCTCGTAAACGGCGGGAATCCGGCGAGTCGCGGAGATTCAAGGCGGCAGGTCAGGAGAGGCCGGAACGCCTAGCCCTCGATGACCCGGGTTGCCGGGTGGTGCTTGTCGAGGTGACGCTTGATGATCCGCAGGTTCTTTGTGTTCGAGGCGTAGAGCAGATCGAACAGGTCACCCGCGACCGGCACGGAGCCAAGCAGCGTATCCAGCCCGACATTGCCAAGCATCCGCGCCAGCTGCCAGCGCGACATGCCCAGGTTGCGGGCCTCCCAGACCAGGTAAAGGCCCATGGCCGCGGTAATGACATCGCCGGCAACCGGAACCAGACCGGCAATGGCGTCCAGCCCGACCTTGCGGCCGAGCAACGGCACGCGCACCAGACCTTCCAGCAGATGCTCCAGCGCTTCGACCCTGCGGCGAACCGAGTGCGCATCGTTGCCCAGCGGCAATTCGGCGGTCATCCGCCGGACCTTGGTCTGTTCCATCGACAACCCTTCGTCATGCCGGCCTCCAGCGGCCGCCAGCATCTATTTGGTGCGGATGGTCATCGGCATCAAGGGATGGACGCTCCAGGGATTGGGGGACAGACCGGAAGCGCGGCCGCTGACCAGCGACCACCGGATCGGCACTCCCAGCGGAATGAAGCCGTTGGCGATGGTCAGTCTCGCTTCGGCTTCGGCATGCAGTTCCGCACGCTTATCGGCATCCGGCTCCGTGCGCGC
This sequence comes from Novosphingobium sp., assembly GCA_016719755.1. Classification (GTDB taxonomy): domain Bacteria; phylum Pseudomonadota; class Alphaproteobacteria; order Sphingomonadales; family Sphingomonadaceae; genus Novosphingobium. The sequence continues at coordinate 516,030 of JADJYM010000016.1, read as the reverse complement.
CTGGCTCGCCAGCCGGTCTGCGGTGGAATCGCAGACGCCCCGGGCCGCAACGCAGCTGAGCTGGTTGAGAAACCAGTCAGCGCGGGCATAGCGTGCCACGGTATCGACCATCACCAGATCTGCCGCAGCGCCCTCTGCCACGCGGATCGCCTTTACGCCGATGGCCGCCCAGTCGGCCTGCAGCCGCGCGAAGATCTGGTCCGCACCAGGACCCGCAGGCAGCGCGACCTTCAGCTGAACATCGTTATTCCAGCGCGCGACCCGTGCCGCCGCCTGGGCCTGCCGCTCTGCCACCGAGCGGCCGGGCCAGCGCTCACCGACAGTGCCGTTGTCATCGGCCAGGCCCGGATTGACCAGCCGGGTCGTTGCAGTCCAACCGCCGACCCCAAGGGCAGTCTCGATGGCTTCGCGGTCGATCGCCATCGACAACGCTTCGCGGTTCTCAGGCAACGAAAGAAAGCCTGGCCGACCAACAATCGCAAGGCCGAACAGGCCTGCAACGGGATCGAGCCGGATAGCGCCGCGCGACACGCCGCCAGCATCCAGCCGGGGGAAATCCTCGAACCTGCCGCCCAGCACGATGTCGGCGTCACCCGCGTTGAACCGCGCAATTGCCTCTGCCGCAGGCAGGGCGGCCAGGCGCAGGTTGCGGGTCCTCTGGTCCCAGTCCGGTTGCTGCGGCAGCCCGCGATCCTCGGGCGCGATCGGGGTCAGCAACGCGCTCTGCTTCTGGCGGACCAACCGCATGGGTCCGGCGCCGCGATCCCGTCGCAGCAGGCCTAGTTCAGGCTGGGCGAGCAGCTGGAGGAAGTCCGGCGCCTGCCGCTTGAGCCTGATCTCGATCACGCGCCCGGCCATGGTCCGAACCTCGTCGATCGGGGCAAGGTCCAACCCCAGGGCAGTCCCCCGCACGCGGCCGATTGCCTCGTTCAGGGCTGTCCGGGCGTTGTCGCCGGTGATCGGCGTGCCATCGGCCCAGCGGCCATCGCGCAGGCGAAAGATGTAGGACAGTCCATCGTCTGTGACGATCCAGCGATCCGCGAGCGCGGGAATAACCCGGCCCTGCCCGTCGAAGGCGACCAGTCCCTCGGCAGTTGCGGAGCGAACAAGCTGTGCGGCCACCGGCAACCGGGCACCAAGCGCGAAGGGCGAGCCGGCTTCGCCGATCGCCGCCACCTCCACCGGCCGGTCGGCATCGCCGCCGCAAGCCGCAAGGGCGAGCAAGGGCACAAGCAGCAGCTTTCTGAGCAGAGGGGCGGCCATAGCGCGCCGGTCTAACGAAGTTTCGCAGTTTCGCACAGGTGGCATCGCAACCGTGCCATGCCTAGCCAGCAATCAGAGCTTGCGCAGCGGCCCGTTCATCATTCCGGTGTTCAGCACTCCGGCCAGCAGCTTGCGGCGCAGCTGCGAATCGGGATCGTGGCTGGTTGCGGGTGCGCGCGCGATCTTGGGGTCGATTTCGGTGCGGAAGGCGATGCCAAAGCGCGAATCCTGGACCCAGGCGACAGACCCTTCGACCCAGCCGAGATTGCGCAGCTTGATCGTGACCATCTGCCCGCGCTGCACGGTAAGCGGGCCTTCCGCCATCAGACCGCCGGCAGAGAGGTTGCGGACCCGGACCCGGTGTTCGCCGGGCAAGCCATCCACGCGCAATTCGGCCATGACGAACAGGCTGTCGCGCGCGATCTGCCTATGCTCGTTGTCGCCCATTTCCGCCTCTGCACTCCCTGTGCCGACCGACAATCCGGTCGTCGTTCGCGGGCAGTCTATCTGCCGCAAACTCGCTGGAAGCTAAACGGGATTGGCAAACAAGCCGTTAACGCGGCCAAGTGGCTCAATCGTCTCGGGAAATCTTCTCGCGCCGCTCATGCGCTTCCTGCGCTTCGACAGTCATCGTCGCGATCGGACGGGCGGAAAGGCGCCCGAGACCGATGGGTTCGCCCGTAACCTCGCAATAGCCGTATTCGCCGTCCTCGATCCGGCGCAGCGCCGAATCGATCTTGGCAATCAGCTTGCGCTGGCGGTCGCGGGTGCGAAGTTCGATGCCCCAGTCCGTCTCGCTCGAGGCGCGATCGTTAAGATCGGGCTCGCGGATCGGGCCGTCCTGCAACTGCTGCAGGGTGTCCTGCGCTGCGGAATGGATCAGCTTTTTCCATTCGAGCAGAAGCCGCCGGTAATAATCCAGCTGTGCTTCGCACATGTAGGGTTCGCTGTCGCTTGGAGCATAGTCGCCGGCAATCGCCCGCTTGGCCTTGGCCAGGACGTCAATCTCATCACCGAGAACGCTCGCCATATACTCTCCACATCAGACCGGCCGACCGACTGGACGACGGGGTTGCAGGTGTTCCCGTCCGACCCCTCCGGTTCGAGCGCGCCTATAGGGCTGGGCATAAACCGGCACAAGCTCCAATCCTGCGAAAGGTTTGCAAATGGCTGGCACCCATTCGGGAAGGTCATCGGGCCACCGGAATCCAGGGGTTTTTCCCGAAGGGAGACAAATCGTTACCGGCGTTAACCATTTGTTGACCATGACAGGGAGATTTTGACCTTCACGGCGGGACGCAGCCCGCTGACTTGAGGGGCAGATCACATGACCACCACCTGGATCCATTCCACCGCATTTTCCGCCACCAGTCCGGCGGCCAGCCACAGCGAAGACCTGCTGGTCGCGACCTGCCTCGCGGCGGCCGCGGCGGGTGACGTCAGCGCCTATTACGATCTTGGCGTCGCCTATTCGACCGGCAGCCACGGCGTCGATTGCGACCTGATCGAGGCGCACAAGTGGTTCAACCTTGCCGCTGTCGGCGGCCATGGCGAAGCACAGCTGTGCCGCGCCGACATCTCGGACGAGATGACCGCCCGCGAAATCGCCGAAGCCCAGCGCCGCGCCCGCGAGTGGATCGCCGCGACCAGCCGCCGGGCGGCTTGATCGCCGAGGCGCCTTCGCATTCGCCAGGTCCCCGCGCTCAACCCTTTCTGAACGGCGTGCGTTCACCGAGATAGAGCTGGTCCGCAGCCACGCCGGCCCGCTCCCGCTCAAGGAACTCCGCAACCGCGTTGCGGAACCCGGGATGCACGATATGATGCGCGGACCAGGTCTGTACCGGTTCATACCCGCGCGCCAGCTTGTGTCCGCCTTGCGCACCCGCTTCCACCCGCGGCAGGCCCAGCTGGATCGCCGCGTCGATCGCCTGATAATAGCACAGCTCGAAGTGCAGGAACGGCTTGTCGACCAGTGCCCCCCAGTAGCGGCCGTACAGCGCATCGGGCCCGATGAAGTTGAGCGCGCCCGCGATCGGGCGTCCCTCGACACAGGCCAGAACCAGCAGGATTCGCTCCCCCAGCCGCTGCCCCATCAGCGAGAAGGCTTCGCGCGTCAGGTAGGGACGGCCCCATTTGCGCGCGCCGGTGTCCTGGTAGAAAACCCAGAAGGCATCCCAATGCTCCTCGCGGATGTCGGCGCCGGACAGGCAGCGGATTTCCACGCCTGACTGGGCGGCGGCGCGTTCCTTGCGCAGATCCTTGCGCTTGCGCGAGGATAGCTGGGCCAGGAAATCATCGAAACTGGCATAGCCGCGATTGAACCAGTGGAACTGGATATCGCTGCGCGTCAGCCAGCCAGCGGCCTCGAACAGCGGCAACTGGGCCGGATCGATGAAGGTCGCATGGGCCGATGACAGCCCGTTGGCCGCGCAGAGCTGCTCGGCCGCGCGCAGCAGCGGCAGGGCGAGCGCCTGATCCGCCAGCAGCAGGCGCGGCCCGGTCGCGGGGGTGAACGGCACGGCAATCTGGAGCTTGGGGTAATAGTCGCCGCCTGCGCGGTGCCAGGCATCGGCCCAGGCGTGGTCGAACACGTATTCGCCCTGGCTGTGGCTTTTCAGCCAGCCCGGAAGCGCAGCGGCGAGCCGGCCATCGCCGCCAGCGATCACGATCGGCGCGGCCTTCCAGCCACTTTCCGGTCCGACACTGCCCGAATCCTCGAGCGCGCTCAGGAAAGCGTGCGAAAGGAACGGATTGCCGCCAGCCAGCGCATCCCATTCACCGGCATCAAATTCGCCATAGGAACCGGCCAGCCGGGCCACGATCTCGGTCACTGGACGCCCGCGCCCTCCGCAATCGGCGCATCGGCATGGGCGCTCGCGCGCTCGCGGTGTTCGGCGCTCTTGACCGTCCAGGTCGTCACCGGCAGGCCGCGCCGACGCTGGGCAGCGGCAAAGCGGCTGGGCAGGTCGCGCACGTCGTAGGCAAGGAAATCGGGCCGCGCGTGCCACAGTGCCAGGCGGCGCCGGACCATGCCGGGCAGCGCCTTGTCATCCTCTTCGGTGACGACCAGGCCGCGTACCGTCAGCGGGGAATGGTCCGCAAACCAGCGCACCACGCGCGGATCGAAGCTCATCACCGCATGAAGCCCCTGATAGCCTTCCAGGACCCGGCGCACCGCCAGGCACAGCGCCGATACCCGCCCGCGCGATCCCTGCTGCGACTTGATCTCGATCAGCACCGGAACCTGTCCGGCGATCTGGTCCAGAACCTGGCGCAGCGTGGGGATCGTGTCACTGCCACCCGCAAGCACGATCCGGCCCAGTTCCTCCGCACTGCGCTGGCGGACAGATCCGGTCTCACCCGTCATCCGTTCCAGCGTTGCGTCGTGAAACACCATCGCCTGCCCGTCGAGAGAGCGGCGCACATCGCATTCGATCCCCATGCCCCGCGCGATGGCCCCGGCGAAAGCAGCTGGCGAGTTTTCAGGCACTCCGGCGCCATGCAGCCCCCGGTGGGCATAGTCGCACTCACCCAGCCAGGCGACTTTTTCAGGCCGGGGCGCGGGTGCCCGCCAGCGATCAATCAGCGCGAACGGCAACGATGGCATCCACTTCGACCGCGACGCCGAGCGGGAGACTGGGCACGCCGACCGCGCTGCGGGCGTGCTTGCCAGCCTCGCCGAATACCGCGACCATCAGTTCGGAGGCCCCGTTGGCGACCTTGGGCTGGTCGGTGAAAGCCGCCGTGCTGTTGACGAAGGCGCCAAGCTTCACCACCCGCTCGACCCGGTCGAGCGAACCGAGCGCTGCCTTGAGCTGCGCCAGGATCATCAGCGCGCACGCCTGCGCACCCTCTACCCCCTGTTCGAGGGTGAGATCCTCGCCCAGCCGCCCCTTGAGCAGCTGTCCGCCGACGATCGAGACCTGTCCCGACACGTGCGCAAGTCCGCCTGCAACCACGACCGGCACATAGGCGGCAACCGGTGCGGCTGCTTCCGGCAGGGTCAGGCCGAGTTCGGCCAGTTTCGCTTCGATGCTCATCCTATTTCTCCTGAATGCGCGAAAGCAGCCACGGCAGGGCATGCTCCCAGGTGTCAATGCGGGCATGGGCGTGGCCCGATTCGAACCCGCAAGTGATGTGGGGGGCCAGAGTCGGCTCACCGCACAGGTGCAGGCGGTCGATATGCGGAACCATTTCCGCCGCCGAGCCGTGATGCTGCGCCAGATCGTCGATGAAGATCGCCTTGCTGGGGCGATATTCGGCCAGGATCGCCTGCAGCGCCGGGCCCTTTGGCCCCTGGTTGGTGAAAACCCGCGCCTCGATCCCGTGCTCTGCCAGCTGGCGCGCACGGGCCTCGTTATGCTTGTCGTGCAGGTTGGTCAGGATCACCACGTCGGCATGGTCCTTCAGCGCGTTGATCGCGGGAACCGCGCCCGCGATCGGGGTCTGGCGGTGCATTTCGTTGTCGAAGAAACCATTGAGCAGGCGCCAGATCTCCGCCGGTTCGACCGGCTCGCCGGTATCCCGATTGCGGATCGCCTTGGCAAAATCGTTGCCGACCAGCTTGAACGACACGCCCTGGGTCTCGTTCAACCACTCGCCGAACGGCACGACCATGTGCAGCAGCACCTCGTCGCAGTCGCTGATGATCAGGGGTTTGCTCATGAATTCAGACTTTCGCGTGCGGAAACGAGGTTCTGCGGCTGCACCCTCAGTGCCTCGGCTGCCGCAACCAGATCCGGCTCGTGCGCGCAGAGGAAATCCAGCACGGCGCCCAGCATGGCGGGATCGCCAAGGCCGCCGCGCAGCGCATCGGGGGTCAGGCCAGTCAGCGCCAGCAACCGCTCGGCACGCGGCCCATCGCCCAGCAGCCAGCCAAGCGCGGACAGCGCCAGAACGGCCGCATCGGGAGCGGGGGATTGGGGTTCGCGAAGAATTGTCAGCCTCGTTTGCAGGGGGGTAGTGCGGATCAATGGCAAAGCGCATTCTCGTTGTCGAGGACAACGACCTCAACCGCAAGCTGTTCTGCGATGTGCTGAAAAGCCAGGGCTATGCCGTGGAGCCCTGCGCCGATGGCCTTGAAGCGCTCGACCGGGCGCGACAGTTCGTGCCCAACCTGATCATCATGGACATCCAGTTGCCCAATGTTTCCGGGCTGGATCTGATCGAAGCGGCCAAGCGCGACAGCACGCTACGGGCGATTCCGGTGCTTGCGGTAACCGCCTATGCCGGCAAGGGCGACGAGGAACGCATCAGGGATGCGGGTGCCGAAGGCTATCTCGCCAAGCCCGTTTCGATCGGTCCTTTCATGGCCGCTGTGAAGGGCCTGGTCGAAAAGACGGCCGCCTGAAGCGTATTTTCGCCTATATTCCGCCCCATTCTTAGGCCATTGCGCCGGGCAACACCTTCGGGAGCATTGATATCATGGACCGCGCCGCAACCGCCGCGAAGATCGCCGCACTGATCGAGCCCTTCAACAAGAAGGGCGTAGAGGTCACCGATACGACCACCTTTGCCGGCGATCTGGAATTCGACAGCCTGACCGTGATGGATTTCGTCGCCGAGATCGAGGATGCATTCGACATCATCATCAGCATGAACCAGCAGGCCGAGATCGAGAACTACGGCCAGCTGATCGACGCCGTGACCAAGCTGCAGGGCTGAGGACCGACCATGACCGACCTGTTCTCCAAGTTCGATCCGCTGATCGAGATGCGCGCCAACCTGCTGGCTTCCGGGGTGGAAGACCCGTTCAGCCTGGTGATGGAAAGGTTCTCTCGCCCACGGTCGCGGTGTGCAACGGGCGCGAGACGATCCTGCTGGGCACCTACAACTACATGGGGATGACCTTCGATCCCGACGTGATCGAGGCCGGAAAACAGGCGCTTGACGATTTCGGCTCGGGCACCACCGGCAGCCGCGTGCTCAACGGCACCTATGCCGGGCACCGCGCCGTCGAGGAAGCGCTCAAGGAATTCTACGCCATGGATCACGCCATGGTGTTCTCGACCGGCTACCAGGCCAACCTCGGAATCATTTCGACGATTGCCGGAAAGGGCGATTACATCGTCCTCGACATCGACAGCCACGCCTCGATCTGGGATGGCTGCAAGATGGGCGATGCCGAGGTCGTGCCCTTCAAGCACAATGACATCGTGGCGATGGAAAAGCGCCTGAAGCGCATTCCCGAAGGCGCGGGCAAGCTGGTCGTGCTGGAAGGCGTCTATTCGATGCTGGGCGACATCGCCCCGCTGAAGGAGATGATCCGGGTCGCCAAGGAAAACGGCGCGATGGTGCTGGTGGACGAGGCGCATTCGATGGGCTTCATCGGCCCCAACGGGCGCGGCGTGGCCGAGGACCAGGGCGTGCTGGACGATGTCGACTTCGTGATCGGCACCTTTTCCAAGTCGGTTGGCACGGTCGGCGGCTTCTGCGTATCGAACCATCCCAAGTTCGAGATCATGCGGCTGGTCTGCCGCCCCCATGTCTTCACCGCCAGCCTGCCGCCATCAGTGGTCGCCACCGCCTGCACCTCGATCCGCAAGCTGATGCACGCGGGCAACAAGCGCGCCCATTTGTGGGAGAATTCCAAGACCCTGCACAAGGGCCTGCGGGACAAGGGCTTCCAGCTTGGCACCGAAGAACCGCAGTCGGCGATCATCGCGGTGATCATGCCCGATCTGGAGCGCGGCGCGGCAATGTGGGAAGCGCTGCTGCACGAAGGGCTTTACGTCAACCTCGCCCGCCCGCCCGCAACGCCTGCGGGCATGACCCTGCTGCGCTGCTCGCTTTGCGCGGAACACAGCGCCGAGCAGGTCCAGACCATCATCGGCATGTTCGAACGCGCCGGGAAGACTGTCGGGATCATCTGAGCGCGCGGCAAGCCGTGTTGACGCATGCAGGTCCGCTGATGCACTAAAGCCCTGAAGCGCTTGAACGCAGGGGGCAGATGTGAAAAGGTTCCGGCTGATCTTGGCCATCGTTTCGGCGCTGGCGCTGGGTGCCTGCGGCAAGGCCAACACCACCTGTTCCGACGAGGATGCCAAGGCCGCGCTGGAAATCGCCATCCGCGACAGCCTTCAGAAGATCGTCCTTGCCAATGCAAAGGGAAGCGACGGCAAGCTGGCGGTGGGCGGATCGAAAGTCCGTGCGGCGATTGCCGATCTCAAGCTGGTGATCGAGAATATCCGGACCACCAAGGAAGATCCCAACAGCACCAAGCGGTTCTGCACCGGCAACCTCAAGATCGTGTTCGGCACGAACGTGTTCGACGATGCCGCCAAGGCCCGCGAGATCGCCGGACTTCCCGGCCTTGACGATGCCGCCGATGCCGCCGGGGTAGACAAGGGCGCCGATTACCTGACCGGCGATCTCGACTACAGCGTCCAGCCGACCGACGATGGCACCAAGATCGTTGCCGAATTCGAGGACGCCGATGCCAAGCTGGGCGTCTTCGGAGAAGTGCTGGCCGCATCGCTGCTGCGCTCCAACCTGGAAAACCGGCAGCGGATGGAGGCCGAGAACGCGGCGCTGGCCGCCAAGCAGGAAGAGGAGGCGATCAACGCCGCCAACCGCGCCTCGATCGAACAGGCGACCCTGGCCCGCAAGACGGCGGACGAGGCGCTGACGGCCGTGTGGCAGGGCCTCTCGCCCGAAGTGCGCCAACAGCTGCTGGCCGAACAGCGCGTCTGGATCAAGCGCAAGGATGCGTCCTGCAAGGTCCACGGCCTGCAAAGCGCGACCGACCCGACCGGTCAGGCCGTGGCCACGCTCAATTGCCAGGCCAACGAAGCCCAGAACCGGATGGGGCAGTTGCAGAACTACCTCTCGGCGTACTGACCGGGCGATGATTGCCCAGCAGCGCCTGGCGGGCAAGCGCGCGATCATCACCGGCGCGGCGCGCGGGATCGGCAAGGCGATCGCCACCGCCTTCGCCGCCGAGGGCGCGCAGCTGCTGCTGGCCGACATCGATGCCGCAGCCCTGTCCGCGACGGCGGCGGAACTGGGCGGCGAAGCCTTCACCTGCGACGTGTCCCGCAAGGCCGAGGTCGAGCGCCTGATGGAACGCGCCGCCGCGCGCTGGGGCGGGCTGGACGTGCTGGTCAACAATGCCGGGATCACCCACGCCGCCAGCCTCGACGCCCTGACCGAGGAGGACTTCGACCGGGTCTTCGCCACCAACCTCAAGTCCGCGCTGTGGGCCACGCAGGGCGCGGCGCGGCTGATGGGCGAAGGCGCCGCCGTGGTGAACATGAGCTCGGTCAACGCCGTGCTGGCGATCCCTGACCAAATTCCCTACGCGATCAGCAAGGGCGCGATGAAGCAGCTGACCAATGTCACCGCGCTGGCGCTCGCCCGCGCGGGATCCGGGTCAACGCGATCGGCCCGGGATCGATCCTGACCGAGATGCTGCGCACCATCATGTCCGACCGCGCGGCGGAGGAGCGCATCCTTTCCCGCACGCCGCTGGGCCGCTGCGGCGAGCCGGAGGAAGTCGCGGCGATTGCCGTGTTCCTGGCCTGCGGCGAAAGCTCCTATGTCACCGGGCAGACGATCTACCCCGATGGCGGACGGCTGGGGCTGAACTATACGGTGCCCCCCACCGCCCCCTGATCGCCGCCGCAGGTGACAAGCGCCCTGAAACCTGCAAGCTTTGCCCGATCATCTGGGGGAGAGTGCGATGCGACACCATGGCGCGGGCTGGCTGGGCGGCCTTTTGCTGGCGCTGGGCGCGCCGACGGGCGCGCTGGCGCAGGACCTTCACGGCCAGGACCACGCGCAGCATCCCGCCGCCCCCGCAGCCGAAGCGCAGGACCAGCAGCACCGCCACGACGATGCCATGGTTCCCCGCACCGCGACGCTGCTGCCCGGTTATGGCAACGGCGGCTTTGCGGTCAGCACCGGCAATGCCGAAGCGCAGAAGTTCTTCGCCAACGGGCTTGAGCTCCACGCCGCCTTCGCCCACCGCGCGGCGGTGGCGGCCATGACCGAGGCGGTCCGGCTCGATCCCGCCTGCGCGATGTGCAAGTGGGGACTGGCGCTGACCGACGGGCCGACGATCAACTATGGCAAGGATGCCAAGGAGCGCGGACCGCTGCTGGTGCTGGCCCGCGAGGCGCAGGCCGGTGTGCGGCGTTCCGGTACCGCCAAGGAACGCGCGCTGACCGATGCGCTGGTGCTGCGCTATGCGCCGGGAAAGGATACAGCCCGCGCCGATGACCGCTACGCCGCCGCCATGCAGGCCGCCGCGGCGCGCTTTCCCGATGACAACGAGATTCTGGGCCTCGCCGCCGACGCGCTGATGGTTTCGGCCTTTGCCGACGATGGCAGCGATTATGATCATGCCGCGATGCAGGCCGCCGTGGTGCTGCTGGAAAAGGTGCTGAAGCGCGCGCCCGACCATACCCCCGCGATCCATTTCTATATCCACGCCACCGAAGTGATCGGCAAACCCGAACTTGCCGAAGCCTATGCCGATCGCCTGGCTGGCCTTGCCCCGCGCGCCAGCCACCTGGTCCACATGCCCAGCCACACCTGGTACTGGGTGGGGCGCTATCAGGATGCGGCCCGGACCAACCGCGCGGCGGTGGAGCTGGGCAAGGCCAATGCCCGCGCGCTGGGCCTGCCCGATCCCAAGGGGGTCTGGGATCTGCCCTATCATGCCCACAACGTGATCTATGGACTGGGCGGCGCGCTGATGGCCGGGGATTCGCGGATCGCGCTGGATCTTGCCCGCCCGCTGGTCGAACGGTCCGCCACCGATGACAAGGCCAGGCCGTGGAGCCAGCTGCTGGCCGCCTCGGGCTATTTCGCGCTCGCCCGGTTCGATCCCGCCAGCGTTGGCGCCCTGCCTGAACCCAAGCTGGGCTACCTCAAGGCGGCCTGGCACTATGCCCGGGGCGAAAGCCTGGTCTGGGCGGGCGACCTGACCGGGGCGCGGGCCGAAGCGGCAGCGATCCCGCTCACCCTGGTCCAGGGCAAGCCCGAACGGGATGCGGTGGCCGCCGAACAGATGCTGGGCATCACCCGCGCCGTGCTGGAAGGGCGGATCGCCATGGCCGAAGCGCGCTGGAAAGATGCCGCCGACCTGTTCCGCAAGGCCGCCGAGATCGAGGAGACCGAGGAGTTCTCCGACTTTTCCGATCCGCCCGCGTTCTGGTATCCGGTGCGCCGCGATCTGGCGGCGGCGCTGTTGGCGGCAGGCGATGCCGCCGGTGCCCAGCGCGAGGCCGAAGCATCGCTGCGGCTGCGCCAGCTCGATCCGGTGGCCATGCAGGTGCTGGCGGCGGCCCGCACGGCGCTGGACCGCGATTCGCCGCTGGTCAGGTAACCGGCAGGATTACAGCCCCAGCCCGCCCGGCCCCTGCGCCGCCTGCGCGCGGCGGAAGCCTTCGCGCTGGCTGAGGCGGTCGAAATAGGCCTGCATCCCGGGGGTCAGCTGCTCTTCCAGTCCGATCTGGCGGGCCAGCATCACCGCATAGCCCACCGAAATGTCAGCCATGGTGAAACGTCCGGCGGCGGCGTAGTCGCCCTGCATCATCGCTTCGGCATTGCGCAGGCGCGATCCGAACCACTGGGCATAATCCTCGGCCGCCTGGGCCACGCGGCGCTCGGGCGGCTCCAGCCGGGTGTAGCGCAGGTGGATCGTCTGCGGGAAAGTCAGCGTCGCCTCGCCCATCATCAGGAAGTTCATGTAGGCGGGAAAGTCCGGCTCGTCCGGCGCGACCGCCAGCGGGCTGGGTCCGAATTTCGTGGCCAGCACGTGCGGGATCGCCGCGCTTTCGGTCATCAGCTGGCCGTCGATGAAGCAAGCGGGCACGGTGCCCAGCGGGTTCACATCGCGGTAGCCTTCGACGAACACGCGCGGCGGAAATGGCATCATGGTCAGCTCGTAAGGCAGGCCCAGTTCCTCCAGCGCCCACAGCACGCGAAACGAACGCGCGTCGCGGCAGTGGTGGAGGTGGATGCGGGGGGCGGCGCTCACCGGACCTGCGCCGCTGCTGCGGCAGCTTCGCACACCGCGCTGGTTTCCTGCCGGACCCGCCCGAAAGCATCGCGGCGGCGATGAAGCCGCCAACCACCACCACGGCGAAGATCGCGGTGGCAAGGCCCAGATACTTGTCGATGAACGCCTTGATCGGCGCACCGAACAGGCGGAACAGCACGCCCACGATCATGAAGCTGATCGAGCGGCTGACAATCGATGCGCCAATGAAGATCCAGACCGGCATGGCGATGAACCCGGCGGTGATCGTCAGCAGCTTGAAGGGGATCGGGGTGGCGCCCTTGATCATGATGATCTCGGCCCCGTATTCGCGCAGGTAGCAGGCTGCGCGCGGGAAGCTCTGGCTCAGCCCCAGCGCCGCGAGGATCTGGGTGCCCAGGGTGTCATAGAGGAAGTAGCCGATCGCATAACCGAGCAGCCCGCCCGCCACCGATGCCAGCGTGGCAACCGCGGCAAAGCGCACCGCCTTTTTCGGTTCGGCCAGGCACATGATCCCCCAGCAGGGGTGCGGCGGGATCGGGAAAAAGCTCGCCTCCATGAAAGCGAACAGTGCCAGCCACCATTCGGCGTGGCGGTGTGATGCCTTGGCCATGGTCCATTCGTAAAGGCGGCGCAGCATCGTTTGTCCCTGTTTTCCGGCAGTTCCGCGCCTGCTTAGCCACGCAGCGGCAGGGCGGCAAGTATCCGCCTTATATAACCATATGGGTTATTTATGTTGACACCGTAACGCTCTTATGGCACAAATACGGAACATCGCGATCAACCGATTCGAAGCCCGACGGCGCTTCGCCCCTCCCCTTTCCGGCAATCAGGAACCCCTGGATGAGCAAGGCGCAAACCGCGCCTGCCGCCGCTGCGTCCGCAGCGCGTGGCAAGGCGCGCCTCAAACAGACCAAGCTGCCGCCGCGCCTGCGCAAAGCGAGGGCGAGGACCGGCTGAACAAGCACTGGCGGACCTATTTCCTGGCCGCGCTGGTCGAAACATCGAACGTCACCCGCTCGGCGGAACGCGCCGGGATCTCGGTCAGCCGGGTCTACCGCGTGCGGCGCGAGCATCCCGGCTTTGCCGCCGAATGGCGTCAGGCGCTGTGCGAGGGCTACGAGAACCTGGAAATGGAACTGCTCGGCTATCTGCGCGACCCCGATGGGGGCGGGAAGATGGACGTCGCCAACGCGATCCGCCTGCTTGCCCAGCACCGCCAGTCGGTGGCGCACGAACGCGCCGCGCAGGACGATCGCAGCGAGCAGGAAGTGCTCGATTCGATTGACGCGATGATCGATTCGATGCGCGAACGCGCCGCCGCCAATGCGGCGCAGCTGGGCGAAAGCGACGGCCGGGACAGACCGGATGAGTAAGGCGGGCGACAGCCGGGCGGAGATCCTGCTCGGCCTGCCAAGGCATGAACGCGCCGCCCTGCTGGCGGGCATGGACCAGCGCCAGCAGCTCGCTGCGCCACCACTGGCAGCTGTGGGCGCATCGCGGCCAGTTGCCCCCGCCCGGCGACTGGCTGGCCTGGCTGATCATGGCTGGGCGCGGGTTTGGCAAGACCCGCGCCGGGGCGGAATGGGTCCGCGCGATTGCCCAGAACGATCCCGGCGCCCGGATCGCGCTGGTCGGCGCTTCGCTGGTCGAGGCGCGCAGCGTGATGGTGGAAGGCGAAAGCGGACTGCTGGCGCTCGCCCCGCGCGGGAAGAGGCCGCGCTTCGAACCGTCGAAGCGCCAACTGCGCTGGCCCAATGGCGCGCAGGCGACGCTCTATTCAGCCGGTGAGCCGGAAAGCCTGCGCGGCCCCAGCACAGCCATGCCTGGTGCGACGAGATTGCCAAGTGGGACAGTGCCAGAGCGCAAAGCGCCTGGGACAACCTGCTGCTCGGCCTGCGGCTGGGAGAGCGGGCGCAGGCGGTGGCAACCACCACCCCGCGCGCGGTGCCCCTGCTCAAACGGCTGCTCGATCATCCGCAAGTGGCGGTGACGCGCGGGCGGACGTTCGACAACAAGGCCAACCTGCCGCCGCGCTTCATCGCCGCGGTTCGGCGCGAATATGGCCGCTCGGCGCTGGGGCGGCAGGAACTGGACGGCGAACTGATCACCGACATCGAAGGTGCGCTGTGGACCCGCGCCCTGCTGGAAGCCTGCCGCGATGCGGCAGCTTCCGGCACTGACGGCTGGGCCCGGGTGGTGGTGGTGGGCGTCGATCCGCCCGCTTCCTCGGCGGGCGATGCCTGCGGGATCGTGGTCTGCGCGCTGGCCGGGGATGGCACCGCACGGGTGCTGGCCGATGCCAGCGTGGAAAAGGCGAGCCCCGAACGCTGGGCGCGCGCCGTCGCCCGCACCGCGCAAGGCTGGCAGGCCGACCGCGTGGTCGCCGAAGCCAACCAGGGCGGCGCGATGGTCGAAAGCGTGCTGCGCGCCGCCGACCTCGCCCTGCCGGTGCGGCTGGTTCACGCGCGGCAAGGCAAGGCGGCGCGGGCCGAACCGGTCGCCGCGCTCTACGAAGCGGGCCGCGTGCGCCACGCCGGGCAGTTCCCGGCGCTGGAAGACCAGCTGTGCGGACTGCTGGCCGGCGGCGGCTACCACGGCCCCGGCCGCAGCCCCGACCGCGCCGACGCGCTGGTCTGGGCGCTGACCGAGCTGATGCTCGGGCGGCAGGGCGCGCCGCGCGTCTGGCTGGGATGAAACCAACCGCGCCTACCGCATTCGCGGGCGGGCATTTGATGAAAGGCTTGCCATGTCCTTCCTCCAGACCATCGCCGCCGCCTTCAAGGGCGGGGCAGCCGCGTGCCGCTGGCACGGTCCTTTTCGTCGCCGTGGTTCTTCGCCGACGGCGGGGGCGGGCGGGCGCCGTTCGAGTACACTTCAGCCGTCAAGCGCGCCTATGTCGACAACCCGGTCGCCCAGCGTGCCGTGCGGCTGGTGGCCGAGGGGATCGGCGGCGCGCCGCTGGCGCCCACCGATCCGGTGCTTGCCCGGCTGGTCGGCGCGACCAGCGCGGGCCAGGCGCTGCTCGAAACGCTGGCGAGCCAGCTGCTGCTGCACGGCAATGCCTATGTCCAGATCATCCGCGACGGCGCGGGCCAGCCGGTGGAGCTGTTCGCGCTGCGCCCCGAGAGGGTCAGCGTGGTTGCGGGCGAGGATGGCTGGCCCAGCGCCTATGCCTACCGCGTCGGCGAACGTAGCCTGACGATCCCGGCAGAGGACCAGGACGCTAGCCCGAACCTGATCCACATTCGCCATTTCCACCCCGGCGACGATCACTACGGCGCGGGCTGCCTTGCCGCCGCCGACCAGGCGGTGGCGACCCACAACGCGGCGGGGCTGTGGAACCGGCTGTTGCTGGAAAACGCGGCGCGGCCATCGGGCGCACTGGTCTATGATCCGGGCGACGGCGCGGGGCTGACGGCGGAGCAGTTCGACCGGCTGAAGGCGGAACTTGCCTCGGCCTATTCCGGCCAGTTCAACGCCGGACGGCCGATGCTGCTGGAAGGCGGGCTGAAGTGGCAGCCGCTCAGCCTGACCCCGGCGGACATGGACTTTGCCGAGCTGAAGGCCGCCGCCGCGCGCGACATTGCCCTGGCCTTCGGCGTGCCGCCGATGCTGCTGGGCCTGCCGGGGGACGCGACCTATGCCAATTACCGCGAGGCCAACCGCGCGCTGTGGCGGCTGACCCTGCTGCCGCTCGCCGCGAAGATCCTCTCGGCCCTGGGCGAGGGGCTGGAGACCTGGTTCCCGGGCGCGAAGCTTGCCATCGATCTCGATCAGGTGCCCGCGCTGGCCGAGGACCGCGAGCGCCTGTGGGCGCAGGTTTCCGCCGCCGATTTCCTCACCGACGCGGAAAAGCGCGCCCTCATCGGCCTGCCGCCCGCCCAATCAAGGAACAAAGCATGAACCGTGATGACATGGTGGCGCGCCTGATCGCCCAGGCCGCCGATGCCGGGGGCGATCTGGTGACGCTGCGCGCGATCGTTGAAGAAGCGAGCGAACTGGGCGCCCAGCGCGTGCTGGCCCGGATGGGGCTGGATGACGAGGCCGCCCTGTCCGACCTGTCCGAACTGCGCGAACTGCTTCAGGCCTGGCGCGATGCCAAGACCGCCGCATGGAGGGCCGTGCTCGCCTGGGTCGTACGCAGAGCGCTGGCGCTAATGCTGATGGGCATGGCCTGGAGGCTGGGCGCGACGGGGCTGCTGAAGTGAGGCTGGCGGGCTTATGCCGCCCTGTTCGGCCGCCGCGATGCCGGACGCGACACGATCCGTCCCGGCGCATTCGCGCGCACCCTGGCCGAACGCACCGAGCCGCTGCCGCTGTTCTGGCAGCACCGGCCGGACCAGCGGATCGGCTGGATCGAAAGCGTGGCCGAAGACGCGCGCGGCCTCAGGGTCATCGCCCGGATCGACAATCCGGACGGCGGCGCGGGCGCGGCGCTGCGGCGCGGGGCGGTGACCGGCCTGTCGTTCGGCTACCGCGCCCGCGGCTTCACCCGCGATGCGGCCGGGCGCGAGCTGACCGACATCGAGCTGTTCGAGATCAGCCTGGTCACCCGCCCGATGCAGCACGCGGCGCGGGTGCATCTGATCAGCATTCCTCCCGCACGGGGTGGCAGCCCCAGGGCTCGGGGGGCCCGCCGCCTGACGCCCCCCCCAACGCCACGCCCGATCGAGGGCCCCTCCACCATGCTGCGGGGTCCCCCCGCACCGGGGAGGATTTCAACAGGAAAGGGCACCCCCATGGACAATACTCTTCCCGAAGAGGCACTCGACGCCTCGTTCGATCTCGTCGCCCGCCAGGACGCGGCCGAGCAGGCGCTGGGCGCGCTGCGTTCGGATGTCGATGAAGTGAAATCGCGGCTCGACCGGGTCAGCCGCGCCGCCGCCCGCCCGGCAATCGGCGGCGGTGCCCCGGCCAGTCCCGAACTCAAGGGCTTCGTCGACGGCTACCTGCGCCGCGGCCGCGAGGCCGAGCTCAAGTCGATCAGCGGCGCGGTTGCCGCCGATGGCGGCTTTGCAGTCCCGCGTGAGATCGACGCCCTGATCGCCCAGCAGCTGAAGACCATCAGCCCGATCCGCGCCATCGCCCAGGTGGTCCAGACCGGCAGCGCGGGCTATCGCAAACTGGTCACCGCTGGCGGTTCGGCCTCTGGCTGGGTCAGCGAGGTCGCCGCGCGGCCTGGAAACCACCACGCCCAAGTTCAACGAGATCGCCCCGCCGATGGGCGAGCTCTACGCCAATCCGGCGGCGACCCAGGCCATGCTCGACGATGCCGACTTCGATATCGAAGCCTGGCTGGCAAGCGAGATCGCGATGGAGTTTGCCCGCGCCGAAGGCGCCGCCTTCGTGGGCGGCACCGGCACCAACCAGCCCAGGGCTTCCTTGGCCGCGCCGACCGCCGCGACCAGTGACGCGACCCGTCCGTTCGGCACGCTGCAGTTCCTCGCCAGCGGTAATGCCTCGGCCTTCGATGCCTCGCCGGAACTGAAGCTGATCGATCTTGTCCATGCGCTGAAGTCCGGGCACCGCCAGGGCGCGGTCTTCGTGATGAATTCGAAGACGCTGGCGACCGTGCGCAAGTTCAAGGCGGCGGACGGCACTTTCCTGTGGCAGCCGGGCATCCTTGACGGCCAGCCTGCGCGCCTGCTGGGCTATCCGGTGATCGAGGCCGAGGATATGCCGGACGTGGCAGCGGGCACGTTCCCGATCGCTTTCGGCAACTTCAAGGCCGGCTATCTGATCGCGGAACGCAAGGCGACCACGATCCTGCGCGATCCCTTCACCAACAAGCCGTTCGTCAACTTCTACGCCACCAAGCGCGTCGGCGGGCAGGTGCTGGATAGTGATGCGATCAAGCTGCTGAAGATCTCGACCTGAGCCTGACGCGGGCGGATTCTCCTAGAGTCCGCCCGCCAGCGGTGCCCCCCCGGGCGCCGCACCCCGCGCCCGCGCCGCCCCCCTCCCCTTCGGCGCGGGCGCACCCTTTCCCATCCCCAGACACGGAGACCGCCATGAAGCGGGCCATCATTACCCCCGCCGTGCTGGCGCCGTCCGCGCTGGCCGAGCTCAAGGACTGGCTGGGCATTACCGTTCCGGGCGACGATGCCCAGCTGACCGCGCTGCTGCGCATGGCGCCTGACCTGTGCGAGGATTTCACCGGCACCATGCCGCTGCAGCAGGTCTGCGAGGAAGTGCTGCCCGCCACGCCCGGATGGACCCGGCTTTCCGCCCGCCCGGTCCAGGCGATTACTTCGGTCCAGGGCATTCCCGCCGAAGGGCCGCGCTTTGCGCTGGCCGCGGGCGACTACCGGATCGAACTCGACGCCGATGGCGGCGGGCGGATCGGCACGCTGCGCCCCGGCAGCGCGGGCCGCGTGGCGGTGCGCTTCTCTGCCGGGCTCGCGGCAGACTGGGCCGGCCTGCCCGATGCCCTGCGCCACGGGGTGCTGCGGATTGCCGCGCACCAGTACCGCCTGCGCGAAGACGAGGCCCAGTCCGCCCTGCCCCCGGCGGCGGTTGCGGCGCTGTGGCGCCCGTGGCGGCGGCTGCGGCTGGCATGAGCGATCCCGCCGCCGATTTCGCCGCGTTGCTAACCCGGCTGCAGGCGCAGGCCGCCCGGCTTGGCGCGGCGCGGGCCGAAACCCTGCGGATGGAACGCCGCGATCCCGCCCGACGCTGGCGCCGCGCGGCGCTGCTCTGGCCGCTGTTCAGCAAAGGATAGGCATGATGGAAATTGCCCTGCGCGCCGCGCTGCTGGCCTGGCTGGCCGCCGATCCGGCGCTGTCCGGCCAGCTTAACGCGATTGTCGAGGAAGCGCCTTCTCGCACCGCGCTCCCCTGGCTGGCGGTGGCCGCCAGCGCCAGCGCCGACTGGTCGGTCAAGGACCGGGCGGGCCGCGAGGTGCGGATCGCGCTGGAACTGCATTGCCGTGGCGACCGGCCCGACACCGCCGCCCTGCTCACCTCGGCCATCGAGGCGCGGATTGCCGCCCTGCCCGCCGCACAGGCCGGCTTCCGCGTGGTGAACACGCAGTTCCTGCGCGCCCGCGCCGAACAGCGCGCGGCCAACACCCGCGCGATCCTGATCGAATACCGCTTCCGCCTGATGGCGGACTGATCCCTTCCAACAAGGAGCATGACCATGACCGCACAGAAAGGCAGCGCCTTCCTGCTCAAGATCACCAACGGCGCCGAACCGCCGGTCTACCAGACCGTCGCCGGCCTTCGCACCACCCAGATGTCGATTGCCGGCGACAGCGTGGTCGTCACCAGCAAGGACAGCGCCGGTTGGCGCGAGCTGCTTTCGGGCGCCGGGGTGCGCTCGGTCTCGGTTACAGCTGCGGGAATCTTCCTGGGCAGCGCCGCCGAAGCCCAGCTGCGCGCGAATGCGATGAACGGCACGCTCGACGCCTATGAACTGAGCTTCGAGGACGGCGAAAAGCTGCGCGGCAGCTTCCTGGTCCAGAAGCTCGACTATTCGGGCGATTTCAACGGCGAGCGCAACTACACCCTGCAGCTGGAAAGCTCCGGCCCGGTCACCCCGGTGGCCGCGGCGTGAGCGGCGCCAACCCGCAAGTCGCCAATCCCCACCGGGGCGAGGCATCGCTGGTCATCGCGGGCGAAGCGCGGGTCCTGCGCCCCAGCTTCGCCGCGCTGGTCGCCGCAGAGGAAGAGCTTGGCCCCCTGTTCGCGCTGGTCGAACGCGCGGCGGCGGGCCAGCTGCGGCTGACCGAGCTGGCCGCCCTGTTCTGGCACTGCCTGACCCCGCGCGAAGGCCTGTCCCAGGGCGACGTGGGGCAGGCGGTGATCGCCATGGGCCTGGCCGAAGCGACCAAGCCGCTGCGCACCCTGCTCGCCCAGATCCTGCAAGGCGAGGCAAGGCCCGCGCAATGAGCCAGGGGCCGGACGGGCAGGCCTTTGGTCCCGGCGCGGCACGGCTGGCCGGCCTTGCCGGGCGGCTGCTCGGCTGGCGTCCGGACGAGTTCTGGCACGCCACCCCGGCCGAGCTCGCCGCGATCCTTGCCCCCCCTTCAGCCGCTGCGGCCCGCCCCCTGGGCCGCAGCGAACTCACCCGCCTGATGGAGCGCGACCATGACTGACCCGGTCGATAGCCTGATGATCGACGTGCGCGCCAATACCCAGGGCTTCGCACAGGATGTCGCCGCGATGCGCGGCAGTTTCGACGGCCAGCTGCTCGACGGCTTCGCCAAGGCCGGCGATGTGCTGGAACGCGGCCTGCTCGGCGCACTGCGCAAGGGCAGCCTCGGCTTCGAGGACCTCAAGCGGATTGCCTTCAACGTGATCGACCAGATCGCCGCGCAAGCGATCCGCGCGCTGTTCGCCGCTTCGCCGCAGGGCGGATCGGGCGGCGGAGGCCTGGGCGGGCTGGTCGGATCGATCCTCGGCTCCGGGCGCGGCCCAACCAGTGTCATCGGCTCGATCCTGGGGATGGGCGCCCAGCGCGATCTCGGCGGGTTCGATGGCCTGATGGCGCCATCCGGCCTCTGCCCGCGCAGTGCCCCGCCAACGATCTGGACGGCCTGATCGGCGCGATTGCCGGAATGAACGCCGCTCCGGCGCCTGCCGCAAGCACGGGCGGGCTCGGCGCGCTGATCGGGGCAATCACCGGCCTGCCCGGACGCGCCACCGGCGGGCCGGTTTCGCCCGAACGGCCGTTCGTGGTGGGCGAGCGCGGACCGGAACTGTTCGTGCCGGCCAGCGCCGGTCGGATCGAAACCATCCAGCCCCAGTCCCCGCGCGACGTCCGCGTGGCGATCACCATCGCCGCGCCGCCCGGAACCAGCGCCCCGCAAGCGCTGCAACGCTCCAGCCGCCAGGTCGCCAGCGCCGTGCGCCGCGCGCTTGGCAGCCTCTGAACGAACAGGAACACGCTCATGGCCTTCTGGCTTGCAACCCGGCGAAGCGGGCAGGACAGCGACTGGATCCAGCGGTTCGATCCGCTTTACTGGACGGTCAATTTCCCGCGCCCGATGTTCGCTTCGCTGGTCACCACCGCGCCCGATGCGCTGCGCGTCGATGCGGTGTTCATGCGCCAGGGCGATCTGGCCGGGATCATCTGGGACAGCACCGACCGCTATGACCACCCGCTGCTGGCCTATGCGACCGACCGCGATTATTCGCGCACGACGCTGCGCTTTCGCTGGCGGTCGGGCGGGGTCATTCCGCTCGATGCGGTCAATGGCCCGACCCTGACGATCGAGGGCCGCGATGCCAGCGGCGCGGCGCGGGCCTGGTACGTGCGGCTGTGGAACTATGCCACCGGTACGCCAGAGGATGCAGAGATCGTCCTGCCGTTCTCCGCGCTCGACGGCGGGTTCCTGCTGCCATCCGAGGCCGACCCGGTCCACCCGGCGACGATCGAGCGGATGTTCATCTCGCTGGTCGCGCCCGGCTATGCGGGTGGCAGCGAGCTGGCGTTCCTCGCGCCGGTCGAAGGCTGGGCAGAGATCAGCGAGATCCGCTGCAGCGGCCACCGCGCCATGCTGGAGATCGGTGACGTGGTGGTCCCGCCGCACGGCCTTGCCATGGCGACGGCCTATGACGATTGCTGCAACCAGGCACCCGCGCGGCTGGTGCGCAATGCCCGCCAGCTCGGCTATCGCGGCAGCCTGCTCCACTATGTCGGGATGAGCCACTACATGCGGCTGTTGCCGGACGGGGACGGGTTTGCCGTCGCGCCCTCGGGCACCTTGCTGAACACGCCGGCACAGGTCTGGCACCGCGCCTTCTTCGCCGCCGCCATCGCGGCGGGATTCAAGCCAATCGCTTCGCTGTCCTACGAACTTCTGGCGCAGTACTGCCCGCCAGCCTGGCAGCAGCGTGCCTTCGACGGGAGCCCGGCGCTGACCGGGTGGGAGCCGCCTTCGACCCTGCTTTCCCCAGCCAACGCCGCCGCGATGGACTGGCTGCAGGGCGTGGCGGGCGAATTCGTCGCCTTGCTGCGCGAAGCGGGTGCGCCCGTGCGGTTCCAGATTGGCGAGCCGTGGTGGTGGATCGCCGCCGCAGGCCGCCCCTGCATCTACGATGCCGCCGCACAGGCCGCGCTGGGCGGCACGCCGCTGGAGATCGCCGACCTGCGCGAAACCCTGACCAACGCCCAGAAGGCGCTGCTCGATGCGGCCGGCGCTCTGCTCGCAGGTTCCACCGCCGCCCTGCGCGATGCGGTGCGCGCCGCCGCCGCACCAGGCGCTGCCGAAGTGCTGCTGCTGGTGTTCCTGCCATCGGTGCTGGACCCGGCCATGCCCGAAGCACGCCGCGCCAACGTGCCGTCCGGTTGGGCCAGCCCGGCCTACGACCGCCTTCAGCTGGAAGATTACGACTGGCTGACAAGCGGCAGCGATGCCCGGCGCCGCGCCGCCTATGCCGCCGCCAACGCGCGGCTGGGCTATCCGGCGGCGGAGCAGGACTATCTGGCGGGGTTCGTTCCCGCCGGAGCCGATCCGGACCTGTGGCGGCAGATCGATGCCGGGATCGACGAGGCGCTCATCCGGTCCCCGCACGAATGCTTCGTCTGGGCCCTGCCCCAGGTCTGCCGCGACGGCTTCGTCCGGCTCGCCCAACCCGATCAGGAGGACACGATGCAGCCGTTCGACGATCTCGCCTATCCGCTCGCGCTGGGGCGCGACGCGATGATCACGCCCGAATTTTCCACCAGCGTTTCGGTAACCGCATCGGGGTTCGAACGGCGCAACAGCCTGTGGTCCAACGCGCGGCTGCGGTTCGATGTCGGGCCGGGCATCCGCTCCGAAGCTGAACTGGGCGAGCTCATCGCCTTCTTCCGCGCCCGGCGCGGCGCGGCGCGCGGGTTCCGGCTGCGCGATCCTTCCGATTTCAGCTCGAACGGCATGACCGGTGCGCCGACCCCTGCCGACCAGGTACTCGGCACCGGCGACGGCACGGGTGCCTCCTTCCCGCTGGTCAAGCGCTATGGCGCGGGCGAGGCCGCGCAGCTGCGGCGGATCACGCGCCCGGTTGCAGCCAGCGTGACAGTCAGCGTGGACGGCGCGCCCGCCAGCGGCTGGGCGCTCGATCCGGGCGGCATCGTCACTTTCACCGCCCCTCCTCCCGAGGGCGCA
This sequence comes from Novosphingobium sp., assembly GCA_016719755.1. Taxonomy (GTDB): domain Bacteria; phylum Pseudomonadota; class Alphaproteobacteria; order Sphingomonadales; family Sphingomonadaceae; genus Novosphingobium. The sequence continues at coordinate 492,685 of JADJYM010000016.1, read as the reverse complement.
GAGGTGCGCGCGGGCTTCCTGTTCGATGTCCCCGTCCGGTTTGCCGAGGACCGGCTGGAGGTTTCCGGCGCCGCCTTCGCCGCTGGCGAAGCCCCCAGCGTGCCGGTCATCGAACTGCGCGAGGACTGGCAGTGAGCCGGGTGTGGTTCCGCGCGGAGCTGGAAACGGTCGCCACCTTCTGGCGCGTCATGCGCCGCGACGGGGTGGCGCTCGGCTTCACCAGCCACGACCGCGACCTGTGGTTCGATGGCGTGCTGCACCGCGCGGCGCCCGGCATGGTCCCCTCCGCGATCCGCCGCTCGGCCGACTTCGAACCCGACAGTGCCGAAGTCGAAGGGGCGCTCAGCCACGCTGCGATCTCCGCCGACGACCTTGCCAATGGCCGTTACGACGGTGCGGCGGTGGTGATCGGGGTGGTCGACTGGGAAAGCCTTGAGCGGCATTCGATCTATCGCGGCACGATCGGCACCGTTGCCGAGGAAGCGGGCGGCTTCACCGCCGCACTGGTCTCGCGCAAGGCAGAGCTTGCCCGCGATCCGGTGCCGCGCACCAGCCCCAGCTGCCGGGCGGCCTTTTGCGGCCCGGGATGCACCCTGTCTGCCGCCCGCTTCACCCATGAGGCGCGGGTTGTGGCCTGGGACAGCGCGGCCAACGCCGCCGTGCTGGACTGTGCGGCAAGCCCGGCGCAGCTGGCCGGGGGGACGCTGCGCTGGCTCGACGGACCGCTCGCCGGCTTCGTGCTCGGCATCGCCGGGACGACCGCTGGCGGCGGGGTAATCCTCGACCTGCCGCTGGACCAGCCTCCCGCCCCCGGCAGCCGGGCGATCGTGCGTCAGGGCTGCGACCGGACCCTCGACACCTGTAGCGGGCGCTTCGCCAATGCGATCAACTTCCAGGGCGAGCCGCACCTGCCGGGCAACGACCTCGTGACCCGCTACCCCTCGCCCGCCGCATGAACGGCCTGACACTGGCAGAGGCCGCCGCCGGTCTGGCCGGGGTCCCCTTCCGCCTCCATGGCCGGGACCCGCGGCACGGCCTTGACTGCATCGGCCTGTTCTCGGCCGCCATGGCCCGCTGCGGCGTGGCGGTGCGGGTCCCTGCCGGATATGCCCTGCGCCTCAGTCAACCGGCCCGCTGGATGCCCGATCCTGCCGCCTATGGATTCGTCACCGCGCAAGCGCCCTATGCTCCGGGCGATGTCGTGATGCTCTCGCCCGGACCGGCGCAGCTGCACCTTGCGATCCGCAGTGCGCACGCCGGCTGGATTCACGCCCATGCCGGCCTGCGCAAGGTCGTGATCCAGCCATGCCTGCCGAAGGGCCAGGTGCTTGGCCACTGGCGCCTGCCGCCCGCAGCCTGAAGGAACGAACATGGCAACCCTCATTCTCTCGACCATCGGCTTTGCGATCGGCGGACCGATCGGCGGCAGTATCGGCGCCTTTGCCGGGCGGCAGATCGATCTGGCGATCTTCGGCGGCGGCAAGACGCGCGAAGGGCCGCGCCTCAATGAACTGTCGGTCAGCACGTCGAGCTATGGCCTTGGCATACCGCGCCATTTCGGCGCGATGCGCGCGGCCGGGCAGATCATCTGGGCTACCGATCTGGTCGAGCACCGTGACAAGCAGGGCAACGGCAAGGGCAAGCCCTCAACCGTGACCTACAGCTATTCGGCATCCTTCGCAGTGGCGCTGTCCAGCCGTCCAATCACCGGCCTCGGCAGGATCTGGGCCGATGGCAAGCTGCTGCGCGGTGCGGCGGGCGATCTGAAGACGGGCGGCACCTTGCGGATCCACACCGGACAGGGGGATCAGGAGCCCGACCCCCTCATCGTCGCGGCAGAAGGCGCGGGGGCGTGCCCGGCCTATCGCGGCCTCGCCTATGCCGTGTTCGAAGATCTTCAGCTGGGCGACTTCGGCAACCGGATCCCCGCCCTGAGCTTCGAGATTCTCGCGGGCGAGGCACCGTTGAACATGGCCGACCTGCTGGATGGAGTGGTGGCCGATTGCGATGCCAACGTGCCGCTTGACGGGCTGGCTGGCCTGTCCTGCGAAGGCCCGGTTGGCGAACTGCTCGCCGCGCTCGACCCGCTCTTTCCGGCGGATTGCGATGCCTGCGATGCCCAGCTGGTGATCCGTCCGGACCGCGCCCAGGCCGCGCCGGTCGCCCTGCCCGAAGCGGCGACATCGGACAACCGCGAGGACTTTGGCGGCAACACAGGCTATGCCCGCAAACGCGGTCCGGAGGACGATCAGCCGGTCGGGGTGCTGCGATACTACGACCTGGCGCGCGATTATCAGCCGGGGGCGCAGCGCGCGGCGGGTCGGCCCCTGCCGGGGCAGCCCCGCACCCTGGAACTGCCCGGAGCGATGGAAGCCGGCGCGGCGCGCCTGCTGGTGCAGACATCCTCGGGCCGGGCCGCGTGGGCCCGTCAAACGGTATCGTGGCGCGTCACCGAACTGGATCCACGCGTCCGCCCGGGCGCCATCGTCACCCTGCCCGGTCATCCGGGAGAATGGCGGGTGCGCGAATGGGAATGGCGCACGCACGGGATCGAACTGACGCTGGTCCGGCTGGCCGCATCGCGCAGCACGGGCGTGACGGCCGATCCCGGTCGCGGCGCCCCGGCAGCAGACTATCCCGCCGCGGTCAGCCAGCTGGTTGCCTGCGAACTGCCCTGGGATGGCAACAGCGCAACCCCGGTGCCGCTGCTGCTGGCCGCCGTCTCGGCCGCCAATGCTGGGTGGAACGGCGCCAGCGTGCTGGGCGACTGGGGCGAAGGCACGCTCGATCCGATTGGCGCGAGCGGCCGGGCACGGGCCGTGCTGGGAACCGCCGAAGAGGCTCTGCCGCCGGCCTCACCGCTGCTGTTTGACCGACACCGGACCGTGGTAATCCAGCTTGCCGCCCCGGACCTTGCGCTGACCGGGGCCACCATGCGCCAGCTGGCGCAGGGCGCCAACCGTGCGCTCCTTGGCGGGGAGATCATCCAGTTCGCGCATGTACAGCCGCTGGGCGGGGGGCGCTGGAAGCTGTCCGGCCTGTGGCGCGGGCGCGGCGGCACGGAAGGGGCCGTTGGCGACCATGCTGCTGGCGAGGCATTCGTTCTGCTGGACGGCACCGGACTGCTGATCGATCCGTCCGCGCTTGGCCGCGTTCCGCCCCTGACACTGGCCGCGATCGGTCTTGCCGACGAAGCCCCGGTCACCGCACCGATCCTGCTGCGCGGAATCGGCGAACGCCCGCTGGCTCCGGTTCACGGACGGGCCAGGCTGCTAGCGGGCGGCGGCCTTGAGGTCCGCTGGACCCGCCGGGCACGCGGCGCCTGGGACTGGCCGGACGAGGCCGACACACCGCTGGGGGAGAGCAGCGAGGGCTATCTCGCAAGCTTCGGCGATGCCGCTGGTCCGGTCTCCGGCTGGGACCTGACCGAACCGCTGCTGGCGCTTTCCCCAAGCGAGGTTTCCAGCCTTGTCGCGGCGGCTCCGGCAGGCCGTTTCTCGATCCGTCAGCGCGGCAGCCGCGCGATGTCGGAACCGCTTCTTGTCGACCTTCCCTGAGCCCAGGAGTTCAACCCATGCCCGATCCCCTGTTCGACGTTCGCACCCCGCGCCTTGACCTTCCGCTACTGTTCGCCGCGCAGGCCCAGAAAGAAGGTTATGTCAATGAAATTGCCGCACGAATCGATGCCTTGATGCATGGCGCGATCGAAGCCGAACTCGCCGCCCCCCCAGTCAGCCCGGCCGATGGGCTGTGCTGGCTTGTCGCCAGCGGCGCAACCGGCGACTGGACCGGCCAGTCCGGCACTATCGCCGCGCGGCAGGCAGGCAACTGGCTGTTCTTCGCGCCGTGCGACGGGATGCGGCTGCTCAATAGGGCAACCGGCCAGGAAATCCGCTATCTTGCAGGCTGGAAGAACCCGGTTCGTCCTGCCGCACCCAGCGGCGGAACCGTGGTTGACAGCGAGGTGCGAAGCGCCTTCGCGGCGCTTTGCACGGCCCTGGTCGATGCTGGAATACTGCGGACCTGAGAGCGAACCCGCATCAGTCCGCACGCTCCTACGCTCCCATTTCCCCGCCAATCAAGCAAGGCTCGACACTACTGCCTGTCATTTCATGGCCTTAAGCCACGGAATCGCGGCATTATTGCAACAGTTGAGGAGTTTGAGCGCTTGCACCGCGTTTTTTATGCAGTTAGATACGCTGAACTCGGTGGCTCAATCCTACGAAAAGGGGAAATCGATAATGCGCAAACTGGTCATAGGGATGGCTTTGGCCTCCGCGGCCATCGCGACGCCCGCCATGGCTCGCGACGACTCCTGGTACATCGAAGGTGACTTCGGTGGCATGATCGTCGAAGACATGCACAAGCTCGCCAATTCGACGTCGGGTCTGCTCGACCACAACACCGGCTATGACCTGGGTGGCATTGTCGGCTACGACTTCGGCATGTTCCGTCTCGAAGCGGAAGCCAGCTATCGCCGTGCTTCGAACGAAAAGTTCAGCACCACGGCCACCAGCTATTCGGGCGCTGCCATCGATGGCAGCAGCAGCGCGCTCAGCTTCATGCTGAACGGCCTGCTCGATTTCGGTCCCGATGACGGCCTGCAGGGCTTTGTTGGCGGCGGCGTGGGCGTCGGTCGCGCGAAGGTGCGTTCGATCCTGCCGGCTTCTGCCGCGCTGAGCATCAACGATTCGGATTCGGACTTCGCCTGGCAGGCGCTGGCCGGTGTCCGCATGCCGGTTAGCGACAATGTCGATGTCGGCCTCAAGTACCGCTTCTACAACCAGGCGGACGTCGATCTGGTGAACGGTGCCAGCACCGCGCTGCAGAGCAAGTTCCGCTCGCACTCGCTGATGCTGACCCTGGGTTACAACTTCGGCGGCACCGAAGCGGCTCCTCCGCCGCCCCCGCCGCCCCCGCCGCCCCCTCCGCCCCCGCCGCCTCCGCCCCCGCCGCCTCCGCCGCCGGTGGTTGAGTGCAACAAGGGCCCCTACATCGTGTTCTTCGATTGGGACCGTTCGGACATCACGCCTGACGCCGCGTCGATCCTCGACAGCGCCGTCACCGCTTATGGCAACTGCGCCAATGTTCCGATCATGCTGGCCGGCTACGCTGACCGTTCTGGCAAGCCCACCTACAACCAGGGCCTGTCGGAGCGCCGCAACGCTTCGGTCCGCTCTTACCTGACTGCCCGCGGCATCGCCGATGGCGCGATCACCAGCCAGGGCTTCGGCGAAAACAACCCGCGTGTTCCGACCGCCGACGGCGTGCGCGAACTGCAGAACCGCCGCGTGGAAATCACTTACGGTCCGGGCTCGGGCATGTAAGCTTCCGCGAGGAGCGAATGAATTGGGGGGCCGGAGCAATCCGGCCCCCTTTTTCTATGCGGGCTGGGCACTGGCGGCAGGGCTTGGTAGGCTGCGGCAGGGAAGGGACAACCAAGGAAACCCGCTCACATGAAACTTGCGATTGCTCTGGCCGCTGGAACCCTTGCCCTGTCGGGCTGCGCCGCAACGGGCGCGAATAGCAAAACGGCTATCGCCACTGCGGCACTCAGGAATGCGGGCGGTTCCGAAATCGGCACCGCCGTGGTTGCCGGCAAGGCAAACGCGGCGACCTTGCGGGTTACGGTCGTCGGCCTGCCTGCGGGGGTCCACGGCATTCATCTCCATGCCATTGGCAGATGCGACACCCCCGATTTCACATCGGCCGGTCCGCACCTGAACCCGCACGGCAAACAGCATGGCCGTGAGAACCCCGCTGGTACGCACCTGGGCGACCTTCCCAATCTGGTCATCGACAGCGCGGGCCGGGGCGAACTCAGCGTCGAGCTACCCGGAACCCGCGCGGCCAACGAAGCCGCCCTGTTCGACGTGGACGGCAGTGCGATTGTGCTTCATGCCAAGGCCGATGACAACGTGACCGACCCCAGCGGAAACAGCGGGCCGCGCATCGCCTGCGGCATTCTCATCCGGGGGTGAGCTACTCTCCAGCGCGCTGGGAAATCGTGGCTTCCGCCTCGGGAACCGCGCGATAGGCATAGACCAGCAGCGCAACGGCGATCGGCGCGACCGCGATAAGCGAAAGTATCCCGGTCCGCAGATCGCCCACCGGCTTTCCATCGACAACGGTCCCTGCAAGATCGGAAATCTGGCCGACCATGTAGGGACCGAACGACAAGCCGACCAGCGTCGTACCGAGGAAGAATGAGGCCGTCGCGGTTCCGCGCATGCGTGGCAGGACCAGGTCCTGGGTCGTCGCGGCGGCGGCGCCCAGCGCGGCGGCCCCGAACATCCCGGCGAGGAGGTTCATGACATAGAACATCAGGGCATCGTCAGTGGTGTAACCGATCCAGATCGGCACGACCGGCGCGACGACCCCGAACATGATCACCAGCACCCGCCCTGCCGGATTACGCTCTCGCAGCGAGTCGGCAAGGCGGCCGCCGATGATAACCCCAAGGAATCCGCTCAGCGCCCCGCTCCCGCCCAGCACGAAGGCCAGCTCGTCCTTGGGCAGCTTCAGCACCGTTTCCGCATAGGGCGGCGACCAGAAGGCAAGGGCATAGGCGGCCAGCGATACCATGCCGTAGCCCAGCGTGGTGCAGATGAACGCGGGCGTCCCCCAGATCAGACGAAACGTCGCCGGATCCTTTGAGCGCAGCGAACTCGCCCACGAGAAGACAGCGTAGTAGCCAAGCGCCACGGCAGACCACTGCGGGAAATTGCCGGTCAGCTTGATCATGATCCAGGCGAAAACAGTAACAAAAACAGCCGCCCCGACATTGATGGCCAATGCCGCCGGGCCGCGTCGCGCCGCGCCAAGCAGGGTGAAGGGCGGGATAATGGTCGAGAGATCGGCAAAGAAATCCGCAAACGGACGCGGCGAGCTTGAACTCGGGAGGCCATCCATCGCACCGCGAACCGGTTCGCGCAGGCTTGCAACCCACAACGCCAGCAGCAGACCCGGGATCCCGACAACCAGGAACGCCGCCTGCCAGCCGACCAGGCCAAGCGGTCCTCCGCCGGGATGGGCGTCATTCCATGCCTGGACCACCTTCGCTCCGATAAACAGCGAAACCCCGCCGCCCAGATAGAGCCCCGAGGAATAGATCGCCAGCGCGGTCGCGCGCTGCTTCTTCGGGAAATAGTCGGAAATCAGCGAATAGGCGGTCGGGCTGGCGGTCGCCTCGCCAACGCCGACGCCCATCCGGGCAAGCGACAGGGTAAGCTGGTTGCGGGCAAAGCCGGACAGCGCGGTCATCGTCGACCATAGCGCCAGCCCGACGCTCAGCAACCGGACCCGGTTCCAGTTGTCCGCCAGACGCCCGAGCGGAATGCCGAACAGGGCATAGAACACCGCAAAGGCAGCCCCCCCCAGAAAGCCCATGTCGGCATCGGTCAGGCCCAGATCGCGCTTGATGTCGACTGCCAGGATCGAAACGATCTGCCGGTCGATGAAGTTCAGGATGTAGACGACCACCAGGACAGTGAGGACGTACCAGCTATAGCCGCTGGCCTTGGGTTCGGCCGGCGCGCCGTCCTGCTGCTGGTTCACCTGGTATCTCCCTGACTCTCTTGTGCGTAGCGTGTCGTATCGGCAATCCCGGCTTTGGCAAAGCCTTCTCGGCGCAAGCGGCAGGAATCGCACAGTCCGCAGGCGGAGCCATCCGGCTGCGGATCGTAGCAGGACCAGCTCATCCCCGGATCGAAGCCCAGACGGACTGCTTCCCGCGCGATTTCGGTCTTGCCGAGAAACTGCAGCGGCGCATGGATGGCAAAGCGTTCGCCTTCCGCCCCCGCCTTGGTCGCGAGATTCGCCAGATCGGCAAAGGCGGCAATGAATTCGGGGCGGCAGTCGGGGTAGCCCGAGTAGTCGAGCGCATTGACGCCGATAAAGATGTCGCGCGCTCCGATCGCCTCGGCCCAGGCCAGCGTCAGCGACAGAAAGACCAGGTTGCGCGCCGGAACGTAGGTAACCGGAATATCCGGGCCCACGCCATCCTTGGGCACGGCAATGTCATCGGTCAGCGCCGAACCACCAAAAGCGCGCAGGTCGAGCGGAAGGATCACGTGCCGCCGGACCCCCAGATGCGCGGCGATCCTGCGTGCGGCATCGAGCTCGATCCGGTGGCGCTGGTTGTAGTCGATCGTGAGGGCACTCAGCGAGTAGCCCGCTTCTTGCGCCAATCCCGCCGAGACCATCGAATCGAGCCCGCCAGACAACAGCACGACGGCCTTGCGGCCCTGTCCTTCATGACGGGATTGCATCACCAAGGGCTAGCCGCTGCGTCCGGGGCTGGCAATGGTTCAAGCCGCGCATTCCCCCACTCGCCGCGCCTCGGCCGAGAACTCGAACGGCAGGCCATCAGCGATGCCCTGGGTTTCGATCTGGACGAGCCGGCTGGTTTCACGGCGGATATGGGTGCGGCCATAGCCTTTCCCGCGGCAGGTGTAATGAACGGTGACTTCGTTCGGTCCGTCCTGAACCACGAAGCGTTCGCAGTTCGACTGCGGGTGCCTCAGCTGGATGAACCGGCGGCCATTGGCAACGCACAGCCGCTCCGCCGGGTTGCCGGGTTCGCGCAGGCGCATTTCCCAGCGACCCGTATCAAGCTTGTCGAGCATGGCGAGCGCAGGCCCCTGGCCCTGCGCTGGAACCGCAAGTCCGAAGGCGGCGGCGCAGAGCGCGCCCGCGATCCTGATAACCTTCTTCCCCACCGTCATTGTGTCCTGGTTTCTATGCCCTGCCCCGCAATCGCGCGACGGAACGTTTCGTCGCTTGTATCATAGCGACGAACTGCGGCCAACCGTGTTCTTTTAACGACGAATGGTTGACCTTAGTCGACCAGCTCGAACAGACGCGAACAGAAAGCGCAGTCAATCACGATTGCACCGCGTTCATCGCGCATCGCGGCCTGCTCGTCCCCGGGGAACCGGGCGATGATCGCGCGGTAATGATCGAGGCTGCAACGACAGCCGCGCGAAAGTTCCTTGCCCTTGATCACCCGCACTTCCTGCTCTTCGTGGAACAGCCGCCAGATCAGGGCTTCGAGGCTGAGTGCCGGATCGACCAGCTCGTCATGCCGGGTCGACCCTGCCAGCGCGGCAACGTGGGCCCACTCGGGATGGTCGAGCTCGACGTGCAGGCGCTCGCGGCCTTCCTCGCCCTCGGGCAGGTGCTGGACCAGCAGTCCGCCCGCGACACAGCTTTCTCCGCTTGATCGCACCGCCACGCGGATCAGCGTCGGCACCTGCTCGCTCTGCACGAAGTAGTGCTCGCAAGCCTCCGACAACGAGGCCCCTTCAAGCGGCACGATCCCCTGATAGCGCTGGCCCGTGGCGGCCAGATCGAAAGTGATCGCCACGTAACCCGTGCCGAACAGCGCCTCGAGCGAGGGGCTGACGCCCAGCCCCGCCAGCCGTTCCGCGTCGTGGCGGACATAGCCGCGCAGTTCACCGTCGCGGTAGTCGCAGACCAGCAGGTCGACGATCCCGCCCTCCGCCTGGGCCTGCATGGTCAGCTGCCCGTCCTCGTCCTTCAGCAGGGAACCGATCAGCGCGGTCACCACCAGCGCTTCGGCCAGGAGATGCCGGATCGGCGCTGGATAGGAGTGCGCGGCAAGGATCGTGTCAAGCACCGGGCCGAGCCGCACCACCCGCCCGCGCGCATCGCGCGAGGGGATGGTGAAACCCAGCACCCGGTCGAAACCGGTCTCGCCTGCAAGTTCAGGTGCGGTCATCGTCAGATCTGGCCAAACACCCAGCGCAACACCGATTTTTGCGCGTGGATGCGGTTCTCCGCCTCGTCCCACACCACCGACTGCGGCCCGTCGAGCACGTCGTCGGTCACTTCCTCGCCGCGGTGCGCGGGCAGGCAGTGGAGAAACAGCGCGTCCGGCGCGGCATGGGCCATCAGCGCGGCATTGACCTGATAGGGGGTCATCGCCGCAATCCGCGCCTCCGCCCCGGTCTGCCCCATCGACACCCAGGTATCGGTGACCACCACCCGAGCCCCGGCCACCGCTTCCCGGGGATCGCGGGTCAGTGTGATGCGCGCGCCCGCCGCCCGGGCCGGCGCGACATAGGCCGGATCGGGATCGAACCCTTCGGGCACGGCGATCCGGACGTTGAACTTCATCAGCCCCGCCGCCTCGACGATCGAGCTCAGCACGTTGTTGCCATCGCCCAGCCAGGCCACTTCCAGTCCGGGCAGCGCCTTGCCGTGTTCGATCACGGTCAGCAGGTCGGCCATGATCTGGCAGGGGTGCGAACGGTCGGTCAGCCCGTTGATCACCGGGACGTCGGCATAGTGCGCCAGTTCCTCGATCTTGGCGTGATCGTCGGTGCGGATCATGATCGCATCGGCCATCCGGCTGAGCACCCGCGCGGTATCGGCGATCGATTCGCCGCGCCCCAGCTGGGTCACCCCCGCTTCCAGCACGATGGCGCTGCCACCCAGCTGGCGCATCGCCATGTCGAAGCTGACGCGCGTACGGGTGGAATTCTTCTCGAAGATCATTGCCAGCACGCGGCCTGCCAGCGGCGCGTCGGCATCGGCGCGGCCCTTGGGCCAGGCGGCGCGGGCAGCCTTGCGGTCATGCGCATCGGCCAGCATGGCCGCGATGGCATCAGCGCCGGCGTCGGCAAGATCGAGGAAATGTCTGGTCATGCTGCCGCCTCCGGCTGGAAGCTCGCGGCGCCGGCCGAGAGCTTTTCAAAGAATTCGTCGATGTGCGCGTCGTCGATCACCAGCGGCGGCACCAGCCGCAGGGTGTTGTCGCCCGCCGAAACGGTCAGCAGCTGGTGGTTGTCGCGCAGGTGGGCGACGAAGCCGCGCGGCTCGATCTTCATCTTCACCCCCAGCATCAGCCCCATGCCGCGAACCAGTTCGAACAGGTCGGGATAGTTGCCGATGAACTGTTCGAGGCGGCTGCGCAGGCGCTCGCTCTTGGCGCGGACATCGGCGAGGAACTCCTCGTTCGCGACCGCATCCAGCACCGCCTCGCCCGCCGCGATGGCCAGCGGATTGCCGCCATAGGTGGAGCCATGCGCGCCGATCACCATGCCGCGCGCCGCCTTTTCAGTGGCAAGGCAGGCCCCGAACGGGAAGCCGCCGCCCAGGCCCTTGGCGGTCGCCACGACATCGGGCTCGATCCCGTACTGTTCATAGGCATAGAACGTGCCCGAACGGGCGACGCCGCATTGCACCTCGTCCAGCACCAGCAGCAGATCATGTTCGTCGGCCAGCGCGCGCAGGCCGACCATGAATTCCTGCGAAGCGGGACGGATCCCGCCCTCACCCTGGACCGGCTCCACCAGGAAGCCCGCGGTGTTGGGGCCGATCGCCGCTTTCACCGCCTCCAGATCGTCGAACGGGACATATTTGAACCCCGGCAGCAACGGCAGGAAGCCCTTGTGCATCTTCTCCTGGCTGGAGGCGCTGATCGTCGCCATGGTCCGGCCGTGGAAGGCGTTGTTGAACGTGATCAGTTCGAACTTGTGATCGTTGCCGGCGTGGCTGTGATAGGCGCGCGCGGTCTTGATCGCGCATTCCACCGCCTCGGCGCCCGAATTGGTGAAGAACACCGTATCGGCAAAGGTCAGGTCGACCAGCCGCTGGGCAAGGTGTTCGCCCTGCGGGCTGCCATAGAGGTTGGACACGTGCATCAGCGTTTCCGCCTGCCGCTGGATCGCTCCGATCAGCCCTTCATGCGAATGACCCAGGATGTTGACCGCGATGCCTGCCGCGAAATCGAGATAGCGTCGGCCATCTTCCCCGATCAGGTGGCAGTGCTCGCCGCGCACGGGGCGAAAGCCGCAGCGGGGATAGACTGGCATCAAGGGGGTAATCGACATCGCTTTACTTCCTCAGGCTTGTTCCGGCGGTAGTGGAAACGACAAATGGCGGCCCGCCGGGAGCCGCCATTGCCTAGCGCCAAATCTGTCGTGTGGGAGGCGGCCGCGTGGCGGCCGCCTCTTCACCGGCTGGTCAATCCTGACGCGGCTGGAGATTGACCGCCGAGTACTTGCCTCGTCGATCGACTTCGATGTCGAATTCCAGCCGGTCGCCCTCATTGAGGCCGGACATGCCCGAACGCTCCACCGCGCTGATGTGCACGAAGGCATCGGCCTGGCCGTCATCGCGGGTGATGAAGCCGAAGCCCTTCATCGCGTTGAAGAACTTGACCGTGCCGGTGGCGCGTTCACCCGTCAGCTGACGCTGCGGGGCAACTTCGCGCTTTTCGACCGCGATCACATCGCCTTCGATCCGCAGGTCGCTGGCGGAAATCTTTCCACCGCGATCGACCAGCGTGAAGCCGAGCTTCTGCCCTTCGGCCAGGCCTTCGAGGCCGGCGCGTTCGACCGCGCTGATGTGAACGAACACGTCCTCACCGCCGTCATCGCGCTGGATGAAGCCAAAGCCCTTGGCCGAGTTGAAGAACTTGACGACACCGGTGCCTTCGCCAACAACCTGGGCAGGCATGCCGCGATCACCGCCGCCGCCGCCACGCGGGCCGCCGAAGCCGCCACCACCGCCGCCGCCGAAGCCGCCGCTGCGCGGGGGACCACGGTCACCGCCGCCGAAGCCGCCACGATCACCGCCGCCGAAACCACCACGGTTTCCGCCGCCGCCGAACCGGTCACCCCCGCCAAAGCGGTCGCCGCCGCCCATGAAGGGATCGAAGTTGTCTTCGCCGAACCCGTCCCGCTTGTCGCGACCCCGGCCGCGACGTCCTCTGTCAAAACCCATAAACCCGAACGCACCTTGCATTTCGCCCTAAGCTACACAGTCCGGCGGCGCGGACGAATCGCACCGGACGACAGGGTGAATGCGTGAAAAGCCCTCTCCTCTGCACCGTGTTCGATAGCGGAAAACCCACACAATAGCGAACAGATTCAGATTCGCCCCCCGGCGCACCGGTCAGCCAGCCCGAATGTGTGACATTTCTGCCATGTCGCCCCGGCGCCGCGCGCTTATGCGCCGCCGCGAATCGACGGCGGCTTGCCACTTTCCGCGCCGCTTGGCAGAGAACGGGGCATGTTCCGCCAGCTTTCCCCCCGTGTCTTCGCCAGCCCCCAGATCGGGCTTGCCGAAGTGTCCGAAGCCGCCCGCCAGGGCGTGGGCCTGATCGTCAACAACCGGCCCGAGGGCGAATCGGACGATCAGGTGCCCGGAGCCGAGATCGAGGCGGCAGCGCGCGCCGCCGGGATCGCATATGTCGCGATCCCCGTGACCCATGCCGGCTTCTCCGAAGGCCAGGTCAAGGCCATGGCCGCTGCGCTCGCCTCGACCGAGGCGCCGGTGCTGGCCTACTGCCGCTCGGGCACCCGCTCCACCCTGCTCTGGGCGCTGGCCGAAGCCAGCCAGGGCGCCAATCCGCAGGCGCTGGCCGCAGCTGCGGCGGAGGCGGGCTATGACCTGACCCCGGTGCGCGCGCTGGTCGACATGCTGGCGGCGGGAGCGAAGTAGCCGCCCAATGCTGTTCCAGCTTGCCCAGCTTGCCGTCTCGCTGATCGCCATCCTGCTGCTCGCCCTGCTCGCCCGCCAGCTTGGGCTGGGCGGCGATGTGCGGCTGCGCACCCGCGCCCAGGCGCTGGATGAGGCCGCGGCGGCGCTGGGCGGGTTCGAGGCGGTCGACGTGGCGCTCGACCGGGCGGGGATCGGCGCGCTGCTGCGCGATTCGCAAGGCCGCGTCCTGCTGCTGCGGCGCCACGGCGCGCAGTTCGCCGCCCGGCTGCTCGACAGCCATGCCGACACCCGGCTCGACCGCAATTTCCTGACCATCGGCACCGGCGACACGAGTTTTGGCAAGGTCACGCTCGATCTTGGCGACAAGGCCCAGGTCTGGGCTGCCAGCCTGCGCCGGCTGGGAGCCTGACCATGCCCGAACTCAGCCCCGTCGATTATGCCGTCCCCGGTTTCCTGCTGCTGATCGTGATCGAGATGCTGTGGGCCGCGCGCCGCGCGCCGGAAAAGTACGAACCCAAGGACACGCTGACCTCGCTGGGCCTTGGCGTGGGCAGCACAGTGGCCGGGGCGCTGACCGGCGGCCTGGTGCTGGCCATGGCGCTATGGCTTTATCAGCACCGCGTCATCACCATCGGCTGGCAGTGGTGGGCCTGGATCGCCTGCTTCGTGCTGGATGATTTCAACTATTACCTGGCGCACCGTGTCGGCCACCGCAGCCGCTGGTTCTGGGCAAGCCACGTCAACCACCATTCCAGCCAGCACTACAACCTGTCGACCGCGCTGCGCCAGACCTGGACCGGGTTCTTCGCCGCCGGCTTCGCCTTTCGCATCTGGCCGGCCTTCATCGGCTTTCACCCGGCGATGATCGCGACCTGCGGGGCGATCAACCTGATCTACCAGTTCTGGATTCATACCGAGGCGATCGGGCGGATGCCGCGCTGGTTCGAGGCGGTGATGAACACCCCGTCGCACCACCGCGTCCACCACGCCACCAACCCGCTCTACCTCGATCGCAACTATGCCGGGGTGTTCATCATATGGGACCGCCTGCTGGGCACTTTCCAGGCGGAGCTGGACGGGGTGCGGATCCGCTATGGCATTGTCCGTCAGCTTGGCAGCTTCAACCTGCTGTGGGCGGTGTTCCACGAATGGATCGGGATCGCCCGCGATGTCTGGCGCGCGCCGTGGCGGGCCAAGCTGCACTATATGTTCGCCCCGCCCGGGTGGAGCCACGACGGCAGCCGCGAAACCTCGGACACGATCCGCGCGCGCTGGCAGGAGCGGCAGGAAGCCGTGCCCGCCGAATAGCTCGACCGAATAGCATTGCATCGGCTCAGACGCTCGCTTAGGCCTCTTGCTGACAGGTATGTCAGGAGAGGTGCGCAATGGAGCAGTTCGACGTAATCGTGATCGGCGGCGGCAGCGCGGGCAGCACCGTGGCCGGCAGGCTGAGCGAGAACCCCGCGCGCCGGGTCTGCCTGCTGGAAGCGGGCGGCACCAACGACAATTTCCGGATCAAGACCCCGGGCCTGCTTGTCGCCCTGCCCAAGAACGCCAACTGGGCGTTCGAGACCGAACCGATGGACGGCCTGAACGGGCGGCGCGGGTATCAGCCGCGGGGCAAGGGTCTGGGCGGTTCAAGCGCGATCAACGCCATGCTCTATGTGCGCGGCAACGCCTGGGACTATGACAACTGGGCGGCGCTGGGCTGCACCGGCTGGGCCTATGACGATGTCCTGCCGTGGTTCAAGCGGTGCGAGGACAACGAGCGCGGCGGCAACGATTTCCACGGCACCGGCGGCCCGCTTTCGGTCAGTGACCAGCACTGGCCCTCGCCCGCTAGCCGCGCTTTCGTGGAGAGCGCGGCGCAGCTGCAGTTGCCACGCAATCCCGATTTCAACGGCGCGAAGCAGGACGGCTTCGGGCTCTATCAGGTGACCCAGCGCGGGGGCGAGCGCTGGTCCGCCGCGCGCGCCTATGTCGAACCGGCCCGCTCGCGCCCCAATCTTGATGTGCGCACCGGAGTGCTGGTCGAAAAGATCGTGATCGAGAATGGCCGCGCGGTCGGCGTTGCGATCCAGCGCGGCGGCCAGCGCGAAGTGCTGCGCGCCAGCGGCGGCGTGGTGCTGAGCGCGGGGGCCTTCGGCAGCCCGCAGGTGCTGATGCTGTCCGGCATCGGCCCGTCCGCGCATCTTGCCGAGCATGGGATCGAGGTGCAGCGCGACTGCGAGGCGGTGGGCGCCGACCTCCAGGACCACTGCGACTTCATCCTGTCCTACGAGGCGGATTCGCCGGACCTGCTGGGCGGATCGCTCGCCGGGGCGTGGCGGATGGGCCTGTCGCTGATCGAATACGTGCGCCGCCGCACCGGGATGATGACCACGCCGTTTGCCGAAGCGGGCGGATTCTGGACGCTCGACCCGGCATCCCCGGCGCCCGACATCCAGTACCACTTCCTGCCCGGGATCGTGCAGAACCACGGGCGCGACAAGGTGCGCCAGCACGGCTTTTCGGTCCACGCCTGCGTCCTGCGCCCGGAAAGCCGCGGCTGGGTGAAACTGAAAAGCACCGATCCGGCCCAGCACCCGGCGATCAATCCCAACTTCCTGGCCGACGAGCGCGATCTGGTGCTGCTGCGCAAGGCGGCGCGGCTGATGCAGCGGATCTGCGAGGCGCCGCCGCTGTCAAACTATCAGGGGCGCGACCGCAACCCGATCGATTATAACGACGATGCCGCGCTCGACGCGCAGATCCGCGCCACGGCGGACACGATCTATCACCCGGTCGGCACCTGCCGGATGGGCGGGGACGAGGGCAGCGTGGTCGACCCCAGGCTGAAGGCGCGCGGGGTGGACGGGCTGTGGGTCGCCGACGCCTCGATCATGCCGCGGCTGGTCTCGGGCAACACCAATGCCCCCTCGATCATGATCGGCGAACGCGCGGCGGCGTTTGTTGCGGAGAGTTTGTCCGCCTGAGTCCTATGTCAGGTGCACCCTTCGCATCTGCGAAGGGCTTTGCAACACCAGCCCGCTCCCCCGGCCCGACCACCCACAGGGTACCATAAACGGGTGGTCGGGCCGGGGGAGCGGGCTGGTGTTGCAAGGACTGGCCGGATGGCCTGTCCGCACCCAGACATCAGTGCCCGCAGGCGAGCGCCGCAACCACGTCTTCCAGCCGCGCCGGATCGCCCAGCGCCAGCACGTCGCCCTGGCTTGCGGCGTGGAGCGGATCGCCGTTCCAGTCGCACATCGTGCCGCCCGCGCCTTCGACCACCGGCACCAGCGCCGCGTAGTCGTGGAGCTTCAACCCCGCCTCGCAGACGATGTCGAGCTGCCCGGTCGCCAGCATGGCATAGTTGTAGCAGTCCCCGCCCATCACCATCCGGCGGTGATCGGTGCGTGCGGCCAGCGCCATGAAGTGTTCGCCTTCATGGTCGTCGAAATAATGCGGCCCGGTGGTCGCCAGCGTTGCCTCGGCCAGACTGGGACAGGCGCGTGTGCGCACCGGCTGACCATTAAGCGTGGTCGGACGGCCCGTGACCCCGACCCAGCGCTCCTTCAGCACGGCCTGGTCGATCACCCCCAGCACCGGCCAACCTTCCACCACCAGCGCGATCAGCGTGCCGAACAGGGGCCGCCCGGCGAGGAACCCCGCCGTGCCATCGATCGGATCGAGCACCCAGGTCCGCCCCGAACTGCCGGTTTCCGCGCCGTATTCCTCGCCATGCAGGGCATCGCCGGGAAATTCCGCCTTGATGATCGCCCGCATCGCCGCTTCGGCGGCCCGATCGGCCAGTGTCACCGGGGTTGCATCGGCCTTGCGCTCGGACGTCATGCCCGAGCGGAAATGCGGCAGGATCGCCGCGCGCGCGGCGTCGGCGAGCCGGTGGGCGAGCGCGATCTCCGCGTCAAAGCCAGCAGCCATCAGTTCATCGTCCTGCGAATGTAGGCATCGAACATCGGCACGGTGAAGGCCGTATCGCCGTGTCCCGGACTGTAAACCATACCTTTTCCGATCAAGCTGCTGCGAATGGGAGCGACGGTCGTCACCTTGACGTCCATCGCCTGGGCGATTTCCCCCGACCTTTGCGGACCAGGGCCAAGGCTGGCCATGGCGCGAACATAGCGCTTTTCAGCCGGCGACAACCGGTCAAGCCGGACCCGGAAAAAGCTCTGGTCAAGTTGCGCGATCGCGCTGGCCTGCGCAAGCGCCACGTCCTCTGCCGTGATCGGCGATTCTTCGGCGGCATCCCAGCTCTGCTTGCCCCATTCCTGCAGGAAATAGGCGTAGCCTTCGGTTGCCGCGAAGATCGCGGCGATGGCTTCCTGATCGATGCGCTCGCCCTCGCCCTCGATCGGATTGCGCAGCGCTGCTTCGGCGGCCGCAAAATCGAGCGGCCCGATCGATTCGAAGGCGAACAGGCGTTCGGCATAGGACTTGGCCCGGCCCATCTGGCCCAGCAGTTGCGGCAGCCCCGCTCCGACGAGAGTGACCGGCAACTGGTTCTGGCTGGCCGAATGCAGCGCCACAATCAGTGCGGCCAACTGCTCTTCGGGCACATATTGCAGCTCGTCGATGAACAGGACCGCAGCGGTCCCCCGCTCGGCGGCGGCTTCTCCCAATGCGCGCACCAGGTCGGTCAGGTCGGCTTCCAGATCGCCGCTGTCGGCAAGTCCGGGCTCGGCCTCATGCTCGACCGCGATCGCCAGATCGCCATAGGACGCCTTGAGCTTTACAAAGCCCGCCAGGGCCGAAAGCGCCCGCCGCACCTTGTCGCCCGCGCCTTTCAGCCGGTCCAGCCGCAAGAGCGCGGACCGCAGGGCGGGTGCCAGCACGGCGGGAAGCGAGCGCCCTTCCGGTGCCTCGATCGAAATGACGGTCAGCCCGGCCTGTTCGGCATCCCGGCGCATGGCCGTGAGCAGGACGGTCTTGCCGACACCGCGCAGGCCATACAGGATCACGCTTTGCGCGGCCCGCCCCGCCCGGATGCGATCAAGCGCAACCGCCACACGTTCCCGCAAGGCATCGCGGCCCGCCAGTTCAGGCGGCGGCGTTCCGGCGCCGGGCGCAAAAGGGTTTCGCCTTGGGTCCATTTATAGGAACCTTATGTCAGTTTACCCCCTGATTGTAAACTGGGGTAAACTTCCCAAAGATTTCTATAAACGCGGCTCAGTCGAACAGGCTCGACACCGAGCTTTCGTCAGCGATGCGGCGGATCGCCTCGCCGATCAGCGGGGCGATCGAGAGGACGCGGATCTTGGACGAGGCCTGGGCGGCCTCGGTCGCCTGGATCGTGTCGGTGATGACCAGTTCCTTCAGCGCCGAGCCTTCGACCCGCGCCACCGCGCCGCCCGAAAGCACGCCGTGGGTGAGGTAGGCGGTCACGCTGGCGGCGCCCGCATCCATCAGCGCCTGGGCGGCGTTGCACAGGGTGCCGCCCGAATCGATGATATCGTCGATCAGGATGCAGCTGCGCCCCTTCACGTCTCCGATGATGTTCATCACTTCGGACTGGCCGGGCTTGTCGCGGCGCTTGTCGACGATGGCGAGGGGGGCGTTATCCAGCCGCTTGGCCAGCGCGCGGGCGCGCACCACGCCGCCCACGTCGGGCGAGACGACCATCAGATCCTGCCCGCCAGAGCGCGCCAGAACGTCCGCCGCCATCACCGGGGCGGCATAGAGATTGTCGGTCGGAATATCGAAGAAGCCCTGGATCTGCCCGGCGTGCAGATCGACCGCCAGCACACGGTCGGCACCCGCCGTGGTGATCAGGTTCGCCACCAGCTTGGCCGAGATCGGGGTGCGCGGCCCGGGTTTCCGGTCCTGCCGGGCATAGCCGAAATAGGGGACGACGGCGGTGATCCGCTTGGCCGAGGCGCGGCGCAGCGCATCGATGCAGATCAGCAGTTCCATCAGGTTGTCGTTGGCCGGGAAGCTGGTCGACTGGACGACGAACACGTCCTCGCCGCGCACGTTCTCGTGAATCTCGACGAAGACCTCCTCGTCGGCGAAGCGCCGGACCGAGGCATCGGTCAGCGGCATTTCGAGGTATCCCGCTATGGCCCGAGCCAGCGGCAGGTTCGAATTGCCGGTCATGATCTTCATTGAGTCGCCCTTCCCTGCGCACGATGCAGCCCGCGCCCGGCTCTAGCCAGCCGCGACGCGAATGCAAGGCCCTCGCCCGGATGGAGCGGGGGTGGACGGGGGAAACCAGCGCCTTTGCGGCCAGCGGTCCCGGGTCGAGCCAGGGGCGACATAAGGCCGCCGCATCGCCCCGGACCTGATCCGGGACCGGTGCGTCAGGGCAATCAACTCTTGTTGCGGTGTTCGCCCGAGACCCAGCGGACCGTGCCGGAGCTGGCGCGCATCACCACCGACTGGGTGGTGATCAGGCCGTCCTTCATCCGCTTCACGCCTTTCAGCAGCGAACCGTCGGTCACGCCGGTGGCGGCGAAGATGCAGTCGCCCTTGGCGAGTTCGTCGCGGGTGTAGATCTTGTTCAGATCCTCGATCCCCCACTTGCGGGCGCGGCCGCGTTCATCGTCGTTGCGGAACAGCAGGCGGCCATTGAACTGCCCGCCGACGCAGCGCAGCGCGGCGGCGGCCAGCACGCCTTCCGGCGCCCCGCCCGAACCCATGTAGAGATCGATGGTGGTTTCCGGGTTGGTCACGGCAATCACGCCCGCCACATCGCCATCGCCGATCAGCACCACGCCGCAGCCAAGGCCGCGCAGTTCCGCGATCAGTTCGGCATGGCGCGGACGATCAAGCACGCAGACGATGATCTCGTCCGGCGCCACGCCCTTGGCCTCGGCCACGGCCTTGACGTTTTCGGTCGGCGATTTGGCCAGGCTGATGATCCCGTCGGGATAGCCCGGACCGACCGCCAGCTTGTCCATGTAGACATCGGGCGCGTTGAGCAGGTTGCCTTCCTCGGCCACGGCCAGCACGGCCAGTGCGTTCGGCCCGGCCTTGGCGGTGATCGTGGTGCCTTCCAGCGGATCGAGCGCGATGTCGATCTTCGGGCCGGTGCCCTGCGCGGAGCCGACCTTTTCGCCGATGAACAGCATCGGCGCCTCGTCACGCTCGCCCTCGCCGATCACCACGGTGCCGTCCATCGCCAGCTCGTTGAGCGCGGCGCGCATCGCCTCGACCGCGGCGTGGTCCGCCGCCTTTTCGTCGCCGCGCCCGATCAGCTTGGAAGCACCGATCGCGGCAGCTTCGGTGACGCGCACCATTTCGAGGACGAGAACGCGATCGAGTACCGTGCTGGGCGGAGTGGACTGGGTCATGGCGGTTGGAAGGCCCCTTGGCTGAATACGTATGTGCGTGCGGCGCGCTTAGAGCGGCGGCGGCGCCTTGTCGAGATGGTGTCGAAAAGGTGGCGCTTATGTCCAAGCAGCTGCCCCCGCGCGGCGCTAAGCCCGCGGCGAACTTTGCCGCCGAAAGGAAATCCGATGATCCGCCGCCTGCCCGCCGCCGCCACGCTCGCCGTGCTGCTGCTTGCCGTTCCGGCCCAGGCCGAACCCGCGGGCGATCCCTCGGTCAAGCGCCGGCTGGAGGCGCAGTCGATCAAGTATGCGATCGACAAGGACGGCGATTTCAAGGTCACCTACAATTACCGCAAGGAAGGCCGCACCCAGCTGGTCTTCGTTTCCGGCCGGACCGAGACGGTGGGCGGGGTGCCGGTGCGCGAGGTGTTCGCGCCCGCCGCCAAGGCCGATGCGCTGGACGGCGCCAAGGCGCTGGACCTGCTGCGCGCCAGCCGGCGGGCCAAGCTGGGATCGTGGGAAATCGGCGGTGACTATCTCTATTTCGTGATCAAGCTGCCCGATACGGTCAGCGCCAAGCAGCTTGAGGCGGCGATGGACGTGGCCGCCGAAGTGGCCGACAACAAGGAACTGGACCTGACCGGCGAGCGCGACGAATTCTGATTCGCGTACGTTCACTCGCGGTTCAAGCGGCAGGCGGCCAGTTGGCTCGTCCGAGCCGAAACGGGAGGAACGGTTTGCGAAAGTCCCTGATGCGCCTGAGCCTTGCCCTGGCGGCGTGCGCGCCGCTGGCCGGACCGGCACAGGCCCAGACTGCCGAGGAAATCGACGCGCGGATGGCCGAGCGTCTGCTTTCGGCGGGCGATTCCTATCGCGCCGAACCCGAACAGCCCGCCTGCCCGGGCGGGACCGAAGGCGGTGACAATGACATCGTGGTCTGCGCGCGCGAGGACAGCGCCCAGTGGCGGGTGCGCTCCAGTCGCGAGATCGACCCCCTCTCGCGCGAGGCGCTGCGCGACGGCCTGCCCCGCGCGCCGCAGCTCGATCGCGGATCGTGCAAGGGCCAGCCGGGCTGCATGACCGGCGGCTGGGTTCCGCCGCCGGTCTATTACATTGATCTGAAAGCGATTCCCGAGGCGCCAGCCGGATCGGATGCCGACAAGGTGGCGCGAGGAGAAATGGCGGATCGGTAGGGATTGGGGTTATTATCCGCCTCACGGCGGTGCGGGAAGTCCGTCCGGACTTCCCTGCAACACCGGGGCCCGCTCCCCCGGCCCGACCACCCACAGGGTACCATAAATGGGTGGTCGGGCCGGGGGAGCGGGCCGGTGTTGCAAAGCCCTTCGCGGATGCGAAGGGCGCACCCAACAAAAGACACCAACCCCCTCAATCCCCCAGGATCTGCAGCACCAGCGGCGCTTCGAGCAGGCTGTCCGAACCCTTTAGCAGGCGCACCGCCTCGCTTACCGCGCTTTCCGGTCCCTCGTGGGTCACCATTGCCACCATCACCGCGCCCGAATCGGCCGCGCGGCCCTTCTGGATCAGGCTTTCGATCGAAACCCCGGCATCGCGCATCGCCGCCGTGATTTCAGCGAGCGCGCCCGGGCGGTCGGCAACCATGAAGCGGATGTAGGCGCGGCCCTGCCGCTGTCCGGCCCCGGCGGGCGCCATCGCTTCCAGTTCGGCCACGGGCACGGAAAACGGAGTCCCGACCTCGCCGCGCGCGATGTCGATCAGGTCGGCCACCACCGCGCTCGCGGTAGGGCCTTCGCCGGCGCCGGCTCCCTGGAACAGCAACCGGCCCGAGAAGTTGCCTTCGGCGACCACCGCATTGGTCGCGCCGTCGACATGGGCCAGCGGGTGATCGAAGGGCACCAGGTGCGGCTGAACCCGCTGGAAGAGCCGTTGTGAGCCGTTGTGAGCCTCGGTGTCGGCCATGCCGATCAGGCGGATGACATAGCCCAGCGCATCGGCCTGGGCGATGTCGGCAGCGGTCAGGCGAGTGATGCCGCTGGTCTCCACCGCAGCGAAATCGAGCTTCGACCCGAAGGCGATAGCCGCCAGAATCGACAGCTTGTGCGCCGCATCGGTGCCCTCGACATCAAAGGCCGGATCGGCCTCGGCATAACCCTTGGCCTGGGCTTCGGACAGCACTTCGCCAAACCCGCGCCCGGTGTCTTCCATGGTCGAGAGGATGTAGTTGCAGGTGCCGTTGAGGATCCCGTAGACCCGCTCGATCGCATTGGCCGCCGCACCCTCGCGCAGCGCCTTGATCACCGGAATTCCGCCCGCGACCGCCGCTTCGAACTTGAGCGCGACCTTCGCCGCCTCGGCCTTGGCGGCCAGTTCCAGCCCGTGGTGGGCGATCATCGCCTTGTTGGCGGTGACCAGCGCCTTGCCCGCCTCGATCGTGGTCCGCGCGCAGGACAGCGCCGGTCCGTCCGACCCGCCGACCAGTTCGACAACAACGTCAACATCCTCGCGCTCGCCCATGATGACCATGTCGTCTTCCCAGGCATAGGGGGAAAGATCGACGCCGCGATCCTTGTTGCGGTCGCGCGCACCCACGACAGTCACGACGATCGGCCGCCCGGCGCGCCGCGCAATCAAATCGGCATTCGCCTCGACCAGGCGGATGACGCCCGCCCCCACCGTGCCAAGCCCGGCAAGCGCGATACGTAGCGGTGCAACCATGGTAGTCCCCTTTCGCAGCCGCGCCTTAGGGACACTCAGGAACAGCGGCAAGTACGTTGCGCGCCAGCCCTGCCTGCCGCCCGGTCAGCCCCGGTTGCGGGTGCAGGGCCCAAGGCTTTCCAGAACCATGCGGTAATCGCGCGCGGCCCGGGCGCGGTCAGGAGCCGAGGTCGAGATGTTGACCGAACCGGGCAGGACGCGCGGCAGGAAGCAGGCGAGGCGGTACCAGCCCAGCGTGTCGCGGCGCGGCGGCTCGCCGCTGGCTTCGACCACTTCGGAGAACGACACGCTCCAGCGCGGCGGCTGCGCCGGTTCGCGAATGATGGTGATCGCCGCAGGCTCGCCTGAGGCGGTGCCGAGGAACAGCTGGGTTTCACCCTGTCCGGCAAGATCGCCGGGGACGTGAATCGCCTCGCGCACGCCGGTGATCCGCTGCGGCGCGCCGGGCGCGTTGAACTCGGCCAGCAGGCTCCGCAGGCGCGCATCGAGCGGTTCGTCCCACGGCACCTGGGCATCGGGAGCGACCAGCTGAAGCTCCGCCGGGCGCCCCTCCACGGGCCGCGCGAACAGCAGCATGCTGGTGCCGCGCACCTTGGGCGGTTTGCCCTTCGCATCCAGCGGCAAGTCGACCAGGTAGCGCAGCTTGGTGCCAAGCGCTCCGCGCCCATAGATCAGGCCCTCGGTCTTCGCATCGACCAGGTAGCGCGCCCAGCCGGGGCGCACGCCCCGCGCCTGGGCCATCGGGATCGCCTTCACGACCAGCGGCTTGGCCCGCACGATCAGCTGTGCCGCATCGGTGAAATCGGCAAGATCGGCATAGGTCGGCGGAACCGGCGGTACGCGCGAATCGGCCAGGGCGGGCACTGCAAGCGCCAGCATCGCCGCGCCGGCCACGGCTGTCAGATAGGACGGAACTTGCTTGGGCATCGCGATTCCTCTGCAGCGCCGCACCCCGATTCGCCGGAGCGCCAAGGCGCGGATTCTGGCGGCATTCTTGCGGCGTTTCAGCTTAACACAAGTGAATCCGCCGTTAATGGATAAAGCGTTGCGCCTTGCGGCCCTCGCCGCTAAAGCTCACGGAAAACCGGGCCAAACAACAATAAGGGCCCGCGATCTGGCTGGTCTGGCGTCGGGCGCCAAACGGTTCTCCGGATTGACCCGCAGGGTGGAAGTTAAGACTTTGGGCGATCGGACCGGCTTTGCCGGGTCGGTCGTTGGGTCCGGGTTTCGACCCGGATGGGACTGATTAGGAGTGATGCATCTGAATGGCCTACGCTGACCAGGAGATGAGCGGTAACAAGATTACCGCCTTTGTCGTCGTCGCCTTGATCCATCTGGTCGTCGGCTATGCGCTGGTGACGGGCCTCGCCTATGAAGGCGTGCGGATGGTCGTCAAGAAGGTGACAACCGTCGACATCAAGAAGGACGAGCCCAAGAAGGATCCGCCGCCGCCTCCCAAAAAGATGGCGACGCCGCCCCCGATCGTGGCTCCTCCGCCGAAGATCAACGTGGCAACTGTTGCCCCGCCGATCCAGACGGTGACGACCCCGCCGCCGCCGGCTCCGCCGGTGCTGGTGGCTGCGCCGCCGGTCGTCGCGCCGCCGGCTCCGCCGCCGCCGCGCTTCCAGCCGAAGCAGGCCACGCCAAAGGGCAACCCGGGCAACTGGGCAACCACCAACGATTACCCGACCCGCGCCCTGCGCGAGGAGCGGGAAGGGACCACCGGTTTCCGCGTCACCGTTACGCCGGAAGGCCGCGTCGGCAGCTGCGAGATCACCAGCTCCAGCGGCAGCCCCGACCTCGACGAGGCGGCCTGCTCCAACATCACCCGTCGCGCCCGGTTCGCTCCGGCCACCGACGGTGAGGGCAACCCGACCACCGGCAGCTATTCGAGCCGCGTCCGCTGGGTGATCCCGAAAGACTGACGAATGACCATTTCGCCTGGCTCAGGCCGGGCACCTGGCTGGAACCGTGGGGGATCCGCCAGCTTACCAATCCAATCGCTTTGAGAGGACTTACCGCATGTTTATCGTTGAACTCCTTGCCGCTGGCGCCGCCGATGCCCCGCAGAACAAGTTCGGCTTCGCCGAAGCCCTGGAGCAGGGCGGTTTCATCGCCTACGCCACCGTCGTGATCCTCGGCGTGATGTCGTTCGGCTCGTTCTTCATCCTGTTCACCAAGTGGTTCGAACAGTCCAAGCTGCTGCGCCAGTACAACGAACTGCGCAGCAGCTTCTGGCGCGCCCCGACCCTCAAGGACGGCGCCGCCAAGCTTGAGAAGAACAGCGCCTGGCGCCAGATCGTCGACGACGGCCTTGCCGCCGAAGACGCCCACAGCAAGATGACCGACGCCCTGGAAGCCCATGACTGGCTGCACGGCTCGCTCGCCCGCTCGGAAGCCTCGGTCAACGCCCGCCTCGCTTCGGGCCTGCCGTTCCTCGCCACCGTCGGCGCGACCTCGCCGTTCATCGGTCTGTTCGGTACCGTGGTCGGCATCTACCGCGCGCTGATCGCGATCGGCATCGCCGGTTCGGCCTCGATCGACAAGGTCGCGGGTCCGGTTGGTGAAGCGCTCATCATGACCGCGCTCGGCCTGCTCGTCGCGGTTCCCGCGGTGCTCGCCTACAACTACCTGCAGGCTCGCAACAAGCGGATCGCCGAGCTCCTGTCGGGCTTCTCGACCGACGTGCTCGCCTACATCAACTCGAAGGGCGCCGTGCGCCCCGCGGTGACCGCTGCCCCGGCTCCGGCCGCCAAGCCTGCTGCCGCCGCTCCGGCCAAGCAGTAAGCCGCAGTCCGGTGCGCGAGAAGGCCAGGCCGGCTCGCGCACCGGGGACTGACCGGAACCCGCAGTGGCCCTGGCCTCTGCTCAGGTTCCGGAAAACGCAAGGATAGGATGTAACTCATGGCGATGTCAGTTGGCGGCGCCGGTGGCGACGAGAAGCCGATGGCGGACATCAACACCACGCCCCTAGTGGACGTGATGCTGGTGCTTCTGATCATCTTCCTCATCGCGGTTCCGGTCGCGATCCAGACGATCCAGAAGCTCAAGATTCCGATCATGGTTTCGCAGGAATCGAAGGACAAGGTCGAAAACCTGCTGCTGACGGTGAGCACCACCGACGCAGCTGGCCGCTCTGCCGGCGATCCGGGCTTTGAAGGCGCCTCGCTGGGCGGCGAATGCCGGATCTACTTCAACAATATCACGCCGGTGGATTCGCAGGAACTGCGCGACCAGGCCTTCAAGCGGCTCGACAATATCGTCAAGCGCGCGGGCGGACCGGAAGCGCTCCGGGCCAACCCGGACATGGTTCCGCAGGTCCACATCCGCGGGGACCAGCTGGCTCCCTGGCGGTGTGTCGCCGGCGCGATCTACAACGTGCAGATCTCGGGCTATCCCACGGTCGGCTTCATTTCGACCCCGGTCGATCCCGCCGGCTGATCCGGCCTGCGCAAGCAATTTCAGGAGTAAACCACCATGGCAATGTCAGCCGGAAGTGACGATGGCGAACCGATGATGGAAATGAACACGACGCCGTTGATCGACGTCATGCTCGTGCTTCTCATCATGTTCATCATCACTATCCCCGTGGCCACGCACGCGGTGAACATCGACCTGCCTTCGCCGGCGGCGACCCCGCCGGACGTCAAGATCGAGCGCACCAAGAACAAGGTCGTGGTCTCGCCCGCCAGCGAGATCCTGTGGAACGGCACTCCGCTTTCGGAAGGCCAGCTGCTCTCGGCCCTTCAGGCGACGATGGCGATCAAGCCGGAGCCGGAACTGCAGTTCCAGCCCGATGCGCAGGCGCCCTATGATACTTCGGCCAAGGTGCTGAACATCATCAAGGGCTCCGGCGTTACCGCATTCGGCTTCGTCGGCAACGAACAGTACTCGGAATTCGGCAAGCCGGCCAACGCGCCAGAAGCCGCCGAGTAAGACTGCTCGCAAAGCGAATGGAACCTGAAGGGGGCGGAGCAATCCGCCCCCTTCTTGCATCCGCCCCACCATTCAGTTCCCCAGGCCGAAATCCTCGGGACCACTCCCCCGCATCGCCGCACCAGCCAGGCTTTCGGCCTCGAACAGCAAAGCGTCATCCGCAGCGCCCTGTGGCAGACTCTCGCGGCCGATCATCACCAGTACCGGCACGGCCAGCGGGCTGACCCGATCCAGCCGAACATGGCGCAGGGTGCGGTCCCGGCGTTCCAGCAAGGCCGCCAGTCGGCCAACATCGGTCATCCGCGCGCGCGCATCGGCCCAGGCCGCACCAAGCAGCACGTGGTCTGGCTCATACTTGCGCAGCACATCGTAGATCAGGTCGGTCGAAAACGTGACCTGGCGCCCGGTCTTGCGCTTGCCGGGCTGCTGACGCTCCACCAGACCGGCGATCACGGCCACCTCGCGGAAGGCGCGCCGCAGCAGATAGCTGCCCTCGACCCATTCGGTGAATTCATCGGCGAGGATATCAGGCGAAAGCAGGCTGGACGGATCGTCGACCGGTTTCAGCCCCCAGACCGCCAGCGCATAGTCATTGGCAACGAACCCGAGCGGCGATAGCCCCGCCGCCTCCATCCGCCGCGTGATCAGCATGCCCAGAGACTGGTTGGCCGGCCACCCCTCGAACGTATAGAACACGGTGTATTCGCGCCGATCGTGCGGAAAGCTTTCCACCAGCAGGGTGCCAGGCGCCGGCAGTTCAGACCGCCAGTCCTGCATTTCCAGCCATTCGCGCACGTCATCGGGGAACCGCGCCCAGCCCGCGCGGTCGGCCAGCAGGCCCTGAACCCGCTCTGACAGGTGTGTGCTGAGCGCCAGGCGCTGGCCCATATAGCTCGGAATGGTCCCCGACCGCTTTGCCGCCCGCACCACCAGCTCGCTCTCGCGCATCGCCTCGACCTCAAGGTCAAGACCTGCGAAGCGAAAGGTGTCGCCCGGGCGCAGGGCGGCCGCGAAGCTCTCCTCTACCCGGCCCAGTGAGCGCTGGTTGCGGAAGCGGACATCGACCATTTCCGAATCGAGGATGATTCCGGCGTTCAACCGGTGGCGCGCCGCATGCTCGGGATGGGTCAGCCGCCACAGGCCATCCCGCCCGCGCACGATCCGCTGAAACCGGTCATAAGCCCGCAGCGCATAGCCGCCGGTGGCGACGAACTGCAGAACGCGCTCCCATACTTCTGGCGCAACCCAGGCGTAGGCGCTGGAGGACACAATCTCCTGCCGCAGCGCCTCGCCCTCGAACGGTCCGGCACAGGCGCAGGCCATGACATGCTGGGCCAGCACATCAAGCCCCCCCGGCCGGAACGCCTCGCCATCGCGCTGCCCCTCGGCGACCGCCTGGCAGGCAGCCATGGCCTCAAGGAACTCAAACCGGTTGCCCGGCGCCAGCAAGGCCCGGCTGGGACTGTCGAGGCGGTGGTTGGCGCGTCCGATCCGCTGGAGCAGGCGCGATGAGCCCTTGGGCGCGCCCATCTGGACCACCAGGTCGATGTCGCCCCAGTCAACCCCCAGATCAAGGCTGGCGGTGCAGACCAGCCCGCGCAGCTCCCCCCGCGCCATCGCCCCTTCGACCTTGCGCCGCGCCTCGACCGAGAGCGAGCCGTGGTGAATGCCGATCGGCAGATTGTCCTCGTTTGCCTCCCATAGCTGCTGGAAGATGAATTCCGCGAGGAAGCGCGTGTTGGTGAAGACCAGCGTTGTGCGGTTGGCCTTGATCGCCGCGTAAAGCTGGGGAACCGCCCAGCTCGCCGCGTGGCCGCCCCATGGCACCCGCGCGCCTTCGGGCAGCAGGATCTCCACCTCCGGCTCGGCGCCCTGCTCGCCCACGACCAGTGCCACACCGGCTACCTCGCCCCGTGGTGCCAGCCAGGCGCGGTAAGCGTCGGGATCGGCCAGCGTCGCGGACAGGGCAACGCGCTGCATGGTCGGCGCAAGTGCCTGAAGCCGGGCCAGCGACAGGGCGAGCAGGTCCCCCCGCTTGCTGGTCGCAAAAGCATGGACCTCGTCGATCACGATCCGCTTCAGCCCGGCGAACATGGTGGCGCTTTCGGGATAGCTGAGCAGCAGGGAAAGCGATTCGGGCGTCGTCAGCAGCACGTGCGGCGGCCGCGCGCGCTGGCGGGCCTTGCGATCGGACGGGGTGTCGCCGCTCCGCGTCTCGACCCGCAGAGGCAGGCCCAGTTCCTCGACCGGGGTCAGCAGATTGCGCCGCACGTCATGGGCCAGCGCCTTGAGCGGCGAGACGTAGAGCGTGTGCAGGCCATCGGGCGGCGCCGCTCCGCCCAGGATCGAGGGGCAGAAGTCCGCAAGTGTCGGCAGAAACCCGCCGAGCGTCTTGCCCGCTCCGGTATCGGCAACCAGCAAGGCGTGGCGCCCGCTGGCCGCAATGCCCAGCATCTCCGCCTGGTGCCGTCGCACGGACCAGTCCCGCGCCGCGAACCATGCGGCAAGTTCAGGAGGAAGGGGCGGGTGGCTCACCCCGCCAATCTAGGGAGCGCGGACCGGCATGGCAAAGCCCATGCGGCTTGCCCGCCGCTCCAGGCCCTGCCATCAGGGCCGGAGATGCTTGCAGACTTGTCCGAATTGACCGGAATCGGCCTTGCGCTGGCGCTGGGTCTGCTGATCGGTCTTCAGCGTGGCTGGGCGCTGCGCGACGAACAACCCGGTAGCCGCTTCGCCGGGATCCGGACCTATGGGCTGCTCGGGCTGGCCGGGGGAATCGCCGGAGATCTCCAGACCCGGGCGGCGGGCCTGGCCCTGGCGCTGCTGGCGGGCGCGGCCGCGCTGGTGGTACTCGGTTACTGGCGCGCGACCCAGCGTAAGGCCTCGATCAGCGGAACGGCGAGCCTTACCGGCCTGCTTACCATGGCCTTCGGATTCCTCGCTGGTAGCGGCGAACTGGTGCTGGCGAGCGTCGCAGCTGGAGTGACTGTCCTGATCCTGTCGATGCGCGGCCCGCTGCATCACCTGCTGCGGCACATCGACGAACGCGAAATGATGGCCATCGCCCGCTTCGCGCTGATCGCGCTGGTGATCCTGCCGCTGCTCCCCGACACGCCCTTCGGCCCCTACGGCGCCTGGCGGCCACGGCAGCTGTGGCTGGTGGTCGTGCTCGTCTCGGGCTTTTCGTTTACCGGCTATATCGCCGCCAAGTGGCTGGGGCCGTCGCGCGGAATGCTGGCGACAGCGGCGGCGGGAGCACTGGTTTCATCGACCGCTGTCACAGCGGCGCTGGCCGGAAAATTGCGCGACGATCCTTCGGCAGCCCCGATCGCCAATGCCGGGATCGCGCTGGCGGGCGGCATCATGTTCCTCAGGGTCACGCTGCTGACCGCCGCGCTGGCGGGTTTTGCCCTGCCAGAGTTGATCAAGCTGACCTTGCCGGGCATGGTTGCCAGTCTGGCCGCAGCCGCCATTCTGCTGCGCAGGGCAGGTGGAAATCTGCGCGCGCCAGACGGGCTGAAGCTGCGCAATCCCTTCGATATCGGCCCCGCGCTGCTGCTCATGGTCCTCACCATGGCGCTTACCGCACTCGCACGCTGGGTGCTGGATAGCTTCGGCGACGCGGGCCTGGCCACGGTGCTGGCCATATCAGGCACGGTCGACGTCGATTCGGCGATCATCACCATGGGCAATCTGCCCGCTGGCACCCTGGGCCCACAAACCGCCGCGCTGGTGCTGATCCTGCCGGTCGCGCTCAATACCCTGTTCAAGACCGTTACCGCGCTGGGCCTCGCCGGCAGGCGGGTCTGGCCCGGCGCGGCCGCGATGCTGGCCAGCCTGGTGGCGACCGCTGCGGCGCTTCCGCTGGTGCTTTAGGCACGTCAGTGCCCGGCTTGCGGGCCCCGTTCCAGACCCGACAGCCCCAATTGCTCATCGATCTGGGCGATCAGGCGGGCGAGCCCGGCCTCGTCCTCGCTCTCCGCGCGGGCCACCAGCACGTCCTGGGTGTTGGAGGCCCTCAGCAGCCACCAGCCATCGGGGGTCGAGACGCGCACGCCATCGATCCCGTCAACATCCGCGCCGGCCGCGGCCAGCCTGGCGGCCACTTCGCCGACCACCGCGAATTTGCGGCTCTCATCCACTTGAAAGCGCATTTCCGGCGTGTTGCAGAACGCGGGCATGGCTCCGCGCAGTTCGGTCACCGTCTTGCCCAACCGCGCCGAGGCGGCGATCAGGCGGACTGCGGCGTAAAGGGCATCGTCATACCCGTAGTACTGGTGGGCGAAAAACACATGGCCGCTCATCTCGCCAGCCAGGGGAGCGGAAAGCTCCTTCATTTTGGATTTAATAAGGCTGTGTCCGGTTTTCCACATAAGCGACCGTCCACCCAACCTTTCGACCTGCTCGAATAGGGCGCGGGAAGCCTTCACGTCCGCGATAATCGTGGATCCGGGCTCCATCGCAAGGAGGTCCTCCGCATAGATCATGAGCAGCTGGTCGCCCCAGATCACGCGCCCTTCGCCGTCGATTGCGCCAATCCGGTCGCCATCGCCGTCGAAAGCTATGCCGAAATCGAGCTTCTTTGACGCGACCAGCGCCTTCAGATCGGCCAGATTCTTCTCCTCTGTGGGATCCGGATGATGGTTCGGGAACGTCCCATCCACTTGGGTGAAGAGCGTATGGTGTTCGCCAGGAAGCTTCTGGACCAGCAATTCGAGAGCGGGGCCGGCGGCCCCGTTGCCCGCGTCCCAACCGACCCGCAGGGCGGACAGGCTGTCTCGCCCGATGCCCGCCAGCCCCTCGACCAGACGGTCGACATAGGCGCCGAGGATATCGCGGTGTTCGAACCCGCCTTCCCCGTCCAGCCAGTCCCCGGCAACAGCGAGCCGGCCAAGCTCCTGGATGTCCGCACCAAAGAACGGGCGGCCCATGAATACCATCTTGAAGCCATTGTAATTGGCGGGATTGTGGCTGCCAGTTATCTGAATGCCGCCCTGCACATCTTCCATTGAGGCTTCGGCATAATAGAGCATCGGGGTTGGCCCCATGCCCACGCGCACCACGTCCACGCCGCTGGCGTTGAGACCTTCGAGCAGCGCGGCTTCCAGGTCGGTCGAGCTCACGCGGCCGTCATAGCCGATCGCGACCTTGCTCCCGCCAGCGCGGCGCAGCAGGGTCGCAAATCCGCGCCCGATCGCATAGGCATCGGCATTGCCAAGCGTCTCGCCGATGATCCCGCGGATATCGTATTCGCGCAGCACGGTTGAGTGGAACTGGTGGCGGGTCATGGCTTCATCCGGTCCTTTCAAGCCGCGCGAGCAGCAGGTCGCGCGCGGCGTTGGCATCGTGCACCGCTTCGTTGCTGCCGCCCCGGTCCGGATGGACCTGGGCGATCAGCCGCCGGTGGGCATCGACGATCTCCTCGCGCCTAGCCGAGCGGCTGACCCCCAGCAAGGCGCGAGCTTGCACTTCAGCCTGCGATCGTTCTGATTTCGCCCATAATTTCCACGGCCAATGCCCGGTCATCACCCGGCAAGCAAGCGCGGCGAGCAGCAGGATGGTGAGGAGCTTGGCCAAGTCTGGCTTCAGACCTGCACGGCGGCGGCCGGCTCAGGGGACCGGACCGCAGGCATCGGGAGGTTCAGGCTGGCCAGCAGCGTGCGCAGTTCCTGCCGGGCAACCAGGTGGCTGGTGCCCAGCTCGCCAAGATGGCCCTTGTCGAGCAGCGTCAGGCCCGAAGGGAACAGTTCGCGATAGATCACGCGTTCGGACAGCCCGCTGGCGATGCGGAAGCCCACGCGCTTCGAAAGTTCGGTCAGCGCGCTGTCGAGCCGGCGCATGTTGCGGGCCTCGGTATGCTGGGTGCGGTTGCGAACCACCACCCAGTCCATCTCGCGGCGCTGGTCCCGGATCGTTGCCATGGCCCGCTTCTTGCGGGCCTCCCAGATCAGCTCGGCATAGAACGAGAGGCGGCGGACCTTGAAGCTTTCGGCATCGACTTGGCCGATAAGATCGAAATCGACGAAGCTGTCGTTCAGCGGGGTAACCAGCGTATCGGCGGCCGTCGCCACGTGGCGGGCCAGCGGATCGTCGCGCCCCGGCGTATCGAAGATCACGAAATCGGCGCGCGCTCCAAGTTCGTCAATCAGGCGGTCGAGCCCTTCGCTGGTCTCGCCCTCATAGACAGCAAACTCGGCTCCGGGCAGCACGATGCCGCGGCGCCGCATGGTTTCGGCGCGGTTCTCGAGATAGCGGTGCAATGTGCGCTGGCGCGGATCGAGATCGATCGCGGCCACCCTTGCCCCCTGATAGGCCAGGGCGATTGCCACGTGGACGGCCGTGGTGGACTTGCCCGTCCCCCCCTTTTCATTGGCGAAGACGATACGATGCGGGGCAGATTGCACGGACACAGGAGCTGGCGGCTTTCGTTTGCTGGTTGCTGATTGCTGCGATGCAGCGCTAGGGCAGGCGCAAGGGTCTGCCCGGCCCGCGATTCTATCCGAGGGGCTTTGTCTGTGCAAACGCTGACGCAGCTTGATCCACTGCGCAATGCCATTGCCGCGCTGCGTTCGCGCGGGCCAGTCGCGCTGGTGCCCACCATGGGGGCCCTTCATGAGGGCCATCTGACGTTGGTGCGCGAGGCCCGCCGCCACGCAGCCAGCGTAGCCGTCTCGATCTTCGTCAACCCGCGCCAGTTCGGGCCGAACGAGGACCTTGCCCGCTATCCGCGCCAGCTTGCTGCCGATTCTGCCTTGCTGGAGCGCGAAGGCGTGGAACTGCTTTGGGCCCCGACGGTCGAGGCGATGTATCCCGATGGCTACGCAACCTCGATCAGCGTCTCGGGGGTCAGTGACGGGCTCTGCGGTGCGGCCCGGCCGGGTCACTTCGACGGGGTCGCGACCGTGGTCTGCAAGCTGTTCAACCAGGTGGCGCCGGATATGGCCTTCTTTGGCGAGAAGGATTGGCAGCAGCTCGCCGTGATCCGCCGCATGGCCCGCGATCTAGACCTTCAGGCGCCGCGCGTTTCAGCCATCCACGGCGTCGCGACCGTGCGCGAGGCGGATGGCCTCGCCCTCTCTTCACGCAATGCTTTCCTCGATCCGGCGCAGCGCGCTCAGGCCGCCTGCCTTCCCCGCGCCATGCGCGTGGCAATTGCGGCGGTTCGGCAGGGGTCCAGCCACCAGGCGGCGCTCAGGGCACTGACGGAGCAATTGCTGCACGGCGGATTTGCGGCGGTCGATTACGCCGAGATTCGCGACGCTGATTCGCTGGTGCCACTTGAAGCGGGGGAGGCGGGCACACCGCGTCTGTTCGTGGCGGCGCGGATCGGTACGACGCGGTTGATCGACAACATGCCCCTTGCCGAGGATTGAGCGCCGCCTTGGCGGAAATATGCAAGACTCTTCCCGCCTTTGGCCCTAGCTTCGCACCGGGTAGCTGCGCCGCAAGTGGCGCTTGCCAAAGACGACAGGGAGCAAAATTCGATGCGCAAGACTATCGCCAGCGCGTTGGTGCTGGCCATGGCCCTCACATCCATGCCTGCACTGGCCAAGGAAAAGGGTTCTTCCGGGCGTCAGGCCCAGGCCAAGGGCACGCGTGAGATTCCGCGCTGCACCCGCAACCTCGGCGCCATCGCGATTGTCGAGCCTGACAACCAGTGGTGGCGCGAATACAACCTCGGCAGCCCCGAAGCGATCCTCAAGATTTTCGTCCAGCAGTCGCGTTGCTTCACGATCGTGAATCGCGGCCGCTCGATGCAGAGCCGGGCGATGGAACGCGCGATGGCTGATCAGGGTGAACTGCAGGCGGGGTCCAACCTGGGCCGTGGCCAGGTCAAGGCGGCGGATTACTTCCTTGAACCGAACATCGTCAGCGCCAATCGCAATTCGGGCGGCAATGCGCTGGGCGGCGTGCTCGGCGGAATCGGCGGCGGCCTGTTCGGCCGGGGTGCCGGGGCTCTGCTGGGCGGCATCAACATCAAGAAGGGTGAGGCCAACGTCACCCTGTCGGTGGTCGATGCCCGCACCACCGAAGAAAAGGCGCTGGTTGAAGGCTATTACCGCAAGTCGGACCTTGGCTGGGGAGCGGGCGGCGGCCTGTTCAGCGGCGGGACTTTCGCGGCTGCGGGCGCCGGTGGATACCAGGACACGGCGATCGGCCAGATCATCGTTCTGGCCTATCTCGATGCCTATACCAAGATGGTGACCGATCTGGGCGGCCTGCCGGAAAATGCGGCCGACGCGGCACCCGAGGCAAAGTAACCTAGTCCCGACGGGGGGATCGGGGCGGACCTGCCAGAGGCAGGTCCGCCCCTTTTGGTTTCCGGATCCCGCGACGTTCCGGTTGAACGGCGGGCAGCATCCTGTCTGCGGATCGCTTCATGAAAAAGGCCCTCGACGCGGTTAGCGCCGAGGGCTTTTTTCTTGTGCCCGTCTGACGGACCAGAGGCTTAGTGGCCCTTCTTGTCCGCCCAGATGTTGCGGTAGGACATGTAGGCCAGGACCGTTGCGAACAGCAGGAAGCCCATCCACCAGGCGCCGGTCTGATGGCGCTTCTCAAGCTCCGGCTCGGCGGTCCAGACGAGGAATGCCGAAACGTCCTTGGACATCTGTTCGACCGTTGCCTTGGTTCCGTCGTCGTAGGTCACCTGACCTTCGCTGGTAATCGGCGCGGGCATCGAAAGGTTGAGGTTGGCGAAATAGGGGTTGAAGTACAGCCCGTCACCCGGCTGGTTTTCCTTGGGCAGAGCCTCGCCAGCGGCGTTCTTGTAAGTCGCCGGATCGGCATAACCGGTCAGCAGCGAGTGGACGTAGCCGCCCCCGCCATGACGCGCCTTGGTGATCAGCGACAGGTCGGGCGGAACGCCCTTGCCGGCATAGGCGACGGTCGGGAATCGATCAGCCGGAACGCCCGGACGATCCTTCACCTCACCGGTCAGCGGATCCTTGGCCGTGACGGTGAACTTCGCGGCAATCGTCTTAACCTGGGCTTCGTTGTAGCCCAGCGCCTTGAGATCGCGGAACGCGACGTGCTTGATCGAATGGCAGGCGGCGCAGACTTCCGAATAGACTTTGAAGCCGCGCTGCAGCTGGGCCTTGTCGTACTTGCCGAACCAACCGTTGCTGGGCAGGTCGAGGTGCTCCGGCTTCAGGTGGAAGCGGGCCTCGGCCGTCTTGGCGGGCGGTTCGGTGATGTAGCTGTAAGCGCCCGTTCCGAAGGCCAGCAGCAGCGCGAGCGAGAAGAACGCGCCGATCAGGATGGAGAAGATGCGGATCATGGTTTGCTCTTTCCTTCAGCCCGGGGTCAGCCGTTGCCGTCCAGCTTGGCCGATTCATCGGTGCCAAGCACGGCTTCGGTGATCGAATAGGGCAGCGGATCGGGCCGCTCGATCGAGGACACCACCGGCACGATCACGAAGAAGTGCAGGAAGTAATACAGCGAAGCGATCTGGCTGATCATCACGAACGGCTCTTCGGCCGGGGCACCGCCGCAATAGGCGAGAACCGCGACGTCCAGCACCAGCACCCAGAAGAACTTCCGGTAGAGCGGGCGGTAGTTGGCCGAACGCACCGGCGAACGGTCAAGCCAGGGCAGGAAGAACCATACCAGGATCGCCGCGAACATCGCCAGCACGCCCATCAGCTTGGCCGGGACGATCAGGAAATCGACCGTAAAGGCGCGCAGGATAGCGTAGAACGGCCAGAAGTACCATTCGGGCACGATGTGCGCCGGGGTCTGCATCGGGTTCGCCGGGATGTAGTTGTCCGGGTGGCCCAGCGCATTCGGCATGAAGAACACGAAGGCGCTGTAGATCAGCATGAACAGGCCGATCGTCCAGCCATCCTTGCCCACGAAGTAGGGGAAGAACGGCACGGTGTCGCTTTCGCTCTTCACTTCGACGCCGGTCGGGTTCGACGAACCGGGGATGTGCAGCGCCCAGACGTGGAGGATCACCACGCCAAGGATGACAAAGGGCAGCAGGAAGTGCAGCGAGAAGAAGCGGTTGAGCGTGGCGTTGTCGGGCGAGAAGCCGCCCAGCAGCCACTCGCGCAGCGGATCGCCGACCAGCGGGATCGCGCTGAACAGGCCGGTGATGACCTGCGCGCCCCAGAAGCTCATCTGGCCCCACGGCAGCACGTAGCCCATGAAGGCGGTGGCCATCATCAGCAGGAAGATCACGACGCCCAGCAGCCAGATCATCTCGCGCGGGGCCTTGTACGAACCGTAGTAGAAGCCGCGGAAGATGTGGGCATAGACCACCACGAAAAAGGCCGAGGCGCCGTTGGCGTGGCCATAGCGCAGCATCCAGCCCCAGTTGACGTCGCGCATGATGTGCTCGGTCGAATCGAAGGCCACCTTGGTGTCGCCGCCGTAGTGCATCGCCAGAACCACGCCGGTGACGATCTGGATCATCAGGCACAGGCCGGCCAGGAACCCGAAGTTCCACATGTAGTTGAGGTTGCGGGGCACTTCATAGCCCCCGCCGACCGCACCATAGACCAGGCGCGGAAGCGGCAGCTTTTCGTCAAGCCAGACCATCAGCGGGTGGCTGGGCGTATATTCCTTGGACCAGGGAAAGCTCATGATGGTCTACCTCAGCCGATCTTGACGACAGTGTCGGAGGTGAATTCGTAGTCCGGAACCACGAGGTTCTTCGGCGCGGGGCCTTTGCGGATGCGCGCGGCAACGTCGTAGTGCGAACCATGGCAGGGGCAGAAATAGCCGCCGAACTCGCCCTTTACCTCGCCCTCGGCAACGCCGGAGGGAACGCAGCCGAGATGGGTGCAGACACCCATCGTGATCAGCCAGTTTTCGTGCCCTTCCTTGGTCCGTTCCGCCAGGGTCTGCGGATCGCGCAGGGTGGCGACATCGACCTTGTTGGCCTCGGCAATCTCGGCCGGGGTGAGGTTGCGGACGAACAGCGGCTGCTTGCGGAAGATCGCCTTGATCGCCTGCCCGGGTTCGACCTGCGAGAGATCGACTTCGGTGGAGCTTTCCGCCAGCACGTCGGCCGAGGCCGACATCTGGCTGACCAGCGGATAGACGACAGCAAGGCCGCCGACGCCCGCCGCGCTCACCGCGGCGATGTTGATGAAATCGCGCCGCCGCACACCCTCGCCGCCGGTAGCGGCCGGAGTGTCGGTGCCAGCATCATGTGCCATGGTCGAACCAATCCTGTCTCAACTGGCCTTCCGTGAGTGCCGCTGGCGCGACCGGAAAACCATCCTGTTTCCTGTGCTCAGGAAGCCCCTTAACCAACCGCCCGGCAGCAGGTGAAGCCCCACCACGCCCGACGGTTTGGCGCGCCTGATAGACGCGAAGGGCCGCGCTGCCAACTGCCAATTTACACGTTTTGCCGCGCCGCGCGAAAGCGCCTTATCCGGCCGCGATCAGCGCGATCTGGCGGCCATAGTCGGGCTCGCCAAGATGGGTCGCGCGGCGGAAGGAGTAGAAGCGCGCGGGGTCCGCATAGGTGTCGAGTCCCAGCCGTTCGACCCCGCCGATTCCGGCATCGACCAGCCGGTGCGCCACATAGGCTTCAAGGTCGAATTGCCAGTGTCCGGGCGTGCCGGGGGCGAAGAAGCGGCGATTGCCCGGATCCTCTTCGGCAAAGCGATCGGCAAAGCCATCGTCCACCTCGTAGCTTGCCTGGGCGATGCACGGGCCGATCGCCCCGACAATCCGCTCGCGCCGCGCCCCCAGCGCCTCCATCGCGCTCAGCGTGGCATCGGTGACGCCCGCGACCGCCCCTTTCCACCCGGCATGGGCCGCGCCAACGATGCCCGCCGCAGGGTCCGCCAGCAAGACCGGCGCGCAATCGGCGGTCACGATGCCCAGCAGCAGACCGGGACGGTCCGTGACCAGCGCATCGGCGCGGGGCCGCGCTGTATCGCTCCACGGCTCCGTCACGGTGACGCAATCGGCCGAATGAACCTGGTAGACACTGACCAGACGCGCGCCCGGCCGCACCGCTTCCACCGCAATGGCGCGGTTCTGCGCGACTGCCGCATCGGCATCGCCGCTGCCAAGCCCGGCGTTAAGCCCCGCGACCGCCCCCACCGACACGCCGCCACGCCGCCCCAGGAAGCCGTGTGGCACACCGGACAGCAGACCGGAACGAAAGACCTCAGCCAAGGCTCTTGCTCACCTGTTCGAAAGTATCGCGCGACAGCCGGGGGGTCGCCGCAATCCGTTCAAGCTCCGCCCGCATCAGCGCGGCACGCGCGGGTTCGATCCGCCGCCAGCGGCCAAGCGGGGCGACGAACCGGGCCGCCGTCTGCGCGTTAAGCGGGTCGAGCGCAAGGATCAGGTCGGCAATGATCCGGTAGCCCGCCCCGCTCGCATCATGAAACGCACCCGCGTTCACCGCCATTGCCATGTAGAGCGCCCGCACCCGGTTGGGGTTGTGCAGCGTGAAATCGCCGTGCGCCGCCAGCGCGGCGACATGATCGAGCACGCGCGGGTGGAGCGACCCCGCCTGGAGCGAAAACCACTTGTCGAGCACCAGCGCATTGTCGGCATAGCGGGCGTGGAAGGTGGCCAGCCGGTCTTCCCGCGCGGGCGTGTCGAGCCCCGCCAGCACCATCAGCGCGCTTTGCCGGTCGGTCATGTTGTCTGCCGCGTCGAACTGGGCGGCGGCCATCGTTGCAGCCAGCTGCGGCGCGCCCGCCGCGAGATAGACCAGCGCCTGCGCCTTGAGCTTGCGGCTGCCGCGCGCCTCGGCCGAAAGGCTGTAGGGCACGGCGCTTGCCCGGGCGTGCAGCCCGGTCAGCTGCTCCGTCAGTTCCCTCCCCAGCCAGGCCTTCAGCGCCTCGCGCTCGGCGCGGATCGCGCCCGGATCGGCCGCAGCGAACTGTTCGGCAAGGTAGGCCTCCGAGGGCAGGACAAGCAGTTCCCCGCGCATCAGGTCATCAAGCGCCGGGTCGGCGATCACTGCCGCGAGCGCCCGGCCGATCGCCTCGCGCCCGCTGCCCCGCTCCGCCTCGCACAGCATTCCGCCGCCGATCGCGGCGACGAGATGCTGGACCACCAGCTGCTGGAGCGCCTCGTAACGGGCGAAGGGGTCGTCGTCATGCGCGGCAAGGAACACCAGGTCGGACTGCGACAGCGCGGCATCGATCGCAACGGGAGCGGAGAAGCCGCGATTGAGCGACAGAACCGGTCGGCTGGCAAATCCGGTAAAGCTTAAGTTTACTTGAGATTCTCTCAGCGTAACCAGTTGTTCACCATGATGTTCCCCGGTTTCCCGGTCGAACAGGGCGAGGCGCAGCGGGATCACCATCGGTTGCTTGACCGGCTGTCCGGGCGTGGGGGGAACGGTTTGCGAGAAAGTCAGCGTCGCCGTATCGCCGCTGTGATCCAGTCGCGCGGTGACGTGCGGAGTGCCGGCCTGGCTATACCAGAGGCGGAACTGCGCCAGGTCGAGCCCGGCGCCTTCCTCGATCGCGCGCACGAAGTCCTCGCAGGTCGCGGCCTCGCCGTCGTGGCGGGCGAAATAGAGGTCGGTACCCTTGCGGAAGCGCTCCGGCCCGGCGAGCGTGCGCATCATCCGGATCACCTCGGCGCCCTTGTTATAGACGGTCGCGGTGTAGAAGTTCGAGATTTCCTGGAAGCTGTCCGGCCGTATCGGATGGGCCAGTGGCCCGGAATCCTCGGGGAACTGGGCCGAACGCAGCACCCGCACGTCCTCGATCCGCTTGACCGCTTCGGACCCCATGTCGGCGCTGAACAGCTGGTCGCGCAGCACGGTGAAGCCTTCCTTGAGGCTGAGCTGGAACCAGTCGCGGCAGGTCACGCGGTTGCCCGACCAGTTGTGGAAGTATTCGTGGGCGACCACCCCCTCGATCCCGTCATAATCCATGTCGGTCGCGGTGTCGGGATCGGCCAGGACATAGCGGGTGTTGAAGACGTTGAGGCCCTT
The DNA here is from genome assembly GCA_016719755.1 of Novosphingobium sp. Classification (GTDB taxonomy): domain Bacteria; phylum Pseudomonadota; class Alphaproteobacteria; order Sphingomonadales; family Sphingomonadaceae; genus Novosphingobium. The sequence continues at coordinate 451,390 of JADJYM010000016.1, read as the reverse complement.
GTTCTCCATCGCCCCCATGTTGAAATCGGACACGGCGACGATGTTGAACAGGTCGAGGTCGTATTCCCGGCCGAACACCTCCTCGTCCCACTTCATCGAGGCCTTGAGCGCGGCCATGGCGTGGTGGGTGCGATCCTGATCGCCCTCGCGGACCCAGATGTTGAGCGCGACCCGGCGGCCAGACTGGGTGACGAAGCTGTCCGAATTGGCAACGAGATCGCCGGCAACCAGGGCGAACAGATAGCTCGGCTTGGGCCAGGGATCGTGCCACTCGGCCCAATGGGTGCCCTCCGCCCCTTCGCCGCTTGCCGTACAGTTGCCGTTGGAGAGCAGCACCGGGAACTGTGCTTTCGGCCCGCTCATCCGCACCGAATAGACCGAGAGGACATCCGGACGATCGGGGAAGAAGGCAATGCGGCGGAAGCCTTCGGCCTCGCACTGGGTGCAGAGCATCCCGTTCGACGCGTAGAGCCCCATCAGCTGGCTGTTGGCTGCGGGCGAAAGGGCGGTGTCAAAGGCTATTTCGTGCGCATCGCCCGGCAAGTCGATCAGCAGATCATCGCCGTCCATCCGCCAGGCGTTGCTCGCCACCCCATCGACTCGCACGGCTTCGGCAACCAGACCGTCGCCTTTCAGCCGCAGGACCGGGTTCCCCCGCGCGGCCGGATTGCGCTTCACCGCCAGACGCGCGGAAACCCGGGTGGTTTCAAGACCCAGGTCGAAATCGAGCACCACCTGCGGGACCAGCCATTCTGGCGGAGCATAGTCCTCGCGGCGGATGACGGGGGGCGGGGCTTCGGGAGTTTCTTGGATGTCCATCGCCCCATTCTAGACAAGCCGCTTCCGAATGCCACCCGCAGCGACTAGGGAAAGACGATGCGGCGATGCTTCATTTTCGGGCTTGGCTACAGTGCCGGGCGGATCGCTTCCGCGCTGGAGGCGCGGGGCTGGGAGATCGTGTCGACCGGGCGGGCGGGAACGCTTTCGTTCGACGATTCGGCCAATGTCCGCCTCGCCCTGGCCGATGCCGATGCGGTGCTGAGCTCCGTCCCGCCTTCAGCCGATGGCGATCCGGTGCTGGCCAGCTATGGCGCGGACATAACGGCTCACAAAGTGGTCTACCTGTCCTCTACGGGGGTCTACGGCGACACGGAGGGCGCCTGGGTGGACGAAACCGCGCCGACCGGAACCGGCCGCCGCACGGCCCGCGCCGATGCCGATGCGGCCTGGCTCGAACGGGGCGCTCGGGTGCTGCGTCTGCCGGGCATTTACGGGCCGGGTCGTTCCGCGCTCGAGCGGGTGCGCGAAGGGCGGGCCCACCGGATCGACCTGGTGCCCCAGGTGTTCAGCCGGGTCCATGTCGACGATATCGTCAGCGGGGCGCTGGCGGCCTTCGCGGCGCCGCCGGGGGCATACAACCTGGCGGACGACGAACCGGCCAGCCAGAACGCGGTGATCGAGGAAGCCTGCCGCCTGCTGGGGATCGCGCCGCCGCCCCTGCAAACGCTCGACGAAGCCGGGCTGTCGCCGATGGCGCGGGGTTTCTATGCGGAGAACCGGCGGGTGGCGAACGGCAAGGCGAAGCGCGTGCTGGACTGGCGCCCGCGCTACCCCAGCTACCGCGAAGGGCTGCGCGCGCTACTTGCGTCCCGATAGGGCGATCAGCAGCCCGGTCATGGCGAGCGCCGCCCCTCCGGCGGCCAGCGCGGTCCAGCGGTAGCCTTCGAACAGGGTGGAGAGCGTCATGGCGACGACCGGCACCGCCACCCCGTTATAGGCCGCCTTGCCGGGGCCCCAGTCGCGGATCAGCGCGAAGTAGAGCGGAAAGGTAAAGACCGAGCCGACGATCGCGAGATAGAACAGCCCCGCCAGGTGGCGCGGGCTGGTATCGAACACCGGCGGCCCGGCTGTCGTCAGCGCCAGCACCGCGTCGGCGATGGCCCCGGCGAGCATTGCCCAGGCGATCACAACCACAACGCTCTGGCGGCGCGCCAGCTCGGTCGCCTGGAGGACATTGGCGCTCGACGCGCAGAGCAGCGCGCAAGCAGTCAGGGCAACGCCGATCAGCACTTCGTCCGTCCCGGCCGGCGCGGCGCGGTATTCGTGGAGCAGCAGCAGCGCGATTCCGCCCAGCGCCACCACCGTCCCGGCCACGAACCGGCCATTGACCCGCGCGCCGACGAAGATCCGCGCCAGCACCGCGTTGGGCACCAGCAGCAGGGCAAAGATCACCGCGACCAGGCCCGAGGTGATGTGCTGTTCCGCCCGGTAGACCAGCTGGAAATTGCCGAAGAACTGGAACAGCCCGACCGGGATCGCCAGCAGCATCCCCTGTCGCGAGAGCAGCAGCTTCTCGCGCCGGATCGCGGCCAGGGCGAACATCCCCGCCGCCGCGATCAGGAACCGCCAGGTCACCGCCCAGCTGGGCGGCACGGCGCTGACCTGGTCCTTGATCACCAGCCAGGTCGATCCCCAGATCAGCGCGACAAGGACAAAGGCCGCCAGCGCGCGCCCCTGCGACTGGGCGGGCGGGCCCGCCGGATCGGCTGCGGAAGAAGCGGTCACAGAGCGCGGATCGCGCGGGCGAGCGTCGCAACGTGCGCCGGATCGCTGTTCCAGGCGGTAACCAGCCGCGCGGCGTCAGGCCCCCAGTCATAGAACGAGAAGCCCTGCGCGCGCAGCGCCTCGCGCTCGGGCGCGGCCACCTTCAGAAAGATCTCGTTCGCCTCGACCGGGTGGAGCAGGCGCTCCCCCGCCGCAGCCGCGATTTCCCGCGCGGCAGCATTGGCGGCGCGGGCATTCTCCAGCCACAATCCGCCCTCCAGCATGGCGAGGATCTGCGCGGCGAGGAACCGGCCCTTCGATTGCAGGTGGCCCGCGCGCTTGCGGCGCACCCGCGCAAGATCGGCAAGCGCGGGATCGAAGAAAACCAGCGCCTCGGCGCCCAGCCCGCCATTCTTGACACAGCCGAACGAGAGCACGTCAGCCCCGGCGCAGGCCTCCCACGCCGTGCAGCCAAGATGCGCCACGGCATTGCCGAACCGCGCGCCATCGACGTGCAGCCTCAGCCCGCGTTCCTGCGCGAAACCGGCCAGCGCGGCCATTTCGGCCGGCGTGTAGCACCGCCCGTATTCGCTTGCCTGGGTAACCGACAGGGCATGGGCCTGGACCTGGTGGATATCGCCGCGAATCGCATCGAGCACCGCCGCAACCCCGGCGGGATCGAGCTTCGCGCCTTCGCCGTCCGCCAGCAGCAGCTTGGCGCCGTGGGTGTAGAAGCCGGGCGCGCCGCACTCGTCAGTCTCGATATGCGCCTCGCGGTGGCAGACCACGCCGCCATGCGGCGGCACCAGCGTGGCCAGCGCCAGGCAATTGGCCGCCGTGCCGGTGGCCACCCACAGCACGGCGCAATCCCGCCCGAACAGATCGGCAAAGGCCGCATCAAGGCCCGCGCTCAGCGCATCGTTGTCATAGGGCGCGTCAGGCGCGTCGGCGGCCTGCATCGCGCGCCAGATCGCGGGATGGACCGCCGCGGCATTGTCGGAAAGGAACTGCATCGCCATCTTGCATGGGCAAGGGTACCCTTCCCGTCAAGCAAGAGGAGCCTGCCGCCGATGACCGAGGTAACCATCACCCGCCACGGCAGTGGCAATGCCGGCGAATATCACGCCCACCTGCCCGGAGAGCGCGCCATCGGCCGCCTCACCTGGGTGCGGCGCGGGTCGGCACGCGTGGCCGAACATACCATCGTGCCCCCGGAGATCGGCGGGCGCGGCGTGGCGGCGCGGCTGGTCGAGGCGCTGGTCGACGATGCCCGCGAGCACGGCTTCACGATCGATCCGGCCTGTTCCTATGTCGATGCGATGTTCCGCCGCCGCCCGGAATGGGCGGCGCTGCGCGCGCAGCGTTAACAGCCCGGCTGGCTGCGGAAACCGCACCTGCTTACCCAGTCCGGCAAGCCCGGATTAGGCTTCGCCCGGCAAGGCTGGGCGCGGCCAGGGGATACCGGCGCGGCAAGCGGGGCGGATGGAGGGACCATGCGGTATGTGTTCATGGTGGTCGCGGCACTGGCGGCCGTGCTGGTGTGGCTGGACCAGTCCAGCGACGGGCGGCAGCTGCGCCGCCAGATGATGGATCACCCGGACGAACCGGCAAGGTTGTATTGACCGGGCGCCAGGGCGGCGAACCCGCCGGACGGTTCGGCCGGTTCGGATTGCGCGGCGTCCTTGCCGCAGCGGCGATCCCCAGCCATGACGGAAGCCGGCAACGACAATCCGTTCCGGGAGAACCCATGACCGACACAGCCCAGGCGCTGACCGAAGCCTTCGCCCTGACCGGCCGGACCGCGCTTGTCACTGGCGCGGGATCAGGGCTGGCGGAGTCCATCGCCATGACCCTGGCACGGGCGGGCGCCAGCGTGGTGGCCGCGCACGACGATTCCGCCGAGGCCGAACGGGTGGCCGCCGCCATTCGCGCAGCGGGCGGGCAAGCCCGCGCTGCCCGGTGCGATCCGGCGGACGAGTCCAGCGTCCTGGCCCTGTTCGCGGATCTGGCCGGACGCGGCGAAACCGCCGATATCGTGATCCTTGGCGCGATGATGCAGGGCGGCGTTCCCGCAACCGAAATGACCGCCGGGCAATGGGATGCGATGTTCGCGGTCAACACCCGCGGCGCTTTTCTTACCGCCCGCGAGGCGATCAGGCAGCTCAGGGCGGCGGGCAGGCCGGGGCGGATCATCGCGCTCAGCACCATCGGCTCGCAGCATCCCGTGCTGACCGGCAATGCGGCCTATGGAGCGTCGAAGGCGGCGCTCAACCAGCTCTGCCGGACGCTTGCCTTCGAACACGCCGGGGACGGGATCCTCGTCAATGCCATCCTGCCCGGGGCGATCCCGGGCAATGCCCCCAAAATGGAGGGCGCCATGCCTTTGGGCGGGCCCGGCGCCAATACGGAGCGCCATCTGCTGGGATACGGCAAACCCGGCGATGTCGGCTGGCTGGCGGTCTACCTGGCGGGACCATCGGGCAGCTACATCACCGGGCAGACCTTCAGGATCGATGGCGGCTTCGCCATCGGGTGAACGCGGCGCAAGGGCCTGACGCCTACCCGCGCTTTTCCCGCTGGATGGCGAATTGGTCGATGTAGCCGCCGAACGCGCGCTCGATCATCGCCTCGTCGATGCCATAATCGCCAAGCGCATAGCTGCGCGAGGCGCCCTTGCCGTGGTGATCGGTTTCAAGGTGCCGCAGCATCCGTTCGCGGAATTGCGGGGTGAAACGCAGGCCGAAGCGATCGTAGAGCTGCCGCACCGTCTCGACCGGCCGGGCGATGAGATCGGTGAAGTGGATATCGGCGACACGGGCATCCCGGCCTTCGCCGCCGCGCCAGTCGGTATAGCGGTTCATTCCCGCGGACCAGGCTGCAAGCTGCCCGCGCCCCAGGGCCACCGGGTCGATCGCCGCGTCCGAAAAGGTGTGCCGCAGCACCATCAGCAGGCTGGCAATCGAAGGGATGACCCTGGCCGGATCGCGGTGGTTCACATAGATCAGCGCATCGGGGAAGGTCATGCGCAGTTCGTCCCACGCGAATATGTGCCCCGGCGCCTTCAGGGTCCAGCGGCCTTCCGGCCCGGTCGCCTGAAGATACTGCATCACGCCCAGCTGCCACTTGAAAGCGGACACCTGCTTGCCGGCAATCGCCTGGGCGAAACCGGGGACGTTCCAGTAAACGCCCCACAGGCTGTTGCAGTCCGGTTCCTGCAGGAAGATGCACTCGTCGGGCATGTCCGAGCCATGGGGGTGAATGCTTGTCACGGCGGGATCGAGCAGCCCCTGAAAAGCCAGGATCTGCTGGAACAGCTGGCAGCGGATGTCCCCGTCTGCTCCATCCAGCGGGACCGGGATTGCCGCCTCGAAGCTGCGCGGGGCGCGGTTGGCGGGGTCCTGGGCGAGCAGGGCGTGCAGAAACGTGGTTCCGGCCCGGGGCATCCCCATGCCGATCAGCGGAGCCACGATCCGTTCGGCATCGACCCCGCGCGCCGCCTGGCGCGCGGCGATATAGCGCAGCCGCGAGACCAGAATGGTGTGCAGGCGGCTCCTGGCCCGGCTGCGCCCTGCCGGAGTAAGGTGCGCCGTTTCTTCCAGATCCTGGCACAGGATGGTGAAATCATGCCGGAACCGCTCTTCATCCCAGCGCCTGCCGCCCCAGTCGCCAAGTCCGGTTGCGGCTTCGGCGGCCCCCAGCATGGTCTGGGCGGAAAAGGCCCCGGTGAAGGGCTCCAGCGCCAGCCGGTAAGGAGTTTCAAGCGCGGCACCGCCCGCCCCTGATCCGGGTGAATGCGCTGGTCCGGTCATTTTCGCTCTCCCTCAGGGCAGCACATCGGCATCGGCGCTGCTTGCCGGGCGATTGCGCCAGTTCACGCGGCCTGCGTCAAGCCACAAACAGATACATTATTAATATCATTCTGACTGGAGACCGCGCCGTGCCTCGTGCCCTGGCGCGCTTATGGGGCAGGCGGGGCCGCTTCCATGCGGCGCTGGACCGTGCGCTTGCGCCGCACCCGCATGAATGCGGTGAACCAGGCCCAGCACAGCACCGGCACGGCCAGTCCGGCAGCCAGCTTGAGCAGGGCCAGCACCACCGGCTGGTCCAGGCCAAAATGCTTCAGCGGTTCCTCGATCAGGCCGAAGACATAGAAATGCAGCAGGAAGATCGCGAAGACCGACTGCGCGATCAGGTGGACCAGGTGGACCAGTGGCCTGGGCAGGCTGACGCGATGCCACCAGATCACCGGCAGCACGATCGCGGTCATCCAGAATGCCCGCGAAACGCCGTTGTTGGCCGGACTTGCCAGATAGACCATGGCAACCGCCGCCAGCAGGACGGCGGTGATCGCCAGCTTGCCGCCGCGCGAAGTCCGGCCGCCGCGCTGCACGGCCCAGATCAGCCAGCCCAGCACGAAGTTCCAGACCAGCAGGTGCGGCAGGCGGTCTTCCAGGGCCGAGGTGTCCCAGCTTGCGTAAGAGGCCAGCGCGCCAGCCAGCGCCAGCGCCAGCAGTGCGCCGGTGACCGCGACCGGGGCTTTCCTGATGCGCGGCGTAAGATCGCACAGCAGGAACAGCAGCCCCAGCCCCGCCAGCATCTGCACCACCGCCTGGACATACCAGATCGGAAACAGCGCAAGCTTGTGAGTCGACAGCCAGTTGCTGAACAGGGCCAGCTCGGCAAAGTATTTGAACAGCGTGATGTCGCGCGCGCCCAGCGCCAGCATCAGCGTGTCCCAGACTGCCGCCACCGCAAGGCAGGGCACGGCCAGCCGCAGGCCGAACCGGGCAAAGGCGCGCAGGGTACGGCGCGTGTCGTGCTGAAAGGCATGGGTGGCCATGGTCAGCCCGGAAATCACCAGCATGGCGTTGAGCCCGCCATACAGCGCGGGCACATCGAACAGCGCCTGCGACAGCCGCGAATGGTTGGCCACCATCAGCACCATGGCGCAGGCCTTGGCGAGAATCACGGTATCGACCGAGCGGCTCGTCCGGTCAGACAAGGCTGCTCTCCCGCAGGCGTTCAAGCTGCGCGATCGACATCGACGGCCAGTCTTCGGGAAGCGATCCCAGCATCTCCTCAAGCGCGATCGCGAAGGTCACCGCGGCCATCGAATCGCCGCCCAGCTCGATGAAGCTGTCGCTTTCCTGGTGCACCCGGTCGCCGAACTGTTCGATGAAGATGTCCAGCACGCAGCTTGCGGTGGCTGACCGGTCATGCAGGATCGCCACGAACTCCCGCCAGACCTCGCCGATGAACGCTCTGGCGCCGCCACTGCCGGTTTCGCCCGGCGTGGCAACGATTGCCGCCACGGCGCGGCGATCGATCTTCTCGTTCGGCAGCAGCGGGATCGCATCGGCCACGCGGACATCGAACAGGGCGGCGGGCAGGTGCAGGCGCGTGGCGAGGATCTGCCTGACCCTGGCCGCGGCATCCGCCGCGCCGCCAGCCGCGACCAGCACGGCGATTCCATCCCCGTGCGGCGCGGCGGCGGCGGCGATGCCTTCATCCGCGAGCAGCGCTTCCACGGCATCGAGGCTGATCCGCAGGCCGAACGGCTTGACGAAGCGCGACCGGCGCCCGGTAATCACGAACAGGCCATTGGCCAGACGCCGCGCCAGATCGCCCGTGGCGAGGTGCGGCAAGTCCTCCAGCCCGGCCAGATCGTCCGCGCCGTGGGCATAGCCGGACATCACGTTCGGCCCGGCGTAGTACAGTTCACCCTCGGCATCCGGCGCATCGACCGGCCTGCCGTGCTCGTCCGCGATCCACAGCCGCCCGCCGGGGATCGCCTGGCCGATCGAATCCGGAAATTCGCCGGCCAGGGCGGGCGGCAGATAGCTGATCCGGGGGGATGCCTCGGTCTGGCCGTACATGACGAAGAAATCCCACCCCGACCGGGCGCCCAGCCCGGCGAACTGGCGCACCAGTCCGGGCGCGAGTCGGCCCCCGGCCTGGGCCAGGAAGCGCAGCGAAGGCAGGGTTTCAAGGCGCGGCAGCAGGGTTGCCAGCAGTTCGAAGGTATGCGGAACACCGGCCAGGCTGGTCACCGGGCGGGATGCCGCGCGCTGCCAGAATTCGGGCGTTTCAATGCCCGCATCGTTGAGAAGGATCGAACCGCCCGCCTCCAGATGGGTGTTGAGCACCGACATCCCGAACGAATAGAACGGCTTCAGCGTGGTGATCGCGCAGTCGGCCGGACCGATCCCGAGATATTCGATGATCGAGGCCGTATTGGCCGCAATCGCGCGCGCGGAAATCTTTGCCATCTTGCTGGAACCGGTGGTGCCCGATGTCGGCAGCAGCAGGGCAAGGTCGGGATGGACCGGAGCGGGGTGCAGGCCGGTCAGCCGCACCTGCGGTTCCGGCCCGGCGGTAGCGATGACCGCCAGCGGGCGGAATTCTTCTTCCAGGCGGGCGTTGTCCCGCGTCCGTGCCGGATCGAGCACGTGGACCGCCAGCCCGGCCCGCAGCGCCGCGACATGGGCCGCGATGAAGGCGGGGGTGTTGCGTCCCTCGATCAGGACCAGCGCGGGCGCCCGCGCCGCCAGAGCCGCCACCTGACCGCCCAGCGCCGCGATTCGCGCGTGGCTGTATTCCTGCCCGTCGGCCGCAATCAGGCAGGTTCGCCCGCTCGAATCGTCCCAGCCGGCAAACAGCCGCGCGGCGGGTTGATTGTCCGGCGATCCCATTTCAGGCCTGGCGGAAGGGGACAAGCGGCTCGCCCAGTCCGCGCCCGGCCATGACCTGCGCGAAGCGTTCCGCCTGATCGGCGGGAATGCCGTTCAGGCAGATGAACCGGGCCGGGGACTGCGCCAGTTTGCGCCACGCCCGCTCCCTCGCCCGGTCCGAGCCATAGCGGTCAAAGTCCAGGAACAGCCGCTCCCCGCGCGGACTTTCCCGGCGCTCGGCATCCTGCCAGCAAGCCTCGAGCGAATAGGCCAGCGCAATCCACGAGACCTCGCGGTGCGAGCGCAGGTGCAGGCTGCGCGTTTCCTCCAGCAGGTCGCCCAGTTCCGCCTCGATGCGGCGGGCCGTGGCGATCCGGTAGACGTGGGTGAAATGGCGCGGATAGACGATCTCTCCCCAGCCCAGCCCGATCCGTTCGCGCAGCAGCGTGCAGGCATTGGCGATCCCGGCGGTGAACGTGTTGGCGCGCGGCACAAACGGCGGCGCCAGGCTGGACGCCAGCGCGATCCCGGCGCGCAGGATGCCGGGCCGGGTCATCAGCCGCAGGCGCGGTTCGCCGTCCTGGCCATGCGTCACGAACTCTTCGGGACCGGCCGGGCGGCCGAACATCATGTCGTCGTTGTTGTAGAGGAACACCTCGGACAGGCCGTCGATCCGGTGCAGGAAGGATTCGATGATCGTCGCGTCGAACACCGGCAGGAAGCGTTCGGGGATGATATCGGCATGATCGACCACCCGCACCCTGCCGCTGGCCAGCAGATCGGGATCAACCGGCGGGATCTGCCGGTCGGTAACGATATGGATCGTGCGGATCCACGGCAGGAACCGCAGGGCGCTGCGCACGCCATAGGTGATTTCGCTGACGGGACGATACCAGCTGGGCCGCACTTCCGGAAAGATCTGCGCCGCCCCGGCCGGGGCCAGCTCCTGACGGGTCCGGGCCAGCCTGGCGGCGTGCGCCGGATCGGCGCCATCGACATAGGTGAAGACCAGATCGATTTCAGGATGGGTCATCGCCTGGCGTCCATCAATCGCGGGGCGGGTCCTGCACCGCCAGCATCCGGGCGGTCTGCACGGCCTGGAAGGCGCAGGTCGCCACCAGCAGGCCGGTCAGCCCCACCATCACCCCGTCATAAAGCGTGAACCGCATGCCCATCCAGTCGAACACCGGGGTCGGCCAGACGAAGGCGGCAATCGTGCAGGCAATGATGAACAGACGGATCTCGGTCGGCCCGACCCCCGCGAAGCTGATTGCGAAAACCCCGGTCGCCTTGCTGGTCACCATCGTCAGGATCACCATCACATAATAGCCAAGCAGCACCGCCATCGCGCTGGTCATCGCGCCATAGGGCGAGCAGCCGATGCCCAGCGCGATCAGGGCCATGGCCAGCGTGTCGGTCATGTGATCGAGGAAGAACCCGTACTTCGGCCGTTCCCGCGCGCGGTGCCGCGCCAGCGATCCGTCAAGGCTGTCGCCAAACCAGTTGAGCGCGATGCCAAGGCAGGACAGCCAGAGCCAGGCAGGGCTGCTGCCGGATTGCCAGTACCCGGCGAAAGCCAAGGCGGCGCCGGCCACGCCAAGCGCGGTCAGGCGGTCCGAAGTCACCCACGGCGGCATCCGTTCGCAGAGCCATTGCAGCAGGGGCCGCTCGAACCGCCCGGTCAGTGCTGCGTTCACCCGCTCCATTCATTCCCCCTTGTCGCCAGTCTGCGCATGGCTTCTACCCGACCGCAACCGCGCCTGCCTGGGCACAGATCAAATTGCCGCACTTTCCCGCCCTCAGCGCGGCGCAGGGACTTCGCCCTTCTTCAGATAGCGCAGGCGAATGCGCGTGACAGCGCCATCGGCCAGCCGGATTCGCACGGCGGAAAAGCCGGGCAGGCCAAGCAGGGTCGATGCGTTGTTGGAAAATCCGAACCCCTCGGTCGGCGGTCCCAGCCCGCTCCGGTCCAGCTTCTGGTTGGCATTGGCATCGTGATAGACCGCCAGCGCGTAGACCCCGGGCTGGGGGACGATGAAACAGATCCGCGTTTCCGGCGCCCTGGCCTCCACCCGCCGGACGTAATGCGACCCCTTCTTGCGCAGGAAGCGGCGGCTGTCATCGTGATAGACCGTCAGGGCGATCAGCCCCGCATCAGAGCGGACCCCTTCGACGATCAGGGTAACCTTGACCGTGCCGGGCTTGCCCACGCAGGCGGCATCTTCCTCGTAAGCCCGGGCGGGCAGGGGGATGAGCGCCAGCGAACCGGCCAAGGCCAGGCCGGGCAGGCGGCGCCACTTTGCCCCTCCGGACGGAACGCTTTGGGCTTTCATCAGGACAAGATAATATGGCATCGCTGCCAAGGGAAGTTCCAACCGCGAAAGGCCGGGTACAAGCCGCATGGCACTTTTGCCGAATCGCCCCGTTCCGATCTCTGCCGGTTCGGGCCACCTGCTTGAGCGGTACGTGGCGCGCGCGCTGCTGTGGCCGACCGTCCAGCTTGCGGGCGTGCTGGTCGGCGTCATGCTGCTCGAACGAGGGCTGCGCCTGCTGCAGGAGATTTCCGCGCTGGGCATCCCGGCCCGCTACATGGGGCCACTGCTGATCCGGCTGGTTCCCTATTACGCACAGCAGGCCCTGCCGTTCGGATTTGTCGTGGCGGTGGCGCTGGTGCTGGCGCGGATGGGGCGCAACCGGGAATGGGAAGCCATGGCCGGTGCCGGGGTTTCTCCGGCGCGGATTGCCCGGATCATGACCCTGACCGCAGCGGCGGTGGCGGCGGCGACGCTGCTGATCTCCGGCTTTCTGGAACCCCTTGGGCGGCACTCCTACCGCCGCCTCCACGCCTCCGCCGTCAACGAGGCGCGCATCGGCGCGATCCAGCCGGGCGCAATCTATGACCAGATCCCCGGGGTGATGCTGACTGCCACCGGCAAGCGCAACGGGCGCCTGGAAGGCGTGTTCCTGCGCATCGCCGACGGGCCGAAGGGCGAAATCCTGGCCACGGCGCAATCCGCCCGCATCGCCGTGACCGACCAGCCGGGCGCGCTGCACTTCGTGCTGGAAGGCGGCGAAATGCTGATTGCGGGGGTCCGGTCGGTGCGCTTTGGCCAGGTGGTGCTGCACCAGCCGCTCGAACTGGAGCAGACCAGCTGGCAGCGCGGCCGCGACGCGCGCGAACTGACCCTGATCGAACTTGTCACCCGCCCCGCCGCGAATGCGGAGGCGCGGCGACGGCAAGCGGCTGAGCTTTACGGCAAGATCGCGCGGGCGATCGGGCTGCTTGCGCTGCCGTGGCTGGCCCTGCCGCTGCTGGCGGGCAGCCGGGGCGAGCGGCGCTGGCTGGCGATCGGCACGATCCTGTTTCTGGTGGTGGCCTATTATCACGCCGTGAATCTTTCGCGGAACCTTGCGGCCAGCGGCGGGATCGCGCTTGGCGAGGCGGCCTGGCTCACCTCGTTGCTGCCGGTCATCGCGGGCGCGGCGATGTGGCGCCTGGGCAGCGGCGTGCGCCAGCATTCCCCGGTCACCCTGCCGTTCCGCCTGCCGCGCCTGCGGCTGCCGAAGCCGGGCCTTGGACGGCTGGGGCGCGCAGTCGCGCCATCGGCGACAACCCACCTGCTGACCTTCTATCTGACCAGACGGCTGGGCACCATGACCCTGGCCGTGCTGGCCGGGCTGGTCCTGCTGTTGCAGGTGGTCGACCTGCTGGAACGGGGTGAAGCGCTGGTCAGTGCGGGTCAGGGCCTGTCCGGGTTCCTGCGCTATGCCTGGCTGCGCCTGCCCGCGACGATCCTTCAGGCGGCCCCGCTGGCCATGCTGGGCGGCGGGGTTCTGGCCTTCGCGCTGCTGCGCTCTGGCAACGAACTGGTCGCCATCCATGCCCAGGGCGTTTCGGCGGGGGAGGTGCTGCTCCGCTCGCTGGCGGTTCCGCTGTGCTTCGGCCTTGCGCTGGTCGGGGTGTCCGAAGCCTGGTCGCCCCGGGCCCAGGTCGCGTTCTCGGCCTGGTGGAACCAGGTCAGTCCGGCCGCCGCCGCGCCTGCCACCGATGGCCCCCGCTGGTTCCGGATCGGCGCCGATCTGGTCCAGGCCGAGCCGGTGGACGCCGGAGCAACCCATCTGCGCGATGTGCGCATCTACCGCTTCGGCGGACAAGCGAAAGGTATCAGCGAATGGATCCACGCGGGCGAAGCCGCATGGGACGGCGGGAAATGGACGCTGCGCCGTGTCGAACGCTGGTCGGGCGCGGATGGTCTCCGCCCGGTCCAGGCCGATGCCGCCGTCTGGGAAACGATCCTGCGGCCCGGCCCGCTGGCCAGGTTCATGGCCGCGCCGATACCGCTCACCGGGCGCGATGCATGGCTGGCCCGGCGCGACAGCACGCCGATCGACCGGGCCGAGACGCTGTACGACGTGCGTGTCTACATGACCGCAAGCCTGGCGATCGCGCCGCTGCTGATGCTGATGCTGGCGGCCGCGCTGGTCGTGGTGCCGCGCCAGGAGGTAGTGCTGTCGGTCTGCCTGTTCGAAGCCGCGACGGCGGGACTGGCCTATCTGGTTCTCGATGGCTGGCTTCAGGTGCTGGGCCAGTGGGGCGGCGTGCCGCCGGAGCTCGCGGTTGCGGGCGCGCCGATGCTGTTCGGCACCCTGGCTCTCGAAATAATATTGCGCAGCGAGGCCAGAGTCTGACACTTGTCAATGACTGCCTGGCGGATGCCTGCAAAGTTTCACGCAACGGGTCGCCTTGCCGTTTCGGGAAAGCAGCAACAGCATGATTGAAATCAGACCGGTATCGGATCGCGCGGGATTGCGGTCCTTTGTCGACTTGCCCCCCGTCATCTACGCGGGTCTGCCGGGATTCGAGCCGCCGTTGCGGATGGATCGCGACATGCTGCTCAATCCCCGCCAAAGCGCGTTCTGGAAGCATGGCAAGGTCCAGTACTGGCTCGCCCTGCGCGGCGGAAAGCCGGTCGGCCGCATTTCGGCGCAGATCGATCCCAACCTGCCGGTCGGCATCCCCGAAGGCGCCGGAATGTTCGGCAGTCTTGATGCGGTCGATGATCCCGAAGTGGTGCGCCTGCTGATCGAGGCGGCAGAGCAATGGCTGGCGGATCAGGGTTGCACCAGCATCTTCGGGCCCTGCACGCTCGACATGAACGACGAGCCGGGGCTGCTGGTCAGCGGCGCGGACCAGCCGGCGATGACCCTGTGCCCCTGGCATCCGCCCTATCTGGGGCCGCACGTCGAACGGTGCGGCTATGCCGGTCTGCGCGATCTGCACAACTGGCGGCTCGATCTGAAGGAGGCGCCGCTGATGTCCAGCGAAGGGCGCAAGCGGCTGGCGGAACGCATCCCGGGCCTGACCAGCCGGACCCCCGATCGCGGCAGCTATGCCCGCGACATCGCCATCCTGTGCGACGTCTACAACGATGGCTGGCGCGAACACTGGGGGTTCATCCCGCTAAATCCGGTCGATCTCGACGGGCTGGATGTCCTGATGAAATGGCTGGTCGCGCCCGAGGCGTTCCGCATCGTCGAGCTCGACGGCGAACCGGTCGGGGTGATGCTGCTGATCCCCAACCTGTTCGAACTGACCGCCGGCCTTTCGCCCTCGCCGGGGCTGGCGGGCTGGCCGCGGCTGGTCTGGCGGGCACTGACCCACCGCTTCCGCAGCGGCCGGATCATCGTGGTCGGGCTGGTATCCCGGCTGCAGGGCACTGTGATCGGCTCGGCGATCGCCGCGCTGATGGTCGATGAACTCGTCGCCAGCCAGACCGTGCTGAAAGGCGAATGGGTCGAGGCCGGCTGGGTGCTGGAAAACAACACCGCGCTGATCCAGATCCTCGAAAGGTTCCGGTTCCGGCGCAACAAGACATTCCGGATTTTTGGCAAGTCACTGGACGGGGCGATGCCCCGCCAGGCGATGGAGACAGGTGAATGACCGACAAGGAAAACCGTTTGCCCCCGACCGAGTGGCCGCCGCTGCCGCAGCCGGGAATGATCGAGGAAATCCTCGACATCATCGCGCACGAGGCAAAGCTGGACCGCGCCGCGCTGGTCCCCGGTGCGACCATGGAATCGCTGGGCATCCCCTCGCTCGACATGGTCGAGATCCTGTTCGAGGTGGAGGAACGCTTCGGCATCTACGTGCCGATGGGCGAGGAAATGGTCGATACGGTCTACCTGCACGATCTGATCAGGGTCCTGGCCGATCAGATGGAGCCGAAGTGATGCGCCGGGTGGCGATCTCGGGCATGGGGGCCATCAGTGCCGCCGGGCTTGGGGCCGATGTGCTGTGGGATGCGGCGCGCAGCGGCAGATCGGGCATCGGGCCAATCGAACTGCCCCGCGCAATGGGCAACCGCGTCCTGATCGGCGGCGCCATCCCGGGTTTCGATCCGGCGGAGCACATCGATCCGGGCGTGCTGCGCACCTGCGATCCGTTTGCCCGGTACGCGCTCTATGCTGCCGGTGAAGCGATCCGCGCGGCGGGCCTGACCGAGGCCGAACTGCGCAGCGACCGGACCGCCGCGATCATCGGCACGGGGGTCGGAGGGATCGGCACTCTCGATGAAGGCTGCTCCTATTATTACCACGGGCAGAAGTTCGATACCTTTGCCGTGCCGCGCACGATGCCCAGTTCGGGCGCATCGCAGGTCAGCATCGTCCACGGCATCAAGGGGCCGACCTTTGCCGTGGCCAGCGCCTGTGCATCGGGCAGCCAGGCGATCGGCATGGCGGCCATGATGATCAAGGCCGGCGTGATCGACCGGGCGGTGGTAGGCGGGGCGGAAGCCTGCCTGACCCCGGCAACGATGCGCGCCTGGGAATATCTGCGCGTGCTCAGTCCCGATGCCTGCCGCCCGTTCTCGCTCGGCCGCACCGGCATGGTGATCGGCGAGGGCGCCGGGGTGTTCGTGCTCGAATCCGAAGCGGCCCTGGCCGCGCGCGGCGCGGCGCCGCTGGCCTGGCTGGCCGGCTATGGCACGTCCAGCGATGCCCGCGACATGGTCCAGCCCGATGCCGATGGCGCCGCGCGGGCGATGCGCGCCGCCCTTGCCGATGCCGGGCTCGGCGCGGAGGCGATCGGCTACATCAACGCCCACGGCACCGGAACGGTCCTCAACGACATCACGGAATCCGCGGCACTGCGCGAAATCTTCGGCGCCGCGCTCGATTCGGTTCCGGTGTCCTCAAGCAAGCCGATCATTGGCCACACGCTGGGCGCGGCGGGCGCGCTCGAACTGGTGATAACGGTCCAGGCGCTGCGGGAACAGATCGTCCCGCCGCATATCAACTGCCTGGAACAGGATCCGAAGTGCCCCTTGAACCTGCAGCTCGATGTGCCGCTGGAGCATCGCTTTGAAGCGGCGCTTTCGAACTCGTTCGCGTTCGGGGGGATCAATTCCGCCCTGATCGTCACGCGGGCCTAGGCGGCCGGCAGCCCGAATCATCGCCGCCAGACCCGCGCAAGGCCGCGCGGGTCTGGCGGCGGTCGGGAAGGGGATCGCTGAAAACCGCGCAAGGGGCGGTGGAATGGTGCTGCTGGGGAGGATTGAACTCCCGACCTCACCCTTACCAAGGGTGCGCTCTACCACTGAGCTACAGCAGCAGCCGTTGCCTGAGGGGCACGAAGCGCCCCGGCAGGCGCGGGCTATTGGTCTGCATGGGGAGGATTGTCAAGCGAGGCTTGAGCTTTCGCCAATCGCACGGCAAGGAATCTTGCATGGCCAGTTCGACAGGCAAGGATCGGGGCGCACTTTCGCGCGAAGAACGGCTCGCCGCCAAGCTGCGCGAGAACCTGCGCCGCCGCAAGGCGCAGGCGCGGGCGCAGGCCCCCGGCACCACCGCAAGCGATGCGGCTGACGATGGCCCGCCCGCCCTTCCCAAAGACGAGGCGAGCGGCTAGGCGCAGCACGTCCGATACAGGGGAGCATTCAAGTGCCGCGTCTGATTCTCGTTCGCCACGGCCAGAGCCAGTGGAACCTTGAAAACCGCTTCACCGGCTGGTGGGATGTCGATCTGACCGCCAAGGGCGAGGAAGAGGCCCGCGCCGCCGGCGCGCTGCTGGCCGCCAAGGGCATTCTGCCGACGGTCGCCTTCACCAGTTTCCAGACCCGCGCGATCAAGACCCTGCACCTGGCGCTGGAAGCCGCCGGGCGGCTGTGGATTCCCGAAACCAAGGACTGGCGGCTGAACGAGCGGCACTATGGCGGCCTGACCGGGCTCGACAAGGCCGAGACGGCGGCAAAGCATGGCGACGAGCAGGTCAGGATCTGGCGCCGCAGCTTTGACACGCCCCCGCCGGTGCTGGATGCGGGCAGCGAGTTCGATCTTGGCAAGGACGCGCGCTACGCCGGGATCGCGATCCCTTCGACCGAAAGCCTGAAGGACACCATCGCCCGGGTCCTGCCCTATTACGAGGCGGCCATTGTTCCCGCGCTGAAGGCCGGGGAAACCGTAATGGTCGCCGCCCATGGCAATTCGCTGCGCGCGCTGGTCAAGCACCTGTCGGGCATTTCGGACGCCGAAATCACCGGCCTGGAAATCCCGACCGGGCAGCCGATCGTCTACGAACTGGACGACCATCTCACGGCGCTTGAGCGCTACTACCTGTCGGAGCGCTAGGATGAGCCAGCCGCCCGTCGCCCCGCTGGTCGCAATCGTCATGGGCAGCCAGTCCGACTGGGCGACGATGCGCTGCGCCGCCGACGCGCTCGACAAGCTGGGCGTGGCCTATGACGCGCGGATCGTTTCGGCCCACCGCACCCCGGCGCGGCTGGTCGACTTTGCGCAAGGCGCCGCCGACGCGGGCTTTCGCGTGATCATTGCCGGAGCGGGCGGCGCCGCCCACCTGCCGGGCATGGTCGCCAGCATGACCCACCTGCCGGTGCTGGGCGTTCCGGTGCAGTCAAAGGCCCTGTCCGGGCAGGACAGTCTGCTTTCGATCGTCCAGATGCCAGCGGGAATTCCCGTCGGCACGCTCGCCATCGGCGAGGCCGGGGCGACCAATGCGGGCCTGCTTGCCGCCTCGATCCTCGCGCTGCAGGATGCCGCGCTGGGCGAGCGGATCAAGGCGTTCCGCGCCGCGCAGACCGCCAGCGTCGCCGAGCGGCCGAGCTGAGCCGGTGATCCCGCCCGGCGAGACCATCGGCATCCTCGGCGGCGGCCAGCTTGGCCGGATGATCGCCATGGCTGCGGCGCAGCTGGGCTATCGCTGCCACGTTTTCGCGCCCGAGGCCGATTCGATCGCGGCAGAGGTCTGCGCGGCGTTCACCTGCGCCCGTTATGACGACCGCGCCGCGCTGGCCGCCTTCGCCGCCGATTGCGCGGTGGTGACCTATGAATTCGAGAACGTGCCGGTCGCACCGCTGGCTGCCCTCGCCCCGGTGCCGCTGCTGCCCGGTGCCCGCGCGCTGGAAGTGGCGCAGGACCGGGTCAGCGAGAAGCGCTTTGTCGAGGGGCTGGGCGGGCGGCCC
The DNA here is from genome assembly GCA_016719755.1 of Novosphingobium sp. Classification (GTDB taxonomy): domain Bacteria; phylum Pseudomonadota; class Alphaproteobacteria; order Sphingomonadales; family Sphingomonadaceae; genus Novosphingobium. The sequence continues at coordinate 432,696 of JADJYM010000016.1, read as the reverse complement.
GCACCCTGGCTTGCCGTGGATACGGCCGAAGACCTGGCCCGCGCGCTCGACACGATCGGCTCGCCCGGGATCCTCAAGACCCGGCGCGATGGCTATGACGGCAAGGGCCAGTGGCGGATCATGACCGATCATGACGCGCACGGCATCGTCGTGGGCGAACAGCCGCTGGTCTACGAAGGCTTCGTCCAGTTCTCGGCAGAGTTCAGCGTGATCCTGTGCCGGGGCGCGGACGGCGGAATCGCGTTCTGGGACAGTGCGGAGAACGTCCACGAGGGCGGGATTCTCGCCCGCTCCACCCTGCCCGCCTCGGCCCTCGTCCAGCAGCAGGTTCCCGCCGCGCGCGAACTGGCCGCGCGGGTCGCCGATGCGCTGGACCACGTGGGCGTCCTGACGCTGGAATTCTTCGCCACCCACGCCGGGCCGGTGTTCAACGAAATGGCCCCGCGCGTCCACAATTCCGGGCACTGGACCATCGAAGGGGCCTTCACCAGCCAGTTCGAAAACCACGTCCGCGCGATCTGCGGCCTGCCGCTGGGCGATACGGCGCTGGCCGCGCGGGGCGTGGAAATGAAGAACCTGATCGGCAGCGAGGCGCACGACTGGGCGCAGATCCTGGCCGATCCGCGCAACCATCTGCACCTTTACGGCAAGGCCGCCGCGCGCCCCGGGCGCAAGATGGGCCACGTCACCCGGCTGGAGCTGTGAAGCGCCCCTCGATCGTGCTGGTGGTGGCGGTGGCCGGCAACGGGGTGATCGGCAATGCCGGGACCATGCCCTGGCACATCTCCGCCGATTTCCGCCGGGTGAAGGCCCTGACCATGGGCAAGCCTTTGGTGATGGGCCGCAAGACCTTCGATTCGCTGCCCGGCATCCTGCCCGGCCGCCGCCACATCGTCATCACCCGCGATCCGAAGTGGGAAGCCGAAGGGGCGGAGCGCGCGGGATCGCTGGCCGAAGCGCTTGCGCTGGCCAACGCGCCGGAAATCGTGATCTTCGGCGGCGCGCAGATCTATGCCGAGGCGCTGCCGCTGGCCGACCGGATCGAACTGACCGAAGTCCAGGCCGAACCGGCGGGCGACACCCGCTTCCCGGAATTCGACCGCGGCGGGTGGATCGAAAGCTTCCGCGAGCATCACCCCGCGCAAGGCGCCACACCGGGGTTTGATTTCGTCACGCTGCTGCGTAAACCGGGGGCAACGGGGGAGGAAAGCTGATGCGCAAACGCGTGTGGATACCGCTGGCGGTCGTGGCCGTGGCCGCGCTGGGCTATTTCGGGATCGCGCCGGGATACCTCGAATCCAGCATGAACCGGATCGACGGCAAGCCGCTGGCCCCGGTCAGCGCCGAGGCGATTGCCCTGCACAAGACGCTGCAGATCGTCGATCTTCATTCCGACACGCTGATGTGGGACCGCGACCTGCTGAAGCCGGCGGACCGGGGGCACGAGGATCTGCCCCGCCTCCAGGCCGGCAATGTCGCGCTCCAGCTGTTCTCCAGCGTCACCAAAAGCCCGCGCGGACAGAACTATGACGGCAACAGCGGCGATACCGACAACGTCACCCCGCTGGTGATCGCCCAGTTGCAGCCGCCGCGCACCTGGACCTCGCTGCTCCAGCGCTCGCTCTACCACGGCGAAAAGCTCGACCGGGCGGTGGGCGCGGCCCAGGGCGCGCTGGGCAAGGTCGACAGCCCCGCCAGCCTCGACGCGCTGATTGCCGCGCGCGCGGCGGGCAAGGGCCAGGTCGGCGCGATGCTGACGATCGAGGGGCTGCAGAACCTCGAAGGCCGGATCGAAAACCTCGACAGGCTCTACGCCGCCGGTTTCCGGATGGCGGGCCTGACCCATTTCTTCGACAACGACGTTGCCGGTTCGATGCACGGGGTGAAGAAGGGCGGGCTGACCCCGCTCGGGCGCGAGGTCGTCGCGGCGATGGAGGACAAGGGGATGATCGTCGACATCGCCCATTGCAGCCAGCAATGCGTCAGCGAGATTCTGGCCATGGCGCGGCGTCCGGTGGTTTCCAGCCACGGCGGGGTCCAGGCGACCTGCAAGGTCAACCGCAACCTCAGCGACGATCAGATTCGCGGCGTGGCCCGCACCGGCGGACTGATCGGCATCGGCTACTGGGACGGCGCGATCTGCGAGACCGATCCGCGCGCCGCCGCCCGGGCGATGAAGCACGTGCGTGACCTTGTCGGCGTGCAGCACGTGGCGCTGGGCAGCGACTATGACGGGGCAACCACGGTGCGTTTCGATACCGGCCAGCTGGTCCAGGTCACCCAGGCGCTGCTGGACGAAGGCTTCACGCCGGACGAAATCCGCGCGGTGATGGGCGGCAATGCCCTGCGCGTGATCCGCGCCGGACTGGTCCCGCTGGCGCAGGTCAAGCCGGAGCAAACAGGCCCACAATGACCATCCCCCGGCTTTCCGCTTCCGATCCGATGCCCCAATCGCTGCGCGGCGGAGTGATCGCGCTTGGCAATTTCGACGGCTTCCATCGCGGCCACCAGGCCGTGGCGGGCGAGGCGCTGGCCTGGGCCAGGGCAGAAGGCCGCCCGACGATCATCGCCACCTTCGATCCCCACCCGGTGCGCTATTTCGCGCCCGATGCCGCGCCGTTCCGGCTGACCACGCTGGACCAGCGGCAGGAGCTGTTCGAGGCGGCGGGGGCGGACGCCATGCTGGTGTTCGAGTTTGGCACCGAACTGGCCAGCACCACGGCCGAGGACTTCATCGTCGAACTGCTCGGCAAGCGGCTGGGCGCGGCGGGCGTGGTCACCGGCGAGGACTTTACGTTCGGGCGCGGGCGGGGCGGCAACACCGAAGTGCTGCGCCAGCTTGGCGCGCTCCACGCAATTTCCGCCCGCACCGTCGGCGCGGTGAGCGAGCAGGGCGAGATCGTCTCCTCCAGCCGCATCCGCGAGGCGCTGAAGGCGGGCGATTGCGCCGCCGCCACCCACCTCCTTACCCGGCCCTTCGCGATTCGCGGCGTGGTCCAGCACGGCGACAAGGTGGGCCGCACGATCGGCTTTCCCACCGCCAACCTGGCGCTGGGCACCTATCTGCGGCCGCGCTACGGCATCTATGCGGTCACCGCGACGCTGCCGGGCGGGCGCGTGGTCCACGGCGCGGCGAACATGGGCGTGCGCCCGACCTTCGATCCGCCCAAGGAGCTGCTGGAGCCGCACTTCTTCGACTTTTCGGGCGATCTTTACGGGCAGGAGATCGAGGTGGAGTTCCACCACTTCCTGCGCCCCGAAGCCAAGTTCGACAGCCTTGACGCGCTGACCGCGCAGATGGAGGCCGACTGCCTGAAGGCGCGAAAGCTGCTGGCGTGAAGCGCTGGGGCAAGCGCCTTGCGGCGCTGCTGGCGCTCGCGTTCCTGGGGATGAGCGTGCTCAACGCCAGCTGGCTGGCCCCGGCCCCGCGCGGCTATGTCAAACTGATTGCCCAGCGCGGGACGGTGCAGCAGGCCGGCGGCAAGCCCTTGTTCCCGGTCGACTGCGCTGCGGCGCGGATCGAGCCGCCGGTCCACGATTATCTGGAAAACACCCTGCCCGGCCTGTCGCAGGCGGCGCGGCTGGGCGCGCAGGCGATTGCCATCGACATCACGCCGACCGCCGACGGGCAGCTGGTCCTGCTGCGCGACGAGGCCCTTGATTGCCGCACCGATGGCAAGGGCGCGGTCCGCAAGGCCACGCTCGCCCAGTTGAAGGCGCTGGACGCGGGCCATGGCTATACGGCGGATGGCGGCAAGACCTTTCCCCTGCGCGGCAGCGGCAGGGGCGCGATCCCCACCCTGGCCGAGGCGCTGGCGCTGCTGCCCGAAAAGCCGCTGATCCTTACCCTGAAAGGCCGCGACCCGCGCGAGGCGGAGCTGCTGATCGCCGCGCTGGACGCCGCAGGGCGCGAGGTGGAAAAGATCGGTGATGGCTTCAACGCCGCTGAACCCGTGCTGGCCCGCCTGCGCCAGCGCTACCCGCAGGCCTGGGCCTTCTCGCCGCAGGGGGTGAAGGCCTGCACGCGGGACTATCTGCTGCGGGGCTGGCTGGGCCTGACCCCCGATTCCTGCCGCAACGGCACCCTGTTCGTGCCGCTGAACCGCCAGTGGGCCTTCGCCGGCTGGCCCAACCGGACCATCGCCCGGATGCAGGCGGTGGGAGCCCGGATCGTCATCACCGGCGCGCAGGGCGATGGCCAGCCGCGGGGCCTCGACCTGCCCGAACAGCTGGGCAAGGTGCCCGCCGGGTTCAACGGCTATCTGTGGGTCGATGACATCTACACCATCGGCCCGGCGCTGCGCCCCTCCTACAACCGCCGCCGCCCGCCCGAGGAAGAGGCGCTGGCAAAGGCGCTGGAGGCCCGCCGCGCGGCGCGGGATTGATGGGTTCACGCACAGACGCGGGAGATTTCCGGGTTTGCGTCTTTCTCTGCATCTGTGCGTCTCTGCGCGAACCAGAAATTGCGCAAAGCCGCCCCGCCCGCTAAGGCCCGCCCGCCATGACTGAACAGCGCGATTTCCGTTCGACCGTCTTCCTGCCGAAGACGGACTTCCCGATGAAGGCCGGTCTCCCCCAGAAGGAGCCGGGCATTCTGGCGCGCTGGCAGGGCGAAGACCTTTACGCCCGCCTGCGCGAGGCGCGCGCCGGGCGCGAGAAGTTCATCCTGCATGACGGCCCGCCCTATGCCAACGGCGACATGCACATCGGCCACGCGCTGAACCACATCCTGAAGGACATGGTCTGCCGCACCCAGAGCCTGCTGGGCAAGGACGCGCCCTATGTTCCGGGTTGGGACTGCCACGGCCTGCCGATCGAATGGAAGATCGAGGAGCAGTACCGCAAGAAGAAGCTGGACAAGGACCAGGTCGACCCGGTCGAATTCCGCGCCGAATGCCGCGCCTATGCCCAGCATTGGGTGAACGTGCAGCGCGAGCAGGTGAAGCGGCTCGGCATTCTCGGCAACTGGGACAAGCCCTACCTGACGATGGACCCCGAAGCCGAAGGCACCATCGTTGCCGAACTGCTGCGCTTTGCCGAAACCGGCATGATCTATCGCGGCGCCAAGCCGGTGATGTGGTCCCCGGTCGAAAAGACCGCGCTGGCCGAAGCCGAGGTCGAATACGAGGACATCACCTCGACCCAGATCGACGTGGCGTTCGAGATAACGGAATCGCCTATCCCCGAACTGGTTGGCGCCCACGCGGTGATCTGGACGACGACGCCGTGGACGATCCCGACCAATCAGGCGATCGCCTATGGGCCGGAGGTTGAGTACGTATGCTTCAAGGCAATAGGTGCGCTCCACGACAGGGCGGAAATCAGTCCAGCATTTGTCCATACTGGCAAGTATCACCTAGTAGCCGCAGAGCTGCTCGAAGCGTTCCTGAGCCGGGCCAACTTGGTTGCTGAAGGCGCTGAATATCAGAGGCGCATCAAAGGCTCCGACCTCGCCGGCACAGTCGCCCGCCACCCGATGCACCACCTCGGCGGGTTCTTCGCCACGCCTCGCCTCTTCCTCCCCGGCGATTTCGTCACCACCGACAGCGGCACGGGTCTGGTCCACATGGCCCCGGATCACGGCGAAGACGACTTCCTGCTGTGCAAGGCGCACGGGATCGACCCGGTCTTCGCGGTGGAAGGCGATGGCAAGTACCGCGCCGACTGGGCGTGGCTGGGCGGACAGGGATCGGTCATCAATCCCAGGTTCAACGCGCCGGACGGGCCGATCTGCGAGGCGCTGCGCGAAGCGGGCGGCCTGCTCGCCGCATCGGCGGACTACAAGCACTCCTACCCGCATTCGTGGCGCTCCAAGGCCAAGGTGATCTTCCGCTGCACGCCGCAGTGGTTCGTGCCGATGGACAAGGCGATGACCCACCTGCCCGCCAAGACCCCGGCGGAAAAGCGCTGGGAGAACGAGGGCGGCGCGATCGATCCGCGCGACGAGGTGCCGTGTGCCTCGCCCACCCTGCGCGAGGCGGCGATGACCGCCATCGCCGCCACCCGCTTCGTCCCCGAAAAGGGCCGCAACCGCATCGGCTCGATGGTGGAAGGACGGCCCGACTGGGTGCTCTCGCGCCAGCGCGCCTGGGGCGTGCCGATCACCCTGTTCGTGAACCGCAAGACCGGCCAGTACCTCAACGATCCGGCGGTCAACGCCCGGATCATCGCCGCCGTGAAGGCCGGCGGGGTCGATGCCTGGTCGGACGAGCGCGCGCAGGAATACCTTGGCGGCGATTACCGCGCCGAGGATTACGAGCGCGTCACCGACATTCTCGACGTCTGGTTCGATTCGGGTTCGACCCACGCCTTCGTGATGGAAAGCGGCAGGTGGCCCGAACTCGCCCGGCCCGAGGGCTACACCGGCCCGCTCGCCGACATGTATCTGGAAGGCAGCGACCAGCATCGCGGCTGGTTCCAGTCGAGCCTGCTGGAAGCCTGCGCAACGCGCGGCCATGCCCCCTACAAGACCGTCCTCACCCATGGATTCACAATGGATTCCAAGGGGATGAAGATGTCGAAGAGCCTTGGCAACACCATCGATCCGCTGAAGGTGATGGAAACCAACGGCGCCGACATCATCCGCCTGTGGGCGCTGTCGGTCGACTTCACCGAGGATCACCGCATCGGCGACGAGATCCTGAAGGGCGTGGCCGACCAGTACCGCAAGCTGCGCAACACCTTCCGCTATCTGCTGGGCGCGCTCGACGGCTTCAGCGAGGCCGAACGGGTTGATGTTGCCGCGATGCCGGAGCTTGAGCGCTATGTCCTGGCGCTGACCGGGCAGCTGGATGCCACGCTTAAGCAGGCGGTCGCGGACTATGACTTCAACACCTATGTCCGCGCGCTGACCGACTTCTGCAACGAGGACCTGTCGGCCTTCTTCTTCGATATCCGCAAGGACTGCCTCTATTGCGATGCGGCCACGGACCCCAAGCGCATGGCCTATCGCACGGTGCTGGACACGCTGTTCCACGCGCTGGTCCGCTGGGCCGCGCCGGTGCTGGTGTTCACGGCAGAGGAAGTCTGGACCGCGCGCTATCCGGATGCGGGCAGCGTCCACCTGCTGGAATGGCCGGTGGTGCCGGGTGCCGAGGTCGATCTGGAGCGCTGGGCCGCGCTGCGCGCGCTGCGCGGGCAAGTGCTTGAGGCGATCGAACCGCTGCGCCGCGAAAAGGTGCTGGGTTCCGGGCTTGAGGCCGAAGTCACCGTCCCCACCGATGCGCCGGAGGCCGATCTGGCCGAACTGTTCATCAGCGCGACAGTCACGCGCGGGCAGGAGGTTTCGGTGACCCGGACCTCTTCCCACAAGTGCGGCCGCTGCTGGCGCCACCTCCCCGAGGTGAGCGAGGACGGCGCGCTGTGCGGGCGCTGCGAAACCGTGGTTGGCGCGTGAACGGCCTCCTCACCCGCCCCCGCCTGATCGGCCTTGCCCTAGCGCTGGCGATCTTCGTGGTCGATCAGTGGATCAAGGCCTGGGTCATCGGGATCGGCCTGCGCGAAGTGCAGGTGATCGAGCTGATTTCGTTCTTCCGCCTCACCTGGGTGGAAAACTATGGCGTGTCGCTGGGCCTGCTGACCGCCAATTCGATGGAAATGCGCTGGGGCCTGATCGTCCTGACGCTGGGCATCGCCGGCGTGGTGCTGGTCTGGCTGCTGCGCGAGAAGCAGTGGTGGGACATCGCACCGCTGGCCCTGGTGCTGGGCGGGGCGATGGGCAATATCCGCGACCGGGTGAACTACGGCTTCGTGGTCGACTATGCCGACCTTCATTTCGGGGATTTCCGTCCCTTTCTGGTGTTCAACCTTGCCGACGCCGCGATCACCATCGGCGTCCTGATTATCCTTGCCCGTTCGTTCCTTTCGCGCGAAAAGCGCGGGGACGAAGATGCGGGCGCGAAGCCCTCGGAGATTTGAGACGATGAGCAAGACTTCTGCCCTGATCGTGCTGACCGGCGCCGCCGCCTTGCTTGCCGGCTGCGGCAGCAGCGGGCTGCTCGGACGCGAACGGCCGGACGAATTCGCCGTGCAGCGCCAGGCGCCGCTGGTGGTGCCGCCCGATTTCTCGCTGGTTCCCCCGGCCCCCGGCGCCCCGCGCCCGTCGGACACCAGCGCCTCGCAGCAGGCCCAGGACGCCCTGTTCGGCCCGGCCCAGCCGCGCAGCGCGGTTGAAACCGCGGTCGATAACCGGGCCGGGGTGGCCGCCCCCTCGATCCGCTCGACCGTGGGCGATCCGGCCACCAACACCGTCGCCAAGGGCGCCGTAACGCGCGACATCATCGCCGCCCCGCAGGGCGACGGGCGCGAGGCCCAGGCCAGCGCCGGCAACTGATTCGCCCTTAAACGGCCAGTCCGAACGGTTTGCAGGAAAGGCCCGCCGCACGGCGGGCCTTTTCGTTTGTCAGGCGGCGGACGGTCCGACCCGGCTGACCAGCAGCTTGTCGATCTTGCGCCCGTCCATATCGACCACTTCGAAGCGCCAGTCCTGTTCGATGAAGTGTTCGCCTTCCTGCGGCAGGTGCTTCAGCACCGAGAGCACGAAGCCCGCCGCCGTGGCATAATCGCGGTCGTCGGGCAGTTCGATGCCCAGCCGATCGGCCAGGAAATCGGCCGGCATGGCGCCCGCCACCAGCAGCGAGCCATCCTCGCGCTCGACCAGCATCGGCCCGTCGCCGGCATCCTGGTGGCTGGCGAAATTGCCGACGATCGCGGCGAGCAGGTCGGCCGGGGTCACGACCCCTTCAAGGTGGCCATACTCGTCATGGACCAGCGCCATCGACACGCCCGATTGCTGCAGGATGCGCAGCGCGTCCATCGCGTCGATCTGGTCGGGAATGATCTCGGCCTTCTTCATCAGCCGGGCGATCTGCAGCCGCTTGCCCGCGAGCAATACCGCCAGCACTTCGCGCACCTTGACCACGCCGACGATGTTGTCGGGCGATCCATCGGCGACGGGAAGCAGCGAGTGCGGGCTGTCCTTGATCGCGGCGCGCACTTCCGCCTCGCTCGCGCGGCGGTCGATCGTGTCGAGTTCGGTGCGCGGGGTCATCAGTTCGCGCACCGGGCGGTCGGCCAGCTTCATGATCCCGGTCATGATCTGCCGCTCGTCCTCCTCGATCGCGCCGGACCGGGTCGCCTCGGCGAACAGCATGTGCAGTTCCTCGGCGGTCACCCCGGCCTCGCCCTTGTGCCGAACCCCAAGCAGGCGCAGCAGCAGGCTGGAGGAGCGGTCGAGCAGCCACACGACCGGCGCGGTCGCCCGGGCGACCAGGGCCATGGGCAGTGCGGCCAGCACGGCAATCGGCTCGGCCGCGCGCAGCGCAACCTGCTTGGGCACCAGTTCGCCCACCACCAGGCTGAAATAGGTGGTCAGCACGATGACAAGCGCAAAGCCGGATTCCGGCGCCCACTTCGCCGGAACGCCCAGCGCCTCAAGCCGCTCGCCCGTGGGCCCGCCCAGGCTGGCGCCCGAATAGGCGCCCGCGATGATCCCGACGAGCGTGATCCCGATCTGCACGGTGGAAAGGAACTTGCCCGGATCGCCCGCCAGGGTCAGCGCGGTCTTCGCGCCGGCATTGCCGCGATCGGCCAGCAGCCGCAGCCGCGCCGGGCGCGCCGAAACAATCGCCAGCTCCGACATGGAGAACAGGCCGTTCAGCAGGATCAGTCCTGCGATGATCAGGACATCGGACCAGGGAAAGGGTGTCACGGGCAATGGCCTAGCAGGTTTGGACGCCGAGGCGAAGGGGCTGTGGGAACAAGTGCGCCCACCACCCGTTTAACAACGATCGATCCATCCCGCATTCAGCTTGGCAGGCATAGCGAGCTGATGTGCTTTTTCAAAAATAACTGAGGGGTTTGCACCATGACCAAGTCCAGATTGCTGGTTTCCGGCTTTGCCGCGTTTTCGCTGCTCACCGTTTCCGCCTGCGTTACCGATCCCAACACCGGCGAGCGCAAGGTTTCGCGCACCGCGATCGGCGGGGTGGGCGGCGCAGTGGCGGGCGCCCTGCTGGGCGGGCTGATCGGCGGCAAGACCGGGCGGATCGTCGGCGCCGGTATCGGCGGCGTCGCGGGCGGCGTGGTCGGCTATCAGATGGACAAGCAGATCAAGGAGCTCAAGGAACAGACCGCCGGGTCGGGCGTCGATGTGACCGAAACCGACAATGGCAGCGCGATCCTGGTCAACCTTCCCGATGGCGTCACCTTCGATGTCGGCAGCGCCACCCTGAAGCCGGAATTCCGCGCCACGCTCGACAAGGTGGCGGAAAGCCTGATCCAGTATCCCAACAGCCTGATCGACGTTTACGGCCACACCGATTCGACCGGATCGGACGCCTTCAACCAGACCCTGTCGGAAGGCCGCGCGCGCACGGTGCTCAACTACCTCGTCTCGCGCGGGGTTCCGGCGGCCCGGGTCCGCAGTCAGGGCTTTGGCGAGACCATGCCGGTCGCCAGCAACGATACGGCCGAGGGGCGGCAGAAGAACCGCCGGGTCGAGATCAAGATCGTGCCGGTAACCACCGAAGACGTTCAGGCGGCGCGGGCCGGACAATAGACGAGGCGTCTGGGCGGCGGGCCGGGGACGACGGACCCGGGGCGGCAGGGCTATTCCTGCGCCAGTTCCCTGGCCCGTCCCGCCAGCCGCTCCACCGCCGCCGCGTGAATCGCGGGGGCGGTGGCCAGAACGCCAAAGGCGCGCGGATCGCGCTTGTTGTAGTTGAGCGGCTGGCCGAACACGTCGGTTACCACCGCCCCGGCCTCGCGCGCGATCAGCGCGGCGGCGCCGATGTCCCATTCGAAGCCCCAGCGCAGCGTCGCCAGCAGGTCCGCCTCGTCAGCGGCAACCATGGCAAGCCGCAGCGCGATCGAATTGGGCTGATCGACCGGGGTCAGGTCGGCATCGATTTTCGGCAGGACGTGAGCAGGCACCCGCGCGCCGGACAGTTCCTTGCGCTGGCTCGCCACCAGCCGCACGCCATTGCGCCACGAACCCCGCCCCGCCTCGCCGTGCCAGAATTCGCCGCGCGCCGGGGCATCGAGCATGCCCAGCAGCGGCCGGCCTGAGCTGATCAGCGCCACTGAAACCGCCCAGCCGCTGCGCCCGCGGATGAAATCGCGCGTCCCGTCGATCGGGTCGACCAGCCAGATCAGGCCGTCTTCCAGCCGCTCGGGCGCGTCGACCGTTTCCTCGGACAGCCAGCCGGCCGCCGGCAGCAGCGCGCCCAGTTCGCGTTTGAGGAAGGCATCGACCGCCAGGTCCGCCTCGCTCACCGGATTTCCGGGGTTCTTTTCCCAGGCATCCAGCGCGTGGCCAGCGCCGGGCCAGCGGTCAAAGGCGATCCGCCCCGCTTCGCGAACGATCATCTCAAGGCGAGCGCGGTCGATCATGGCGATCGAACTTGGGCAAGCGCGGCGGCCTTGGCAAGCCTTGCCAGAGCCGGACGCCGGTGAAGCCCCGTTTAATCGCGCGACTAGGGGCCTTTTCAAGCCCGCGCCGATGTGCTTATGCGGCGCCGCATCATCGGCCGTCCGGCTGCCTCCCCGCGGAGATTGAGACCCATGAACATTCACGAATACCAGGCCAAGGAACTGCTGGCCAAGTTCGGCATCGCCATCCCGACCGGGATTCCCGCCCTCAGCGTGGAAGAGGCGGTTGCCGCCGCGAAGCAGCTGCCCGGGCCGCTCTATGTGGTGAAGTCGCAGATCCACGCCGGTGGCCGCGGCAAGGGCAAGTTCAAGGAACTCGGTCCTGATGCCAAGGGCGGCGTGCGCCTTGCCAAGAGCATCGAGGAAGTGGAAAGCCACGCCCGCGAAATGCTGGGCAACACCCTGGTGACGATCCAGACCGGCGATGCCGGCAAGCAGGTCAACCGCCTCTACATCACCGACGGGGTCGACATCGGCAAGGAATACTACCTGTCGATGCTGGTTGACCGCGCCACCGGCCGCGTCGCGATGATCGCCAGCACCGAGGGCGGGATGAGCATCGAGGACGTTGCCCACGAAACGCCCGAGAAGATCACCACCATCACCATCGACCCGGCCGAAGGCTTCATGCCGCACCATGGCCGCGCGCTGGCGTTCGGCCTGAAGCTCAAGGGCGATCTCAACAAGCAGGCGCAGGTGCTGGGCAAGCAGCTGTATGACGCGTTCATGGCGCTCGACTGCGCGATGATCGAAATCAACCCGCTGGCCGAATCGGACGGCAAGCTGCTGGTGCTCGACACCAAGATGAGCTTCGATTCGAACGCGCTCTATCGCCACCCCGACGTGGTGGCGCTGCGCGACGAGACCGAGGAAGACCCGGCCGAAATCGAAGCCAGCAAGTACGACCTCGCCTACATCAAGCTCGATGGCAACATCGGCTGCATGGTGAACGGCGCGGGCCTCGCCATGGCGACGATGGACATCATCAAGCTGAACGGCGAATTCCCTGCCAACTTCCTTGATGTTGGCGGCGGCGCCAGCAAGGAAAAGGTCACCGCGGCCTTCAAGATCATCCTCAAGGACCCGGCGGTGAAGGGCATTCTTGTCAACATCTTCGGCGGGATCATGAAGTGCGACATCATCGCCGATGGCATCGTCGCCGCGGCGAAGGAAGTGAACCTTTCGGTGCCGCTGGTGGTCCGCCTCGAAGGCACCAACGTCGAGCAGGGCAAGCAGATCCTCGAAGGATCCGGCCTGCCGATCGTCTCGGCCGCCGATCTTGGCGATGCCGCGCAGAAGATCGTCGCCGAAGTCCGCAAGGCGGCCTGATGGCCCGGCCCCCATGCGCGGCAATGGCGATGCCGTCACTCGTTTAAATGCACGGCTAAATGGCTAGTTGACGTTTACGTAAACGATACCTATGCGGCAGTGCAGCAATCCGGTTCAGCAATCTCCATGGGAAAGGCTTGCGAGACATGAAAGCCCTGGTCTGCGTAAAGCGCGTGATCGACTATAACGTGAAGCCGCGGGTCAAGTCCGACGGCAGCGGCGTCGATCTCGCCAATGTCAAGATGAGCATGAATCCGTTCGACGAGATCGCCGTCGAGGAAGCCATTCGCTTGAAGGAAAAGGGCGTGGTGACCGAGATCGTGGCGGTTTCGGTCGGTCCGGCCAAGGCTCAGGAAACGCTCCGCACCGCGCTCGCCATGGGTGCGGACCGCGCCGTGCTGGTGCAGGTCGATGATGGCGTCGAGGTTGAGCCGCTGGCCGTCGCCAAGATCGTCAAGGGCGTGGCCGATGAAGAGGCCCCGGGCCTGATCATCACCGGCAAGCAGGCGATCGACGACGACAGCAACCAGGTCGGCCAGATGGTCGCCGCGCTGCTCGGTCGTCCGCAGGGCACCTTCGCCAACGAAGTCACCGTGGAAGGCGATTCGGTCGTCGTGAAGCGTGAAATCGATGGCGGTCTGGAGACCGTGAAGCTGGCGCTGCCGGCCGTGGTCACCACCGACCTGCGCCTCAACGAGCCGCGCTATGCCTCGCTGCCCAACATCATGAAGGCCAAGTCCAAGCCGCTCGCCACCAAGGCCCCGGCTGACTACGGCGTCGATGTCACGCCGCGCCTCAAGACCATCAAGGTCAGCGAACCGCCGGTGCGCAGCGCCGGAATCAAGGTGGCCGACGTGGATGCCCTCGTCGCCAAGCTCAAGGAAATGGGAGTCGCCTGATGAAGACGCTCGTTTGGGTCGAACACGACAATTCCGCCGTCAAGGACGCCACGCTGGCCGCTGTTACCGCCGCCTCGCAGCTGGGTGAAGTCCACCTGCTGGTCGTGGGTTCGGGCTGCAGCGCCGTGGCCCAGGCCGCCGCGCAGATCGCCGGCGTCGGCAAGGTCCACGTGGCGGACGACGCCGCCTATGCCAATGCGCTGGCCGAAAACGTCGCGCCGCTGGTTGCCGAACTGATGGGCCACCACGACGCCTTCGTCGCCGCCGCCACCACCACCGCCAAGAACATCGCGCCGCGCGTCGCCGCGCTGCTCGACGTGATGCAGGTGTCGGAAATCCTCTCGGTCGAAGGCCCCAAGACCTTCACCCGGCCGATCTACGCCGGCAACGCCATCGCCACGGTTGAATCGAGCGATGCCAAGCTGGTCATCACCGTGCGCGGCACCGCCTTTGCCAAGGCCGCCTCCACCGGCGGTTCGGGCGCGGTCGAAGCCGTTTCGGGCGCCGGCGCATCGGGCCTGTCGACCTTCGTCGGCTCGGAGATCGCCAAGAGCGAGCGTCCGGAACTGACCTCGGCCAAGATCATCGTTTCGGGCGGCCGGGCGCTGAAGGACGCGGAAACCTTCCAGCAGGTGATCTTCCCGCTGGCTGACAAGCTGAACGCCGGCGTCGGTGCCAGCCGCGCGGCGGTCGATGCGGGCTATGTCCCCAACGACTACCAGGTCGGCCAGACCGGCAAGATCGTCGCTCCGGAAGTCTATGTCGCCATCGGCATCTCGGGCGCGATCCAGCACCTCGCCGGCATGAAGGATTCCAAGACCATCATCGCCATCAACAAGGACGAGGACGCGCCGATCTTCCAGGTCGCCGACATCGGCCTGGTCGCGGACCTGTTCACCGCCGTGCCGGAACTCACCGGCAAGCTCTGAACCGAGCGGCAACGCGAATACCGGAAGGCCCCGCTTCGGCGGGGCCTTTTGCATTGATCACCAGCGGTTGTGGACCTGTTCGGCAAAGCCGGTCAGCCCTTCGACGTCGAGCACCGTTCCGTCGTCCAGCACAACCTTGCCGGAATACCGGCCAAAGACCTGATGCTGATCGGTCAGGAACGGGCCGATTGCCACCCGGTCATGGCGATCGACGATCGGAGTAAAGGTCATCTCGAAGCGGCCGTCGCTGCTGGTAAAGTGCCAGTCGGCGGCATCAAGCGGTCCGCTCGGCAGATGGAACGTCACCTCGGCAAGCTTGTGCGCCTTGCCATCCAGGAACAGCATGTTCTCGCTCGCCGCGCTGGTATCGCCAAAGCCGTGGCCGATGTTGAAGCCGAAGCGCCGCCCGTGATGCAGGCCGGAAGCCGAGCCCCAGTACCAGGTGTTTTCCCAGGTCCAGACGCCGCGCCCCCAGTCAAGCACGGCGAAGGCCCGGTCCGGCGCGAAGTCAATCCGCTCGCCGCCCAGCACCGCATGGCCCGAGGCGGGCAGGCAGTTCAGCTTTTGATTATAGTAGAATGCACGCGGCGCATCGGCAAAGGGGGTGGCGATCACCATGCGATCGTCTTCCATCCCGGCGAGGAGAATCTCTCCGGAAAGTCCCTTGCCCGAATCGAATCCGGGGGCGGAGAAGCATAGCCTGCGCCCGCCCGGCTCATGCCGGAAAGCAAGGTGGATGTCGCCCTGGCGCTGATCCACGTCGCCCGTGTCGGCGCTGGCCGGCATCCGCATCCGCCCGAAGGGAAAGGCGCGCGCCGCCCCGTGATTCACCGCCGTTCCGGATTTCAGATCCATCCACGAAAGTCCGACGAACCCAAGGTAGCCATTGTCAGCCACGGTCAATGCCAGGGCGTGGTCGTCGGTCAGGATGCAGTAGTAATCCCACTCCTTGATCCGCCAGCCGCTCGCGCGGATCGCCTGCCGGTCATAGCGGCGCACTTCGGCAGTGGCCCAGCCCGGTTCGACCAGCCGTCCGCGCGCATCCAGCAGATCGCCGTGGCCCATCCTGTGCTGGATCATGCCTGCACCATCGCTCAATTCCTTTCATAGAGCGCCAGCCGTGCCGCGCCCTCGGGCTGGTGCGTTGCATAACGCACAAACCCCAGCCTGCCTGCCAATGCGTCTGACGCGCCATGCCCCTGCTCGATCATGCAGGCGATCCGCTGGCGTCCGTGGGCGGCATCGAACCAGCCAAGCGCGGCTTCCATCGCCTCGCGGGCCAGTCCCTTGCCCCAATGATCCTTGTGGACGATCCAGCCGGCCTCGGGCACGTTGTCCAGGCCCAGTTCCGACCCGAAACCGCGATGGCTGCGGAATACGCCGCAATTGGCGACGATCCGGCCCTGCCCCTTCATGCGGACCATGAAAGTGCCATAGCCGTGGAGCGCCCACGATCCGGCGTTGCGGTAGAGCCGGGCAAAGGCATCCATCTCGCTCGGCGCGAACGAGCCCAGAAACCGGCGCGTCTCGTCATCGCGGGTCAGCTCGTAAAGATCGGCAAGATCGCCTGCCTGTGGCTGCCACAGCTCCAGCCGGGCGGTGGTGAGCAGCGGCGCGCTCACAGCCATTGGTCTATCAGGTGGATCGCCACGCCGACCAGCCCGCCGACCAGGGTGCCGTTGATCCGGATGAACTGAAGGTCGCGCCCCACCGCTCCTTCAATCCGGTCGGTGACCGTTGCCGCGTCCCAGCGCTTGACCGTTTCAGAGACCAGCCGGACGATCTGATCGCCGTAACGCACCGAAATGCCGACCACCGTGCGGCGGGCGAAACGGTTGATCTGCAATTGCAGCGCGGGATCGTCACGCAGGTGGCGGCCGAGTTCGGCCAGGGCCTCGGTGAACTGCCCCTCGCCGCTGCCAGCGGGGCGGCGCAGGCGCGCCAGCATGCCGGTGCGCAGCCGCTCCCACACCCCCTGCCACCAGGTCGAGACCGCCGGATTGGCGATCAGTTCGCCCTTTAGCCGTTCCACCCGGGCGCGCAGTTCGGGATCGTGCTGGAGATCGTCCGAAAGCTTGGCCAGACCTTCCTCGATCTTGCCGCGCAGCGGGTGCCGGGGATCGACGATCACTTCGGCGAGCAGCTTGTAAAGGCCGTCGAGCACCGAGTTGGCGAGCTTTTCGTCGAGGCCCGTCCAGCGCAGCACGGCATTGGCGCGGCGGTGGATCAGATCGCGGATCAGGTCCTCGTTGTCCTCCAGCGTCAAGCCGGACCAGCGCACCAACGAATCGATAACCGGCATGTGCCGGCCATCGGTGATCGCGGTGTTCAGCATCTGACCAAGCAGCGGCGCGACCTCAAGCTTGTCGATCTGGCGAAACAGCCCGCCGCGCACCTGGTTGCCAAGCCGTTCGGGATCGAGCGATTCGAGGACCTGCGCCGCCAGTTCCGCCGCACCGTCGCGCAGGCGGGTGCTGCCGCCCTTGGCCGGATCGGCCAGCCAGTCACCGGCCGCGGCGGCAAGATTCATGTTCGCAAGCCGCCGCGCGACGACCTGGGGGGTCAGGAAATTCTCGCGCAGGAAGGCCGCCATCGTATCGGCGATGCGGTCCTTGTTCTCCGGGATGATCGCGGTGTGCGGGATCGGCAGGCCCAGCGGACGGCGGAACAGCGCGGTTACCGCGAACCAGTCCGCCAGCCCGCCAACCATCGCCGCTTCGCTGAAAGCCAGGACATAGCCCCAGGCCGGGTGCAGATCGGCAAAGTGCCGCGCCACCAGGAACAGCGCCGCCATGGCGACCAGCAAGCCGGTAGCGGTCAGGCGCATCCGGCGCGCCCGGTCTACGGGCAGGCCGCCGCGCCGCGGCGGCGCGGGGCGGGGCGTGTTCACTCGGCGGGCATGACCTGGCCTTCACCCCCGGCCGGGCGCGGCGGCGCGCCTTCCGTATCGTAGCGGGGATCATAGGTCAGGAACATGCGCCTGAGCCTTGGCCCCAGCCGCTTTTCAAGTCCATCGGCAAGGCTGAAACCGGCCGGAACGATCAGCAGGGTCAGCAGGGTCGAAACGATCAGCCCGCCGATCACCACCGTGCCCATCGGCGCGCGCCACGCCGAATCGCCCGACAGCGACAGGGCGGTCGGCACCATGCCGGCGACCATTGCCACGGTGGTCATCACGATCGGCTGGGCGCGCTTGTGCCCGGCTTCGATGATGGCCGCGTCCTTGTCCGCGCCAAGCGCCATTTCCTCGATCGCGAAGTCGATCAGCAGGATCGAATTCTTCGCGACGATCCCGAACAGCATCAGGATGCCGATAAACACCGGCATCGAGATCGGCTGACCGGCAATGGCCAGGGCCAGCAGTCCGCCGAACGGCGCCAGGAATAGCGAACCCATGTTGACCAGCGGCGAGACGAAGCGGTGATAGAGCAGCACAAGCACCGAGAACACCAGCAGCACGCCCGCAACCAGCGCCTTGGCGAAGTTGGCAATCATTTCCTGCTGCCATTCGTCCTGGCCGAACGGCGCGTTGGAAATGCCCTGCGGCAGGTTCTTCATGATCGGCAGCTTGGCGATCGCCTTGTCGGCCTGGCCCTTGACCACGCCGGGGGCAAGGTCGGCACCGACGAACACGCGGCGGCTCTGGTTGTAACGCTGGATCGAGGTCGGGCCGGAGCCAAAGCTGATCTCCGCCACCCGCGACAGTGGCACGGAGCCGCCGTTCGCGGTGGGCACCGGCAGATTGCGGATCGTATCGAGGCTGCGGCGCGATTCGATCGGCAGCTTGACCCGGATCGGCACCTGACGGTCCGATAGCGAGAACTTCGCCGCGTTCTGATCGATCTCGCCCTGGGTGGCGACCCGGATCGCCTGGCTGAGCGAAGTCGTGGTCACGCCCAGGCTGGCCGCCAGGTCAAGCCGGGGCGTGATGATGATTTCCGGGCGGCGCATGTCTGCCGAGACACGCGGCGCGACCAGCTCCTTGAGCCCGCTCATCTGTTCGACCAGGGTGGCCGAGGCCCGCGCGAGCGCTTCCGGGTCGGAGCCCGAGAGCATGACGTTCACCGCGCGGCTGGAGCTGGAAGTTCACGCGCGCGTCCGCGATCTTCTGCAGCTCGGGCGTCAGCGCCCGCTCGAACTCGACGCGGGTCCGGTCGCGGTCCTCGTCAAGCGTGACCAGCAGGAAGCCGCTGCCCTCGCGTACGCGCTGGAACACGGACTTCACGTCCTTTTCCTTGGCAATCACCGCAGCCGCCTCGGCCATGATCGCCTCGGTCTGCTTCAGCGTGGTGCCGGGAACCATTTCCACCGAGGCACGGCTAAACTGGCCGTTGCCCTGCGGGAAGAATTCCTGCGGGACCACGGTGAACAGCACGCCGGTAATCCCCAGTGCCCCCAGGCCGATGCCAAGCATCCACACCCGATGGTCGCGCAGCCGTGCGGTGAAACGGCGGAAATTGAAGCTGGCCCAGCCAAGGAATCCCTGGCCTTTGCTGCCCCCATGAATTCGCGCAATTCCCGCGCCGACCAGAATGGTCAGCGGGATCGCCACCAGGAAGGCGGGGACGAAACCGATGAACAGCGCGCCCAGCAGCTTGCTGGCCACCGACACCTGCTCAACCGCTTCCTCTGCTCCGCTGGCGGGGGTCCGCGGCATCATCATGCCGATCGCGGCCAGCAGCCCGATGGTCAGCGGCGCGGCATAATAGGCCAGCGTCGGGCGCACCCGCGTGAGCTGCGCGCGCAGCTCCTTGGCGCGGGTGTTGTCGAGCGACCAGCGCAGTACCTGCATATAGCGGTCCATCGCCCGCCCTTCGCCGTGCGAGGCATGACCCTTGGCGTGCAGGAAATAGGCCGCCACCATTGGCGTTATCATGCGCGCCACGGCCAGGCTCATCAGCACCGCCGCAACCACGGTGAGGCCGAAGTTCTTGAAGAACTGGCCCGAAACGCCCGGCATCAGGCCAACGGGCAGGAACACCGCGACGATCGAGAAGGTGGTGGCAACCACGGCCAGCCCGATTTCGTCCGCCGCATCGATCGAGGCCTGATAGGCGCTTTTGCCCATGCGCATGTGGCGCACGATGTTTTCGATCTCCACGATCGCGTCATCGACCAGCACGCCGGCCACCAGCCCCAGCGCCAGCAGGCTGAGCATGTTGAGCGAAAAGCCCATCATGTCCATGAACCAGAAGGTCGGGATCGAGGACAGCGGGATCGCCAGGGCCGAAACGAACGTCGCCCGCCAGTCGCGCAGGAAGAAGAACACGACGATCACCGCCAGCACCGCGCCTTCGATCATGGCCGCGATCGAACTGTCGTATTGAACCTTGACGTCGTCGACCTCGGTACCAAGCCGGGTGAACTGGACCGCGCCGTTGGTTTCGCGCGTGATCTTGCGCAGTTCGTCCATGGTCGAGTCGTAGACCGCCACGTCGGATTCGCCGCGCGCGCGAGAGATCGAGAAAGTCACCACCTCGCGCCCATCGACCTTGGCCTTGGAGGTCAGTTCGCCATAGCGGTCTTCCACCCGGGCCACGTCGGCCAGCTTCACCCGGCGCCCACCGCCCAGCGAAATCTCCGTCTGGGACAATTCATAGGCCGTCTTCGCATTGGCGAGGACCCGAACCGACTGGCGCGAACCGGCAACTTCGGCCTGTCCGCCCGCAGAGTTGATGTTGACCTGGCGCAGCACGGTGTTGATCTGGGTGGCCGTTACGCCAAAGGCCTGCATTCGGGCCGGATCGATTTCGACCACGATCTCGCGGTCGACCCCGCCGCTGCGCTCTACCGAGGCCATGCCCGGAATTGCCAGCAGGCGCTTGGCAATGCTGTCATCGATGTACCACGACAGCTGTTCAATGGTCATGTCGTTGGCGGTCACGGCGAAGAAGCCGATCGCGTTCGACGAGGTCTGGGCCTTCACGACCTGGGGTTCGAGAATCCCGTCGGGCAGTTCCCCGCGCGCCTGGTCGACCGCGTTCTTCACCTCGTTGACCGCCTCGACGATATCGGTGCCGATCTGGAACTCGATGATCGTCTGGCTGTTGCCTTCGCGCGCGGTCGACGAAATCGACTGGACACCGCTGATCGAGCGGATCGACGATTCGATGCGCTGGGTAATCTGGTTCTCGATTTCGGCCGGAGCCGCGCCGGGCTGGGCGATCGAGACGATCACCATCGGAAATTCGATGTCCGGATCGGCCTGGATCTTCATTTCGCGGAACGAAACGATCCCGGCCAGGGTCAGGCCGATGAACAGGATGATCGGCACGACCGGGTTGCGGATCGACCAGGCCGAAATGTTGCGAAAGTTCATGGCGCCGCTCCGTCCGGTCCCGGGCTACTTCGTCGCCGCGCGCGGCTGGACGGTCTGGTCGGGCTGGAGGAAGCCGCCCGCCCGCAGAACGATCCGCTCGTTCCCGGCCAGACCCTCGATGACGGCAATGCCGGTATCGGTGACCAGCCCGGTCTTGATCGGACGGCGGCGCGCCTTGTTGTCCTTGTCGACGACATAGACAAAGCTGCCGGCGTCGTCGGAAAGGATCGCGGATTCAGGCAGCATCGGTGCCACCACCGTGCCCGAGGTGATCTTCGCGCTGGCGAAACCGCCAGGCCGCAGTTCGGGCGAATAGGCCAGCGCGATCCGGGCCGTGCCCTGGCGGGTCGCGGGATCGATCACCGGTGAAAGCTGCCAGACCTGACCGGCGAAAGATTTGTCGGTGCCGACCGGTGTTACGCTGGCGGCTACCCCGGGGGCGAGCCGGGCCAGATCGGTTTCGCCAATTTGCGCCCGCAGTTCCATCTGCCCGCCTTCAGCCAGGCGGAACAGCACACCAGTGCCGCCGCTGACCACCTGACCGGGCTCGATCCGCCGCTCGAGCACAAGGCCGGCGGCAGGCGCGACGATATTGAGGCGGCGGGTCTGGGCTTGCAGCACGCCGAGCTGGGCGCCCGCCACGCGAACCTGGGCCAGCGCCGCATCGCGGGTGGCGCGCAGACGGTCCACGTCGGCCTTTGAAATGAAGCCCTTGTCGACCAGCTTCAGCGCGCGGTCATAGTTGGCCTGGGCCAGATCGGCATTGGCCCGCGCGACCTGGATCTGCGCAGCCTGGCTGGCCTGCTGCTGGACCTGCACCGAACGGTCGATCACCGCCAGCACCTGCCCGCGGCCAACCCACTGACCGGGCTCCACCAGCACGCTGACGACCTGCCCGCCTTCGCCGGCCACGCCAACCGGCTGCTCGCGCCGCGCGGCGAGCGTACCGGTCACGGCGATTTCGCCGACGACGGTCGCGCGGCCAGGGGTGATCACGCTGACCACCGGAGCCTGGGCCTTCTCGCCTTTGGCCGAATCCGCCCCGCTGTCACGAGTGATAAACCAGACCGCCACCATGATCAGCAGGACCACGATGCCGGCCAGTATCAGCCAGCGGCGCGAACGGCGGTCTTCCTCACCCTCGTAGAGGGGATTTCCGTCCGGCTGCTCGGCCGAAGCACTCGCTGGATCGATCCTCGCGTCGAAATTCATGCCGGAATAGCCCTTGCCGTCTCGTAATCGCCAGACACGCCCTTGCCTTGCAGGAGCAGGACATGGCCGCGCTGTATTATTTCACTATATCACCTGCGGCAAGCCCGGAACACGGTCCGCTGCAGGGAAAAATGCACTCTGCGCCATAGACCTGCGCGCGGCGAGAGGCAATCGAAGCCTCGGCGAACAGCGCCGAGCGGTCTGCGAACGGCAGATGGGAGGCGGGGTCAGCGCAGCCTGCCACGATGCACCAGGTTGACCACGGCAAGCAGCAGCAGCGCGCCCAGGAAAGCGCTCAGCAGGGTCCGCCAGTCGAACGGATCACCGATCAGGCCACCTCCGCCAAGCAATCCGCCCAGCAGCACCCGCCCGATCACCGAACCCAGGCAGCCCACCAGCACATTGGCGGCCACCCCCATCGATCCATCGCGATCCATCACCAGGCTGGCCAGCCAGCCGATGATCCCGCCCGCCACCAAAGCGACGGCGATGCCTGGAAAATCCATCTTCCAATCCTTCCGGACACGCCGAATCGACCGGGAAGGCATAGTCGCCCCCGGTCGTCCGGCATAGCTTCCCGAAAGGGATCAGTACTTCAGCTGGCGCTCGTAAAGATCGCGGTAGTGCTGGATGCGCGTGACCCGCAGGCCCTGCATGCCCGAACGGTCAACCGCGCGCTGCCACGAGGCGAACTCCTCGAGCGTCAGGCCGTAGCGTTCGCAGACCTCGTCGATGGTCAACAAGCCGCCGTTCACCGCAGCCACGACTTCGGCCTTGCGCCGCACCACCCAGCGGGTCGTGTTCGGCGCAGGCAGCGATTCAAGCGTCAGCGGCTCGCCGAGCGGGCCGATCACCATCGCAGGTCGGATCTTCTGGTTCTCGATCATCATTGTCCTCGACCGCCAGCAAGGGTTTGTCCGGCGATGGCGCAATCATTGGCAGCGGGGGCTTTGCCATCTGCTAAACCGGTTGGGTTAACATCGCGTGAGGGATGATTGCCCGCCCTCAGAGCCGAAAACCCGCCCGAGATGGCAGCGGTCCGCGAATCGGAGGAATGCAGCGCGCCGCGCGCGGCATGGGCGGCGGCGAGCCGGGCATGGAGCCCGTGCCAGTCGAATCCGCCGGAATGCGCGCCTTCCGGCGCGGGGTCCGGCAGGCCGCTCATGCGGGAAAAGAGTTCGGTTGCGATCACCATGGGCCTGCTTCTACCGGCACAAGGTCAAGATCGGGTAAAGCCGCGCTTTACGATGCGTTGAGATTGCTTACCGGAAAGCGGCGAAGCTCCGCAGCCTGCGCGGGGGCGGCTGCATTGAGCGTTTTGCCTGTGCGGCACGGGAAGTGTAAGGCGCAGCCAGCCATGACCCTTGCGACTCCCACTCTCGCCGATTCTGCCGGGCTGTTCCAGCTTTCGGGGCCACTTGCCGGGCGCCGGATCGTCGTGGCGATGTCGGGCGGGGTCGATTCGTCGGTCGTTGCCGCGCTCGCCGCGCGCAGCGGCGCGGAAACCATCGGCGTCACGCTGCAGCTGTACGATCACGGCGCGGCGAGCGGCCGCAAGGGCGCCTGCTGCGCTGGCGACGATATCCGTGACGCGCGCGCCGTGGCCGACCGGCTGGGGATCGCGCACTATGTGTTCGATCACGCCGATTCCTTCCGCGAGGAAGTGGTCGAGCAGTTTGCCGATTCCTACCTTGCCGGGCGCACCCCGGTGCCCTGCATCCGCTGCAACATGGGTCCCAAGTTCACCGACCTGCTCGCCATGGCGCGCGAACTGGGCGCGGACTGTCTGGCCACCGGGCACTATGTCCGCCGGGTGATCGGCGCGCAGGGACCGGAACTGCACCGCGCCCACGATCCGGCGCGTGACCAGAGCTATTTCCTTTACGCCACCACCGAGGCGCAGCTCGATTTCCTGCGCTTTCCGCTGGGCGGTCTGCCCAAGCCGCAGGTCCGCGCGATTGCCGAGGCGGAAGGGCTGAAGGTCGCGGCCAAGCCTGACAGCCAGGACATCTGCTTCGTCCCCGATGGCGACTATGCCAGGGTCGTCCGCGCGGTCCGCCCCGAAGGCGCGGAACCGGGCGAGATCGTCCATGCCGAAACCGGCGCGGTGCTGGGCCGGCACAAGGGGATCATCCACTTCACCGTCGGACAGCGGCGCGGGCTTGAGATCGGCGGGCAGCCGGAACCGCTCTACGTCACCGGGATCGATGCCGCGGCCCGGCGGGTCCTTGCCGGCCCGCGCCGCCTGCTTGCGGTCGGAGCGGCGCGGCTGGTCGAAACCAACCGGATCGGACCGCTGCCCGACGGGCCGCTGACCGCCAAGGTCCGCTCGCTCGCCAAACCGGTTCCGGTCATGCTGGACGGCCCGCTTGGGGGTGGCGCGGAAACAATGATCCGGTTTGCCCAGGGCGAATACGGCGTCGCGCCGGGGCAGGCAGCGGTGCTCTATGCCGGGGAGCGCGTGGTTGGCGGCGGCTGGATCGAGGAAACCTTTCCGGCCTGATCCCGCGTCAGGCGCAGGGCTGCGCGGCCAGCCAGTGCGCCCCGGCTGCGGCGGAAACCTCCGCCAGGCCTGAAACCACCGCGCAGTCGCCGGGCCGCGCGATCTGTCCACCCACGCCAAGCTCGCCACCAAGCGGCAGAACCAGCACCGGCCCGGCATAGCGCGAAAGCGCGGCGGCATCTGGCGCACCCGCGATCCGGTCGAGCCGGAAATGGGGGCCCTCCACCAGCGTGACGCTGCCTGTTGCGGGCAGATGGCGCCGCAGCGCCGGATCGTGCGGCTGGCCCTTGGCTACCGCCATCCCCGCATCGAGATGCAGCTCGCGCGGGCGGCCATAGTCATAAAGCCGGTAGGTGATGTCGCAGTTCTGCTGGACCTCGATCAGGCCAATGCCCGCGCCGATCGCGTGAACCGTGCCCGCGGGGATATAGAAAAAGTCGCCCGGCGCCGCCGGATGCCATTCAAGCAGATCCTCGATGCTGCCGTCGAGCGCGGCGGCGCGCATCGCCTCCGCACCGATAGTCTCGAGAAAGCCGATCCCCAGCCGCGCCCCGGGCCGGGCGCTCGTCACCAGCCAGCATTCCTCCTTGCCGCGACCACCGGCCGCATCGGCATCCGCCGGATGAACCTGAACCGACAGAGCCTCGCTGGTGAAGATGTACTTGACCAGCAGCGCCTCGATCTCGGCGGGGGTCTCGAACCAGATTTCGCCGATCCGCGTACCGGCCGGGGCGGCGAAGGGCGCGGGCAAATGCTCCCGCCCCCAGGGCCGTTCGACCGCGCGTGAGGCCAGCAGCCGGTTCACTGGCTGGAAGCGCCGGTCAACTTGCCAACCAGTTGCGCGCCCGCGCGGGTCGTGACCAGCACCTCGTCCCCGTCGACCACGATCACCACGTCCTCCAGCCCGATCGCGGAAACGCGCGGGCCGTCGGTCTCGACCAGAACATTGCGGCAATCGACGAGCTCGGCCCGGCCACGCGCGGAATTGCCAGCCTCGTCGCGCTCGCGCGCGGCGTGCAGCGCATCCCAGTTGCCGATGTCCGACCAGCCCATGTCCGCCGGGACAAGCGCCGCGCGCGCGGTGTTCTCCATCACTGCATAGTCGACCGATTCGCTGTCGATCGCGGCAAAGACCGCCGCGTCGGGATGGAACCGCGCGCCATCCTGATGCCCGCCCGCAACCGCCGCGCGGGCCTGGGCGGCGATTGCGGGGCGATGCGCGGCCAGTTCCTCAAGGAAAGTCCCGGCGCGGAACGCGAAGATCCCGCCATTCCAGGCATAGCCGCCATCGGCAATGAAGCCGCGCGCGCGCTCAAGGTCGGGCTTTTCGACAAACCGCGCGGTGCGAAAGCCCAGTTCGCCGATCGCCTCGCCGCGCTGGAGATAGCCGAAACCGGTTTCGGGCGCGGTCGCCTCGATCCCGAAGGAGACCAGCCAGCCTTCGCGCGCCAGCGCAGCCGCCGCCCGCGCGGCGATACGGAAAGCGGCCGGATCGGCAATGTGGTGATCGCTTGGGCAGACCAGCATCACGGCATCGGGCGGCAGGCGCAGCGCCGCCAGCGCGATGGCCGCCGCGGTGTTGCGCGCCGAAGGCTCGACGATCACCTGCGCCCCCGGGCTCTCGCCCAGCTGGGCTTCGACATGGGCGAGATGCGCCGCGCCTGTGACCACCAGTGGCGGCGCAAAGCCTTCCGCGTCCGCGCAGCGCGCGACTGTCGCCTCGAACAGGGTCGAATCGCCCACCAGGGGCAGGAACGGCTTGGGGCAGGTGGCGCGGCTGCGCGGCCAAAGCCGGGTGCCGCTGCCACCGCACAGGATCACCGGGACAATCGGGGATTCAGTCATTCCAGCCACTATCTCTCTGATTCGTCGTCATCTCTTCGACTCGTACGCCCGCGCCTTATTCCCGCCAGGCCTCGAGTCGGCAACCCTCGCCTTCGCGATAAGTCGCAGTCTGGCTGGCAAGCAGCGGGAAACGGGCGGTAACGCTTTTCGCTGCGGCGTCCTCGGACAGGATCACAAGCTCCATCCCGGGCTCGAAATCCTTGCGGCAATCGGACAGGCTGCGACCGCCAACATAACGGCATGAACAACCGACCCGCGCGGCATAGGAGGCACCGGTCATCGCGAAGGCGTTCAGCGGGCGCCAGTTCCACGCCAGCAGGCACGCCAGAACCACCGCCGCCGCGATCAGGAAGCGTCGCCAGCGGCGCGATCTTACTGATTGAGCCGGGTTTACAGTTGCCATCCGCTTGCCTTTGCGCGAGGGAAGCGCGGCGATGTCCGCGCGTTTCCTGCCCCTTATCCTGCCCCTGCTTGCGCTGCCAGCCCTGAATGGCTGCGGCCAGAGCGCCCCCGCGCCCGGCGATGCGGGACCGGGCAAGGCGGCACTGGCCGCCGTGGCAGAGAAGCCCGGCGTCAAACGCGCCGCGCTGGCCAGCGCGCTCGACGCGCTGTTCACGCACCCCGAAGCGGCCGAAACCCGCGCGGTGGTGGTCATGAAGAACGGGCGGATCGTGGCCGAGCGCTACGCACCCGGCTATCACCAGAATACGCGCTTCGTCAGCTGGTCGATGGCCAAGACGGTCACGGCGGTGGTGATCGGCCAGCTGGTTGCCGATGGCCGTCTGCGGCTGGACGACAGTGCGCCGGTTCCCGCCTGGCAGCGCCTCGGCGATCCGCGCGGCGAGATTACCCTGCGCCACCTGCTCCAGATGCGCTCGGGGCTGCGTCACACCGAAGCGGGCGATCCGGTCTACGAATCGGACGAGGTCCGGATGCTGTTCCTCGACGGGCGCGACGACATGGCGGCCTATGCCGAGGCCCAGCCGCTGGAGGCGGAACCGGGCGCCAGGTGGGAATATTCAACTGCGACCACGGTCATCCTGGCCGACATCGCGGCACGCGCGCTGACCCCCAGCCGCGACCCCGCCGTGCGGCGCAAGGCGATGGACGACTATCTGCGCACCCGCCTGTTCGAGCCGATCGGCATGAAGGGCATGATTGCGGAGTATGACGCCGCAGGGACCCTGATCGGCGGCAGCCTGCTTCATGGCACCGCCCGCGACTGGGCCAGCTTTGGCGAGTTCCTGCGCAACAAGGGCGCGGTCAAGGGGGCTCAGCTGGTTCCCGCCGCCTGGATCGAATTCATGACCAGCCCCAGCCCGCCCAACCAGGGTTACGGCGCCCAGACCTGGCTGAACCGCCCGCAGGCGAGCGACGGCCACCTGGAATGGCCCGGCGCCGGGGCGGCGACCTTTTCGATGAACGGCCATCTGGGCCAGTACGTGACCATAGCGCCGGAACGCGGCGTGGTGGTGGTCCGGCTGGGCAAGACCCTGGATGGCGAGCACGAACCTGTCCGCGACAGGATCGCGCGCATGATCCGGCTTTTCCCGAAGGAGACCCAACAGTGAGTGGCAAGACCGCATTGATCACCGGCGTGACCGGACAGGACGGGGCCTATCTTGCCCGACTGCTGCTGGAAAAGGGTTACCGCGTGCACGGCATCAAGCGGCGCTCCTCGTCATTCAATACCGCGCGGATCGACGATATCTACCAGGATCCCCATGTTCCCGATCCGAAGCTGACCCTGCATTACGGCGACCTGACCGATGCGACCAACCTGATCCGCATCGTGCAGGAAACCCAGCCGGACGAGATCTATAACCTGGCCGCGCAAAGCCATGTGGCGGTCAGCTTCGAGACCCCGGAATACACCGCGAACTCCGACGCGCTGGGCACCCTGCGCCTGCTGGAAGCGGTACGCATCCTGGGGCTGGAACAGAAGACCCGGTTCTATCAGGCCTCGACCAGCGAACTTTACGGCCTCGTCCAGGAGGTCCCGCAGCGCGAGACCACCCCGTTCTACCCGCGCAGCCCCTATGCCGCAGCGAAGCTCTATGCCTACTGGATCGTGGTCAACTACCGCGAGGCTTACGGCATGCACGCCTCCAACGGCATCCTGTTCAACCACGAAAGCCCGCTGCGCGGCGAAACCTTCGTGACGCGCAAGATCACCCGCGCCGCCGCCGCGATCTCGCTCGGGCGGCAGGACGTGCTCTACCTCGGCAATCTCGATGCCAAGCGCGACTGGGGCCATGCCCGCGAATACGTGCGCGGGATGTGGCTGATGCTGCAGCAGGACGTGCCGGACGACTATGTGCTGGCCACGGGCGAGACCAACACCGTGCGGCAATTTGTCGAATGGGCGTTCGAGGACTGCGGCATCGCCATCGAATGGCGCGGCGAAGGTGTGGAGGAGAAGGGCTACTGCAAGGCCTCTGGCGCGCTGCGCGTGGCGATCGACCCGCGCTATTTCCGTCCGACCGAAGTGGACCTGCTGATCGGCGATCCCACCAAGGCGCACGAGAAGCTGGGCTGGAAGCACGAAACCCCGGTCCGTGAGCTGGCGCGCGAGATGGTTCAGGCCGACCTTGCCGAACTCAGCGCAGGCGGGGTGGTGGACCGCTCGGCATGAGCGCGCACCCGCCCTACGATCTGGCCGGAAAGCGCGTCTGGGTCGCGGGGCACCGCGGCATGGTCGGCGGTGCGATCGTCCGCCGGCTCGCCAGCGAAGGCTGCGAGGTCCTGACCGCCTCGCGCGAGGAACTGGACCTGACCGATCAGCGCGCGGTGCTGGGCTGGATGCACAACCAGCGGCCCCAGGCCGTGTTCCTCGCCGCCGCGCGGGTCGGGGGCATCCTGGCCAACGATACCCGCCCGGTCGAATTCCTGCGCGACAACCTGCTGATCGAAACCTCGATCTTCACCGGCGCCGAATCGGCGGGGGTGGAAAAGCTGCTGTTTCTGGGCTCCTCGTGCATCTACCCCAAGCACGCCGAGCAGCCGATCCGCGAGGAAGCCCTGCTGACCGGCCCGCTGGAGCCGACCAACGAGTGGTACGCGATTGCCAAGATCGCCGGGATCAAGCTCGCCCAGGCCTATCGCCGCCAATACGGCTGCGATTACATCAGCGCCATGCCGACCAACCTTTATGGCCCCGGCGACAATTTCGACCTCAAGGGCAGCCACGTCCTGCCCGCGCTGATCCGCAAGGTCCACGAAGCGAAGCTGAGCGGCGGGCCGGTCGAGGTCTGGGGCACGGGCAGCCCGCGCCGCGAATTCCTCTACGTCGACGACTGCGCGGATGCCTGCGTCTTCCTGATGAAGAGCTATTCGGGCGAAGGCCACATCAACGTCGGTTCGGGCGATGACATCGCGATCATCGAACTGGCCCGGCTGGTGATGGATGTGCTGGGCTATCCGGGCGAGATCGTGACCGATCCCACCAAGCCCGACGGCACCCCGCGCAAGCTGATGGACAACACCAGGCTCCGGACGATGGGCTGGGCACCGAAAGTCGCGCTGCGCGAAGGCATTGCGCGGGCCTACGAAGCCTTCCTCGCCGGCGAGGGCCGCAACCTCTGAGCGCTACCCGCCCCGTTCGTGCGCGGCCTCGCGTTCGGCAAGCAGGTCCTGCGCGGCGAGGCCGGTTTCATTGACCAGGCCTTCGGGATCGGGGTGGATCAGGATCTCGATCCCCGGAAATTCGGCGAGCAGCTTGTCCTCGATCTCGTCCATCACGTCATGCGCCGCCCGCACGGTCATGTGCGGGTCGACCGCAACGTGGAACTGCACGAAATCCCGGTTGCCGGACGTGCGGGTGCGCAGGTCATGGAGCCCCTTGAGCTCCGGATGACGAGCGACAACCTCGAGGAAGCGCTGCTTTTTGTCTTCGGGCCATTCGTGGTCCATCAGCTGTTCGATCGCCTGCTGCGAAGCGCCCCAGGCACCCCACCCCAGCCAGGCGGCGATGGCCAGGCCGAAGGCCGGGTCCGCGCCGCTGATCCCGGCATACTGATCGAGCGCCAGCGCGGCGATCACGGCCAGGTTGAGCAGCAGGTCGGACTGGTAGTGAACATGGTCGGTGGAAATCGCCAGACTGCCGGTCCGGCGGATCACATGGCGCTGCCAGGCCAGCAGCGCAAAGGTTGCGGCCATGGCCGCCAGCGAAACGGCGATCCCGCCCTCTGCTTCGGCAGGACGGGCGCCGCCGAGCCACTGTTCGATCGCCCGCGCCGCCAGGCTGAGGGCGGAGATCGAAATCAGCACCACCTGGAACATTGCCGCCAGCGCCTCGGCCTTGCCGTGGCCGAAGCGGTGGTTCTCGTCGTCAGGCTGCGCCGCCACCCACACCCCCGCCAGCGTCGCCACGCTGGCGACAAGGTCGAGCACCGTGTCGGCGAGGCTGCCGAGCATCGCGGTCGAACCGGTTGACCAGGCCGCCCAGGCCTTGAGGCCGACAAGCAGCACGGCAACGCCGATGCTGGCCAGCGCGGCGCTGCGGTTAAGACTTAGGGCGCTGCTCATGGATAGAGCAGCGTGCTGGTCCAGCCGCCGCCCTCAAGCCGGGTAAAGCGCCGCCGTTCGTGCAGCCGGAACGGGCGATCCATCCAGAACTCGATCGCGTGGGGGGCAAGGCGGAAGCCGGTCCAGTGCGGCGGACGGGGCACCGTGCCGACCAGATGCCGCGCGGTGACGCTGGCAATGCGCTTCAGGAAAGTGGTACGCGAATCAAGCGGGGCCGACTGGTCCGAAGCCAGCGCGCCGAGCTGCGAATCGCGGCTGCGGCTGTGGAAATAGGCGTCCGCCTCCGCCGGATCGACTTCGCTCACCAGACCCTCGATCCGGACCTGGCGGCGCAGCGATTTCCAGTGGAACAGCATGGCCGCCTGCGGGTTGGCCGCCAGTTCCCCGCCCTTGCGGCTGTGGCCATTGGTGTAGAACACGAAGCCTGCGGGCGAGAAGTCCTTCATCAGCACCATCCGCACCGATGGCGCGCCATCAGGCGTGGCCGTGGCCACGGCAACGGCCTCGGGATCGTTGAGCTCGCTTTTGCGGGCATCGGCGAACCATTCGGCAAACAGCTCGAAGGGTTCGGCGTCGGGAATCGCGTTGGCGGCCTGTTCGTCCATGCCTTCCGCCATAGCCGCGCTGCGCTTGCGAAGAAAGCGCGAGCCGCTCGCAATTGCGCGGCTTCTCTTGCCGTTACGGCGCTTCGCTCCTAGCTAACGGAGATGGCCGATCCCTATTCGATCCTGGGCGTAGCCCGCAGCGCGAGCGAGAAGGACATCAAGTCCGCCTATCGCAAGCTCGCCAAGGAACTGCATCCCGACCGGAACACGGACAATCCCAAGGCGGCGGAGCGCTTTTCCGAAGTCACCAGCGCCTACGACCTGCTGTCAGACAAGGACAAGCGCGCCCGCTATGACCGGGGCGAGATTGACGCTGACGGCAACCCGATGGGATTCGGCGGATTTGGCGGCGGCGCGGGCCCGGGCGGTTTCGGTGGCGGCGCCCAGCGGGGCTTCCGCGCTGACGGGTTCGAGGGCTTCGGCGGCGAGGGCGTTGACCTTGGTGACATTTTCGAAGGCCTGTTCGGTGGCCGCGGCGGCTTTGCCGGCGGCGGCGGCCAGCGCAGCCGCCCCGCACCGCGCGGCGCCAATGTGCAGTACAAGCTTGGCGTTTCGCTGCCTGACGCGGCGGCGCGGGCAACTCAGCGGATAACGCTGGCCGATGGCAAGACGATCGATCTGAAGCTGCCCGCCGGGGTTGAGGATGGCACCCAGATGCGCCTGACCGGCAAGGGCGAGCCGGGACCCGGCGGCGCAGGCGATGCGATCGTGGTGATCCAGCTCCAGCCCCACCCGTTCTTCCGCCGCGATGGCGATAACCTGCGGCTTGACCTGCCGATCAGCCTCGACGAGGCGGTCAATGGCGCCCAGGTAAAGGTTCCTACGGCCGAAGGGGCGGTGATGCTGACCGTGGCTCCCGGCACCAGTTCGGGCAAGACCCTGCGGCTCAAGGGCAAGGGCTTCAGCCGCAAGGATGGCACGCGCGGGGACCAGCTGGTAACGATCGAGGTCCAGCTGCCGGAGGGCGACGCCGATCTGGCGCAGCGCCTTTCCGGCTGGCGCGATCCGCGCAATCTGCGGGCGCGGCTGGGCGTCTGATCCGCGTGGAGGAACACCCCCTCGGCGAACAGGACGGGCACGCCCGGGTTCTTGAGGACCTTTCGCCCGAGGCGCGGCGCAAGCGGGCGCTGCGCTGGCGCGCCGGACTTGAGGAACAGGTCGGGCCGGATGGCAGATTCTGGGCCTCGCGGGTTTACCGGGTGGTCAGCAGGGTCTGGCACGGGGCATGGAACGACGGCTTCATCCATGCCGGAAACCTGGCCTACATGGCGATCCTCGCGCTTTTCCCGTTCTTCGTGACTGTTGCCGCGATTTTCGCCCTGCTGGGCGAGGAGGCCCAGCGGCAGGCCAGCGTCCAGGCCTTTCTCGTCGCAGTCCCGCCGGTCGTTGCCCGGGTTCTCGAACCGGTAGCCAGCGACGTGATCGTGGCGCGCAGCGGATGGTTGCTGTGGGCCGGCGGCCTGGTCGGGCTGTGGACCGTGGGTAGCCTGATCGAGACGATCCGTGACATTCTGCGCCGCGCCTATGGCACTCCGCCCGCTCAGGCATTCTGGCGGCATCGCCTGGTTTCGACCGGGGTTATCGTGGCGGCCGTGGTGGCATTGCTGATATCGCTGTTTGCCCAGGTGGCGATCGGCACCGCCGAACAGGTGATCGAGGCGTGGTTCCCCCGCGCCTCGGGCTGGACAAGCACGCTTGCAACATCGCGGATCGTGCCGGCGTTGCTCCTGTATGGCGCGCTTTACGCCTTGTTCTATACGCTGACGCCTGCCGCCTATCGCGCGCGTCGCTATCCCAAGTGGCCCGGGGCGCTGCTGGTCAGCCTGTGGTGGATTGCGGTGATGATTGCCCTTCCGTGGGTGCTGGCCCGGTTCTTCACCTATGATCTGACCTATGGCAGTCTGGCCGGAGTGATGATCGCGCTTTTCTTTTTCTGGCTGGTGGGCTTAGGAATGGTGGTCGGCGCGGAGCTCAACGCGGCACTGGCGGTCACTCCCGAAGAGGGTGAGATGATTGGCCAGCCCGGCAGGATTGGCGCCGGACCGGCGTAGAGGGCGACGGAAGGGACGCATGACTGGATTGATGCAAGGCAAGCGCGGGCTGATAATGGGCCTCGCCAACGACAAGTCGCTCGCCTGGGGGATTGCCCGGCGGCTTAGCGAGCATGGTGCCGAACTGGCCTTTTCCTATCAGGGGGAATCGCTTGAAAAGCGGGTGCGCCCGCTGGCGGCCAGCCTTGGCAGCGATCTGCTGATCGATTGCGACGTGTCCGAGATGGGCGCGCTGGATGCGGCCTTCGCGGCTCTGGCCGAACGGTGGGAGACGCTGGATTTCGTCGTTCACGCGATCGGCTTTTCCGACAAGAATGAGCTTCGCGGCAAGTATCTCGACACCAGTCTCGAAAACTTCCTGATGACGATGAACATCTCGGCCTATTCGCTGGTGGCGGTCGCCAGGCGGGCGGCGGCGATGATGCAGCCCGGCGGCTCGATCCTCACGCTGTCGTACTATGGCGCGGAGAAGGTGATCCCGCATTACAACGTCATGGGTGTGGCCAAGGCCGCGCTGGAAACGAGCGTGAAGTACCTGGCTAACGATTTGGGCCCGGCAGGGATCCGGATCAACGCCATTTCAGCCGGTCCAATCAAGACCCTGGCTGCCAGCGGCATCGGCGATTTCCGCTACATCCTGAAGTGGAACGAACTGAATTCGCCGCTGCGCCGCAACGTGACGATCGAGGACGTCGGCGGGGCCGGGCTTTACCTGCTGTCCGATCTCGCTTCGGGTGTGACCGGCGAGATCCATCATGTCGATGCCGGTTACAACGTGGTTGGTATGAAGCAGGAAGACGCGCCGGACATCGCGCTCAGTTAAGAGGCCGCGGTCGGCCGCTGCCTAAGGTCAGGACTGGGTGTTGTCCGAGGTTGCGGGCCAGGGCCACCCCCCTTGCGGTGGTCCCCGGCGACTGGAGTTCAGCGGGCGCCATAGAGGATCTTGGCGCATTCCATCCGGGACCACGAAGCCTCGGTTTCGCGCAGGTTGTTGACGAAGTTCTGGAGCTGCTGATTGAGCGCCTGACGCCTGTTCGGGTCGGTTTCGCGCTGAAGGGCCTGATTGCGATCCCCGACGAGTCGGTTGATCGCGACGATTTCCTGTTCGCGGACGCGGCAGAGCAGCGGCACGCTGTTGATCTGGACCTGTTGTTGCTGGGGCTGCTGCGCCTGCTGGGCCGGGCGGGCCGGCTGAGCGGTCTGGGCAGGACGGGTTTGGGCGATCGCGGCCGTTGCTGCGAGCGATGCGGCAAGGACGGCTAGCGTGGCGGTCAGGGTCGTCTTCATGGCTTGGACTTTCGGAAGTTAGAGCGGGCCGAGGCCGTATTCGAGGCGGACGGCGTTGATGTTCTTCTTGCACACTTCAGCCATGCGCAGAATGTAGAGGGCGGTTGGCGCCACGTTGGCGAAACGGTCATCCTTGTAGGTCGCCGTAATCTGATCCGCCAGGCCTGCCGCCGTGGTCTTCTGCTCGACCAGGCACAGGGTGCGGCCGCGCTTGATCAGGGCTTCCGACAGGGTGTCGTCGGTAAAGACATAGTTGAGGCTGTCGTTCATGCCCTGGGCGTAGCCGATCTTGGCTTCCTTGGTGAGGGCGTACCATCCGGCGCGGTTGTTGACGTAGCCTGCGGCGCTGGCGGCGCCGCTGGCTGCCACGGCCGCGAGCGCAAGGCAGGAGAGCAGGGCGGCGCGGGTCTTGATCATGTGCTGTGTCACCATGCTGTTCGGCTTTTCGTTTCCATGCGTTTAGAACGTGTTCAGCCGCGATTGAAGCAAAACCGGTCCCGCTTGCGCGTGAATCGACCGAATTTGGCTGGCGCGACAGGTTCGCCCTAAGCTGTTCATCGGCCCTGGGCGTTCAAACAATGGGTTCGCGCGCGACAGGGCTTGCGCACCATCTGACAGACCTAGGATGAACCGGTGCTTTCCGCTCACGGGTCGGTTAGTTGGCTGCGATCCGGACCGGACCCTCGCCGCGATTTTGTGGTTGGCTGTCGGATCAGGCGGGTAAAACAAAACGGGCCGCGCGATGCGCGGCCCGTCCTGTTTGTTTCCCGTAGGAAGCCAGATCAGAACTTGATGCTGGCTCCGACGCCGCCACCGACGGCATCTTCCGAGAAGCCGAAGTTGACGCCGACGCCGACACCGCTGTCGGTGACGTACTGGGCGCGGATCGCACCGGCCCATTCGCCCTGGAACACGCCGACGCCGGCCGAGATGCCGCCTTCGCCGTTGTCGAGGTTGAGCGGGGCAGCGTTCGAAGCGAAGCCCATCGCGACGCCCTGGTAGGCCTTGTCAGCGCGCTTCATCAGCAGGCTGAAGTGAGCGGCTTCACGAGCGTCCAGCGCCGCCAGGGCGTTGTTGGTCGCGAAGAGCTGCTGGCCGGTCACGGCTTCGGTCGAGGTGCCCGAAAGCGTGGCGTTGGCGAGACCCGAGATCTTGTTGGTCGTCGGGCTCATGCGGATGGTGCCGACGGCGACTTCACCGGTGACGGTGAGGGCGTCGTTGACATAGAGCGCACCGCCATTGGCCGTACCACCGTTGAAGATGGCGCCGCGGAAGTCCGAGGTGCCGCCCACAGTCAGGTTGGTGCCGACCGAGGTCGTGCCGGTCGAAACCAGGCTGGCGCCCGAGATCGTGCCGTTGGTGGTGGTGATGTTGCCGTTGGTGGTGGCGTAGTTGCCGGTCACCGCGACGTCACCGCCGATGGTGGCGTTGCCCGAGGTGGCGAGGGTGGTGGTCGAGACGCCGCCATTCGCGGTCAGCAGTCCGGTCAGGGTGGTTGCGCCGGTCACCGCCAGGGTGCCGCCAACAGTGCTGTTGCCAGTCACCGCGCTGTTGCCAGCAACCGCCAGGGTTGCCGCCGACCATTGGCGTTGCCCGTGCCATTCGCGGTCAGCAACGGTAGGGTGGTGCGCCGGTCACTGTCGGTGCCGGTGTTGGTGATGCCATGGTCACCGTGTGCCCACCGAGCCCCCCGAGGCATTGCGTGGCGACAGGTGGCGATGTTGCCCGAGTTCACAATGTTGCCGGTGTTGCTGATGCCGTTGGTGTTGGTGGAGCCCACAACGGTGACGTTGTTGTTGAACTGGGCGTTACCATTGACGGTCGCGCCACCGTTCATGGTGGTGCCGCCGTTGAGGACCGAACCGTTGTTGGCAGTGAAGAGGCCGTTCACGGTCGCACCGCCGCTGAGGGTCGAACCACCAGTGACGACGAGGCCGTTGGCGATGTTCGCACCACCGACAACCGCCAGACCGTTGTTGGCGGTCAGCAGGCCGTTCACGGTTGCGCCGCCGTTGAGGGTCGAACCACCGTTGGCGGTGAAGCCATTGTTCACGACCGCACCGTTGTTGGCGGTGAGGAGACCGTTGACAGTGGCGCCGCCGTTCATGGTGGTGCCGCCGTTGAGGGTCGAACCACCGCTGACCTGGAGGCCACCGTTGAGGTTCGTGAAGCCAGCGACGTCGAGGTTGCCGCTGACATTGGCGTTGCTGTTGACCTGCAGGGTGTCGGTTTCGAGGTTGCCGTTGTTGTCAACACCGTTGGTGGTGGTGAAGCCCTGAACATCGAGGTTACCCAGCATCTGGCTGTTGCCAGTGACGAGCAGCGTGTCGGTGGTGGTGCCACCGGTCACATTCACGCCAGCGGTGAAGGTTGCCAGACCGTTGAACTGCGAGGTGTTGTTGACCAGCAGGGTGTCGGTTTCGAGGCCACCGGTGTTGTCCTGGCCGTTGGTGGTGGTGAAGCCATCAACGTTGAAGTTGCCGTTGACATCGCCGTTGCCGTTGACCTGCAGATTGCCGCCGACGGTGTTGTTGGCCAGGTTCGAGACGTTGCCGAATTCGTCAAGACGGAAGGTCTGGCCGCTCGGCACGGTCGTGTCGACAACGGTGATGCCGTTGTTGTTGATCGTGACGTTGGTCGACGAGTTGCCGCCATGCAACACAACGCTGTCGGTGTTGACCTGGACGTAGCTGGGGCCGCCAGCGTTGAGATCAAGCGTACCGGTGGTAGAGGTCACCAGCGGAGTGGTGACCGAGGTGCCGGCCACGACGGTGCCGGTGGTGTTCAGGCCGTTCTGGTCGAGCGTGGTGCCGGAGGTCATCACCGGGTTGAATGAAACGCTGATGTCGCCATTGAGCGGATTGGCCAGATCGACGTTGTAGGTCGCGGTGCCGCTGTAGGAGGCGAAAGTGATGCCCGAAGCGTCGATCGACGAGACGGTCTGGGTCACGTCAACGGTGTCATCGCCAGCGCCGACGGCGGTGGAATCGACTGTGCTGATCACGGTCGAGGTGATCGCGGTTCCAGTCGAGGCCGAGCCGAAGACGTTGAGATCGGTCGTGGTGTTGCCGGTGTTGGTGTAGGTCGGCGCGTTGGTCACGGTGTTGGCGGGAACGACCAGATCAACGTTGGTGACGGTGCGCTCGTCACGGTTGAAGGTACCCTGAGCGACACCCAGAACATTGACGCCGTTGACCGTATCGACGTTCTCGAGGATGAAGCCGTCGATGTAATTAGCCGTACCCGTCTGGGTGCTGACCGAATCGTAGCTGACGCCCGGAACCACGTTTTCGTTGGCGATCGTCGGCGGAGTGACATCGGCAACGAAGCCGAAGTCAGCGAAGAGCCCGCCATCCGGCGTTGCCGAAGGAACCGTCTGGGCGAGCGCCGGAGTCGCGGCCAGCGCGAACGAGACGCCGACCAGCAGTGAAAGCTTAATCTTGGTAGTCATAGATACCCCTCATCAACAAAGTGGTTTCGAGTTCAGAAGTGGCGAATGCGCGCCCGTTTATAAGTCATTCGTAGTCCACATTGCCACCGTTCAATACACGTTCACGGCGTATTGAAAAGAGGAAAACCGCCCGCAACGAAACGAAATTGCGCATATCGGCAAGCCCTCATGCACATGGTGACAAAAGCGCCACAGTGCCGAAGCCCTGTGGCGCGCGATTGTTGCCGGGATGTGTAAGCGGATGCGCGCATGGCCCGGCGAGGTTGCCGGTCAGGGGCGCCGGGGTTCGGGCAGCGGCGGCTCCTGCGCGGTCGGCTGGTCCTGCCGGGCGGCCTGTTCGCGGGCGATATAGTCCTTTTCGGCCTGTTCGACCCGGGCCTGGGTGGCGGCGGCGTCCTCATCGATGGTGGACAGGCGCTTGGCGCGCTCGGCCGCGATCAGCTGGCTCATCTTGATATCGGGGCTGTTGCGCTTTTCGGCATAGGCCGCGTCGATCAGCTGCGCGGTGCAGCCGGTGGAACCGCCGGGGCCGACCGGCGAGCAGCTCATGATCCCGCCGCGACCCACGGTTTCATAGGCCAGCACCTTGTTGTTCCACGCCTCGTTCGAGGGCGAATCGGAACTGCGCAGATTGGGCGGGATGCGATAGCGTTCGCGTTCATCGAGGCGCGGGCAGACGACAATCTCTTCCCCGGTCGATTCCGGGCAGCGATCATCGCCATAGACGATGACCATGTTCACCTTGGGTTCGGCGGCGGCCTGGGCCTGGGCCGCGCCGGGCAGGGCAAGCAAGGCGGCGCCGAGCGCGAGGGCGGCGGGCATTCTGGCGAGGATGGTCATGTGCAGTCTCCCGTATGGGGCGATGATAGGAACGCTGACGCCTGAATGCCAGATGAAGCCGGTGGGACATTGGCGCTAGTCAAAATGAGGTCGAAATGCGGCGCTCAGATCCGGGGGGCAGATCCGGGGGGTCAGATCCGTTCGGCCAGGCGGATCGCGGCGCGGCAGCCAAGGCGGATCGCCCCGGCCAGCAGCGGATAGGCGGGCGCGCGCTCTGCCCCGGCAGCCAGCGCGGCATCGCGGTGGGCGCGCTCGTCATCACGGAACCGGGCGATGGTGGCGGCCAGCTCAGGCTCGTCGGTGCCCAGTTCATCCAGTTGCTGGGTGTAGTGGCGGTCGATCTCTTCCTCAACGGCGGCGGTGCAGGCCATTGCCGCCTCAGGCCCGATCAGCGCGGTCGCGGCGCCAAGCGCGAAACCGGCGACGTGCCAGAACGGCTGAAGCGCGGTGGGGCGCACCCGGCGCTCTGCCAGCAGGGCGTTGAACTTTGCCAGATGCTCAGCCTCCTGCTCGGCCATGTGCTGGACTTCGCCCGCGTGGGGCGCGCGGTTGCCCATCACCGCCAGCTGCCCGGCATAGATCCGGGTGGCGCCGTATTCGCCGGCCTGGTCGACCCGCAGGATGCGGGCGATGGAATGCTTCTCGCTCATGGTCATGCCCTTGCGCCGCGGCGGAGCAGGGCCAGCACGGCCAGCGCTCCGGCAGTAGAAATGAGGAAGTTGAAACCGGCCAGGCTGATGCCCAGCAGATCCCACTGCACCTGATCGCAGCGGACCAGCGGCGCGGCGAGGATCCCGGCCAGCGGATCGCCGCCAATCGCCAGCGGCGCGCCGGTGCAGGTGGTCAGGCCTTCCCACCAGCCGTATTCGACCCCGGCGTGGAACGCGCCGATCAGGCCCGACACGAGGATCGCCAGCGCGGCGAGCAGGGTAAGCGGGCGCGCCCAACGCGGAAGCACGAGCGCCAGCGCGGCAAGAGGAAGCGCGGCGAAATGCGGCCAGCGCTGCCACCAGCACATCTCGCACGGATAAAGCCCGAAGCCGTATTCGCTGATATAGGCCCCGCCCAGCAGCGCCGCCGGAATCGCCAGCGCCAGCCACGCGGCATGGCGCGGGCCGCCCTGCCCTGCCGCCGCCATCACCTGCTCCGGCTCGCCAGCACGGCACCGCCGGTGCGGCGCAGGGTTTCCTTGGCGTAGTGGAGCTGGAAGTCGTCGATCCCCTTGGCCTTAAGCTCTTCGGCGGTCAGCTTGAAGCGCGGGTCGTCCTGGCGGTCGGCCTCCAGCTTCTTGTCGTCCATGCTGACTTCGTTGACGAGGTGGCGGCGCAGGTCGCTTTCGCGGATGGCCAGTTCGCTGCGGCGGCGCGCATCGGGATCGGACAGCTGCGGCACCTTGATGTCGGGTTCGATCCCGCCTTCCTGGACCGAGCGGCCCGCAGGCGTGAAGTAACGCGCGGTGGTGAGCTTGACCGCATGGGCCTTGTCCAGCTGGAACAGCGACTGGACCGAACCCTTGCCGAAGCTGCGCTCGCCCATCACCAGCGCGCGGCGCTGGTCCTGCAACGCGCCCGCGACGATTTCCGAGGCCGAGGCCGATCCGGAATCAATCAGCACGATCACCGGCAGACCCTTGGCCGCATCGCCGGGGAACATCGATTCGGCGCGGTAATACTCATTGTCGTCGGCATTGCGGCCGCGCTGGGAAACGATGTCTCCCCTGGTCAGGAACAGGTCGGACAGAGCCACCGCCTCATCGAGCGAGCCGCCGGGGTTGGAGCGCAGGTCGAGCACCAGCCCGGTCAGGTTGCCGCCCGCCTGCTTGCGCAGTTCGGCGATGCCCTGGGCGACCTGCTGGCCGACATTGCGCGAGAATTCGTTGACGCTGACCGTGCCGATCGCGCCGTCAAGCTTCCAGGTGACGGGTTCCAGCTTGATCACGCCGCGCGTCACCGTGACGTCAAACGGCGCGTCGCGGCCGGGGCGGAACAGGGTGAGGCGGATTTTCGTTCCCGCCTCGCCGCGCATCTGCGCCACGGCATCGTCCAGCTCGCCGCCGTAGATCAGCTTGCCATCCAGGTGGGTGATGTAATCGCCCGCCTTCACCCCGGCGCTTTCCGCCGGGCTGCCGCGCATCGGCGAGATCACCTTGACCGCGCCGTCGTCCATCGCGACCGACAGGCCCAGGCCCGAATAATTGCCGTCGATCATCGTCGTCAGGCGCTGCAGGGTCGCCCCTTCGAGATAGGTCGAATGCGGATCGAGCGCGGCCAGCATTCCGTCAATCGCGCCGTTGATCAGCTTTTCGTCGTCGGTGTCCTCGACATATTGCGCCTTGACCAGCTGGTAGACCGTCAGCAGGCGGCCAAACTGCGGTCCGGAACGGCCATCCACCGCGGCAAGGCCCGCCGTGGTTGCGGGCAGCAGGGCAACCGCACCGGCCAGCAGGGTGGCGCGCAGCAGGGAGGCGGGTTTCATCGCGAGTGGCCTTTCAATCGATCGTGCGCCTTCTATCGCGCAGCGCAGCTTAACGCCAGATGGCGCAAGCGGCGAGGATTCCCCTGGGCGCGGGGCTTCAAATCAACCGCGCAGCAGATCGAGCGGGTTCACCGGCACCCCGTCCTTGCGCAGCTCCAGAGTCAGTACCGGGCGGCCGGGGCCGGTGCGGCCCAGCGGCGCCCCGGCGACCAGCTGATCCCCGACCCGCGCGTCAAGGTCGGCCAGCCCGGTCACCAGGCTGGTCCAGCCGCCGCCGTGTTCGATGATGACGATCGCGCCGTAGCCCTGATAGGGACCGGCAAAGACCACCCTGCCAGCACCCGGCGCGACCGCCTGGGCCTCGGCACGGGTCAGGATCGAGACCCCGCGCGAACCGGCTTGCCCGGCGATCCGCGCGCCGAAGCCGGCCACCAGCCGACCGGCCACCGGAAGCAGATAGCGGGCGGGCGCCTCGGCCGTCGCGGTTCCGGTCGCGGCTACAGGTCCGACCTGCGCGGCCTGCGGCTGGGCCGGACGCAGCACAGGCCCTGGCAGCGCGGCCAGTTCGGCGCGCAGGGTGCCCGCGCGGGCGAGTTCATCGAGCAGGCCGGTAAGGTCGCGCGCCTGTTCCTTGAGCGCCAGGGCGCGGGCCGCCTCGCGGTCGGCCACGCCGCCGACTTCGCGCGATTCGAGGCGCTGGCGGGTCTCGAGCACGGCCAGCTGCCTGCGCCGCTCGCCCAGCTGGCCCTGGCTGGCGCGCAGGCCCGCGGCAACCTGCCGCGCCTGTTCCTGGAGCACGCGGGCACGATCCAGCTCGCCGCGCAGACCGGCGGTGCGGCGTTCAACCTCTGGCAGCAGGGTTTCGAGGATGGCGCGCAGATAGACCGCGTCGTGGAGCGACCCGGGCCGCAGCAACGACAGCACCGGCGGGCGGCGCGAGAGGCGCTGGAGCGCCGCCGTCAGCCGCACCAGCGGGCGTTGCCGCTCGGCCAGGCGGGCGCGCAGCTGGGCTCGCTGGCCCTCGATCAGCCCGATCCGGGCCTCCTG
Organism: Novosphingobium sp.; assembly: GCA_016719755.1. Classification (GTDB taxonomy): domain Bacteria; phylum Pseudomonadota; class Alphaproteobacteria; order Sphingomonadales; family Sphingomonadaceae; genus Novosphingobium. Next base: position 389,947 of record JADJYM010000016.1, on the reverse strand, counting down.
CGCGGCGATCTCGGCCTCGGCCTGCTGGATGCGGGCGGCGAGCGCCGCGCCTTCCTGCGCGGTGCGTTCGGCGGCCTCGCGGATGGTCAGGGCCTCGGACTCCAGCGCCTCGGCGCGGCGGCGGGCCTGTTCGCCCTGTTGCTGCGCGCGCGACAGGGCCTGCTCGCCCTCCTCAACCGATTCGAGCGGCAGAGGCCCTTGCGCGACAGCGGCACCTAGCGCGAGCAGAACAGCACCAAAAGTGGTTGAGAGGATCAGGACGCGGCGCATCGCTGGCCTTATCCCGAACGATGATAGGGATGGCCAGCAAGAATGCTCGTCGCGCGCCATAATTGCTCGGCCAGCATCGCCCGCGCCATGAGATGCGGCCAGGTCATCGCCCCGAAGGCAAGCAGCAGGTCGGCGCTTTCACGCGCGGCTTCGCCATGCCCGTCGGCGGCCCCGATCAGGAACCGCGCCTCGCGCACGCCCTCGTCGCGCCACTTGCCGAGCAGGGCGGCGAAGTCTTCCGAGGAAAGCTGCTTGCCGCGCTCGTCAAGCAGGACGGTGCGCGACTGGGGCTGGGGCGCGGGGACCGTGCCGCCGGTGTCGGGCAGTTCGGTCAGCTTGAGCGGCCAGGCGATGCGCCTGGCATAGCGTGCCAGCAGGTCGGCTTCGGGCGAGCGGCCGATCTTGCCCCGGGCAATGACGTGCAGAAGCATCGGCGGGGATCAGGCGCTGCCGGAATCTCCGAAGGCCCACATCCTTTCCAGGTTGTAGAAGGTGCGCACTTCCGGGCGGAACAGGTGCACCACGACGTCACCGGCATCGACCAGCACCCAGTCGGCGGCGGGCAGGCCCTCGATCCGCACGTGGCCGAAGCCGGCGGCCTTGATCCGCTCGGCCATCTTCTGCGCCATGGCGGCGACCTGGCGCGTCGAGCGGCCCGAGGCGATCACCATGTGGTCGGCGATCGAGCTCTTGCCTTCAAGCGGGATGGAAACGATCTCCTCGGCCTTGTCGTCGTCGAGCGACTGGAGAACCAGCGCGTGGAGCGATCCCGGCTTCGACGGAGGAAGCGGGGCGGGAGAGCCGGAAGTTTCCGGCAGGGGTTGGACAGACGTCATGTAAGCGCGAACGGCTCCTCTGGGCGAGCAGGGCAAAACGGGTTTGTCATGCTGTGTCGGGATCGACGGGATGGTGCGTGAGAGGATCCCGCAAGGCCTGGCCGGAAAAGCGGCTGGCCCAGTCCGGATCGGCGCGGCGCAAAGCCGTGGCCGAACGGGGATCGGGATCGAAACGCAAGGGTATCAGCGCGGGGGCGCTCCATCCTGCCCGGTTGTTCAAGCTGGCGGCCGACCGCCGGTAACGGCCGAGCCAGGCTGCCGCGGGGCTCGCGGCTGCGGGGCCATCATAGCCCGGACGGGCGATAACCGCAATCGGCATGGCGCGGGCGATCCCGCGCCAGTCGCGCCAGCGGTGAAACTGGGCCAGATTGTCGCTGCCCATCAGCCAGATGAAGCGGTGGCGGGGATAGCGGCGGCGCAGCTTGCGCAGGGTATCGACGGTGTAGCGCGTGCCCAGTTCCCGCTCGATCGCGGTCGGCACGATCCGCGCCCGCCGCGCCATGGCGATCGCCGAACCGAGCCGTGCGGCGAGCGGCGCCATGCCTTCGCGGGGCTTCAGCGGATTGCCGGGCGAAACCAGCCACCAGACCTCGTCAAGGTTCAGCGCGCGCGCCGCGGCCAGGCTGATCTGGCGGTGGCCGCCATGCGCGGGATTGAAGCTCCCGCCGAGCAGGCCGACGCGTTTCAGCACCGCGCCCTAGGGCCGGATCTGGCCGGTGCCGCGCACCTGCCACTTGTAGGTCGTGAGGCCTTCCAGCGCGACCGGCCCGCGCGCGTGAAGCCGCCCGGTGGCGATGCCGATTTCCGCCCCCAGCCCGAATTCTCCGCCATCGGCGAACTGGGTGCTGGCATTGGCCATGACGATCGCGCTGTCGACTTCGGCCAGGAACCGCTCGGCCGCTGCGGCGTCCTCGCTGACGATCGCGTCGGTGTGGTGCGAGGAGTGCCGGGCAATGTGCTCGAGCGCGCCGTCCAGCCCGTCAACCACCGCGACCGACAGGATCGCGTCGAGATATTCGGTGTCCCAGTCCGCCTCGCTCGCCGCCCCGATTCGCGGATCGAGCGCGCGGGCGCGGGCATCGCCGCGCAGCTCGCAGCCGCCATCCAGCAGCGCGCCGACCACCGCCTGTCCGCCCGGAAACTGGGCATCGAGCAACAGCGTTTCCATCGCCCCGCAGATCCCGGTGCGGCGCAGCTTGGCATTGATCGCAATGGCCAGCGCCTTTTCCGGATCGGCGGCGCTGTGCAGGTAGGTGTGGCAGATGCCATCCAGATGCGCGAGCACCGGCACACGCGCATCGGCCTGAACCCGCGCGACCAGGCTCTTGCCGCCGCGCGGCACGATCATGTCGATCAGCCCCGCCGCGCTGAGCATCGCGCCCACCGCCGCGCGGTCCTGGGTCGGCACCAGCTGTACCGCCGCCTGCGGCACTCCGGCCGAGGCCAGTCCGCGCACCAGCGCGGCGTGGATCGCGCGGTTGGAATGGACCGCCTCGCTGCCCCCGCGCAGCAGCACCGCATTGCCCGAACGCACGCACAGCGCCGCCGCATCGGCGGTCACGTTGGGGCGGCTTTCGTAAATGATCCCGATCAGGCCGATCGGGATTCGCACCCGGGCCAGCACAAGCCCGTTGGGCCGTTCGGCGCGGCTGATTTCCTCGCCCACCGGATCGGGCAGGTCGGCCACGCTGTCGACCGCGGCGGCGATTGCTTCCAGCCGGCCGGGATCGAGCCGCAGCCGGTCGAGCAGCGCGGCGGTCAGGCCCGCCGCCTCGCCCGCGGCAACGTCGCGCGCATTGGCGGCAAGGATCGCCGCCTGGTCCGCGCGCAGCGCCGCCGCCGCGGCATGGAGCGCCGCCGCCTTGGCCGGCGCATCCATCCGCGCCAGCACGGTTTGCGCGGTGCGGCCATCGCGGGCGAGCCGCGCGATCAGATCAACGGGGCTTTCGGTGGTGTCGGGGGTCTGGTCGGCCATGCGGCGCGCCTACCACCGGCAGCGGCACTTGTCACCGCTGGCAACCATCCCGCGCGGCCTATCGTTTGTCCTGCAAACGATTCGTCGCGCGAGTCCTTCGACTCGCCGCCTAGCAGGGTTAAGGGATTCGCGCGGGCCTGTTTATGCTGCTAGCGCCCGCCCCCGAAGAGCAGACAAAGGCGCTAGGGGTCGATTTGAACAGGCAATCCGACGGGGGGCTGACCAGCCGCCTGCGGACATGGTTCCCGGATCGTGAATTTTTCATGCGGTCACAGGGGCAGGTCCGTTTCATCAAGGTTTCATCGCGGGTGCAGATGATCGGCGCGGGCGCTGTCGCGGCCCTGGCGCTGACCTGGCTCGGCTCGGTCACGACCATGGCCGTTTCCCAGTACCTCGCCTCGCGCGACCGGCTGGCCCTGCTGGACCGCGAGGCCAAGGTTACCTCTGCCGAAAGCCGCGTTTCGGAATACCGCGATGACCTGAAGGGCGTCGCCACCGATCTCGAAAAGCGTCAGGATTTCCTGGAAAAGATGGCCCAGGCGCACCTGGGCGATCTGCCCGCCGATGCCAAGGCGGGCGAAACCGTGTCCGATTCGTCGGGTGAAGCCGCCAAGACCGTGGGCAAGGTCAGCGCGCTGCTGCCCGAAGCCGCCGGGCTGGCCCGGATCGAGGCGCGCCAGCTGGCCTTCGCCGAATCGCTGACCCGCGCGGCAGACCGGCGCGCGGCGGCGGCGGCGGAGAAGATCCGCAAGCTCGGGCTCAATCCCGGCATGATGCTCGCCTCGCTTGACGATCGCAGCGCGATGGGCGGTCCGCTGATCAGCCTGTCGACCGGGCGCAATGGTTCGCTCGACCAGCGCTTCCAGCGCCTCGGCGTCAGCCTTGCGCGGATGGACGCGCTGGAGCGGGGCCTGGCCGGAATCCCGCAGGTGATGCCCGCCAGCCTGGAATACATCTCCTCCGGCTTCGGCTACCGCGCCGATCCGTTCACCGGCGGCGCGGCCTATCACGCCGGGCTCGACTTCCGCGGCCCGATCGGCGCGCCGATCTATGCGGCGGCGGCAGGCACCGTCAGTTTCGCCGGGGTCCGTTCCGGCTATGGCCACTGCATCGAGATCGACCACGGCAATGGCCTGATGACCCGCTATGCCCATATGTCCGGTTATCGCGCACAGACCGGCCAGAAGGTTGCCGCCGGGCAGGTGGTCGGCCTGATCGGCAATTCCGGCCGCTCGACCGGCCCGCACCTGCACTTCGAAGTGCGGATCAACGACCGGCCGCTCAACCCGCGTCCCTTCCTGGAGGCTGCAGCCCATGTTTTCCAAGAACCAAGCCACTCCCCGGCAGGCCAGCGCTAGCACGATGGGCGGCTCGACCTTTTCCGTCTTCGGTCCCGACACGCGGATCAAGGGCGATGTGACGGCTTCGGCCGACCTTCACATCGACGGCAAGATCGAGGGCGATGTGACCTGCACCTCGCTGGTCCAGGGCGAATCGAGCGAGATCACCGGCGCGGTCAAGGCCGAGAGCGCCCGCCTTTCAGGCACGGTGCGCGGCACGATCAACGTGCGCGAACTGGTGGTGCTGCGCACCGCGCGGATCCACGGCGACGTCCATTACGACAGCCTGACGATCGAACAGGGCGCGCAGGTCGATGGCCGCTTCGCCCCCCGCGCGGCGGGCGACGAGGCAAGCGTCATTCCCTTCGCGGCGAACTAAGGCACCGGTCGATCGCGGCACGCCGCCTTTCGTCCATCAATTCCGTCTCGCGGCTCCGGACCTGATCCGGGGCGACGTCAGCCTGGACTAGTTTCCGCCCCCGGCCTCAACCTCGGCGCGCAGCGCCTTGCGGTCGAGCTTGCCGATCATCGTCTTGGGCAGGCTGTCGCGCACCACCACGGCATCGACCCGCTCGTGCTTGCCCAGCCGGGCATTGAGCCATTCGCGCAGCGCGGCGCCATCGCTGGCAGCGCCGTCCGCCAGCGTCACATAGGCGCGCGGGACCTCTCCCAGGTAGGCATCGGGCACGCCCAGGACCAGCACTTCCTTGACCGCCGGATTGCCCAGCAGCACGTCCTCGACCTGGCTGGGGAAGACCTTGAACCCGCCGACCGCGATCATGTCCTTGATCCGGTCGACGATCGAGACATAGCCCTGCGCATCGATCACCGCGACATCGCCGGTGCGCAGCCAGCGCCCGTCGCTCCGCTCGGCAAAGGCGGTGGCATCGGCTTCCGGACGGCGCCAGTAACCCTGCATGATCTGCGGGCCCTGGACGGCAAGTTCGCCGGGTTCGCCCGCCGCGGCATCGCGCGAAGGGTCCTCCTTGTCGAGCAGGCGCACCCGGGTTTCGGGCAGGACCTGGCCGATCGTGCCGGTGCGGTCCTCGCCTTCGTAGGGGTTGGTCGAAACCACCCCGGAGGTCTCGGTCAGGCCGTAGCCCTCGACCAGCCGCGCGCCGGTCGCGGCCTCGAACCGCTCCTTGAGCGGCCCGGCGAGCGGCGCGCCGCCCGAAATGCACACGCGCAGCGAGGAAAAGTCGGTCTGGCCAAGCTGGGGATGATCAAGCAGTGCCTGGTACATCGTCGGCACGCCGGGCATCGCGGTCGCCCGCACCCGCTGGAGCGTCTTCAACGTCTGCCCGGCATCGAAGCGCGGCAGCATGGCAATGCAGCCGCCGTTGGCCACCGTGCGGTTGAGCACGCAGACATTGGCGAAGACGTGGAACAGCGGCAGCACCCCCATGATCACGTCCCGCTCGCCCGCGCGCGGGTCGATCGCTTCGACCTGGCGGGCATTGGCGGTCAGGTTCTGGTGGGTGAGCATCGCGCCCTTGGGCGTGCCGGTGGTGCCCCCGGTATATTGCAGCAGGGCCAGATCGCGCGGCGGATCGATGGCGACCGGCGCGGGACGGCCTTGCGGCCAGCACCGCATCCCAGCGCAGCACCCCGGGACGGGCCGGAATGCGCGTCAGCGACTTGCGGCCAAGCAGGCGCAGGGCAAGGCCCTTCAGCGCGGGCAGTTGCCCGGCGAGCGAGCTGACCACCAGCATTTCCAGATCCGAGGCGTCCAGCACTTCGAGCGCGGTCGGCAGCAGGGCCGAGGAATCGACCGTCACCAGCAGCCGGGTGCCCGAATCGGCAACCTGCGCGGCCAGTTCGGTAGCAGTGTAGAGCGGGCTGAAGTTGACCAGCGTCGCCCCGGCGATCGAGGCGCCATAATAGGCGGCAACATAGTTGGGCACGTTGGGCAGATAGAGCCCCACCCGGTCGCCGCGCGCGATTCCCAGCCGCTGCAGGCCGGCCGCAAAGCGCAGCGCTTCGCCATGCAGGTCGGCGTAGGTGTATTCGCGGCCCATGAAATCGACCAGCACCCGCTCGCCGTGGGCGGCGACGCTGGCAGCGAAGAAATCGGGCAGCGACAGCGGCGGCAGGTCCATCCGCCAGTCGCAGGGGTGCGCATAGTGCGCGAGCCAGGGCTCGCCAGGGGAAGTGTCAGTCACCCCGGCAGTCTAACCGCAGGCGCGGGCGGCGGGCAAGCGAATGCGCCGCCCTTGCGATGCGATTGTCAGCCCTCGCCGGCCGCTTCGGCAGCGCGCTTGGCTTCGAGCCAGGCCTGGGCCTCGGCTTCCTGGGCGGCTTCGGAGGCGGCCTTGGTCTGCGCCTCGCGTTCGGCGCGCAGTTCCTCGATCAGCGCCTCGCGGTCATCGCCCAGACGCGCATCGTCGCCCGCTTCGTCGTTGAGACCGGCCTTCTTGGCGGCCTTGGCGACGATCCCGTCAAGCTCGCGCTGCGAGCACAGGCCCAGCGTTACCGGATCCTTGGGCTGGATGTTGGCGATGTTCCAGTGGCTGCGGTCGCGGATCGCGGCGATGGTGTTGCGGGTGGTGCCGATCAGCTTGCCGATCTGCGCGTCCGAGATTTCGGGGTGGTGGCGCAGGATCCAGGCGATCCCGTCCGGCTTGTCCTGGCGCTTCGACACCGGGGTATAGCGCGGGCCCTTGGTCCGGCTGACGGTGACCGGCGCCTTCTGCATCTTCAGCGAATAGGACGGGTCGTCCTGGCCCTTCTCGATCTCGGCCATGGTCAGCTCGCCCGCGCGCACCGGATCGCGCCCGGTGTACTTGCTGCTGGCCAGATCGTCGGCCATGGCCTGGACCTCGAGGATGTGCAGCCCGCAGAATTCGGCGATCTGTTCGAACGACAGCGCGGTGTTGTCGACAAGCCACGAGGCCGTGGCATGCGGCATCAGCGGGGTGGGCTGGGTCACGGGAAATCTCCGGCAGAAAATAATAGGGCCGCCCCTTCGCGGAGCGGCCGATCGCGCGCGATGTAGGCCGATTCCCCGTCAAGGGCAAGGCCGCAGGCGGCGCGGTAACCCGATCTTGGGAAATTCCGCCTAGTTTTCCGAGGCCTGGGGTCAGGCAGAGGAGCGGGTCCGGATGAAGATGCAACTGCGTGCGGCGTTCGCGGCACTGATCGCCAGCCTGGCCCTTGCCGCCTGCGGACTGGGGCGCGGCGAGGAAGACTTCGCGGTTACGGTGGAAGCGCCCGCCGCCCGGGTGGAATCCGCGCTCGACGGAATCAGCGCCTCGGGCCAGTTCGCCGAGCTGTTTCCCGGCGTGAAGGCCCAGCGGACCAGGCCAGGGCCGGGCGAAATCCTTTACACCATGCCCGGCACCGGGGACTTTCCGGCGCAGGTGCGCTTCAGGATCGTCGCGGTGGGCGGCGACGGCCAGAACGCCAGGGGCGCGGTCGTCCACGTCGCGGTCGATGTTCCGCCGGTCAGGACCGCGATCACCGGCCAGCAGATGGTGCTGAGCGAGACGAAGGTCGAGCGTTCGGTCAAGGCGCTGCTCGAAATGGCCGCCGCCAAGCTGGGGCGCGGAGAACGCATCGATGCGGAACGCCAGCAATTGTCAGAGCTGTTCTTCATTCTTGGCGTCATTACCGACAAGGAGCAGCTGGACCGGGCCGAGACCCTGCGCGACAATCCCGCCTGGGTCATGGGCGGCAGCTCGTGGCTGGACGGCATGGCCGAAGCCGATGCCGAAACGCCCGACGTCCCGCTGGGGGATTCGCCCGAGCCGGCCAGCGATCCCGACGAGCGCCTGCGCGCCAACAGCCGGGCCGAACAGTCGCGGCTGGAGGCAGCGGCGGAGCCGGAGGACGACACCAGCGGTGAAAGCACCCAGCCCGAAGCGGAATGACCGGCGCGGGGTCAGCCCGCCCCGCCGACCTCCAGCACGATCTTGCCGATGTGCGCACCCTGTTCCATCCGGGCATGGGCCGCGGCGGCATCGGCCAGCGCGAAGGTGCGGTCCATCACCGGACGCAGCCTGCCCGCCTCGACCAGCGGCCAGGCGAGCCGGGCGATTTCCTGGGTCAGCAGCGCCTTGAACTGGGCCGAGCGCGGCCGCAGCGTCGATCCGGTCAGCGTCAGGCGGCGGCGCATCACTTCGGCCATGTTGATTTCGGCCCGAACCCCGCCCTGCACCGCGATGGTGACGTGGCGGCCATCGTCGGCCAGGCATTTCAGGTTGCGCATCACATAGTCGCCCGCGACCATGTCGAGCACCAGTTCCACCCCCTTGCCGCCGGTGATCGCGGCCACTTCGGCCACGAAATCCTGCGCCTTGTAATCGATCGCGTGGTCAGCGCCGATCTTCAGCGCTGCGGCGCACTTGTCTGCCCCGCCGCAGGTGACGATGACGGTGAGGCCAAAGGCCTTGCCCAGCAGACACGCCATCGAACCGATCCCGCTGGTGCCGCCATGGACCAGCAGCGTCTCGCCCTCTTTCGCCCAGCCGCGCTCGAACACGTTGTGCCAGACGGTGAACAGCGTTTCGGGCAGGGCGGCCGCCATGTCGAGCGGCAGGCCATCGGGTACCGGCAGGCAGTGCTCGGCATGGGCCAGGCAGTATTCGGCATAGCCCCCGCCCGAAACCAGCGCACAGACCTGCTGGCCCAGCAGTTCGGGCGTCGCGCCCGCGCCCAGTGCCACCACTTCGCCCGCGATCTCCAGCCCGGGAATCGGCGAGGCACCCGGCGGCGGCGGATAGAAACCCTGCCGCTGGATCACGTCGGGGCGATTCACCCCGGCATAGGCAACCCGGACCAGCACCTCGTCCGGTCCCGGCACCGGCACGGGCAGACGTTCGATCCGCAGCACCTCCGGCCCGCCGGGGGCTTCGAACCCCGCTGCCGCCATCGATTCCGGAAGCGATACAATCATTTGCCTGCCCCTGTCCGCGCGAATGCCGCAGGCAGGTTCCCTAACCGCGCAACCGGTTGACAGCAAGCGCAACGCGTCCGATTCTCCCCCTCATGGACGATGACCTGCCCCGGCCCAGAAGCGACGCCGCCGGACTGCTGGCGAAGGAAGCGCTCGATTCCTATTCGCAGGACGAGCTGGCGGAGCGGATTGCCCTGCTGGAAGCCGAAATCGCGCGGGTCCGTGCCCACCGGGATCGCGCCAGCGCCCACCGCGCCGCCGCCGATGCCCTGTTCAGGCCGCGATCGTCATGATCCCTGCGGCCGCCCCTTTCGCGTTCGCGGCCCGTACCCATATAGGTTCCGAAGCCGATATAGGCCCCAAAGCCCATATAGTCCTCCGTATAGGTTCGGTTAACCAAGCCTGTTCATACCTTCCCGCAACGGGAAGGCCATTCCTGCCCGGGAAAGAGCGCTAGATGCCCAGTTTTGCCCAGAGCCTCGAGAAAACGCTGCACGCCGCGCTGACCAATGCGTCGGACCGCAGCCACGAATATGCCACGCTGGAGCATCTGCTCCTCGCGCTGATCGACGATCCGGACGCCGCGCAGGTGATGCAGGCCTGCGGCGTGGAACTGGGCGAGCTGGGCGATGTCGTGCGCCAGTACCTCGATCAGGAATACCAGTCGCTCAAGACCGAGGAAAAGGGCGATCCATCGCCCACCGCGGGCTTCCAGCGGGTGATCCAGCGCGCCATCCTGCACGTCCAGTCGTCGGGCAAGGACACGGTGACCGGCGCCAACGTGCTGGTCGCCCTGTTTTCCGAGCGGGACAGCTATGCCGTCTATTTCCTGCAGCAGCAGGACATGAGCCGGCTCGACGCGGTCAGCTTCATCAGCCACGGGATCGGCAAGGGCGGCCGCCGGATCGAGGATCGCAGCCCCAAGGGCAGCGAAGGCGAGACCCCGGCCCAGCCGGAGGAAAAGTCCTCGGGCAAGGACGGCAAGAAGGAAACCGCGCTCGACCAGTTCTGCGTCAACCTCAACGAGAAGGCGCTGGCCGGCAAGGTCGATCCGCTGATCGGTCGCGGCCCGGAAGTGGACCGCACGATCCAGATCCTGTGCCGCCGCTCCAAGAACAACCCGCTCTATGTCGGCGATCCGGGCGTCGGCAAGACCGCCATCGCCGAAGGCCTGGCGCGCAAGATCGTGGAAGGCGAAGTGCCCGAAGTGCTGGCCCCGGCGGTGATCTATTCGCTCGACATGGGCAGCCTGCTGGCCGGCACCCGCTATCGCGGCGATTTCGAGGAACGGCTCAAGCAGGTCGTCTCGGAACTTGAAAAGATGCCCCACGCGGTCCTGTTCATCGACGAGATCCACACCGTGATCGGCGCGGGCGCGACCAGCGGCGGGGCGATGGACGCGTCCAACCTGCTCAAGCCCGCGCTGTCGGGCGGGACGATCCGCTGCATCGGGTCGACCACCTACAAGGAATTCCGCAACCACTTCGAAAAGGACCGCGCCCTGCTGCGCCGGTTCCAGAAGATCGACGTCAACGAACCCACGGTCGAGGACACGATCAAGATCCTGCGCGGCCTGCGCACCGCCTTCGAGGAACACCACAAGGTCAAGTACACGCCCGACGCGATCAAGACCGCGGTCGAGCTGTCGGCGCGCTACATCAACGACCGCAAGCTGCCCGACAAGGCGATCGACGTGATCGACGAGGTGGGTGCGATGCAGATGCTGGTGCCGCCATCCAAGCGCAAGAAGACCATCACCGCGCGCGAGATCGAGGCCGTGATCGCGACCATGGCGCGCATTCCGCCCAAGTCCGTTTCGTCCGACGACCGCCAGGCGCTGGAGCACCTTGAGCGCGATCTGAAGCGCGTGGTGTTCGGCCAGGACAAGGCGATCGAGGTGCTTTCCAGCGCGATGAAGCTGTCCCGCGCGGGGCTGCGCGATCCGGACAAGCCGATCGGCTCGTTCCTGTTCTCCGGCCCGACCGGGGTCGGCAAGACCGAAGTGGCCAAGCAGCTTGCCTCGATCCTGGGCATTCCGATGCAGCGCTTCGACATGTCCGAATACATGGAGCGTCATTCGGTTTCCCGCCTGATCGGCGCGCCTCCGGGCTATGTCGGGTTCGACCAGGGCGGCCTGTTGACCGATGCGATCGACCAGCAGCCGCACTGCGTCCTGCTGCTCGACGAGATCGAGAAGGCGCACCCCGATTTGTTCAACATCCTGCTGCAGGTGATGGACAACGGGCGGCTGACCGACCACCACGGCAAGACGGTCGATTTCCGCAATGTCGTGCTGATCATGACCACCAATGCAGGGGCCAGCGACATGGCCAAGCAGGGGATCGGTTTCGGCGACGTGTCCAAAGCGGACGCGGGCGATGAAGCGGTGAAGCGGATGTTCAGCCCGGAATTCCGCAACCGGCTCGATGCGATCGTGCCCTTTGCCTACCTCGGCACCGAAGTGGTCAGCCGGGTGGTCGACAAGTTCGTGCTGCAGCTCGAACTCCAGCTGGCCGAACAGAACGTCCACATCCAGTTCGACAGCGACGCCCGCGAATGGCTGGGCGCGCGCGGCTATGACAAACTTTATGGCGCGCGGCCGATGGCCCGCCTGATCCAGGAGAAGGTCAAGCAGCCGCTGGCCGAGGAGCTGCTGTTCGGCAAGCTGCGCCACGGCGGCGAGGTCCACGTCAGCGTCAAGGACGATGGGCTGGGCTTCGAACTGACCCCGGCCCCGCCCAAGCTCGACCGCAAGGCGAAGAAGGCGGCGGCCGCTCCAGCGAGCGGCAAGCGCAAGCCGAGGCCCAAGGCGGCACCGGAAACCAGCGACGAACCGGGCGGCGAGGCGGATTGACCTCGGTCAATCTCCTCCCCGCGGGAGGCTGCTAGGGCAAGGCTGACCCGATCTGTCTGCCGGAGCCCTGACGTGACCGAAGCCGCTACTGCCGAAGTTCCTCCTGAAGCGACTCCGGCCACCACTCCGTTCGAGCGGATTGGCGGCCACCCGGTGCTGCGCGCCATCTGCGAGCGCTTCTACGACCTGATGGATCAGGACCCGGCCTATGCCGAGCTGCGCGCGATGCACGCCCCGGACCTTGCGGAAATGCGCGCCTCGCTGCCGCTGTTCCTGGCTGGCTGGGCCGGCGGCCCGCGCGACTGGTTCGAGGCCAATCCCGGCAAGTGCATGATGAGCGCCCACAGCGGCTTCCGGATCACGAGCGACACCGCCGTCCAGTGGTCGGACGCGATGCGCCGGGCGATTGCCGAGGCGGAAGTGGCCGATCGGGAAATCGCCGATGCCATGGCCGACGTGCTCGAACGGATGGCGAGGGGCATGGCTCGGGCATAGTTGCAAATTACGCAATCGCCGATTAAGCCATCAGGCCATGAAGCCGAAATTGCTGACCACGCTGCCCGGCTATACCGCCGCGCAGTTTGCCGCCGATGCCTTCGCCGGGGTGACCGTGGCGATGGTGGCCCTGCCGCTGAGCATCGCCATTGCCATCGCTTCGGGCGCCGATCCCGCCAAGGGCCTGATCACCGCCATCGTCGCCGGTTTCCTGATCTCGCTGCTGGGCGGCAGCCGGGTGCAGATCGGCGGGCCGACCGGGGCGTTCATCGTCGTCGTCTACGGCGTTATCGTGCAGCATGGCTATGACGGGCTGGTGCTGGCCACACTGATGGCCGGGGCGATTCTGGTGCTGGCCGGGCTGCTGCGCGCGGGCAACCTGATCGCCTTTGTCCCCGAAGCGGTGGTCAACGGCTTTACCATCGGCATCGCGATCATCATCGCGTCCAGCCAGCTCAAGGACCTGTTCGGGCTGACCGGCGCCGCCATGCCCGCCGAGTTCCTGCCCAAGCTGCAAGCCCTGTGGGCAGCGCGCGCCAGCCTCAACCCGGCGGCGCTGGGCACCGGCCTTGCCGCGCTGATCCTGATCGTGCTGCTGCGCCGCCTGTTCCCCCGCTTTCCGGGGCTGATCGTGGTCATGGCCGCGATTTCCGCCGCGATCGCCTGGACCCAGCTGCCGGTCGATACCATCGCCTCGCGGTTCGGCGCCTTGCCCGCCTCGCTGCCCGCTCCCTCCCTGCCCGTCGTCACCTTGGCGCGGCTGACCGAGCTGCTGCCATCGGCCCTGGTGATCGCATTCCTGGCGGCGATCGAATCGCTGCTGTCGGCGATGGTCGCGGACCGGATGATCGAGGGCAGCCACCGCCCCAATGCCGAGGTCCTGGCCCAGGGCTGGGCCAACATCGGTTCCGCCCTGTTCGGCGGCCTGCCCGCCACCGGCGCGATCGCCCGCACCGCGACCAACATCCGCGCCGGGGGTACCACCCCGGTCGCCGGACTGGTCCACGCCGCGGCGATCCTGCTGGTCATGCTGATTGCCGCGCCGCTTGCCGGATACCTCGTCATGCCCGCCCTGGCCGCACTGCTGCTGACCACCGCGTGGAACATGAGCGAGCCGCACAAGTGGGCCAGCTACTGGTCGGCCCCGGTCAGCGACCGGGTGCTGCTGGTGCTGACTCTGGTGCTGACCGTGCTGGCCGACCTGACAGTGGCAATCGGCGTCGGGGTTGGCCTGGGGCTGGCCCTGCGCCTGCGCGAAAGCCGCCTGCAGGCCGAAGAGTGGCACACGCCGGAGCGCTAGGGCGCTAGTCCCCGATTCCGACGAGCTTGTCGCGCCCGGTTGCGCCGCGCAACATCCGCAGTCGTGACGTCGCTATGCCCAGCGCTGCGGCAAGCAGGCGCAGCACGGCTTCGTTGGCCTTGCCGTCCTCGGGCTTGACGCGGACCTTCACCAGCAGGCGGCCATCGGCGATTTCAAGGCCCTCGCTGCGGGCACCGGGCGTGACCCGCAGGGCCAGGCGCCCTTCGCCATCGGCCAGCGCGCGGATCGCTTCGGCCGGGGGCAGGTCAACCCTGGGCCGCGCCATCGGCACCGGCTTCCAGCGCCGCCTTGTGGACCTTGGCGTTCTCCACATAGTGCTTCACGCCCAGCTGCAATCCGGCCAGCGCGCGGTCATCCAGATCGCGCATATGGGTCGCGGGCCGCCCGCTCCACAACTGGCGCGAGGGAATACGCTTGTTCGGGGCCAGCAGCGCGCCCGCCGCCAGCATCCCGTCCGCCTCGATCACGCAGCCGTTCATCGTTTGCGCGGCAAAGCCGACAAAGCCGCGGTCCTCGATCCGGGTGCCGTGGATCATCGCCATGTGGCCGATCAGCACGTCTTCACCGATGATCGTGGGATAGCCGTCCGGCGCGCCGGGCATCGGGCTGTCGCAGTGGATCACGCTGCCGTCCTGCACGTTGGTGCGTGCCCCGATCACGATCCGGCTGACGTCCGCGCGCAGCACGCAGTTGTACCAGATGCTGACATCCGCACCGATCTCCACATCGCCGATCAGCCGCACGCCCGGCGCGATGAAGGCGCTCTCGTGAATGCGCGGAGTCTTGCCGTTAAGGGTCAGGATCGTGATGTCGGATCGGGTCATTGCGGTCTTCCCAGGAAATTGCGCCATTGCAGGTAGGGCAGGATCGAGGCGTGGTCATCGGTCCACACCTGCGGCGCGGGTGCGCCGAGCGGGCGCCATGCCATTGCCGGGGCCCCGGCTTCAAGGACCTTGATCTGCCCCGCGTCGCGGCTGATCGCCACCCAGGTCGATCCGGTATAGCCCAGCGCCTCGTCCGGCTCCGGATTGTCCTCGCGCACCGCGGCGTGCAGGCCGCGGCGGCGCACTTCGGCGCTGAGCGCCGGTTCCAGATCGATGAAGCGGTTGGAAATGTGCACCAGCAGCACCCCGCGCGGCGCCAGGGCATCGAGATAGATCCCAAAGGCCTCGTCGGTCAGCAGGTGAAGCGGGATCGAATCCGACGAGAACGCATCGATCGCCATCAGATCGACCGAACCGCGCGGCGCGCGTTCCAGCTCGATCCGGGCATCGCCGATCACCACCGGCGCGCCCGGCGTGCAGTCGGACAGGTAAGTGAAAGTGCCCTGGCGCGATAGCTTCAGCACGGCCGGATCGATCTCGTAAAAGGTGAAGCGCATCCCCGGCTGGTGAAAGCAGGCGAGCGTCCCCGTGCCCAGCCCCACCACCGCCACGCGCGGCGCCGGGCCGAACAGCGCCCTCGCCCGCGTCAGCGTCATGCCCGCCCCCGAACCCGGCCCGTAATAGGTGCGCGGGATCCGGCGCAGCGCGGAATCGGTCGATTGCTCGCCGTGCAGCGTGGTGCCGTGGGCCAGGGTGCGCAGCCGCTCGGCGGGATAGTCGCGCACGGTGTAGATCCCGAAGTAGCTGCGGGTGCGCACGCCATCGCGGCTGTCCTCCAGCGTCAGCAGCCCGCCCTGCACCAGCATGATTCCCAGCAGCAGCCCCACCACCGCACCGCGCCACGGCACCAGCGCCAGGCCGATCAGCACCAGCACCGCCGACCAGATCCAGTACAGCGGTTGCTTGTCGACCATCAGCGCCAGATCACGCAGCTGCCAGCCGGAAAAGGCCGCAAAACCCAGCAGGATGAACAGCGCGAGGCGCACCATTTCCGGCTCCAGCCCCTTCAGCCTGCGCCAGTCAGGCAGGGAATCGCGCGGCAGCAGCGCGGCGGCGGCCAGCACCAGCAAGGGGTGTTCCCAGACCCAGTCGAACACCAGCGGCGCAATCAGCGCGGTGAACAGCCCGCCCAGCGCGCCCCCCGCCGACATCGTCAGGTAGAACAGCGTGAGATGCCGCGAATCGGGCCGCAGGTCATAAAGCCGCGCGTGCAGCGCGACGCAGACGAAGAACAGCAGCGCGAGGCTGGCGAAGACCGGCACCAGCCCCGCCGAATGGGTCGAGATCATGGCGAGCCCGCCCGCCCCCAGCACCGCCACCCAGGCCAGCGCCGCAAGCAGGCGCGCCGCCTGCCGCCGCTCGGCAAAGGCGACCGCGAAGCTGAGCAGGTAGATGCCCAGCGGAATCACCCACAGCAGCGGCATCGCGACAATATCGGTGGTGAGGTGCGTGGTGGTCGACAGCATCAGCCCCGACGGGACCGCCGCCAGTGCCAGCCACAGCGCGATCCGGCGGCGCGGCACCGGCGGGGCGGCTTCGCCATGCCCGGTCGGCCCGGGTTCGATCGTGACGTCGAGACCCCGCCGCATCCATGCGGCGGCGGCAATCAGGCCAAGCAGCAGCAGATAGCCCGCGCTCCACGCCCAGGCCTGGGCATGCAGGCTGAGCAGCGGTTCGGCCAGCAGGGGATAGGCGATCAGCCCGCCAAAGCTGCCCAGATTGGACGCGGCATAAAGCGCCCACGGCTCACCCGCCTGCGGATGGGCGGCGTACCAGCGCTGCATCAGCGGCGCCTGCGCCGAAACCAGGAAAAACACCGGCCCGATCGACAGCGCGAGCAGCGCAGGCACCCAGAACACCTCGCTGCCCGGCGCAGGCGGCGGCAGCTCCGCCAGGGCGACCGGCAGGGTCAGCGCGGCGAACGCGAACAGCGCCAGATGGACCTGCCCCTGCCGCCGCAGGCTCAGCCCGCCGATCCAGTGGGCATAGGCATAGCCCGCCAGCAGCAGCGCCTGATAGACCAGCATCGCGCTGTTCCAGACGTTGGGCGCCCCGCCCAGGCGCGGCAGCGCCATGCGCGCGACCATCGGCTGGATCAGGAACAGCAGGAAACTGCCGGTCAGGATGGTGACCGCGAACAGCCAGCGCCGCACCGGCGGCTGTGACGTCGCGGCGGCGGTCATGCCGGGCGGTCGATCGTGTAGACCAGGTGCCGCGACAGCGGGTGGCCGGGGGCAAAGGCGGGATGGTCGAAATCAAGCTCCGCGCGGTGGACCATGCCCAGCCGCAACATCAGCCCCCACGACGCGGTATTGGCGGGAACCGTCCAGGCGGCGATCCGCGCGTCGCCCCGGTTCGCCCAGCCCCAGGCGATCGACGCCCCGGCCGCTTCGCGCGCATAACCCTGGCCCCAGGCATGGCGGGCCAGCCGCCAGCCGATCTCCAGTTCGTCAGTCACCCCGGTTCCGGGATGCCCCCCGCGCCTGAGACCGCAGAAGCCCAGCAGCGCGCCGTCTTCCTTGCGCTCCACCGCCCAGAAGGTATGGCCATGATCGCGCTCGCTGGCGGTCAGCCGGTCAATCACGGCATCGCTTGCCGCCCGGTCGACCGCGCCGCCGAGATGGCGCATGACCTCAGGATCGGCGCTCATCGCCGCGAACGGCGGCCGGTCCGCCTCGCGCCAGGAACGCAGCAGCAGGCGCTGCGTTTCGATCACGCGCCCAGCAGGCGCGCGGCGTGGGCCGCGTGGTAGGTCAGGATTCCCGAACATCCCGCGCGCTTGAAGGCCAGCAGCGTTTCCAGCACCAGCGCGTCGCGGTCCCCCGCCCCGGCGGCGGCGGCGTGTTCGATCATCGCGTATTCGCCGCTCACCTGGTAGGCGAAGACCGGCACTTCGAAGGCATCCTTCACCCGCCGGACGATGTCGAGATAGGGCAGGCCCGGCTTGACCATCACGCTGTCGGCGCCCTCGGCAATGTCCATCGCGACTTCGCGCAGGGCCTCGTCGGCATTGGCCGGGTCCATCTGGTAGGTCTTCTTGTCGCCCTTCAGCAGCCCGCTGGAACCCACCGCGTCGCGGAACGGGCCATAGAAGGCCGAGGCGTATTTGGCCGCATAGGCCATGATCTGGACGTTGACGTGGCCCGCCTCTTCCAGCGCGTCGCGGATCACGGCGATCCGGCCGTCCATCATGTCGGAGGGCGCGATCACGTCGGCCCCGGCGGCGGCCTGGTTCAGGCTCTGCCCGACGAGCACCTGTGCCGTGGCGTCATTGAGGACATAGCCCGCCGCGTCGATCAGCCCGTCCTGCCCGTGGCTGGTATAGGGATCGAGCGCCACGTCGGTCAGCACGCCGATGTCATCGCCGCAGGCCTGCTTGATCGCACGGATCGCGCGGCACATCAGGTTATCGGGATTGAGCGCCTCGCGCCCGTCCTCGGTGCGCCGTTCCGGCTGGGTGTTGGGAAACAGCGCGATGCAGGGAATTCCCAGCGCCGCCGCTTCCTTCGCGCGCCGCGCCACCAGATCGACCGACCAGCGCGAAACGCCGGGCAGCGAACCGATCGGCTCTTCCACGCCGGCCCCCTCGGTAACGAACAGCGGCCAGATCAGATCGGCCGGGGTTAGCACGGTTTCACGGTGAAGCGCGCGGCTCCAGGCGCTGGCACGGGTCCGGCGCAGGCGGGTGGCGGGGAACATTCCGGTCATGCCCAAGGCTTCTAGTGCCAAGCCGGGCGGGTGCAAGTTCTAGAGAAGGGTCTTAGTTTGGTGCGCCAATCGCCTCCGCGATTGGCTTGCAACGCCAGCCCGCTCCCCCGGCCCGGCCACCCACAGGGTACCATGAACGGGTGGCCGGGCCGGGGGAGCGGGCTGGCGTTGCAAGGACAGGCCGGACGGCCTGTCCGCACCGCTGCAAGGCGGACAGAATCCCCCCTCAATCCAGCCGGTCGATCTCGCGCTGCGGGGCGGCGGCCACACTGGCCTGGGTCGGCGCGAGGCTCGACAGCGCGGCGCCCGGCGTCACCGCCTTGAGTTCCGCCAGCCTTGCCTTGAACCGCGCCAGCTCGGCCGGATCGACCTGGTTTGACACGGTGAAGCGCACCGACAGCGGATTGACCTTCTGCCCGCCGCGATAAAGCTCATAGTGGAGGTGCGGCCCGGTCGAGAGGCCCGTCGAGCCGACATAACCGATCACCTGGCCAGCGCGCACCCGCGTGCCGGGGCTTACCGCGATGCGGCTCATGTGCGCATAGCCGGTGCCATAACCGCTGCCGTGGTCAAGCTTGACGTAGTTGCCATGCCCGCCGTGCCACCCGGCATAGGCAACCGTGGCATCGCCCACGGCATAGATCGGCGCCCCGTGCGGCGCGCCGAAATCGACCCCGCCGTGCATCCGGGTATAGCCCAGAATCGGGTGACGCCGCGCACCGAAGTTCGACGTGATCCGCCCGACCACCGGCATGATCAGCCCGGTGCGCTGCTGGCCCATGCCCGATGCCTCGAAGAACTGGCCGTCCCCGCCCCAGCGCAGCAGCTGCGCCTGCGCGCGGCCGCCGCGCTCAAGCCCGGCATAGAGCAGTTCGCCAACCTGGCTCTCGCCGCCCGCGGACCGCTTGTAGGAGACTACCAGGTCAAAGGTGTCGCCCGGCGCGATCGCCGTATCGAGGCTGAGGTGCTGGTCGAGCGCCTGAAGATACTGCTGGATCGCCTCGATCGGCGCCCCCGCCGCGCGGGCCGAGCGATAGAGGCTGGCCCCCACCGTGCCGCGAATCCGCAAGGGCGTCGCGTCGACGGCGATGGGACGCGGCTGGGCGATCAGCACCCCGCCCGAACGGGCGATGGTGAGGTCAAGATCGAACCGCGCGCGGAATGCCACCCGGTCGAGCGGACGCGGAGCGCCGGGCGCGCTGCGGCGTCCCAGGGTGATGTCGATCTGCGTGCCGGGTGCAAGGCCTCCGGGCGGAAGGGTGCCAGCCACCAGCGCGGCCGCGCGGTCGGCATCGCTGGCGCTCGCCCCGGCGCGCTGGAGCAGGGAATAGAAGCTGTCGCCCTGGCTGAAGGTCGCGGTAAGCTGCACCAGCGGGCGTTCCGGCGCGGAAGCAAGCGGCACTACCAGCGCGGAAGGGCCCATCCGGCGCCCGCTGTCCGCCCCCAGCGCGAGCGGGGCGATCATCTGGCTGCGGAATTCGTCACGCGCGGCGGCATCGAGCGGCATCGCCGGTGCCGCGACAATAGCGGTGAAATCGGGCCAGAACGACAGCGCCGCAAGGCTCAGTCCCAGCATTCCGCCAAGTCCGCGAAACCAGCGCGCGCTGCCGATGTCGTCAGCCAGATCGACGGTCCAGCCACAGGCATCGAGGTCCGCGCGCATCGCCCTGGCGCGGTCGAGCCAATGCCTGGCGCGCGCGGCGACCATGTCGGCCCCGGTCAGGCTCGGCTGCGGCTGCGAAAGCGGTTCTGACACTGGGCCCCCTGCTGGCCGCGCACGAACGGTGCGGGCGCCGCCATTTCCTGCACCAGACACGGTTAACGATCGCCTAAGCGCGGGCCGATTGACGGCCATTGGGGAAGTCCGCCCCGCGCGCCTTGCAGCCACGCCTGCGACACGCCAGATAGGGCTGACGATGCGCGCACCTGAGCAATCCCGCGTCAAGGCGGTGTTGGGTCCGACCAACACCGGCAAGACCCACCTCGCGATCGAACGGCTGTGCGCCCATTCGTCTGGCGCAATCGGCTTTCCGCTGCGACTGCTGGCGCGTGAGGTTTATGACCGGGTCTGCGCGATCAAGGGCGCCGAACGGGTCGCGCTGATCACCGGCGAGGAACGGATCGAGCCGCCCCATGCGCGCTGGCTGCTGTGCACGGCAGAGGCCATGCCGGTGGGCGCGGACCTTGCCTTCGTCGCGCTGGACGAGGCGCAGCTGTGTGCCGACCGCGAGCGCGGCCACCTGTTCACCGACCGCCTGCTCCACGCGCGCGGCCGCGACGAGACGATGCTGCTGGGCTCCGCAACGATCGAGCCGATGATCCGCGCCCTGCTGCCGGAGGCCGAGATTGTCAGCCGCCCGCGTTTTTCCACGCTCACCCATACCGGCGCGCGCAAGCTCTCGCGCATTCCGCCGCGCAGCGCGATTGTCGCCTTCTCGGCCGAGCAGGTCTATGCCGTGGCGGAAATGCTGCGACGCTTCCGGGGCGGGGCGGCGGTCGTGATGGGCGCGCTTTCGCCCGAAACCCGCAATCGGCAGGTAGCATTATACCAGTCGGGCGAAGTCGATTACCTCGTCGCCACCGATGCGATCGGCATGGGGCTCAATCTCGATATCGACCATGTCGCCTTCGCCGGCCTCTCGAAATTCGACGGCCAGCGCCAACGGCGCCTGACCACGCCGGAAATGGCGCAGATCGCGGGCCGCGCGGGGCGCCACCAGCGCGACGGCACGTTCGGCACGCTCGCGGGGACCGGCGGGCATGACGCGGAGTTCACCGCCGAAGAGGTCTATGCGATCGAGGAACACCGCTTCCCGCCGTTGACCCGCCTTTACTGGCGCGAGGCGGAACCGCGCTTCGATTCGCTTACCCACCTGATCGCCGACCTTGAAACAAAGCCCGACCGGCCAGAGCTTGCCCCCGCGCCGGAGGCCATCGACCTCGCCGTGCTGAAGCGGCTGGCCGAAGATCCCGCGATTGCGGACACCGTGCGCGGCAAGGCGGCGGTGCGCCGGTTCTGGGAAGTCTCCTCGCTCCCCGATTTCCGCAGTGCAGGGGTCGACACCCATTCGCGCTTTGTCGCCCGGCTGTGGGACGACCTGCGGCGCGGGCATCTGGGCGGTGACTATGTCGCGCGCTCGATTGCCGAACTCGACAATCCCGGCGGCGATATCGACACCCTGCAGATGCGGATCGCCGCGATCCGCAGCTGGTCCTACATCACCCAGCGGCCCGACTGGGTGCTGGCGCGCGAGGAAATGGCGGCGCGGGCCCGCGCCGTGGAATCGCGGCTGTCCGATGCGCTCCACGCCCGGCTGACCGAACGCTTCGTCAACCGCCGCACCACCGTGCTGATGAAGAAGCTCGGCTCCGATGCCGCACTGCTGCCGGTAACCGTGGCGGAAAACGAGGTGCTGGTCGATGGCGAGCACATCGGCCAGCTCACCGGGTTCCGCTTCCGGGTCGATCCCCAGGCGCGGCTTGCGGACCGCAAGCTGCTGCTCGCCGCCGCCGAACGCCACCTGCCCGCGCTGCTGGCCGAGCGGGCCATACAGCTGGCAGCCAGGCTTGATGCGGGCGAGGCGGAGCTGACGCTTCAGGGAGCCGGGTTCTACTGGCATGGCGAGGCGATTGCCCGGCTGGTTCCGGGCAAGACGCTGCTTGCGCCGCAGATCGAACCCGATGCCGCACTCGAATCGGCGGGGGCTGCGGCTCGGCAACGGTTGCTGGCGGCGCTTCAGGGCTGGCTGCTGCGTGAACTCGCCCCGCTCGACCCCCTGCGCAAGCCGGACGCGGCAAGCAGCGATCCCGGTGCCGGGCCGGAACTGCGGGCCCTGCTGATCCGCCTTACCGAATCGGGCGGCCTGCTCGAACGGGCCGGCTCCGCCCTCGACCGGCTCGACAAGGCTCAGCGCGAGCGGCTGCGGCAGCTGGGGGTGCGGGTCGGCGCGCTCGACCTGTTCGTTCCCGCCATGCTGCGCCCCGCCCCGCTGGCCGCCTGGCGGACCCTGCTGGCCGTACGCGGCGAAGCGATGGGCGCGCCGGTCCCGGCGATGCCGCCGGTCGTCGCCCTTACCGGCAAGGACCGGCCGCCGCCGGGTTATCGCGCCCTGGGCAGGCAGGCGCTGCGGATCGACCTTGCGGAAAAACTGCTGCGCACGGCGCACGGCGTGCGCGTGACTGCCGGCAGCAAAAGCTTCGTGCTCGATCCGGCCCTGGCGATCTCCACGGGGCTGACCACGGCCAGCTATGCCCAGCTGCTGCGCCTCGCCGGGTTCCAGCCCGGCGTGCCGCGCGCCCTTGCCACGGGAGCTTTCGGCCCGCCCGCGCCGCCGCGCTGGCGCTGGCGCCCGCCCCGGCGCGAGGTGCGCGCCGCACAGCCGCCCGCACCGCCGCCGCCCGGCAGCGCTTTCGCCGCGCTGGCCGCACTGGTGCGGTAAGGCGCTTCGGGCCAGCATGGGGATCGGCTCATGAGGATCGACAAGGCCCTCTGGTTCCTGCGCTTCGCGAAGACGCGCGGGCTCGCCCAGGCAATGGTGGCAGAGGGCCATATCCGGCTCAACGGCAGGCGGGTGGAGCGTTCGGCGCAGGGCATCGCCCCGGGGGATGTGCTGGTCCTGCCGCTGCCGCGCGGGGTGATAATTGTCGAGCTGATCGCCTTGCCGGTGCGGCGCGGACCGGCCAGCGAGGCGCAAGCCTGCTATCGCACGCTTGACGAGCGCGCCGCAAATCCCATAGCAGGCGGGGAACCAACGCCTGAGGGAACAAATCTGCCATGACCTATGTCGTCACCGAGGCCTGCATCAAGTGCAAGTACATGGACTGCGTCGAGGTCTGCCCGGTCGATTGCTTCTATGAGGGCGAGAATATGCTCGTCATCAACCCGTCCGAATGCATCGACTGCGGCGTGTGCGAGCCGGAATGCCCGGCCGAAGCGATCCTGCCCGATACCGAAAGCGGCCTGGAGCAGTGGCTTGAGCTCAACGCCAAGTATTCGGGCGAATGGCCAAACCTGACCTCCAAGAAGGATTCGCCGGCCGATGCCGACGATTTCAAGGGCGTGGACGGCAAGTTCGACAAGTACTTCTCGGCCGAACCCGGCGAGGGCGACTGAGATTTGGCCAGTGCGGCCATCGGGCCGTGCTCCGCTTGTTTTTGTAAGCGAATCAAACAGATCGTGCCGCACCCCCGGCACCGCTAGGCGTATCTAAGTCCCTGTCCCGGCTTGGGATTCTCCAAGCTGGT
This sequence comes from Novosphingobium sp., assembly GCA_016719755.1. Lineage (GTDB taxonomy): Bacteria > Pseudomonadota > Alphaproteobacteria > Sphingomonadales > Sphingomonadaceae > Novosphingobium. The sequence goes on along the minus strand of JADJYM010000016.1, from coordinate 366,126 downwards.
AATTTTGTTGCGGATGCGCTATATAAGCTTTGACTGCCGGGGCCTGCTTGCCCCGCATGGCAGCCGACGATCATTGAAAGGCAGGACGACAGCACGGTTGGTGGGGGGCATCGGACCGAGCCGCAAGGCGCATTTCCCGTTTCCCAGATCCATTTTGCTGCTTTGGCGCGGATACGCGCGCCGGTCCTGACGAATGAAAGGACGTTACATGGTGGCCAAGGCGCACGCCTTCGATGTTGGTGATTACGTCGTTTATCCCAAGCACGGCGTTGGCCGGGTGATCGAACTGCTCGAGCAGGAAATCGCCGGGATGACTCTGGAACTTTACGTGCTGCGGTTCGAGAAGGAACGCATGACCCTGCGTGTCCCCACGAACAAGGTCGAGGCGATCGGCATGCGCAAGCTGTCTTCGGACAAGACCCTGCGTGAGGCGCTCGATACGCTGAAGGGCAAGCCGCGCGTGAAGCGCACGATGTGGTCGCGCCGCGCCCAGGAATACGAAGCGAAGATCAATTCGGGCGATCTGGTTTCGATCGCCGAAGTAACCCGCGACCTGTTCCGCGCCGATGATCAGCCGGAACAGTCCTATTCCGAACGCCAGATCTTCGAAGCGGCCTCCTCGCGCCTCGCCCGCGAGCTGGCGGCGATGGAAAAGACCGACGAGCCGGCCGCGCTCAAGAAGATCCTCGCGATTCTCAACGAACACGCGCCCAAGTACTACGCGGAGCAGGCAACCGCCTGATCTGCCGCAGCCTTCGGGCTTGAAAGGGGCCGTTCCCGCCGGGGAACGGCCCCTTTTTCGTGCCCGGCTTGAATTGCCTGCCTTGGTGTATTATATCACCACTACAGTAAGGCATTCATTCGGGAGAACGGCAATGGGCATGAATTTCGGAAGCTTCGCGCGCGGACTGGGCCCGATCGTGGCAATCGGCCTGGCGGCGGCGCTGGCCGGGTGCGATGGCGCCAAGGTCACATTCGACGGCGAACAGGGCAAGCCTCTGGAGGAACTCGACCTCACCGGCGCGGCACCCACCGGCGTGGCGCTGCTTGGCCCCGACACGGTCCGCATCACGCGCGGCGACACGCTGACGATCAGGATCGACGGCGATCCCGAAGCCGCAAGCGCGATGCGCTTCACCCTGAAGGACGGCAAGCTGGGCATCCTGCGCAAGGATGGCAACTGGGGCCGCGACAAGGCCGTATCCGTGAACGTCACCCTGCCGGCACTCAGCGAGATCGCGGCGATGGGATCGGGATCGGTCAGCGCCGACCGGATCGGCGGCAAGGCCAGCGTCTCGATCGGCGGGTCCGGCTCGGTCGAAACCGCCGTGGTCGAGGCCGAATCGCTGGAACTCAGCATCGCCGGTTCGGGCAGCTATCGCGGCGCAGGCGCGGCCAAGGCGCTGGAACTCAGCATCGCGGGCAGCGGTTCAGCGGAGATGGAGGGCCTCAGGGTCGACAGCGCGGACATTTCGATCGCCGGTTCGGGCAATGCCCGCTTCGCCTCGGACGGCAAGGTCAAGGCCAGCATGGTCGGATCGGGCGAGGTCCGGGTAAAGGGCCGCGCCACCTGCACGGTCAGCGCGGTCGGTTCGGGCAAGCTGGTCTGCGAAAACGGCGCGACCGACGCGGACGCAGCGCCGGAAAAGAAGTAAGCACTCAGGCGGCGGCGCGGCGCAGGCGGTCCATGATCGCCGCGCCGATGCCGTCTGCGGGGATCGGCGCGACCGCGATCCGGCCCTGCGGCGCGGCAGCGGCGAGATGCAGGCAGGCATAGAGCCGCGCCGCCGCTTCGGCGAGATCGCCCCCCGGCGAAAGACTGGCATCGCCTTCCACCCCGCCAAACCCGATCAGGAACTCGTCCCCCGCCGCCTCGCGCGCGTCCAGCCGCAGCGGCTTTCCCGGCGCGTAATGGCTGGCGAGCTGGCCCGGCGCTTCGATCGCGGCTGACGTCACGGCGGCGGGCGGTGCGCCCAGAATGGCGGAAATCCTGGCCTCTTCGATCGGGCCAGGGCGCAGAACCTGCCACGATCCGTCACCGCGCAGGGCAATGATGGTGCTTTCGAGTCCCGCGCCGCACGGCCCGCCATCAAGCACCAGGGGCACCGCCGCGCCCAGCGAGGCCGCAACGTGCGCCGCCTCGGTCGGGCTGACCCCGCCGCTGCGATTGGCCGACGGCGCGGCCAGCGGCAGGCCGCATTCCTCCAGAACCGCCCGCATCACCGGATGCGCTGGACAGCGCAGGGCGATGGTCGGCAGGCCAGCCGTTACGGCGGGGGCGATTCGCGCGCCCTCGCGCAGCGGCAGGACCAGGGTCAGTGCGCCCGGCCAGAAAGCGCGGGCAAGCATTTCGGCCCGCTGGTCGAACAACGCCAGTTCGCGCGCCGTCTCCAGCGTGGGCACATGGACGATCAGCGGGTTGAAATCGGGCCGGCCCTTGGCACGGTAAATCGACGCTACGGCATCGTCGCTGTCGGCCCGCGCGGCAAGGCCATAGACCGTCTCGGTCGGCAGGGCGACCAGCCCTCCGGCGCGCAAGGCGGCAGCAGCGGCGGCGATTCCCCCGGCATCGGGAGCGCGGATTTCAGGGGCTGGCACCTTGCCGGACATTCTCTCCCGCTATAGGCGGAAAGCCGCAAAGCCAAGGGAAAGCGCGCCATGGATTTCACCGCCCCTACCGCCGACCAGATCACCGCCATCCGCATCAACGCCGGAATCGCCGACCTTGCCGCGCACGAGCGCTTCGCCGGAGCGAGCGAGGACATGGTCGAGGCGATTGTCGAAGGCATCGGCCAGTTCGCCGCCGGGGAATGGGCGCCGCTCAACCGGATCGGCGACCAGCAGGGTGCGAAGCTGGCCAATGGCACCGTCTCGCTTCCGGATGGCTTCGCCGAGGCCTACCGCGCTTTCGTCGAGCAGGGGTGGAACGCGATCTCCGGGCCGGTCGAGCATGGTGGACAGGGCCTGCCCTTCACTCTGGCGGCCAATGTTCTGGAAAATCTTGGCAGCGCGAACATGGCGTTTTCACTGCTGCCGATGCTGACGGTTGGCGCGATCGAATCCCTGCAGCACCACGGCAGCCCCGCGCAGCAGGCGCTTTATCTGCCGCGCCTGGTCAGCGGCGAATGGTCAGGCACCATGAACCTGACCGAACCGCAGGCCGGGTCCGATGTCGGCGCGCTGCGCAGCACCGCGACGCCGATTGCAGAGGGCGAGCACGCCGGGCGCTACCGGATCAAGGGCACCAAGATCTTCATCACCTGGGGCGAGCACGAGCTGTCGGGCAATATCGTCCACCTGGTTCTTGCTCGCACTCCGGGCGCCCCGGCGGGCACGCGCGGGATCAGCCTGTTCATCGTGCCCAAGTACCACGTGCACGCCGATGGATCGCTGGGACCGCGCAACGATCTGCGCTGCGCCGGGCTGGAACACAAGCTGGGGATCATGGCCAGCCCGACCTGCGTGATGACCTTCGGCGACAACGATGAATGCATCGGCGAACTGATCGGGCACGAGAACGAAGGCCTGAAGGCCATGTTCACGATGATGAACTCGGCCCGGATCAACGTCGGCAACCAGGGTGTGCAAATTGCCGAGCGGGCATGGCAACAGGCGCGCGGCTATGCCCGCGACCGCGTCCAGTCGGCCCGGGCCGGTGCGGCCGACAAGAACCCGGTGGCCATCATCCAGCATCCCGACGTGCGGCGCATGCTGCTGCGGATGCGCGCCCTGACCGAAGGCGCGCGCGCCCTGCTTTACTATACCGCAGGACTGGTTGATCGCGGCGCACTGGGGATCGAGGGCGCGCAGGCCCGGGCTGACTGCCTGGTTCCGCTGATCAAGGCCTGGGGCACCGACATCGGCTGCGAAGTCGCCAGTCTGGGCGTGCAGATCCACGGCGGCATGGGCTTCGTCGAGGAAACCGGCGCCGCGCAGCATTACCGCGATGCCCGCATCGCCCCGATCTATGAAGGCACCAACGGCATCCAGGCCGCCGATTTCGTCACCCGCAAGCTGGGGTACGAAGGCGGTGCGGTTGTGACCGCGCTGCTGGAGGAAGCCGCGCGCGACTGCGCCGATATGCCCGCGATTGCGGCGCTGGCCAGCGAGTGCGCCGCCATCGCCCGCTGGATGGCGAGCGATGCCAGCCTGGATGACCGGCTGGCGGGATCGGTGGCTTTCACCACGATGAGCGCGGTGGCGATTGCCGGCTGGCAGCTTTTGCGCCAGGCGCGGGCCTTGTCGGCTGAGAACAGCCCCCTTGCCCCGGCCAAGCAGGTCGTCGCGCGCTATTTTGCGGACCATATCGCCACCGAGGCACTGGGCCTGAAGGCCGCCGCAACTGCCGGATCCGGCCTGCTTTACGCCCTCGATGCCGAGACGCTGGCCGGATGAGCGACCAGGGAGACCCCCTCGCCCGGATCGCCGATGCGCTGGAGCGGCTCGCGCCCCCGCCGCCTTCGCCAATCGACTGGGCCGCAGCCCCCGCCTACGTCTGGGACGGGACCGCGCGCGCCGTGGCGGAACTGGTCGCGCCGCCGCTCGATCTGCTGAAGGGCATAGACGCGCAAAAACAGGTGGTTACGGCCAATATCAACCGCCTTGCCGCTGGCCACGCGGCGCATGACATGCTGCTGTGGGGATCGCGCGGCATGGGCAAGTCGGCACTGCTGCGCGCGGGCATTCACGCGGCGCAGAAGGCCAATCCGACCGCCATCGCCCTGGTCCAGGTCGCGCCGGAGGCACTGGCCTCGCTGGCGGCGCTGTTCGCCAGGCTGCGCGGCCAGCAACGCCGGTTCCTGGTGTTCATCGACGATCTGGGCTTTGAGGACGGCGATTCCAGCGGGCCGCGCGCGCTGCGCTCGTGGCTCGAAGGCGGGGTCGAGGCACGCCCGGCCAATGTCAGGCTGGCCGTGACTTCCAACCGCCGCGCGATCGTGCCGCGCCACCTGTCCGAACAGGACGATCCGATCAACCCGCGCGACGCGGTGGATGACCGTCTGGCGCTGGCCGACCGCTTCGGTCTGTCGATCGGCTTCCACAATTGCAGCCAGGACGATTACCTGGCGATCATCGCCGGCTATTGCGATGCGCATGGGCTTACCTGGGAGCCCGGCGAGGCGCTGGAATGGTCCAAGCGCCGGGGTGCGCGTTCAGGCCGCGTGGCATGGCAGTTCGTCACCGAACTTGCCGGGCGGGCGGGCAAACAACTTTAACGACGCTTCCCGCCAGCACCGGCTGGAGGTTACTGCCCCTTGTCATCCTTGCGGAAGCCCGCCGAGAAGCGCGCGTTCGGATCGCCTTCCAGCGAGCGCTGCGGCGGCATCCGGGCGGTTACCACCGGCTTCACCGCAGCGGCAGGAGCAGCACCGGGGGCGACTGCGCGCCAGATGATCCCGGCAGTGTCATCGCTGACCAGCAGCGCACCGCCCTTGTCGAAAGCCACCCAGGTCGGGCGACCGCGCGTCTGGCCCTCGCCGTTGAGGAAACCGGTCAGCACTGGCACCGGCAGCCCCTGCGGATTGCCGTTGGCATCGAACCTCACGAAGACCACGTCATAGCCCGAAAGCGGCTTGCGGTTCCACGAACCGTGGCGGGCGATGAACGCGCCGTTGGCGAAGTCCGCCCCCATCCGTTCCCCGCCGCGCACGAAAGCGAGGCCAAGCGAAGCGGTGTGAGCGCCCATGGCATATTCCGGCTTGCGCACGAAATCGTCGAGAAATTCGGGCGGCAGCGCGTCGACCCGGTCATCGTCGTACTTCTTCCAGTAGACCCACGGCCAGCCATAGTGCGCGCCAACCGGCACGTTGGTAAGATAATCGGGGACCAGATCCGGGCCGAGCATGTCGCGCTCGTTCACCGTGGTCCACAGCTCTCCGCTGGAGGGGTTCCAGGCGAGTCCATTGGGATTGCGCAGGCCTTGCGCGAACTGGCGGGGATACTTGCCCGAGCCGAGCGTCAGTTCCCAGATCGCGGCGCGGCCCTTTTCGATCTCCATGCCGTTTTCGCCGATGTTCGAGGCCGAGCCGACCGCAACGTAGAGCCGCTTGCCGTCTTCGCTGAGCAGCAGGTTGCGCATCCAGTGATTGCCACCGGCGGGCAGATCCATCAGCTTTTCCGGCGCGGCGGTAATGGCGGTTTCACCCAGCTTGTAGGGGAAAGCCAGCACGGCATCGTGATTGGCGACGTAGAGTGTATCCGCCGCCCATGCGAGGCCCGAGGGCGAGGCGAGGCCATTCTTCTCGCGCAGGGTGAAGCGGGCCTCCGCCCGGCCATCGCCGTCGGCATCGCGCAGCAGCACCAGGCGGTCAGCCGATTCGCCGCGAGCGCCGGCCCGCTCCATCAGCCACTTGCCGACAACCGCGACCAGCCCGCTGCCCATGCTGCCTTCGGGCGCGTCGGCCTCGGCCACGATCACGTCGCCGTTGGGCAGGGTGTGGATCACCCGGGGGTGATCCAGCCCTTCGGCAAAGCGGCCCACGGTCAGACCCTTCGCCGTCTCTGGCGCTTCGCCTGCCGCCCAGCCGATCGGCGTGGCGATCCGGACGCTGGGGATCGTCTCTTCCTTCGGTTCGGCGATAACCGGGTCCTTGCCGGAGAGCTGTTCAAGCGTGTGCTCCGCGGGAACCCCGCGCCAGACCCAGAAAACCAGCCCGGCGATGACCAGCAGGAACACACCCAGGGCGACAAGCAGTTTGCGTTTGGTCGACATGGGCGCAGTGGATAGGGCGAAGCGGCCTAGGCGGCAACTGCTCTCGCGGCTACAAGCGGCGCGATGTTTGCTTTCGAACCCGATCCCGCCCAGCCCAAGGCCGATGTCTACCGCGAACTGGTGGAAGCGGCACGGGCGCTGACGGCGGGCGAACCCGATCCGGTCGCCAACATGGCCAACCTTGCCGCGCTGATCTGGCAGTTCGTGCCCCGGCTCAACTGGGCGGGCTTTTACCGGATGATTGATGGCGAACTGGTGCTCGGACCGTTCCAGGGCAAACCCGCCTGCATCCGTATCCCGCTGGGCAAGGGGGTGTGCGGCACGGCGGCGCAGAGCGGAGAGACGCAGCTGGTCCCCGATGTCCACGCCTTCCCCGGCCACATCGCCTGCGATGGCGCCAGCGCCTCGGAACTGGTGGTTCCGGTGCGGCGTGACGGCAGGGTCATCGCGGTGATCGACCTCGACAGTCCCGAGCCCGCGCGCTTCGACGAGGAGGACGCGGCAGGCATCGAGGCGCTGGCCGCGGCCATCGCAGCGGCGATCTGACCCTCGCGAGTCCTGCTCCGAATCGGGACAGGGCGCAGAGTCATGGCCGCGAGGCCTTGGTTTGCCGCCCCTTCCGATGTTAAATTCCGGGTTAACGCCGGAATCGCCCGGTGAATCTTCCGGTAAAGCTTCCGGTTCAGGGGACTGCCATGCGAAACGTCTTTGCCTCCACCCGCCTGCTGGGCGCGGCCGCCATGGCGGGAACCCTGGCGCTTGCCGCGCCTGCCGCCGCCCACGAACAGATGCCGCCGCTTCCTCCGCCCGGCAGCTATGACGCCAGTCAGGCAGGCCCCGGTCAGGGCGATCCGCGCCCCGAATGGCGCGGCGGCCCGGCCCTGCCCGGCCAGTACGGGCAAGGCGGCCACAATCAGCCCGGATACGACCAGGCCGGATTTGATCGCGCCCGGGCCGACTGGCTTGCCGAATGCCGCAGCCGTCACGGCAACGGCAACAAGGTCGGTGGGGCAATCGTCGGCGGCGTGCTGGGCGGCGTGATCGGGCATGAGATCGCGGGCCGGGGCGACAAGACACTGGGCACTGTCGCGGGCGCGGCGGTCGGCGCGGTGGCTGGCGGCGCAATCGGCGCGGGCGCCGACAAGCGCAGCCGGATGGACTGGTGCGAAAGCTATCTGGAACGTCATATGGCACGCGGCCCGGCCATGGGTTACGGCCAGCCCTACCCGGCAGCGGGATATGGCTATGGCTATGGCTACCAGCCGGTGATGGTGCCCATGATGGTGCCGATGATGGCTGTGCAGATGCAGGCCGCCCCCGCGCCGCGCCAGAAGGAATGCAAGGAAACGATCGTCACCGAGGAATGGGTGCCGGTCGCCCGTCCGCACCGCCGCTATGTCCCGGCGCGCCCGGTGCCCGACAAGCGGGTGCGGATCGTTCCCGACAAGCGCGTTCGGGTGAACTGATTCGCACACGAAAAAGGGGGAGAGCAAGGCCCTCCCCCGCTTGGAATGACATCACAGGCCCCCGGCACCCGCCGGGGGCCTTTTCGCATCAGAGCGAGCGGCCGATCAGTTCCTTCATGATCTCGCTGGTCCCGCCGAAAATGCGGGTCACGCGGGCGCCGCGCCACTGCTTGGCAATCGGGTATTCGTTCATGAAGCCCGCCCCGCCGTGCAGCTGGAGGCACTTGTCGACCACTTCGCCCTGCAGCTCGGTGTGCCACAGCTTGGCCGCCGATGCCTCGACCGGGGTCAGTTCGTGCTTGAGGTGGCGCGCGATCACCCAGTCAAGGTGCGCCCAGCCGACCTGCAGCTTGGCCTTGAGATCGGCCAGGACGAAACGGGTGTTCTGGAAATCGAGCACCGACTGGCCGAACGCCTTGCGCTCGCGGCAGAATTCGACGGTCATGTCGAAAGCGCGCTGTGCGGCGGTCTGGGCGGAAATGGCGATGCCGGTGCGTTCCTGCGGCAGTTCGCTCATCAGATAGATGAAGCCCTTGCCTTCCTCGCCCAGGCAATTGGTGATCGGCACGCGGACGTCTTCGAAGAAAAGTTCCGAAGTATCGGCGGCGTCCAGCCCGACCTTGTCGAGATTGCGGCCGCGCTTGAAACCGTCGCGGCTGGCCTCAACCAGGATGACCGAAACGCCCTTCCACGCCGGCTTCACTTCGGTATCGGTCTTGCAGCAGACCAGGATCAGGTCGGCGTTCTGGCCATTGGTGATGTAGGTCTTCGACCCATTGATGACATAGTGATTGCCGTCCTTGCGCGCGGTGGTGCGCAGGCCCTGCAGGTCCGAACCGGTGCCCGGTTCGGTCATCGCGATGGCGGTGATGACCTCGCCCGAGACCATCCTGGGTAGCCAGGTCTGCTTCTGCTCTTCGGAACCGTACTGGATCAGATAATTGGCGACGATGTCCGACTGGAGCGAGAATCCGGTGGCGACATCGGTGCCGTAACCGATCTCCTCGTCGATGATCGCGTTATAGCCGAAATCCAGGCCCAGCCCGCCGTATGCTTCGGGAACGGTGGGGCACAGCAGGCCAAGCTCGCCCGCCTTGGGCCAGACTTCGCGCGGGATGATGCCGTCCTCGTCCCACTTCGCGGCATGGGGTTCGAGTTCCTCGGCGACAAAGCGGCGCACCGTGGAGCGGAACGCCTCATGATCTTCGTTGTAACAAGTGCGGGCAAGCGAATCGAGCGACATTGACGCGTCCTCTTCCTTGGGGTTTCGTTGCCAAGGACCTAGGCGGGTGCGCGGCGGGCGGTCAACCCGAATTTAATCGCGCGATTAAGGTCGTGCCGAAGCCACCTGTGCGGGCGGCGGGGCATCCTCCAGCCGGATCCGGCCAAGCCGCAGCGAGGGATTCGCCCGATCGATCCGCAGCGCCGGACCAAACGCCGGGCGCAGGCCCGCTGCCGCGGCCGAGGCCGGAGCCACGCGCAGCCGGTAATCGCCATAAGGCACGGCATCGAACAGCAGGTAGCCATCGAAATCGACCTGCGCGCGGCGCAGCACGATTCCCGAAGCATCGACCAGTTCCACCGAGATCCCCCGTGCGGCTCGCCATCGCTGCCCAGCACCAGCGCCTCGATCTCGCCTGTCGGCGAAAGCGGCAGCGAAAGCGTGGCGGCAACCCCCGGGCGCGGCACCACCACCCGTCCCGGGCCCTTGGGCTGGAGCAACGGATCGCTGAGGCTGCCGCCGTCAATCGAAACCAGCACCGGGACATAGGGCCTGAGGCCGTTGATCACCGCCCGGCCCTGCTTGTTGGTCGGCTTGTCGGTGTGGCGGAAGCCCGCCTCGACCACCACGCCCTCGACCAGGCCTTCGTTGGCCTGGCGATAGCCATCGCCGTTGTCATCGCGGAACACTTCGACCGCCGCCTGGCCTTCCTCGGCCAGCCGGTCGCGGGTCATCCGCCAGCCGCCATCCACCGGGTCCGGCCCCAGGCTGAACGCGAGGGTCAGGCCCGCGCCGATCCGGCCGCGATTGTCGGCCCTGCCTTCAAAACGCAGCGCCAGCTTGTCGAACTGGTGGATGTAGGCAAGCTTGAAATCGGTCTGCTTCGCGGCGGCCTCGTGCTCGATCCCGGCACGCAGGGTCGAACGCGCGTTGAGCGCGGCTTCCGCCACCATCTGGACGCGCTGCAGCCCTTTAAACCCCCCGCCCAGCCCGAATTCGGCCGATCCGCGCAGCCGCAGCTTGCCGATCGAGGTGTTGCCGATCAGGGCAAGCCGGGTGCCGGTTTCGGCGCTGACCGGCCGACCCGGCGCGGCACGGGCGCTGCGGCCCAGCAATTCCGCCGTGAGCGCCACGCGACTGACGTGCAGCGAGCTGCGCAGCAACCATTCGTTAACCTTTTCGCCGTCGCGGGAGAGCTTCTGGCTGACTCCGCCCTCCACCGGCAGCTGCCACTTGCCCAGATTCAGCCGCGTGCTGGCCTTCAGACTGTATTCGCGGCTCTGGAAGCGGTCGACCAGCTCGCTTTCGAACTCGCCATCGACCCACAGGACCTGCGCATCGAAGCGGATTCCGCCGATCCGGCCCAGCGCCTGCCCGCGCAGCGCGCGTCCGCCGCCCAGCTGCTGCGCGCCGGACAGATCGAACAGCACCGGACCAAGCGCCCGGCGCAAAGTTGCCTCGATATAGTCGCGCCGGCGGCCCTCGAGCATCAGGCTCTGATACTCGGCGGCCACCGTGGTGCGTTTGTCGATGCCGCGTTCGACGCCCACTCCCCAGCGCCATCCGGTCAACGGATCGCCGATCGTCTTCGAAAAATCGATCAGGTCGCGGTTCTGCTGGACGATTCCCGCCCAGTACCAGGTCTTGCCAGCGGGAATGCTCTCGATCCCGACCGGCAGACTGGAACGCTCGTGACGGACCTGGCCTTGCGGGCCATAGAGCACCACGTCGAATTCATTGTCGCCGAACAGCAGCTCGATATCGGCGAATTCATAGCGCCCGTCGCCGCGATCGGCCTGCCAGGCGCGCAGTTCGCCATTGCGATAAAGCTCCGCATCCCAGCCCGAAGGCAGGGTGCCGCGCAGCGTCGTCTTGCCGAAGCGTCCGGGCAGATTGAGCGGGCGGTTCGAAATGAACGCGCCCCGGCCATAACCGCCCTGCCCGGTCAGTCCGCCGCGCTGCGTCTCGACATCGCCAAGCGCCACCTGCGTGGCCTTCAGCGGGCCAAGCAGCCCGCCTGCGGGATCGTTGCGGAACAGTTTGAGCCGCAGCGCCGCTTTGCCATCGAGATTGCCCGCAAGACGGGCGTTATAGCTCAGTCCCAGCGCCTCGCCGCTCGCCAGCGCTTCGTATTGCACCTGTGTGCCGCGGCTGTTGTGCCACTGGGCCTGGATCTGGACATCGACCGAAGGCGTGCGCCAGTTGCGATAGGGCAGCTCGGCCTGCGGCAAACGCGCGAGGTCGAAATCGCCGAATGTCGGCGTGCGAAGTTGCGCGGCGCGACTCTTACGCTCGATCGCTTCGAGAAACGGCAACTTGCGGTCGGATTCGAGCTTGAGCGCGAGATTGCCGAGATCGGGCTTGAACCGCACGCCGAACCAGGTGGAGAGCGCGCCGGTGTCCATGCACCAGCCCTCGGGCGTGTCATGGATCGCGCCATCAGGGATCGAGCGTTCTCCGTTCACGTTTTGTACTGTATTTGCATCGCGGTCGATGATCAGCCGCTGATCCTCGGCGAACAGCCACCCGGTTGCGCGGCGCGACTTCTTGTCAAGTCGCACCGGCAGGTCGAGCGCCTGGATTAGGTCGGCAAAATCGACGCAGGTTCCACCAGGGGTCTGGTAACCGCGCAGCGGCTGGCCAAGCTTGTACTTGCCGCTGTGCAGCTCAAGCAGCAGCGCATCGTCCTCGCTCGGCGTCCAGGTCGCGGCCTGCGCGCCCTCCCCGGCATGAACGGCAACAGCCGCCGCAACCAGTGCGACGGCGTGCCTCAGCCAGGGAAAGGTGCGCCTCATGACGTCACGGTCCGGTTATTTGCCTTTTTATCAGTATGTTAATTGAGGTTTGCGGTCGTATCGGCAAGAAGCTGGCCGCCATTTTCGGGCAGTTCGCGGTATTCGATCCGCACTGGTCCGCGCAGCCTGGCAAGCTGGTCCGAAGCGATGGGAACGCGCACGGAGCGCCTGGTCAGCTCCGCGTAGACCGCGACGCCGCGCATGTTGAACAGGACTTCGCCCGAGGGCGACTTGCCGATCAGCTCGCCATAGACCGAACGCTGACCGCTGCGCGTCATGTCGAGTTCGACATAGGCACCGGCCGGGCTACGGACGAGCTGGGCATTGGCGATGCCCGCCTTTCCTTCAAGATTGCCCTTGCGCACGAAAACCGGGATGGTGATCCCGTAGACCGGGGTCAGCTTGATGGTCAGCCCTCCGCCAGCAGCGGCGGCTTCCCTGGCCGCGTCTTCCGGCGCAACTGCTGGAGGCACGGCCCGGAAGCTCATGTGCACGCGGTATTCGCCATCGGGCAGCTCCGGCGCCGGACGCGCGGAGATTCGCACCGCCTGCGGCTGGCCCGGCATGAGCGTGATGCGCCGGGGAGCATGGCGCACCATTTCAAGCGCGGCCTTCTCGGCCGGGGTGGCTTCGGTTTCGGTCACTTCCTTGAAGTTGCCGTCCGCCTCCATCCGCCTGAGCTCCAGGCTGATCCGGTAGGTTGCCGCCGTGTTGCCGATGTTGCTGAGCACCACTTCCGAGCTGCCCGCCCCGCTGACGATCACCCGGGTCGGCGCCACCAGCAGATCGCCCTGCGCCGCAGCGGGCGCGGACCAGCTTGAGGCAGCCAGAACGCCAGCCCCGAGCAGGGTCGACGTCAAACGGTAAGGATGCAGCATTCAAACCCCCGATATAATTGCTTGCCAGCGCGCAAACAGGCAGCGCCGGAGAAACACCTAGGGTCTAGGAAATCAGGGTTAATTTTCGGATAACCATGCGGCGGTGGCGGACAAGCGAAGGGCCGCACCCGCGCCTGGCGGATGCGGCCCTTGCTGTCCCTCACCGATGGCGGGGGCGCGAATGCCTTACTGGTATTCGACCGAAACCGGGAAGGTGCCCGAGTAGGAACCCGGAACCTGGCCGTTGGCAACAGTCAGCGTGCCGCCAACCGAGAAGGCGCCGGTGCCGGCAGCGCTGAGCTGGAAGGCGCCATTGGGGTTCGAGTTGAACGTGTCGAGCGACATCGTTTCGGTGCCGCCCGAACGGGTCAGGTTGACGGCGGCGCTGGGCAGGGTCACGACGACGCTGGTGCTGGCGCTGCCAGTGACGGTGAAGGTCGCCGGAGCACGGGTGCCAGTGGAGATCAGGGTGCCGGTCGACGCAACGGTCGAATCGGCGTTGACGGTCACGGTGCCGCCGGTGTTGGCCGCGATCTGGCCAAAGTTCAGATCGTCGACAGCGGTCAGCGTCAGCGTTTCAAGCACTTCCGCCGTGGCGGTGGCGGTGGCGGTGGCAGCGGCATGGGCCGAAGTCGCGAGCGAACCGGCGGCGAGAGCGGCGCCGAGAGCGGCGATACGGAGCGAATTGCGCATGTAATCTGGTCCCTTCAAAAGCAGTACGAATAAGCCGACAACGCCTGGCAGCGCTGCCCGAATGGCCGGCAGACCCCCCATTCATTAGGTGCTTTTACGGAGGGTCTCTTCAGCCTTTGCTTGCAACCATAGTTAACCGACCGGCCCCGTTTGTTAACGAAGCCGGTGGGCGCAAGAGACTGAATTGAGGGGATTCTGCGGGTTTCTAGATCCCGCCGCCGGTCAGGCGCTGACAAATCAGGTCAAGCTGATCGAGCGTCCGGTAGCGAATGGTTACCGAACCCGACCGGGGATCCGCATCGGTGTTGATTCGAACCGACAGGCCGAGGAACTCTTCCAGATGCGCCTGGACTGCCGCGATATCGGCGGATGCCGCCGGTTCGCGCTCGGCCCGGGCGCGGCGCGGTGCGGCTGGCGCCTGGCTGCGGCGGCGCAGCAGCTTTTCAACCTCGCGCACCGACAGACCCTTGCCGACCGCTTCGTGCGCCAGGGCAACGGCATCCTCGGCGCCGATCAGGGCGCGGGCGTGGCCCATCGAAAGCTGCCCGTCCTCGACCATCGCCAGCACCTCGCCCGGCAATGCCAGCAGGCGCATCAGGTTGGCGACATGGCTACGGCTCTTGTCGACCATCCGGGCGATCTCTGCCTGGGTCAGCCCTTCATCCTCGGCCAGCCGGTTGTAGGCACGTGCCTCCTCGACCGGGTTGAGATCTTCGCGCTGAAGGTTCTCGATCAGCGCCAGCGCCATGACCTCGCGCTCGGAAAGGTCGCGGATAATCGCCGGGATTTCGTGAAGCTGGGCGCGCTGGGCCGCGCGCCACCGCCGCTCGCCCGCCACCAGCTGCCATCTACCCGGCCCCAACGGTCGGACGATCACCGGCTGGATCACTCCGCGCGCAGCAATCGAAGCGGCCAGCTCATCCAGTGCGGCGTCGTCGAAATGCCGGCGCGGCTGCTCCGGATGCGGTGCGATCGCCGCGACCGCCAGCATGGCCAGCCCCTGCCCCGCCGGTAGCGACACCGCCGACTCACCCCTTGGCGTGGAAGTGACGAGCGGTTCCTCGCGCCGGGTATCGCCCAGCAGCGCGCCAAGCCCGCGCCCCAGCGCCGGGCGCTTGGCGGGGGCATCGTTGCGCGGCGCGGTAATGCGGATGATCGGATCGTCGCTCATGCGGCCTTCCTTTGTGCGGGCAGGCGGGAAATCAGTTCGCGGGCCAGCGCCATGTAGGCGCGGCTACCGGCGCAGGCGTGGTCGTAGACCAGCGCCGGAAGACCATGGCTGGGCGCCTCTGACAGGCGGACGTTGCGCGGGATCACCGCCTCGAACACCAGATTGCCAAGGCACGAGCGGACATCATCGGAAACCTGATCGGTCAAGCGGTTGCGCCGGTCGAACATGGTCAGCGCCACACCGATAATGCCCAGATCGGGGTTGAAGCGCTGCTGGACCCGCTCGACCGTCTGGAGCAGCTGCGACAGCCCCTCCAGCGCGAAGAATTCACACTGCAAGGGAACCAGCAGGGTGTCCGCAGCGCAAAGCGCGTTGAGCGTCAGCAGGCCGAGCGAGGGCGGACAATCGATGAACGCAATATCATGCCCGGCATCGCCCGCCAGCGCATTGCGCAGGCGGCTGGTGCGATCGTCAACCGAAACCAGTTCCACCTCGGCGCCGGAAAGATCGACTGTGGCGGGAACGATGTCGAGGCCAGGGATGCGCGTCGGCTGGATGCAATCGGCCAGCGGCGCCTGATCGACCAGCAGGTCGTAGGAGCTTGCGGTGCGATCCGCCGCGCCAATTCCGATCCCGGTCGAGGCATTGCCCTGGGGATCGAGGTCGATCAGCAGCACCTTCCAGCCGGTTGCGGCCATCGCCGTGGCGATGTTGATTGCCGTCGTGGTCTTGCCCACGCCGCCCTTCTGGTTGGCGATTGCCACGCAAATCACGACTTTTTGCCCTTCCTTCCGGTGAGTGTTCCGACGATGACTCCGGCCTCGGGATCGGTCAGCGATGGTTCCACGTGGAACTTGTGCGCCCAGCCGGTGAGTTCGTCCAGTTCCTGCTGCGCGGAACGCCCTTTCGGCAACAGCCAGACCGTCTCCGCTGTGGAAAATCGGGCGGACAATTCGATGAGCCGAGGCAAGGGGGCGAAAGCCCGTGCCGAAATGGTGCGAACCTTGCGGGTTTCGACCAGTTCGACACGCGCACCAATCACCGTAACTGCCGCAAGGTCCATGGCGATTCGCGCCCGCTCCAGCCACTCAACCCGCCGCTTGCGCGATTCGACCAGCAAGACCTCGCACTCGGGCCGCAAGGCGGCAACGACCAGACCGGGAAATCCCGCCCCGGTTCCAAGATCAAGCCACGGGCCGGATGTTTCACGTGGAACATGGCGCAGGAGCTGTGCTGAATCCGCGATATGGCGGCGCCACACCTCGGCCAGACTTGCGGCTGAAACGAGGTTCTGCCGGCCATTCTCCTCGCCAAGCAGCTCAACCAGGGTGGCGAGCCGCTCCTCTGCCGCAGCATTCCATTCGGGTAGGCTATGGAGCCAGGTCAGGGCATCGCCTTCATCCACCAGCATCATGCCGCCCGCCTCCGGGCATGGACCAGCAAGGCCGCCAGGGCCGCCGGGGTGATCCCAGGAATCCGACCAGCAGCTGCCAGCGTGGCGGGCCGCGCCGCAGTCAGGCGTTCGACCATCTCGCGCGAAAGCCCCGGAATCGACGCGTAGGGAAAGTCATCGCCCAGCCGCAACCCCTCACCCGCGCGCAGCTCCCTCAGCTCGCTTTCCTGACGGCTGAGATAGGGCGCGTAGGCCGCGTCTTCGCTCACTTCGGTGCGCAGGTCGGCATCATCGGGCAGTTCGCCGTCCAGCCAAGGCGCCAGATCGTCAAGCGTTACCCCGCCAAAGCGCAGCCATTCCCGAAGGGAAAGTCGGCCAGTATCGGGACGAACCGGCAAGCCAGACGCCGCCAGCTCCGCGCTGGTCGCGGTCCGCTCAAGCCCTGCCTCAAGCCGCTCACGATCAGCCATGCGGCGAGAAAACCACGCCGCTCGCTCGCTGCCCACACATCCGGCGGCCATGGCCAGCGGAGTAAGGCGGCTGCTGGCATTGCTGGCGCGCAGCCGGAGCCGGTATTCAGCCCGCGCGGTTAGCATCCGGTAAGGCTCTGTCACCCCGTGCAAAGTGAGATCGTCGATCATCACGGCAAGGTAGCTGTTGCCCCGGTCAAGCGGCGCCGCCTCGCTCCCCAGCACCGCGGCGGCGGCGTGCATCCCCGCAACCAGGCCCTGGGCTGCGGCCTCCTCGTAACCCGTGGTGCCGTTAAGCTGCCCGGCGCAGTGGAGCCCCGGGATCGCCCTGAGCTCAAGGCTCGGCCGCAAGGCGCGCGGATCGATGTGATCGTATTCCACCGCATAACCCGGCACGACCATTTCGACCGCTTCAAGCCCCTCCATCGTGCGCAGCATATCAAGCTGGACGTCGGCGGGCAGCGAAGTGCTGATCCCGTTGGGATAGACCAGCGGGGTATCGAGCCCTTCAGGCTCCAGAAACACCTGATGGCCGTCGCGGTCGGCAAAGCGGTGGATCTTGTCCTCGATCGAGGGGCAATAGCGTGGTCCCAGGGCTCCGATGGCGCCTGAGAACAGGGGGGAGCGATGCAGATTGGCGCGGATGACGTCGTGACTGCGTGCATTGGTGCGGGTGATCGCGCAGAACACCTGGGGCAGGGCCCTTCCGGCCCCGCCGTGCTGCGGGGGCAGCGCGGACATGGTCCAGGGCTCGGCATCGCTCGGCTGCTCCTCCAGCCGTGCCCAATCGATCGTGCGCCCGTCGAGCCGTGGCGGCGTCCCGGTCTTGAGCCGCGCCATCGGCAGTTCCGCCTCGCGCAGTTGGGCGGCCAGCCGCTGGGCGGAAGCTTCACCGATCCGTCCGCCGACGATCCGTTCCTCGCCGCGAAACAAGATGCCGCCCAGAAAAGTGCCGGTACACAGCACGACAGCCCGGGCGCAGAGTTCGGTTCCGTCGGCCAGCACAACGCCGGCAGCCCTGCCGCCTTCAAGCCGAAGCGCCGCAACTTCTCCCGCGATCCGGGTGAGATCGCCCTGCCGCGCGAGGAGCGCCTGCACCGCAGCCTTGAACCTCTTGCGGTCAGCCTGGATTCGCGGGCCCTGCACGGCGCTGCCCTTCGAGCGGTTGAGCATGCGATAGTGAATGGCTCCGGCATCAGCCGCGCGGGCGATGATCCCGTCGAAGGCATCGACCTCGCGCACCAGATGGCCTTTGCCAAGACCGCCAATAGCCGGATTGCAGCTCATCGCTCCGATCGCGTCGAGATCGAAGCTGACCAGCGCGGCCCGCGCGCCCATCCGCGCGGCAACGGCCGCCGCCTCGACACCGGCGTGTCCGCCGCCGACCACGATGATATCGAACTGCTGCATGTCCGGCGGCTTTAGCGCAGCCGTGTTTCACGTGAAACACTATTTGCCGATGCAGAAGCGTCCAAACAGGGTGTCGAGCATATCCTCTGTCGTGGTTCGGCCAAGCAGACCATCAAACGCGACCCGCGCCAGCCTCAGATTCTCGGCGATCAGCAAGGGATCGCGCTCGCTGCGGGCACCGGCAAGGGCCCGCGAGGCATCCGCTAGCAGGCCATGCTGGCGCTCGTTCAAGGCGGCCTCCCCTGGCCTGGGCATTGCCTTTCGCGCGGTTTCGATCAGGTCCTGGCGCAGCGCATCAAGCCCTGCCCCGCTGATCGCCGAAATCCGGTGCCGGGCACGGCGCTTGACCAGCGCGTCGGCGCGATCGATCTGCGATGCAATCTCCCAGCAGCCTTGCGGGCCCATTCCTTCCGGTCCGAGCCACAGGACAAGATCGGCCCGGTCAAGCGCCTCCAACGCCCGCTCAATGCCGATCGCCTCCACCTCGTCCCCCGCGTTGTCATGCAACCCGGCAGTATCGGCAAACAGGAACGGAATCCCTCCCAGCGATACCGGGCGGGTCAGCACGTCACGGGTCGTCCCGGCAATCGGCGTGGCGATTGCCGCTTCGGAACCGACCAGAACATTGAACAGCGTACTCTTGCCCAGGTTTGGCGGCCCGGCGATGACCACCCGGTACCCTTCACGCAGGACTTCCGCGCGGGGCCGGGCGAGCCATGCCGCGATATCGTCCTGCAGCACCGCAAGGCCGCTCTGGAAACTTGGCGGAAGCGGCGCGACATCGTCTTCATCGCCGAAATCGAGTACCGCCTCCAGGCCGGCCGATGCCGCAAGCAGCCGTTCCCGCCAGGTTGCGACCGTAGCGGAAAAGGCACCGCCAGCCATGGCCATCGCGCTGCGCCGCTGCAATTCGGTCTCCGCCGAGAGCAGGTCGGCCAGGCCCTCCGCCTCGGCCAGATCGATCCGCCCGTTGGCGAAGGCGCGCCGGGTAAATTCACCAGCCGTGGCCGGGCGAAGGCCCGGAAGACAGGTCAGGCTCCGCTCAAGCGCGCGAACGACGGCCCGCCCGCCGTGGAGGTGAAATTCGGCAATGTCATCCCCCGTTGCGGTTCCCGGACCCGGTAGCCACAGCACCAGCGCACGGTCGATCTGCTCACCCTCACCATCGATCAGCCGGGCGCTGACCGCACGGCGCGGCGGCGGGATGCGGCCACATAGCGCCCGCAATGTATTGCCCGCTTCCGGCCCGCTGACGCGGACCACCGCGATGGCCGCTGGCGGACTGCCGCTGGAAAGCGCGAAAATCGTATCGGTCATGGCCTGTCCCGCAGACGGGTACGAACGCCGCAGCGCTTCGTCCTAGTCAGCGTCCTTCTTCTTGCCGCCTTTGCCGGAGCCAAGACCGCCGCCTTCCATGAACTGCTGGAACAGGCTGAGCCCGACCTGGCCCATCGGAGCCAGGCCCTTGGCAAATTCCTGGAGCTGGTCAACCGAGCCCGCGCCCTTCATCGCCTTGGCAACGGCATCGACATAGAACTGGTTGGCCTTGCCAACGTCCGGCAGACCGAGAAACGTGCGCGCCTCTTCCGGGGTGCAGTCGATTTCGACATGGATCTTCATGGCATCTCCTTGTGCCGGCCCGGTTGTCCCCCCGCCCCTGCCTGCCCTTGCTGACACACGCCCTTGGCAAAGTCCACGCCAAGCGTAAGGGTGATGCCTTCCCCCATTCAGCCAACCGGAGCAAAACCCATGACCGAGACCGTGCAGATCCCCGCCTATGACCACGCGGGATCGATTCCCGCCTATGTCGCGCGCCCTGCCGGTACGCCGCGCGCCGCGATCATCGTCATACCGGAAATCTTCGGCGTGAACCCGGGCATTCGCCAGAAGTGCGACAAGTGGGCTGCCGAAGGCTATCTTGCGGTTGCACCAGACCTGTTCTGGCGGTTCGCACCAGGAGTCGAACTCAATCCCGATATCGAAGCGGAACTCCAGGAAGCCTTTGGCTATTTCCAGCGCTACGATGCGAACAACGGGGTTTACGACATCGAGGCCACGATCCGCTGGATTCGCGGCACCCAGGGTGTCGGCAAGGCCGGCTGCGCGGGTTACTGCCTGGGCGGACGGCTTGCCTATATGGCCGCAGCTCGGACCGACATTGACGCTTCGGTCGGCTATTACGGCGTGATGATCGACCAGATGCTGGACGAAGCCCATGCCATTGCCAATCCGCTGATGCTCCACATCCCGACCGCCGATCACTTCGTCGGCCCGGAAGCCCAGGCAGCGATCCATGCCGGGCTGGATGACCATCCCAAGGTCACGCTTCATGACTATGACGGGCTGGACCATGGCTTTGCCGCCGAAATGGGCGACCGCCGGGACGAAGCCGGGGCACAGTTGGCGGACAGCCGCACCGAAGCGTTCCTGAAGGAACACCTCGGCTAAGGGATCAGACTTCGCCGACGATCTGGAAAATGCGGCCGATCGCCTCGCGGTCGGCCGCATCGATCTCGGGTCGCCAGATTTCGAACAACAGGATGACCCGCTCCTGCGGGCCATCGTTCTTTGCCTCGTGATCGATCGAATCGTCGAATACCAGCGGTACGCCGTCGATCCACTCGCGCCGTTCGCTACCCACCCGGAACCAGCAACGGGGCGCGGTGAGGATCGGAATATGGCAGATCAGCCGGGTGTTGAGCATGCCGACATGCGGCGCAATATGGGCGCCCGGCAGCAGCCGCGACCAATGGGCGTTGGGACTGCGCCCCGGGATTCGCACCAGCGGCGCGTGGCCCAGGGCCTCCATCGTTGCCGGGCAGCGCGCGGCATTCACTTCCTGCAATTCGCCGTCCCGCCAGAAATGGAACGCGGTCCAGGCCTGATTATCGAGCAAGGGGCTGTTGGGCGCTGGGCGGTGGCGCCTGCGGTGAACATAGGGCGAAAAGCCCGCCGCCCCGCGCTCCAGTTCCGTGGCAAGTTCGGCCCGCATCTGCGGAACAAGCTTCAACATCGGGGCAAACCAGGGGAAATCCGCCGGATCATAGAACCGCTTCTGCGGCAAGCCGGGGTAATACAGCACTGACGGCTGCTGAAGATAAAGCTCACGCTTGCCGGTCAGCAGTTCGACCGCCTCGATCATGGCCGGTGACAGATCGCTTCCCAGGTTTTCGAGAAGGTGGGCTTCGAAATCGGCACTGCTGCTGGCCAGAAAGGTCCTGGCGTGGTTGTGCAGCGCCGCCAGCGGCGTGGGCACGTCTCCGCTCACCGCTGCCTGGTTGGTGGCGGCGCGGTAGAAACTGGACGCCGCACGCGGGTCCCCCGCCTGCTCGCGCAGGAGGCCCTTCATCAGCAGGGCACCGATATCGCGCGGGGCCAGTTCCAGCTGGGCTTCAAGGGCAGCTTCGGCCGCATCGCGATTGCCCAGCGCCATCTCGGCATTCGACAAGGCTACCCAATTCATCGCTTCTCGCGGGAGCCCGGTGGCCGCTTCGCGCAGCAGGCCCGCAGCCCGGGCCGGGTCGCGCTGCTGCAGGGCCTGGAGACCGGCGGACAGGCTGGCGGATGGATCGCTGCTCATAGCCTGGTTCATAAGCTGGAATTCAGCCCCAAGCCAAGGCATGGTGATCCGAACAACAGGAGAGGACACAATGAGCAACGATCCCCGCGTGGCCCGCTGGCACGCCTATATGCAGGGCGGCAGCGATCTGGCCCTGCTATCGGATATGCTGGCCGATGATGCGGTGTTCCACTCCCCCGTGGTCCACACCCCGCAGGAGGGCAAGGCCAAGGTCATGGCCTACCTCGGCGCGGCGGCGGTGGTGCTGGGGAACGACAGTTTCCGCTATGTCCGCGAACTGGTCGATGGCGACGACGCCTGCCTTGAATTCACCGCCGAGATCGACGGGATCCACATCAACGGAATCGATCTGATCCGCTTTGCACCGGACGGAAAAATAAAGGATTTCAAGGTTATGGTTCGCCCGATGAAGGCGATGAACAAGCTATGGGAAATGATGGCGGCGCAGCTTCAGCAGGCGTCCTAGAACGCGGCGGCGGCAAAGCAGCGGCCCCGCCCGTCCTGCATCCGCGACAAGGCGGGGTGCAGGACGCGCGGTAGCTGATTACTGGTTCATCGTCGCGAAGAAGTCTTCGTTGGTCTTGGAATCCTTCATCTTGTCGAGGAGGAATTCCATCGCGTCGATCGTGCCCATCTGCATCAGGATGCGGCGCAGGACCCACATCTTCGAAAGCTTGTCCTTGGCGACCAGCAGTTCTTCCTTGCGGGTGCCGGACTTGCCGACATCCAGCGCCGGGAAGATGCGCTTGTCCGCGACCTTGCGGTCAAGCACGATTTCCGAGTTGCCGGTGCCCTTGAACTCTTCAAAGATCACCTCGTCCATGCGGCTGCCGGTATCGATCAGCGCGGTGGCGATGATCGACAGACTGCCCCCTTCCTCGATGTTGCGCGCCGCGCCGAAGAAGCGCTTGGGGCGCTGCAGGGCGTTGGCATCGACGCCGCCGGTCAGCACCTTGCCCGAACTGGGCACCACGGTGTTGTAGGCGCGGCCAAGGCGCGTGATCGAATCCAGCAGGATCACGACGTCGCGCTTGTGCTCGACCAGGCGCTTGGCCTTCTCGATCACCATTTCGGCGACCTGGACGTGGCGGCTGGCAGGCTCGTCGAAGGTCGAGGAAATCACTTCGCCCTTCACGCTGCGCTGCATGTCGGTGACTTCCTCCGGCCGTTCGTCGACCAGCAGGACGAGCAGGAACACTTCCGGGTGGTTGTCGGTGATGGCCTTGGCGATATTCTGCAGCAGCACGGTCTTGCCGGTCCGTGGCGGCGCGACGATCAGCGCGCGCTGGCCCTTGCCCTGGGGGCTGATGATGTCGATCACCCGCGCCGACTTGTCCTTGACCGTCGGATCGAGCGTATCGAGGCTGAGCTTCTCATCCGGATAGAGCGGGGTCAGGTTATCGAAGTTCACGCGGTGGCGGACCACGTCGGGATCGTCGAAGTTGACGCTGATCAGCTTGGTGATCGCGAAATAGCGCTCTCCGTCCTTGGGCGCGCGGATTTCACCTTCCACCGTGTCGCCGGTGCGCAGGCCCCATTTGCGGACCTGGTTAGGCGAGACATAGATGTCGTCCGGCCCGGCCAGATAGTTCGCCTCGGGGCTGCGGAGAAAGCCAAAGCCATCAGCCAGCACTTCGATCGTGCCGATGCCCAGAATCTGCTCGCCGTCCTCGGCCAGTTCCTTGAGGATACCGAACATCAGATCCTGGCGGCGCATCGTCGATGCGCTTTCAACGCCCAGTTCCTCGGCCATTTCGACCAGTTCGGCGGAAGTCTTTTTCTTGAGTTCTTTCAGGTGCATTGCAATCGTCCATCCATGGGATGAGTCAGTCTGGAAATGGCCGGCCGATCGAAGGGCTTGGGGAAAGCGGATCGCCGCGCAGAGGCGCGGCCAGGTGCCGGTCAGGCCCGCGTCTAGGCCCAGCTCGCTGTCAGGTCAACGATAAGCGTCGCTGCGCTCAGAACGGCTTGACGATCACCAGCACCACGATCAGCGCCGCAGTCACGCCCGGAATCTCGTTGATCATCCGCAGCGCCTTGCCGGAAAGCCGCCGCTCACCGCGCGCCAGCGCTTGGTGATAACCTGCCAGCCAGACGTGATAGGCCGTCAGCACCAGCACCAGAGCAAGTTTCACGTGGAACCAGAAGCTGTCGGGGAAGAAATCCATCGACCAGGCCATTGCCAGGCCCAGCGCCCACAGCACCACCAGCGAAGGCCACATGATGATCCGCAGCAGCTTGCGCTCACGGTCGGTCCAGATCGCGTTCTCGGGCGAATCCGGCGCGGCTTCCTGGTGGTAGACGAAGAAGCGCGGAAGCATGAACAGCCCCGACATCCAGAAGATCACGAAGATCAGATGGCCGGCCTTCAGCCACAGGTAGGTCATTGCAAGCACCCATTCCATGCCAGGCATATAGCCTATCGGCTCCACCCGCGCACTACCCCAAGCAACTGGGCGACATGTTCGACCGGAGTCGTCTGCCCGATCCCGTGGCCAAGGTTGAATACGTGGGGCCGATCAGCGAAGGCATCGAGGATACGCAGAGTCTCGCGCTCCATCTCGTCACCTCCCGACAGCAGCAGCAGCGGATCGAGATTGCCCTGCACCGGCAGGCCGGCAGGCAGTTCCCGCGCGGCCCAGACCGGATCGATCGTCTCGTCGATACCGACGGCGTGAACACCCGTTTCGCGGGCATAGGCTGGCAGTTTCTCGCCCGCACCCTTGGGGAAGCCGATCACCGGAAGTTCGGGGAATCGCTTCTTCAGGGCGGATACGATCGCGGCATTGGGCGCAATCACCCAGCGTTCGAACTCGCTGGGGGCCAGGCTTCCGGCCCAGGAATCGAACAGCTGCACCGCCTCGGCCCCGGCCAGCACCTGACCCGCGAGATAGTCCACCGTCACGCTCACGATGGCATCGATGATCGCCTGGAAGGCTGCGCGGTCGCGGTAAGCCATGGCCCGTGTTTCATGCTGGTCGCGGCTGCCCTCGCCGTTCACCATGTAGGTCGCCACGGTCCAGGGCGATCCGGCAAAGCCCAGCATCGTCTTGTCGGCGGGCAGCTGTGCGCGCACCAGCTTGACCGTGTCGTAGATCGGCGAAAGCCGCTGCGGCACCGCATGAAGGCTGGACAGCGCCGCATCGGCAAGCCGCGGCGAGAGGTGCGGACCTTCCCCGGCGAGGAACTCCAGATCCTGCCCCATCGCATAGGGCACGATCAGGATGTCGGAAAACAGGATCGCCCCGTCCAGCCCATAGCGCCGGATCGGCTGAAGCGTTATCTCGGCAGCGGCTTCGGCATCGTAGACCAGCGGCAGGAAGCCGCCTTTCTGGGCCCTCAGCGCCCGGTATTCCGGCAGATAACGGCCGGCCTGACGCATCAGCCAGATCGGCCGACGATCGCCATTTTCACCACGCAAGGTACGAAGGAGCAAACCGGGCATCGTGCGGATTCCAATCAAATACAAATTAGATTCTATAGGATGTTGATAGTAGTTGGGCTGTGGATAGCGGGAACAGCCGCGCCTTGCCCGAATTGTCCCGTGCTGAACAGGGGGAAGCGGCAACCGACTCTGCACGGCCACGCGTCAAGCACGGCTTATCCGCCCTATCCCCAGCCTGTGGGAAACGTTTTGGACATGTCCACAAGTCGCCTCGGGGACTCCTGCGAGCGGGGAGTGAATCCCGCGCCGAACTTGTGCCCGTGCCTGTCCCGTGGTTTATGCCGCAAATCATCCACAGGGCGCTCCTGAACACCTGATATGCCCCGTCTTCACCTCCACTTGCTGTCGGATTCAACCGGCGAGACACTCGAGATGCTCGCCAAGGCCGCGCTCGCCCAGTTCGAGGGGGCCGAGGTGATCCGTCATTTCTGGCCGATGGTCCGCTCGCAGCAGCACCTTGACCGGATCATGCGCGAAATTGCCGCCAATCCGGGACTGGTGTTCTACACGCTGGTCAACTCCGATACCCGGGCCCGGCTGGAAGAACACTGCCGCACGCTTGGCTTGCCGGTGGTGCCGGTGCTCGATGCCGCGGTCCATGCGCTGGAAGCGGCGCTTGGCCAGATTCCGCGCGCCCGGCCCGGCCGTCAGCACGCGATGGACGATGCCTATTTCGCGCGGGTTGATGCGGTCCACTATACCATCGCGCATGACGACGGCGTTGGCTGGGAGGACTGGGAAGAGGCGGACATCGTGCTGGCCGGAGTGTCGCGCAGCTCCAAGACGCCAACCTCGATCTATCTCGCCCAGCGCGGCTACAAGGTGGCCAATATCCCGATCGTGGTCGAAAGCCCCCCGCCTCCGGCGCTCTATGGCCTCAAGCATCCGCTGGTCGTCGGGCTCACGACCGCGCCCGAACGGCTGGTGCAGGTGCGCCGCAACCGGCTGCTTACGCTTGGCCAGGCGCCCGAGACCGCCTATGTCGATCAGGACCGGGTCAATGCCGAACTGCAGTTCGCGCGGCGAATGTTCGCCGACAATGGCTGGCCGGTGATCGATGTGACCCGTCGCTCGATCGAGGAAGCCGCCGCCGCGATCATCAACCTCTACAATGAACACCGCGCGCCCAAGGAAGGAGGGCCGACCTGATGCTGGTGCTCGCCTCGCAAAGTGCCTCGCGCAAGGCAATGCTCGAAGCTGCCGGCGTGGCTTTCGAGCCCTGCCCCGCCCATGTGGATGAGCGTGCGCTCGAAGCTGGTCTGGGGAACGTCTCGCCGGATACGGTGGCGCTCGCCCTCGCCGAAGCAAAAGCCATGGCGGTCAGTCGCGAACAGCCCGGACGACTGGTGCTGGGCAGCGATTCCCTCGTCGAAGTTGAAGGGCAGCGGTTCGACAAGCCTGCCAGCAAGGAGAACGCGGCCGATCATTTGCGCTTCTTTTCCGGCCGGACGATGCGGCTCCACTCGGCAGCGGCCCTGGCCCGCGATGGCGTGGTGGTCTGGCGTCACCACGCCGTGGCTCAGCTTGCGGTGCGCCCCCTATCCGAAGCGTTCATCGCCAGCTATCTCGCCGCCGAATGGCCTGCGGTTGCGGGCTGTGTCGGGGTTTTCCGGATCGAGGGGCTGGGCGTGCAACTGTTCGATGCAATCGCGGGCGATCATTTCACCGTGCTGGGCATGCCGCTGCTGGCAGTGCTGGGCGCGCTGCGCGAGCAGAGAGAACTTGCCGCATGAGCCGTGAGGAACGCCCCCTGCCCTTGCTGGCCGGCCTGATCGGCTGGCCGGTGGCGCAGTCCAAATCGCAGTTGATCCACGAATTCTGGCTCAGGCGCCTGGGGATTGATGGTCATTACATCCGGCTCCCTGTCCGTCCGGGCGAAGTGGCACGGGCCTTTCGCGGGATGGTCGCGCTCGGCTTTGCCGGGGTGCAGGCGACCATGCCGCACAAGCGCGCCTGCTATGATCTCGTCGATCATCACACGCCGGCGGCCAGGGCGCTTGGCGCGGTCAACACCGTGATCGTCGAGGACGACGGCTCGCTGACCGGCGAGAACACCGACCTGCCCGGTTTCATCGAACCGCTCGCCGGGCTCGACCTGACGGGTGAACAAGTGACCGTGCTCGGCGCGGGCGGGGCGGCGGCAGCGGTGATTGCCGGACTTGTCTCGCTTGGCGCGCGGCGGCTCGCCGTCGTCAACCGCACCGCCGAAGGCACCGCCCGCCTACTGGACGACCTAGCCGACACGGTCGCCGGGTGCGAGGTCATCGCGGCCGACTGGGGCGATGCGCAGAAGCTGGCGAACGAAAGCCGGCTGATCGCCAATGCCACCTCGCTGGGCATGGCGGGGATGCCGCCGCTGCCGCTGGCCGTGGATTCGCTGCGCGAAGACGCCATCGTCTACGACATCGTCACCCATCCCCACGATACGCCGCTGCTGCGCGCCGCCGCCGCGCGCGGCCTGCGCACGCATGACGGGCTGGAAATGCTCGTCGGGCAGGCGCGCGAGGCGTTTCGCCGGTTCTACGGAGCGGAGGCTCCGAAAGATGCCGACGCTGACCTGAGGAGCCTGTTGCTGGCATGACCCGTCCCTATATCCTTGGCCTTACCGGTTCGATCGGCATGGGCAAGTCCGCCGTCGCGGCGATGTTCCAGGGGCTTGGCGTGCCGGTATTCGATGCCGATGCGGCAGTCCATGAATTGCAAGGCCCGGACGGCGCGCTGATCGAACCGATCGAACGCGCCTTTCCCGGGACCACCGGCCCGCAAGGGGTCGACCGGCAAAAGCTTGGGGCCGCCGTGTTCGGCAATGCCGAGGCACTCGCCCGGCTTGAGGCTATCGTCCACCCGGAAGTCGCCGAAATGCGCCGTGCTTTCCTGGCGGACAACGCCGACCGTGCGCTGATCGTGTTCGACATCCCGCTGCTCTATGAAAAGACCGGTCAGCATGGGCTTGATGCCGTGGTGGTGGTTTCGGCACCGCCGGAAATGCAGCGTGAGCGGGTGCTCGCCCGGCCCGGCATGACCGAAGAGAAGTTCGAGCGGATCCTTGCCCTGCAAGTGCCCGATGCGGAAAAGCGCCGCCTTGCCGATCACGTCATCGACACCGGCACCTCGCTCGCCGAAACGCGCCACGCCGTTCAGCGGCTGGTTCATGCGATCCTCGCTGAAAAGCTGCCTGGATAGCGGATTCGCCCTCTTGTCAGCCGGGGGCAAGAGGCCCATGTCTGACGTGTAATGCGTGAGATCATCTTCGATACGGAAACCACCGGCCTCGATCCTCGCACTGGCGATCGTCTGGTGGAAATCGGTTGTATCGAAATGGTCAACCGGGTGACGACCGGTCAGACTTTCCACTGCTACTTCAATCCTGATCGCGACATGCCGGCCGCCGCAGAGGCGGTGCACGGCCTGTCCGCCGCGTTCCTTGCCGACAAGCCGCGCTTTCACGAAAAAGCCGCAGATTTCCTCGATTTCATCGGCGATTCGATGCTGGTCGCGCACAATGCGGGGTTTGATTTCGGCTTCATCAACATGGAACTGGAAGCCTGTGGGCTCGATCCGGTCGATCGCAGCCGGATGATCGATACGGTGGCCCTCGCCAGGGTCCGCCATCCCGGGGCCAAGCTCAGCCTTGATGCGCTGTGTACCCGTTACGGGATCGATCGCAGCCACCGTACGCTCCATGGCGCACTGCTCGACGCGGAGCTGCTGGCCCAGGTCTATGTCGAGCTGACCGGGGGACGCCAGATTGGCCTCTCGCTGGTGGCCGACAACACCGAGATTCTCGTGCAGCCGGTAGCCGCACCGGTGCGCGAGCGAACCTTTCGCCCCGCCCGCCCTCATCAGGCGAGCGAGGCGGAACTGGCGGCACATGCCGCCTTTCTCGAAACGGTGAAGGCTCCACTCTGGAGCGACTGAACCGTTTCACTCGATTGCGACAGGAGAAGGCTAAAGATGGAGATTCGCGTTTCAGGCCACCAGGTCGAGACCGGCGGAGCCCTGCAGACCCATGCGCAGGAGCGGATTACTGCGATCGTCGAGAAGTATTTCGGCCAGGCGCTGTCGTCGAGTGTGACTTTCAACCGCGCGCCCGCAGGCGCCTTTCGCTGCGACATCGTAACCCATCCGATGCAGGGGCTGGTGCTGAAGGGGGCCGGCATCGCGCATGATGCCCATGTCGCGCTCGATCAGGCGGCGGAAAAGATCGACAAGCAGCTGCGCCGCTACAAGCGCCGGATCAAGGATCGCCACGCCCAGACCAGCCACGCCCTGCGCGCCGAGGAAGCCTCCTACACCGTGTTCGTCGAACCCGACGAGGCGGAAGAGGAGGTGACCGTCGATGCTCCGGTGGTAATTGCCGAAACCCGGGTCGACGTGCCCGAGGCAACCGTATCCGATGCGGTGATGATGCTCGATCTGCGCAACACCAACGCGCTGCTTTTCAAAAATGCTGGCACCGGCAAGCACAATATGGTCTACCGTCGCGGCGACGGTTCGATTGGCTGGGTTGAACCTTCCTGACAGCCGCTGTAAAGGCGCGCGCAATTTCCAGGTAAGGGGCAGGGGGTTTTGGACGCGGTGATTGGCCGCTCCAAATCCCCCTGCGCTCGTGCCTGGCGCAATTATTGGACACAGCGCTTGCCCATGACCGCACTTTTCACTCTCCAGCCCGAGGCTGTCGGCACGATCGATGCTGACAGCAAGCAGGCGATCCTGGAACAGCTGGCCCAGCGATTCGCGGCGGTTTACGGACTAAATCCCGTACTCGTGCTGGAACGTATCGAAGAGCGCGAAAAGCTCGGCAGCACTGGTTTCGGTCGCGGGGTCGCAATTCCCCATGCGCGAATTCCGGAGCTTAGCCGGCCGGTTGCCGCCTTCTTCCGCCTGACCTCGCCCGTTGCGTTTGACGCGGCGGACGGCATGCCGGTTGATATGGTGTTCGGCCTGCTCTCCCCGGAACAGGCGGGCGCCGCCCATCTGCACGCGCTTGCCGCGATCAGCCGGATGATGCGCGACGAAGCCCTCCACGCCGCGCTGGGCGAAGCCCCGGGTGCGGAAGCGCTCTATGCGCTGCTGGCTAATGGCATTGATCGCGACGCAGCCTGATTGCCGCGCTGCGGGCGCTGGTTGATCGATGGACGCTCGCCTGCCTGCCCATCTTGAAGTCGCGGCGCTGCGGCGCGCGGTGGAAGCCGCTGGTGGCTTCGCCACGGTGCTGCGCAAAGGTGAACGGGATGGGGGCACCATCCTGGCCGTACTGGCGGAAAACGGCGCAAATGCGCGGCTTTTCGAGCGTATGCCCAGTGCTGATGGGACGCGCAAATGGGTCCTTTCGAGGTCACAGGACACTGAAAATCCAATGGAATTTCATGATTACCTGACACGGCGCGGGGAACGCGACCCCGATCTGTGGATTGTTGAACTGGATATCGCGGATGGTGAACGGCTCATCGCCTTGCTCTAGCGCGTGGGTTGACTTTTGTGCGCTGCCGCATGAAAGGCGCGCCACTCAAGTTTGTGCGCAGGCGGCGGAGGCGGCGTTTCGGCCATTTTCGCTAGCACGCAGACGGGGGATAGCCGGCAGGTTTTCCGGCTGGAGGCAAGGATCCGCTTTGCGGGTTCACGCCGTCAGTCCAGCCTGCGTCGGGTGCGTCCACCGCCCAGTAAGTTTGCTTAATGAGCCCCAAGTTGAAAAACGCCAGCATCATTGCGACTGGCGCCATGATCCTTTCCATTCTTGCCAGCGCCGGCGGTTCGGGCGCAGCGGCGGAGAGTCTCTCTCCTGTCACCGCTAATCAGGAACCGGCTCCCCAGATCATCATTCAGCCGGTCGAAACCGACACGGTGCTTGCCCCCGGAACCGATTCGGCCGAGGTGCAGCTGCCGGTGACCGAGCCCAAGGCGCAGAGCCTTGCCGCGCTGGTTTCCGCCCAGCCCCAGCCTGCAGACCTCTCGCGTGAGCTGAACTGTCTTGCCGGGGCGATCTACTTCGAAGCGAAGAGCGAATCGCTGGTTGGCCAGCTT
This sequence comes from Novosphingobium sp., assembly GCA_016719755.1. Taxonomy (GTDB): domain Bacteria; phylum Pseudomonadota; class Alphaproteobacteria; order Sphingomonadales; family Sphingomonadaceae; genus Novosphingobium. The sequence goes on along the minus strand of JADJYM010000016.1, from coordinate 334,867 downwards.
GCAGTGGGCCGCGTGGTCGTCGCCCGCTCGAAATCGGGCCGCTTCCCGGAAAGCTACTGCGGCGTCGTGTTCCAGCGTTCGCAGTTTTCCTTCGTGCGCGGCGGCACCATGCCGGCGATCCCGAAGGCTTCGCGCGACTGGAAGGAAGCTGTGGCGATCGCGCAGATTGCCCATGCCGGAACCTGGCAAAGCCCGGCCGAAGGCGCGCTGTTCTTTCACGCGGCCTATGTTTCGCCCGGCTGGCGCCTGAAGCGCCTCGCCCGGATCGACAACCACGTCTTCTATCGCTGAAGACCGAACGGGCGGGCGGGAGCAATCCTCCCGCCCCGTTCCTTCACGCCCTGCCGAAAGTGACCCATACCGGCGCGTGGTCGCTGGCCTTTTCGCGTCCGCGATAGGCCTTGTCGACGCCGCAGGCCTGCATCCGGTCGGCCAGTTCCGGCGAGAGCAGCGCGTGATCGATGCGGAAACCATGGTCGCGCTGCCAGGCCCCGGCCTGATAGTCCCAGAACGTCCAGATCCCGCCTGCCGGATGGTGCGCTGCCAGCGCGTCGGTCCAGCCGTCGGCCAGCAGCCGGGCATAGGCGTCGCGCGATCCGGGCTGCATCAGCGCGTCATCCGCCATGGCGCGGGGTGACCAAACATCATGATCGTGCGGGATCACGTTGAAATCCCCGATCACCAGCGCGGGCACCTCCTCCGCTGCCAGCGCGCGCATCCGGGTGCGCAGGCGCTCCATCCAGGCCAGCTTGTAATCGAACTTCGGACCGGGATGCGGGTTGCCGTTGGGCAGGTAGATGCAGGCGATGCGGGTGTCGAAGACTTCGGCCTCCAGATAGCGGGCCTGTTCGTCCTCAGGATCGCCCGGCAGCCCGCGCATCACTTCGACGGGCGCTGTGCCATCGGCGAGGATTGCCACGCCGTTGAATCCTTTCTGGCCATGCCAGATCGCGTGATAGCCGATCTTCTCGAATTCGGCGGCGGGAAAGCCCTCGTCCTGGGTCTTGATCTCTTGCAGGCAGGCAACTGCCGGGCGGGTTTCTTCCAGCCATTCCAGCAAGCGTGGGAGGCGCGCCTTGATCCCGTTGATGTTGAACGTGGCGATCTTCATCAGATCGCGAACGACGAACCGCAGCCGCAACCCGAAGCCGCGTTGGGATTTTCCACCTTGAAGGCCGCGCCGCCGAGCGATTCGACATAATCGACGACACTGCCGGCAACCAGATCAAGACTGACCGGATCGACCACCAGGGATGCCCCGCCCTGTTCGACGATCAGGTCGTCAGGCTCGGGGGCGTCGGCCAGGCCGAAGCGGTACTGGAAACCCGAACACCCTCCGCCCTCAACCGAAAGGCGCAGAATCGCGGGCCTGCCCTGCTTGGCGGCTATCGCCGCGACCCTGGCGGCGGCGGAAGGGCTGAAGTTCATTGTTGGCGCGTCCATGCACAGCGATGTAGGCGCTGGCGTGGCGCCCGGCAAGGCGCGGCGGCGCCCCGGTCAGGCGCTCTGGATATAACTGCGCATCGCTTCGGCTTCGGATTCGATGCGTTCGATCCGGTATTTCACCAGGTCGCCAATCGAAACGAAGCCGATCACCCGGTCCGCTTCGACGACCGGCAGGTGGCGGATGCGCCGCCGGGTCATCAGCCCCAGCGCTTCCAGAACGCCGGTCGCGCGGACCACGGTGATCGCGGGGGCGGTCATCACCTCGCCCACGCTGCGTTCCAGCATGGCCGGCCCGTGTTCGGAAAGCTGATAGACCACGTCGCGCTCGGAAAAGATTCCGGCAATCCGCCCCTCCGCATAGACTGGCATTGCACCGATCCGCCGTTCGGCCAGAATCCGCACCGCGTCCCTGACGCTGGTCGCGGCATCGCAGCTCACGATATCAGTGGTTCGCCCCTCGATCATTCGCGCAATCGTCATAGCGCCTCTCCCGGCTGTTCTCCCGCAGGCGAGGATGACATGAACCCGCCCGCTTGGCGAGTCCGGGTGCATTGCGGGCTTGCCATCATCGGCTGGCCCGCCCATGTCGGCGTCATGTCCCGTATCCCGCTCGATGAGAGTCCCGCCTCGCGCTTCGCCTGGGAGCGCTACAAGGGTTTCCTGCGCTGGTCGGCGCTGGCCGCGCTGGCAACTGTGCTCGCCGCGCTGGCAATCGTCTGGCAGTCCTTCGGTGCCGACTGGCTGCATATGTACATCGCGGTCGCGCTCGCGGCAGGGTTCATCGTGCTACTGACCGGGGCGCTGATGGGGCTGGTGTTCCTGTCCAGCGGCGCGGGCCACGATGAGGCCGTGCAGGACTGGTCCGAGCCGAACGACTGACGCACTCAGCCCTCCGGATAGAGCCTGAAATCCTCGACCGGTTTGCCGCCGACCAGGTGTTCCTGGATGATCCGTTCCAGCACGTCCTCGCGGCAGGAATGGTACCAGACGCCTTCGGGCCAGACCACCGCCACCGGCCCCGCAGCGCAGATCTTCAGGCAATCGGCCTTGGTCCGGGCGATACCGCCATCACGGTCGAGCCTGAGTTCCTTGAGCCGCTTCTTGAGGTACTTCCAGGCCGGAGTGCCTTCCGCACGGCTGCAGCATTCCCCTTTGTCCGCTTCGGCGCACAGGAAGATGTGGCGCCGGATACCGTCCCCGCCATTGGTGGCCAGCGCCGCCCGGGCGCGCGCCAGTTCCGCAGGGTCCGGGCTCACGGCCTGAGGCTCCAGGCGCCGGTCAGTTCGGCGCGGAAATCGTCCGGCACCGGTGCGGGGCGACCATCCGCGATCGAGACGATGATCGAGCGCGCGAAGGCGACGGCGCGGCCCTCCTGCATCAGTACCTGAACGATGGTCCAGCTGGTCCGTCCGACCGCTTCGATCGCGCAGAACACCTCTACCGGACCAGGGAAATGGCCTTCGGAGAGATACTCGATTCCCATGCTCGCCACCATCGCGCGGCGCTGGCCGAGTGCGACACGCATTCCCATGCCGACATTGAAGCGCACCCGCCCGTCTTCCATCATGGCCGCCAACGCCACGTTGTTGAGGTGCTGGTTGGGATCGACGTCGGAAAACCGCGTCGTGATGGTGTGGTGAAAGGGATAGCGTGCGGGATCAAGCAGGGCGGGGTCGGGTCTGGCCATGGCCGTGCTACTTGCCTTGCCGCAGCCAGCGGTCAAGCCAGCCAAGTACGGTTTCGTGCCATTGCTGCGAATTCTTCGGCTTGAGCACCCAGTGGTTTTCGTCCGGGAAGATCAACAGTTCGCTCGGCACACCGCGCCGTTGCAGCGCGGTAAAGGCGGCGAGGCCCTGGGTATAGGGAATGCGGAAGTCCTTCTCGCTGGTGATGACCAGCATCGGCGTTTGCCACTTGTTCACGTGGTGCACCGGGTTCCACTTTTCGTACTCTTCCGGCGCCTCGTGATAGGGCTTGCCACCGTGTTCCCATTCGTTGAACCACAGTTCCTCGGTTTCATAGGCCATGGCGCGAGAATCGAACACGCCGTCGTGCTGGACCAGACACTTGAACCGGTCCGGCCATTTGCCGGCGATCCAGTTCATCATGTAGCCGCCGTAGGAGGCGCCCAGTGCGCAGGCCTTTTCGCCATCCAGCGCCGGATCACGCGCCAGCGCTGCGGCAAGGCCCTTCTGCAAATCTTCCAGCGGTTTGCCGCCCCAGTCGCGGTTGATCGAATCGGTAAAGGCCTGGCCGTATCCGGTCGATCCGTGAAAATCGACCGTGACAACGGCATAGCCCTGGCTGGCGAAGACGCGCGGGTTCCAGCGGAACGACCAGCCATCGCCAAAGCTGCCCTGCGGCCCGCCGTGGACGAACAGCAGGACTGGCAGCTTGCCGGTGGCACCGGCGGGCTTGATGATCTGGCCCCAGACCGTGTCCCCGGCTGCCCCCGCGAAGCTGAACCGGCTTGCCTCGATGGCCTGCAGCGCGCCAAGTTGCTCTGCGTTGGCCTTGCTTAGCTGGCGGCCCGCCTTGCCGCGCGGCGCGATGAAGACCTCGGCCGGTCCGTTCAGCGAATCGCGGGTGTAGAGCAGGCCGCCGTCCTTCAGCACCGAGAGGTTGGCGACATGGCCCTCGCTGACGCCCTTGGGAGCGAGTTTCAGGCGGGTGACCTTGCCGCTGACGAGTTCAACCCGGAAGGCTGGCGTGTCGAGCACGTCCCCGGCGGTGACGATCAGCGCGCTCGAATCGGCGGTCCAGGCGATCGAGCCGACCGAGCGGTCCCAGCCCTGGGTCAGCGCGCGCCGCTCTTTCGTTCTGAGATTGAGGAGCTGGATCACCAGCCGGTCGGACTCATAGCCCGGTCGCTCCATCGCCGCCCAGGCCAGCCACTGCCCGTCTGGCGAGGGTGCGGGCAGAGTGTCGCTGCCCCGGTTGGTCAGTGTCGGGCTGTGCGGCGCCTTGCCGTCCAGCATCGAGTGCCACACGTTGGTATCGGTCGAGAGCGGCTCGTTGCGGTCGGCCTGACGGGCGACGAAGAACACGCTGCGCGAATCGGGCGCCCAGGCCAGTTCCTCGGCCCCGCCCATCGGCTTGGTGGGAGTGTCGCCGGTGAGGGTGTCGGCGGGTCCGTCGATCGCCACCGCTTCGCCGCTTACCTTGCCCGCCGCATCCAGCGCGAAGGCAAAGCCGCGACTGTAGTTGCCCGGTGTTTCCCAGGCATCCCAGTGCCGCACAAAGCCCGCCCCGTCGCGGTAAAGGCGGCCAGAGCCGGGGCCGGGTTTGCTGGTGTCGCCATCGTGCTCGCAGCCCAGCGTCGGGCAATCGCGCGCGGTATCCCCCCAGACGAGAACCCGGCTGCCGTCGGGCGAGAGCAGGAACCCGGCGACATCGGTTTTGAAGGCGCTGGCCTGTTGCGGCGAGGCACCGGGGGTTGCCAGATCGAGCACCCACAACTGGTCCGATCCCGATTTGCCAGAGAGAAAATAAAGCCGCTTGCCGTCTGGGCTGAAGGCGGGTGCGCTCTCTCCCGCATCGGGCAGGTCGGCGATCCGTTCCGCCGTTCCGCCCTGAATCGGGATGCGCCACAGGCCCGGTGCGCGCTTGAGGCTGACGGGATCGGTATCGGTCTGCTGCCAGACTACCCACGTGCTGTCCGGCGATGCCACCGGGGCGGCAATCCGCTTGAGGGTAAGGAGATCCTGAACGCTCATCGGGCGCTCCGCCGTTTGGCCGAACGCGGGTGCGGGGCAGAGCGAAAGGGCCAGAGCCCCGAATGCCGGGACGGTCAATGCGGTGAGGGACAGTTTCATGCCGACGGAGTTACCGCCAGACGGGCTCCGGTCCTAGCCCTTCTTGCCGACGATCCGTGCGATTTCGGCGGCGACCATCCGTTCGACCAGCGGCGGCAGGTTCTTGTCGAGCCATTCGGCCAGCGCCGGGCGGAGCAATTCGCGGGTCAGCCCTTCCAGCGAGGTCTCGCCCGAACGGACGATCTGCGGAGTGGCGCCCGGTTCGGCCAGCATGGCAAGCGCGGCCAGCGATTCGCGCATCGAACTGGCGGTCTGTTCGGGGATCAGCGGCGAATCCTGCTCGGTGCTGTCGCCGAGATATTCAACCGCATCGGACAGGTCGAGAATCTCGTCGCCAGAGCCTGAAGTGCCGCTTGCCGGGCCGCGCTCTTCGCGCTGGCGCCGCTCGTCCGCTGCCGGAACGCGGTTGTCGCGCGCGATGACTTTCTTGATCGATTCAAGGATTTCCTCGACCGAAGGTTCGCCCACCTGCCGCATGTTGCCCCAACTCCACGCTGATTCGCTGTCCCGGATCGGGACGGAATCACTCGCCGGTTACTGAACCGTCCTGCGCTTTGCTGTCAACGGTGCGCGTGGCCTTGGGGGTCGGAGCAGGATCGCTCGACCAGTCCCAGACGGCACCCTCGACGCGGCGGTAGTTGACGTGGGGATCGTAGAGAACCCCGCCGTCAAGCCCGAGATCGCGCGATTCGCCCTTGCCCATCGCCGAAAGCAGGTTGAAGCCCGCGACGTAGGCATTGCGGCGCGCTGTAACGAGCTGAACCTGGGCGTTGAGCAGCTCATTCTCGGCATTGAGGATGTCGAGGATCGTGCGGTTGCCCACGGTGTTCTCGGCCCGCACGCCTTCGAGGCTCAGCGAGGCCGCATCGACTGCCGATTGCGACGAGGAGATCAGCGATTGTGCCGCTTGCCACTGGGCATAGGCGGCGCGGACCGAGGCGATCACCTCGCGTTCGGCGCCGATTTCCTGCTCCAGCGCGATGCTTTCGCGCGCCTGGGCCTGACGGCGCTGGGCGGCGGGAAGGCCGCCCTGGAACAGCGGGATCGTGGCCCGCACACCGGCAACCGCGCTGGTCGAGCTCTGGTCGGCGCCGGGAATCTTGTTAGAACCCAGGAAGTCGCCGTAGTCGGCGCCAGCGAAGACGCTGACCTTGGGCAGGCGTCCGGCGCTCGCCACGTTGACATCGTAGCCGGCCGCCTTGGCGCGTTCACGCGCGGCGATCAGATCGGGATTGCTGTCGAGCGCAACGGTGACCGCCTCGTCGGCAGTGGCGGGAAGCCCCGGCAAGGGCGGGGGCGGCTCAAGCGTGCCGGGCGCCTTGCCCACCACCTGGACATAGCGTTCGCGCGCGGCGATCAGGTTGGCTTCGGCAGAGCGGGTCTGGCCCTGGGCCAGCGCAAGGCGCGATTGCGACTGGGCGACGTCGGTGCGGGTCAGGTCGCCGATCTCGAACCGGTCGCGGGTGGCCTGGAGGTTGACTTCGAGCCGCCCGGCGTTGCTGCGGTTGAGCCGGACGATCGCCTCGCCCAGGATAACGTCCATGTAGGCGGCGACGGTCTGCGTGAAGACCAGCGATTCGACCCCGCGCAGGTCGGCCTGTCCGGCCTCTACCCGGGTGCGGGCGGCGCGGATCGAGTTCCTGATCGCTCCGCCAGCGTAAAGCGGCATGCCAGCATCGACGCCCACGCCCAGATTGCGATCCGGCGCCAGCGCGTTCGACGAGCTGTCATGGAGGAATTCGGTGTAGGTTGCGGTCCCGCTGAGCGAGGGGAGGCTGGCCGAACGCGCGATCGGCACGCCTTCATCGACTGCGCGCTGCTGGGCGCGGGCCGACTGGAGCGTGGGATTGGTGGTATAGGCCATCACCAGCGCGCTACGCAGATCGTCGGCCATGGCCGGAACGGCAGCCAGGACAAGCCCCGCCGCGAAGCCTGCGCCAATTCCCCACCGCGTCATGGCGCGGCTCCGCCTTCCCGTCATGATCAGAAGCTCCAGCGCTTGGGCGCGGCGAATTCGCGCAGAATCGGGATGCCGATGTCGGCCAGCGGCAGCAGCGCCACCTCGCCGCCCTGCTTGCGCCCGGTGGCAAGGCGGGTCACCCCGCGTTCGACCAGGCCGGTGACGATCCGGCCGCCTTCCGCCAGTTCCGCGGCAAGGCCGGCGGGCAGATGTTCGATCGCGCCGTCAACCAGCACCAGCGTGTACTGACCCATGCCCCCGGCCTGCGCGGCGGCATCGGCTGCGGGGACCGTATCGAGCACGGCCACTTGCGGACGGAGAAGTTCGCCAAGGTAGCCGCTGCCACAGCTGACCAGCAACACCCGGTCATCGCTGCGGGGCGCGGCTTCAACCAGCATCATCCCCTGGACCAGCGGCGCGGGCAGGGAATGGCTGTCATCCAGCGGGATCGCCCGGTCGATATAGGCGTGGCCGCGCGCCGCTGCAGGCACGAAATCCTCACGCGGGACGCTGGCCATGGCGGCGAGCACCCATTCCTCGTTCACCCCGCTGACGCGCAGCTGGCTGTCGATCATGGCCCGGCGTGCACTGGCCTGGGCGGCGGTGGTATCGGTGGAAGCGGGTCGGGTGGCGGTCAGGGTCATGGTCTCATTGGCTTTCGCGGCACTGTATTGCATGAACAACACAGCAAGGCAATCGCCTCGCTTCTAGGCGAAGGCACCCGCCGCGCCAAGCGCTTTGACGGACGGGGGAGGCGGGCCTATGGGCGGGCGCACGACTGTTCTGGCCCATGGGAGCAAGCAATGACCGGCATGGTGACGATCCGCGAGGAAGACCTGATCGCAAGCGTGGCCGACGCGCTGCAGTACATCAGCTATTTCCACCCGATGGACTACATCCGCGCGCTCGGCGACGCCTACGAGGCGGAGCAGGGCCCGGCGGCCAAGGATGCCATCGCCCAGATCCTGACCAACAGCCGGATGTGCGCCGAAGGGCATCGCCCGATCTGCCAGGATACCGGCATCGTCAACGTGTTTGTCGAATGGGGCCAGGACTGCCGGCTCGAGTCGGCCCGCTCGCTGCAGGACGTGGTCGATGAAGGCGTGCGCCGGGCCTATCTCAACCCGGAGAACAAGCTGCGCGCCTCGGTGCTGGCGGACCCCGCCTTCACCCGCCGCAACACCCGCGACAACACTCCCTGCGTATTGTCGGTGACCATGGTGCCGGGCAGCAAGGTCTCGATCGATGTCGCGGCCAAGGGCGGTGGTAGCGAAAACAAGTCGAAGTTCAAGATGATGAACCCCAGCGACAACATCGTCGACTGGGTGCTGGAAATGCTGCCCCAGATGGGCGCCGGCTGGTGCCCGCCGGGGATGCTGGGCATCGGCATCGGGGGCACGGCCGAACATTGCATGATGCTGGCCAAGAAAAGTCTGATGGAACCGATCGACATGGCCCAGCTCAAGGCACGCGGGGCGAAGACCGATATCGAGGCCTTGCGGATCGAAATCTTCGACAAGGTCAACGCGCTGGGCATTGGCGCCCAGGGGCTGGGCGGGCTGTCGACCATCCTCGACGTCAAGATCCACGACGCGCCGTGCCATGCCGCCTCCAAGCCGGTGGCGATGATTCCCAATTGCGCGGCGACCCGCCACGCCCACTTCACGCTCGATGGCTCGGGGCCGAGCTTCCTCGAGACGCCCAAGCTCGACGAATGGCCCAAGGTCAACTGGGCACCCGATGCGGCGGCCAAGCGGGTAAACCTCGATACGCTGACGGCCGAGGAAGTGCGCGGCTGGAAACAGGGTGACCGGCTGCTGCTCAACGGCAAGATGCTGACCGGGCGCGATGCGGCCCACAAGCGCATCCAGGACATGCTCGCCAAGGGCGAGGAACTGCCGGTCGATTTCAGGGGCCGGGCGATCTACTACGTCGGCCCGGTCGATCCCGTCCTTGGCGAAGTTGTCGGCCCGGCGGGCCCGACTACCGCCACCCGGATGGACAAGTTCACCGACATGATGCTCGATCTTGGCTTGCTGACCATGATCGGCAAGGCCGAACGCGGGCAGGGCGCGGTTGACTGCATCGCCAAGCACAAGGTCGCCTACCTGATGGCGGTCGGCGGGGCGGCCTATCTGGTGGCGCGCGCGATTCGCGAGGCCCGGGTGGTCGCGTTCGAGGACCTTGGCATGGAAGCGATCTACGAGTTCGCGGTGGAAGACATGCCGGTGACGGTTGCCGTCGATAGCGAAGGCAACAACGTCCACAAGCTCGCCCCGCTGGTCTGGCAGGAAAAGATCGCGCGCGAGGGGCTGCTGGCGAAATAGCGCCAGTCCATCGACCAAGGTTGCTTGCCGCTCGACGAAGCAACTGGCCTTGCGGCAGCCGTGCGGGCTAATGCGGGAACACCATGGACGCTGCCCCAGCCCACGCCCCTGAAACCGCAGAGCGCGTGCCCGCGCGCATCGTGCTCGCCTCGATCGCGGCGCTGTGGATCTGCTATTTCGGTCTTGCCACGCTGCGCGGCTGGCTGGTTGGCCTGGGCATGTTCGACGAGCTGCTGTGGCGGCGCGCCGTGGTCATCCTTGCCTCGATGGCGGTGACCGTCGCGCTCTGGCCGCTCTTCCGCCTGCTCGACCGGCGGCGGCTGTGGATCAAGAGCCTGGCAGTGATCGTCATTGCTTTACCCGCCTCGCTGCTGCTCGCGGCTATCAACCAGCGGGTCTTCGCCCCCATCGAAAACACCGTCACGACCAAGATCGGCGAGCGCGAGGGCCTCAGAATCCGCAGCGACGAAGCCGGGAACCTGATGGTCGATCCGCTGGAGCGGGATGCCGAACGGGTGGCGATCGGAACCCAGCCCCTGCCACAAGAGGGCAAGCGTGCGGCGATCACCATCGCGGCGGAAATCCGCGAGGACAACCGGCTGCGTCAATTGGCCGATCTTGCCTTTGGCCGCTATTTCCTGCTGCTCGCCTGGGGCGCGCTCTATTTCGCGCTGGTCGCTGCCGAACAGGCCCGCATGGCGGAGCGGCGCGAGGGCGCCTATCGCCGCGCGGCCAAGGCGGCGGAGCTGCGTTCGCTGCGGTATCAGGTCAACCCGCATTTCCTGTTCAACACGCTCAATTCGCTGTCCGCACTGGTCATCACCGGCAAGACCGCCGAGGCCGAGAAGATGATCCAGACGTTGTCGGGTTTCTACCGCCGCAGCCTCGCGGGCGATCCGACCGGAGACGTCGCGCTGGAACAGGAAGTGGCGCTGCAGCGGCTTTACCTCGAGATCGAGGCGGTGCGGTTCCCCGAGCGGCTGGTGGTCCATTTCGACATCCCCGAAGCTCTGGGTGAAGCGCGGGTGCCCGGCATGATTCTCCAGCCGCTGGTCGAGAACGCGGTGAAATACGCCGTCGCGCCGACAGCCCGGGCGGTCACGCTGCGGATCTCCGCGCGAGAGGAAAATGGAATGCTGGTGCTTGAAGTGCGTGACGATGGCCCGGGCAAGGCTGCGGGTGCCGATGGCGGCTTCGGGATCGGCCTTGCCAATGTCCACGACCGGCTTGCCGCACGTTATGGCGATGGGGCCAGCCTCACCGCCGGCCCCGCGCAGGGCGGCGGCTGGCTGGCGCTCATCCGCATGCCTCTGGTGGCCCATGACTGAAACGAGCTCCACGCTCCGCACCCTGATCGTCGATGACGAACCGCTGGCGATCGAACGGCTTAAGGTGATCTGCCGCGATCTGCCCGATATCGAGGTGGCGGGAAGCGCGCTTGATGGCGCGGAGGCGCTGCGCCTGGCCGGGGCGCTGGCGCCGGACCTGGTCCTGCTTGACATGACCATGCCCGAACTGGATGGCCTGTCGGTCGCCCGCAGCCTGGCCCGTGCGGACAATCCCCCGGCAGTCATCTTCGTCACCGCGCATGACAATTTCGCGGTCGAGGCGTTCGATCTCGATGCGGTCGACTATGTCCTGAAGCCGGTGACCCCGGAGCGGCTCGAACGCGCGGTGGCGCGGGCCGTGGCGCGGCGCGGCACCCGGGCCTCGGGCGGCACCGAATGGCTGAGCGAGTTCTGGGTGCCCTACCGCTCCGAACTGCTGCGCATTGCCGCTGCCGATGTCGACCGCATCGATGCCGAACGCGACTATGTTCGCCTGCACGTCGGGCCGCGCAGCTATCTGTTGCTCCAGACGGTATCCGGGCTGGAAGCCCGGCTCGATCCTGACCGCTTCATCCGCCTCCACCGCTCGACCATCCTTCGGCGCGACCGGATCACCGGCCTGCGCCACGACGGGCTGGGAGTCTGGTCGGCGGAGCTGGACGATGGCAGCGCGGTGCGGATCGGGCGGACCTATCTGGCCCGCGCCAAGGCCATGGCCGGGCGCTGACGCCGCTCATCCCGGTTTAGCGGTTTCCGCAATCGGACAAGAAAGCGGCCCGGACCGGGGGCTACTCCGGTCCGGGCCTGGCCCGGTCCTGCGTCAAAGGAGCGGGCTGTGGGGTTCAGCCCCGCTGGTCGAGCCGGGCGGTCACCTGATTGCGGACCTGGGCAGTGCAGCTGCGCAGCCAGGAACTGTCGGGAATGTTGCTGCCGGTGCGCCTGCCATCACCGCAGATCTTCTTCGCCGCGGCGGAAATGCGCCGGTCGAGGGCGGCCTGTCCCGAAGCGCTGGAGAGGTCGAGATCGCCAACCCGCACTTCACTGGTCTGGTCGGCCTGGCTGGCCATGGCGGCAGTGCTGCCGGTGGCAAGGGCGCCCGCAAGGGCAAGTGCGAGAGTGAAGGTCCTGGTCATGGCAGTGCTCCCATCCTGTGGTTTGGCATCCTGTGGTTTGGGACGCGGCCGGGTCGGGGGTGTTTGACCGCGTCCTCGCAGCCTTCATCGCAGGCAGGGCGGCGGCTTGCAGCAGATGCTCGACTTGTGCGGGATCCGCGCCGACCGGGGACGCGGAGGTCCGACGAGCAGCCAACCGGGCCGGACGAACGCAACTCCGGGCTGGCAAGCGCGGGGCGAAACGCTAGAGTCGGCCCGCCATGGCGCTGATCCTTATCTTCCTGCTCGGAATCGGCAACTTCACCGTCCACAAGGCGGTATTGGAAAGCCGTCACCCCCTGCTGGGCCAAGTGCCGTGGTTCTTCCATCTGCTGGGCGGCCGTTTCAGCATGATGGTAGAGTTCGCCATGCTGCTGGGCGCGCTGCTGATGGTCCAGGGGGGATCGCCAAACTGGGCCTGGTTCTACGCCGGCTACAGCGCGATCAACTGCCTGTCCGCCTGGCTGATCCTGACGAGGCGCATATGACCGCCGCACCGCGCCTGCTGTTTCATGTCAGCGACCTGCACTTCGGCAACGAGGACCGCGCCGCGCTTGACTGGTTCGCGCAGGAGGTTGCGCGCGACCGGCCAGAGGCGATCATCTGCACCGGCGATCTCACCATGCGTGGATCGGCGCGCGAATATGCCGCCGCGCAGGACTATCTCGCTGCGCTGCAAGCACCGCTGTGGCTGGTTCCGGGAAATCACGACGTGCCCTATTACCATCACATGTTGCGCCGCCTGACCCGGCCCTACAGCCGGTTTCGCGGGCTCGATGCGGCGGTAGGCGGCGCCCTTGCGCCCGAGGGGCTGGCGATCGTTCCGCTCAAGACGGTGGCACGAGCGCAATTGCGGCTCAATTGGTCCAAGGGCCGGGTGAGCGAGGCCGATCTCGATGCCGCGCTGCACGGGCTTGCCCATCACGGCGATGCTTCGCTCAGGCTGGTGGCCTGCCATCATCCCCTGATCGCCGAACCCGGGGGGAAATCCCCATCGACGCGCGGCGGCGCCCGCGCGGTCGCTGCGCTCGCCCGGGCTGGAGCAACGGTCGTGCTGTCGGGACACGTCCACGACCCCTTCGATCTGACAATCGACTGCGAAGGACAGCCCCTGCGGCTGATTGGCGCGGGCACGCTTTCGCAGCGGCTGCGTTCAAGCCGGCCGAGTTACAACCGGCTGGTCTGGACACCAGGCGATGATCTGCGGGTCACTGTCCGGCAAGCCGACAGGTGACCCGAGCTGATTCAGGAGGTCATCTTGATCGAGTCGAGGATTTCCTGCGCCTTGCGGCGGTTGAGTTCATCGGCCCGGCCGCGAATGATGAACAGGTCGATCAGCCACATGATCCCGCAGAGGCCGATGGTGAACAGCTTCAGCAGTCCAAGGCCAATGTCCCCGACATAGAAGCGGTCGACCCCGAGCGTACCCAGCAGGACGGACAGGATCAGCGCAGTGCTGCGATCCTTGCTCGATGCCGCAAGCTGACTGGAGAACAGCATCTTCTGTTCGGGTGCCAGATCCCTGGTCATCATTTGCACTTCCATCGGTGTCAGTTCGGCCATGCCCGTCTCTCCCCCAGGTGTTGTGAAGTCAGTGTTGCGTGAAGCGATGTGATGAACAGGTAGACAACCAGCGCCAGCACAACCGGCGACAAGGCGTTGATCGCCACGCCGCCCGCGAGATCGCCGTGCAGCAGGCGGGCAAGCGCGGATTTGAGGCCGCATCCCGGGCAAGTCACGCCCAGCAGCGCGGTCCACAGGCAGGGGATGTCGATCCAGGTGGCCAGCGCAGGCGGAAGCGCCGCGTAAAGCGTTGCCAGCGGCAGCAGGCCAAGCTGGACCGCGTGGCCCGGCAACGCCTTGCGAATGAACGAGAGCCCCCTCACCGCGCAAGCATGGCAGAACGCGGGCCATGCGCAAGGGCTTCCACATGAAAAGGGGCAGCCCGTTGCCGGACCGCCCCTTTCGAATCCGCCCGAAGGCGAAGGATCAGCGCTTCGAGAACTGGAAGCTGCGACGCGCCTTGGCGCGGCCGTACTTCTTGCGCTCGACCACGCGAGGGTCGCGGGTGAGGAAGCCGGCGGCCTTCACCGCACCGCGCAGGGCAGGCTCGAACTTGGCGAGCGCCTGCGAAATGCCGTGCTTGACCGCGCCGGCCTGGCCCGACAGCCCGCCGCCCTTGACGGTGGCAATGACGTCGTACTGGCCTTCACGCTCGGCGACCTGGAACGGCTGGTTCAGCACCAGGCGCAGGGTCGGACGGGCGAAGTAGACTTCCTGATCGCGGCCATTGACCACGACCTTGCCCGAGCCCGGCTTGATCCAGACGCGGGCAACCGCGTCCTTGCGGCGTCCGGTGGCATAGGCACGGCCCTGGGCATCGACTTCACGCTCGCGCAGCGGCGCGGCGGGAGCGGCAGGGGTGGCGGGAACGTCGGCGGCAGCGCCGAGATCGGCCAGATCGGTGAGAGTGGTTTCAGACATCAGGCACCCACCTTGTTCTTGCGGTTCATGGCAGCAACGTCGAGCGGCTGGGGCTGGGTACCCGCATGCGGATGCTCGGCACCGGCGTAAAGGTGAAGGGCCCGCATCTGCGCACGGCCCAGCGGACCGCGCGGGATCATGCGTTCAACCGCCTTTTCGAGCACACGCTCGGGGAAACGGCCGTCCAGCACCTTGTCGGCGGTGACTTCCTTGATCCCGCCGGCATAGCCGGTGTGCTTGTAATAGGTCTTCTGCTTCAGCTTGTTGCCGGTCAGCCGCACCTTGTCCGCATTGATCACGACGACATGGTCACCGCAATCGACGTGGGGGGTGAAGCTCGGCTTGTGCTTGCCGCGCAGATGATTGGCAATGATCACGGCGAGACGCCCGACCACCAGCCCGTTGGCATCGATCAGATGCCATTTCTTTTCCACCTCGGCCGGCTTGATCGACCGGGTGATTTTGCTGAGCGCCTTCATGGCCCTCCCTTTCCTGAAAAAGGGGTCGAAATCCCTTGTTGCGAATCCCCACCGGGCGAGCCGGACTTGCGGGAATGCGGCCCCTTCGTGCAACTGGCGGTGCAAGTCAAGGTTTCCGGCGGGTTTGCGGAGAGGTAAAATAATACCGCTAGCGCAGGAAGGTCAAATTCCTGGCGTTGCCGGGGTCATGGTCCAGACCTCGCGAGAGAAGCGGGCGCTGCCGCCGATTTCGGTGGCGACGCGCCGTTCGACCGTCTTCGGCAAGCCGCCATCGCCAGTGCCGCGCACATCGACGGACACCTCGATCACGCCGTTCTGCCCGCCATCCAGCGCCAGGCTGCGCTTCTCGCGGCGCGAGCGGGCCGCCGGGCTGAACAGGTCGCTGGGCCAGGCCGATGCGCCGACGGAGCTTTCAAGGATGCTTCGCGCCAACTGCTCGGTCTGCTTGCGTTCCTCGGCCTCCAGCGCCGACCGGGCAAGGATGGTGCGCGCGCGGTCTTCGGCGCTGCGATGCGGATCGCCGGGAACCGCCCGGGCGCGCTGGCCGACAATCCGCCCATGCGCGTCAAGTCGCAGGGGAAACATCCCCGGATCGGGCCGTTTCCGCTCGATCTCGGCCAGCAGGGCCAGCGGCGCCGGTGCATCGACGGCGGTGTCGATCAGCCGCCCATCGAGAAGGAAGCCGCCATCGGTGCGGCTGAACCGGACTTCGTAGCTGCGTCGCACCATGATCTCCTGGCCATCACGCAGGCTGCGCCACAGGGTCCGGGTCAGCACCTGTGGCGTGGTCGGTGGCTGAAAGGCCTGGGATTCGGCTGCGGGTGCCGATTCGGCCAGCAACGGGGCGAGCTGGGCGGGCAGCAGCGAGGCGACGCCGGCCAGCAGGAGCGAGGACCGCTTCATGGGCGCAGCTCCGGCAACCGGGCAATCGCGCGATCAAACAGTGCGGCGTCGGTCTTGAACAACACGCCGGTTCCCTCCGCTTCATCGCGCCCGCCATTCCACGCGAGCAGCGAGGGCACCTGCCCAAGGATATTGGCGCAGGGTGCAAGCCCTTCGTCAAGCATTGTTGCGGCAACGGCCCTTGCGGTTTGCGCGGCGGGCATCGGGCAGCAGACCAGCCCCGGGCCATTCGCCGCACTGCGGTTCACCTTTGCCGCCGTCCCTGCGCGTGAACCCCCCATGCGGTGGCGGCAACCAGCAGCGCCCCGGTCAGCTGGTGGAGCACGGCAAGCCACAGCGCGACGCCGCTCCATACGGTGGCAATGCCCAGCACGATCTGGATGCCGAAGGCCGAATGGATCGCAATCGAGGCCGGACGGTGATCCCGCCGGACCTTGCGGGCCAGGACTACCAGAACGGCAACGGCCACCCAGGCCCACCAACGATGGATGAAATGAGTAAGGAAGGGATCGTTGATAACGGCATGGAGCGCGCCGCGCGCCCAGTCGATCCCGGCGGGGAACAGGCGGTCCTGCATCAGCGGCCAGGCACTCCATTCGAACCAGCCCGCCCCGGCGACATAGCCCGCGCGCATTCCTGCCACCAGGGCACCGAAGAACAGCTGAAGGAACAGCACGGCCACCACAACCGCACCGAAGCGGGTGATTCGCGCCGGTTGCTCGCCCCGCGCCAGCGCCCGCATGTCGAGCGCGGTCCAGACCAGCCCGAACAGCGTGGTCAGCGCGACCAGCAGGTGGGTGGCGAGCCGGTAGTGGGCAACCTTGACGTCAGCCCCGGAATCGAGCCCGGAGGAAACCATCCACCAGCCGATCACCCCCTGCATCCCGCCCAGTGCCAGCAGGCCCACCAGCCGGGGCTTGAAGCCGACGGGAATGGCGCCGCGCATCCAGAACCAGGCGAGCGGCAGGGCGAAGGCCAGGCCGATCACCCGCGCGATAAGGCGGTGGACCCATTCCCAGAAGTAGATGAACTTGTATTCCTCCAGCGTCATGCCGGCGGGACCGTTCATCCTGGTGTACTGGGGAATCTGCTTGTAGGCTTCGAATTCAGCCTGCCACTGCGCGTCATTGAGCGGGGGAAGGGTGCCTGTAACCGGTTTCCACTCGGTGATCGAAAGCCCGCTTTCGGTCAGGCGGGTGATCCCTCCCACGGCGACGATCGCGACAACCAGTGCGGCGACCATGAACAGCCAGCGGGCAAGGGCCAGAGGGCGGCCGCGCCCCGTTGGAAGGGTGCGCGATTCGAGCGGTATGATCTTGGCGGTCATTGCCAGCGCTTCCTGCGTCGGACCCGCCTGAAGCGCAAGGCCCCGCTTGCATGATGTTACACCATAACATACATGGGGCGTCCAATGCGCAATGCGATGCTCTCGATTCGTGACCGGCTCGACCGGGTCGGCGTGCTGCTCTCCGGGCTGTGCGCGCTGCATTGCGTCGCGGGCCTGCTGCTGGTCGCAGGCCTCGGGCTGGGCGGCGAAGTGCTGCTCGCACCTGAGGTCCACCGCATCGGGCTGGGGCTGGCGATCGTGGTCGGCGCCATCACCCTGGTCATCGGCGTAACCCGCCATGGCGATGCCCGGCCGCTCCAGATGGGCGCCGCCGGGATCGCGCTGATGAGCGTCGCACTGATGGTCGGGCACGGCGCCGCTGAGGCGCTGTTCACGATTGCCGGCGTCGCGCTGCTTGGTTGGGCGCACATCCGCAACTTGCGCCATTCGTGCTGATCGCTATCTGCGCTTGGCATGACCGCCACGCTCAACCTGACCGTCAACGGCGAACCTCGCCGCGCTGAAGCCGGATCGATCGCCGATCTCGTCCGCAGCCTCGATCTCGATCCCGCCAAGGTCGCGGTAGAGTGCAACGGCGCGATCGTCCCGCGCTCGACGCTGGCCGATGTGGCCCTTGGCGATGGAGACGTGCTGGAAATCGTCCATTTCGTCGGTGGCGGAGATCACCAGGACGATACCTGGACCGTTGCTGGGCGGACCTTCCGCTCGCGCCTGATCGTAGGAACGGGCAAGTACAAGGATTTCGCGCAAAACGCCGCTGCGGTTGAGGCTTCGGGCGCCGAAATCGTCACCGTAGCGGTGCGCCGGGTCAACATCAGCGATCGGGGCGCGCCGATGCTGACCGACTTCATCGACCCGAAAAAGATCACCTACCTGCCCAACACCGCCGGTTGCTTCACTGCCGAAGACGCGATCCGCACCCTGCGCCTGGCGCGCGAGGCGGGTGGCTGGGACCTGGTCAAGCTGGAAGTGCTGGGCGAGGCGCGCACGCTCTATCCCGACATGCGCGAAACGCTGAAGGCCTGCGAGGTGCTTGCGGGCGAAGGCTTCCTGCCGATGGTCTATTGCGTCGATGATCCGATTGCCGCCAAGCAGCTGGAAAGCGCGGGCGCGGTGGCGGTTATGCCGCTGGGCGCGCCGATCGGCTCGGGCCTGGGCATCCAGAACCGGGTGACCATCCGCCTGATCGTCGAAGGTGCCTCGGTGCCGGTGCTGGTCGATGCCGGGGTTGGCACGGCCAGCGATGCCGCCGTGGCGATGGAACTGGGCTGCGACGGGGTGCTGATGAATACCGCGATTGCCGAGGCCAAGGACCCGATCCGCATGGCCCGCGCGATGCGCCTGGCGGTCGAGGGCGGACGCGAGGCTTACCTCGCCGGGCGCATGGCCACCCGCAAATATGCCGATCCGTCAAGCCCGCTGGCCGGGCTGATCTAGTCCGGTTTGCGCAGGGTGATCGACACAAAGCGCGCCGCGGCGCCTTCGTAGCCGCGCCCTTCGCCGCTTTCGGTTCCGATCTCCGACCACGGCCCGGCGGCGGCGTAGAACCCGCGCAGCTGCGCTTCGTCCGGATAGTTGTAGTAGCGCCCCAGCCGGTCGCGTCCTTCGGCGCCGGCGGTTTTGTAGATGGCGATGTGCCAGCCGCCCGGCCGCAAGGCGCGCCAGACCCGGCGCAGCACTCCCGGCAGTCCGGCGCGCGGCACGTGAAGCAGCGAATAGGCCGCCACGACGCCGTCATAGGCCTCGACCGCCTCAAGCTGGTCAAAGCGCAATACCCGCACCGGCCGGCCAAGCCGGGCAGAGGCAAGAGCGGCCATTTCCGGCACCCCGTCGGTCGCATCGACGTGAAAGCCGCGTGCGGCCATCGCCTCCGCATCGCGTCCCGCACCGCAACCAAGCTCGAGAATCGTCGCCCCCGGAGCCAGACGGTCAAGAAAGCCATCAAGGTGGCGGCCAATCCCGGTGAAGCCGTTCGCGGCATAGTCCCGCGCTTCGTGGGCGTAGAAGGCTAGGGTGTCCGGATCGAAATCCCGCAAGGCCATCCTCCATCCCGCTCCGGAACCCGCAAGGCGCGCGTGGTTAACCGCTTCATAACCATATTCTGGTGATCTGTCCCCGCAACAAGGGGCTTCATCATGGCCAAGACCGGTACCGCATCACTGACCATCGCCGAACTGCGCGAGTTCGCCAGCTTTTCGCCCTGCGAGCAGCGTTACATCAAGCGCAGTCTCGATGTCGGGCTGGGGCGGCAGGACGCGTTCAAACTGTGGGCGCGCGATGCGGCGGAAATGGCCGCGATTCGCAGCCAGTACGTGACCTATCAGGACCTCAAGATCCTGCGCGGCACGGTGCCGTCCGAAACCGCGCTGGAAGGGATCGAGGCATTCCTTGGCAAACTGATCCGCCTTGCCGCCTTCGATCTGGCGCAGGAAAAGATCGACGGCTTCTCGGCCTTCCGCTTCCTCTACGAGCGCCTGCTGGGGGCAGAGGTGCGGCCATTCCTTCCCGCGGCCTTCTGCGCCGCCGCCGCCCTGCCGCAGATCCGCCCCAACCGGCGCAAGCACCTGCTCCAATCGATCAGCGAAGCCGCCGCCACCGCGCCCGGCTGGTCGCAGCGCGAACCGAGTTTCTATCCCGAGTGGGTGGAGAAGGAAGCGGCTTAAATGAATATCCCACCGCCGTTAGATGAAAGAGCTGCCGCTGCTTATGCTAGGCGTTTGACTGAAATCGAGCGCCGGATCGTTGAGTCGTGTTCGAGGCGCGCATCTTGGGGTTACACCGGGTTGGCGGAACGCCTTGGGACGACTTACGATGAAGCGCGAAGCGCCGGATTGCGCCTTCAGGCCAGAAACCTTGCTCATGTTAGCCCTGTTCGGGCGCACAATGAGTTTAACGGATCAGCTATATTTCTGAATGAACGAGGGGAGCAAGTGAGACGTGCCCTAGAGGCCAGCAAGCAGAAGCGGCAGAGTGCGGATCACGGCTCCGGCTAAGCTTGCTGCACATATAACCGCATATCCTCACCCCTTGTACAACCCGTCCAGCCGTTCGCCGTAGCGCGCCTTGAGCTTGTGGCGGCGGATCGACTGCTTCGGCGTCAGTTCCTCGTTGTCGATCGTGAAGGCCTCGTCCGCGAAGGCGAACTGGCGGACTTTTTCGATCACCGACAGGTCCTGGTTCACCCGGTCAACCGCCGTGCGCAGGGCGGAGCGGAAGGCGGGCAGGTCCTGCAGCTTGTGAAGATCGAACTTCTCGTCGTTGGCGCGCGCCCATTCCAGTGCCCATTCGGCATCCGGCACGATCAGGCCAACCACGTAGGGCCGCTTGTCGCCCACCACCATCGCCTGGGCGATTTCCGGCTGGAGGGTAAGCAACCCCTCGACCTTGGCGGGCGAGATATTGTCGCCCTTGTCGTTGACGATCATGTCCTTCTTGCGGTCGGTGATGACGATCCGCCCGGCCTCGTCGATATGGCCGATGTCGCCGGTGTGCAGCCAGCCCCCGACCAGTGCCTTGTCGGTTTCCGCCTGGTTGCGCCAGTAGCCTTTCATCACCAGTTCGCCGCGCACCAGAATCTCGCCGTCTTCGGCGATCTTCACCTCCACCCCGTGGAGCGGCGGGCCGACGGTGTCCATCTTCAGCCCCACGCGCGGGCGGTTGCAGCTGATCACCGGCCCCGCCTCGGTCTGGCCATAGCCCTGGAGCATGGTCAGCCCCATCGATTCGAAGAACACGCCCACTTCCGGGCTGAGCGGTGCCCCGCCCGATACCATCGCCTTGATCCGTCCGCCGAACTTGGCGCGGATCTTGGGCCGCAGGGTCTTTTCCAGGAACAGGTCCATCGGCTTGTCGCGCAACCGAGACTTGCCGCCGCGCTGCGCCCTGACCGCGCCGATCCCCATGGCCCGGCCCATCAGGTAATTGGCAAAGCGGCCCTGCTTCTCGATCTGTTTCATGATCCGGGTGCGCAGCACCTCGAACAGGCGCGGCACCACCACCATCACGGTCGGCCGCACTTCCTCAATATTGCTGGCGAGCTTTTCCAGCCCCTCGGCGTAATAGATCTGCGCCGCGCAGCCGATCGGCAGCATTTGCCCGCCGGTGTGTTCATAGGCATGGCTGAGCGGCAGGAACGACAGCCAGACCTCGTCGTTCAGGCCAAAGTCCTCGGCCAGGACCCGCGCCGCACCATCGACATTGTGGAGAATCGAGCCGTGGTGCAGCATCACCCCGCGCGGGGCCCCGCCGGTGCCGCTGGTATAGATCAGGCAGGCGATGTCATCGCGCCCGATCCCGGCAATCCGCCCATCTACCGCCGCGCGCGCCGCGCCCGCATCCCCGGCGATCAGCGTCTGCCAGTCGTGATATTCGAACAGGCCGGTCTGTGAGATGCGCAGCGGCTCGATCCCGATGACGTGCCGGGCCTGGCCGGAACGCAGCACCGCGCCAAGCAGCGGCTTGGCCAGCTTGTCACTGGCGACGATCACCGCGCTGGCGCCCGAATCCTCAAGGATGTGCAGGTGGTCGCGTTCGGTATTGGTGACATAGGCGGGCACGGTCAGGCAGCCGGCCGCCATGATCGCGAAGTCGGCGATGCACCATTCGGGGCGGTTTTCCGCCACCAGCATCACCCGGTCGCCCTGCGACAGGCCCATCGCCCGCAGGCTTTCCGCGATCAGGCAGACCTGCCGCGCGGCCTCAGCCCAGCTGATCGAGCGCCATTCCCCCTCGCGCTTGGCCCACAGGAAGGGTTTCTCCCCGCCTGCGTCGGCGCGGGCGAGGAACAGCTCGACCAGATTGCGCCTGGTTCCCAGATCCGAAATATCCACCACCGCTTGCGCCCCTTTTCGCAGCCATCCCCTGATGCCGGCCCGCTTGTCCGGCGACACTCGCCGACAAGCTATGCCGGACTGCGGTTCGCTTCAAGGTTACTCGCTGACTGCACGCCCTTCGCTGCGCGGATCGGCGGCCCCGGCCAGCCGCCCGTTCACGGCTTCGACCGCATTTGCCTTGAAGCTGCGTTCGCGCAGTTGCACGTCCGCGTGGCCCAGCGCCTTCAGCGCCGGGATCATCGCTTCGTGCGGCGATCCGCGCTCGACGAACACGGTCTGGCCGCCCGGCGCGAAGATCACCGGCAGCGCGATCGCGTCCTGCGCGGAAAGGTTCCAGTCGACCACGCCGATGATCGCTTTCAGCACCTGGGCGGGAATCGTCGATCCACCCGCCGCGCCCAGCGCAAGGCGCAGGCGGCCATCGGGCGCATAGACCAGCACCGGGCTCATCGAACTGCGCGGCCGTTTGCCGCCCTCGACCCGGTTGGCGACCGGCACTCCGTTGCGGTCGGGAATCACGCTGAGGTCGGTCAGCTCGTTGTTGAGGAAGTAGCCGTTGACCACCAGCCCTGAACCGAACGCGCTTTCGATGGTCGAGGTGAGCGTCGCGGCCTGCCCGCTGCGGTCGATCGCGACGAAGTGCGAGGTGGAGACGATGTCCGGCACCAGCCCGTCGGCCAGTGCGACCTTGACCCCCGCCGGATTGCCCGGCGCGACCGTGGCCATGGTCCGGTCGATCGCGATCAGCTGGGCGCGCGCCGCCAGATAGTCCGGCGCGAGCAGCCCGGCGACCGGCACGTCGACAAAATCGGGGTCGGCCAGATAGCGTTCGCGGTCGGCATAGGCCAGCCGCTGCGCTTCCGCGATGAGGTGCCAGGCGCGTGGATCGTCCTTGCCCAGCGCGGGAAGGTCAAAGCGTTCAAGCAGGCCGAGCACGCCGAACACCGTGGTCGCGCCCGAGCTTGGCGGGCCCATGCCGCACATCCGGTGGCGGCGGTAGGTGACGCAGACCGGTGGACGTTCCTTGGCGCGGTAGGCCCCGACATCGCCCAGCGTCATGGCCGAGGGATTGCGCGGCGCTGTGTTGACGGCGGTAACGATCGCCTGCGCATTGGCGCCGGAATAGAACGCCCTGGGGCCTTCGTCCGCCAACCGGGCCAGGAATGCGGCGAGCGCGGGGTTCTTCAGCGTGGTGCCGGCCGCAACCGGATTGCCGTCCGGGTAATAGATCGCGCGGCCTTCGGCGCTCAGCGCCGCGGATTCGCGAAAACGCTCAAGGAAGGCGTTGAGGCGCGGGGTCACGGTGAAGCCCTCGCCCGCCAGGCGGATCGCGGGCTGGAACAGGTCCTTCCACGCCAGCTTGCCATGGCGGCGGTGCGCCTCTGCCATCAGGGCCAGGTTGCCGGGCACCCCCACGCTTTTCCCGCCGGGAATTGCCTGAGGGACGGTAAGGTACTGTCCGTTCACCTTGAACCAGTCGGGCCCGGCGGCGGCAGGCGCCGTCTCGCGCCCGTCCAGCGTGTCGACCTTGCCCTTGCCGTCATCGACGATCAGGAACCCGCCGCCGCCGATGCCGGAGCTTTGCGGCTCGACGACGGTCAGTGCCAGCAACGTTGCGAGCGCCGCGTCGGTCGCGCTGCCGCCCTGGCGCAGGATCTGGGCACCAGCTTCCGCCGCGCGCGGATCGGCGGCGCTGACCATGCCCTTGTCGAAAACCGGCGGAGCGGCGGCGGGGCGCGGCGCGGTGGTGGTGGTGGCACAGCCGCCCGCAAGCAGCGGAGCGGCGATCAGGGCAAGCAGGCGCAGTTTCATGGCGCCAAGGCTATTCGCTTCCCACCGCCTCGGCAATGGTCGCAAAGCCATCGCGCCGCATCAGCGCCTCGAGCTCCTTCACGATCCGCCGCGCGATCCCCGGTCCGGCGAAGGCCATGGCGCTGTAGAGCTGGACCAGACTGGCGCCCGCGCGGATCCGCGCCCAGGCGTCCTGGGCGCAGGCAACGCCGCCCACGCCGACCAACGGGATCGCCCCGCCGGTGGCCTGGCGGAAATCGCGCAGGCGCTGCTGGGCCAGGTCGCGCAGCGGCGCCCCGGACAGGCCGCCCGCTTCCCCGGCATGGGCCGAAGCCAGCGGCGGGCGCGATATGGTGGTGTTTGATACGATCAGCCCGCCCAGCCGCTTGTCGAGCGCGATTCGCGCAATCGCGTCGATATCCGCCGGTTCCAAATCCGGCGCGACTTTCAGGAAGACCGGCGGGCCCTTGGCGCCGCGCGCGGCCAGCACCGCATCGAGCAACGCGGTCAGCGCGCCCTCGTCCTGCAGCGCGCGCAAGCCAGGCGTGTTGGGGCTGGAGACGTTGACCGCCAGATAGCTGGCGAGTGGCGCCATCAGCCGCGCCATGGTGGCATAGTCGGCGATCCGGTCGAGCGAATCCTTGTTCGCGCCGATGTTGATCCCGACGATTCCCGGTCGCCCGCGCCGCCGGGCGAGCCGCTCGACTGCCGCTTCGGCCCCGGCGTTGTTGAAGCCCATGCGGTTGATCACTGCCTGGTCCTCGGTCAGCCGGAACAGCCGGGGACGCGGGTTTCCGGCCTGGGGCA
This sequence comes from Novosphingobium sp., assembly GCA_016719755.1. Classification (GTDB taxonomy): domain Bacteria; phylum Pseudomonadota; class Alphaproteobacteria; order Sphingomonadales; family Sphingomonadaceae; genus Novosphingobium. The sequence goes on along the minus strand of JADJYM010000016.1, from coordinate 310,196 downwards.
GCGGGGTGATCGAGCCAACCTCGGCAAAGCCGAAGCCGATACCCAGCAGCGCGTCCGGCACTTCGGCGTTCTTGTCGAACCCGGCAGCCATGCCCAGCGGATTGGGAAAGGCAAGGCCGGCCACGCTGGTTGCCAGCGGGCCATCCGCGCGGGAACTGCCGTGGAGCGGCAACAGCCTTAGCGTCGCAATCGCCAGGCGGTGGGCATCCTCGGCATCGAGCAGCGCGAGCAGCGGGCGGAACAGGGTATAGAGCATTGTCGGCGAGCCTATGGCACCGCGCGGTCGCTTAGTCGATGACCCTTTCCGAAGTGCGGCTTGCCGCTACGGAATGCAATCGACTACGGGTTTTCCTGAGGTGCAAATCGGCAGGCTTGTCGAATCCATACAATCGCAGAGGTCATCGTTGGAGTACCAGACGATTGCGACCCGAAGGGCTCAAGGCAAACCGCCATGAGTTCTTAACTTACACAAGCGGCCCCCCGTTCTCGGGCGGGCCGCTCTTTTTTTGGGGCGTTTCCGGCGTGCGGAGGCTCGCGCGCAAGGCCGTGCGAATCGGGCGGAACGCGCCATTGAAATCCTTGCGGGGCACGCTTAAAGGCAAACCGGAAAGAATCAGTCCGATTTAACCGGAGCCGCCGATGCGCCTGTCTTCCATGGCCGATTATGCCGTCGTAACGATGAGCGCCGCCGCGCGCCATTGCGGCGGCAGGCGGGTATCCGCCAGCCAGCTGGCCGAGGAAACCGGCCTGCCGGTTCCTACAGTCCAGAAGCTGGTCAGCCGCCTGACCGCGGCTGGCCTGCTGCGCTCCTCGCGCGGGGTGGGCGGCGGGCTCAAGCTTGCGCGGCCGGCCGCCGCGATCACCCTGGCCGATATAATCGAGGCGGTGGAAGGCCCGATCGCCCTGACCCCCTGCGTCGATACCGCGCGGCATGACTGCGCGCTGGATAGCGGCTGCACGGTCAAGCCGCATTGGGGAATCGTCGGTTCGGCGGTGCGCAGCGCGCTGGCTGACGTGCCGCTGACCCGCCTTTCGGAGCAGTCACGATGAGCGAAGCCGTGAAAGACCAGGCGGCACGCGATGCCGCCGCGAAGGTTGCCGACTACGAGCATGGCTGGTCGGCCGACATTGAGACCGACTTCGCGCCCAAGGGCCTGGACGAAAGCACTGTCCGGTTCATCAGCGCGAGGAAGAACGAGCCGGAATGGATGCTCGACTGGCGGCTGAAGGCCTTCCGCCACTGGCAGACCATGCCGATGCCCGACTGGGCAAAGCTCAACATTTCCCCGATTGATTACCAGGACGCCTATTACTACGCCGCGCCCAAGGCGAAGAAGAAGCTGGCCAGCCTCGATGAGGTCGATCCCGATATTCTCGAGGTTTACAAGAAACTTGGCATTCCGATCGAGGAGCAAAAGGTCCTCGCCGGGGTCGAAGGCGCGCGCAAGATCGCGGTCGATGCCGTGTTCGACAGCGTTTCGGTCGCCACCACCTTCCGCGAGGAGCTCAAGAAGGCCGGGGTCATCTTCCTGTCGATCAGCGAGGCGATCCGCGAATATCCCGATCTGGTGAAGCGCTGGCTGGGCAAGGTCGTGCCGATGCACGACAACTTCTTCGCCGCGCTCAACTGCGCGGTCTTCTCTGACGGCACCTTCGTCTACATCCCCGAAGGCGTGCGCTGCCCGATGGAGCTTTCCACCTATTTCCGCATCAACGCGGAAAATACCGGGCAGTTCGAACGGACCCTGATCGTTGCCGACAAGGGCAGTTATGTGTCCTATCTGGAAGGCTGCACCGCGCCGCAGCGCGACGAAAACCAGCTTCATGCCGCCGTGGTCGAACTGGTCGCGCTCGATGATGCGGAGATCAAGTATTCCACCGTTCAGAACTGGTATCCCGGCGATGCCGAGGGCAAGGGCGGGATCTACAATTTCGTCACCAAGCGCGCGCTGTGCCAGGGCAAGCGCAGCAAGGTGTCGTGGACGCAGGTCGAAACCGGCAGCGCGGTCACCTGGAAGTATCCCAGCTGCGTGCTCAACGGCGAAGGCTCGGTGGGCGAATTCTACTCGGTTGCCGTCACCAACAATTACCAGCAGGCCGATACCGGCACCAAGATGATCCACAACGGCGCCAACACGCGCTCGACCATCGTGTCGAAGGGGATCAGCGCGGGCCGCAGCCAGAACACCTATCGCGGGCTGGTCCGGGTTGCCCCCCAGGCCGAGGGAGTGCGCAATTTCACCCAGTGCGATTCGCTCCTCCTGGGATCGGAATGCGGCGCGCATACCGTGCCCTACATCGAGGTGCGCAATCCTTCCGCGCAGATCGAGCACGAGGCGACGACCAGCAAGATTTCCGACGACCAGCTGTTCTACGCGATGCAGCGCGGGCTGGATCAGGAAGCCGCCGTGGCGCTGATCGTCAACGGCTTTGCCAGGGAAGTGCTTCAGCAGCTGCCGATGGAATTCGCGGTCGAGGCGCAGAAGCTGCTCGGCATCAGCCTGGAAGGGAGCGTGGGATGACGCTGCGTCCTGCCATTCTGGCCGTGCTGGCCGGGGCCGCGCTGCTGGCGGGCTGCGGCGACAGTGCCGCCCCCACGGCGGAGAAGGCGCTCGCGGGGCCGTTGCAGTCGCTTGACGACAGCAAGGTGCGCGCACTCTTGTCCGAGGAAGCCCGCGCCGCGCTCGGCATTCTCGAGCAGGGCGCGCGCTCCGAAATGGCGGCCTACAAGGCCCAGTACGGCCATCTGCCCGCAACCTATTCCGAGCTTGCCTCGATGGAGGGCGCCCGCACCGTCGCGGTGGCTGCGATCACCGATGCCCTGGCCGAGCAGGTGCCCTTTGTCCGGCGCGAGACGCTGGAACAGGTGGCAGGGGAGTTCGTCGACCGGGCGCAGCAGCGCCTGTTCGAACAGCTCAAAGCGCAGGACCCGGCTGCCGGCACTCCGGAGCCGGGGCAGTGAGCCTGTCCGCAAGCGACCTGTTCCTCAGCCGCGCTGCCGTGCCGGGGGCCGACGCGATCGTCCGGCAGGTTGCCAGCCATGGCTACAGCATCGCCTTCCCGGCAGGCTTCAGCGTGGCGGACGGCCAGTCTGACTGGGTGCCCGTCACGGTGAACGGCGCGCTTTCGGGCTTCGATTTCGGCATTTTTCCCCGGGCGAGCTATGCCGCCGAAGATTCCGAGGCCCCTGCGGTCCCGGACTTCGGCGATACCGTGCTGGCCTTCGCCGCGCGCCATAACCAGACCTCGCTGCTGGCGATGGCGCTGGTCCAGCGAGCAATCTGCGAGCTTTCCGACGCGCAGGGCTGGTGGCACGAGGGCGAAGAGCAGCTTGGCAATGCACAGATGATCGCGTTCTGCACCGCGACCATCGCGGCGATCGGGGCCAATCCCGAACCCGCCCCGGCGGCGCGGCCACGATTCGACCGCGACTATTTCCGCACCGTCGGCAGATCGCTGGTCTGGGGCGCCGCCCTGATGGGCGCCGCCGCCTTTCTGATTTTCCTCATGGGCTATTTCTTCGCCCCCGGAGCGCAGCAATGACCGACCGCAAGACCTTGAAGCTGCGCGAACCATCCGAGGTGGATGGAGCCCCTGCGGTCCGCAAGAAGGGGCGCGGCTGGGAAATCTCGGAAAGCCGCCTCGATGCGCTGCATGAGCGCGCGCGGGAAATGCGCCGCAATCCCACCCCGGCGCAGCAGGCGCTGGCCGATGCGCTGGGCGACGTCGAGACCGGAGGCTTTGCCTTCAAGCGCCAGCACGTGATCGGCTCGGCCATCGTCGACTTCGCCTGCAAGCCGCTGATGCTGGTGATCGAGCTGGACGGCGACGAGGACGCGGCCTTTGCCGCCGACCGCGATCGCAGTCTGGCCGAGGTCGGCTACCGGGTGGATCGCCTGTCCGCCAGCGCCGTGCTGGCCGATCCCGCCGCTGCCGCCGCCCGGGTTTCCGCCATCATGCGCGAGCGCTGGAACGAACGCCGCCCGCGCACCCAAACGAACCGTTCCGGCCCGCGCCGACCCCGAGGATGACCATGCTCCAGATTACCGATCTTCACGCGACCGTCGCCGACAAGCCGATCCTCAAGGGTCTGTCGCTGACCATCAATCCGGGCGAGGTCCATGCGATCATGGGGCCGAACGGGGCGGGCAAGTCGACGCTGGGCTACACGCTCGGCGGGCGGCCCGGTTATGAGGTGACCGGCGGCACGGTGACATTCGCCGGGCAGGACCTGCTCGCGCTGGAGCCGCACGAGCGCGCCGCCGCCGGGCTGTTCCTGGGCTTCCAGTACCCGGTCGAGATTCCGGGCGTCTCGTTTCTCCAGTTCCTGCGTGAAAGCCTGAATGCCCAGCGCCGTGCGCGCGGGGAAACAGAGCTTTCGGGCGGCGCTTTTCTGCAGGTCGCAAAGCTCAGGGCGGGGCTGCTGAAAATGGACCTCGATATGCTCAAGCGGCCGGTCAACGTCGGCTTCTCGGGCGGCGAGAAGAAGCGCGCCGAAATGGTCCAGATGGGGATTCTCGATCCCAAGCTCGCGATCCTCGACGAGACCGATTCCGGGCTCGACATCGATGCGCTGCGCGTGGTCGGCGAAGGCATCAACACCGTGATGCGCCAGCCCGGCAAGGCGGTGCTGCTGATCACCCACTACCAGCGCCTGCTCGACTATGTGAAGCCGGACTTCGTCCACGTCCTGGCGGGCGGGCGGATCGTGCGCACCGGCGGGCCGGACCTTGCGCTCGAACTGGAAGAGCGCGGCTACGAGGCGGTGGCGGCGTGAGCCAGGTGGCCGCCCTTCCGACCCGTCGCGACGAGGATTTCCGCTATGCGGACCTCGCGGCACTGACGCCGCTGTGGCCCGTGGCGGCGGAGCAGGTGCGCGTGCCAGGGGGCGAAGCGCAGACCATGACTCTCATCCTTGCCGGGGGCGAGGCGGTGGCGCGCGAACTGGTGGTGACGCTCGGTGCCGGGGCTTCGTTCGATCTGCGCGTGCTCAACGCCAACGGCGCCTATGGCCGTGTTGCGCTGCGCGCGGAGCTGGGCGAAGGCGCAAACTTCACGCTTGGCGCGGCGCAACTGGCAGCGGGCGAGCAGGTGCTGGAAATCGTGACGCAAGTGGTCCACGCCGCGCCGGACGCGGTCAGCCGCCAGATCGTCCGCTCGGTCGCGGGCGGGCAGGCCAGCGTCAACTATCTGGGCAAGGTGCTGGTCGCCAAGGGCGCCAGCGGCACCGACGGCGAACAGTCGGTCCGCGCCATGCTGCTTGATCGCACCGCCACGGCCAATGCCCGCCCGGAACTGGAAATCCACGCTGACGACGTCAAGTGCGCCCACGGCTGCGCGGTGGGCGAGCTTGACGCCAATGGCCTGTTCTACATGGCGGCGCGCGGCATCCCGCCGGAAACCGCCAAGCGGCTGATGCTTCAGGCCTTCGTTGCCGAAGCTTTCGCCGGTGCGGCAGAGGAAGAGGCGCTGCTCGAACAGGCGCTCGCCGCGCTTGAGGCGATGCTGTGAGCCAGGCCCAACCTGCGCTCGATACGAACGGGATCAGGTCCGGATTTCCCGGCCTTACGGGCGGCTGGCACTATCTTGATTCCGCCGCCACCGCGCAGAAACCGCAGGTGGTGATCGACGCGGCCACCCGCGCGATGGGCGCGGACTATGCGACGGTTCACCGCGGCGTCTACGCCCGCTCGGCGGAAATGACGCTCGCCTTCGAGGCCGCGCGGCGCAAGGTTGCGGCCTTCATCGGCGGGGCGGAGGATGAACTGGTCTTCACCCGCGGCGCGACCGAGGCGATCAATCTTGTCGCCCAGACCTGGGGCGCGGCCAACCTCAAGGCGGGCGACCGCATTCTGCTGTCGCTGCTGGAGCACCATTCCAACATTGTCCCCTGGCAGCTGCTTGCCGAGCGTACCGGCGTTGCCATCGATGTCTGTCCGCTGACCGGGGATGGCCGGATCGACCTTGATGCCGCCGAGGCCATGCTGACGCGCGAGCACAAGCTGGTTGCCTTTGCCCATGTTTCCAACGTGCTCGGCTCGGTGCTCGATGGCCCTCGCGCGGTAGCCCTCGCGCATGGCGTGGGCGCGGTGATCCTGCTTGATGGCTGCCAGGCCGTGCCGCGCCTGCCAGTCGACGTGGCGGCGCTGGGCTGCGATTTCTACGCCTTTTCCGCGCACAAGCTTTACGGCCCCACCGGGATCGGCGCGCTGTGGGCGCGGCGTGAGCTGCTGGCCGCGATGCCGCCCTGGCAGGGCGGCGGGGCGATGATCGACCGCGTGACTTTCGAACGCACCACCTATGCCCCCGCGCCGCAGCGCTTCGAGGCTGGCACTCCGGCCATCGTCGAAGCCATCGCGCTGGGCGCGGCGGTGGATTATGTCTCGGCCATCGGCCTCCCCGCGATCCACGCGCACGAGGCGGCGCTGGTCGGTCAGCTGCGCCGCGAACTGGCCGCGCGCAATGACGTGACGCTGTTCGGGCCGGAGGATTCGGCCGGAATCGTCAGTTTCGCGCTGGATGGGGTGCATCCGCACGATCTCGGCACCATATTGGACGAAGAAGGTGTCGCCATCCGTGCCGGGCACCACTGCGCCCAGCCGCTGATGGACCACCTGGGCGTGCCAGCCACCGCGCGGGCCAGTTTCGGGCTCTATTCTGATGAAAGCGACATCGCCGCGCTGCTGCGCGGGATCGAGCGCACACGGAGGATTTTCGGGTGAACGAGGAAAGCAAGATCGCGATTGAGCAGGTGGACAGCGTCCCCGCGCCGCCGCGCGCACGGGTCGACGATGCGGAGGCGCCCGCCGACAAGCTGGAGCGCAAGCGCGACTATCTGGAAGGCTTCCTGGCAGAGAAACCGGCAGGTGCCGCTCCGGGCGAACCCGGCGGCGATCTCTACGAAGGGGTGATCGCGGCGCTGCGCGACATCTTCGATCCTGAAATCCCGGTGAACATCTACGATCTTGGCCTGATCTACGGCGTCGATGTGGATAGTGACGGCGGCGTGATCGTGACCATGACGCTCACCACCCCGCATTGCCCGGTGGCCGAATCGATGCCGGCCGAGGTTGAACTGCGCGTCGGCGCGGTGCCGGGCGTGCGCGATGCAGAGGTCAACCTCGTCTGGGATCCGCCATGGGACCCCGCCAAGATGAGCGACGAGGCCCGGCTTGAACTGGGGATGCTGTGATGACTGTCGCCACCACCCGTCCCCCGGTCCGCCAGCGGCCCGCCGCCGTGATCCTGACCCCCTCCGCCGAGGCGCGGATCGCCAGGCTGATGGGCGATGCGCCCGAAGGCACGATCGGCGTCAAGCTTTCCACCCCGCGCCGGGGCTGCTCCGGCCTCGCCTATTCGGTGGATTATGTTTCCGAGGCAAACCCGATGGACGAGCGGATCGAAACGCCGGGCGGCACTTTCTTCATCGATGGCGGCTCGGTGCTGTACCTGATCGGCAGCACGATGGACTGGCAGGAGGACGATTTCACCGCCGGGTTCGTGTTCCAGAACCCCAACGCCAAGGGCTCCTGCGGCTGCGGCGAGAGTTTTACGGTCTGATCGGTACGCCTTTCGCCTCCGCGAAGGACTTCACCCACCGCCGCCAGGTGGACAGAAATTTCCTACAATTCCGGCGCTTCACCGGTTTCCTCGGCGATGAAAGCCAGCAGGGCCTTTTCCAGCGGATCCAGTTCCTCGTCCGCGTCGATCCGGTCGAGCAGCCAAAGGTCTTCCTGATCGGTGAATTCCGCCGCCTCCAGCGCCGGGCCTTCGATGTCCGGAGCGGACGGGTTCATTTCCAGCAGGCTGCCGAAGGCGCCCTTGAAGTCGGGCTCGGTGGTCGCCATCCGCTTGAGGAAGCCGCCGATACCGGCACCTTCCGTCGACATGAAACGCTCAAGCTCGCCCGCGCGCTCGTGGCTCAGCGGTTCGTTCCCGCCAAAGCCGAGCAGGTAGTTGGCGACGCCCTGGACAAACAGCTTTTCCCAGGATGGCGCGTTCACTTCATACAGTGTCGCATCCTTGATCCGGAACAGCATCTCCGCCTCGGCCTTGCTGACCGAGGCGGGACGGTCCCCGCCGGCCGCGAAGATCAGCCGCCGCAGCAGGGTGCATTCGGTCTCGTTGATCCCCTTCGGATCAAGTTCGCCGCGCCGGGTCGGGCCTTCGCCGTGGAGCACGGCATTTTCCACCTGGCGCAGGGCATAGGCGCGCAGGCTGACGGGCACGCTGAGCGAGCGTTCAAGCACCCGCACCAGCAGTTCCAGCTCGGCCATCGTCTCGATTCGCCCGTCGCGGTCGATTCGCGAAACCAGCTCGTCGGCCATCGCCTGGTCGACATAGCCCCGTGGTTCGACGGTGTTGACGATGAATTCGCCCAGTGCCTCGACAAAGAAATCGCACCATTCCGCGCTCGGCTCGGTGATGTGGTCGTTGGCGACGAACAGCGCCTCGGCCTCTTCCGGGTCCATCTTGCCGTCGACCCAGCCCGCGCGGCGCAGCGCCAGAATCTCGTCCGGGCCGATCGCCCCGTCACTCGCCGCCTGGACGGCAATATCGCGAAAATGCATGCTCATGGCGCAAGGGCCCCCTGGAAATCCACGGGGAAGCTTATCGCCGCTTGTCCTTAATTCGCGGTTACCTTCGCTGGCCCCGTGATCTGGGGTCAGCGTTTGCGCAGCGCCGCGATGCAGGCGGCGCGGTCGACGTCCTGTCCGTCGCTTGCCCGGCGCGCCTCGACATAGGTCGCCTGGGCCTCACGCCCGTCCGGCCGGGGATAGAGATATACGTCAAGCACGCAGGCCGCCGCGCTGAACTGCAACTTGCGGGCATCGCCCTCCAGCACGTCGAGCCGGGCCGGTCCGAACTGGCGCTCAAGCTCGTGCGCGCTGTGTCCGACCACTCCTTCCAGTCCGGGCGCGGCAAGGATTCGCGCGGGCGGCGGGGTGGTTCGCACCGGTGCCCGCACCGGCACGCTGGCACGCGGCGGAGGCGCGGTCGAGGCGCTGGCGACCTTGCCGGTCTGCGCTCCTCCGCAGGCCCCAAGCAGCGGGACGAGGGCGGCTGCGAGCAGGTATCTAGGCAGCATCGGGGGGCAAATCCTTGCGATGGACAAGATGGGTTGCCGCTGCCGCGCCGAGGAACGGGGCGAGCAGGTTGACGAACGGAACGGTCAGCAGCGCGGTAACGACGCCGCCCAGCACCAGGCGCTCGATTGCGCCCAGCGGCGGGCGCTGCTGCGGCGAATGGCGGTGGCGCAGCCAGACCATGTCCTGAAGCTCGGCCCCGATCAGCACCGCGTTGACCAGCAGGAAGACCAGTGGCGCGCCGATCCCGGTCACCAGCAGGACCGCCGCGAGCGGCAGGGCGATCAGGTTGACCAGCACCGCGCGCCCCGCGCCTTTCAGCCCGTTTGCCAGCTCCTCGCGCCAGCCAAGCTGGCGGGCCCTTGCGGCTGCGGCGGGATAGTGCCGCGATTCGACCGCGATCACCACTTCGTCGGCATAGAACTGGAGCACGGCAAGCGCCGCGATGCGCCACAGCAGCCAGCCGCCAAGCAGGACGATTCCCACTGCCAGGGCCATTCCCGCCTCGCCCGAGAACCGGTCCGGCGGGAGCAGGGCCAGGATCGCCCAGGCTGACAGGCCGCCCAGCGCCACCAGCAGGGCCAGCACCAGCAAGGCGCTCTTCACCAGCAGGCGCAGGACGCGGGGATCGGCCAGCTGGGCGGCGGCAAGGGCGAAGGCCTTTAGCATCGGAGCGCGGGGAATCGCCTGTGTGTGCCGCGCTGTCAACGTCCGTGCCCCTTGCCCTGCGGCCGGGCGGCGGCTAGGCGCGGCGCGTTTGCGCACTCTTGCAGCAGGATTTTTTCATGACCGAGCCCACGACCGACGTGATTGCGATCGGCAACGCCATCGTCGATGTGATGGCCCCCTGCGAGGACGAGCTGATCGAGCGCTTCGGCCTGGTGCGCGGCGGCATGACTCTGGTCGATACCGAACGCGCCCACGAACTCTATGAGGCGATGGGCCCGGCGCGCGAGATTTCGGGCGGTTCGGCGGCGAACACGCTGGCCGGCCTCGCCGCGCTCGGCTCGCGCTGTGCCTTTATCGGCCAGGTCGCGGACGATCAGCTGGGCGAGGTGTTCGCTCACGACATTCGCGCCGGGGGGATCAGCTTTGCAACGCCCGCCCGCGCCGGTGATCCGCCGACCGCGCGCTGCCTGATCTTCGTCACTCCCGATGGCCAGCGGACGATGAACACCTACCTCGGCGCTTCGCAGTACCTGCCGCCCGCCGCGCTCGACGATGCGGCGATCCGCGATGCGAAGATCCTCTACCTCGAAGGCTATCTGTGGGATCCGGAAGAGCCGCGCGCGGCGATGCGCCGGGCGATCGCGGCGGCGAGGGGCGCGGGCCGCAAGGTTGCCTTCACCCTGTCCGATGCGTTCGTGATCGAGCGTCATGGCGCCGATTTCCGCGCGATGATCGAGGCGGGCGAAATCGACATCCTGTTCGCCAACCACATCGAGCTGGCCGCGCTGACCGGCAAGGATGATTTTCACGCCGGGATCGACGCGCTGAGGGACAAGGTGCCGCTGGTGGTCGTTACCCGCAGCGAACAGGGCGCGGTGGCTGCCTGGAACGGCAGCCTGGCGGAAGTTCCGGCTGTTCCGGTCGAGCGGGTGGTCGATACCACGGGCGCGGGCGACCTGTTCGCCGCCGGGTTCCTGCATGGCCATGTCCGGGGCCTTGCCGTCGAGCAATGCCTGCGCCTTGGCGCGATCTGCGCGGCCGAGATCATCTCGCACTACGGTGCCCGGCCGGAAGCCGATCTCAAGGCGCTGGTGAGCGGTCAGGCGGAGTAGGTAGTGCTATCGACATCCGTCGATAGCTTGACCTGGCCGGGGGAGCGGGCTGGTGCTGCAAGGACAGGGCGGACGCCCTGTCCGCACCGCCGTCAGGCGGAAAACATGACCTTTGCCATCACTCGTCCCACTTGGGATAGCGCATGACCGGGCTTTGCCCGCGCAGGAAATGGCCGGGGGAGATCCCGGTCAGTTCCTTGAAATCCCTGATGAAGTGCGGCTGGTCGGCATAGCCCGCCTCTAGCGCCAGCGTGGTCCACGAGGCATCGGGTTCCAGTTCCTTGCGGTGCACTGCGTGGCCGATCCGGCAGATCCGCGCGTAAAGCTTGGGGTTGAGCCCGGTGAGGTCGCGGAAGCGCCGCTGGAAATGGCGCAGCGAAAGTCCGGCGGATTCCGCCAGTTCCTGGATCGCCACGGTGCCGCGCATCTGGCGCAGCCGGCTTGCCTCGCGGGCCACCGGATCGTCACTGTTCCTGCCCTGCGCCAGACCCATCAGCCATTCGTCGGCAGGCGCGACCATGGCTGCCCAGTCAGGTGCGGCAAGCAGGCTGTCGAGCAGGCCGCAGGGCAGGTCCAGCGGGAAGCAACTGTCGACCAGGCTCATCGGATCCAGCCCGAACAGCTGGCCCGCAGCCGCCGGTTGCAGCCTGACGCAGAAGGTCTTGAGTCCGCCCGGGATCACCATGTCATAGCGATAATGGGTCAGCGGTCCGAACAGGGCCGCGCCGGGCACCTCGACGGTGGTTCCCGCGACCACGTCGTACAGCGCATGGCCGCCTTCCAGCACGATCTGGATGAAGCAGTTGGGGCGCGCCGGGATCACCCGCCGCCCGGGTTCGCCGCGTTCGGCATAGTGGCCGCCGACATAGCCGATTACCCATGGCTCCAGCCCTGCAACGGCGCTGTCGATCAGGGTGATCCGCATTATCCAGCCCCTTTCCGGCCTGCGTCAGTCCTGCGCCTCGCGGGCAACTTCGCGCCAGCCGATGTCGCGGCGGCAGAAGCCTTGGGCAAAGTCGATGGCATCGACCGCAGTATAGGCCGCGCGTTGCGCTTCGGTTACCCGCTTGCCGGTGGCGGTCACGTTCAGCACGCGTCCGCCGCTGGCGACCAGTTCGCCTTCATCAAGCGCGGTTCCGGCGTGGAACACCATGGCGCCGGTCGCCTCCGCCGCCGCGATCCCGCGAATCGCGCCGCCCCTGGCGGGAGTGTCGGGATAGCCCCGGGCCGCCATCACCACGGTCAGGGCGGTATCGGGCGAAAAGCGCGGAGCGGGCAGCGCCGCCAGCCGGTTTTCGGCACAGGCCAGCAAAAGCTCGGGCAGATCGGATTCCAGCCGCATCATCAGCACCTGGCATTCGGGATCGCCGAAGCGGCAATTGTATTCGATCAGCTTCACGCCCTGCGGCGTGAGCATCAGTCCGGCATAGAGTACGCCGCTGTAGGGCGTGCCTTCCTGGGCCATGGCGCGGACGGTCGGGGCAACGATCCGCTCGATCGCTTCGCCTTCCAGCAGCGGCGTCAGAACGGGCGCCGGGCTGTAGGCGCCCATCCCGCCGGTGTTTGGCCCGGTATCGCCGTCGCCCACCCGCTTGTGATCCTGGGCAGAGCCGAAGGCGACCAGCGTGTGACCATCGGTCAGCGCGAAGAAGCTGGCTTCCTCGCCCTCGAGGAATTCCTCGATCACCGCTTCGGCCCCGGCCTCGCCGAACCGGCCCGAGAAGATCTCGCGCACCGCCGCTTCGGCTTCGGCAGCGGTCAGGGCGACAGTCACGCCCTTGCCGGCGGCCAGGCCATCGGCCTTGATCACCACCGGAATTCCGAACCGGCCCAGCGCCGCCAGACCTTCCGCCGCGCTGCGCACGCGTTCGAAAGCGGCGGTAGGGATGGCGTGGCGCGCGCACAGTTCCTTGGTGAAGGCCTTGCTTCCTTCAAGCTGGGCCGCCGCCCTGGACGGGCCGAACACCGGCACGCCCGCGCCGCGCAGCGAATCGGCCAGGCCATCGACCAGCGGTGCCTCCGGCCCGACCACCACCAGGCCGATGCGCTGCGCCTCGCAGAAGGCCAGCACAGCGCCGTGATCGGCCGCATCAAGCGCAACAAGCTCGGCATGCCGGGCGATTCCCGGATTGCCGGGCGCGGCGAACAGCTTCGTGCAGCGCGGGGATTGCGCCAGCTTCCACGCCAGCGCATGTTCGCGGCCCCCCGAACCCAGAAGCAGGATATTCATGTCGCCGCCGCCCTTCCCAGATGAGACTTCCGCCGGGCTGGTAGCGAAGGACAGCGCCGGGGACAACGCCGCGCCGCTCTCCGTCAGCGAGATTTCCGCGCTGCTGAAGCGCACGGTGGAGGATCGGTTCGGTTTCGTGCGGGTGCGGGGCGAGCTTTCCGGGGTCAAGCTGGCGGGCTCTGGCCACCTCTATTGCGCGCTCAAGGATGAAGGCGCGCGGCTTGACGGGGTGATGTGGCGGGGCACCGTGCAGCGCCTGAACTTCCGGCCCGAGGACGGGCTGGAAGTAATCGCCACCGGCAAGCTCACCACCTATCCGGGCCGCTCCAACTATCAGATCGTGATCGAGCGTATGGAAGTGGCGGGCGAAGGCGCCCTGCTCGCCCTGCTTGCCAAGACCAAGGCGCGGCTGGAGGCGGAGGGGCTGTTCGCGGCTGACCGCAAGCGCCGCCTGCCATTTCTGCCCCGCACCATCGGGGTCATTACTTCGCCGACCGGCGCGGTGATCCGCGACATCCTCCACCGTCTGGCCGACCGCTTCCCCAGCCATGTGCTGGTCTGGCCGGTGCTGGTCCAGGGCCAGGGTGCGGCGCAGCAGGTGGCGGCGGCGGTGCGCGGCTTTGCCAGCCTGCCCGAAGCCGGGCCGGTGCCGCGCCCCGATCTGCTGATCGTCGCGCGCGGCGGCGGCTCGATCGAGGACCTCTGGGCCTTCAACGAGGAGATCGTGGTCCGCGCGGTGGCCGAAAGCCAGATCCCGGTCATTTCCGCCGTGGGGCACGAAACCGATACCACCCTGGTCGATTTCGCCGCCGACCTGCGCGCGCCAACCCCCACCGCCGCTGCCGAGTTGGCCGTGCCGGTACGCGAGGACCTGCTCAACCAGCTTGCCGAACTGGCCTTGCGCCAGCGGCGGGCAGTGCTGCGCCCGCTCCAGCTGGGGCGCGAGCGGCTGGCGGCGCGGGCCGAACGCCTGCCCCGCCCCGAAGCCCTGCTCAGCCCGCAGGCGCAGCGGCTGGACGAGCTGGGGGAGCGGTTGCGGCGCGGTCTGGTCGATCGCACCGCCGCCGCCAGTGCCCAGCTGCAACGCACTGGCGCGCGCCTTTCGTTGCCGCTGCTCTCGTCCCGGCTCCACCGCGCGCAGGAGCGGCTGGGCGGCCTTGTGCGGCTGCACGCCTCGCTCGATCCCGACCGGGTGCTCCAGCGCGGCTATGTCCGGGTGACGGGCGCTGACGGGCGGACGCTGACCAGCTGCGCGGCGGCCGGGGCACAAAGCGCGCTTTCGCTGCACTTCCGCGATGGCGAACTCGCGGTCGTTCCGGCGGGAGCCGGGCCGTCCGCGCCAACCCGTGCCCCGGCACGGCCGAAACCCGCGCCGCCCGAGCAGGGTAAATTGCTCTGAAAGGGATCAGGCGCTAGAAGGGTGGCCATGTTGATGTCCGCCAGCGATCGCCCCGCCACCCTGTTCTATCAGTCGAGCTCGTTCCGGGTCATTACCCCGGGCAAATTCGTGGTCTGCGCCGTCAGCGGCGAGCAGATTCCGCTGGAGGCGCTGCGCTACTGGTGTGCCGAGCGGCAGGAAGCCTATGCCGATGCGGCGCGCGCCACGGCGCGGTTGCTGACCCGCCCGTGAAGCGCGGCCCTCTGCTCGCGCTGGCACTGGTGGTGCTGACCGGTGCAGGCCTGCATTTCTCCGGCCTGCCCGCCCGCGCCGCCGAAGCGATGGGAATCGGCAAGGTGGCGCAGCCCGATCTGGGCCTGACCGGCCAATTCACCCAGGGCGGTTGGGCGCGGGGCGCCGCACCGCGCGGGATCGAACGGATCGCGCTGGATGGCAAGTCGGTGCCGCTTGCCCCCGATGGCCGGTTCTTCATCGCCTTTGACCGCGATGCCAAGGCCCGGACCGTATTGACCGCCAGCCTGAGCGACGGGCGCAGCGCGACCTACGATCTGGTCATCGCGCCGCGCGCCTGGCAGATCGAGCATATCCCGATCGGTCCGCGCCCGGGCACCGCGCCCAGCGAGGAGTTCGCCCGCCGCCGCGCGGCGGAGCTTGCCCAGATCAATGCGGCGCGCAGCGTCGATCATGACAGCGCGGGCTGGCGGCAGAAGTTCATCTGGCCGGTGCTGGGGCGGCTTTCGGGCCGGTTTGGCTCGCAGCGGATCTACAACGGCACGCCGGGCAGCTATCATTCCGGCATGGACATCGCCACCGGGGCGAGCGGCACACCGTTCGTCGCCCCGGCTGACGGGGTGGTGATCCTGGCCGCCGCCAGTCCCTTCACGCTGGAGGGACGGCTGCTGATGATCGATCACGGGATGGGCCTCAACAGCGCCTTCCTGCACTGCTCCGAACTTGCGGTGAAGGTTGGCGACGTGGTTCGCCAGGGCCAGTACATCGGCAAGATCGGCGCGACCGGGCGGGCGACCGGGCCGCACCTTCACTGGTCGGTCAAGTGGCGCAGCGCGCGCCTCGATCCGCTGCTGTTCACCGGACCGATGCCGGCACGTTGATCCGCCTGCCGGGCAAAATTGCGCTAATTTCAATGCTTGCGCACGAAAATTGCGCAAGTGCAACAGCCGTGTTGCACCTGCGCAACAGGCTGTGAGCGAATGCAGCATGGCAGGGGAAAATGCTTTGCCGGGCACCCGCCTTTTGTTCATGTCCGATCCATCTATCCGCAATTTGGCCGCACTTTACCGTGCCCGAGGCGTGGAGGACCATTATCCCGGAGGGCTTTCGGCCAGCGGGATTCAATGAGGGACTGACCTGTGAAAAAGCAAACCATCACCCTTCTCAAGGCAAGCTCGGCTCCGGTCGTTCTGGGCCTTGCGCTGATCAGCACCCAGGCGTTCGCGCAGGATGCTGCCGAAGAAGCGCCCGAGGACCAGACCATCGTCGTCACCGGCTCGCTGATCCGCAACCCGAACCTGGTTCAGGCCAACCCGGTCAACGTGACCACCGCCGACCAGATCGAACTGAAGCAGTCGAATCTGGCTGAAGAAGTCCTTCGCGAAATCCCGGGCGTCGTCGCCAACGTCGGTTCGTCCGTGAACAACGGCAACGAAGGCGCTTCCTACGTCGACCTTCGCGGCCTCGGCTCGAACCGCAACATCGTGCTGCTCGACGGCAACCGCATCGTCCCGGCCGACCTTGAAGGCCGCGTCGACCTCAACAACATCCCGCTCGCCCTGATCAGCCGCGTTGACGCGCAGACCGGTGCAGCGGTGACCACCTACGGTGCGGACGCCATCACCGGCGTCGTCAACTTCGTCACCCGCAAGGACTTCGCGGGCGTGGAGATCTCCGTGGGCGACCAGATCACCCAGAAGGGCGATGGCAACTTCTTCCGCGCCGACGTCACCGTTGGCGCCAACTTCGACGATGGTCGCGGCAATGCCGTGCTGTCGCTCGGCTATCAGAAGTCGGACCCGATCTACCAGGGCGACCGCGACTTCTCGATCGAACAGATCAGCTCGTACTCGGGCGGCACGGCCGGTTCGGGCACCTCGGTTCCGGCGCGCTTCGCGGGCACGCGTCCGCTGGTCAACGGCGCTCCCAACACGCTGACCTCGCTGATCCAGAACGGGCTGGTTGCCAATCCGAACTACGATCCGACCAAGCCCAACGAAGGCACCAACACCCCGCTGATCCCGCTGCTGGCCTCCAACGCCGATGGTGCGGCCAACGGCGGCCTGCGCCAGATCAACTCGGCGGGCGCCGCTGTCGGCACCTTCGCGTTCTTCAACTTCAACCCGTACAACGTCTTCCAGACGCCGTTCACCCGCTACAACATTTTTGCCCAGGCGAACTATGAAGTGTCGGATGCGGTGGAAGTCTACACCCGCGGCATGTTCTCGAAGAACACCGTGTCGACCATCATCGCGCCTTCGGGCTCGTTCGGCGGTTCGGTGCAGGTCAACCTCAACAACCCGTTCCTGCCCGCCACCCTGCGCAACCAGTTCTGCGCGTTCAACGTCGCCCCGGCGCTCAACGGCGTCAACGCCTCCGGCGCGTCGGTTTCGGGCCAGGCGGCCTACATCCCGCGCTTCAGCCCGACCGAATGCGCCAACGCCGCGCTGGCAACCGGTCCCAGCGATCCGCACTACCGCGTGGTTGGTGCCGGCGGCTTCGTGCCGTTCGACAACAACCAGAACGGCGTGATCGAAGCTGGCGAAGGTTACAACCCGAACCCGGGCATCACCTTCAACCGCCGCGCCACCGAAGTCGGTCCGCGCATCAGCGATTACAGCTCGACCGTGTTCGACTATCGCCTGGGCTTCCGCGGCAAGATCACCGATTCGATCGACTGGGATCTGTCGGGTTCCTACGGCGAATCGGAAAAGCTCCAGACGATCAAGGGCTACACCCTGCAGTCGCGCTGGCGGCAGGGCGCGCTGGTCAACGGCACGCTTGCCAACCCGGTCTGCCAGGACACGTCCAACGGCTGCGTTCCGGTCAACCTGTTCGGTGCCGATGGCTCGATCACTCCGGCCATGGCTGACTTCCTGAGCGAAAACAGCTCGACCAAGGTCCGCACCGCGCTGACCCAGGTGCGCGGCATCGTTTCGGGGGACATGGGCTTTGCCCTGCCGAGCGCTTCGGAGCCCTTCAACTTCGCGCTGGGCGCCGAATACCGCGCCTACAAGGCCGAACAGGCGTCGGACCTCCTCGCCAAGACCCCGGGTGAACTCGGCGGCGCTGGCGGTGCGGCTCCGGACATCGACGGCGGCTACAAGGTGTGGGAAGGCTACGCTGAAATCGTCGCTCCGCTGGTGCAGGACAAGCCGTTCTTCAACAGCCTGACGCTCGAAGCCGGTGCCCGTTACTCGAAGTATTCGATCAACGGCGGCCGTTCGACCGACACCTGGACCTGGAAGGGTGGCCTGAGCTGGGAACCGACCGCGGACCTCAAGCTGCGCGGCAACTATGCCCGCGCGGTGCGCGCTCCGAACATCAGCGAACTGTTCACTCCGGTGACCGTTGGCCTGACCAACCTTGGCGTGGATCCCTGCGCCGGCGCGGCCCCGACCAACAATGCCAACCTGCGCGCGGTCTGCATCGCGCAGGGCGCTCCGGCCAGCACGATCGGTTCGATCAACAACCCGACCGCAGCCCAGGCGAACATTGCCACCGGCGGCAACCTGAACCTCGCTCCGGAAAAGGCCACCACCTGGACCCTGGGCGCGGTGTTCCAGCCGTCGTTCCTGCCGCGCTTCTCGATGTCGCTGGACTACTACAACATCAAGGTGAAGGACGTTATCGGCGCCCCGCTCCCGGGTGACCTTATCAGCGCCTGCTTCGGCAGCCTGAGCGCGTCCAGCGTGACCAACCCGGACTGCACCGTGATCCGGCGCAATCCGATCACCGGCGCGCTTGACGGCGATCCGGCGACGACCCCGGGCCTGTTCGCTCCGCTGAACAACCTGGGCAAGCTCGAAACCTCGGGCATCGACCTGACGATGAACTACAACACCGATCTCGGCTTCGGGAAGCTGGCGCTGTCGTTCGTCGGTAACTACACCGCCCATTCGAAGTTCCAGGCTACTCCGACCAGCCTCGACCGCGAATGCGTGGGTTACTACTCGGTCAACTGCTCGTTCACGGGTTCGATCCAGCCGAAGTTCCAGTTCAGCCAGCGCACGACGCTCTCGATCGGTCCGGTCGACGCCTCGCTGCTGTGGCGCTGGATCGATGCGGTTCGCTTCGAACCCCAGCAGCTGGCTGACGACGCGGCTTCGGCCGATGCCGCCAACCGCAACGCTGCTGGCGCCCTGCTGCCGATCAATCTGTCGTCCGGCTTCGGCAACGCTGCCTTCCAGCAGTGCCCGAACTTCGCGACCACCGATGAATTCGGCTGCATGGTCGAAGAAGACTTCCGCCGCATCGGCGCGAAGAGCTACTTCGACTTCACGCTGCGCTTCAACGTCAGCGACAACATGACCTTCACCGCTGCCGTGCAGAACCTGTTCGACAGCAAGCCGAAGGTTCTGGGTAACACCATCGGTTCGACCTCGTACAACAGCGGTAACGTCTATCCGTCGACCTACGACGCTCTGGGCCGCCGCTTCGCGGTCGCCGCCAAGCTGAAGTTCTGATAGCTTCTCGCTTAGCAGCCAACGTGGGGGCGGGCAGCAATGCCCGCCCCTTTCGTTTGTGCTGAACCCGCGAACTTGACAGGGGCTTGCCGCGCCCGCCATCTGCCCCGCGTGATCGACCCCCAACTCGCCGCCGCCGCCGTTGAGTCCGAAGCTGCGCTCGCTCGCGGCACCGGCGATGCCCACGATCATACCGTTGCCGCGCTTGCCCGCGCCGCGCGGGGGGACCAGACCGGCGCCCAGGCCCTGCTGGAGCGCGCCCTGGCAATGGAGCCGGGCAATCCCGCTACCCTGACCGGCCTGGCGATCTTTCATCGCCAGAACGGGCGTTTGCGCGAAGCGGTGCTGGCCTGCGATGCCGCGATTGCCGCCTGGCCGGACTATCCCGACGCCTGGCTGGAACGCGGTGCGATCCTTTCCTCCGGTGGATCGGCCGAGGCAGCCCGCAAAAGCTTCGCCCGGGCAGCCGAACTTGCCCCGCAAAGCGCTCCCGCTCATGCCGGTCTGGCCGCCCTGGCCGCGCGCGAAGGGAACGTGGGCGATGCCCGCCTCCATGCGGAACAGGCTCTTGCGCTCGATCCCGGCAACATCGTTGCCGCTACTGCCCTGGCGCGCGCGGACATCGCGGCAGGCCAGTCCGAGCGCGCCCGCGATCTGCTGGCCCCGCGCGCGGCAGCCATGACCAAGCCGAACTTTGACCGCATGCTCACACTCGTCACGCTTGGCGACGCGCTGGACCGATTGAAGGACCACGCGGGCGCCTACGCCGCCTATGCCCGGTCCAAGGCCGATTTCGCCGCGATCCACGCCGATACCGCTGCGGGGCGGATGCGCCACGGCGAGTTTATCGAGGCGATTGCACAGGGCTTTGCGGCGGTCGATCCGTGGCCCGGCGCGGTTTGCGCCAGTCCGCGTGCCGAAACCCCGCGTCATGTCTTCCTGCTGGGCTATCCCCGTTCGGGCACCACGCTGCTCGAAAACGTCCTTGCCACCCTGCCCGGGGTGGCCGCACTGGAAGAACGCCCCACTCTGGCCGCGGCGGACCGCGAATACCTGTCAGGCAGTCACGGCGAAGTCGTCGCCAGCCTCGCGCGGTTTGCGAGGCTTGACGGCCCGGCGCTCGACGATTTGCGCCGCGCCTATTGGGAAAAGGTCGCCGATGCCGGAGTTCCCAATGGCGCCGCGTGCTTCGTCGACATGGACCCGCTCAAGGGCACCCGCCTGCCGTTGATCGCCCGGCTGTTCCCGAATGCCCGGATCCTTATCATGCGCCGCGATCCGCGCGATGTCGTCTGGTCATGCTTCCGCACCAATTTCGCGATGACCAGCGGCACGCTCGACTACACAAGTCTGGAAAGCACCGCGCGCCATTACGACGCACTGATGCGGCTTACCCAGAGCTGCCTCGATCGCTTGCCGCTGAACGTCCACGAAGTGCACTATCATTGCCTAGTCCGCGATTTCGATTCGACCACGCGTGAGATCTGCGACTTCCTGGGGCTCGAATGGACTGCGGATCTCCGCCGCTTCGATCGCACCGCCGCGCGGCGCGGGGTGACGACCGCCAGCGCCGGGCAGGTCCAGCGCGGGCTTTACGATGGCACCCGCCAGTGGGAACCCTATGCGCAGTTCTTCGCCCCGGTGATGCCGATGCTCCAGCCGTGGATCGACCGCTTCGGCTACTCCTGAAGCAGGGGGAAGGGGCCTTCCATCGCGATCCCGGCATTTTCGGCGACCACCCCGGCCCATTCCAGCACCTTGTCGATCTCGTCGCCATAGGCCGTCCGGGCCCGGGCATATTCGGCGCGCCGGTCCTCGGGCGTGAAGGCCGCTCCCGATTTGGAATGGCGGGTGAAGGCCGGGCCTGACGCAATCGTCCCGATAGCCGCCCCATCGAGATTCAGCCCGAACTGCGCGGCGGCGGCGGCAATCGCTTCGGCAGGGCGGGCGGTCATCCGGTCGGCATCGAGGCTGCGCAGCCGCTGTGGTCCCAGCTTGTGCGCCAGCTGCGCGAAATGCGCGTGCTGCGCCAGCCAGCCGACGGCCGCGACCTGCAGGTCAGTCTGGCGAAACAGCTCCTCGGGCGCGAAGCCCAGCTGGATGAAGCCGTCGCGCAATTGCCCTTCCAGCAGCTCCCGCGCCCACAGCCGGCACCCCAGCCCCTTGCGCGCGACCGAGATCAGGAAGGTCTCAAGCGGCGCGTAGAGGAACAGGCCGCGCGCCTGGGGGCGCAGCGCCAGCAGCAATTCGGCAAGCGGGTTGATGACGTTGGACGGCTTGACGATCACCGCTTCGCCCGGCCCAAACGGCCGGGTCAGCAGCCGCGTTGCCGCATCCGCCGCGCGGGCGACGGCGCGCGGGTCTGCCCCCCGGCGGCGCATGCCGACCACGTCGTTGAGGATCACCGGCTCGGACAGGCCCATTGCCGTGCCGGTACGGTCCAGCGCGCGCACCAGCATGGTCGATCCGCAGAAGGCGGAATGGAACAGGAAGCCGAGCGGGGCATCGCCTGGCAGCGCAAGGCAATCGCGCAGCGGCACGTCTCCGCCGATTTCCGTTTCGCCCAGATCGCGGTCGGTCAGGAACGGTACCGCGCCGTGCCGGGCACGTGGCACGCGGACGAAACGGGCCGCATCGCTCCCCTCGACCAGGCGGTGCGCCAGCCATTCGGGATCGTTCAGCAGAACAGCGGAAGTATGAGCCATGACCGCAGGTTAGAGGGGCCTCCGCCGGGCGGCAACTCCCCCTTGCGGGAAGCGGGGGGCGGGCCTATCCCTCGCTCCATCGTGACCCAGGCCCCGAACCAGCCGCCGCGCGAAGCGCTTGAAGCCAACGCCCAGGGCATGGCCGCGATACGCGCCGGCGATGGGCCCGCTGCGGTTGAAGCCTTCACCCGCGCCACCACGGCCGATCCCGGGGCCTTGCCGCTGTGGCGCAATCTGGCCCATGCCCACCGCCTGAGCGGCAATGACGCGGGCGAGCGCGCCGCGCTTGACCGGGCCCTGGCGCTTGACCGGCTCGATTTCGGCTCCCAGTTGCGCCTTGCCCAGCTGCTCCAGCGGCGGGGGGAGGAGCAGGCTGCGCTGGTGGCGTGGAACAATGTGCGTCAATTGGCCGAACGGCAGCCTGGCCTTGCCCCGCAGGTCGAACAGGAACTGGCGGCGGGGCTGGCCTATTGCGACGAGCTTCGCGCCCGCATGGCGGCCAGCGCCGATGCGGTGCTGGAATCGGGCAAGGGTAATTGGGGAGAAACCGAGCAGCGCCGGATCACTGCCTTCGTCGACCGCGCGCTGGGCCGCCGCACGACCTATCAGAACGAATGCGCCGGGCTCTATTATCCGTTCCTCCCTGCCGACGAGTATTTTGACCGCAAGCACTTCCCGTGGCTCGACGAGCTTGAGGCCCATACGCCGGTGATCCGGGCTGAGCTGGAAAGCCTTCTGGCGGACCCCGGCGACGCGGTCCGGCCCTATGTCCGGATGGAAGAGGGCTCGCCGCCCAGCGAATGGAGCAGGCTCGATCATTCGCTCGATTGGGGCGCGTGCTTCCTGTGGGAATACGGCCAGGCCAACCTGCCGGTGCATCAGCGCTGCCCGCAGACCGCCGCGCTGCTCGATCGGCTGCCGCTGCTGCGCATTCCGGGGCGTGGGCCGAGCGCGTTCTTCTCGATCCTCAAGCCCAACAGCCACATTCCGCCGCACACCGGTGTCACCAACATGCGGGCGATCATCCACCTTGCGCTGGATATTCCGGAAAAGTGCTGGTTCCGGGTTGGCGGGGAAACCCGTGAGTGGGTGGAGGGCAAGGCCTTCGCTTTCGACGACACGATCGATCACGAGGCGATGAACGGCAGCGACAAGCGCCGCGCGATCCTGATCATCGATGCCTGGAACCCGCATATCTCCGAGCCGGAGCGCCAGGCGATCATCGACTATATTGTCGCCTCCGACGCCGCGCTCGCCTGATTGATCGACTACAAGTCTCCGTACGTTACGGGCACCTGCACAGAGTGGCTGCTCCAATGGCCCTGACACTCGCCAATGCCCCCGTAATCGGTTATTCATTACCCATCAAACCGGCGGCGGCGCCCCGCGCGTCCGCAGCGCCCGCAAGAGGTCATGTACGATGATTGAAGCCCTGCTCCTAGTGATCGCCGCGGAAGGCACCGTCACCGAAGCCGTGCAGACGCAGGTGTCCGAACCCGATCCGAAGGCGATGACGCAAAAGGAAATCCGCGCCTTCAATGCCGGCCTGCCCCGGAGCCATCCCTATTACATCCGCTGCAAAAGCTCGCCAGAGATCGGCTCGCTGGTCAAGAAGATCTATTCATGCCGCACCACCGCGCAGTGGCAGAAGGCTGAAGAGATCGGCAACCAGAACGCGCGCGACACCTATGAAGATATGACCAGCAAGGCCGGCAACTCCTCGAACTGACCAGCGGGGGGCTGTGCCCTACTGCCCCTGGGGCAGGCGGATTACCCGCACGGCCGCCTGGTTGTTGACCTTGGCGAAAAAGCTGCCCAGTGCCGCGCGGCGGATCACGATCGGCTGACCGGCCTTGGGATAGGTAAAGCGTCCTTCGGTCTGCTTCCAGCGCGCGCCATCGGCCAGCACGAACACGCTCATCCCGTCCTTCGCGTCGTAGGCGGTGGTGATGGTGCTTTCGATCTGCTCGACTTCCTCGTCATCGTTGTCGCCGAACAGCTTGATGCGCGGCAGGGCGAGGCCGAACAGGCTGCGCTTGGTCGAACGGGCTGTGGCACGGTCGACAACCAGCACGTCACGCGTCTCGGCAGCGGCGGCCAGCGCGCCAACCGCCTTGTCGTAACAGGCCAGTCGCGCCTGCGGATCAGGCAGGGCCTTGCAATCGATCACCGCGCGGAACACCGGCGGCTGGGTTGCCACTTCGACCGGTTTGTCGGCCAGAGCGGGTGCGGCGGCGAACATCAGCACGGTACAGGCGGCGATAGGGAACGGGTGGCGCAAGGACTGTCTCCCGGTGAATTCAGGTCGTTCCGCCACCATGCGCCGGGGCGGGGCGGCGCGTCAATCTCGGT
This sequence comes from Novosphingobium sp., assembly GCA_016719755.1. Taxonomy (GTDB): domain Bacteria; phylum Pseudomonadota; class Alphaproteobacteria; order Sphingomonadales; family Sphingomonadaceae; genus Novosphingobium. Next base: position 285,946 of record JADJYM010000016.1, on the reverse strand, counting down.
CCCGGGCCGCGCCACTTGCGTTGCGGCGGCATGGCGACCAGAGGAGGAGCGATGATCCGCCGCGCCCTGATCCTGCTTGTCGCTCTGGGCCTGGCGCCGGGGCTGTGGCTGCGCAGTCCGCCGCAGCGCCCGAATCATCTCCAGGCGGTCGAATTCCTGCCCGTGCCGCGCGGCGACCAGTGTTGCAGCTATGGCCCGTTGCGCCTGACGGGGGCCTGGCGGCTGACCAGCCCCAACACCGATTTCGGCGGCTGGTCGGCGCTGCTGGTGACCCGCCCGGGCCGCCTGCTGGCCTTCAGCGACCGGGGCTACTGGCTCGATTTGCCGCAACCTGGGCAGCACGGCGCGCTGCGGCTGGCGGCGGTCTTTCCGGACAAGGCGCAGTACAAGGAAAACCGCGACATCGAATCGGCGACCCGCGATCCGGCAGACGGCCGGATCTGGATCGCGCTGGAGGGTCGCAACGCGGTTTCGCGGCATGACGCCAGCCTTCGCGGCGAGGCCATTCGCCAGCCCGAGGAGATGCGTGGCTGGCCACTCAACTCAGGGCCGGAGGCCATGCTGCGCCTGGCCGACGGGCGGTTTGTTGCCGTGTCGGAAGCGGCAAGCGAATGGGGCGGCACCATCCATCCGGCGTTGCTGTTCCCGGCCGATCCAACCGGGCCTGGCGCGGCGCGGGGATTCGGCTTCGAAGGCCCGGAAGGCTACCGCCCGGTCGACATGGCGCAATTGCCCGATGGCCGCGTTCTGGTGCTGATGCGCCGCCTGCGCTGGCCGATGCCGGCGCGCTTCCTGATCAAGCTGGCGATTGCCGATCCTGCGGAAATCGCGCCCGGCAAGGTCTGGCGTGCGCGGGAGATCGCGGATCTGGATACCGGGCCACTGGCGACCGATAACTTCGAAGGTATGGCGGTAGAGTCGGCCGCCGGGCGGGCCCGGGACAGTACGGTTGTCGTCTGGCTGATCAGCGATGACAATAGCGCGGTAACCCAGCAGACCCTGCTGTGGCGGCTGGAGCTTCCCCCCGGCAAGCCGCAGACATAGCAAAAGGCGCGCGAGTGACCCGCGCGCCCTGCTATTGGCTTTGTCCGGCCCCGGAGGGAGCCGGAGTGGCTCAGGCGGCCGCAGCCTGCTTCTTGAGCTCGCGCTTCACCTTCAGAGCGGTGTCGGACAGCTTTTCGTCCGAAGTCTTGAGCAGCCAGTTGTCGAGCCCGCCAACGTGCTCGACCGAGCGCAGGCCCTGGGTCGAAACGCGGAACTTGAAGCTCTTGTCCAGCCCTTCGGACATCAGCGTGACGTTCTGCAGGTTGGGCAGGAACACGCGCTTGGTCTTGTTGTTGGCGTGGCTGACGTTGTGGCCGACCTGGCGACCCTTGCCGGTCAGTTCGCAAATACGGGACATGGCTTCACTCGCTTGAAAACGTGGCTACCCATTCGGGAGAAGGCGCGCCATTACCGATTCACCCTTGAAGGGTCAAGATATACCGGCCAATCCGCCAGAAATGAGCCGCTGGCCCCTTCCCGAACCGATGCAACTGGCCCTGGAGCAGGCGCGCGCGGGCGATTCGGCGGGTGAAGTGCCGATTGGCGCGGTGGTGGTCAAGGATGGAGCGGTGATCTCCGCCGCGCACAACGCGCCGCGCGGGCTGCATGATCCCACCGCCCATGCCGAAATCCTGGCGATTCGCGCGGCGGCGCAGGCGCTGGGCAACGAGCGGCTGGATGGGTGCGAGCTGTGGGTTACGCTGGAACCGTGCGCGATGTGTGCCGGGGCAATCGCCCATGCCCGGATCGCGCGGCTGTATTATGCCGCTGCCGATCCCAAGGGCGGGGCCGTGGAGCACGGGCCGCGCGTGTTCGAACACAAGCAGTGCCTCCACGCGCCCGAAGTCTATTCCGGCATGGGCGAATCGGAAGCTGGTGCCCTGCTGCGCGGCTTCTTCAAGGCCCGCCGCTAAAGTCCCCGCCAGATCTTCAGCGGCACATTGTCCCTTGGCCCCAGCGCGCGCGGCTCGCAGGCCCTGGGCATGAAGTCCTTGCCATAGCAGAGGTGGACTTCGCGCAGCCAGCCGCCATTGCCGCTGCGGATGCCGATGGCGTTCCTGGGCAGGGCGGGATTGAGCGCTGCAAAGGCCTTTCTGAGGTCTCCGGCGGTCAGGAACTCCTCGCGCGAGAGGCGGTCGGCATCGGGCAGGCGGATCGAGTTCCACAGGATCGATGCCGAGCGGAAATAGGCACCGGGCGTGCGCGCCATGCAGCTGCCGTGCTTGGCCCATTCGTGCTCCAGCAGCCAGGGTACCGGCGTCATGCACAAGTTGGCCTTGAGCTCCTCGGCGCTCGGGCGCGGGGTGAGCGAGCACCACTGCGGATGCTTGCCGCCGCCGCTGTTGGGCCACAGACCGTGCAGCACGAAGCCGAACCGCCCGATCCTGCCATTGCATTGCAGATTGCCGGGATCGCTGCCTGCCCGCCCCCGGCAGAACTCGGGCGACCAGCTGATCGCCAGGGTATAGCCCGTGATCCGGGTCTTGCGCACCGGTCCGTCCGGCTGGATGGCGCGCGGCAGCTCGATGCTTTCTGGCGCCTGGCATTGATAGGCCTGGGCAAGGACCGGTGCCGGAAACGCAAGCAGCAGCGCGGCGATGGCGGCCCTCATAGCGGGGTGAAATCAAGCCCGATGTCTGCGGCGGGCGCGCTTTGCGTCAGGCGGCCGACCGAGACGTAGGTCACTCCCGTCGCGGCAATTTCGGCGATGGTATCAAGGCGCACCCCGCCCGAAGCCTCGATCGGCACCCGGCCAGCGACCAGCGTCACGGCTTCGCGCAACTGGGCGGGGGTCATGTTGTCGCACAAGAGGTGGCTGGTGCCGCCCGCGAGTGCCGGTTCGATCTGGTCGATATGGTCAACCTCGCAGATGATCCATTCGACCCCGGCATCCTTCGCGCGGCGCACTGCCTCGGTCACGCCGCCCGCAACAGCAACGTGGTTGTCCTTGATCATCGCCGCGTCCCACAGCCCCATGCGGTGGTTCTGCGCGCCGCCCATCCGCACCGCGTACTTTTCGAGGTGGCGCAGGCCGGGGATGGTCTTGCGGGTATCGAGCAGGGTGGCGTTCCCCTGCATCGCATCGACATAGCGCCGAGTCAGGGTAGCCACGCCCGAAAGGTGCTGCACGGTGTTGAGCGCCGAGCGCTCGGCGGTGAGCATCGCCCGGGCATTGCCGGACAGGCGCATCAGATCGGTTCCGGCGGGCACGCGCGCGCCATCCTCGACCAGCAGCTCGATCTCCATCGCGGGATCGAGCGCGCGAAAGAATTCGGCGGCGATCGGCAGTCCGGCGACGGTTATGGCATCGCGGCTGTCCATCACGCCGGAAAAACGGGCATCCGCCGGGATCACGCTCTCGCAGGTCACATCGCGGCCGCCGCCCGGCAGGCCAAGGCCAAGATCCTCGTCAAGCGTGGCGCGGACGAAGGCGTTGAGGTCGAAGCCGGGGAGGGAGAAGCTGGTCATCCCCTGGACTTACCGGCCAGCGGCCCCGGGTCAAGCCCGGGGCGAGCGCGGCAGGTCAGTGGACGAAGCGGGCCACCACATCCCGGTAGGAGCGGCTGACCTTCACGTCGGCGCCGGATTCAAGGATCAGGAAGCATTCGCCGTTGGTGTGCGGCTTGACCTGGCGTACCTGGTTGAGGTTGACGATCCAGCTGCGATGGACGCGCTGGAAGACGCGCGGGTCGAGCCGACGTTCCAGATCCTTCATCGTTTCGCGCAGGATCAGGCTGTTGTCGGCGGTGTAGATCACCATGTAATCGCCCGCCGCCTCGATCCGCTCGATCGAATCGACGTCGACCCGGAAGATCTGGCCCTTGTCCTTGATGTTGATGAGCTTCTCGTAGCGCGCGGTGCTCTCGCCCTCGTCCGGCATGGCTTCCATCGCGTCGGGCGCGACTTCGGCAAGCACGTTCTTGAGCTTTTCGGCCTCTTCGGCGGCGTGCTTTTCCGACAGGCGGACGCGCACTCGCTCCAGCGTGTCGGCCAGCTTGTCCTCGTCCACCGGCTTCATCAGATAGTTTACCGCGTTCGCCTCGAAGGCGCGGACCGCGTGTTCCTGATAGGCGGTGACGAAGACGATCAGGGGCGGCTCGATCTCCATCACGCCCTTGACCACCGAGAACCCGTCGAAGCCGGGCATCTGGATGTCGAGGAAGACGAGGTCCGGCTTCTCGGTCTTGATCTTGCGGATCGCCTCGCGCCCGTTGGAGCAGGTGTCGATCACTTCCACGTCGGGGAACTTCTCGAGGCGCAACATCAGCCCCTGGATGGCGAGCTTCTCATCGTCGACGAGGATGGTGCGGATGGTCATGCGGGCATTCCGATCAGGTTTCAGCCGGCCAGCGCCGGGCGTGCTTCGGCGGGAATCGCCGGCGCCGCGGCTTCGCGGCGTTCGAACGGGATTTCGATGAGCACGGCAAACCCGCCCTCGGGCGGCTCCATCGTTTCGAACCGATGCTCCTCGCCATAGGCCTGGGCCAGCCGGTCGCGGATGTTCGCAAGGCCCACGCCGGTGGACACGGGTTCGCCGCCATCGAAGGTCACGCCTGCGAACCTGTTGCCGCCGGGCGTATTTTGCAATCCCGGCCCGGTATCGGAGACGATGATGCGAAGGTTTGGACCGACGAGTTGCGCCGCGATGGTGATTTCAGCGCCCGCCTCCTGGGTGCTGACCGCATACTTGATCGCGTTTTCGACCAGCGGCTGGAGCAGCAGCGAGGGCAGGAGCGCGCCTTCGGTGAGCGGATCGATCCGGAATGCGGTGCGCAGCCGCTCCTCGAAGCGCATCCGCTCGATGTCGAGGTAAAGCTTCAGCGTCTCGACCTCCTGCGCCACGGTGACCCGGCCGGTCGGTTCGTTGACCAGGGTATAGCGCAGGAACGAGGACAGCCGGCTGAGCATGGCATTGGCCGGCTCGGTCTGCTTCAGCAGCACCAGGGTGGAGATCGAGTTCAGCGTGTTGAACAGGAAATGCGGATTGAGCTGGTAGCGCAGCATGGCCAGCTGCGCCTGGGTGGCCTGGTTCTCCAGCCGCAGCAGCTGGTCGTTCTGCTCCTCGATCTGGAGGAAGAAGTTGATCGCGTAGTAGAGCGCCGACCAGGCCCCCAGCAGCGTGGCATCGAAGAAGAACACGCCGATGAACAACTGCGCGAAGCTGGCTGCGGTGTCGGATCGGTAGAGGCCGATCACCCACGCATCGATGAAGGCATAGAGCGCCACCGCGAACGGCAGGACCAGCGCGGTCACTCCCCAGGTGACGATCGGGCGGCGGTTGATCAGCTGGCGGTAGATCACCGCGAGAATCAGCGAGATCGAGAAGCCGGTTATCGTTTCGATCAGCACCAGCACCAGGAACGACAGCGGCTGTTCGTTGGCGAGGCTCGACATCACGCGCAGCAGCATCGCCCCGCCCCAGCCGACGGCCTGCAGCCGCCAGAAGGCGCGGTTCTTGTTGGCAAAGAAGGGAGTGGGGCGGAAGGGCAGCACGGCCATGGCGGTTATGCTAGCAGAAAAGCCGGGGTAGGCGAAATCCTACGATTCGCGCGCCTCCGTAATCGCCTTCTGGAGCACGTCGCGGCCCACGGCACCGGAGAAGGCCTGGTCGCCAATCACCCAGCTGGGCGTGCCGTCGAAGCCCAGCTGGCGCGCGTAATCGAGATTGGCGGCAAGCTCCGCATCGGTCTTCGGATCGGCGATCACCTTGCGGGCGCGCTCCATGTCCAGCCCGGCTGACCGGGCCGCCTCGGCGATGGTCCGCGCGTCGGGCCGGCCAGCGGCAAACATCGCCTTGTGGAAGGCCGCGTACTTGCCCTGTTCGGCGGCGGCGAGGCCCATGCGGGCCGCCTCCGCGCTTTGGGGCGAGAGGATCGGCATATCGCGCACGACCACCCTGAGGTCGGGATTGGCGGCGATCAGCGCCTCGACCTCCGCCACGCTGGCGCGGCAGTAAGTGCAGGCGAAATCGGTGAACTCGACCAGGGTAACCTTGCCCTGCGGATTGCCGAGCACAGCGCCAGGGAACGGCTCGGTGAGCTTGGCGGCCAGGGCATCGACCTGCTTGCCCGTCTCGCGCTCGCGCAGCTTCTGCATTGCCTCGGGCAGGATCTCGGGATTTTCGAGCAGGGTGGTGCGCACGGCCTGCTCCATCCGCCGCGATTCGAACAGCCAGCCGCCAATCGCGCCGAGCAGGAGGAGCACCGTGCCGGCGAGCGCAAGCACAAGGGTGGAGGGCGAACGTGCCGGGGCCTGGGTCATCGTTTTCGCCTACTTGCGTTTGGCGCTGCGTTCAATCTCGGCGCGCGCCTGCATCGCGATGTCCTGGGCCCGCAGCCAGTCGGGGGAGCCTTTCGGCAGGCTCGCTTCGGCCGCCTCGGCGCTGGCGAGGGCCTGCTGGAAGCGCAGGCTCATCACCTGCTGTTCCGCACTGGCCAGCCGCGCCCGGGGCAGGTCGCCATTGGCGGCATAGACCGTGCCAAGCTGATACCAGGCGAACGGATTCTCGCGGTCGCGCGCGACGGCGGCTTTCAGCACGCGTTCGGCTTCCTGGAAATTGGCCTTGTCCTCGGTGGCGATCAGCGCGTGCCCGAAAGTGGTGGCGATCAGCGGCTGGTTGGCGGTCAGCTCGGTTGCGCGGCGCAGGGGCGCCAGCGCTTCCCGGGGCTTGCCAGCCTCAAGCAGGATCTGGCCCTTGAGTTCGAGGAAATAGGGATCGCTGGGCGAGGCGGCGAGCAGTGCATCGACCTCTGCCATGGCCCTCTCAAGCTGGGCGTCCTTGTGAAAGGCATAGGCCCGGGCGTAGCGCGCCGGCACGGTCTGCACCGTTTCGGGATAAAGCTGCAGCGTGCGCTGGGGTTCGGCGACATAGCCCACCAGCTTGGCCTTGACCCGCTGGAACCGCTCCTCGATCGCCGGATCGGGCGGCTTGTTCCACGCCGGATCGGCCTGGTAGGTGTCTTCCAGGGTGGTGATCCGGTCCGAAGTCATCGGATGGGACGAATAGAACTCGGTGTCGGCGTTGCGGGAGAAGCCATAGCGGTACTCCATGTTCTGGAGCCGCTTGAAGAAGGTGATCGAGCCGCGCCCGGTGATCCCGGCCTTCGACAGGTACTGCGCGCCCGCCGCGTCGGCGCTGGCTTCCTGGCCCCGGCTGAAGGCCAGGTACTTGCCCAGCGCCGCCTGCTGGCCGGCCATCAGCACGCCCATCGCGGCATCCCCGGCTCCCGCCGCGGCCGCCGCCACGCCCAGCAGCAGCGACAGGATCGAGATGCCTGTCGCGGCCTTGCCGCCGCCATCGCTGATCACGTGGCCGCCGGTGATATGGCCCAGTTCGTGGGCAATCACGCCCTGCACTTCGTTGGCGCTGCCTGCCTCGTTGATCAGGCCCGAATGGAGGTAGACCACCTGCCCGCCCGCCACGAAAGCGTTGAGTGATGGGTCGTTGATCATCACCACGTCGACATTGCGCGGGTCCAGCCCGGCGGCGCTGACCAGGGGGTTTGCCATGTCGCGCAGCAGGGCCTCGGTCTCGGCATCGCGCAGGATCGACTGCGCCGTGGCCGGCTGCACGGCGAGCACGAGCGCGGCGAGCGCTGCTGCGGCATGGGCGAGGAAGCGGGGCAAGGTTCGCATCGTTCCCAGCCTAGCGGACCTGCGCCTGAACCGGCGCTGAAGGCGGGGCCATGCGGGCAAGAAAGGCCAGCTTCGCCTTGAGCACACGGTCATCGCGGCTGAAGGGCACGGCCAGCTTCATCACGATCTGCGAATGATCGACGCCGGGCAGGTACAGCTCTTCCACCGGCGCTCCGGCCTGGCGCAGCGCTGCGGCCAGCGCGGTGGTGTTGCGCGGCTTGACCGTGGTGTCTCCGGTGCCGGTGATCAGCAGCATCGGCGGTGCATCCCCGCGCACGAAGCGGATCGGCTGGGTCTGCTCGGGCGGAGTTACATGGCCGAACGCCCGCCGCGCCGAATCGCTGGTGAAGGGGTGGAAATCATAGGGACCGGCCAGCCCGACAACGCCCTTGACGAAGCCATCTTCCACGCCCGCGCGGCGAAGCCATTGCCGTTCCAGCGCCAGCATAGCCGCGTTGTAGGCCCCCGCGCTGTGCCCGGCGAGCACCACGCGCCCCGGATCGCCGCCGTACCCCGCGATATGGCCGCGCACCCAGGCCAGCGCCTGCGCGCCGTCCTCCAGCATGCGCGGATAGACGCCCTCGGAGGCCAGCCGATAACTGGGCAGGACCACGACGTAGCCGTGCCGGGCAAAGGTACGGCCGATGAAATGATAGTCCGCCCCGTCGCCGCTTTCCCAGGACCCGCCGTGGATGAAGACCAGCACCGGCCGGGGGTGCGGCAAAAGGGCATCAGGCACGATGACTTCAAGCCGCTGGCGGGGCAGGGGGCCATAGGCGAGACCGGTTGCGGCTACCCGTGTTCCGGCCGTTCCGCCCAGCAGGCGGTCCGCCGTGTCCAGCGTTCCGGCCGGATTGCGATCGATTGCCAGCTTGAGGCCACCCAGACCGAGCAGGACCGCTACCAGCAGGAAAACCGCGAATCCTCCCGTCATGCCGATCCGCCTGCGCCCCGCTGCTCGTGCCATCGGTGCAGTCTATCGCCGAAAATGCCGAAGGGCGCCATTCCCAAAGGAACGGCGCCCCCCTCTCGCTGTTCAGGCAGAGTTTGTATCAGGCCAGCAACTTGCGCGCCGCGCGTTCGAGCAGGGCAATGTCCTCGGCGATCTCGCCCAGCAGGACCACCTGACCATCCGGCAGGCGCCGCGCGACCAGCAGCGTGAATTCGCTGCCTTCGCTCGCCACGGCATCGAGCGGGGCATAGTCGAGCTTGCGCAGCTTGCGGGCCAGCGCCTCGCGCGGGGTATCGCGCTGGTCGGCGGGAAGCCCGCTTTCCTCGCGCTTGATCCGGCGTTCCTCGGTAACGACACCTTTCAGCCCGCCCGGGAACTCCCCGAGATAGCGCGACAGCGAGCCGCGCTCGAGCTGCAGTCGGTGCGCGTGGCTGAGCGCGGAGGCATATTCGGTAAGCCGTGTCTTGTCGTAATCCGCGCCGAACACCAGCTTGACCACCGGGGTCATCGGCGCGCGGTCCTGCACGGTCAGGCCGGAATCGGCGACCAGTTCGGCGAATTCGTCGGGAGCATCGGCGGCGGCGAGCGAAAAGTCATAGGCACGGCCGATTGCGGCATAGAGTGCCTGACGGGTGCGGTCTTCCGAACCGCGCGCGGCATCAGCCAGTTCGCGGGCCGAGGCGAGCCAGTCCGCCAGTTCCATGCCGGTGGCGGTTTCGGCGGGCAGTTCGGCAGTGCCGAAATCATCGCTGCCGAACTCGTCTCCGCCGAAAGCGGGCAAGGGCAGGCCGGAATGAGCCAGGCCATCGTCATCCATCGCCAGCCCGGCAAGGTCCAGCACGTCGTCGCCGCCCTGGATGTCGGCCGGGCCATCCGCCCAGTCGGTCAGCGCATCGCCGCGTCCCGAACCGGCCGGCGGGCTTTCCAGTGCCTGGTCGATTTCCAGCAGCAGCGCGTCGGTGGTCTTCTGGTCGGCCAGTTCCTTCCAGTTGATCACTCCGTAGATGAAGTCGATCGTCTCGTCGTCGCTGGAGAACGGCAGCAGGATTCCGCGATAGAGGATCGTCGATTCGCGCTGATTGACGAATTCCGCCTCGAAGCCGATCGGCGCCTGGTTGGCCAGGATCTGCATGTAATGGTCGGTGATGCGCGACAGCAGCGAACGGCTGGGCACGTCCGACAGGGTCGAAATCGTATCCTCTGCGCCGCATTCCTCGGCCAGCTTGTCGCCAAGGAACTGGATCGAGGGATTCTCGATCCCGCCGGTGAAATCCAGCAGCACACTGAACGGGCCGAAATCGGGCAAGGCTTCCGGATCGAGGTCCTCGATCGAGGGGAAGTTGCGATTGTCGAGCAGGCTGGCCCAATGATTATAGGCGCGCACCTGCATCCGGCGCTCATCCTGGCCGATGATCGAGGGCGGCGGCTCGCGCACGATCTCATCCTCGCCAAGGTCGTATTCGTCCTGGGCGCTATCGGCGCTGTCCAGAAAATTCCCGCGATACGTGTCCATGTGGAACCCCACCAATCCCTGTCGGATCCCGTTTTGGCGCAACGTGGTAAATTAACTGTTAAGTCGCGCCGCAACTTTTGCACCGCCAACGCATGACGTCATGCCGTCATGCCACAACGCGGCCTTCTTCGCGCGCGGGCATCGGCGCGAAGCGGCGCAGCAGCGGCAATGATCCGGCGATCAGGCCCGCCGCGCCGAGGATTGCGGTGCTCGTACCGGTAAGGTCCGCCACCAGTCCCAGGGTATAGGCGCCGATCGCCATGCCGCCAAAGGCAACGGCCTGGTAGATCGCCATGCAGCGGCCCAGGATCGCTTCGGGTGAGCGCAGCTGCATGGCGACGTTGAGCGTGGTCAGGATTGCCACCCAGCCCCCGCCCGCGACCAGCAGGCAGATCAGCGCCACGCCCAGCGACTGGGTCAGGGCAAGCGGCACGATGGCGACTGCAAAGGCCAGCGAGGCCCCGGTTACCACAGCCTCGCTGCCCCAGCGGCGGCGGGCCGGCGCAATCCACAGTGCGGTCACGATCGAGCCGATTCCGAACGCGCCCAGCGCCAGTCCGTACTGCACTTCGCCGCCCTGCAATTGATGGCGCACGAGCAACGGCAGCAGGCCCTGGATCCCCGCCGCGCCAAAGCCGAACACCAGGCCGCGAGTCAGCACCCGGCGCACCGGGTCGGATCCGGCGCAGAATCGCAGGCCCGTCATGATCGAGGCGAGCATCGGCTGGCGTTGGCGCGGCGGCTGTTCCGGCCGCCAGCGCAGCAGAACGATGATCAGCGCGAGATAGCTGAATGTATTGACGGTAAAGCCCACTTCAGGCCCGGTCAGCGAAATCAGCAGACCGCCCAGGGCCGGTCCGACGCTGCGCGCCAGGTTGAAGGCGATGGTATTGAGCGAAATCGCCTGGGGCAGGTCGGCGGCTCCCACCTGCATCCGCACCGACGCCTGCCACGCCGGGCCGTTGAGCGCCGTGCCGCAACCCACCGCCAGCGTGCAGACCAGCAGCGACAGCGGTCCGATCCGGTCCAGCATGGTCAGTACGGCCAGTGTCGCGGAAACCGCCAGCATCACCGCCTGTGCCGCCAGCATCACCAGCCGCCGGTCGTAATTGTCGGCGATCGCGCCCGCGAAGACTGCCAGCAGCATGACGGGAATCGTCGTCGATGCCTGGACCAGCGCCACCAGCTGGTGCGAAGTGGTCAGATCGGTCATCAGCCAGGCCGCCCCGACCGACTGGATCATCGCGCCAAAGTTGGAAACCAGGTTCGCGGTCCAGATGGCCCGGAACGCCGGAAACCGGAACGGGGCCAGCGCGCGGCCAGGGGCGGTCAGGCGGGTGTCAGGGGGCGGCGCGGCAGAATTCACGCACTGACTTGAGCCACTACGCCCGAGCTTGGCAAGGGCATTCCGGCCCAGATCCACCCACCCAGCAGGCCCAGCTGGACAAGCGCGATCAGCCAGAGCAGGGCGGCGAAAGGCTGCTTGCGGGTCTTGTGGCGCAGCAGCTGGCGCGCCGCCAGGGCACCCGGACTTCCGCCCAGCGCCGCCAGCAACAGCAAGCGTCCTTCGGGCACCCGCCGGCCGCCGTTGATTGCCTGGCGCTTGTCATGCCAGAAACTGGCGAAGGTCCACAGGTTCAGCGCGGCCAGCAGCAGCGCCGCCTGCGTCATGTCCGGCACGGGTCAGACCGTCCAGCCGGACAGGCGCGGATCGATCAGCGCGCTGTGGCGGCGCAGCGCGGCGCGGGCCAGACGCTCCGTCTCGGCCTTGCGGCGGGCGGCGGCCAGCGGGACGGTTGCGGCGGGGCGCAAGATTTCCGCGTCATAGCCATCCGCCACGATCAGCCCGCAGCGCTGGGGCAGAAAGGCGGCCTGTTCCATGCAGGCACGATCAAGATGCGCGGCCAGTCCCCAATAGAACCGGTCGCAATGCTCAAGGTAGTCGGTCCACTTGGAATCGCCCAGCAGGTCGGCGCGGCTGACCTTGATCTCGACGATCACCAGCTGTCCTTTGGCATCGATCCCCATCAGGTCGGCCCGGCGGCCCGAACGCAGCGGCATTTCCGGCAGGCACCAGATATCGTTGCGGGCGAACAGTCGGCCAATCCCGCGCGCGACGCCCCGCGCCGCGCGGGCGTCCGCATCGTCTGGTTCAGGAACAGGATCGGGCAATGCTGCGGACATTCCCGCAGCTTAGGAACATAATGTGAACTTCGCAAGGGGGCGCGACCGCCCCGGTTCAGGCGAAGCGGCGGGGCGCGTTGTCCTCGGGCGGCGGGGTCAGCGCCAGCAGCGCTGCGCGGGCCGCGCAGAACTCCTGCCACAGCGCCAGCGCGGCGGTGGCGGGATTGATCCCGCGCGCGTGGACGGCCAGCAATGCGGCAAGCCCGGGTTCCATCACCGCGCTCAGGTCATCGATTCCCTGCTCGGCCAGATTGCGGCGCCAGCCGCCACTGTCGCGCATCAGCGCGGGAAAGTTGCGCACTTCGGGGCGCATCGGTTCGGCGGCGAGCCCGGCCAGCATGGCCACGACTCCGGCCGCGTCATGCAGGGCGGACCATTTCATGCTCATCGCGCTGGCCGAAGCCTGGCCGAATTCGGGGCGCCCGGAAGTGGGCAGCACGCCGCCGACAGGCGGGCTCGCGGGGCCGATGCTCGAAAAAGCGTTCATGAGTGCCTCTTTAACCGAGTCACACTTGCCAAATCGCTAACCGCAGCCGCAGTTCATCAACAAGGCACTGGCGCAACCGCCCCCGCCCTGCTAACCGCCCCTCCCACGCACCCGTAGCTCAGCTGGATAGAGCGCTGCCCTCCGAAGGCAGAGGCCACAGGTTCGAATCCTGTCGGGTGCGCCAGCTTTTCAGACATTGATCGTGAAATCGCCATTGGGCCCTGGGTTCGTGCCAGCCCCTGGTCAGCCCCAGCCGCTCTCCACAAAGCGTTCGGCCAGCCCGGCGAGCAGGGCCGCGCCGCGGGGGAGGGCGGATTCATCGACTACCATGCGGGTTGAATGGATCGAGTGGCAGTGCTGCCAGTCGGCGCCTTCGTGGGCGACGCCAAGGAAGAACATCGCGCCCGGGACCTTTTCCAGCACGTAGGAGAAGTCCTCCGCGCCCATGATCGGGCGTTCCAGGCGGCGGAAGGCGCTTTCGCCGAACAGCGCGCGCGCGGTCGATTCGCCCAGATCGACCGCGCGGGGATCGCAGATCGTCACCGGAAAGCCCTCGGTCACCTCGACCCGGGCGGCAAGGCCGTGGGCGGCGGCGATGCCCATGGCGACCTGCCGGACCATGTCCTGCAGGCGGGTGCGGTGGCGCGGTGACAGGGTGCGCAGCGTGCCCTTGAGCGAGGCGGTGTCGGCGATCACGTTGTGCGCACTGCCGGCCTCGATCCTAGCGACGGTTACCACCACCGGATCGTGAGCGTCGAACTGGCGCGTCACGAGGGTCTGCAGCGCGGTGACGATCTCACAGGCGACGGGCACCGGATCGAGCGTCTGGTGCGGCATCGAGGCATGGCCGCCGCGCCCTTCGACGACGATGTCGAACTGGTCGGCCGCCGCCATCAGCGGTCCGGCGCGGCCGGTAACGAGTCCGTGCGGGGCATTGGGCATGATGTGGAGCGCGAAGGCGGCATCAGGCAGCGGATCGCCGCCGCCGCCGCCGAGCAGCCCGTCTTCAAGCATGAAGCGCGCGCCGTGAAAGCCTTCCTCGCCCGGCTGGAACATGAAGCGGACCGAGCCCTTCAGGCTTTCGCGCCGGGCGCAGAGCAGGCGGGCGGCGCCGAACAGCATCGCGGTGTGGGTATCGTGCCCGCAGGCGTGCATCGCGCCGGGAATGGTCGAGGCATAGTCCAGCCCGGTTTCCTCGGGCATCGGCAGGGCATCCATGTCGCCGCGCAGCAACACGCAGGGGCCTTCGCCCGCGCCGCCCAGCAGCGTGGCGACCAGGCCGGTGGTCGAGGGGCCTTCCCGCCATTCGAGCGGCAGTCCGGCCAGTGCGGCGCGCACCTTGTCGCGGGTCAGGGGCGTATGGAGGCCCAGTTCGGGTTCGGCGTGGATCGCACGGCGCAGGGCGACGATGTCACCCTCGATCGCGCGGGCCTGCTCAAGCAGCGATTCGGTCAGCATGGCGCCGGATGATAGCCGCGTCCGCCTGCCTGTCGAGTGTTCGCCGGTCGCGGCTCAGGCGCCGATCTTAACGGCGATCCGCCGCGCCGCCGCGTTGTGCATCAGGACCGACTGGATCATCAGCGCGTTGAGCACCAGGGCCTGGTAGGCGAAATAGTAAAGCGGGCTTCCCGCCAGCATCGAGATACCCAGCACGATCGCGCGAGGATTGGGGCCGAGCACCTTGCAGATCAGCAGCAGCGGCGGACTGGCCGCGCGCACGGCGGCCGCAATCTCGTCAAGCCGCTCGCGGTTGTCCCTTGCGGCAGCGACTGCCGCATCGATCCGCAGGGCATGGGGGGTCATCCCGCTCGCGACCCCCAGATAGACCGATACCAGAGCGGAAAAGCCGCTCTTCGCGGTGGCCGAATCGGCGTTGCCATGGGAATGGCGCAGCCAGGGCGTGCCATAGACCCACCATTGATACTGGCGGCGCTGAACCTCGACATGGTTGGACTGGACCGCGTGGCTGATCCCGGCAGCCAGCATCCACCACCAGCCCGCCGCGCCAAGGCTGCGCGACAGCAGCCAGCCGAGCACCAGATACAGCACGACGTGACTGAGATAATCGCACAGCCCGTCGACCATCTCGCCAACGGGGCTGGACCGGCCGGTCAGCCGGGCCAGATCGCCGTCCGCCCCGTCGACCACGTGCCAGCCCATGTGCAGCGCCATTCCCAGCACCGCGCTCCATGGGAACCACGGCTGGGCATAGGCGGCGGCGGCGGCGATCACCATCAGCGCGCCGAAAACCGACACCATGTTGGGCGTTACCGGCGTGCGCGCCAGCTGCCGGGCGAGTTGCCAGGCAAGCGGATGATAAAGATAGTGATTGAGCGAGTCCTGTAGCTCGCGGGGGCGCTGGGGCCGCTTGGGCGTGCCGTCGTGGCGCTGCGCGGTGCTTGCCATTGGGCGTTCGTTTCCCTTCCAATCCGTCTCGTGGGGCCTTAAAGCGGGCCCAGACGATTGCAAAGCGAAGCTTTGCGGTGCAGGGGGCAAAAGGGGTTCCGGCGCCGGAGGGGATCGTGTCGCGGCCGTTCAAAACCGGGCCTTGCCCGCCAATCAGCTTGACGCGCGACATGCGACCTGCTTTTGGCGGACGATTCCAATGGACCCGGGGGAAGAGCATAATTCCCTGACGCTCGGAAGGATAGAACAGTAATGAAGCCGATTAAGGTCGCCATGATTGGCGTGGGCAATTGCGCCAGTTCGCTGGTGCAGGGTGTTGCCTATTACCGCCAGAACAATTCCTCGCAGGGCCTGATCCACGACAAGATCGGTGGTTATGGCGCTGGCGATGTCGATTTCGTGCTCGGCGTCGATGTCGATGCCCGCAAGGTCGGCAAGGACATCGCCGAGGCGATCTTCGCCGCCCCCAACAACACCAAGGTGTTCCAGCAGGACGTGCCGGCCACCGGCGCCAAGGTGATTATGGGTCGCGTGTCGGACGGTGTCGCCGCGCATATGACCACGGTGGGCGAAAAGGGCTTCATCGTTGCCGATGCGCCCGAAGCGACCAAGGAAGGGATCGTCCAGGCGATCAGGGATTCCGGCGCCGAAGTGCTGATCAACTTCCTGCCCGTCGGTTCGCAGGATGCGACCGAATTCTATATGGAATGCGCGCTGGAAGCAGGCGTGGCAGTGGTCAACTGCATGCCGGTGTTCATCGCCAGCCGTCCGGAATGGGAAGCCAAGTTCCGCGCCAAGAACCTGCCGATCGTGGGTGACGACATCAAGGCGCAGGTCGGTGCGACGATCGTCCACCGCGTCCTGTCCAGCCTGTTCGCCGCGCGCGGCGTGACGGTGGAGCGCACCTATCAGCTCAACACCGGCGGCAACACCGACTTCATGAACATGCTCGACCGCCAGCGGCTGGGCAGCAAGAAGGAATCGAAGACCGAGGCGGTGCAGGCGATGCTTGCCCAGCGGCTCGAGGACGAGAACATCCACGTCGGCCCGTCGGACTACGTTCCCTGGCAGAAGGACAACAAGCTGTGCTTCCTGCGCCTTGAAGGGCTGCAGTGGGGCAATGTCCCGATGGACCTGGA
Source organism: Novosphingobium sp. (assembly GCA_016719755.1). Taxonomy (GTDB): domain Bacteria; phylum Pseudomonadota; class Alphaproteobacteria; order Sphingomonadales; family Sphingomonadaceae; genus Novosphingobium. The sequence continues at coordinate 269,585 of JADJYM010000016.1, read as the reverse complement.
ACTGCGCCTGTCGGTGGAAGACAGCCCGAATTCGGCGGCCTGCGTCATGGACGCGATCCGCTGCGCCAAGGTTGCGCTGGAGCGTGGTGAGGGCGGGGCGCTGATCGGCCCCTCGGCCTACTTCTGCAAGCATCCGCCGCAGCAGTTCAGCGATGACCTCGCCGCCCAGATGGTTGAGGAATACATCAGCGATACCGCGCTCGCGGCGGAGTAATCCCCCCGCAATTGCGCAACGAAGCGGCGCCGGTCGGGCTGACTGACCGGCGCCGTTTCGCGTTTTGACCCAGCTGGAGCCGCCATGGACGCCCTGATCATCGCCGCCGGGTTCGGCAGCCGCCTGCGCGACATCTCCGATTCGAAGCCGATGACGCCGATCGCGGGAATCCCGCTGCTCGAACTCGGCGTGCGCCAGGCCCGGGCGGCGGGTGCCGGTCGGGTGGTGGTCGTGACCGGTCACGAGGCGGACCGGCTGGAAGCCGCCCTTCCCGCGCTGGCGGACCGCGCCGGAATTCCGGTGGTGGCGCAGCGGGTGGAGGACTGGTCCAAGCCCAATGGCTGGTCGGTCATGGCCGGGGCCAGCGTGATCGCGGGCGATTACCTGCTGATGATGTCAGACCACATCTTTTCAGACACGATCCTGACCCGGCTTGCGCGGCAGGGCGGCGCGGACCGGGGAGTCACGCTTGCCATCGATCGCCGGGTCGACAGTCCGCTGGTCGATCCCGACGATGCGACCTGGGTCAAGCTTGACGATCGCGGCTTCATCAGCGCCATCGGCAAGACGATTCCCGATTACGATGCTGTCGATTGCGGTGCCTTCCTTGCGACACCCGGAACTGACCCGGGCGATTGCCGCCGCGATTGCCGAAGGCAAGGCGGGCAGCCTTTCGGAAGGGATGCAGCGCCTCGCCGATGCGGGGCGCGCCGCGACCATGGAGATCGAGGGGGCCTGGTGGCTCGACGTCGACGATCCCCGGATGCACGCGCTGGCGGAGGCCGAGGCCCCCGCGCAGCTTGCCGGCATTTACGGAGTGAAGTGAGCCCTTACGGGTACTTCATCGTTACCCGGGTGGTGAGCCCGGACTTGGGCACCGCAAGGCGCACCGACTTGAAGGTCGGCAGACCGGCCAGGGTCGCGGGATTGTTCGAGAACCCATAGCCTTCGGCCGGAAGCCCCACGCCAGTTCGGTCGAACTTCCCGTCGCTGTTCTCGTCATGGTACAGCGCCAGGGCATAGACCCCGGGCTTGGGCACGAAGATGCAGGCCCGGGTCACGCCGGTCGAGGCATCGGTCCGCCCGACATAGAGCGAGCCGCGCTTGACCAGGAACTTCGAGCTGTCATCGGCATAGAGCGTCACCGCGATCACGCCGTTGCTGTTGCGCACACCGCTGACCGTGACATTCAGCCAGGTTCCGCTGGCGGGGCCGGTGCAACCGGCGGGCGCGGATGGAGCTTCGGCCAGGGCCGGGGCGGCGGAAAGAGCGGCAAGGGCAGTGCCGGCAATAAGCAGCGGGGCGGCAAGCGAAGCTGCGGCGATCGAACGTCCGGGCAGGTTCATGGGCATTGATCCTGGTTGTTGGGGGGAGCGCAACACTGCGCGGTCACCAATGGTGCTTGCTGCCCCTTTGCGATTCGCGCGCTGAATAGATTGTGAATTGGGCGAAAATGGGATGCAACCCCCGTCAGCGCCCGCGCGCATCTATCCCGGTCAACTGGCCCTGATCCAGCCGCACCTCCCTGTCGGCCAGCGCCAGCAAGGCCCCGCGGTGGCAGATGATGACGATCGCCATGCGCCCGCGCAGCCGCTTCAGCGCCTCGGCGATTGCGGTCTCGTTGCCGGAATCAAGCGCGCTGGTCGCTTCGTCCAGCACCAGCAGGGCAGGCTCGCGCAGCAGCGCGCGGGCCAGCATCAGCCGCTGCCGTTCACCTCCTGAAAGGCGCCGCCCGCCATCGCCAACCGGCGTATCCAGTCCTTGCGGCAGGGAATGGACGAAAGTGGCGGAAGCGGCCTCGAGCGCGGCATTCAGCCGGGCTTCGTCCGCATCCGGCGCCGCCCACAGCAGGTTGCCGCGAATCGATCCGGCCAGCAACACCGGATCCTGCTCGACATAGGCGACCCGCTGGCGCCAACCCCTGCGGCGGGGTGGATCAAGCTCCTGCCCGTCGATCGCAATGTGGCCTTCATCGGGTGAGATCAGGCCGGCCAGAAGGTCGGCCAGCGTGCTCTTGCCCGCGCCCGACGGCCCGGTCAGTGCCAGCACTTCGCGTGCGCCAAGCGTCAGGCTGACCCCGGCCAGCGCGGGCCGGTCCTGTCCGGCAAACCGAACAGTCACTTGATCAAGCGTGATGGCCCGTTCCAGCACCGGCGGGGCAAGCCCCGCAACGGCAGGCTCGCGCGCGGCTTCGGCGCGCGCGATCAGGGCAAGCGTGGCGTCGATTGCCGGGCGTGAGTGAGCCCAGTTCTGCCATGCGTCCTGCACCGTGCCTAGCAGCGGCAGGGCGCGGGCGAACAGCGCCACAAGCGGCAGGATCGCGGCAACGCCGATCTGCCATTGTACGATCGCCATCCAGACCAGCAGGGCCAGCAGCGCCGCTCCGCCCCCCTGCAGGGCCAGCTGCGCGAGGCCCGAGCTGCGCACAAAAGCCTCGCGCACGCGGTGAAGATCGGCGAACCCGGCAAAGGCCTCGGCTGCGGAGCGATCCTCGCGCTGCAGGCCCTTGATAGCGCGCAAGGCGCCAAGGCTGCCGGAAAGGCTGGCATAGGTTGCGTCATAGGCCTGGCTCAGCCGCTCGCCGAGGTCTGCCGAGCGGCGGCGCATTCCCCGGCAGGCCAGTAATACCAGCCCCCCGCTGAGCAGTGCGGCGAGTGCAACGGCAGGCGCGATGGTGAGCGCGGCGATACCCAGACCGCCCAAAGTGACCAGCGCGGCCATGCCGATGAACACCTGGTTTGCTCCGAACCCGGCGCGGTCAATATTGCCGATCAGCAGGCTGACATTTTTCGATTGGCGCATCGCACTGAGCTCGCGCCAGTCACAATGGAGCAGGGCATTCCAGGCGCGGCGGCGCAGGGCGTCGACAATGCCCGTTTCCAGCCGCAGTGCAATGATATTGCGGGCCAGATTGATCGCTCCGCGCAGCAGCACCAGTCCGATAAACAGGACCAGCAGAGTGCCAAGGTCAAGCACCTTCGCCGATTTGCCCAGAAGCTGCAGGTTGCCCGCCAGGGCTCCTGAATCCAACGAAGCCAAGATCGGGACCAGCAATACCAGGCCGACCCCTTCGGTCAGAGCCGAGGCGAACAGCAGAGCGGCAAGCAGAGTTGCCAGCGGATGCAGCGCGCGAGGGACCGGCAGGCGGCGCAGCGGCGCCGGGTCAGACATTGGTGCCCTCCACGAAACGGATGAAGCGACCCATCGCCACGCCGTTCGGCACCGCGATCATGTATTGATAGGCCAGATCAAGATCGGTTGTGCTGCTTTCCGGGAAGTTTTCCAGCAAGCCGATCAGCCGATCACAATCGACCAGTCGCGCAACCTTCGGATTCTCGCGCATCGATTTCAGCTCTGCCAGCAGCGCTTCGCGCCGCCGTCCGATCCGCAGGTGCCAATCCTGATGCTGAAACCCCCGGCGCTGTTCTGTGCGCATGGCTTCGGGCAGGCGTCCCTCGCCCATGCGGCGGGCCAGCCAGCGCGTCTCGCCGCCACGCAGGAACTGGTCGGTCGGCAGGCCCCAGCAGAACTCCACGAACGGGCGGTACCGGGTGACGTCGCGGTAAGCGATTCCGAAGCGTTGCTGGAGGCCCTGCATCAGGTCGAACGCATCGGCGTCCATTTGCCGGGCCATCGATGCGACCTCGTCCTCGCGCGAGCGGTAAAAGGGGCGGTCGAAGCTGGCGTCCGCCGCGCGGGCTGCGCGCTCAAGGTCCGCCAGGCCCAGCCAGCCGGGATTGAGCGCGCCCGCCACCGCGCCGGCATCAGGCAAGGGAATACGCCGGAGCCGGCACCATGCGCGCCACAGCGGTTCGGGCAAGGCCCGGATCAGCGAGAGGCTGACGAACTGGCGCCAGACCGGGCGGTCATCGTGCCAGCGCCCGGACAGGGCGCGCCAGACATCGCGCAAGCGGAACTGGTGGAGGTATTCCACATAGCCGCGCATGCCATCGTTGCTGAAAGTGGTGTTGCCCATGCCCGCACCGACCAGCAGATCGCAGCCGCGCGACCGCGCGGCGGCGAACATGCCGTGGTAGGGATAGATCAATGGTAGCGAGGCCGGTGCCATTCCGCTCAGCAGGAACAGTTCATCCAGCCCGTCCTCGAACCCCTTGCCGGCGTTGTCGACGAACTGCGCCTCGATGCGCGGATGCATCGCCGCAAAGGCTTCGACATAGGGGCGTTCGTCCGGGAAGAAGACCGGATTCACCTCGTTGCCCCAACCCTCCTCCGGCAGGAAGGTGAAGGTCGGAAGCTTTTTCTCGGCAGGCATCCGGTCAAGCATGTGGCTGGCGACGATGCTGGAATCGAGCCCGCCCGACAGGAAAGTGCCCGGCTGGCGATAGCCAGCGATAGTCCGGTCGACCGCCTCGGCGAGCAGCGCTTCCGCCGCTTCCTGGTATTCGCGGTCGCTTCCGAGCCGAACTTCGGGCACGGATTCAAGGCTGTAGGGCCGGGATCGACGCTCGCCATCCCGCGTGACGTTAACCACCATGCCGAGTTGCAGCGCCTCGATCCCCTTGTACCAACCGCCCGGGCGGTCGAACGGCATGGCATGGAGGTGCATGGCCACCCGGTCCTCATCAAGCTCTGCCGGAATGCCCAGCGCGATGAGTGCCCGCGGGACACAGGCGGCGGCAACCATGCCTGCCGAGCGGTGATAGTGCAGCGGCGGGGCTGTGATCGGGCTGCGTGCGAGGCGTACCTCGCCAAGACGGGGCCGGTCGATGACCGCCGCATAGGCGCCGATCACACGGCATTCGGTCTCATCCCCCCAGCGCTCGACCGCATGGCCATAAACCACGGCGGGATCGGGCGAGGTCAGGCCGAGTTGGCGGGCGACTTCGGGAAGATTGTCGAACCAGCCGGTGAACAGCACCCGGTCGCCCGACGGTAGCAGCGCCGGCACAGCCCCCTTGCCTGGGGTGAGTGCGGGGTTGCCCCAGATGCCGGGAACCAGCGCAAAGGCTGCGCCATCGCGCTGGGCGAACCTCAGTTTTCCGGGAGCGTGAAGCGCAAGCGAAGTCGCCATGCGCTCAGCATTGCCGCTGCCTTCGCGCCATTCGCGCAGGAAGGCGAGCATGGATCAGCTGGTCAGAAGATCAGGACGGCGCCTTGTTGGAGCCGCCATTGCCGTTGGAGTCATTGCCGGTGGCCGAACCGCCAGCCACATCCTTCAGCGTGCCCAGCTTTTCGAGCGTCGGCTTGTTCCAGGCAGTGGTGGTGGCGGAGTTCATCGGGAAACCTCTGGCAATATTGGGCAAAATGGAAGCGTTGGCAACCTGCTTACCATTGTCGGGGAGGTGCTTGCAAGTTGCAACGCAGCATCGGCCGAATTTAGGGCAGCCGGGCCAGTTCGTGCCATGGCCCTTCCAGCGCGCCCAGCACCACGATCCCGCCGCAATCGATCCAGGCGTGGAGTGCATCCGCCTCGCCGCGCTGTCCGGCGGGGCGGATCGCGATGACCACCTGATGAGGAATATTTCTGTTTTTTAACAGTGCACTTAGCGCGATTGCCCGGGGCAGGCAGAGCGCCCCCCACGGCAAACGGGCGGCAGCGCGCTCGACATGGATGGCCAGCCTGCGCGCTTCGCTCTGCCGGTGCGGCGCGGCCGCACCCGCCAGCCCCGGCCAGCCCCGCCAGCGGGCCAGCGGAACGATCCGGACCAGGGCCTGCGCCGCGACCAGCAGCGCCATGGCCGCAAGGGTGCGCGCGCGCAGCCGCCAGGCCGATTCAGGCTTCGACAAGGCCCGCGGCGCGCAGCTGCGCCAGGAAATCGTCGAGGTCGGCGGCAATCCGCGCCTCGTCCTCGCCCGCGAACTGCGCCGCCAGGGCGGTCAGCACCGCATCGCGGCTGCGGGTGCCGTCGATCAGTTTCCAGATCGCCGCCGCGCTGCCGGTGAGCGAGAAAAACTCCCCGCTTTCCAGGTGCATGACCACCACCTCGTCCTCGATCGCCGTTTCATTGAAAGCGCCGGGGCGCTTGGCGAGCGGCTGGGTCATGGCAAGATATCCTGGGCAATCCGGCGGGACATGGCGGCAACCCCTTCCATGAAGCGGGCGGGGTCGCGGGGGCGGGTAAAGCGTTCCATCGGGATCCGTGCGGCAAGCCCGGCGAACAGCGCGAACCGCGCCGGGCGGTCCAGCCCGCGTGCCAGGGCGAAGAGATCGGCAGTGTAGTGATCGTCCCCCAGCAGCGCAATCCGTTCACCGGCACCGAGCGGCTCACAACGGCACTGATCGCCCGCTGAGAGCACCGAGAGCCGCGCGAGCGGCAGCACTTCGCGGACATGGCCGGCGGGCGGGGCGGCATAGTGCTTGCCGGTCTGTGCGCCGACCTCTTCCTCGCGCGCGGATCCGGTGAGGTCGAGGGCCTCTTCCGTCAGCTTCAGCCGCTTGTGTCCGGGCAGGCAGAGGATGCGGTCCGGGTCGGACAGGTCGAGCAGCAGGGTGTCGTCGGCGAACAGCGGCAGGCCGTGCGCGCCCAGTCCGGCGGCAAGGGTCGACTTGCCCGCGCCGCTCGGTCCGGTGAAGGCGTGGACCTGGCCCGCGTGGGCGATGGCGGAGGCGTGGATCGGCATCAGCCCGTTGAGGCTGGCGATCGCGGCATAGACGCTGCCGTTGAACCACAGTGGCTCCTCTTGCGGGTCGGCATCATCGGCGCGTTCGATCGTCACGCCCTCGCCCCGGCGGTAGAGGTAGGCATAGCCGCTGTCGGTGCGCAGCAGGAATGCGTCGCGGGTGATTGCCCAGCCCCAGCCGCTGACCGGAATGCCATCCAGATCGGGCGGAACCGTTCCCCGCCGCCACGCCGTTTCGCGCGCCATCAGCGCCTGCGCGGGGTGGAGGGAGTGCGGATCGCCCATCGGCGGGGCCATGCCCGCTCTCCCGCACAGGGTCAATCGCGGCAAAGCGGTGCCGGCGCGCGGTAAATTCCGGATGCAGTGTGGAAAACCGCCGCATACTGCCTTGTTCCGCCGAGTCGCGCTGGGTAAGCCCCGATCAGGGAGCCTTATAGACGCGCCATGGCCGTACCGCTTATTTCCCCATCGATCCTGTCCGCCGATTTCGCCCGGCTGGGCGAGGAAGTGCGCGCGATCGACGCCGCCGGGGCCGACTGGATTCATATCGACGTGATGGACGGGCATTTCGTTCCCAACATCACGATCGGCCCCGCCGTGGTAAAGGCGCTGCGCCCGCATACGGCCAAGCCGTTCGACGTTCACCTGATGATCGCGCCGGTCGATCCCTATCTTCAGGCCTTCGCCGATGCCGGGGCGGACATCATCACGTTCCATCCCGAAGCCGGGCCCCACGCCCACCGCACGGTCCAGGCGATCCACGCGCTGGGCAAGAAGGCGGGCGTCTCGCTCAATCCCGCAACGCCTGCCAAGATGCTCGACTACCTCTACGAGGAGATCGACCTGGTCCTGGTGATGAGCGTCAACCCCGGCTTTGGCGGGCAGAGCTTCATTTCCAGCCAGCTGCGCAAGATCGAGGCGATCCGCAAGGCGATCGACAAGACCGGCCGCGAGATTCGGCTGGAAGTCGATGGCGGGGTGGATGCCGCCACGGCGCGGCTCTGCGTCGATGCCGGGGCCGATGTGCTGGTTGCGGGCTCGGCCAGCTTCAAGGGCGGACCCGATTGCTATGCGGCCAACATCGCCGCGCTCAGGCAGGCGGGGTGAAGCGGTGGCGGATGTCCTGTCCTCCACGCGCAGCGGCTCGGGTCTGGCCGCTCATGCAGAGGACGACCGCGCGATCCCGCTCCATGCCGGGGATGAGGCCGGCGTGGTGAACGATCCTCCCGCCGGTGAATCCGCGTCCGCGCCGCAGGGCGAAGTGGTCGAACCCGGGCGGGCCCTTGCCCTTGCCGATTTCTCCCCGCCGTCCGTCAGCGCGGGCGAACGGCTGGTGCGCCTGGCCTATAGCCTGGGAATTTCCGGATCGGCCCTGACCGCGCCGTTCCGCAAACCCGCGCGCCCGCGCCTGCTGGCAACGGTCGCCAATCCGCTGCCCGGCAGCAAGGTGGCGGGCACCGCGCTGCGCGCCGGGCATTTCCTGGTCCACGGGGTCAAGGCGCCGATCGCCCAGATCGACTTTGGCGGCGCGGCGCGGATGGCCCCGCCGCTTGAGCGGGTGGTCCACTCGTTCTCATGGCTGGCCGATCTGGAAGCCTGCGCCCCGCGCGAACAGGCCGCGCCGGTGGCCGAACGGATCATCGCCGCCTGGCTGGGCGCCAATGCGAAAATCCCCTCGCGCCCGGGCAAGGGCCCGGCGTGGAGCCTGGCCAATGCCGGCGCGCGCGAGCTTAACTGGCTGGTCCACGCCCCGCTGATCCTGTCCGGGGCCGACAAGGCGCTGCGGGCGAAAGTGCTCGATGCCCTGGGCGAAACCGCCCGCTGGCTCGATCGCAATGTCGGCCGCGCGGAAGATCCGCTGGCGGAAGTGGCGGGCTGGTGCGGGATCGTTGCCGCCGGGCTGCTGCTGCCCGATGGCAAGCCGCGCCGCCTTTATGGTGAGGCCGGTCTGATCCGCGCGCTGGGCGAACTGGTGGGCGATGATGGCGGCGTGCTTTCGCGCAGCCCGCTGTGCCAGATCGAGGCGATCAGCCTGCTGGTGCGCCTCAATGCCTGCTATCACGCGGTGCGCCGCGATCCGCCGCAGGCGCTGGAAGCGATCCTCGCGCTGCTGGTGCCGCCGCTGCTGACCCTGGTCCACGGCGACGGTTCGCTGGGTTCCTGGCAGGGGTCCTGGGCAATCGACGCGGCCGAGCTGGCGGCGCTGGTTTCGGCCAGCGGAGTGCGCACCCGCCCGCTGCGTGACGTGCGGCAGTGGGGCTATCAGCGCGTCACCGCCCAGAAGGGCCTGCTGCTGCTGGATGCCGCGCCCCCGCCGCTGGCCCGCCATGCGCGCGGCGGCTGCGCTTCCACCCTGGCGTTCGAATTCAGCCATGCGGGCCAGCGCATCGTGGTCAACTGCGGCGGCGCATCCTGCGCGGGCGGCCTCGTTCCGGTGCGGCTGGAACAGGGCCTGCGCGCCACGGCGGCGCATTCCACGCTGGTGATCGACGATGCCAACTCCACCGCCGTCCTGATCAATGGCCGGATCGGCAGCGGGGTTTCCGAGGTCGAGATCGACCGCCGCACCCTGGTGTCCGAAAAGGGCGCAGGCGCGACCCGGCTGGAAGCCAGCCACAACGGCTATGCCTCGCGCTATGGCCTGACCCACCGCCGCATCCTGATCCTGCGTGATGATGGCACCGAACTGCGCGGCGAGGATCTGCTGGTCCCGTCCGGGGGCAAGGGCAAGAAGGGCAAGGTCGGCTTCGCGATCCGTTTCCACCTTGGCCCCGGGGTCGATGTCGGCCTGTCCGAGGACGGGCAGGGCGCGGGCCTGGCCCTGCCGGACGGATCGTACTGGCAATTCCGCTCTGGCGGCGGTCAGGTCACGGTCGAGGAAAGCCTGTGGGTCGATGGCCACGGTCGCCCGCAGCCGGTCCAGCAGCTGGTGCTGCAGGGGCTGGTGTCGCGCGGGGGCGGCAATTTCGCCTGGCTGTTCAAGAAAATGGGCTGAAATCGCCCTTTCGGACCGACTCAGGCATAGCCAAAATCCGCAAAGTCCCTATGGGGACCGGCAAACACGTCCACCACGCGATCCCGGGGTTTTGAACCGATGTCCGATGTCACCATCCGCCGCGCGCTGCTTTCCGTTTCCGACAAGACCGGCCTCGTCGAACTGGGCCAGGCCCTGGGCGCGCGCGGGGTGGAACTGGTCTCCACCGGCGGCACGGCCAAGGCGCTGCGCGATGCCGGGCTGACGGTGAAGGACATTTCGGAACTGACCGGCTTTCCCGAGATGATGGACGGGCGGGTCAAGACGCTCCACCCCAAGGTCCACGGCGGCCTGCTGGCCGTGCGCGACAATCCCGAACACGCCGCCGCCATGGCCGCGCACGAAATCGGCGCAATCGATCTGGTGGTGGTCAATCTCTATCCGTTCGAGGCGACCGTCGCCAAGGGCGCGGAGCGCGACGAGGTGATCGAGAATATCGACATCGGCGGGCCCTCGATGGTCCGCTCGGCCGCCAAGAACCATGCCTTCGTGGCCATTGTCACCGACCCCGCCGACTATGCCGGGCTGCTGGCCGAACTGGAAGCGAAGGATGGCGCAACCTCGCTGGACTTCCGCAAGCAGCTGGCCGCGCGCGCCTTTGCCGCCACCGCCGCCTATGACGCGATGATCAGCCAGTGGTTCGCCTTTGCCGATCAGCAGCAGGTCTTTCCGGAAATGCTGGCGATCACCGGCACCCGCCGTGAAGAGCTGCGCTATGGTGAAAACCCGCACCAGCGCGCCGCGCTCTACATCCCCAGGGGGCCGCACGCCCGGGGCATCGCCCAGGCCGAGCAGGTCCAGGGCAAGGAGCTGTCCTACAACAATTACAACGATGCCGACGCCGCGCTGGAACTGTGCGCCGAATTTCGCGGACAGGACCCGGCGGTGGTGATCGTCAAGCACGCCAACCCCTGCGGCGTTGCCCAGGGCAAGACCCTGCTGGAAGCCTGGCAGGGCGCGCTGGCCTGTGACGACGTTTCGGCGTTCGGCGGGATCGTCGCGGTCAATGTGCCGCTGGATGGCCCCACGGCAGAGGCGATCTGCGAAATCTTCACCGAGGTCGTGGTCGCCCCGGCGGCGGACGAGGCCGCGCGCGCCGCTTTTGCCCGCAAGAAGAACCTGCGCCTGCTGATCACCGGCGATCTGCCCGATCCGCGCCGCGCCGGGCTGGCGGTGAAGCCGATCACCGGCGGCCTGCTGGTCCAGACCCGCGACAACGGGGCAATCACGCTGGACGACCTCAAGGTGGTGACGCAGCGCGCGCCGACCGAGCAGGAACTGAAGGACTGCCTGTTCGCCTGGACCGTGGCGCGGCACGTGAAATCGAACGCGATCGTCTATGCCCGCGACGGCGTCACCGCCGGAATTGGCGCGGGCCAGATGAATCGCCGCGATTCGAGCCGGATCGCCGCCATGAAGGCGGCTGAGGCGGCGGAAAAGTTCGGCTGGCCCAACCCCCGCACCGTGGGCAGCGCGGTCGCTTCGGACGCGTTCTTTCCCTTTGCCGATGGCCTGCTGGCGGCGGCCGAAGCGGGGGCGACGGCCGTGATCCAGCCCGGCGGATCGATGCGCGACGCCGAAGTGATCGCGGCGGCGGACGAGGCGGGGCTGGCCATGGTGTTCACCGGGATGCGCCACTTCCGGCACTGAGCCGAGGCGATTCGTCGCAGGTGCGATGCGGCTCGGCGTGTTGCGGTGCACAAGGCGGAATTGTTCACTCGACAGCAAGCGTTTCCTCGGCAGGAAGCGGCAACGATTCGTCAACACTGCCAACTCCTGGAATTCCTGCATGGGCCTGTTCAAACCCGACCTCTATCGCTCTTTCGCAGTCGGGTTCGTGCTGGGCACCGCGCTGATGGGCGGGGTTCTGGCGTTGAGCGCGGGCCAGGACCTGAAGGTTATCACGGTCGCCGAGGCTGCGCCTGCCCATCTCGACCGGACGCTTGCTCCGGCTGAGGTCGCTCCTGCGGCCCCTGCGGCGCGGTGAAGGGCCACTTTTCCGCCGCCCTGCTTCTGGCGCTTTGCGCCGCCTGCATGCAACCTGCCGAAGCGCGCGCCGTATTGGCGCCTGCCCCCGCGCGCGTCGCCAAGGAATCCGACGGGCTGAAGCGGGCGATCTTCGCGGGCGGTTGCTTCTGGGGCGTCGAGGGCGTGTTCAGCCACGTCAAGGGCGTGACCAGCGCGGTTTCGGGCTTCCACGGCGGTTCGGGCAAGACCGCGAAGTACGATCGCGTCAAGCAGGGCGATACCGGCCATGCCGAGGTGGTCGAGGTAACCTACGATCCCCGCGTGGTGCGCTATGACCAGCTGCTGCGGATCTATTTCTCGGTCATCGCCGATCCGACCCAGCTGAACCGTCAGGGTCCCGATACCGGCACCCAGTATCGCACCGCGCTGGTTCCCCTGACCGAGGAGCAGCGGCTGGTGGCAAGCGCCTATATCGCCCAGCTGCGCGCCTCGGGCGTCTGGAAGCGGCCGATCGTCACCCGCATGGAAGGTCTGGACCGGTTCTATCCGGCGGAGGCCGAGCATCAGGATTTCATGGCCGCGAACCCCAGGCACCCCTACATCGTCACCTGGGACGTGGCCAAGGTGCGCTCGCTGAAGAAGCTGTTTCCCGCGCTCTACAAGCCGCAGTTCACCAAGGGTTGAGGGCGCACCGCCGCCGCGATTGCTCCGGCGGGCGGCTCGTCCTATATCCCCTCCATGGCGGCGCATCACCATCACCACGAACATTCCGGCGAAAGCCTTGTCGATGCCGCGCGCCACGCGCTGACCGGCGCGGGCGAGCAGTGGACCGGAATGCGCTCCGAAGTGTTCGAGGCGCTGGCCGCGCAGGAACGTCCGGCCTCGGCCTATGACATCGCCGAAGCCGTGTCGGGCGCGCGGGGCAAGCGGGTGGCGGCCAATTCGGTCTACCGGATCCTCGATCTGTTCGTGAAGGCCAACCTTGCCCGCCGGATCGAAAGCGCCAACGCCTATATCGCCAATCCGCATCCCGGCTGCCGCCACGATTGCATTTTCCTGATCTGCGATTCCTGCGGCCAGGCCACCCATCTTGACGACGACCGGATGACCGGCGCGCTGGTCCAGGCGGCGAAGGATGCGGGATTCCATGATATCCGCCCGGTGGTTGAGCTGCGCGGGATCTGCGCGGCCTGCGCCTGAAGCAGACGAATCCTGCACCATTGTGACAATCGACACGGTTATTCCAAGCGTGTAAGGCATTTGCGATGAGCCCAAATCCGGCCACCCCCCTGCTCGACACGGTTGCGACTCCGGCCGACCTGCGCAAGCTGCCGCCCGGCGATCTTCGCCAGCTGGCCGACGAACTGCGCGCCGAAATGATCAGCGCCGTCGGTCAGACCGGCGGGCACCTTGGTTCCGGCCTTGGCGTGGTCGAACTGACGGTTGCGCTGCACTATGTGTTCAACACGCCCGATGACCGGCTGGTGTGGGACGTTGGCCACCAGGCCTATCCGCACAAGATCATCACCGGCCGGCGCGACCGGATCCGCACCCTGCGCCAGGGCGGCGGCCTGTCGGGCTTCACCAAGCGCAGCGAGAGCGAATACGATCCGTTCGGCACGGCGCATTCCTCCACCTCGATCTCCGCCGCGCTGGGCTTTGCCGTGGCGAACCAGATCGCGGGCAAGCCGGGCAAGGGCATCGCGGTGATCGGCGACGGCGCGATGAGCGCGGGCATGGCCTATGAGGCGATGAACAACGCCAAGGCCGCGGGCAACCGGCTGGTCGTCATCCTCAACGATAACGACATGTCGATTGCCCCGCCGGTGGGCGGGCTTTCGGCCTATCTGGCGCGGCTGGTTTCGTCGCGCCCGTTCCTGGGCCTGCGCGACATCGCCCGCAAGCTTTCGCGCCACCTGCCCGAACCGCTTCACCGCGCCGCCAAGCGTACTGACGAATTCGCGCGCGGCATGGCGATGGGCGGCACCCTGTTCGAGGAACTGGGCTTCTACTATGTCGGCCCGCTGGACGGGCACAACCTTGAGCAGCTGATCCCGATCCTGGAAAACGTGCGCGACGCCGCCGAAGGCCCGTGCCTGATCCATGTCGTGACGCAGAAGGGCAAGGGCTATGGCCCGGCCGAATCCGCCGCCGACAAGTATCACGGCGTGCAGAAGTTCAACGTCGTCACCGGCGAACAGGTCAAGGCGGTGGCAACCGCACCGGCCTACCAGAACGTCTTCGGTGAAACCCTGGCGGACCTGGCTGACAAGGACCCGACGATCTGCGCGATCACCGCCGCGATGCCTTCGGGCACCGGGGTGGACAAGTTCGCCAAGCGCCATCCCGAGCGTTCGTTCGACGTCGGAATTGCCGAACAGCACGCGGTGACTTTCGCCGCCGGGCTTGCCGCCCAGGGGATGCGGCCGTTCTGCGCGATCTATTCCACCTTCCTGCAGCGCGCCTATGACCAGGTGGTGCATGACGTGGCGATCCAGAACCTGCCGGTGCGCTTCGCGATCGACCGCGCCGGGCTGGTCGGCGCGGACGGTGCAACCCACGCCGGATCGTTCGATATCACCTATCTGGCCAGCCTGCCCAATTTCGTGGTCATGGCCGCCGCGGATGAGGCCGAACTGGTCCACATGACCTATACCGCCGCGCTTCACGACAGCGGCCCGATCGCGTTCCGCTATCCGCGCGGCAACGGCACCGGCGTGGCCCTGCCGGAAGTTCCGCAGCGCCTGGAAATCGGCAAGGGCCGGATCGTGCGCGCCAATGAACGGGGGGGCACCAAGGTTGCGCTGCTATCGCTCGGCACGCGGCTTGCCGAAGCGCTCAAGGCGGCCGATGCGCTTGAGGCGCGCGGGCTTTCGACCACGGTTGCGGACCTGCGCTTTGCCAAGCCGCTCGATACCGATCTGATCCGCAGCCTGATGGCGGCCCACGAAGTGGTGGTGACGGTGGAGGAAGGCTCGATCGGCGGGCTGGGCGCCCATGTCCTGACCATGGCGAGCGATGAGGGGCTGACCGATGCGGGGCTGAAGATCCGCACCCTGCGCCTGCCCGACCTGTTCCTCGATCACGACAGTCCGGACAAGCAGTATGACGCCGCCGGGCTCAACGCCCCGCAGATCGTCGATACCGTGCTGCGCGCGCTGCGTCACAACTCGGCCGGAGTGGAAGAGGCGCGGGCGTGACACGCGCGGCGCTGCGGCGCCCGGGTGTCCGCATCGCCATCGGCATCGTCCTGGGCACCGCGCTGGCCTATGTCGCGACGGTTCCCGCGCTTTATGCGGCGCAGGACGGGCTGATCTTTCCGGCCACCGGATCGACCGGCGACCTTCCCCAGGGTTACGACGAGATCGGTCTGTCGACCGCCGACGGGCTGCAATTGCGGGCCGGCTGGCGCCCACCGCAGCCGGGCAAGCCGGTGGCGGTGTTCTTCCATGGCAACGGTGACAGCCTGAGCGGCGCGGCGCGGGCAACCGCCGTGCTGGCGGATGCGGGCTATGGCGTCATGCTGGCCGAATACCGCGGCTATGGGGGCAATCCCGGCAAACCGGGCGAGGCCGGACTCTATGCCGATGGCCGCGCGGCGCTGGCCTGGCTGGCAGGCAAGGGCATCGCCAGCGGCAGGGTGGTGCTGATCGGCAATTCGATGGGATCGGGCGTTGCGGTGCAGCTGGCCCGCGAAGCGCGGGTCGCCGCGCTGGTGCTGGTTTCGCCCTATTCCAGCCTGCCCGAACTTGCCGCGCAGAAGCTGCCGTGGGTTCCGGCGCGCTGGATGGTGCGCCACCGCTTCGACAATGCGGCCAAGCTGCCGCTGGTTGCCGCGCCGGTGCTGATCCAGCACGGCACCGCCGATACGATGATCGCGCCCGGCCATGCGCAAACGCTGGGTGATGCGCAGCCGCGCGCGCGGCTTGAACTGTTCCCGGGGCTCGATCACGATCTCGCCTGGGATCGCCGCGCGCAGGAACGGCAGCGTGCCTGGCTGGAACTGGTGCTTCAGCCCACCCAGCGCCACAGCCCGGCCGGGATATAGACCAGCCAGACGTGCGCCCAGGTGGCGCCCAGCCACAGCACCAGCCCGCCCAGCCATGGCACGATTCCGGCGGACAGCAGCCCCAGCGGGCGCGGCCAGAAGCTGGTCTGCGCCTGCCAGACCTGCCAGGCCCCGCCCATCAGCTCCTGCTTCTTGCGGTCCTGAAAGTGCGATCCCAGCAGCGCCAGCAGGATGAACGATCCCGCCAGCACGCCGGTGCGCGGATCGGGCCGGACCAGGATATGCGCCACGCCCCACAGGGCGATTGCCCACATCATCGGGTGACGGGTGACGTGGAACACGCCGTGGACCCCGCGCGCGGCGTGCTGCGCGGCGTTTGGCGCGGGCAGGGCCGGGTTGCCCATGAAACTGCCCAGCAGCAGCACGCTGGCGATCAGGGTCAGCAGGCTGGCCAGTGCCCAGATGGCATCGCTTGTGCCGTCCCACAGCACGGCCCCCTGCGGACCGATGGCCACGAAAGCCATCACCATCCAGCCAAGGCCGGCAAAGGCGAACAGCGAATAGAGCGCCTGGAAGCCGCCGGGGCCGACCGCCGCGACCAGGCGGGCGCGCAGCGGGTGGGAAAGCAGGAAATGACTGCCGACAAAGGCGGCCGATGCCGCAATCAGGCTGACCAGCTTGGCATCCATGCGCTCTCTCCCCCGTGTTGCCGTTCCTACCAGTCGTAGGCCTTGGGCAGGCTCCCTTCCGCCGGGCTGCGATAGCGCTCGCGCAGGCGGGTCTGGTGGTTTTCGAGCGGCTGCTCGACCCCGTCGATGAACACCCGCACCGCGCCGGATGTCAGCTCCAGCGGATCGCCATCCCACACCACGACGTCCCCGGCGCGACCCGCCCTCAGGCTGCCGAACCGCTCGCCCATGCCGAGGATCTCGGCCGGGCCCGAACTGATCGCGGCAAAGGCCTTGTCCCACGACAGGCCCCTGGCCCCCGGCACCCTGTTCAGCGCGACGAGGTTGCCGGCATATTGCGGGGCATAGCGCGGCTGATCGAAGAACGCGCCCAGCGCCACCCTGACCCCGCCCGCCGCCATCCGCCCGACGTTGGACTGGGTGGCCCCCAGCCGTTCGAAGCTTTGCGGCAGATCGGTGAGCGGCGTGGCGATCACCGGCACCCCGGCAGCGGCAATCTCGCCCGCCACCATCCAGCCCTCGGTCGCGCCGACCAGGGTCAGCTTCAGTGCGGGGAATTCCTCGCGCAGGTTCAGGGCCATGCGGATGTCGGCGGCGCGGTCGGCGCGCACGTAAAGCGGCTGTCTGCCGGTGACGACCGCGATCAGCGCGGCGGCATCGGTGCGGGTCAGCAGCACGTCGTCGCGGCGGTTACCAGCGGGGGCGAGCGCAAGCTCGCGCGCTTCGGCGAGGGCATTGCGCAGGCTTGCCAGCACGGCGACGCGGCTGCCGCCAGCCACGGCGGCCCCGGCCTCGCCCAGATCGACATACTGGAACGCGCGCGGCTGAACCACGGCGCGCGGATCGGCGCCCAGATCGATCACCGCGCCCTGCCCCCGGAAAATGCCCGAGGTGCCAAGCGGCGCCACCGCGGCGCGGGTTACCCCGCCGGCGCGGGCGATCGCGATCGGCTGTGCCGCCGGATTGATCGCGGCGGCAATGTCCAGCCCGGCGCTGAACGGCGCCTTGGCGGCACCGCTGTCGTTGCTGTCATCGACCGCCTCGACATCGACCAGGCCCAGATCGGTTACCGCGACGACCAGCCCCGGGGTGACCCAGCGCCCGCCCGCATCGATTGGCTTGAGATCGCCCGGAAGGGCGACCCCGGCCCCGGCGGCAACGACCTTGCCGCCGCGCACCACCACCGTGCCATTCTCGATCGGCGGCGTGCCATCGCCGATCACCAGGCGGGCATTGGTTATGGCCATGTCCTGCGCCATGGCGGGAGCGGCAGAGGCGAGCAGCGCGCCAAGTGCGGCGCGCATCAGGCGGTGCGCGCTCATTTCACGTCTCCTTCACCGGGCTGACCCAGCTCGAAATCGCTGACCGGGCGGCGCTTGCGGTCGTTCGCGTCGAACAGCAGCGCGCCATCCACCCAGACCTTCTCGGGCCGCGAATAGACCGACAGCGGATTGCCGTTCCACAGCACAACGTCGCCCATCTTGCCGGGTTCCAGACTGCCGGTCAGCGCATCGATCCCCATCGCCCTGGCCGGATTGGCGGTCAGCCAGCGGATCACTTCGGCATCGGGGATCTCGATCCCCATCCGCCGCGCGTCGCCCTGGGCCTTGGCGGCTTCCTGGTTGAGCCGCTGGATGCCGTTCTCGTCGTCCGAATGGATCACCACGCAGGCGCCGGCCTTGTGAAGGATGCCGGCGTTTTCGGGGATGGCGTCATAGGCTTCCATCTTGAAGCCCCACCAGTCCGCCCAGATCGCGCTGCACACCTCGTTTGCCCGCAGCAGATCGCCGATCTTGTAGCTTTCGACCGCGTGGTGGAAAGTGGTGACCTTGTAACCGGCCTCCTTCGCCATATCGAGCACCAGCGCCATTTCATCCGCGCGGTAGCAGTGGTTCTGGATCAGGATTTCCCCGTCGAGCACACCGGCCAGCGTTTCCATCTTGAGGTCGCGGGTCTCCAGCTTGCCCTCGTCGCGCTTGCGGCGGTATTCCTGCGCCTTGATCCAGGTTTCGCGGTTGACCGCGAAGTTGCCCATGCGGGTGCTGGGCATCCGGCCCTTTTCGCCATAGACGCGCTTGGGATTCTCGCCGCAGGCCATTTTCAGGCTGTAGGGCGCACCGGGGAACTTCATCCCCTGGACCGTGCGCGCGGGCACGTTCTTCAGCGTTACCCCGCGCCCGCCCATCAGGTTGCCGCTGCCCGGCAGGATCTGCAACGCGGTGACACCGCCATTGGCCAGCGCGCGGGAAAAGCCCGGGTCCTGCGGCCAGACCGAATGTTCCGCCCAGACGTTGGGGGTGATCGGATCGGTCATCTCGTTGCCGTCGGAATGGGCCTCGACCGCCGGGCTGGGATAGTCGCCCAGATGGCTGTGGATGTCGATGATGCCGGGCGTCACGAACTTGCCGGAACCGTCGATCCGCAGGGCATCGCCGGGCACGTCGAACCCCGCCGCGCTGGCGCCCACGGCGGCAACCTTGCCATCCCGCAGCAGCAGCGCGCCGCCTTCGATCCGCCCGCCCTTGCCGTCATAGATCGTCGCGCCGGTGATCAGCACCGGCTGGCCCGGATAGGGGCGGTAGGTGGACGGATAGGGGTCCTTGTTGAACTGCGTTGCGGCCTTGGCGGCGGCGCCGGGTTCCTTCTTGTCCCGGGCAATGCCCGGGGCGGCGGCGGTCAGCACCAGCGCCGCGCCGCACAGGACAGCACGAAAGCCGCGCATCAGGCCTTCTCCCCTTCGGCGCCCGCCTGTCCCAGCGTGTCGAGGTGCATCCAGCTCTTGACGATCCGCGAGAGCAGCAGGACGACCACGGCCGCGCCGATCGAGATCCAGCCGAACATCTCGTAGATTTCGAGCAGCTTTTCCTTGCTCATCTCGCCGCCGTGGCCGCCGGTCGCCTCACCGATCTTGCCGGCCACGAAGTTGCCCACCGCGGTCATGTAGAACCAGGCCCCCATGATCAGCGAGGCGAGGTAGCTGGGCGCCAGGCGGTTCATCGCCGAAAGCCCGACCGGCGAAAGGCACAGCTCGCCCGTGGTGGCCAGCAGGTAATAAAGGAACACGAACAGCACCGGGGTCATCGCCTCAATGCCAAAGGCCTCTGCCCCCCAGACCAGCACCAGGTTGGCGAGCCCCATCTGCGCCAGCGCCAGACCGAACTTGGCCGGGGCCGAAGGCTCCTTGCCGCGCCGCCCGAGCCATTGCCACAGCCCGGCGAACAGCGGGGCGAGCAGGATGATGTAGATCGGGTTGATCGACTGGAACAGCGAGGCCGGGGTCGCGCCGCGATCGACATAGCGGTCGGTAAACAGGCTCATCGATCCGCCCGCCTGCTCGAACAGGCCCCAGAACAGCGGGTTGAGGCTGATCAGGAACAGGATCGCGAACATCCGCTCGCGCGGTTCCTTGGGCAGCTTGAAGGTTTCGTACAGGACATAGCCCAGCAGGCCGACGCCCGAGATCACCAGCAGGGTCTGGATCACCGACTGGTACTGGACCAGCGCCCAGCACACCGCGACCGCGCCGATGCCGATGCCATAAAGCGTGAACTCGCGCGATTTCGCCAGCGGGGCCGGAGCCTCGCCCGCGCCGTTCAGCGCGCTCTTGCCCAGTACGAAAACAACCAGCCCAAGCAGCATCCCGATGCCCGCAAGGCCGAAGCCATAGCCCCAGCCGATGGTCTCACCCAGGTAGCCGACAAGGATCGTGCCGATCGCCGCGCCCACGTTGATGCCCATGTAGAACACCGTGTAGGCGCCGTCGCGGCGCACGTCGGTCAGCTTGTAGAGCTGGCCGACCATCACCGAGATATTGGCCTTGAGGAAGCCCGAGCCGACGATGATGAAGGCCAGCGCCGCCCAGAACACGTTGAGCGCCGGATCGGTCTGCCCGCCATTGCCTTCCACCGCCATCAGGCTGTGGCCCACGGCAAGCAGCAGGCCGCCAAACAGCACCGCCTTGCGCTGCCCCAGATAGCGGTCGGCCAGATAGCCGCCCAGCACGGGGGTGATATAGACCAGGCTGGTATAGGCGCCGTAGATCAGGTTGGCGTTGCCATCGCTGAACAGCCAGTGCTTGGTCAGGTAGAAAATCAGCAGCGCGCGCATGCCGTAGTAGGAGAAACGCTCCCACATTTCGGCGAAGAACAGCATGTACAGGCCCTTGGGATGGCCCGCGAATTCGGGTTCTTTCTGGATCGCGATCTTCGCCCCGATGGCAAGAAACACGCCGAGCACGACGACCGCGATTGCCGCGATCCAGTCACCCTCGTTCCAAAGCGCCAGGTCCTTCATGTAAGCTCCCCGAAAAGGCAGATGGGCGCCCGCCTTCCGGGGCGCTCCGAATGACGCCAAAGACTAGTGCCGATTTCGCCGCTGTGAAGGGAAATTCGTTGCAATTGTTCCTTTGTTGCGCGGCAGAGAGTCCCAGTCCGCCTTGTGTGGTTGCGAGATGGGTTCTTTGTCTGGTGAGCCAATCGCCTCCGCGATTGGCTTGCAGCACCAGCCCGCTCCCCCGGCCCGACCGCCCATTTAAGGTACCCTGTGGGTGGTCGGGCCGGGGGAGCGGGCTGGTGCTGCAAGGACAGGCCGGACGGCCTGTCCGCATCGCCGCAAGGCGGCCAACACGCTTGCGTGCTGCGCTGTATTATGGCACTGGGTCACCATGCCCGACAGCAGCAAGCCCGTCTATCTCAAGCTTCGCGATCACATCGCCGGTGCGATCATCGATGGCACCTATCCCGATGGGGCGATGCTGCCTTCGGTACGCGCTTTCGCGGCCGAGCAGGGGGCCAATCCGCTGACCGTGGCCAAGGCCTACCAGCAGTTCCAGCTTGATGGCCTGGTGGAGGTCCAGCGCGGCGTCGGCATGTTCGTTGCGCGCGGCGCGGCGGACCGGCTTCGCCGCAGCGAGCGCGAACGGTTCCTTGACGTGGAATGGCCCGCGATCCGTGCCCGGATCGCCCGGCTGGGCCTGGCCGAAGCGGACCTGTTCGCACAGGGCTGAAGGGCCGCCGACGCAAGTCCGTGTGCCTGAATTTTTTCCCAGGTTTCGTCCCGAAACGCGCGGAAATTAGACATTGCGCGGGACTTCCCGCTCTGGCAATGAAGCGGGGCAGTGCCGCTTGTACCGGGTCGAAAGCTGCGCCGCGCGTTTATTCCAGCAGGGGGGCCGGACTTTGATGTCCGGAGAAAGGCGTGCGATGATCAGGTCTGAATTGCTGCAGGCGCTTGCGCGGGAGAATCCGGGCATGCGTGCAGAGGAAATCGAAAAGGTGGTAACGACCTTTTTCGACGAGATCGCCCAGCGCCTGGCACGCGGGGGGCGTGTCGAGCTGCGTGGTTTCGGAGCATTTTCCACACGGGAACGCGAAGGCCGCCGGGGGCGCAATCCCCGGACCGGCGAAACGGTTGAGGTGCCGGGCAAGCGTGTGCCCTATTTCAAGCCGGGCAAGGAAATGCGCGCCCGGCTCAACTCCGACTGAGTACGCGGGGCCGGATCGGCCGCGCAGACTGTTGCAAAGCTCCGGTCGCCGGTCCAAGGCGTCCGGGGCCTTTGTGCGCCCGCTCGCGGACGTGGCGGAATGGTAGACGCCGGGGACTTAAAATCCCCTGATCCCTGATCGTGTGGGTTCGAGTCCCACCGTCCGCACCAGCTATCCCCGCACAGGTGTCCGGGCCGCAGCGCGTCATCGCGCGCGGCTTGGGAGCAACCGCGTCAACCTCGCACAAAATCGCCCTCCGGGCCGCAGCCCGGAGGGCGGAATCTTGAACCCGGTGGGGCCGATCAGTCGATCGTGACGGTCACCGCGCGGCGGTTGCGCGCCCAGGCTTCCTCGGTCGATTCGAGCGCGACCGGGCGTTCCTTGCCATAAGACACCGTGGTGATCCGCGCTGGATCAACCCCCAGGCTGGCAAGATAGTTCTTGGCCGCATTGGCGCGGCGCTCGCCCAGGGCAAGGTTGTATTCGCGGGTGCCGCGCTCGTCGCAGTGCCCTTCAAGAGTGATGCGCTTGGCCGGGTAGCGGTTCAGCCAGGCGGCCTGCGCCTGCAGCGCGGCCTGATCGGCGCCGTCGATGTTATACTTGTCGGTATCGAAGTAAATCGTGTCCTGGCCCATCATCTGGGCGACGAAATCGGCCTGGCTGCCCGGCGCCGCACCCTGCATTGCGCCTTGCGAACTGTTGGTGCCCACGCCGGCGCCCGGATCAGGCGGGAGTTGCTTGGGCGCCTTGGTCGCGCAGGCGGACAGGGCAAGACTGCCGGCGAGCATCACGGCCAGAGTGGCAAAACGGGGGGAGGCGTTCATGGCAATCTCCTTTGAAGGCGAGTTTTCAGCGTGGCGCGGCCGGAGTCAATCTCGTTAAGGGCGCAGCGGGCCCCAGGCCGGGTCGGACCCGTCGACCGGGGTTTCCAGCTTGCGCTCGTTGCGGCCCGTCAGGTCGACCTGCCAGATGCCGGTCTTGCCGCTGCCGCGCGCGGTGCGGAAGAACTGGATGACCCGGCCGTTGGGCGCCCAGGTAGGCGCTTCATCCTGCCAACTATCGGTAAGATAACGCAGATTTGCGCCGCCCGGGTCCATTACCGCAATGCGGAAATTGCCCGCGATGTGGGTAAAGGCGATCTGGTCGCCGCGCGGGCTCCATTCGGGCGTAGCCGCCCGTCCGCCGAAGAAGCTGATCCGCTTCTGCCCCGTGCCGTCGGCATTCATGATGTAGACCTGCTGGCTGCCCGAACGGTCGCTTTCGAACACGATCCGGCTGCCATCGGGAGAAAAGCTGCCGCCGATGTCGATTCCCGGCGAATCGGTCAGCTTGACCGGATCGCCTCCGGCCGCGGGCATCTTGTAGATGTCGGTATTGCCGGCGCGGGCCACCGAATAGAGCACCCACTTGCCATCGGGCGACCAGCGCGGCGCGAACAGCGGGTCGCGGCTTTGCAGCAGCAGGCGCTGGCTGCTGGTTTCCAGGTTGTAGATGAAGATCCGCGGATTGCCGTTGTAGTAGCTGAGATAGAGGATCGACTTGTAGTCGGGCGAATAGCGCGGGGTCAGGGCAATGGTCTGCCCGGTGGTCAGGTAGCGGTGGTTGGCGCCGTCCGAATCCATGATCGCCAGGCGCTTCAGGCGGCGGTCCTTCGGGCCGGTCTCGGCGATATAGGCAATCCGGCTGTCGAAGAACGGATTCTCGCCCGACAGGCGCGAATAGACCATGTCGGCACACTTGTGGGCCGCGCGGCGCCATTCGGCGGGCGGCACGGTCCAACCGGCCTTGGCCAGGTTCTGTTGCAGGGCGACATCGTAAAGGTAGCAGCCAACCGTGATCTGCCCGCCCGCTTCGGCGCGCACGAAGCCGTGGACCAGCATTTCCGCGCCGCGGCTCGACCAGGTGCCATAGTCGGGCGCCTGGATCTGGCCCAGCGCGGGACGCGGCAGGCTGGTCGGACCGGTCGGCTTGAACAGCCCGTTGTTCTGGAGGTTGGCGGTGATGATCCCGGCCATGGCAAAACCCAGCGCGGTGGTATTGCCCGCGCTGGTCTGGGTTGGCACTTCGGCATTGGTGGCAAAGGCCGGGATCGCGATCCCCAGGTTCTGCCAGTCGCTGTCATCCGAAACCGCACCCGACAGGCCGCCCTCCTCGGTGCTCTGCGGCGGGGTTGCGGGAGGCGGGCTGGCGGTCTGGGCGGCGGCGGGGGCTGCCAGCAGCAGCGCAAGCGTGGCGAAAGTGCGAAGGCGGATGGTCATTGCGACAATTTCCTGTCGAAGCGGAAGTCGCTGACGCGCTTCCAGGCGGAGTAGTACTGCGGCGGAAGATTGAACGGGGCAGCCAGCCGCACGGCGCGGATCGCCTGTTCGGCATGGCGCTGCGCCTGGGCGCGGTTGGCATCGGTGATGCCTTCCTGGCGGACGACGCGCGGGCTGCCATTCAGCGTCCCGTCGGGATTGAGATCCCAGGCGAGCACGGTGACGAGCAGTTCTGCCTCGGCGCCCTGCGGGGCGACCCAGCGCGGCTTGAGCTGGCGCGAGATCGACCCGGCCAGCGCCGATTTCACCGCCGGGCCGATCGCGGCGGCGGGTGGATTGGTGGACTTGCCGGTGCCGGTCGCGCCCCTGACCCCTTCCAGAAAATCGTTGCCAAGCCGGTCTGCCCCGGCCGGGCGGGGCGGGGCCTTGGCGGGCGGAGTGCGCGCGGGTGTGGCCGCGGGCCGACTGGCCACGGGGCGGGCTGCGGGCTGCGGCGGGGCCTTTGCCACCGGACGCGGCGCGGGGGCGGGCGCCACCTTGGGAACCGGGCGCGGCTGCGGCTTGGGCGGAACCGGCCTGGGCTGCACGACCGGTTGCGGCGCGGGCTTGGGCGGAAGGGGCTTCGGCGCGGGCGGTTTTGGCGCAGGGGGCTGGGGCTGCAGCACTTTCGGCTGGACCGGAGCAGGCTCGGGCTCGGCGGCGGGCGGGGCTGGCTCGCCCAGTTCAGGCGCGCTGGCCGCAGCCGCGTTCGCGCTGGGTTCGGGCGAGGTGGAGGTAAGGCCCACGTCGTCGCTGATCGTGACGGTCATCCGCTCGGGCAGGGGCATGGGCGCCGGCGCGGGCGGGTTGAGCGCCAGCAGCGCGACCAGCGCGGCGTGGGCGCCCAGCGCCAGCGCCAGCCCGGCCAGTTCCTCTTTGCGGATGACGGCTGCGGCCATTCAGGCGGCCTATGGCGTTTCGGCTGAACCGCCGGTGACCGTGACCAGCGAGATCGAATTGAATCCGGCGCGGTTAAGCTCGCCCATCACCGCCATCACCGCCCCGTAATCGAGGCTCTTGTCGGCGCGCAGGGTGACCAGCGGCGGCTTGCCCTCGGCATCGCGCGGCAGGGCGGCAAGGCGGGCGGCGAGTTCGCCCGGGGCAAGCTCCGTCTCGTCGATAAAGAGCCGTCCGTCGCGGCTCATCGACAGGTTGACCTGCTGCTGTTCCTGGGAAAGCGGCTTGGCATTGCTGTCCGGCAGGTCGATCGGCACCCCCGCGTTGAGCAGCGGAGCGGTGACCATGAAGATGATCAGCAGCACCAGCATGACGTCAACCAGCGGGGTGACGTTGATTTCCGACATCGGGGCGCGGCCGCGGCGTTTGCGCCCGCGCTGGTTGAGGCCGATTCCCATGGCCTATTTCCCGTCCAGCTCGCGGCTCAGCCCGGCGTGGAAGCGGTCGGCAAAGCGCTGCAGCCGCGCTTCCAGCCGGTCGACGCTGTGCGAGAAGCGGTTGTAGGCGATCACCGCCGGGATTGCCGCGAACAGGCCAATGGCGGTGGCGAACAGCGCCTCGGAAATGCCCGGAGCGACCACCGCCAGCGAAGAGTTCTGCTGCTGGCCGATCTGGAAGAAGCTGTTCATGATCCCCCAGACCGTCCCGAACAGCCCGACGAACGGCGCGACCGAGCCGACCGTGGCCAGGAAATTGAGCCGCTCGGCAAGGCTCTCGGCCTCCTGCGCGATGGCGCTGTCCATCGCGCCTGCCAGCCGCTGGCGGGTGCCATCGCGGTCGGGCGTGCGCGACGCGGTTGAGCGCTTCCACTCGCCAAGGCCGGCGGAGGCAACGCGCGCCGAAGGGGAATCGCCCTTGCCCTTTTCGGCCAGCAGCCCCTCGAAATCGGCGGTTTTCCAGAAATCACGCTCAAAGGCGTCGCAGCGGCGGCGAACGCCGACCATGCGCAGCATGAACGAGATGATGATCATCCACACCCACACGCTCGCCAGCACCAGGCCCGCCATCACCGCCTGGACGACGATATCCGCGCTGAGGAACAGCTTGACCGGGTCGAGGTGGGCGGGAGCCGAGCCTGCGGCGGCGGCGATCAGGGCAAGCTGGGTCATCGGGATCCTTCGGTAACGATTTCGGCAAAGGCCGCGCGCCACGGCGCGGGCATGCGGCGCGGGCGGCCTTCGGGAGAGACAAAGCCGACGCGGAACGTGGCCTCGGCCAGCAGCCTGCCATCCTCCAGCGCGGCGCGCTGGTGCATCCGGCAGCTGGCTGCACCCAGTTCAACGCATTCCGTCTCGATCTGCACCGCATCGTCCAGCCGGGCGGGGCTGGCATAGCGGATCGCAAGATCGGCGACGGCAAAGGCGCCTTCGCCTGCTTCATTGGCGGCGCGCTGGTCGATCCCCAGCAGCCGGACAAAGTCGCTCCGCGCGCGTTCGAACCAGCGCAGGTAATTGGCGTGATAGACCACGCCAGACAGGTCCGTATCCTCGAAATAGGCCCGCACGGCGAACCGGTGGACCTTTCCGGCGATCAGGCCGGAGGGGGGAGGCGGAAACGACGTCATGCGGCAGGGGGTTTAGCCGGGGGGGGAGTCACTTGTCGAGTGCGGTAAACGGCTTCGCGATTGGCCTGGGCGAGTTCCTGTCCGCCTCACGGCGGTGCGGACAGGGCATCCGCCCTGTCCTGGCCTGGCCGGCCCACTCCCCCGGCCCGACCACCCACAGGGTACCTTAAACGGGTGGTCGGGCCGGGGGAGTGGGCCGGCCAGGCCAAGCTGTCGACGGATGTCGACAGCGCACCCAACAAAAGACTCGAACGTTCCGCACCGCCGCAAGGCGGACAAAACCTCTTCTCACCGCGGCAGCATGGCCCCCATCTGCCGCCCGCCGAACAGGTGGACGTGAAGGTGCGGCACTTCCTGGTGGCCGTGGCCGCCGATGTTGGCGAGCAGGCGGTAGCCCGGTTCGACCAGCCCCGCTTCCCGCGCGACGTGGCCCACGGCGCGGACGAAACCGGCGATTTCCTCGGCGCTGGCCCTGGCCGAGAAGTCGTCCCAGCTGACATAGGCGCCCTTGGGGATCACCAGCACGTGCAGCGGGGCCTGCGGGTTGATGTCGTGGAAGGCCAGCGCCCACTCGTCCTCATAGACGGTGCGGTTCGGGATCTCGCCGCGCAGGATCTTCGCGAACACGTTGTTCGGGTCATAGGGCTGGGTGGCGTCGATCGGCATTTACTGTCCTCTTGCGGCTTTCTCGGCGATCCCGCTGGTGCCTTCGCGCCGGTCAAGCTCGGCCAGCACTTCGTCCAGCGCCACGCCCTTGGCATCCAGCAGGACCAGCAGGTGAAAGATCGTGTCGGCCGCCTCGCCCACCAGTTCCTCGCGGCTGCCCGAAAGCGCGGCGACGACGGTTTCAACCGCCTCCTCGCCCAGCTTGCGGGCGATCACCGGCACTCCGCGCGCGTGAAGCTTGGCGACCCAGCTGGTCGCCGGATCGGCGCCGCGCCGCGATGCGATTGTCGCGGCCAGGCGGGAAAGGGTGTCGCTGCGGTTCATGGGGTGCAGCCATGCTGCGGCCCCGCGCCAAGGTCAAGCGGGCCGATCAGTCTGACGGGGGGCGCCGCGAACCATAGCGACCGATCAGCAGCCCGGCCACGCCCAGTGCCAGCAGGGTCAGCGCGCTGGGAGCGGGAACGCTGGTCCCCGCCGATTCCGCCCAGGCCGGGGCCGATGTGCCCAGCAGCCCGGCAAGGCCGGTAATGCGCGGAGCGAGGGTCCAGGTGCGGAGGCGGTTGTTCATGGCCGGATGGTTGACGCAAATAGCGTGCCATGACCGGGAACAGGCGCCCGCCCGCCGGTAATCATGGTTAACGCAATCTGGCGCTAGCCCGTCAGTGTAAAACTTGCCGACTCAAGGGTTTAGCCGCGCGCGGGCAGGCCTGCGGCGCGCAGTGCGGCATGGGCCTGGGCAATCGAATAGGTGCCGAAATGAAAGATCGAGGCGGCCAGCACCGCGCTGGCGTGGCCCCGGGTCACACCATCGACGAGGTGGTCCAGCGTGCCGACCCCGCCGCTGGCGATCACCGGCACCGAAACCGCATCGGCAATCGTGCGGGTCAGTTCCAGGTCATAGCCGGCCTGGGTGCCGTCCCCGTCCATCGATGTGACCAGCAGTTCGCCCGCGCCCAGTTCGGCCAGGCGCACGGCATGGGCGACCGCGTCGATCCCGGTCGCCTTGCGCCCGCCGTGGGTGAAGATTTCCCAGCGATCGCCCTGCCGCCGCGCATCGACCGAGGCGACGACGCACTGGCTGCCCATCTTTTCGGCGATTTCCGCGACCACTTCCGGGCGGCTGACGGCGGCGCTGTTCACCGCCACCTTGTCCGCGCCCGCCAGCAGCAGGGCGCGGGCGTCTTCCACCGTGCGCACGCCGCCGCCCACGGTCAGCGGCATGAAGCAGACTTCGGCGGTGCGCTGGACGATGTTCAACAGGGTGCCGCGCGCTTCGTGGCTGGCGGTGATGTCAAGAAAGCACAGTTCGTCCGCACCCGCCGCGTCATAGGCGCGCGCCTGCTCCACCGGATCGCCGGCATCCTTGAGGTCGACGAAATTGACGCCCTTGACCACCCGGCCATTGGCGACGTCGAGACAGGGGATGACGCGGATGCGGACGGTCATGGCTGGTTCCTCAGGCCCGGTTCGCCATGGCGATCGCGGCGGCCAGGTCCAGCCGCCCTTCGTAAAGCGCCCGGCCGGTAATCACGCCTTCGATCCCGTCCACGGCATGCAGCGACAGCACATGGATGTCGTCCAGTCCCTTGACCCCGCCGCTGGCGATCACCGGCAGATCGACCTGCCGCGCAAGTTCGACCGTGGCGTCGATATTCACGCCCTTGAGCAGCCCGTCACGGCCGATATCGGTGAACAGCAGGCTGGCAACGCCGGCATCCTCGAAGCGGCGGGCCAGATCGACCACCGCCACGTCGGACACCTCGGCCCAGCCCTCGGTCGCGACCATGCCATCGCGGGCATCGACTGCGACGACGATGCCGCCCGGGAACTCGCCCGCCATGTCCTTGACGAACTGCGGGTCCTTGAGCGCGGCCGAACCCATCACCACGCGGCTGACGCCAAGATCGAACCAGCCCTCCACCGCCTCGCGGGTGCGGATTCCTCCGCCCAGCTGGACGTGGCCGGGGAAGACTTCAAGGATCGCTTCCACCGCCGCGCGGTTTTCCGCCCGCCCGGCGAAGGAGCCGTCGAGATCGACCACGTGGAGGAACTGCGATCCGGCCTCGGCAAACAGCATGGCCTGGGCGGCGGGATCGTCGCCATAGACGGTGGCGCGCGCCATGTCGCCTTCGGACAGGCGCACGACCTGACCGCCCTTGAGGTCGATTGCGGGAAAAACGATCATTGTCCTGCCTCACCCAACGAGGCACCCGCCGCTCCCCGCCCGACACCCTGGCCTTGGGGTGGCCCGCCGGGAGCGGGTCCCCGCCTGGCCGATCCATGCAATCGTGTTCTTCATGGCTTCCACTCCAGGAAGGCGGCCAGCAGCGCAAGGCCATAGGCCTGGCTCTTTTCGGGATGGAACTGCACGCCGACCAGATTGTCGCGCGCCACCGCCGCGACCAGCCCGCCGCCGTGGTCGGTCATCGCCGCCACGTGATGGCCGTCCTCGGGCACGAAGTGATAGGAATGCAGGAAATAGGCCTCGCCGGCTTCGATCAGCGGGGCGTGGGGGGCGGGGATCACGTCGTTCCAGCCCATGTGGGGGATCTTGATCGCGGGGTCGGTCCGCTCGATCAGCCGCACCTCGCCGCCGATCCAGCCCAGTCCCGGGGTGATGCCGTGCTCCACGCCGCGATCCGCCAGCAATTGCATGCCCACGCAGATGCCCAGGAACGGCGCACCGCCGACCAGCACCCGTTCGGCCATCGCCTCGACCATGTGCGGGATCGCGCGCAAGCCATCGGCGCAGGCGCGGAAGCTGCCGACGCCGGGCAGGACGATCCGGTCGGCCGCGCGGACGACTTCGGGATCGGAGGTCAGGGTGACGTTTTCAGCCCCGGCGGCCTTCAGGGCATTGGCGACCGAATGCAAATTGCCCGCGCCGTAATCGACCAGGGCCAGAACTTCAGCCACCGAGCTGGCCCTTGGTTGACGGGACCGCCCCGCCCTTGCGCGGATCAAGCTCCACCGCGCTGCGCATCGCCCGGGCAAAGCCCTTGAAGATGCCTTCGCAGATGTGGTGGTTGTTGGTGCCGTAAAGCAGTTCGATGTGCAGCGTGATGCCGACCGCCTGGGCGATCGACTGGAACCAGTGTTCGAACAGCTCGGTGTCCATTTCGCCCAGCCGTTCCTGGGTGAACTTCGCGTTCCACACCAGCCAGGGGCGGCCCGAAATGTCGAGCGCGACACGGCACAGCGCCTCGTCCATCGGGCTGTAGGCCATGCCGTAACGCCCGATCCCGCCCTTGTCGCCCAGCGCGGCCAGGATGGCCTGGCCGATGGCGATGGCGCTGTCCTCGGTCGTGTGGTGCTGGTCGACGTGCAGGTCGCCCTTGATGTGGCAAGTGATGTCGATCAGCGAATGGCGGCTGAACTGCTCGATCATGTGATCGAGAAAGCCGATCCCGGTGGAGACGTCATAGGCCCCGGTGCCGTCGAGATTGACCTCGACGGCAATGTCGGTCTCATGCGTCTTGCGGGCGATCCTGGCGGTGCGCATGGCTGGGCCTATACGCCGGAATCGGTTTGGCGCAAGCGGGAGTGGTTGTGCGGGGCGCGCTAACGAGTTCCTGTCCGCCTGACGGCGGTGCGGGAAGCCCGTCCGCCCCCCGCCTTTCGCGGAGGCGAAAGGCGTCCCCGACAATAACGCCCTTGACCGTGCGGTGCGGCATCGCCACTTGAGGCGGTATGAGCGACGACACGCCCGACAGCCTGATCCCCTATGATGAAATCGTGCAGGAGGCCCTGCGCGCGGTGGTGGGCCGCGTGCTGGGCCAGATCGTGGCGAACGGCGGCATGCTGCCGGGCGATCATCACTTTTACATCACCTTCAAGACCAGCGCGCCCGGCGTGGCGATTCCGCCGCACCTGAAGGAGCGCTTCCCGGACGAGATGACCATCGTCCTCCAGAACAAGTTCTGGGACCTTGGCGTGGATGATGGCAGCTTCACGGTCGGCCTGTCGTTCAACCAGATTCCGACCAAGCTGGTGATCCCCTTCTCGGCGATCACCGCCTTCGTCGATCCGGCGGTCGATTTCGGCCTTCAGTTCCAGGCGGCCGCGCCAGAGCCGGAACCGCACGACAGCGCCGAAAACGACGCGCCTGCCAGCGATGGCGAAAAGGCCGATGACGGCTCCAATGTCGTCACGGTCGATTTCGGCCGCAAGAAGTAGGCCGGTGGCGGTCAATCGCATCCTTGCCGCGATCGCCCGCCAGGGCGGGGGCAAGCTGCTTGATGCCGCGATCTCCAAAGCGCTTCCCGCCGCTGCCGCACCCGCGCAAGAGGCGGCGAAGAAGACCATGCTGGGCGGCATCGCCGGGATGATCGCGATGCGCGTTGCCACCCGCTCGGTCCCCGGCGCGATCATCGTCGGCGGGGCGGTTGTGGCGAAAAAGCTTTACGACCGGCGGCACGCCGCAAAGCGCCCGGCCAAAAAAGACTCGCCCAAGGCTTGATTCGTGCATCCGCCTTGCGGCATCAGCGCGCATGGCTTCCAGCGATACCCTCCAGCGCCGCGGCTTGATGCTGATCCTGTCCTCGCCTTCGGGCGCGGGCAAGACCACGATCAGCCGGATGCTGCTTGAACACGACGGGGAAATCCGCCTGTCCGTTTCCGCCACCACCCGGCCGATCCGCCCCGGAGAGGTCGACGGGCGCGATTACCATTTCGTCACCCAGGCCGTGTTCGACCGGATGGTCGAGGAAGGCGAGTTCCTCGAATGGGCGACCGTGTTCGGGCACAGCTATGGCACGCCCAAGGCGCAGGTGAAGGCCGGCATCCGCGAAGGGCAGGATTTCCTGTTCGACATCGACTGGCAGGGCACGCAGCAGCTTTACCAGAAGATGGAAACCGACGTGGTGCGGGTGTTCCTGCTGCCCCCCAGCATCGATGAACTGCGCCGCCGCCTGACCGGGCGCGGGACCGACAGCGCCGAGGTGATCGCCGCCCGCATGGAACGCGCCCGCGCCGAAATCAGCCACTGGGACGGCTACGACTACGTGGTGGTCAACGATGATGTGCAGGCCTGCTTCGAAAAGGTCTGCGAAATCCTCCACGCCGAACGCATGAAACGCGCAAGGCAGACTGGCCTGATCGGCTTCGTGCGTGAATTGATGAAGGACTAGGGACGCCCGGCCCGGGCCGTTTCCACTTCTGCGACCAGAACCTTGCCGAGCGGTGCCTTCGCCGCTTCGTGCGCGTCGCTGCTGGGGGCGACCAGCATGAACAGGTGTTTGCCCTCGGGCCCGCCGAGCATGCAGGCGTAGCAGGGCAGGCCGCCGGTTCCGATCACTTCCAGCACCGCGCCGCCTTCGCCAATGCGGCGGCATTCGGGGGCGAGCGGGTTGGCGATCCACACCGCGCCTTCGGCGTCGAGGCAGATGCCATCGGGGATCGCGGGCCAGGTCGGCGCCCATTCGCGGCGGCCAGACAGGGTGCCGTCGGCGCCGATGTCCAGCGCGGTCAGCCGTCCGCCCAGCGTTTCGCCGAGGATCAGGGTCTTGCCATCGAGGGTGATGACCATGCCGTTGGGAAAGCTGAAGCGCTCGCCCGGGGCGGCATCGCTGACGTTGCCGTCCGGCTGGACCAGCGCCAGAATCGCGGTTGGATGATCGCCGATCACGCTTTCCGGTCCGCGCGCGCGGAGTTCCGCGTCGAGATCGAAACCGAAATTGCCCACCCATGCGCGGCCCTGCCCGTCGACCACCATGTCGTTGCAAAGGAAGGCGGAATGGGCGGTCAGGTCGGCATGGCGCTCGAACCGGCCATCCGGCCAGCGCCGCCACACCTCGCGCAGTTCCATCCGCACCACCAGCAGCGAACCATCGGGCATCCAGCCAAGGCCGGAAGGGCGGCCCTCCAGTTCAAGCTCGGTGCGAAGGTCCCCGTCCAGCGAAGTGGAGCAGACCCGGTGCGCATGGAAGTCGGAGAACCACAACCGACCGTCATGCCAGCGCGGTCCCTCCCCGAAGTAGATGCCCTCTACCAGTGTCGAGACCACGCGGTTCATTGGGTGCCCCCCCCCCCCCCCCCCCGTCCCCCCCCCCCCCCCCGCCGCGGCCCCCCCCCCCCCCCCCCCCCCCCCCCCCCCTCCCCCCCCCCCCCCAGATCGCCCCGCCCGCGATGTCTTCGGCCACGCCGACCCGCTTGTAGGGGATGCCCCGGGCGCTGCCTTCGGGGTTCTTGGCGGCGGCCTTGTTCATCTCGCTGGGATAGGCCCCCGGCGCGATGCAGCTGACCACGATGTTGTCCTTGATCAGCCGCGCCGCCATCCGCTTGGTCAGGTGGATCACCGCCGCCTTCGACGCCTGATAGGAATAGGTTTCCCACGGATTGGGGCGCAGCCCGTCGATCGAGGCGATGTTGATCACCTTGGCCGGACGGTCAAAGCTCGCCGCCGCGCTCAGCAGGCCGTGGAGCTGCTGGGTCAGGAAGAACAGGCTCTTGACGTTGAGGTCCATCACCTTGTCCCAGCCCACTTCGGGGAACTGGTCGAAGTCCGCGCCCCAGGCGGCGCCCGCGTTGTTGACCAGCACGTCGAGGCGGCTCTCGCGGCTGGCGAGTTCGGCGGCGAGGCGCTTCACGTCTTCCATCTGGGAAAGATCGCCGGGCAGGCCGATCACCTTGCCGGGATAGGCGCCTTCGAATTCCGCCACGGTTTCGGCGATCTGCTCACGCTTGCGGGCGGTGATGTAGACCCGCTCGCACCCGGCGGCGAGGTAGCCTTCGAGCAGCATCTTGCCGATCCCGCGCGACCCGCCGGTGATCAGGGCAACCTTGCCTTCAAGGCTGAAGAGCTTTGAAAAGTCCATCATCTTTCTCCCACGCGCCCGCGCAGCCGGGCGGCCATATTCTCCCCTCCCGCAGGCGGGAGGGGGATTGATTCAATACCCGCTCATCCGCGCCACGCGGTCGGCATGATAGTGCAGATCGCCCATGAATTCGGCCAGCGCACGGTCGCGCTTCATGTAGAGGCCGATGTCGTATTCGTCGGTCATGCCGATGCCGCCGTGCATCTGCACGCCTTCCTTCACCGCCAGCGCCGCCGCCTTGCCGGCCTTGGCCTTGGCGACCGAGACCATCAGATCGGCCTTGTCGCTGCCCGCATCGAGCAGCTGCTGGGCCTTGATCACCGTGGCACGGGCGATCTCAAGCTCGGAATAGAGGTGCGCGGCGCGGTGCTGGAGCGCCTGGAACTCGCCGATCAGACGCCCGAACTGCTTGCGCTGCTTGAGGTAGGTGGTGGTCATGTCGAAGGCACCGCCCGCGACGCCGACGCTTTCCGCCGCCGCGCCGACGCGGCCCGCATTGAGCATCCGGCCCAGCAGTTCGCGCCCGCCATCAACCTCGCCGATCACCGCGTCGGCATCGACCGCCACGTTGTCGAGCCTGACGTGGGTGGCCATCGAGCTGTCGACCAGCCGCACCGCGTCCTGCGAAAGACCGGCGGCATCCTTCGGCACGGCGAACAGGGTGATCCCGTCCGCATCGTCATCGGCCCCGGCAGTGCGCGCGGCGACCACCAGCATGTCGGCCGATCCGCCGTGGACCACGAAGGCCTTGGCGCCCGAAATGCTGAACCCGTTGCCCGCGCGCTGCGCCCGGGTGGCGATGCGTTCGGGCCGGTGCTTGGGGCCTTCGTCGATCGCCACGGCGAACACGCTGTCGCCCGCCAGCAGGCCCGGCAGGTAGCGGCCCTTGAGCTCGGCGCTGGCTCCGCCCAGCGCGGTTGCCGCCATGACCGAGCTGGTCAGGAACGGCGAGGGGGTAAGGTTGCGACCGATCTCTTCCAGCACGATCCCGGCCTCGACATGGCCCATGCCCATGCCGCCATCGGCCTCGTCCACCAGGATTCCGGTAAAGCCCAGTTCGGCGAACTGCTTCCACAGGCCGTGGCCGAAGCCATCCTTGCAATTGGTGTCGCGCCAGTGGCGCAGCTGTTTGGCGATCGCGCCTTCCCCGGCCATGAACTGGCGCGCGGTATCGGCGAGCATGGCCTGATCGTCGGTGTGATAGAGCGGCATTTGGTCTCTCCAGTCCCCCTTCCGCTTGCGGGAGGGGTTAGGGGTGGGTCAGTGAAGGGGTGGCCGCTGTTGACGCAGGCCCACCCCGGCCCCTCCCGCAGGCGGGAGGGGGGAACGGTGTCAGGCCCCCGGCAGGTCGAGGATGCGCTTGGCGATGACGTTGAGCATCACCTCGCTGGTGCCGCCCTCGATCGAATTGGCCTTGGTGCGCAGCCAGGCCCGGGCGCGGCTGCCGCCGTCGGAGGCCTCGCTTTCCCATTCCAGCGCGGCGCTGCCGCCGCCCGCCATCAGCAGCTCGTAGCGCCGCTTGTTAAGCTCGGTCCCGGCGTATTTCATCATGTTCGGCTGGGCGGGGTGGGCCTTGCCGACCTTGATTTCGTCAAGGAACTTCTCACCCATCGCGCTGAAGGCCAGTGCATCGACATCGAACATCGCCAGTTCGGCGCGCAGCACCGGGTCTTCCAGGCCCGAACGGGCCAGCACGGCGCCGATCGTGTTGAGCCGGTCGTTCCCGCCCGCGCCCGAGATCATCTCGCGCTCATGGCCCAGCAGGTACTTGGCCACGTCCCAGCCGCGATTGAGTTCGCCGACGATCTGGTGCTTGGGCACCTTCACGTTGTCGAAGAAGGTTTCGCAGAACGGGGAATTGCCGCTGATCAGCAGGATCGGCTTGGTCGAGACGCCGGGGCTTTCCATGTCGAACAGCAGGAAGGAAATGCCCTGGTACTTGTTGGCCTTGTCGGTGCGGACCAGGCAGAAGATCCAGTCGGCC
The DNA here is from genome assembly GCA_016719755.1 of Novosphingobium sp. Classification (GTDB taxonomy): domain Bacteria; phylum Pseudomonadota; class Alphaproteobacteria; order Sphingomonadales; family Sphingomonadaceae; genus Novosphingobium. The sequence continues at coordinate 233,323 of JADJYM010000016.1, read as the reverse complement.
TTGTTGGCGTAGGAGGTCCAGATCTTCTGGCCGTTGACCACCCAGTGATCGCCCTTGTCCTCGCCATAGGTCTGCAGGCTGACAAGGTCGGAGCCCGAACCCGGTTCCGAATAGCCCTGGCACCAGCGGATTTCGCCGCGCGCGATCTGGTTCAGGTAATGGACCTTCTGTTCCTCGGTCCCGAACTTCAGCAGGGCCGGGCCAAGCATCCAGATGCCGAAGCTGGACAGCGGCGGGCGGGCGTTGATGCGGTGCATCTCCTCGCGCCAGATCTTGGCCTGCGCCGCGTTCATCCCCGCGCCGCCATAGGGCGTGGGCCATTCGGGCACGGTATAGCCCTTGGCCGCGCAGCGTTCGAGCCACAGTTTCTGGGCCTCGTTCTTGAACTGGAACTTGCGCCCGCCCCAGCACAGGTCATCATCGCCGCGCACGGGTTCGCGCATCTCGGGGGGGCAGTTTTCCTCAAGCCAGGCGCGAATCTCGGCCCGGAAGGCGTCTAGGTCGGTCATGATCGGGACTCCTCTCTTAATCGCAAGGTTAAGGCGACTCGGGCGCGGCGCGCAAGCGCGGAATCCTGCGGCTCGCGCGGGCCAAGGATGCCGTAGCGGCAGCGCCAAGGGCGTTGACCGCGCGCCCGCGCCGCCTAAGCTGCCCGCAAACAGACAAGGATAGGAGAGGTCATGCGATTCAGCGGCAAAAGCGTCGTCATCACGGGTGCGGCATCGGGTATCGGGCGGGCGGCGGCGCTGCTGTTCGACCGCGAGGGGGCAACCGTGTTCGCCGCCGATCTCAACCTGGCCGGGGCGGAGGCCGTGGCGCGCGAGGGGCAGAACATCGTGCCGGTGGCCTGCGACGTCTGCGTGCCGGACCAGATCAGGGCGCTGATGGACCATGCCGCGGGCACCTGCGGCGGGATCGACGTGGTGTTCAACAATGCCGGGGCGGGCGGCGCGCGCGAGGCGATTGACGAGATCGACGCCGATGGCTGGGACCGGACCATGGACCTGCTGCTGCGCTCGGTCGCGATGGGCATCCGCTATGCCGTGCCGCACATGAAGCAGCGTCCGGGCGCCTCGATCGTCAACACTTCCAGCGTCGCCGCGGTCGGGCCGGGCTATTCGCCGACCGCCTATGCGGTGGCCAAGGCGGGCGTGCTGCACCTCACCAAGTGCGCGGCGACCGATCTGGCCCAGCACGGCATCCGGGTGAACGCGGTGCAGCCGGGCTTCATCAACACCAACATCTTCACCGCCAGCATGGAAATGCCGGCCGAACTGGTCGACACGGCCAAGGCGATGATCGCCCAGATGTCGAGCCACGCCCAGCCGGTTTCGCGCGGCGGCCAGCCGGATGACATCGCCCAGGCAGTGGCGTTCCTGGCCAGCGAGGCCGCCGGATTCGTCACCGGCACCTCGCTGATCGTCGACGGCGGGATCACGATCGGTCCGCGCCACAGCTGGGATCCGGAAGCGCCGGGGCTGTTCGATGCCTTGCAGGCCATGGCGGAAGGGGCTGGCGCGGCAGCGGCCAAGTGAGCGCGGCCAGCGCGCAAGGGAGGCCCCCGGAATCTGTCCCGGCCGCTTCCCGGCTGCCAACCCGGCTGCGGATGTTCCACGGGCTCGGCTCGGCGGCCTACGGGATCAAGGACAACGGGTTCTCCACTTTCCTGCTGATCTTTTACAGCCAGGTGATCGGATTGGACGCCAAACTGGTGTCGCTGGCGCTGATGCTTGCGCTGGTGATCGATGCCTTCATCGATCCGGTTGTCGGCCACCTGTCGGATCGCACGTATACCCGGTGGGGTAGACGCCATCCCTGGCTGTACATCGCGGCGATCCCGCTTGCGCTGTCATGGCTGCTGCTGTGGACCCCGCCAGCCGATGAAGCGCTGATCTTCCCTTATCTGGTGCTCGTCGCGATCCTGGTGCGGACGCTGATTTCGTGCTGCGAGGTGCCGTCCCAGTCGCTGGTTGCCGAACTGACCACCGATTACGATGAACGGACCGCGTTGATCCGGTTCCGCCATCTGTTCGCCTGGGCCGGGGGGCTGCTGATGTTCTTTCTGGCCAACACCGTGTTCCTGCGGGCCAGCGAGACTCACAAGTATGGCCAGCTCAATCCCGATGGCTACTGGCTTTACGGGGTTACCGGCGCGGTGCTGATGGCCGCCACGGTCCTTATTTCGGCGCTGGGGCAGCATCGCCACGTCGCCCGTCTGCCGGACGTCCGGCCAGAGCGGACCTCGGCGCTCAGGGCGCTGCGCGAAATCATCGAATCGCTGCGCCATCCAGCGGCGCTGATCCTGCTGAGCGGGGCCGCGATCGCGATTTCCAGCTCGCAAATGACCTTCACGATCTCGAACTTCCTCTATCTTTATGTCTGGGAGTTCTCGGAAACCGGCTTTGCCCTGCTGCCGTGGTTGCTGATGATCGGCGTGCTGACCTCGTTCGTTCTCGTCCAGCCGCTGCATCGCCGCCTTGGCAAACGCACGACCGCGGTGGTCTGCGCGCTGACCAGCGTGGTGTTCTGGGTGTCGCCGTTCGCGCTGCGGCTGGTCGGCTTCTGGCCCGAGGTCGGCGGCCAGACCTCGACCTATCTGCTGTTCGGTTTCGTGCTGGTATCGAACATCAACGCGGTGATGGTCACGATTTCGGCCCAGTCGATGCTGGCCGATGTGGTCGAAGCTTCGCAGGAGGCGACCGGTCGCCGCACCGAAGGCGTGTTCGCGGCGGGGTGGATGTTCGTTCAGAAATGCGCGACCGCGCTAGGGATCGGCATGACCGGCCTGCTGGTCAGCTACTCCGGTTTGCCGCGCAAGGCGATTCCGGGGCAGGTCGAACAGGTGGTGATTGACCGGCTGACCCTGTTCTATTGCCTGATCGTGATCGTGGCGACCGCGGCTTCCACGCTGTTCTTCGCGCGCTTTCCGATCACCCGCGCCGACCATGAAGCGCGGCTGGCCGCCCTGTCCGCCGCGCGCATCAACCCCGATGCGGAAGGGATGCACCCTTGATCCCGCCACTTAACCGCCCGTTTAATTGACCCTTGGCGCGGCCTCCGGGCCGTGGCACTGAACCACTCGAGACTCGACAGTATAAGGAGAGAGCACCATGGATTTCGATCCCACCGAACGGCAGGTCTACTGGCGTGACCGCGTCCGCGATTTCATCGAGGCGCACGTCCGCCCGCGCATGGGCGACTATAAAAAGCAGGACGCCGAGGGCGAGCGCTGGAAAGTGCTCCAGGTGGTCGAGGAGGAAAAGGCCCGCGCCAAGGCGCAGGGGATCTGGAACCTGTTCATGCCCCCGCGCAACGATGGGCATCACCATGTCGAGGAAAGCTTCCAGTTCGAAGGCCCCGGCCTCACCAACCTCGAATACGCGATGTGTGCCGAGGAAATGGGCCGCGTCGGCTTCGCCTCGGAAGTGTTCAATTGCTCCGCGCCCGATACCGGCAACATGGAAGTGCTGCACCGCTACGGCACGCTGGAACAGAAGGAACGCTGGCTGAAGCCGCTGATGAACGGTGAAATCCGTTCCGCCTTCCTGATGACCGAGCCGCAGGTCGCCTCGTCCGACGCGACCAACGTCGAATGCTCGATCCGCCGGGAGGGCGACGAATACGTGCTCAACGGCACCAAGTGGTGGTCCTCGGGCGCGGGCGATCCGCGCTGCAAGATCGCGATCGTCATGGGCAAGACCGACTTCGAGGCGAAGAAGCACGCCCAGCAGTCGATGGTGCTGATGGAACTCGACGCCCCGGGCGTGGAGATCGTCCGTCATCTGCCGGTGTTCGGCTATGACGATGCGCCGCACGGGCACATGGAGATCAGGCTCAACGACGTCCGCATCCCGGCCAGCAACATGCTGCTGGGCGAAGGGCGCGGGTTCGAGATCGCCCAGGGGCGGCTCGGGCCGGGCCGCATCCATCACTGCATGCGCACGATCGGCGTGGCGGAAGAGGCACTGGCCAAGATGGTCCGCCGCCTCCAGTCGCGCGTTGCCTTTGGCAAGCCGCTGTCCTCGCACTCGGTGTGGGAACAGCGCATCGCCGAAGCGCGGATCGACATCGAATGCTCGCGCCTGCTGTGCCTCAAGGCCGCGGACATGATGGACAAGGTTGGCAACAAGGCGGCCCAGGCCGAAATCGCGATGATCAAGGTCCAGGCCCCGCGCATGGCGCTGAAGATCATCGATGATGCGATCCAGGCCCACGGCGGCGGCGGCGTGTCGGAAGACTTCGGCCTGGCCAAGGCCTATGCCTCGATCCGCACCCTGCGCATCGCCGATGGTCCGGACGAAGTCCACGCCCGCTCGATCGCGCGGTTCGAGTTCGGCAAGCACGCACCGGCCCCGGCCGGCGGAAGCCCCAGCTTCAGCTCGGGCGACCTTGGCGTGGCGCGGTAGACAACGCTGCGGCGTCCGGCCGGTGCCGGGCGCCGCCTCATCAATCTCCCCTCCCGCCTGCGGGAGGGGTGGGGGAGGGCCTGTTACCCCAGCCGGTAACGGTCCGATCCCTCCGCCGTCAGGCGGGAAACCAAACGGAGCAAGGAAGCATGAAAGCCGCAGTCCTTATCGAACCCAACAAGCCGCTGGAAATCGAGCAGCTGTCGATCAGCAAGCCGGGCCCGCACGAAGTGCTGATCCGCACCGCGGCCTGCGGCCTGTGCCATTCCGACCTGCACTTCATCGAAGGCGTCTATCCCCACCCGCTGCCCGCCGTGCCGGGGCATGAAGCGGCCGGGATCGTCGAGGCGGTGGGGTCCGAAGTGCGGACCGTGAAGGTCGGCGATGCGGTCGTCACCTGCCTTTCGGCCTTCTGCGGCCACTGCGAATTCTGCGTCACGGGCCGCATGGCGCTGTGCCTGGGCGGCGATACCCGCCGCGCTCCGGGTGCGGAGTCGCGCCTGTCGCGCGCCGATGGCACGCCAATCAACCAGATGCTCAACCTTTCGGCCTTTGCCGAGATGATGCTGGTGCACGAACACGCCTGCACCGCGATCGATCCTGAAATGCCGCTCGACCGGGCCTCGGTGATCGGCTGCGCGGTGACCACCGGCGCGGGCACGATCTTCAACGCCTGCAAGGTCACGCCGGGCGAAACCGTGGCAATCGTTGGCTGCGGCGGCGTCGGGCTGGCGGCGGTGAATGCGGCCAAGATCGCCGGTGCGGGGCGGATCATCGCGGCCGATCCGATGCCCGAAAAGCGCGAACTGGCGCTCAAGCTTGGCGCGACCGACGTGGTCGATGCCCTGTCTCCCGATGCCGCCGCGCAGATTCTCGAACTGACCAAGGGCGGGGTCGATCATGCGGTCGAGGCCGTGGGCCGTCCCGCTTCGGGCGAGCTTGCGGTCAAGTCGCTGCGCCGCGGCGGCACCGCCACGATCCTGGGGATGATGCCGCTCAATCACTCGGTCGGGCTCAGCGCGATGGACCTGCTTTCGGGCAAGAAGCTGCAGGGCGCGATCATGGGCATGAACCGCTTCCCGGTCGACATGCCGCGCCTGGTCGATTTCTACATGCGCGGGCTGCTCGACCTCGACTCGATCATCGCCGAGCGCATTCCGCTGGAAAGCATCAATGATGGCTTCGAAAAGATGAAGGCCGGTCACTCTGCCCGCAGCGTGATCGTGTTCGACCAATGAGCGCGGTGGAACTCAACGCCGAAGAGGCCTTCGTCGGCACGGTCGAGCCGGAGGGCGCCGACCGGCTCGACACCGCGAAGCTGACCGAGTGGATGGAGGCCAATGTCGCCGGCTTCCAGGGGCCGCTCAAGCTGACCAAGTTCAAGGGCGGGCAATCGAACCCGACCTACAAGATCGAGGCGCCGAGCGGCAACTACGTGCTGCGCCGCAAGCCGTTCGGGCCGCTGCTGCCCAGCGCCCATGCGGTCGACCGCGAATACAAGGTCCAGGCCGCGCTGGCGAAGGCCGGGTGGACCGTGGCGCCGCAGTTCGGGCTGTGCACCGACGATTCGGTGGTCGGCAGCTGGTTCTACGTGATGGGCATGGTCGATGGCCGCACCATCTGGAACGGCGCGATGCCCGATGACACCCCGGAATACCGCCGGGCGACCTATTTCGCGATGATCGAGACGCTGGCCAAGCTGCACCTTGTCGATGTCGATGCGGTCGGCCTGTCGGATTATGGCAAGCCGGGCAACTACTTCGGCCGCCAGGTCGATCGCTGGACCAAGCAGTACAAGCTGTCCGAGACCGAGCTGATGCCGGACATGGAACGCCTGATCGAATGGCTGCCCGCCACCCTGCCCGAACAGACCCGGACCGGCGTGGTCCACGGCGACTACCGGATCGACAACATGATCTGGGCCAAGGACCGCCCCGAAGTGCTGGCCGTGCTGGACTGGGAGCTTTCCACGCTGGGCGATCCGCTGGGCGATTTCTCCTATGTCGCGATGGCCTGGGTGACCGACAACGGCGGCCGTTCCGGCGTGCAGGACCTTGACCGCAAGGCGCTGGGCATTCCCGAACTCGACGAAGTGGTCGAATGCTACTGCAAGGCGATGGGCCGGGATTCGGTGCCGGACATGAACTGGTACTTCGCCTACAACTTCTTCCGCCTCGCTGGCATCATGCAGGGCATCAAGAAGCGGGTAATCGACGGCACCGCCAGCTCGGCCCATGCCAAGGCGATGTCCGAGCGCGTCCAGCCGCTGGTCGACCGCGCGACGCACTTCGCGAAGCTCGCCGGGATGTAACTTTGCGTCGTCCCGGGCTTGACCCGGGACGAGGTTACCCCTGCGCGATCACGCCCTGCGTTTCCAGCGCGGCGATTTCTTCCGCGCCCATGCCCAGCCAGTCGGCCAGCATCTCGCGCGTCTGCTCGCCCACCCTGGGCGGCAGGCGGCGGTAGTCGGCCGGGGTGCGCGAAAGCTTGCCGGGGTAGGCCACGCTGGGCACTTCCACCCCGTCCTCGCGCCGGAAGCGGTGGACCGTCGCCCGCGCCTCGACGAAGGGATCGGCGAAGACGTCCTCCAGCGTGTTGACCGGGCCGACCGGCACCCCCGCCGCTTCCAGCCGGGCAATCAGCGCCTCGCGCGGCTGGTCCTTCAGCAGGTCGGCGATCAGTGCTTCCAGCGCATCCCGGTTGGTCAGGCGCGCCGGGCCGGTGGCAAAGCGCGGATCGCTGCCCCATTCGGGGCGGTCCATCGCGGCGCAGAAGGCGCGGAACTGGCCGTCGTTGCCGACTGCCAGGATCACTGTCCCGCCCGCCACCTCGAAAGTGGTATAGGGCACGACCGTCGGGTGGCGGTTGCCAAGCCTGCCGGGCGCCTTGCCCGCGACCAGATAGCTTGAGGCCTGGTTGGCCATCATCGCGATCTGGGTGTCGAGCAGCGAGACGTCGATCTGCTGCCCCTCACCGGTGCGTTCGGCGTGGCGCAGGGCCATCAGGATGCTGACCGTGGCATACATCCCGGTCGACAGGTCGGCGATGGCGACCCCGACCTTGAGTGGCGGCCCGTCCGCCGTGCCGGTGACGCTCATCAGCCCGCCCATGCCCTGGGCAAGGTAATCGTAGCCGCCGCGCTTGGCATAGGGGCCGTCCTGACCGAACCCGGTGATCGAGCAGTAGACCAGCCGCGGGTTGATCGCGGCGATGCTGGCATAGTCCAGCCCGTACTTCGCCAGGCCGCCAACCTTGAAGTTCTCCACCAGCACATCGGCCTGTGCGGCCAGGCGGCGGATCAGCGCGGCGCCTTCGGGCCGGGCGATGTCAATCGCGGCAGAGCGCTTGTTGCGGTTGGCGCACAGGTAATAGGCGCTCTCCTGGGGGTCGTCGCCGCCGTCCGGCAATTGCAGGAACGGCGGCCCCCAGGCGCGGGTATCATCGCCGCGCCCGGGCTGCTCCACCTTGAAGACGTCGGCGCCGAAATCGGCGAGGATCTGGGTCGACCAGGGCCCGGCGAGGACCCGCGAAAGGTCCAGCACCCTGACCCCGTCGAGCGCGCGCGGGTTATGGCTCATCGTGCCGCCATGCCGGGTGGGCACGGGCCTGTCCAGAACCTGCCGGTGCGGACTGCCAGGCAATTTCTTCCGCGCCGCGCGCCGACTCGCACTTGCTCCCGGGGCGGGCAGGGGATAGGCGCGCTGCATCCGCTTGCTGACCTTGCCTGATGACCTGGATTGGAGTGCTGCCATGACCGCCCAACTCGCCGCCGGAATCGAAACCGCCTGGGAAGCGCGCGATGGCGTGACCCCCGCCAGCAGCGACGTGCGCGCGCTGGTCGATCAGGCGCTGGATCTGCTCGACAGTGGCGCGGCCCGGGTGGCCGAACCCGACGGGCAGGGCGGCTGGCAGGTCAACCAGTGGCTCAAGAAGGCGGTGCTGCTGTCCTTCCGGCTGAATGACAACGCGCTGGTCCCCGGCGGAGCCGCGGGCGCTCCGGCGTTCGACAAGGTGCCCTCGAAGTTCGCAGGCTGGGACGAGGCCCGCTTCCGCGAGGCGGGCTTCCGCGTGGTTCCGGGCGCGGTGGCGCGGCGCGGCGCCTATATCGCCAAGGGCGCGGTGCTGATGCCCAGCTTCGTCAACATCGGCGCCTACGTGGGTGAAGGCACGATGGTCGATACCTGGGCCACGGTCGGTTCCTGCGCGCAGATCGGCAAGGGCGTGCACATTTCCGGCGGCGTCGGGATCGGCGGGGTGCTCGAACCGCTCCAGGCCGGCCCGGTGGTTATCGAGGACAACTGCTTCATCGGCGCGCGCAGCGAAGTGGCCGAAGGCGTGGTGGTGGGCGAAGGCGCCGTCCTGTCGATGGGGGTCTTCCTTGGCGCCTCGACCAAGATCATCGACCGCGCGACCGGCGAGGTCCACATCGGCCGGGTGCCGCCCTATGCGGTGGTGGTTCCCGGCTCGCTGCCGGGCAAGCCGCTGCCCGATGGCACGCCGGGGCCGTCGCTCTATTGCGCGGTGATCGTCAAGACGGTCGATGCCCAGACCCGTTCGAAGACCGGGATCAACGAATTGCTGCGCGACTGATCGCGGCCGTGTCGCCGCCCATGTCGCCAATGGCCGCCCAGTTCCTGGTATCGGCGGTCATGGTGATCGTCTGCGTGGTGATTCACGGTTCGGGCCTGTTCGCGCTGGCCAGCGCGCTGCGCACCGAAGCGGCGGTCGAGCGGCTCAAGCGGGTCAATGCGCTCAGCCCGCGCGGGGTGGCTTTCACCCTGGCGATCGTCGTTGCCATGCTGATCCTGCACGGACTGGAAATCTGGGCCTTCACCCTGGTCTACCTTGCCACCGGGGCGATCACCGGGCTGGAGGAAGCGCTCTATTTCTCGACGATCAGCTATTCGACCGTCGGCTACAACGATACCCACATTGCCGAGCAATGGCGCCTGCTGGGCGCGTTCGAAAGCATCCTCGGCATGGTCCTGCTCGGCTGGTCGACCGCCTTCTTCTTCCGCATGCTGGGCCGGATGGAGGCCCACTGAAGCCGCAGCCCGGCTCAGAACGTGGTCGGGTTCTCGAACGGCGGCTTGCCGCGCTGCGTTGCGGCAAAGGATTCGGCCGCCTTCAGCACCCGCAGCATGTTGCGGCTGGCCAGCTTTTCCAGGTCCGCCTGCGACCAGCCGCGCCGGGCAAGCTCGGTGAACAGCGCCGGATAGGTCGAGACATCGTCCAGCCCGGTTACTGCAACATCGATTCCGTCGAAATCGCCGCCCAGGCCGACATGATCGACCCCCGCCAGCTTGCGGATATGGTCAAGGTGATCGGCCACGTCCGAAATCCCGCCGCGCGGGGCCGGATTGGCCTTTTCCCAGGCGGCCAGCGCGCTTGCCGCACCGTTCGGGTTGCCATTGTAGACCACGTCGAGCCGACCCTTCTCGGCCGCGCGCAGGGCCTGCCATTCCCAGGTCGGACGGTTGACGAACGGCGGGTAGAAATTGACCATCACGATCCCGCCATTGGCCTTCATCCGGGCGAGCACGCTGTCGGGCACGTTGCGCGGGTGGCCATTGACCGCGCGGGCGTTGGAATGGCTGAAGATCACCGGCGCGCCGGCAAGGTCGAGCGCATCCAGCATGGTCTTCTCGCTGACATGGCTGAGATCGACCAGCATGCCGAGGCGCTGCATTTCCCGCACCATGTCCTTGCCCAGCGGGGTCAGGCCATTGTGGACGGGCTTGTCGGTGGCGCTATCGGCCCAGGCGTTGTTCTTCGAATGGGTCAGCGTCATGTAGCGCGCGCCCAGCGCGTGCATCTGCCGCAGCACGGCCAGCGATCCGCCGATCGAATGGCCGCCCTCCATCCCCAGCAAGGAGGCGATCCGTCCCTGCTTCATCGCCGACTCGACGCAGGCGGAATCGGTGCAGAACTGCAGGTCTTTCGGATTGGCCGCGATCAGCCGCTTGGTCACGTCGATCTGTTCCAGCGTGGCCTGGACGGCCTGAGGTTCGGGCAGGCTGGCCGAAACATAGACCGACCAGAACTGCGCGCCGACCCGCCCCTGGCGCAGCCGCTTCAGGTCGGTGTGCATGGCGATCAGGTTCTTCGCGGGATCTGCGGTTGCGGCCGTATCGGCAAAATCGAACCCGGCGATCACGTTCTTGTGCCGGTCGCGCAACTGGCCCGGCAGGTCATTGTGCCCATCCCACACCGGGGCCGCTTTCAGCGCCGCGGCGGCCACGGCTTCGGGGCTTGCGGCGGGCGCGGCGGCCAGCGCTGGGCCGGTCAGCGCGGCGAGAGCAAGGGCCAGAGCGGCGCGGGTGGTCGGCAAGGTCATCGGTTTCTCCAGTCTTGCGTCAGTTGCTTAGCCCGCCGCGCGCGCTTGGCAAGCGCTCAGCCTTCGGCTTCGCGCACGATGGTTGCCTCGCCGCCGATCCGGGCCGAAATCCGCCCCAGCAGCGCCAGCACGACGATCGCGATCACCGTGGCAAGGATCGCATAAGTGTAAAGCCCGGCCAGGTCCTCACCCAGGCCCAGCTTTGCCAAAGTCGCCTTGATCGCCTCGTTCCAGGCGAGCGCGGCCACCAGGCCCAGCGAAGCGGAAGCAAGCGTGATCATGGTCTGCACCATGGCGCGCGGATCGGTCATTGCGGGTGTCTCCTGTGCGATTGAAATGCCGGGACAATCTACCGCCTTGCCGCCGGGGGGCAACGCCTAGCCTTCGCGTTTCGACCAGGTCAGCTGCATCGTTCCGTCCAGCTTCTTCCAGACCACCAGCCGCCAGCGCTTGCCGTCCTTCAGGGTGACGAGCATCCGGTAATTGGTGCCCGCCACGACTTGCCGTTCTGCGCCGACGATTTGCTTCAGCGGCGCATGGGGGCGGGGCAGCCGCGACACGGCGAAGCGCGCGGCGGGGCCGACATCGGCTTCCAGCGCGGCGCGCGGCACTTCGCTCCACCCGCCGACGATGTGATGTTCGTGGGGGCTCTGCGCGGCGGCGGGCGCGGCCAGCACGGCGAGGACCAGGGCAAGGCGTTTCATCGTTCTCTCCTGAATGCCGCTGTGGTTTCAGGGCTTAATCCGTGGGCGCGTGCCTCGCAATGGCGGTCGCGTCAGGCGTGGGTCATGGTCCAGAAGTGCGGCCCTCCGCCCGCCACGTCCCATTCGCTGAGCGTGGCGAAGCCCAGCCGCTGGTAAAGTCCGACATTGGATGGGGTCGCCGTTTCAAGCACCGCCGGAACGCCCAGCCCTGCGGCTTCGGCCAGTCCGGCGCGGATCGCCAGGCCGCCCAGGCCCTTGCCCTGACAATCGGGCCGGACCCCCGCCATCTTGAGGTACATCCAGCCCTCGCCTTGCGGCAGGTGGCGGCCGATCCCCTCGTCCACCCGCAAGGCGCGCGGCAGGTGGCGGCGGAAGATCGGGATGAAGCGCAGCGCGCCCGGGTGCCACAGCGGCTCGTGCAGGTGGACCTTGCCGGGCGGGCGCCACAGCGTCACCACTTCGCAGCCCGGCGTGCCCAGCACCATGCCGTTCTTCAGATGCTCGCCCACCATCCAGCGGAACAGCGCGGCAAGGCGCGGCGCACGGGTGGCGGGATCGGGCAGCATCCAGCAGATCGCCGGATCCTCGTGGAATGCGGCGGCAAGGGTGGCGGTTGCCGCCGCGTGGTGGGGCGGGCCAAGCCGGATGATGGTGCGGTCCATGGCTGCTTGTCCTGGCAGGAACGCGCCGGGTCAAGCCCGGACCAGGCGATTGCCGCTCTGGCCAAAGCGGCCCCCGCCTGCCATGGCTGGCGGCGAATGGAGGACACGATGGCCGGTGATGACGAAGACTATGTCTATGACGAGGATAGCGGCGAGTGGCTGCCTGCATCGGAACTGGCGGCAAAGCGCGCGGCGGCCGATACGGTCGAGGTGCGCGACGCGGTGGGCAATGTGCTGGCCGATGGCGATCAGGTGACCCTGATCAAGGACCTTGAAGTCAAGGGCGCGGGGCAGACGCTGAAGCAGGGCACCCTGATCAAGTCGATCCGCCTGACTGGCGATCCGCAGGAAATCGACTGCCGCTATCCCGGGATCAAGGGCCTGGTCCTGCGCGCCGAGTTCGTCCGCAAGCGCTGAGGCCCCCCGCCATGGAACGCGTTGCCACGATCACGCTCAACCCCGCGATCGATTCCGCCTGCGAGGCCGAGCAGGTTTCCGCAACCGACAAGATCCGCACTTTCGCGGAACGCTACGATCCGGGCGGCGGCGGGCTGAATGTTGCGCGGGTGCTGCACCGCTTTGGCGTGCCGGTAGAGGCGATCTACCTGTCAGGCGGGCCGACCGGCGCGCTGCTCGACGAGCTGCTGGACGAGGCCGGTCTGCCGCGCCGCGCGATCCCTATCGCCGATCACACCCGGATGAGCCTGGCCGTCTACGAACGCTCGACGGGGCACGAATACCGCTTCATCCCCGAAGGCCCGGACGTGGCGGAGGACGAATGGCGCGCGCTGCTGGGGGCCTGCTTCGCCAGCCCCGCCGAATGGGTGGTGGCGAGCGGTTCCCTGCCGCGCGGCGTGCCGCAGGATTTCTTCGCCCGGCTTGCCGCCCCGCTTGCCGCGCAGGGGCGCAAACTGGTGCTGGATACTTCCGGCGCGGCATTGAAGGCGGCGCTGGATGCTGGCGGGCTTTACCTCGTCAAGCCAAGCATCGGCGAATTCGAGGCCTGGGCGGGGAGCAGGTTCGCCTCGCACCAGGATGTTGCCCGCGCCGCCGGGGAACTGGTTGCCAGCGGCAAGGCCCGGATGGTGGCCGTGACGATGGGCGCCGAGGGCGGAGTTCTGGCCCATCCGGGCGGGGCGGAAATCCATCGCGGCACCGGGGTGGTTGCGCGCTCCACCACCGGGGCGGGCGACAGCTTCGTGGCCGGAATGGTCCACGGCCTGCTGCTGGGCGAAAGTCCCCGCGATGCCTTCCACCGGGGTATCGCGGCGGGCACGGCCGCCGTGCTGCATCCCGGCACCGGCCTGTGCCACCCGCAAGACCTTGAGCGGCTGCTGGCGGAAATCGACTGGGACTAGGCGGCGTTCCGCGCCGCCAGCACGCCCCTGATTACCAGCGCGAAGGCGGCGACCATCGCGAAGGACAGGCTGATCAGCAAGCCGCCGACCAGCGCTTCCTGCCAGGGTGCGGCCTGCATCCCCCCGGCGGTCAGCGGCATGGTCGCGCGGCCCGCGCCCCAGATCGCGCCAAGCAGGACCGCCAGCCAGTTGGCCAGGCTGCCATAGGCAAGCAGCCACCAGCACCAGCGTTCCGTCCCCGGGGACAGCCTCACGTGCCCCCATGCGGCGCCCAGCGCGATCAGCAGCGTGCCGTTCATCAGCCCTTCGAGATGCGCGGCCAGCCCCATGCGCGGATTGGCGAGACTGCCCGAGATAAACCCCGTCAGCAGCCCCAGCATCACCAGCACCGCGCCCAGCAAAACCAGTTTTCGTGTCATTCGCTCTCTCTCCCCCGGTTGCCGCGACTATCCGGCGGCGGCTTGACGCAAGTCAAGGCACAGGGGGCGTCCAGTCGCCAATGAAAGCGCATGCAGACCGCACTTCTTCCCCCGCATGAGGCAATGGCCGCCTCGCTCGACGCCGTTGCCGAAGCCGGGGTCGATATCGTGCCGGTCTATTTCGAGCGGTTCTTTGCCCAGTGCCCGGCCGACAGCGCGATGTTCCACAACCGCGCCGCCTCGCAAGGGGCGATGGTGAACGAGATGCTGACCATGCTGCTGGCCCAGGCCGCCAGCGAGGAATGGGTGCCGATGATGATGCGCGCGCAGGTCACCACCCACTGGGACCACGGCGAAATCGCGCTGGAGCGCTACCGCGACGCGCTTGACCTGCTGGTCGACGTGCTGGCCGAGACAGCGGGAGCGGGCTGGCTGCCGGAATACGAGGCGGCATGGCGCGGGCAGGTGGAGCGGATGTTCGCCCTGATCGCGCGGGTCTATTAGGACCCCTCGCACTTCGGCAGCAGCTCGCGCTCCAGCCGCTGGCGTTCCTCCATCACTTCGTTGTGCAGATCGACCGCCGCCTGGCCGACCACGTCCTCGCCCAGCTGCCGGGCCAGATTGGCCTGCCGTTCGGCCAGCACCTGCACGGTGCGCTCGGTCGCGATCAGGTCGCGGGTCACGCTGCACCCTTCGGCAAAGCTCTGCACGTGGCGCAGCCGTTCGCGCAGATCCATCATCCGGCTCATTGCCTGGTTGGTTTCGCGGCGGTTGGTGTTGAACTGGTAGCGGGCAAAGCCATCCTCCGCGCGCAGCGGCGCGGCCAGCCCCAGTGCGGCCAGCGCCGCCAGTCCCATGCCCAATCCGCTCAACCGCATTGCCTGCGCTCCCGAAAGTAGCGCCCATCCTTGCCAGCGCGGAGGGCTGCCCGCCTAGGACAAATCCGTCACGCCGCGTGCCGCGCCGGACCGAGCAGAAAGGCCAGGAAGGCGAGGGTGAACAGCGCGTCGCCCGCGAGGATCGCGCCGGTGCCCGGAACGGCGCGTCCGGCCAGCACTTCGGGCACCATCAGCGCAACGACGCCAATCTTGCCGATCACCCCGGCCCACAGCGCCGGGGCCAGCCGCAGCGGCTGCCAGGCGACGAGGGCGTAAACCACCCCGAAGCAGGAAACGAGCAGCGCGACCACCCGACCGGAAACCTCCGCGCCCGGCGCGAACAGGCCGGGCACGCCGACCATCAGGTTGTAGGCCGCCGCAGCGCCCAGCATCCAGCGCCAGGACGAAGCAAGCGGACGAGGATTGAGCGACGGATCGGACATGGCGGCACCTCTTGCTTGAAGTGCCAGCCTAGCCCGGTCCGCCCTCCCGCGTCACCCTCTCAGGGCTGACAGGGTCTGGCTCAGTCGTGCTCGCGCCCGCCCGCGCCGATATACAGCTCCCGCCCGCCTTCGTTGTAGACGCGGCTCATCTCCGCCATGCCTTTTTCCGCCTCTTCGGCGGCTGCCGCGACGAAGGTTTCCATGCCCGCGTTCTGCTTGGCGGCAAAGTCGCGCACTTCCTGCGTGATCTTCATCGAGCAGAACTTGGGTCCGCACATGCTGCAGAAGTGCGCGGTCTTGGCGCCTTCGGCGGGCAGGGTCTGGTCGTGGTACTGTTCCGCCGTGTCGGGATCGAGGCTGAGGTTGAACTGGTCGCGCCAGCGGAATTCGAAGCGCGCCCGGCTCAGCGCATCGTCGCGGACCTTGGCCGCCGGGTGGCCTTTGGCCAGATCGGCGGCATGGGCGGCCAGCTTGTAGGTGACGACGCCGACCTTCACGTCATCACGGTCAGGCAGGCCAAGGTGCTCCTTGGGCGTGACGTAGCAGAGCATCGCCGTGCCGTACCAGCCGATCATCGCCGCGCCGATGCCGCTGGTGATGTGGTCGTACCCCGGCGCGATGTCGGTGACGAGCGGCCCGAGGGTGTAGAACGGAGCCTCGCCGCAGGCGGCCAGCTGCTTGTCCATGTTCTCCTTGATCTTGTGCATCGGCACGTGGCCGGGGCCTTCGATCATCACCTGCACGTCCTGTTCCCAGGCGCGCTTGGTCAGTTCGCCCAGCGTGTAGAGTTCGGCGAACTGGGCCTCGTCGTTGGCGTCCGCGATGGAACCGGGGCGCAGGCCGTCGCCCAGCGAATAGGCGATGTCATAGGCCTTCATGATCTCGGTGATCTCGTCGAACCGTTCATAGAGGAACGATTCCTTGTGATGCGCCAGGCACCACTTGGCCATGATGCTGCCGCCCCGGCTGACGATGCCGGTCACGCGCTTGGCGGTGAGCGGGACATAGGGCAGGCGCACCCCGGCGTGGATCGTGAAATAGTCCACGCCCTGTTCGGCCTGTTCGATCAGGGTGTCGCGGAAGATCTCCCAGGTCAGTTCCTCGGCGATGCCGCCGACCTTTTCCAGCGCCTGATAGATCGGCACGGTGCCGATCGGCACGGGGCTGTTGCGCAGGATCCATTCGCGGGTGTCATGGATGTTGCGACCCGTGGACAGGTCCATCACCGTGTCCGCGCCCCAGCGGATCGACCAGACCATCTTGTCGACTTCCGAGGCGACGTCCGATGCGACCGCCGAATTGCCGATGTTGGCGTTGATCTTGACCAGGAAGTTGCGGCCGATCGCCATCGGCTCGCTTTCCGGGTGGTTGATGTTGCTGGGGATGATCGCGCGGCCGCGCGCCACCTCGTCGCGCACCCATTCGGGGGTGACGTAATCGGGGATCGCCGCGCCCCAGTCCTGCCCGTCGCGGACATGGTCCTTCAGCATTTCGCGCCCCAGGTTTTCGCGCGTGGCGACATATTCCATTTCCGGGGTGACGATGCCCCGGCGCGCGTAATGCATCTGCGACACGTTCATGCCGGGTTTCGCGCGCAGCACGGTGCGGCGCACGTTGGGGAAGGCAGGGACGCCGCCCGAACGGTCAGGGCCAAGCTGGCCGTTGTCTTCCGGCCTCACCTCGCGCTGGAGCACTTCCTCCACATCGCCGCGCGCGCGGATCCAGTCGCTGCGCAGTTCGGGCAGGCCGGCGGAAATGTCGATCCGGGCATCGGCATCGGTATAGGGGCCGGACGGATCGTAGACCCGCACCGGAGCCTCGCCGCTGCCGGGCTCAAGGGTGATCTCGCGCATGGCGACGCGCAGCGGGCCGACGTGGACCTTGCGGCTGCCCCGGATCGGGCCGGTGGTGACACCGATTTCGAGCTTGCTGTTGATATCGGCCATGCGGGACGCTCCTTCGATGGCGGGAACGGAGCGCGTGCCTTGATGGCCAACCACTCCCTCCGCCCGTGCTAACGGGTTCAGGTTCGACGGGTCGGGCGGTGCCAGCCGCCCCTCTCAGCGCAGGCGCGCTCCCCGGGGATGGCGCGACATTAGGCGAGGGGCGGGACTTAGTCCAGTGCGCCAGTCGCGCTGCGGAACGGCGCCCGGCGCCGGGCCAGAAAGCAGTTGCAACTGGATCGCAAAAATGTAGGCATTCCAAAGCTGAATTGGATCAGGAGAGGTTTTTCCATGTCTTTGCATTCCTTCCGCAGCGCGCTTGCGCTGTCGGGCGCGCTTGTCTCTGCGACCCTTGCCACCGCTGCCGCCGCGCAGACTTTCGTGCCAATCCGCGAGCCGCTGTCGGACGCGGCCTGCACCGGCGCCAATGTCGCGCTGGCGAACTGCACGGTCACCGGAACGCGCACCAACACGGCGCCGGTCAACACCGTCGCCCCGGCCAATGCGACGAGCTCGACGATCACCCATACCGAAAGCGTCACCTTCAACGGCGACCTGCAGGTTGCGGGCCGTCCGGTCACGCTGAGCGGCACCACCCCCTTCACCGTGCCGCCCACTTTCGTGTTCGATCCCGCTGCGGTGAAGGTCAATGTCACGACCGCCTATGATGGCGAGATCAAGGTGACCGTGCCCAATGCCAACGTCGGTGCGGCGCTTGGCGCGCTGTCGGCGCCGCAGGGCCTGTTCCAGCGCTATACCTTCAGCTCGCTGACCACCAATTCGATCGACGTGGATGTCGAAGGCGGGTCGATCACCGATGTCGGCACCGGCACCACCTACACCTATGATCTGAGCGCGGTGAACCCCGCCGCGATCACCAACAATGCGACCGCGCTGAGCGGCGTCTACCGCTCCGACCCGACCAACAGCGGGGCCATCGTGTTCGGCACGATTGCCGGAACCGCGCAGCTGGTCGCGGCGAATGCCGGCCTGGTCGTCAGCCCCGCGCCGATCTTGCTGGATGGCAGCGGCAATCCGACCGGCGGCTGGGTTTCGCCCTTCGCGCTCGACTATGCCCTGACTGCCGTGGAAACCACGCGCCTCGATGAAACCGGGCTTGCCACCCCCAAGGTCGAAGTGACCCAGGGGATCGAGATGAACGGCAGCAGGATCACCGGCCTTGCCGCCGGGACCGCCGCGACCGATGCGGTCAACAAGGGCCAGCTCGACGCCGAAAGCACTGCGCGCCAGGCCGCTGACGTCACCCTGACCAATCGCATCGCCACGGAAGAAAACACCCGCCAGTCGGCCGACCTTGCGCTGACCCAGCGCATTGCCACCGAGGAATCGGCCCGCGCCGCCCTGTCCGGCGCGCTGACCAGCGAAACCAATGCGCGGCTGGCCGCCGACCTTGGCCTGCAGAACCAGATCGGCGCGCTGGGCAACCGGGTGGGCAACCTTGAAGCCCATGTCGCCGAACTTGACGACCGGGTGGCCAGCTCCACCGCGATCGCCGTGGCGATGGGCGGGGCAACCTTCCTGCCGGGGATGAAGTTCAACCTTACCGCCAATGTCGCCACCTATGACGGCGCTCATGCCGGCTCGCTCCAGATCGGCGCGCTGGTCAGCGATAATGTCGCGGTCAATGCGGGCGTTGCCACCGGCTTCAACCGCCGGGGCAAGACCGCCGGCCGCGTTGGCGTGACCTTCGGCTGGTAACGCACGGCGGGCGGGGCGGCTGTCTGGCCGCCCCGTCCAGGCCCTCTTCCCGCGCTGCCTTGCGGGGCATATGGCACCGGCGATGACCGTGCTCTACCGCCTCGATGCCGCCGCCGCCGCGATTGCCGCGCGGTTCGGGGCCGTTGCGGGACACGATCCCTGGGCCGGTGGCACGATTGCACCAGGCCGGTTCGCCCCGGTCTTGACGATGGGCCGGGAATTCGTTGCCGGGCCGGGCCGGGCGGATCAGCCGCTGCGGATGATCCCGCGCCTGTGGGGCGTGCCGCCGCCGCCCAATGCCGGGGACCCGGTGCGCGGCGTGCTGACCGTGCGCAATCCCGGCAGTCCGTTCTGGATCGGCAACCTGCGCAACAGCGAATTCCGCTGCCTGGTGCCCGCTACCGCGCTGATGGTCTGGGGCCGGGTCGATCCGGCTACGGGCCGCCGCCGCCAGCACTGGCTGGCCTGTCCCGGCCAGCCGGTTTTCGCCATGGCCGGGGTGTGGAAGGACAGCGAAGTGCCCAGTTTCGCGCTGCTGACAACCGAAGCCAACGCCCTGTGGCGCGGCCTTGGCCATGATGCCATGCCCGCAATCCTGCCCGGCGATGGCGGCGCATGGCGGACCTGGCTGCGCGCCGACTGGAAGCGCGCGGCGGAACTGCTGGCGCCCTATCCATCCTCGCAGATGGCGCAGACCTAGCGGTTCAGTGGAAGTGCGAGGCGCCCAGCACCGCCAGGACCAGTCCGGCCAGCGTGGTGGTCAAGGCCCAGCCGCGATGCAGGTGGGCCAGGCTGCGCAGCCAGAACTGGGTGTAGATGTCGCAGAAGCCCAGGATCACCAGCCCCTCCAGCATCATCGCCGCGCCCATCGCCTTGATCACGCAGGTCAGCACATCGGAGGGGATCCACGGGTTGAGCAGGTAGATCGCCGTGCCGATCAGCAGTTCCAGCATTCCGCAGAGGAACTGCAACGCCGGTGAGCGCTCCACTTCCTCGATCATCGTGCGCCAGATGCCCGGCTTGCGCAGTGCGCCGATCCCGGCAAACAGCGCCGACAGACCCAGCACCAGCGCGGACCAGCCGGTCACGTCCAGTATTTCTTCCATTCACTCAACTCCCGACCCGTTTCTCCCCGGGACGATTTCTTGTCTTTGCGCCAGTGATAGGCGCGGCGCGGCGCTTGTCCAGTGGCCAAGTGCCTGTTTCGGCGCTGCGGGCTGGACATTAATCGCGCGATTAAACATACTCCCGCCCAAGCCCGGCAAACGGGCCTCCGGGAGAGTTTGATGGCATTGCCACGCGTCTGCATCATCGGGGCCGGCTGTTCCGGCTTCACCACCGCCAAGCGGCTGAAGGATTACGGGATACCGTTCGACGTCTACGAGGCGTCGGACGACATTGGCGGCACCTGGTACTACAACAATCCCAACGGGATGTCGGCCTGCTACCAGAGCCTGCATATCGATACGTCGAAATGGCGCCTCGCCTTCGAGGATTACCCGGTGCCCGCCGACTGGCCGGACTATCCGCACCATTCGCTGCTGCTGAAATACTTCCACGACTATGTCGACCACTTCGGCCTGCGTCCGCACATCCGCTTCAACACGCGGGTGGAAAAGGCGCAGCGCAAGGCGGGCGGCGGCTGGACGGTGGAGCTTTCGACCGGCGAGGTGAAGCACTACGACGCGCTGTGCGTCGCCAACGGCCACCACTGGGCGGCGCGGATTCCGGACTATCCCGGGACTTTCACCGGCGCGCAGATCCATTCGCACGCATACCGCACCCCGTTCGAGCCGGTGGACTGCATCGGCAAGCGCGTGCTGGTGGTCGGCATGGGCAATTCGGCGATGGACGTGGCCAGCGAGCTTTCCCAGCGCCCGATGGCGGGCAAGCTGTTCGTTTCGGCGCGGCGAGGGGTCTGGATCTTCCCCAAGTATTACCAGGGTCAGCCGCTCGACAAGAACCCGGCCCCCGCCTGGATGCCCAAGGGCCTGCGCCAGTGGCTGGGCGCGCGGATGGTCAAGAAGCTGGTCGGGCGGATGAGCGACTATGGCCTGCCCGAACCGGAGATCGGCCCGTTCGAAAGCCACGGCACCGTTTCGGGCGAGTTCCTGGTCCGCGCCGGTTCCGGCGACATCGCGATGAAGCCGGGGGTCGAGCGGCTCGACGGTGACGGCGTGGTCTTCACCGATGGCAGCCGTGAGCAGATCGACGTGATCGTCTGGGCCACGGGCTATGACATATCGTTCCCGTTCTTTGACGAGCCCGCCTTCAAGGCGGATTCGGACAACCGCCCGCCGCCGCTCTACAAGCGAATCATGAAGCCGGGGGTGCCGGACCTGTTCTACATGGGGCTGGCCCAGCCGCTCCCCACGCTGGTCAATTTCGCGGAGCAGCAGTCAAAGCTGGTCGCGGCTTACCTCGCGGGCAAATACCTGCCGCCCGAGCCCGCCGAGATGGAGCGGATCATCACGGCGGACGAGGATTACTACACCGGCCAGTACTACGCCGCGCGGCGCCACACGATCCAGCTGGACTTCGATCACTATGTCCGCGCGCTGAAGAAGGAACTGGAAAAGGGCGCGAAACGCGCCGCAGCGGCGGGCAGCGCCCCGCCGGTCCCTGCCCGCGAACTTGAGAAAGCCTGAGCCATGACGACCGACACCGCGAACCGCCCGATCAATCCCTATGACGTCAGCGAGGACGCGCTTTACGTGCACGACACCTGGCGCGAACCCTTCGCGCACCTGCGCCGGGAAATGCCGCTCTCCTGGCGGCCCGAAAGCCCCTTCGGCCCCTATTGGTCGGCTGTGACCCACGATCTGGTGCAGGAAGTGGAACTGCGCCACGACGTGTTCTCCTCGCGCTGGGACATGGGCAACATCACCATTGCCGATGCGGTGAACGGCGAGGGCTTTCCCAACTTCATCGCGCAGGACCCGCCGATCCACACCGCCCAGCGCCGGGTGATCGCCCCGGCCTTTTCGCCCAGCCAGATGGTCAAGCTCGACGCGCAGGTGCGCGAGCGAACGAAAATGCTGATGGACGCGCTGCCGGTGGGGGAAACCTTCGACTGGGTGGAGCGCCTGTCGATCCCGCAGACGCTGGGGATGCTGTGCATCCTCTTCGACATGCCGTTCGACGAATGGCGCGACATCAAGCGCTGGTCCGACTGGGCGAGCGGCGTTTCCGCCGATAACCTGACGGAGGAATACCGCGCCCAGTTCCTGGTCCAGATGGGCGAGATGCTGGCCCGCTTCGACCGCGAACTGGAGGACCGCCGAGCCAAGCCGCCGACCGACGACCTGCTGAGCCGCATGGTCCATTCCGAGGCGATGGGCAACCTTTCGCCGATGGAGCGGATCGCCAACATTGCCCTGCTGATCGTCGGCGGCAACGACACCACCCGCAATTCGATGACCGCGCTGGTCGAGGCCTTCCACCGCTATCCGCAAGAGCTGGAGCGGCTGCGCGCCGATCCCTCGCTGGCCGCCAATGCCGCGCAGGAAATCATCCGCTGGCAATCGCCCGTCACCCACATGCGCCGCACCGCGCTGGAGGATACCGAGCTGGGCGGGCAGGTGATCCGCAAGGGCGAGAAGGTGGTGATGTGGTACATCTCCGCCAACCGCGACGAAAAGGTCTTCGCCGATGCGGAACGCTTTGACGTGGGCCGCGAGAATGCGCGGCGGCACCTGGGCTTTGGCCACGGCATCCACCGCTGCGTGGGCGCGAAGCTCGCGGAAAGCCAGCTCGCGATGGTGATCGCGGAGATTGCCCGGCGCGGTTTGCGGATCGTGCCCCAGAGCGCGCCGGACCGGCTGGCCAGCCCCTTCCTCCACGGCTTCAACGCCCTGCCGGTGCGGATCGAGCGGGACTGACATGGCACAGGGCTACGCCAACCTGATCGTCGAGCAGGAAGGGCCGATCCTGTGGGTCCGGCTCAACCGCCCGGAGGTGCTCAACGCCTATACCAACGAGCTGGGATCGGAACTGGTCCGCGCCTTCGGGCAGGCCGATGCGGATGACGGCGTGAAGGTGGTGGTGCTGACCGCCACCGGCCGGGTGTTCTGCGCCGGGGCGGACGTTTCCGCCGGGGCCGGGGCATTCGACACCGAAAGCGGCGAGGGCGCGAAGAACTTCGGCGCCAGAGACTTGGATGGGCGCGCTGACGGCAGCCGCGCCGACAGCAATTTCGTTGCCGCGATGATGAACTGCCGCAAGCCCTCGCTGGTTGCCTTCAATGGCTCGGCGGCGGGCGTGGGGCTGACCCTGACCCTGCCCTGCGACATCCGCATCGCGGCGGACAGCGCGAAGTTCGGCTGCGTGTTCACCCGGCGGGGGCTGGTGCCCGAAGCCGGATCGGCGTGGTTCCTGCCGCGCCTGGTGGGCCTCTCCACCGCGCTGAAATGGTGCATGACCGGCGCGCTGGTCCCCGCCAGCGAGGCGCTGGCGGCGGGGCTGGTGAGCGAACTTGTCCCCGCTGACGCGCTGGAGGCGCGGGCACGGGAACTCGCGCTGGAGATTGCGCGCAACTGCTCGCCGGTGGCGCTGGCGCTGACCCGGCGGATGCTGTGGCACTTCTCGGCGGAGGACGGGCCGGGCGGGGCGCTGTCGGTCGATGCCGCGCTTAACATCGCGCTGGGCGCGCGCGGCGATGTCCGCGAAGGGGTCAGCGCCTTCCTCGAAAAGCGCGCTCCGGATTTTCCGCTGAAGGTTTCAGCCGATATGCCAGCCACGCCGTGGTGGCCGGACCGGCCGGACCTTCGCAACTAGCGGTCCCGCGTCCGTTCGTCAGAAGCTGTAGGTCAGCCCGGCGACCGCGAAGCCCTGGCTGGCGTTGCCCGCATCCTTGACCACCGGGCTGTCGGCATACTGGCCGAGCAGCCGCTTGTAGCCCGCCAGCGCGAACAGCCCCAGGCCCTGGCGCGCATCGCCGCCAAGGTCCCGCACCACCAGACCGGTCAGCCCGGCGCTTTTGAACCCGCCGCCGTTCACCGCATGGGGGGCGAGGCCCGAAGCGGCGGCTCCGGCCGGGGTGACGTCGAAATAGGTGCGCCCGTACCCCTCGCCAACATAGTCCGCCGAAACGATCGCCCGGGCAAAGGTGCGGCGCGATAGCGGCGTGGAATAGGACAGGCTGGGGGTCAGGATGAAGCTGCCGTGTGCTCCCGCCACATCGTGCAGAAACGCCAGTTCGGCGCTGACGCTGTCATAGCGGTTGAGCACCCCGCGCTGGCTGACCCCGGCATAGGCGCCCAGCTCCACCGCCGTCTTGCGATCCCCCAGCGCGGCGACGCGGGGGTCGCGGATCCTGCCCGTCCGCTCCAGCCGGACCTGCACCACCGGGCCGAAAGTCAGCGCGGCGCGCGCGCGCGGCGCATCGCGCAGCAGATCGATGTAGAGATTGGTGCCGCGCACCTGGAAATCGAACCCGTCGAGCTGGCCCTGCACCACTCCGCCCGGCTGGAACGAGGTTTCGTTCGAGCCTTCGTAGTCCGGCCCGATCCCGCCGCCGATGCCGATGGTCAGGCTGTGGCGCTCGGGCGGCGGCGCGGCGCCCGGCGGCGGACCGGCCACAGTCTGCGCCGCCGCCGCCCCGGACAGGGCGAGCGCGGCGATCGACGCCAGCGGCATACGGATGATGTGCAGGGCAATGCTCATGGTCTCTCCAGCGCCCCTTCCCGCACAGGATATAAGAGGCGGGCGCCCTGCCGCAACTGGCCAAAGGTGCGCCATCGACACGCTTGAACCCGAAGGCCCCAGCGGCGATAAGACGCTGTTGGCAATATTGGGTACAGGCTTGGCGTGCTAGCGCCCTGTCCGATCGGCTGGAGTTTGCAGATGAAGTACGTGGGACGGACTGGATTGAAATGGGGTGCGGCACTGGGGCTGGGGCTGATTTCGGCCGCCGCTTTTGCCGCCGGGCAGCCCCAGCCCGCGCCCGTCGCCGCGCCGCAGGCAGTGCCAGCACCCACTGCCACCGCCACGCCGCCTGCCGCCGTGCCCGTGGCCAGTCCCACCGCCAGCGCGACGGACAGCGCCGTGCCGGTGATCGCCCCGCAGTTGCCGCTCGACGAGCCGGTGATGACCTGGACCGTGGCCGATGCCGAACAGCTGCTTGCCGTGATCAGGGGCCTTGATGCCGAGGGCCTGTTTCCTGCCGACTACGAACCGAAGGCGCTGGCCGCAGAGATTGCCGCCGGCCCTGGCCCGGCGCTTGACGTCCAGGCCAGCAAGGCCTTCGCCTGGGTGGTCGAGGATATGCGCGATGGCCGCACCCGGATGGACGCGCGCGTGCAGTGGTTCGTGGTCGATCCCGATGTCGAGGCGAATCCGACCCACGAGGTGATGGCCCGCGCGCTTGCCTCGCGCGATATCGCGGGCGAAATCGCCAGGCTGGCCCCGACCCATGCCGACTATGCCGCGCTCAAGGCGATGCTGGCCCGCACGCCCGTTGCCAACAAGGCCGGCCGCGCCCTGATCCGCGCTAACATGGACCGCTGGCGGTGGCTGCAGCGCGATCTTGGCAAGTACTACCTGCTGACCAACGTGCCCGAGTTCCAGCTGCGCCTGACGGTCGATAACGAAGTGATCCGTTCTTACCGCACGGTGGTCGGCAAGCCCGGCAAGACCGCAACCCCGCAGCTTGCCGAAATCGTCGAGAACGTGGTGTTCAACCCGACCTGGACCGTGCCGCAGTCGATCGTCGTCGGCGAAGGGCTCGGCCCGGCGCTGCTTGCCAATCCGGCCCGCGCCGCGCGCGAAAATTACAAGGTGACCAAGACCAAGGACGGGACGATCTATGTCGTCCAGCAGCCGGGCGACGGCAATTCGCTGGGGCGGATGAAGATCGACATGCCCAACGAGCACGCGATCTACCTCCATGACACTCCGGCCAAGGCGCTGTTCAACACGGCGGTGCGCGCTTACAGCCACGGCTGCATCCGCACCGAGCGCGCGGTGGAACTGGGCATGACCATGGCGATCCTGGCCGCAGGCAAGACCCCGCAGGAAGTGACCGACATCTTCCTGTCGAAGCAGTACACCAAGGTGCCGATGACCACCCGGTTCCCGGTCTACCTGACCTATTTCACCATGGCGACCGACATCAACGGCAAGATGGGCACCTTCCGCGACATCTACGGCCGCGACGCGCCGGTGCTCGCCTCGCTGGCCGCGCCGCGCAAACCCTGGGACGGCAAGCGCAAGACCACGGAACAGGTGATCAAGCTCGACAATCCGCTGTGATGCGATGGACGGCGCGGGCTTTGCCCGCGCCTCGTGCAACACCGGCGCGCTCCCCCGGCCAGGTCAGGACGGATGCCCTGTCCGCACCGCCGTCAGGCGGAAAAAGACTCCGTAACCCCTAAACCTCGATGCGGTCGGCGTAGAGCAGGCGTCCGCCCGAAAGGTTCCACAGCGCTTCGTTGAACTGGTCCGGCGCCATGGCGAAGCAGCCTTCGGAGCGGCCCAGCTTGCCCTGCCTGGCGATCAGCCCGGGCGAGGCATACCAAGCCGGATGCATCACGATCGCGCGGTCAAGGGCGTTGGAATTGTCCTGATCCAGCCCTTCGAGGCGGATCGAGGTGCCGTATTTGCCGTTGTACCACTCACAGGTCAGATAGGCCCCGCGCGAGGTGGCTTCCGAACCCGGCGTGTTCGAGAATTCCTGCAGGAAGCCCGAATGCTCCCGGTCCGAGCCCCGGCCGTGCGAGACGTAGAACGAGCGGATCGTGCCGCCTTCAAGGTTCACGAAATGAAAGCGCGGCAGGGTGGAGGGCCGGGCGAAGTCGGCGATCCCGACGATGTCGCGCCGCCAGACCTTGGCGCCCGCGCGTTCAACCTCGCGCGCGGCGATTTCCAGCAGTTTGCGGTCATAGGCCGGGTTGGGCTCAACCACCGTGGGCAGGGCGGGGGCAGGCGGCGGAACCGCTTCCGGCTCCAGCCCGAACGTACGGTCGAATTCCTGCAGGAAATCCTGCGCAAACGCGCGCGCCGGCAGGGCAAGCATCGCACCCGCCGCCAGCGAGCCCTTGATCAGATCGCGCCGGTTCACCCCAGTCATGTCCTGTGGATAACCCGAATCACCGGGCAAAGGGAAGAGGGAGATTAAGTATCATGCCCCGATCTTTCCCATGCGGGTCAATGCTTCGCCATCGACCCGCATCACCGTCCACTCGTCCATGAAGCGGGCGCCGAGCTTGCGGTAGAAGCCGATGGCCGGCTCGTTCCAGTCGAGCACCGACCATTCGAGCCGCGCGCAGCCGCGCCTTACCGCCAGCGCCGCAAGATGCGTCAGCAGCGCCTTGCCAAGGCCCGCGCCGCGCGCTTCGGGCCGCACGAACAGGTCTTCAAGGTAGATCCCAGGCAGGCCTTCGAAGGTCGAGAAATTGTGGAAGAACAGGGCAAAGCCCTGCGCCTGCCCGTCCAGCTCGCCAATCGCGACCTCGGCCTTCGGGTGCGGGCCAAACAGGTGGCGCGCCAGATCGGCCTCGGCAAAGCGGACCTCGTGCGCAAGCTTCTCATAATCGGCAAGGGCGCGGATCAGCTGCGCGATCAGCGGCAGATCGGATCGGGTGGCGGGGCGGATCGTGATGGTCATGCCACGCCCGTTAGACCAGCGCGCACAAGGCCTCAACGCCGGTGGATCACCATCGAATCGCCCTTGAGCTCGACCTTGCCAAGCTTGCCCAGCACCGACTGGCCCAGCAGGTTGGTGGAAAGCCCGCGCATCACCACCGCTTCGACATCGTGGAATTCCTGGCCTGCGACCACCAGTTCGTCGAGCGTCACCGCCGCGCCATAACCGACGCCCGAGGCGGTCTGCGCCATCGGTTCGAAATCGCTTTCGTCAAGCATCAGGCCCAGGTTCTCGGCCTCGGCCTCGGTCAGGGCGACCATGTCCGCGCCGGTATCGACGAGGAACGCCACCTCGCTGCCATTGGCGCTGGCGATGAGGTTGAACTGGCCACTGCCATCCCGCTTCAGGACCATGGCCTGGGCGGATTCGGACCGGGCGGAGGTTTTTGCTGAGGCGGCAGGGCCGCCGGGTCCGGTATCCTCGCTGGATGCGCCGACTCCCAGCACCACGGCCAGCAGGCTCATCGCGCCGATCGCGCCAAGGGCTATGGTCAGCAGGCGGTACATGCAAGGCCTTGTAAGGCAAAGGTCTTACCGCTTTGCAAACGCTGCCGCGCCGCGATAGCCGTGGTGCAGCGCGGTTGCCAGCCAGGCGGCCATCATGCCCACCACCAGCGAATCCCAGGCCAGCACGGTCCACAGCGGCGCCGCGTCCTGACCCATCGCGAGAGTGTGGTTGGCAAGATGCAGCGCCTGGAGCGGCAGGTAACCCGCCGCCAGCAGCAGGGCCATGCGCAGCGCCGGCCACCAGCCGCGCGTCCAGGCCGCGCGCAGGGTCATGTCCGCATCCCCGGCCAGGGCGCCCACGGTGAAGGGCAGCAGCGGCAGGGCGATCAGATTGATCACCAGTGATCCGGCCATGCCAGTCACCGGATCGACCCGGCCCTCGATCAGCAGGCCGGGGACCATCGCCAGCGCGTTCAGCAGCACAGCCAGGCCAAGCCGGGGCCACAGCACCTGCCCGCCATCGCGTCGGCACCACAGCCACAGTCCGGCCAGCATGGCAAACAGGATCGCGGCAAGTTTCCAGCCGCCCCACCACCAGCGTTCCGGCGCCATGGCGAGCATGGCGAAGGCCTGATGGCTGGCGAACATGCCAAGCTTCACTTCGGCGCGGTGCTGGAGCAGTTCGGCCACCACCGCCGGCAGGATCAGCCATGGCGCGCTGCGCCACAGGTTCAGGCTGTCCAGCAGGGTGGCCCGCAGCAGGGCCAGCGCGGGGTTCACCCCGCGACCGGTTCGGCCTGCGCGGCCTCGATCTCCGCCGCCTTGGCCTCGACCAGCGCGACGACGTGGTCGAGCATGGCCTCGCTCTGCACGTGGTGGTCGGTAACCCCGGAAAGGTAGACCATGTGCTTGCCGTTGCCGCCGCCGGTAATGCCGATATCGGTCTCGCGCGCCTCGCCCGGGCCGTTGACGACGCAGCCCAGCACCGACAGGCTCATCGGTGTCTTGATGTGCGAAAGGCGGGCTTCCAGCGCCTCGACCGTGCGGATCACGTCAAAGCCCTGCCGCGCGCAGGACGGGCAGGATACGATCCGCACGCCCCGGGTGCGCAGGCCCAGACCCTTCAGGATTTCGAACCCGACGCGCACTTCCTCTTCCGGTTCGGCCGACAGCGAGACGCGGATCGTGTCGCCGATCCCGGCCCACAGCAGGTTGCCGATGCCGATCGCGCTTTTCACCGTGCCGCCGATCAGCCCGCCCGCTTCGGTAATGCCCAGGTGCAGCGGGCAATCGACCGCATCGGCCAGGGCGCTGTAGGCGGCGACCGCCAGGAACACGTCGCTGGCCTTCACCGCCACCTTGTATTCGTGGAAATCGTGATCCTGCAGCAGCTTGATATGATCGAGCGCGCTTTCCACCAGCGCCTCGGGGCATGGTTCGCCGTACTTTTCCAGCAGGTCCTTTTCGAGGCTGCCGGCGTTGACGCCGATGCGGATCGCGCAGCCGTTGGCCTTGGCGGCGCGGACCACTTCGGCCACGCGCTCGCCCGAACCGATGTTGCCGGGGTTGATCCGCAGGCAGGCCGCGCCCGCGTCCGCCGCTTCCAGCGCGCGCTTGTAGTGGAAATGGATGTCCGCGATCAGCGGCACCCGCGCCGCGCGGGCGATCTGGCGGAACGCCGCCGTGCTCGCCTCGTCCGGGCAGGAGACGCGAATCAGGTCAGCCCCGGCCTCCTCGCAGCGGCGGATCTGGTCGATCGTCGCCACCGCATCGCTGGTCAGCGTGTTGGTCATGGTCTGGACCGTGATCGGCGCATCGCCGCCAACGGGGACGCTGCCAACCATGATCTGGCGGCTCTTGCGGCGCTGGATGTCGCGCCAGGGTCTGATCGATGACATGGGCCGCTTATAGGGCCTGGCTTGCCATGCCGCAATCGAGGCGGGATAGGTCCTTTCGTGCATTACGATCCCACCCGTCTGGCGCTGTTTCACCCGGAGCGTCTGCCCCCGCTCGATCCCGCGCTGCTGGCGCCCGGCAGCGACGGGCTGGCGGCGGAGCTGGCGCGGCTGGCCTATCTGCGCTTCGAGGACGATCCCGCGCCGCTGCTGGCCGCGCTGGCCGCGCTGGGGCTGACCGGGGCGGGGCTGCTGCACGATCCGCAGGTGGGCAGCCAGGGCTTTGCCGCGCTGGACGGTGCGGGAACGGCCTGGCTGGCGTTTCGCGGCACCCAGCCCGATTCGCTGAAGGACCTGGCCACCGATGCCCGCGCCTGGCCGCGTGAATGGCCGGGCGGGGGGCGGGTCCATGCCGGGTTTGCCCGGGCCTGGCTGGGCGGCGGCGCAGGCGCACTGGCCGAACAGGTCGCACGCTGGCTTGCGGACATGGCGCCCGCCCGGATCGTCGCGACGGGCCACAGCCTTGGCGGGGCGCTGGCGACTCTGCTGGCGGCCGGGGACGAGCGGGCGGAACTGGTCACGTTCGGCTCGCCGCGAGTGGGCGACCGGGCCTTTGCCGCGCGCTTCGCGGGCCGTCCGGCGCGGCGCTATGCCAATTGCTGCGATCTGATCGCGCGGATCCCGCCAGAGCCGGTCTATGCCCATGTCGGGACGCTGCACTATGCCGACCGGCATGGCCGCCTCCACGTCGCGCCCGCTGAGTCCCTGATAACCGCCGACCGCCGCGCCGGATCGCTGGGCTACCTGCGCCGCCATGCCTGGCGGCCGGGCACCGTCCTGCTGCGCAGCCTGGCCGACCATGCGCCAGTGAACTACATCTCGGCCGTGCTGGGCCTGCGCGAGGGTTAGAACATCCGCGCGAACAGGAATTCGGGATCGAGCTGCTCGCCTACCCGAAAGGTAATGTCCGCCACCTTGTCGAACCCGTAACGGCGGTAAAAGCGGTGCGCGCCGTGGTTTTCGGCATAGACCGACAGTTGCACCTCGTCGGCGCCGCGCGCGGCGAACTCGGCCATGGCCCAGTCCATCAGCGCGCTGCCCACGCCCTGTCCGGTCGCTTGCGGCGCGGTGTAGAGCTGCTTGAGCTCCATCACCCGGCTGCCCCGGGCGTGTTCGGGAAAGCCGCAGGTCAGGCCCAGCTTGCAATAGCCCAGCAGGTGCCCCTGCGCTTCGGCCAGGCGGTAAAGCCGCACCGGGCTCGCCAGTTCGGCGGCAATCGCCGGTTCCTCCAGCGCCTCGGCAAGGAACGCCGCGAGGTCTTCCGGCCGGTAGAGATCGCCGAACTTGGCGACGAAGGCGGCGATGGCAAGGCGCGACAGGGCGGGAACGTCCGCCGCCGTCGCGGCGCGCAGGGTCGGCTGGCTCACAGGGGGGGCTCCCGTCATGACCGGTGGCTTCGATGCGAGGGCTTCTGCTATGCAGCGCCCATGAAGACAAGCACCGCGCTCGCACTCGCCGCCACTTTTGCCGCCGCCCTCGGACTGGGCACCGCCGCTCAGGCCGGGCCTGCCAAGCCGCGCTGGTCGCTGGCGATCCACGGCGGCGCCGGGACGATGAGCCGCGAGGCGATGACCAGCGAGAAGGAGGCCGAATACCGCGCCGCGCTGGATCGCGCGCTGGCGGCGGGCACGGCGGTGCTGGAACGCGGCGGCAGCGCGATGGACGCGGTCGAGGCGGCGGTGGTGATGATGGAGGACGATCCCCGCTTCAATGCCGGGCGCGGCGCGGTGTTCGCCTGGGACGGGGCGAACGAGCTTGACGCGGCGATCATGGACGGGCGCACCCGCGCCGCCGGGGCGGTGACGGGGGTAACGCGCACCCGCAACCCGGTGCGGCTGGCCCGCGCGGTAATGGCCGATGGCCGCCACGTGTTCCTGAGCGGTGCGGGCGCGGACCAGTTCTCGCGCGAGAAGGGGCTGGAACAGGCCGATCCGGCCTGGTTCGCCACGCCCGAACGCCGTCGCCAGCTGGACGAGATGAAGGCGAAGCAGCTTTCCGCCATCGACGTGGACCGCAAGTTCGGCACGGTGGGGGCAGTGGCGCTCGACGTCTCGGGCCATGTCGCGGCGGCAACCTCGACCGGGGGGATGACCGGCAAGCGCTGGGGCCGGATCGGCGATGCCCCGGTGATCGGCGCGGGCACCTATGCCGATGACCGCGCCTGCGCGGTCAGCGCCACGGGATCGGGCGAATATTTCATTCGCGCCGGGGTGGCGCACGAGATCTGCGCCCGGCTGCGGCTGCGCAAGGAAAGCGCGCAGAAAGCGGCTGACGCGGTGATCGCGGAGGTTGGCGCGCTGGGCGGCGATGGCGGCGTGATCGTGGTGACCCCGCGCGGCGAGGCGGTGTTCGCGCAGAACACCCCCGGCATGTACCGCGCCCGCGCGACCAGTGCGGGCTTGCGGCAAGTGGCGATTTTCCGGGGCGAATAGGCCGTTTGACTCAAACCGGGCGCGGGCTTAGCTTCCCCTGCACTTGGTGCCGGATTTGGTTCGGGTCGCCCGACTCCAGGGGGAGAATGGGCGCGAACTCCGCGCAATTACGCGTGGGGCGCGCTCCAACAGGAGGATGACCATGAAAGCCATTCGCTACGCGGCCATTGCGGCCGCATCGCTGACGCTTGCCTTCGCCGCCCCGGTTCTGGCCGACGATCCCTGGCCGGTCGAAAGCGGCGATTACGTGGAAGTGTCGATGATCTCGGTCGATGACGGGGCCGACCTGCAATATATGAACCACCTCGCCGGATTGTGGCGCAAGGGGCAGGACTTCGCCAAGGCGCAGGGCTGGATTTCCGGTTACGAGATCCTCGTCAACCAGAACAAGCGCCCGGGCGAGCCTGATTACTACCTGGTCACCCGCTTCCCGCGCTTTGCCGACAAGGCCGAGGAAAAGAAGCGCGACGATGCCTATTTCGCCCACATGCAGTCGACCACGGCGGCAATGCAGGCCGGATCGGCCGAGCGTTCGAAGTATCGCCGCCAGCTGGGCAGCCAGTTGCTGCGCGCCATGGTCTGGAAGAAGCCGTAACGGTCCAGCAGGTTCCGGATCGCCCCTCCCCCCAGCGGGGAGGGGCGATTCACTGCGGATTGGCCGCAGCCGGATCAGGTGAACTTGTCGGCCTTGCGCTTGCCCATCCGCATGCCCGCCTCCAGCCGCGCGCGCAGCTGGGTGTAATAGGCCTCCAGAAAGGCGCGCTCGTCACCCGCGCCGGGGTTCCAGCCGATCTTGCGGCAGATCGCCTCGTGCACCGAAACCAGCGCCTCGCGCCGGTTCTCGCGCAGCACGCGCTCCAGCGTTTGCAGTTCGTATTCGCCATAGACCGACAGTTCGGCATCGCCGAAGCGATAGGCCGCACCGGTTGCGGCGCTGGTGCCGGCGCGCGCGGTGGCCGTGGTGGAAAGCACGGCTTCCAGCCTGCGGCGCGGCGCCTCGACCACCCAGGTCCCGGCGATCAGGTCGCCCGCGCGCAGGCGGTCCTTGTTGAAGAACGGGAACAGCGCGAAGATCATGAACCAGCCCATCGCCGCCAGCCAGGTGACGCCGTCGGTCTCCCCGGCGGAAAACACCAGGCCGATCGGCATGAACAGTTCGATGTCGCGCAGCAGGTTGCGGGCCAGCACCATTTCCGCGCTCAGCCGCCCGCCATCGCGCGCGGCGATGCGGATGCCGGTCATCCGCTTGCCCGGCGTCGCCCCGCGCGGGCCCAGTTCGAAGAACAGGAAATAGCCATAGCGGAACAGGAACATCGCCGCGATCCACAGGATGATCACGAATTCCAGCGCCGACTTCAGCTCCGCATCGGGATTGTCGATCCTGCCGCCCGTCGCGGTGTTGAGCCCCGCCGCGGCAAGCAGCAGCACCAGCGAGGTGACGCCCATCGCCACGCCCATGATGACCAGGTCGATCAGCAGCGCGCCAAAGCGGGTGCCCCGGCTGGCCAGCACGGCGGGCAGCGCGATGCCTTCGGGCGTCACCTGCATCCGCTGGCGGCCTGCCTTGGCCTGGATCGCGCGGGCGTTCACAGCGCGTCGCTCCCCAGGGGTGCGCGGCGGAAGGCGAAGAAGTAGGACAGCCAGATCGCCAGCATCGACCCGCCGATCATGAAGCGGCCCTGCGTGTTGTCGATCAGCTGGCGCCCCAGCCCTTCCAGCATCCCCGCGATCACCAGCATGAACACCACGCCGGCCATGACCACGGCGGCGCGCTGCCCGGCGCGGGCGGCGGCCTCGACCACGGTGAGGTCCCCCGGAAAAGCCATCGACCGCCCGACGTGCAGTCCGGCCCCGCCCGCCAGCAGGATCGCCAGCAGTTCGGTCGTGCCGTGGATCGAAAGCCAGCCGATGAAATCGATAAGCAGGCCCTGCCCGTCGAACAGCCACAGCATCGCCCCCAGCGTGCCGGTATTCTGGATCAGCAGCAGCAGCGGCGGCACGCCGAAGGCAAAGCCCAGCGCAAAGCACAGGATCGCCACCCCGGCGTTGTGGCTGAACAGCGATGCGGCGAAGACCGATTTGCCATCCTGATCGGCATTGCCGAAGATCGTGGAGGACAGCACTTCGCGGCTGGCGCCGGGCACCCGCTCGTCCTGAAAGCCGCCGGGAACCAGCGAATAGTACCAGTCCGGATCGGCGGCGCAAAGCTGCCAGCCGACCACGGTGCCCGCCGCCATCAGCGCGAAGGCGACCAGCAGTTCGGGCCAGATCGAACGGACCGCGCGGCTCCATTCGCCGCCGAAGAACCGCGCCAGCCAGCCCCACAGCGTCACGCGCGGGCCATAGACCAGATACCAGGCGCGCTGCACCAGCCCTTCGAGATAGGCCAGAGTCGCGGCATCGAGCGAGGTTTCCCGCGCGACCGACAGGCTGGAGGCAACCGTGCGGTACAGCACCGGCAGGGCGACAATGTCCTCGTCCGACAGCTTGCGCAGGCGGCCACGCTCCATCCGCGTGACGATCTCTTCCAGCCGCTGCCAGTCAGCCTCGCGGTCCTGGCGGAAGCGGTCGGACCGCAGCGCGGCGGCCTCGATCGCGGCCTGGCCGGTTGGGCGGGGCGGGGCAGGCGTGGCGGTCATCCGATCGCTCCCTTGCGCTTGATCGTCAGGTACTGGTCGATCAGCCGGGTGCCGATCTGGCCATGGGGCGCCTCGACCACGTCAACCCCCAGCTGGCGCAGCCGCGAAAGCACCAGCGCGCGCTGGCGCAGCAGGGCATCGGCGGTGGTGGCCATGGCCAGCGCCTGGAGATCCTCGGGCGGGGCCTGGGCGATGGAATCCAGTTCCTCGTCGCGCAGGGTGACGAAGATCACCAGATGGCGCGAGGTCAGCCGGCCGATCGATTCGATCATCAGCTCCGCGCTGGTCGGATCGGTGAAGTCGGAGAAGACCACGATCAGGCTGCGGCGCGCCAGCCGCCCGGCAAGCGTGGCCAGCGCGAGCGTGAAGTTTGGCTCCTGCGCGTGATAGTCCAGCCCGGCCGCCGCTTGCTGCAGGCGCGGAAATTCGCGCGCGTCGGTAACGAAGGGGGTGAACAGTTCGGGCCGGGCGGCAAAGCCGAACAGCGCCACCTTGTCTCCGCCTTTGAGCGCGACATAGGCGGTGGCGAGCGCGGCGGAAACGGCGCGGTCGATCCGGGGCAAACCCTCGACCGGCTCGCACATCGACTGGCCGCAATCGAAGGCGAAGACGATCTGGTTGTTGCGTTCGGCCTCGAACTCCTTGGCGTAGAGGTGGGCGTGGCGTGCGCTCGACTTCCAGTCGATCCGGCGGCGGTCCATGCCCGGCTGGTATTCGGACAAGGCCTCGAACACGGTGCCCTCGCCCCGCATCCGCCGCGCGATCAGCCCGAACTGCGCGTCCTTGAGGAAGGTCTGGAGCGCGGGCGAGCGGACGGCGGCCAGATTGGGCCAGACCCGCACCGGCTGGTCCAGCACCCGGTGGAGCTGGCGCGCGCCCAGGCCAAGCGGTCCGGTCCAGCGCAGCCACAGCCCATCGACCGCGCCGGTCCCGCGCCGGACGGGACGAAAGCCGATCGCGGCGCGCCAGTCGCGCCCGGCGCCGCGGGTCAGGGCCTGTTCGGTGCGGCCCCCGGCAACCAGGCGCGGATCGGCGGATACCGCGGCCTCGACCGTGCCCTGCCAGCCGTCGGTGAACCGCGCGGCCACGGCAAATTCGGCCTCGGCCCCCACTTCGACATCGCCGGGTTCGGTCAGGCGCACCTCGCTCGCGCTGCCGGCCAGCAGGGCGTCGATCATCACCGCCAGCAGCACCAGGGTTCCCAGCGCCGGCGCGGCGGCCCAGGCCCCCGGCACCAGCACGGCC
Source organism: Novosphingobium sp. (assembly GCA_016719755.1). Classification (GTDB taxonomy): domain Bacteria; phylum Pseudomonadota; class Alphaproteobacteria; order Sphingomonadales; family Sphingomonadaceae; genus Novosphingobium. The sequence goes on along the minus strand of JADJYM010000016.1, from coordinate 197,093 downwards.
AGCAGCAGCGCGGCGGGCGCGCAGGCCGCGACCAGCAGCGCGGCGCGCCCCGTGGGAACAAAGGTGCCGCGCATGGCCATGGTCAGCGCGGCGCCTCGGTGGCCTCGACCAGCTCGGCGACCAGTGCCTCGACCTGCTTGCCCTCGATCTCGGCGGCGGGGGACAGCAGCAGGCGGTGGCGCAGCACGCTGGCGGCCAGCGCCTTCACGTCATCCGGCAGGACATAGTCGCGCGAATCAAGCGCGGCGCGTGCCCGCGCCGCATTGGCCAGCAGCACGGCGGCGCGCGGGGATGCGCCCGATGAAAGGTCGGCGCTGACCCGGGTGGCGCGGACCAGCCGCACGACATAGTCGATCACGCTTTCGGCCAGGGTCACGGTCTTCACCGCCGCCGCTGCCGCCGCGATGGTGGCGGCGTCGGCCACCGCCTCGATCCCGAGGTCGGCCGGGCGCTGCGGCCCGGCGCGCTCGCCGAAAGTGGCAACGATCTTCGCCTCTTCGGCAGCGCTGGGATAGGGCACGAGCAGCTTGAACAGGAAGCGGTCAAGCTGGGCTTCGGGCAGGGGGTAGACCCCCTGGCTCTCGATCGGGTTCTGGGTTGCCACCACCAGGAAGCTGGCAGGCAGCGGATGCGGCGTGCCGTCCAGCGTCACGCGGCGTTCCTGCATCGCTTCCAGCAGGGCGGCCTGGGTCTTGGGCGGGGTGCGGTTGATCTCGTCCGCCAGCAGCAGCTCGCAGAAGATCGGGCCGCGCGTCAGGGTGAACTGGCTGGTCTGGAAGTTGAACAGGTTCGATCCCAGGATGTCGCCCGGCATCAGGTCGGGCGTGAACTGGATTCGTCCGAAATCAAGGCCCAGACTGGCCGCGAAGCACTGGGCCAGGAAGGTCTTGGCCGTACCCGGCGGGCCTTCCAGCAGGACGTGGCCCTGCGCCAGCAGCGCGGTCAGCAGCGCGTCGACAGTCTCCGTCTGGCCGACCACGGCCTTGGCGACCTGGCCCCTGATCCGGGCGGCGAGGTGGCCCACCTCGGGCAGGGTCATCGTCTGAGCGGTCATTTCGTCAGGGTCCTTTCAAGCGAATGGATGGTCCGCGCCGCGCGCAGCAGATCGTGCGGGCGGCGCGCGGCGCGCAAGGCGGCGGCGGCGGCGGAAAAGGGTGTGGCGCCCGGCACCCGCGCGGCCAGGGCGCGGTCGATCGCGGCCTCGACCGCGACGGGATCGAGCCGCGCGGGCAGGGCCAGGGCCCTGGCCAGCCGCTCGCGTGCGGCATCGGCATAGGGCGCGCCGATCAGGTGCAGGCGCTCGGTGCGGCGGATCAGCGCGGCGGCATTGGCCACCAGCGCGCGCTTGCCGAACGCGATGGCGCGGCCCGCCGCCAGCGGCGGCCCGAAGCGGTGGAAGGCACGCCAGCCGGTAACCAGCGCGGCGAAGATCAGGCACAGCGTCGCGGCCAGGAACGGCGGCACGAAGGCCATCGACAGCAGGTTTTGCGAGCGCGCATAGCCGTATAGCGTCAGGTCGAAGGCGACCTTCTTTTCCCCTCCGTCGATCATCGCCCGCACCAGGCGTTCGGCCAGCTGCGCGTTGACCTTGTCGGCAAAGCCGTAATTGTTGAGCAGGTCCGGCTCGAACACCAGGACGACCGGGTAAAGCTCGTAGTCGGCCCCGTCCTCGTCCGGCACCGGGGCGTAGCCGGCGGCGATGTCGCGCAGGGCCGGATAGTCGCCGCCGTCGTCGATATAGGCGGCGAGCACGCGCCCGTCGGAAGCCCCGACCACCAGCGGCACCAGCGTTTCGCCGCTGCCGGAGAGGACCTGTTCCGATACCGGCACCGCGCCGGAAAGGCCCGCGCCCTGCCAGTAGCCGGGCTGCCCGCCGCTGCGCATGGGCGAGACATCGACCGTGATCTCGTCGTGGAAGCCCTCCCACGAAGGCGGGCGCGCGCCAGCCAGACGGACCCAGCCCTCGCGCGGCTTGCCCTTGGGATCCTTTTCGCCGGGCAGCGCGATCCACTTGGGGGCGATCACCAGTGTCGGCCCCGTGTGGCGACGCGCCTCGACCACGGCCTCGATCGCCTTGCCGTCAAAGGCGGGCGGGGTCAGCACCAGCAGGCCGGGCGCTTTCAGCGCGGCGGGTGATTGCACCCGGCTTACCGCATAGCCGCGCTTTTCGATGTAGGCGGCCAGCGCGGCATAGCCGGTCAGCCCCTTGCCGGATGCATGGGCCTGGGCCGGATTGGGCTCGGCATCGGCCATCCCCCGGCCGATCGACCACAGCAGGACAAGGAAGGCGAGGCTGCCCAGCAGCACCAGCGCAACCGTGCCGCCGCGCGAGAAGGGGGCGCCGCGCGGCGCGCTCATGCTCCGGCCCCTTCGGCGGGCAGGCGTTGCAGCGCGAAGGCGGCATAGGCGGCGCGCGCCGCCTGCCAGTCATCCGCGCCCAGCGGCAGCAGCGCGAACAGGCTGCGTTCGACCCGCGCGGCGATCACCGCGAAGGCGCGGCGCGCTTCGCCGGGCAGGGCCTCGATTCCGGCAATCTCGCGCGCGGTGCTGGCCGGGTGGACCCAATCGGGCCGTGCGCTGGCGATCTGCTGGACCGAGCGGCGCAGCAGCAGGCGGGTCGCCTCGTCGAACCGGCCCTCGGCGGCAAGGCGGTCGGCATCGTCCAGCAGGGCCAGAGCCTCGCCGCGTTCAGGCGCCCAGCCGGCCTCTTCCTCCACGGCAATCCGGGGGGGGCGCTCGATAAAGCCGCGCACGATCCGGTAGATGGCATAGAGCACGGCCAGCACGGCGATCCCCAGCACCGCCCATTGCAGCACCGGCACGGACAGCCCCAGCGCATTGCCGATCGGCCCCAGGATATCGCCCAGCGCCTCGCCCAGCGCTTTCAGCCAGTCGGGCGGCGGCGCGGGCGGGACCTCGGGCGGGGGCGGGGTGGGCTGGAACTGGATCGCGGCGCTGTCGCGCACGGCCTGCCAGTCGCTCGCGGCGCCCTGCGCAGCTTCAGCCCCCTGGATCGCCGGATTGCTCACGGCCAGAGAGGTGGCACGGTGCAGGGTCCGGGGCAAGCCCCGAGGCAAGTCATTGAAAGTGCTATCCGCGCGCCAGTTCCTGCGGATAGGTGCCCAGCACGCGCAGTTCCTTGCAGTGGAAGGCCAGTTCTTCCAGCGCGCGGTCGACCGCCGGATCGCCCGGCGCGCCGACGATGTCGGCGTAAAAGGTGGTCGCGGCAAAGCTCGCGCCCTTCTGATAGCTTTCCAGCTTGGTCATGTTGACCCCGTTGGTGGCAAAGCCGCCCAGCGCCTTGTACAGCGCGGCGGGGATGTTCTTCACCTCGAACACGAAAGTGGTCATGGCGGTGCGGCCCGTCAGCGCGGCGGCTGGCAGCGGATCGCGCGCCAGCACGACGAAGCGGGTGGTGTTGTCCGCCGAATCCTCAATCCCTTCGGCCACAATCTTCAGGCCATAGAGCTCCGCGGCGATATGCGGGGCGACCGCGCAGGCGCGCGGATCGCCCATTTCGGCAACATAGGCCGCCGCGCCCGCCGTATCGGCATAGGCCATCGGCACGATCCCGCGCGCGCGCAGATAGCGCCGCGTCTGGCCCAGCGCCTGGGGGTGGCTGTAGGCGGCGGCGAACGGGCCATCGGAAAGCGCCATCAGCGCATAGGTGATCGGCACGAAGTGCTCACCGGTGATGAACAGTCCGCTTTCCGGCAGCAGGAAGTGGATGTCGGCCACCCGGCCGTGCTGCGAATTCTCGATCGGGATGATCGCGCGGCCGGCCGTGCCGTCCTTCACCGCATCGAGCGCGTCCTCGAAGCTGAAGCAGGGCAGCGGCAGGCAGGCGGGATCGTATTCCAGCGCGGCGCGGTGGCCGTTGCAGCCCGGCGCGCCCTGAAAGGCGATGACGCGCGCCGGATCGGCGGCGGCGGCCTGGGACATTTCCTCGACACGGGCGAGCGCGGGGGCGGGAAAGGAATGCATCGCGCGCCCCTAGGGCGCGGGCGCGCCGGAGGCAAGATTTCTTGGGGGACGCAAGCCCGCGCCGCTGCGATTCCCGTCCGGGGGAAGCGGGAACCAATCGGCCTTGCCATCGGTTTGGCAGGTGTACCAACAACCACAAAGGAGCAGATCATGCGATCCCTTATCGTGGGCAGCCTGTTGCTGGCTGTGGCCGGACCGCTCGCCTCGGGCTGTGCGGGTGGTTATGAGGACAGCCCCCGCCAATCGAGCCGCGCCGACGACTGGCGCGACTGGCGGCGCTGGGACCATGACCGGCCCGATCCGCGCCGGGGCTATTACGATCCCGGTGAATACTACCGCGATGGCCGCGATTACCGCGAGCGGCGGCTGGGCCGCAACGACCGGATCTATCGCAGCCAGGACGGGCGCTATTATTGCCGCCGCAGCGATGGCACCACCGGGCTGATCGTTGGCGCCGCGGCCGGGGCGCTGCTGGGCGATGCGATCGCGCCGCGCGGCTCGCGCACGGTAGGAGCGCTGATCGGCGGGGTGCTGGGCGGGGCGATCGGGCGAGAGGTCGATACCGGCGGGTTGCGCTGCCACTGATCCCGCCCCGCGCCGGAGGATTCTCGCATCCCTCCGGAACCACCGGGCCAGTCAGGCGTTAATCGGCTGCCGGTCCATTCGACCCTTCCCGCCCGGGGCCGGTAACCCGTGCACCTCGTCGCTTCCTGCTGCGGCGGGGTGCACATCCGGGTTGCTTCCGGTTCGCCCCTGCCTCAGCTCTCCCCGCGCTGCTCCGTTTCGGCCAGCTGGTCGAGAATGCGCAGGAAGTCATCCGGCACCGGTTCCGTCAGCGTGGCATCGTAAAGCTGGCGCAGCGCCGCCTCGACCGGGTCGAGCGCCATGGGCTTGTCGCCGGGCGGGGAAGCGGGGCCGGAGCCCTTTCGCGTGCTGATGGAGGCTCTCCTTTGCCTGCGCCGCAATTGGAACCCTGATACGGTTTTCTCTCGTTCCTACGGGAGGGCCAGGGAGTCAATCCCGCGCCGCCGGGCTGGTGGCCGCGTTAAAGGTCGCCCGCCTTCATCGCGAAGATCGGGGTGTGGGGCCGGTGCGCCGCCATCCGTTCCAGCAGCAGGTCAAGCTCGGCTTCCGCGATCATGATCCCCTGGTGCGCCGGGCGGATGAAGCCGACATCGATCATCCGGTGGTTGAAGGCGATCAGGTGATCGTAGAACCCGAAGGCGTTGAGCAGGCCCACCGGCTTGGCGTGATAGCCCAGCTGCGCCCAGGAAATCGCCTCCCACAGCTCGTCCATCGTGCCCACTCCGCCCGGCAGGGTCACGAACCCGTCGGACAGGCGGGTGAAGGCGGCCTTGCGCTGGTGCATGTCGGCCACCACGATCAGTTCGGTGCAGTCATGGTTGGCAACCTCGGAACTGACCAGTGCTTCGGGGATCACCCCGATCACTTCGCCGCCCGCGTCCAGCGCGCCGCTTGCCACCGCGCCCATCAGCCCCAGCCGTCCGCCGCCATAGACCACGCCGATGCCCCGCTGGGCCAGGCTGCGACCGACTTCGGCGGCCAGCTCCATATAGCGCGGATCGGCCGGGGTGGCGGAACCGCAATAGACCGCAAGGCGCTTCACTTCAGGTCCTCCAGCATCAGGCGGGCGGTGGCACGGGCGCTGGCGACCACGGCGGGAACGCCCGCGCCGGGATGGGTGCCGGCCCCCACCAGATAGAAATTGCCCAGCCGCGCATCGCGGTTGGGCGGGCGCAGCAGCGCGCTCTGGCTGCGTACCGGGGCAAGGCTGAACGCGGCTCCCATATGGGCATTGAAATCCAGCGCGTGGTCGCGCGGGCTGTGGTGGAACACGGTGATGATCCGGTCATGGATGTCCGGGATCAGCCGCCGCCCGACCTCGTCCAGCACGCGCTTCTCGATCAGCGGGCCGATAGCTTCCCAGTCGATCGGCAGCTTGCCGAGATTGGCGACCGGGATCATCGCGCGCAGCACGCTCTTGCCCGGCGGGGCGAGCGCGGGGTCGGTCACGGTCGGATGGTGGAGGTGGATCAGCATGTCGGCGGGCAGCACGCCGTGTTCATAGATGTCGTCGAACAGGCCCTTGAAGCGCGGGCCCATCAGCATGGTGTTGTGCTGGATCCCGGGCCAGGTCCCCTCCAGCGCGAAATGGACCTGGAACAGCGCGGGGGAATAGCTTTTGCGCGAAAGCTTGCGCGCCATTTCGGGTCCGCGCACCGTATCGCCCAGCAGGTCGCGGTAGGAATGGACCAGGTCGGCATTGCTGGCCACCGCATCGAACCGCTCGTGCCAGCCGCTTTGCGTCTCCACCTCGTGGGCGCGGTTGCCGATCGTGGCGATGTGCAGCACCGGATCGTGGAGCCGCAGCGTGCCACCGATCCGTTCGAACTGGCGGGCCATCGCCCCGGCCAGCGCCGCGCTGCCGCCCCGGGGCCACCACACCCCGCCATTGCGTTCCAGCATGTGGGCCAGGGCATAGACCGCGCTGGTGGAGAAGGGATTGCCGCCGAACACCAGCGTCTGGACCGACAGCGCCTCGCGCAGGCGATCGCTGCGGACGTGGCTGGCGGCCATCGAGTGAAGGCTCCGCCAGCCCTGGAGCCGGACGAAACCGGGCAGGCTGCGCAGCACCGCGGGAACATCGCGCGATACGCCCTGATCCAGCCGGGGGAACAGTTCGGCATAGGCGCTGGCGGCATAGTCGAGGAAGTCCTCGTAGCCTTCCAGGTCGCCCGGCGCGATCCGCGCCACTTCGGCGGCCATCGCGGCTTCATCGCCGGTCACGTCGAAGTTGACGCCATCGGGCCAGTTGAGGCGATAGAACGGGCTGATCGGCAGCAACTCGATATCGTCCGCCATGTCGTGGCCGGTCAGGGCCCACAGCGCACCAAGCGCGGCCGTGTCGGTGAAGGCGGTGGGTCCGCCGTCGAAGGTGAAGCCATCCCGCCGCACCGCCCAGGCGCAGCCGCCGACCGTTTCGCGCGCTTCGACCAGCACGGTCTCCACGCCCGCCGCCTGAAGCCGGATCGCCAGCGCCAGCCCGCCCAGTCCCGCGCCGATCACGCAGGCGCGCTTGCCGGGCAGCGGGGTTTGAAGCGCAGTCATCACCCAGCGCTATCGCCCAGTGGCGCGCCGGTGGCAAGCCGCAGGCGTCCGCCGCGCCCCGGCGCCGGGCAGGCCAGGCGCAGGCGGTCGGCCCGGGTCAGAGCGGCGCAATCGAACCGGCGGATCAGCGCCTCGTCCTGCGCGTAAAGCCGCTCCAGCGCGGTCAGCCCCGCGCCCGAACCCAGGAGCAGCCCGGCCAGACGCCGTCCGGGCGCGGTGGCGGTCCAGTGGCGGCGGGCCTCGCCCGCGATCAGCGCGGCCAGTTGCTCGCCCGGCAGCTCGGCCTCGGCGGCGATCCGCAAGGCAATGGCGGCAGCGGCGGCAATCGACTGGCCGGTCAGCGGGTTGAACAGCCCGGCCCGTGACCCGGCCAGCACCACGCCGGGCATCGCCAGGCTGCTTTGCCAGGCGGCGAAGTCTCCCGCCGCAACCACTGGCCGGCAGCCCGCCTCATGCCCGAGCAGGGCGGCATCGAGCCAGCCGCGCGAAGCCGAATAGGCGTCGATCCGGCGCGAGGCGAGGCGGCGGTCGGGCCGGGCGGTGGGCAGCAGGGCATGGTCGGCGATCAGCAGTTCGTCCACCCCCAGCGGCAGGACCGACAGGAAGCGCAGCGATCCGCCCTGTTCCAGACTGGCGTCGATCGTTACCGGACCAGGCAGGCCGTGGGGTGCGGGCAGGCGCAGGTGGCGGGCCAGCGTGTGGTGCCAGGCCCCGCTCAACGCCTCGCCGCCAGCAAAGCCCCGGCAATCGATCACAGTGCGCGCCGCGATCCGCTCGCCGCTGTCCAGCATCACCGCGCCCGCCTCCAGCGCGGCGACGCGGGCGTGGCAGCGGATCGCGCGCGCATCCAGCTCGCGCCGCAGCGCCGCGCCCAGATCGTGCGGGGTCAGGATATGGCAAGTGCCGGGCAGGCGGCGCGTGAGGCCGGCAAAGCGCACTTCGTAGCCGCTATCCCAGCTGGTCTTGCGCAGGGTGGAAAGCAGCAGATCGGCGCCATCGGGCAACTGGTGCGCCAGCCAGTGCCAGGTTTCGCCCTGCCCGGGTTCGTCTGCCGCTTCGAGCAGCAGCACCGACAGGTCAGGCCGCGCCCGGCGCAGCGCGAGCGCGATCAGCGAGCCCGCCAGTCCCGCACCGGCGATGGCGATATCATGGCGTTGGCCGGTCATCCCTGCGGCTGTAGCCCCGCCGCGCGGCCATGCAAACCGCCTTTCGGGCGCAATTGCGCCAGCGGGCAAGCTCGTCCATGCTGCGCCAAGTCCTTGGAGGATGAGGGGGATTGCCATGACCAGCCTGCTGCCAGACCGCCGGGGCCTGCTGCTGTCCCTTGCCGCGGCGCTGGCCGCCGGGGGCATCCTTCTGGCGATGGGCCGCACCGCGATCTGCACCTGCGGCAGCGTCAAGCTGTGGTGGGGCACGGTCCAGTCGGCCGAAAACAGCCAGCACCTGATGGACTGGTACAGCCCCAGCCACCTGATCCACGGCCTGCTGTTCTATGGCTTCGCGCACCTGCTGTGGCGGCGCTGGAAGCTTTTCGGCGGCAAGCCCGCGCGCATGGCCCTGCCGATCGCGGTGGCGTTCGAGGCGTTCTGGGAACTGCTGGAAAATTCCCCCCTGATCATCGACCGCTATCGCGCGGTCACGGTCAGCTGGGGATACGAAGGCGACAGCGTGGTCAATTCGCTGTCCGACATCGGCTTAATGGCGCTGGGTTTCTGGCTGGCGAGCAGGCTGCCGGTGAAGGTCAGCGTGGCGCTCGCCGTGTTTTTCGAGCTGTTCACCCTGTGGTTTATCCGCGACAACCTGACGCTCAACGTGCTGATGCTGGTCTGGCCGGTCGAGGCGATCCGCCAGTGGCAGGCCGCCATTTAGGGTGAACGCCCTAAAAGACGGCTTGATCCGGGCTTGATCCCGGTCAATGCTGGTGACACGTTTCGAGTCGAAACTGATAGCAATGGCGTAACAGCGCCACTGGCAAGAATGGAGAGCAAGGATGGCGACGGCTGCGGTCAAGGCAGATAGCGAGGCGACGCACGTTGACGTGCTGATCGTGGGTGCGGGGATTTCCGGGGTGGGCTCTGCCTATCACCTGCAGGACCAGTGCCCGGGCAAGAGCTATGTGATCCTGGAAAAGAAGGACACCTTCGGCGGCACCTGGGAAACCCACAAGTATCCCGGCGTGCGGTCTGACTCCGATCTTTACACTTTCGGCTATCGCTTCAAGCCGTGGGTCGGCACGCCGATCGCCTCGGCCCAGTCGATCCTCGACTATATGCAGGAAGTGATCGAGGAGAACGGGATCGATAGCCACATCCGCTATGGCCACACCATCACCAGCGCCGCCTGGGACAGCAAGACCAACCTGTGGACGGTCGAGGCCAGCAGGGCCGATGGATCGACCGTTACCTATACCTGCAACTTCCTGTGGATGTGCCAGGGCTACTACGATCACGAAACGCCCTATATCCCCGACTGGCCGGGCATGGACCAGTACAAGGGGCTGTTCATCCACGCGCAGAAGTGGGACCCGGCGATCGACTATACCGGCAAGCGCGTGCTGGTGATCGGTTCGGGCGCCACGGCGGCCACGGTGATTCCCGCCTTTGCGGAAAAGGCGGCGCACGTGATGATGCTCCAGCGTTCGCCGACCTATTTCTATTGTTCGGAAAACAAGAACGAACTGGCCGACCGCCTGCGCGAAGTGGGGATCGACGAGCCGACGATCCACCGCGTGGTGCGCGCTCAGATCATGTTCGATCAGGACCAGATGACCAAGCGCTGCATCGAGGAACCGGACCAGGTGTTCGAAGACCTCAAGGCGCTGATCCGCGCCTTCAGCGGCAAGGAGGACTTCGAGTTCGAACCGCACTTCACGCCGAAGTATCGCCCGTGGCAGCAGCGCCTGGCGTTCTGCCCCGAAGGCGATATCTTCCGCGCGGCGGCGCAGGGCAAGCTGACGGTCTATACCGACGAGCTGGAAACCTTCACCGAAAAGGGTGTGCGGACCAAATCCGGCGACGAGATCGAGGCCGATATCATCGTCGCCGCGACCGGCTTCAACCTGCTGATGATGGGCGGGATTCCGTTCTCGGTCGATGGCCAGCCGGTCGACTGGCATGAAACGGTCAACTATCGCGGCATGATGTTCACCGGGGTGCCGAACATGGCCTGGGTGATGGGCTATTTCCGCGCCAGCTGGACGCTGCGGGTGGATATGCTGGGCGATTTCGTCTGCAACCTGCTCAACCACATGGACGAGCGCGGGGCGAAGCGGATCGAGGTGGCGCTGCGCGAGGAAGACCACAACATGCCGCTGTCCGACTGGATCGAGGCGGAAAACTTCAACCCCGGCTACCTGATGCGCGGACTGAAGCTGATGCCGCAGCGCGGCGACAAGCCCGAATGGCGCCACAACCAGGATTACTGGGCCGAACGCAACGAAATCCCCCACATCGACCTGGAAGGCAGCGAATTCCTCTACGACGGGGTCCGCGCCGGTCGGAAGGTGACGGAAGCCGCCTGATCCAGACGCGCGGGATAACCCCTCCCCGGCGGGGAGGGGCTCGCCGAGGGGGCTCTGCTCCCCCGGCGCCGTACACCCCCATCCAACCCTCCCCCTCACAGGGGAGGGTTTTTCCTTGGTCGATGGCGCTGATTGCCAGCGCTGCCGCTTTGAGGTTATCCCGCTGGCGATGAGCAAGACAATGATCTGGTGGGGCGGGCAGTACCCCGACCTTGAAGCAATGACCCGGGGCGGCGAAGGTTCGATGAACGGCTGGCTGGGAATCGAATTCCTGTCCTGCGGGGATGACTGGATCAAGGCGCGGATGCCGGTGAATGAACGCACCCGCCAGCCGTTCGGGCGGCTCCACGGCGGGGCCTCGGTGGCTTTCGCGGAAACCGTGGGATCGGTGGCGGCGGGCTGGTGTGTCGACCGGACGCGGTTCGTCGGCGTCGGCATGGAAATCAACGCCAACCACGTGCGCCCGGCCCGCGACGGCTTCGTCTATGCCCTGGCCAAGGCCGAGGCGCTGGGCCGCACCACCCAGGTCTGGACCGTGCGGATCGAGGACGAGGAAGAGCGGTTGGTCTGCCTCTCGCGCTTTACCGTCGCGGTGATCCCGCTGGAACGCAAGTGAGCGCGGCCCCGGCCCGTTCGGTCGCGGTGATCGGCGCGGGCGACCACATCGGCGCGGCGATCGTCCGCCGGTTCGCTGCCGAGGGCTTCGCCGTCCACGCCGGGCGGCGTAATGGGGACAAGCTTGCGCCGCTGCTGGGCGGGGCGGTAACCGGGCGCAGCCTCGATGCGCGGGCGAGCGAGGACCTCGCCGCCTTTCTGGACGAGGCGGAGGGAATCGCTCCGCTGGCGCTGGTGGTGTTCAACGTGGGCGCCAACGTCCAGTTCCCGATTGCCGAGACGACCGACCGGGTGTTCCGCAAGGTCTGGGAAATGGCCTGCTTCGCGGGCTTTGCCACGGTGCGCGAAGCGGCGCGGATCATGGCTCCACGCGGGCAGGGCGCGATCTTCGTCACCGGAGCCACGGCAGCACTGCGCGGCAATCCGGGCTATGCCGCTTTCGCCGCCGCCAAGGCCGGCCTGCGCGCCATGGCCCAGTCGGCCGCGCGCGAGCTGTGGCCGCAGGGGCTGCACGTGGCCCATCTCGTCATCGACGCCGGGGTCGATACCGCCTGGGTGCGGGAGCGGATGGCCGAGCGGCTGGGAGCAGAGGCGATGGACGCGCTTCCCGATGACGTGCTGATGCCGCCTCAGGCGGTGGCTGACGCCTATTGGGCGCTGTTCAACCAGCCGAAGTCCGCCTGGACCTTCGAACAGGAAATCCGCCCCTACCGGGAGACATGGTGATGCCGCGCGCAATCGAGTTCCTTTATGACTTCGGCAGTCCGAACGCGCATTTCGTCCACCGCGCGATCCCGGCCTATGCGGCAAAGGGCACGGTCACGTTCCGCTATGTGCCGGTGCTGCTGGGCGGAGTGTTCAAGGCGACCGGCAACCAGAGCCCGATGCAGGCCTATGGTCATATCCAGGCCAAGCGCGACTACGATTTCCTGGAAATCCAGCGCTTCATTGTCCGCCACGGCATCACCGGCTTCACGATGAACCCGCACTTTCCGGTCAACACCCTGCTGATGATGCGCGGCGCGGTGGCGGCGGAAAGCCTGGGCTGCGCGGATGCCTATATCGAGGCGATGTTCGCGGGGATGTGGGAACAGGGGCTGAAGCTTGACGATCCCGAGGTCTGGGCCGCCTGCGTCAGCGCCGCCGGGCTTGATGCGGCGGCGCTGGGCGCCTTGGCGGGTGATCCCGAGATCAAGGGCAAGCTGGTCGCCAGTACCGAAGCCGCCGTGGCGCGCGGGGTGTTCGGCATTCCCAGCTTTTTCCTGGACGGCGAACTGTGGTTCGGCAAGGACCGCCTGCGCGACGTGGTCGAGGCGGCGGAGGCCGGCTGAGTTCGCCTTCTACCTCTTCGTCATTGCGAGGGGCAAAGCCCCCTTGGCAATCCAGAGGCGGTATAAACCGCTCCTGGATTGCTTCGCTACGCTCGCAATGACGAATTGGGATGGTCAGCCCTGCGCGGCCTTCCATTCGCGCTTGATCTTCTTGGCGAGGCTCCACTTGTGGACCTCGGTCGGGCCGTCATAGATCCGGAAGGCGCGCACTTCGCGGAACACCTGTTCGACGATCGTGTGGTCGGTCACGCCCATGCCGCCCATCACCTGCACGCAGCGGTCGGCGATCCGCATCAGGGCTTCGGACACCGCGACCTTGGCCATCGAGCTTTCCGCCGTCCCGAGGCTGCCGGTGTCGAGCACGCTGGCGCACCACTGGATCATCAGTTCGGCCTGCTTCAGGTCGATCAGGTTTTCCGCCAGCATGAAGCCGACGCCTTCGTGGTCGATCAGCTGTTTGCCGAAGGCCATCCGGCGGTTGGCATAGTCGGTCGCGATCTCGTGCGCGCGCTGGCAGCAGCCGTGCCAGCGCATGCAGTGCGACAGCCGCGCGGGGGAAAGGCGGATCTGCGCATATTTGAAGCCCTCGCCCGCCTCGCCCAGCATCTGGTCGGCGGGGACGCGCAGATTGTCGATCACCACGGTCGCGTGGCCGCCGGGCATCGAGCTGTCGATGGTGTTGGGCACGTGTTCGATCCGGATCGCGGGATCGGGCAGGTCGACCAGGAACATGCAGGCGCCCCCCCCGGAGACGACATCTTCGGCCTTGGCCATGACGATGCCCACGCCCGCGCCCTCGGCCCCGGTGATGAAGGCCTTGCGGCCATTGATCACCCAGTGGTTGCCATCGGGCCTGCAGGTGGTCTGCATCATCGAGGGGTCGCTGCCCGCGCCGCCTTCCAGCGCCGGTTCGGTCATGAAGAAGGCGCTGCGCGCGCGGCCTTCGACCAGCGGCCTCAGGAACCGTTCCTTGATTTCCGGGCTGCCGACCTTGCCGAGCAGATACATGTTACCCTCGTCCGGGGCCATGGTGTTCACCGCCAGCGGCCCCAGTGGCGAAAGGCCGGACTTCTGGAGGACATAGGCGGTTTCCAGCTGGGTCAGGTGGCCGCCATCGGGCAGGACGTGCGGGGTCAGCACCCCCGCCGCGCGGGCGTGAACCCGCATTTCCCGGACCAGCTCGTCCAGCGGGGCGCCGTGGTGGTCGCGGCGCGGATCGCTTTCATAAGGGATCACCACATCGCGCACGAAGCGCTCCACCCGTTCCCCGATTTCGAGTGCGCGCTGACTTGGCATGGCCCTTCATTCCTCTGCTTGCAAAGCCCGTCCGGGCCGTTCATCGTGCGATTTAACCGCGCGATTGAATTCGCGTCCAAGCACAGTCACGGGGGGAAATCCAGCGATGTTCGAAAAACTGGCACTTCCGCTGATGTGCGCGCCGATGAGCTTCGCCTCGTCCGTGCCGCTGGCCAGCGCCAGCGCCCGTTCAGGCGTGGTGGCAGGCTGGCAGGGCGGCACCCTGACCCGGCTGGACGAATTCGAACGCTACCTCGCCGGGCTGGCCGCAATCGACGGCGCCCCGCCGATCGTCAACCTGCCCAGCCGCATCGCCGCCGAGCCCGAGGGAGAGGCAAAGCTTGCCCTGCTTGAGGCACACCGCGTGCCGCTGGTCCTTTCCAGCCTGGGCGATCCTTCACGGCTGGTGGAGCGCGTTCACGGCTGGGGCGGACGCGTGGTGCAGGACGTTACCACCATGCGCCACGCCGAAAAGGCGCTTGCCGCCGGGGTCGACGGGCTGATGGTCACCTGTTCGGGCGCGGGCGGGCACACGGGCTTTCTCACCCCCTTCGCTTTCGTGCCCGCCGTGCGGCGGATTTACGACGGGCTGCTGATCGTCGCGGGCGGGATTGCCGACGCGGCGGGCATGGCCGGAGCATTGGCGCTGGGCGGCGATATTGCCTGCATGGGCACCCGCTTCATCGCCACGCCCGAAAGCGGGGTGGCGGAGGGGCACCGCGCGATGATCGAGCGCGCCGGGATCGACCGGATCGTCGTTTCCTCGGCGATGAACGGGGTCCCCGCCAACTGGATCCGCGATTCGCTGGACGAAGCGGGGCTGGGCGACGAGGACATTCGCGGGCCGAAGATCCCCATGCCCGAAGGGGTCCGCGCCTGGCGCGACATCTACAGCGCCGGGCAGAGCGTCGCCCTGATCGAGCGGATCGAGCCGGTCGCCGATCTGGCCGCGCGCCTCACAACCGAATTTGCCGCCGCCGCGCCGTGGAGCCGCTGGCGCGAACGGCTCGCCGAAATCGACAGACAATGGAGTGCCTGACATGACCGACTATCCCCTGCCCAACAATTCCGCCGACCTGACCGGGCGCGTCGCGCTGGTTACCGGGGCCTCTTCCGGCCTTGGTGCCCGCTTTGCCCGCGTGCTTGCCGCCCAGGGCGCGGCCGTGGCGCTGTGCGCGCGGCGCAAGGACCGGCTCGACGCGCTGGCGGCCGAGATCAATGCAGCGGGCGGCCGGGCGCTGGCGGTACAGATGGACGCGACCGATGCGGACAGCATGATTGCCGCCGTCGCCACTGCCGAAGCCGCGTTCGGCACGGTCGACATTCTGGTCAACAATGCCGGGATGCCGGATGCCCAGCGCGCCCACAAGATGAGCCTGGACCTGATCGACAACGTGATCGGCGTGAACCTGCGCGGGCCGTGGATCCTTTCGTGCGAGGTTGCGCGGCGGCTGATCGCGGCGGGCAAGCCCGGGCGCATGGTCAACATCTCCTCGGTCGCGCACTACAAGTACGATGGCAATGGCGCGGCGCTGTACGCCGTGACCAAGACCGCGATTGCCCGGATGACCGATGCGCTGAGCATGGAGTGGGCACCCTACAACATCAACGTCAACGCCATCGCGCCGGGTATGTTCGTGTCCGAAATGACCGACGGGATGTTCGAGCGGATGGGCGGCAACCCTGCCCCGCACGTCGCGCGCAAGCGTATCCCCGTGCCCGAACAGATGGATTCGACCCTGCTCTATCTCGTCGCTCCGGCCAGCGAATGCGTGACCGGCGCGATCATCAAGATCGACGACGGGCAAGGCTCGGCGGTGCGGCTGCGGTCATGACCACGCATCCCGTCCGCCTCTACGCCTTCAACTGCGGCTGGTTCCAGTGCCGCCCCGGCTACTTCGTGGAAGGGGACGAGGGCGATTACCTGCGCGGGCCGGTGCCCAGCTACCTGATCGAGCATCCGCAGGGCCGGGTGCTGTTCGATACCGGCATGGGGGTGCGGTACCGGCGCGAGCTGGCCGATGCACTGCCCGCGAACAAGTTCGGGCTGCAATGGTTCGAAGGGATGGATATTGCCACCCGCCTGAAAGCCATCGAGGTCGATCCCGCCAGCGTGAACTGGATCGTCAATTCGCACCTCCACATCGATCATTGCGGCGGCAATGCGCTGATCCCCAATGCCCGCGTGATCATCCAGCGGCGCGAATGGGATGCGGCGCAGGCCTCGCAGGAGCCGGGGCTGTACGAGCCGGTCGACTTTGACACCGGCCAGCCGGTCAAGCTGATCGAGGGCGAGCATGACCTGTTCGGCGATGGTACCGTGCGGATTGTGCCGACCCACGGCCACACCCACGGCCACCAGAGCGTGATCGTGAAGTTGCCGAAAGGCGAAGTGCTGCTGGCGGGCGACTGCTGCTATACCGAACGCAATCTTGACGTGATGGTGCTGCCCCGCGCCACCGCCGACATCGAGCAGGGAATGCAGACTTTCGAGCGGCTCGCCAAGTCCCGCGCGGCAGGCACCCGCATCCTGTTCGGCCATGACGGCAGGCAATGGGCGACCATCCGCGAGAATGCCGAATTCAACTGAGTTTCCCGAACAGCGATAAGGATGCACACATGCTGGTTACTGTGGAACGCGACGGCCCCGTCGCAGTGGTGACGATGAACCGCCCCGAGGCGATGAACGCCCTGTCGCGCGGGCTGCGCGCGCAGCTGGCGCAGGTGATGAAGGAGCTTGACGGCGAGGAGCGGATCCGCGCCGTGGTGCTGACCGGGGCGGGCACGCGCGCCTTCACCGCCGGGCTCGATCTCAAGGAACTGGGGGTGGAAGGACTGGGCGCGGCCAATGCCAGCGAAGCGCTGGCCAACCCGGTCAAGGCGATCGAGCAGTGCCGCAAGCCGGTGATCGGCGCGATCAACGGCGTTGCCATCACCGGCGGGTTCGAAGTGGCGCTGGCCTGCGACATCCTGATCGGATCGGAGAACGCGCGCTTCGCCGATACCCATGCCCGCGTCGGGATCATGCCGGGCTGGGGCCTGTCGCAGAAGCTGGCGCGGATGATCGGCATTTCCCGCGCCAAGGAACTGTCGCTGTCCGGCAATTTCCTTGATGCGCAGACTGCCTGCGCCTGGGGCCTGCTCAACCGCGTGGTCCCGGCGGACGAACTGCTGGGCGCGGCGAAACAGCTTGCGGCCGACATCGCCACCGCCGATCCGGGCATGGTCCAGGCCTACAAGGCGCTGATTGACGAAGGCTATGCGCTGAGTTTCGGTGAAGGCATGGCGCTGGAAAACGCCAGAAGCACCGCCGCCAACAGCCAGGTCGACAAGGAAGAGGTCGAAGCGCGGCGGCTCGCGGTGATGGAACGCGGGCGCGAACAGAAGGGCTAACCGTCATCCCGGGCGTGACCCGGGATCGCTGGCGGCTTCATCGGGGCGGTTCGTGCGCCCACCGGTTTCCTACAGGGCCGCGATCGGGTAAACCCGGGCGGCTCCTTGAAACTGTCAATCCCGCCTGCAAGTGGCTGAATTCAGGCAGGTCTGGCCCGGGCCGACAAAAGTCTCTGGACAGTGTCCAGTGTGTCCACCCGTTCAGCCAAACCGGCCCGAAACCCGCTCTGCCATGTCCGGGCCGACGCCCGCGCTGTTGACGATCTCATAGGCCAGCCCCGCCTCCAGCGGCAGGTCGGCCTGGGCGGTGTAGAGCCGCTTGTAGGCGAAGACCGAATGGCGGCTCTGCGCGGCGATCGCCTCGGCCATTTCCATGGTCCGCGCTTCCAGTTCGGCATCGGGCACGCAAGCGTTGGCCAGGCCGATCCGGGCGGCTTCGACGCCGCTCACCGGCAGGCCGGTAAAGCTGATCTCGCGCGCTTTCCATTGGCCGACCCGGCGCGGCAGGCGCTGGCTCATCCCCCAGACCGGCACCAGCGCGAACTTGCCGTGGGTATCGGCAAAGCTGGCACTTTCTCCCGCCAGGATAATGTCGCCCGCCAGCGCCAGTTCCAGCCCGCCGGTGAAGCACCCGCCCTGGACGGCGACGATCACCGGCTGCGGCAGGCTGGCCAGCCGCGTGACGATGGAGGCCTGGTAATTGGCGCGCGGGGCGGCAATGCCCCGCTCCTTCAGGTCATTGCCCGCGCAGAACACCGGCCCGGCGGCGCGCAGCACCACCGCGCCCAGCGCTTCGCCCAGCGCCTCGATCGTCGCGAGGTGCGCCTCAAGCTCGCCCCACAGCGCAAGGTTGAGCGCGTTGCGCTTGTCGGCGCGGCTGAGCGTCAGCACGCCCACGCCGCCGCGCTGCTCGAACCGGACCAGCGGTTCCATCAGCGGTTGCCCCAGACCGGCGCGCGCTTTTCAAGGAAGGCATTGCGGGCCTCGACCGAATCGGCGGTCTGCGAAAGCAGGATCTGCTGCCGGTCCTCCAGCCCGAAGGCGTGCTCCATCGAGGCCGCGTCGATGTTGAGATTGAGCGCGTCCTTGGTCAGCCGCAGCCCCATCGGCGAGGTCAGCAGCATCTCATCGGCGAGCGACAGCGCCTTGCCCAGCAGGTCCTCGTGCGGCAGCACTTCGCTGACCAAGCCGCAGGCCAGCGCCTTGTCGGCGGTCATGAACTTGCCGGTCAGCAGGTATTCGCTGGCCACCGAACTGCCGACCAGGCGCGGCAGGAAATAGCTCGCGCCCATGTCGCAGCCGCCAAGGCCGATCTTGATGTAGGCCGCGTTCATCCGGATGTCGGGCGCGGCATAGCGCACGTCGCTCGCCAGCAGCAGCGAGAAGCCGCCGCCGCAGGCCGGGCCCTGGGCGCAGGCGATGATCGGCTGCGGGCATTTGCGCATGGCCTGCATCACCGCCGCGATCATGCGCTGGGTGCGCCAGCCCTGATGGACCGGGCCGCTATCCCCGTCGCGCTGCCAGCCGGTGAGGTCCAGCCCGGCGCAGAACGCGCGGCCCTCTGCCCGCAGCACCACCACGCGCACGTCATGCCGCTCGTTGAGGCCGGTAAAATAGTCGAGCAGCGCCCGGATCAGCGGCTCGTTCATGGCATTGAGCCGGTCCGGCCGGTTGAGGCTCACCACCTCCACCGCGCCCCGGTTCTCGATCGTGATCACCTGTTCCGTCATCGCCTCTTCCTCTGAATGTTTGCAGGTCTGTTGGCGGCGGCGGAACCGGCTGGCAAGGCTCAATTGAATGGCTCGCCACCGAAGAACGACCGGCCCTGCTCCTTCAGCCGGATCGTCTCGCCGCGCTGGCCCGGTTCCGCGGCAATGTCGGCGCCGACATGGTCAGGCACCTGCGCCAAGGCTGCCACTGGCCTCTTCGGCGCGCATCGCGGCGGCGCGATGGCCACGTGGTGCTGCCGAGATGTCGCCGACGGCCTATGCCGCCTCAATGCAGGCGCAGCTTACCGCGCAAAACGCGCGGGGGCCGCGCGCGCTATCATGGGTCGATGAATCCTACAGCAATCGCAAGAACCTTTGCGTCACCAACGCGACCGCGATCGACCCGACCGATGACATCCAGCTGAAGAACATCTTCGGCTATGTCCGCGAAAAGGAAGACCAGGCCGGCAACTTTGCCGCTTCCAATGGCGCGGCGATCCTGACCTGCCATTCGGCCTGCCCGGGCACCGACCAGTTCAAGCTCAACGGTGGCCTGCGCTATACCCGCGATACCGTTCATTCCGAGCAGAACACCTACCTCAGCCCGACCCCCGCCCAAGCCCCCCCCCCCCCCCCCCAAGCCCCCCCCCCGGCCCCCAACTTCCCCCAGCGCCAAGTTCGATGCGCAGACCCCGCCCGCGGTGGGCAATCCCTGCGATCCGACGCAGACGACCACGATCGGCTTGTACTCGGCCAACCGGTTCAACTCGGTGCCCGAATGGCAGTATGCCCTGACCCTGACCTACACGCTGCCGCTGGACGAAAGCCTTGGCAAGATCACGTTCGGGGGGCGGCTGTTCCACCAGTCGAGTCTGGCGCTGACCGACACCTCGGCGCTCAATCCTGAATCGATCGAGCCGGGCAAGACCACGCTCGACCTCAATGTCGACTGGAAGAACGTCGGCGGTCAGCCGGTCGATCTCGGCTTCTTCGTCACCAATGTGACCGACAAGCTCTACCGGATCGGCACCAACAACCTGATGCAGCGTTCTTCGGTCGGCGTACTGGCCAACATCTATGCGCCGCCGCGGATGTGGGGCTTCAGCCTGAAGTACCGTTTCGGCAGCGACGCGCAGTAAGCGCGCCGCAGCATCTCTGACCAAGCGGCGGGCCGGAAAGCACAGGCGGCTTGCCGGCCCGCTTGCGTCGAGAAGGAAACGCATATCATGATCGCGCACCCGAACCCCGGTGGCCGAGGACTACCGCGTCCCCGGTCGCTATACGGGTTCCGACCTGAAGGTGACCGTCACCCTGAAGTGACGGTCAGACCTTCGCGGCAGCCGACGCCTCGCGCGCCTTTTTGGCGGCGCGGAGCATTTCGATGAAGGCATCGGTTTCGTTCTGGAGGTAGGCGTTGACGTCTGCCTGCAGGGCGTTCTCGCGGAACAGCTTGCGGGTCAGCTGCATCTGCAGGCGCGGCGCGGCGGCAAGCTGTTCGGCCACGGCCAGCGCCTCGTCCAGCACCTGGCCATCGGGCACGACGCGGGTGATCAGGCCGATCTCCTTCGCTTCCTGCGCGGTCAGCTTCTGCGAGGTCAGCACCAGGTCGAGCGCGCGGCCATAGCCGACCAGGCGGGGGAGCAGGGCGGTGCATCCCAGTTCCGGCATGTAACCCAGCGCGATGAACGGGAAGCTCCAGATCGAGCTTTCCCCCCCGATCCGGATATCGACCGGAAGCAACTGGGTGATGCCCAGGCCCATCGCCGTGCCGTGGATCGCCGCGACCACCGGTTTGGACCGTTCGAGCAGGTGGATCCAGCTCTTGTCCTGCATCATGCAGATCTGCGCGATGTTGAGCTTGCGGCCGGTTTCGGGATCGATTTCCGGTTCGCCCTTGAAATCGGTTCCGGCGCAGAAGATCGCGCCTTCGTGGGTCAGCACGATTGCGCCCACGGCATCGTCGGCATTGGCGCGTTCGATCGCGTGCTCGGCCTCGCGGTAGAGTTCCGGGCTCCACGCGTTGCGGCGTTCCTGCCGGTCGTAGGTGAGAATCGCAACCGGACCGCGGGTTTCATAGCGGATATACTGGTAATCCATAGGGTATCCATTCATCGCAGCGCCGCCGCTCCCGGAACGGGAACGGCGGCGCATTGGTCCGTCAAGCGCGTTGGCGCGCCGATTACTGGCGCAGCCGTTCAACCTCGTGCGCGTACATTGCGTCGATATCCTCGGCGGCGGGTTTCGGCAATTCGACCGGCTTGCCCCGGGTCGGCAGCAGGACCACCGCATTGCCGGGGGTGACGACGGTGCCGTGCTGGTTTTCGACCCACACGTCGAGGTGAACCTCGTTGCGGCCCTCCTCCTGCACTTTCTTGCGGACCTTGCCTTTGATCCAGTAGGTGTCGCCAGTGTAGACGAACTTGCGGTGCTGGCAGGAGAGCTTCCACAGCCAGCCATCGTCGCCCATCCAGTTGGTGATGGTGTTGGTCAGGAAGGTCTCGCGCAGGCCGCCGTAATCGTAGGGGATGGGGATCCCCAGTTCGTTCGCCCAGTCCTTTTCCCAGTGCAGGCGCTGCACGGTGTCGGGGACGTTGAGCGCGTTCGGGGTGTAGAGCCCCGGCACCTTGGCGCGGATCTTGTACGATTGGCGGAACGCGCCCGGCGGGGTCAGCTGCATGCCCCAGCCGATGTGCCAGATCACGATGTCGCTGGTACGCAGCGGACCGCGGACGATGGTCTGCATGTCCTCGCCCTCGACCACGTCTTCCCAGTAGCGGGTTTCCGCACCGCGCAGCTTTTCAGCGGCATAGCAAGCGTCGATCTCGGCGAGGTATTCCTTCGAATAGGGGGTCGGAAGGTCATATTCCTTCTTCTTTTCCTTCGAGGCGTGGCGCTCGGCACGAATCCAGGTGCCGCGCTGGATGGCGTGCAGCTCGTCGTTCTGGTTGCGGTAGATATAGCCGTTGATTTCCGAGACGGTGCGGCCAGCAAAGCCGCTTTTCTCGTTCACCTGTACGCCAATCAGGGCGAACCGCTGCTTCAGGCTGTCACCCAGGCGCAGCGGGCGCCACCATTCGAATTCCATCTGCGCCTGATAGGAGCCAAGGCCTGCCAGTGGATCGCCCTTCATCAGCGCCTTCACTTCGGGCGTGATCGGCGGGGCATCGGATTCGCCCATGGTGTAGAGGAAGTTCGGCGGGGCGATCAGCCCGCCCCAGCGGGTGCTTTCGCCGTAATGCCTGTCGCACCACAGCGGATTGTCGTCACCATAGCCGAAGGCGAAGTGGCGGGTGCCGTCCCAGGTCACTTCGTAGTTGTGCGGCGGAGTGGGCTTGTTGACCTGGATGCCGATCCGCTGCCTGAGCTTCTCGATCCCTTCGTCGGTCAGGATGCCATAGGTGTCGGGCAAATCCTTCTTTGGCGCGTCTGCCATGTCGTTCCTCTTTGTCAGCTCGCTTTGATGGACGAATCCATGCCCACGTCACGCGAAGGAATCAAGTCAATTCTATATATGATTAAATGCGGAACCTATATAACCAGGTTAGATAGAAGTTCCGTCAGTTCGCGCTTCTTGACCTTCCCGGAACCGGTCATGGGCATGGTGGCCACGGTCAGCGCAACGATCCGTCTTGGCACCTTGAACGAGGAGAGCCGGGTCCTGAGACCGGCAATCACTGCCGCTTCGTCCAGTTCGCGGCCCGGGGCCATCAGCACCGCGGCGACGAGCAGGGTGTCGCCGTCATGCTCCACGGCGGTGACGCCCGCTTTCTCGATCCCCAGCAGCCCGGTCAGGGCCAGCTCGACTTCCAGCGGGGCGACGTTTGCCCCGTGGATCTTGAGCATCTCGCCTAGCCGCGCCTCGAACTTGAGGTAGCCTTCGGCGTCGAGCACACAGAGATCGCCGGTGGCATAGAAGCCTTCCGCGTCGAAGGTGTCATGCCGCTCAACCCCGTTCAGACCCAGCATCAGGCAATAACCGCGCACCAGCAGTTCGCCGACTTCGCCCGGCGGGAGGGGCTGGCGGGTTTCGGGATCGACGATCTTCAGGTCCACCCCCGGCATGGCCCGGCCCTGCCAGCTTGGCCGGTCTTCGGGCAGCAGTTCGTCGTAGCGGGCGGAGGTGTGCCCGCCCAGCGTCTCGGTCATCCCGAAGGTCCGGGCGAAGCGGGCGTTGGGATGGTGGACCGGCGCGCCATAGCGCCGCTCCAGCTGATCGCTCAGGAAGCGCCCGCTGCGGGCGAGCCCGGCAGTGTCCATGTTCAGCCGCACCGCATCGAGCCCGGCCGCCTTGAACTCGGCCGAATCGCGCAGCACATCGAACCAGCCGGAATCCCCGGCCAGGCCAGTGGCGCCCTCTTCCTCGACCAGCCGGACGACATTTCCGGGCGAGCCATCGTTGGTGGTGATCAGGCAGGCGCCGGTGTTCAGCGCGTAGAACAGCGTGGCGACAAAGCCCGCCACCCAGAACATCGCCCGCGTGGTGATTACCCTGTCGCCGGGGCCGAACGGATTGGCGGTGGTGCCCATCTGCCAGGCATGGCGCACCAGCGGTCCGTGCCCGTGGATCACGCCCTTGGGATTGGCCGTGCTGCCTGATGTGTGGATGATGCAGAACGGATCGGCCGGGGTGACCAGGTCCTCTATCGCGGCCAGCATGGCCGGGCTGACCGTTTCGCTGCCTTGCAGCAGTTCCGCAAACGGCCGTGACCAGGGCCGACTGGCCTCACCGATCACGTGGACCGAGCGCAGGCGTGGCGCGGCATCGAGATGAAGCGGGGCACCGGCGCACCCGGCCAGCCCGGGCAGGGCCCCTTCCAGCCGGGTCAGGTAGTCATGCCGCAGGAAGCTGTCGGCGACGATCAGGTGGTCAAATTCGGCATTGGCCAGGACCCAGGCCAGCTCCGGCGCCTGGTAAAGCGTGCTGAGCGGTCCTGCCAGCGCCCCGATCCGCCCGGCGGCAAGCACGGCAACGACGAATTCCGGGCACGGAGGCGCGAGAATCGCGATGCGGGAACCCTTGGTGACGCCCTGTGCCAGCAGCGCGCGCGCCATCATTGCCGACCGTTCGTTCAGTTGACGGAACGTGATGTGCCGGCCTTCACGGACCAGCGCATCGACATCCCCGAAGCGCCGGGTGAACTCGGCGATCAGGCCGGGGATGGTCGGGCGGAAATCGGGCTGGGGGATCATGGCTTCGGGCTATCCTCGCGCGGGGCTGAAATCGACCGTTGCACGGTGCGCCGCCTCTCGATAAACAGTTATATGATATAAACGACCAAGTCCACCGGGAGACTGCCATGATTGCCGCGCCGCCGCCGTTCACCCCCCGGCCCGATCACGTGCCCGAGGAACTGGTGGTCGATCACGATTACGTGAACCTTGCCGGGATGGAAGATCTCGGCGTCTACCGTGCCTCAGGCCGTTTGCATGATGGGCCGGACATCATCTGGTCGCCCCGCCATGGCGGGCACTGGATGGTGACCCGGGCCGAGGACGTGAAGTTCGTCCAGGAGAACTACGAGATCTTCAGCCACGAGGAATTCATGATCCCGCGCGTGCTGATGCCGTTCAAACCGGTGCCACTGGCGGTCGATCCCCCCAGGCACGCCCGCTACCGCGCGGTGCTCAATCCAGGCTTCACCCCCAGCAAGGTCGCGAAGATGCGCGACGAGGCGCGGGCCTTGACGATCGAACTGACCGAGGGGCTGAAACCTGCCGGGCACTGCGAATTCCTCGGCCAGTTCGCCCGGATCATGCCGGTGACGATGTTCCTTCGGATCGTCGACCTGCCGCTGGACCGCCGCGAGCAGTTCGTCGAATGGGGCCTGGCGATCATGTCGGCCTATGATCCGGACGAGCGCCGCAACGCCCAGATCCGGGTGCGCGAATACCTGAAAGCGGTGCTCGACGAGCGCGAGGGCGGGGCGGGTGAGGACCTGCTGACCCGGGTCGCCGGCTGGCGCAGTAATCCCCGCTTCGAGAATGACGAGGAAACCCTGTCGATGGCGACCCTGCTGTTCGTCGGCGGGCTCGATACGGTGGCCTCTTCGCTGTCCTACATCGTCCACTACCTCGCCCAGCATCCGAACCAGCAGCAGCGGCTGCGCGACGAACCGGACATCATCCCGCGCGCCACGGAGGAGTTCCTGCGCCGCTTCGGCCTGTCGAACACCGGGCGGATCCTGACCCGCGACTTCGAATACAAGGGTGTCCTGTTCAAGAAGGACGAGATGATCATGGTTCCCAACAACCTGTCGGGGATCGACGAGCGGCGCTATCCCGATCCCTTCACGGTCGACTTCGACCGGGGGACCACGCCGCAGGATCACAACACCTTCGGCAACGGCCCGCACAAGTGCATCGGCGCTCCGCTGGCCCGCGCCGAGATCGAGGTGTTCCTGGAGGAATTCGTTGGCCGGATGCCGGAGTTCCGGCTCGATCCCGATCGGCGCAATGTCGAGCATTGCGGTTCGGTTCCGGGCTTTGACGAGCTTTACCTGCGCTGGGACTGACTGCGGCTCAATCCGCGGCGGGGACTATCGCCTCTCCACGGTAGAGCGCTGCGACATCGGCCTCGCGGCGGCGCAGCACTTCGCGCTGGTTGATGTAGCCCTTGTCGGCAATCTCGTCGCCGGCAGCGGGCGCGACCAGCAGGCGCAGGGCCGCCACACGGCGCGATTGACCGCCGGCTGACGCATTGTAGCGGGCAAGGCGGCGGGCGACATGGGTGATGATCGCGGGATGCTCCGCAAGTTCCGCCGCTTCCCCGTCGCTCGCCGCGATCTTGCGCGCGTCGGCTAGCCGCATCCAGGCCAGGGCGCGGACGTCCATCCGCCCCTCGCCCGCGATCACCGCGTCCTGCAGCAGCGGATCGAGCGCGTCGAGCAGCGCCATCCGCAGCGCGCCGACGTGGACCCAGGTGCCCGAAAGCAGCTTGAAATTCTCGGTCACCCGGCCATCGAATTCGAGGCCAAGTTCCGGCCGCTCCGGATCGACCAGCCGCGCGGCATCGCCGGTGCGATAGAAGCCTTCCTCGTCGAAGGCGGCAGCGCTCGCCTCGGGATTGCCGAGGTAGCCGGGGGTGACGGTCAGGCCCTTGATCCGGATCTCGAACTTGTCCCCCACCGGGGCCAGCTTGAGCACATTGCCCGCAAAGGGCAGGCCGATCGGGCCGGTGCGTTCCAGCGGCCACGAGGCGATGGTCGCGCCCTGCGTTTCGGTGGTGCCGTACTTGGTGATGATCGGGATGCGTTTGCCGGTTGCAGCCACGGCCAGATCCTGAAGGCGCCGGAACAGGTCTTCCGACAGCCCGGCCGAGGCATAGGACAGGAACCGCAGCTTCGCGAAGAAGTGGTCGCGCAGCGAAGCGTCGGCTTCCATCGCGGTGACCAGTTCGGAAAAGAAGATCGGGGTGGAATTGTATTCGTGAAGCGCAATCTCGCGCAGGTTGCGGATCGTCTCGGCGAACTGCCCTGGCAGCGGCCGACCATCGTCGATGTAGAGGCAGGCGGCCTCGTTGTAGATGTCGGCGGGCAGGGTGTTGTTGCCGCCGACATGGCTCCACGGCACCCACGAAAGATAGGCCTTGGCCTCGTTCTCCCCGTCGTGCGCGTCGTACATCGCCTCGTGCTGGGCGACGATCCCGGTCAGGATCCGCTGGGTCTGGATCACGCCCTTGGGCTTGCCGGTGGAGCCTGAGGTGAAGATCGTCTTGGCGTGGGTGTCGGGCGTGATGGCCGCGATCGAGGCATCGACGGCAGACGTCGGCACGGTGGCCAGCAGATCGCCCAGCGCCAGCGTTTCGCCGCCCGGTGCCGCCTCGTCGGTGACCAGGATCAGGTCATGTTCCTCACCCAGCGCGCGCATCGCGGGCAGGAAGGTGCGCCAGTCATCGGCATAGACCAGGCGCGGGCGGCAGATGTCGGCGCAGTGCCGCAGCCGCGCAAAGTCGCCGCCGGCCAGCGAGTAATTGACGGACAGCGGCGCATAGGGCGCCCGCGCCATCTGCGCGGCAAGGTTGACCACCAGATGCGCCGGCGCGCCGCCCGACAGGACCATGACCGATGCCTCTGGCCCGATCCCGCGATCGATCAGCGCCTGGGTGAGGGCGCGGGACTGGCCCAGCGCTTCGCCAAAGCTCAGCCGCCGCCACGCGCCGCGCGAACCATCGGGCAGGAGCTCGCGCCGGGCGACCAGCGTTCGGCCCGGAAAGCGCGCCGCCCGGTCGATGAACAGGTGCGGGATCGACGGCCACAGCTCCGGCAGGGTGTAGCCGGGGGTGATCAGCAGCGAACCGTCGGCGCGGCGTTCGAACGTGCAGCCGTGCGGGGCGAAAGGCAGGGGGGCGTAATCCACCCGCATTCGATGCGATACTGCGCCCTGGCGATCAAGCCGCTTCGAGCAGCTTCTTCAGTTCCGGCTGGCTGGGCTTCATCGAAGGCGTGCGCGGGAAGTCGGCCAGCCTAAGCAGCTTGGTCGGGACCTGGTAGGCGGTCAGCCGCTCGCGCAGGAAGGCGCGCAGTTCGTCCTCGCCGACAGACTGGCCCGACTTGACCCGGTAGCCCGCCGCCGGGACCTGGCCCAGGCGCGGATCGGGCAGGGCAACCACGCAGGCTTCCAGCACGGCGGGGTGGGATTCGATCGCCTTGACCACGTCGTCCGGGATGATCTTGAAGCCGCCGCGAATGATC
Source organism: Novosphingobium sp. (assembly GCA_016719755.1). Taxonomy (GTDB): domain Bacteria; phylum Pseudomonadota; class Alphaproteobacteria; order Sphingomonadales; family Sphingomonadaceae; genus Novosphingobium. The sequence continues at coordinate 169,426 of JADJYM010000016.1, read as the reverse complement.
GCATTGTCGGCGCGGCCGAGAATCCAAAGAAACTGTTCCTCGTCCATCTTCGCCAGATCGGTGGTGCGCACCCAGGACTTGCCGTCGCCCAGGTGGCTGGCCCGCAGTTCGAGCAGACCCTTTTCGCCATAGGGCAGCGGCTCGCCGGTTTCGGGATTGACGATCCGCCCCTCGATGCCGGGGTTCATCTTGCCGACGCTGCCGCGCCGGTCCTTGCCGGACTTGCGGAAATCCTTGAGCGTCCAGCCGGCCACGCCGCCGGCGAATTCCGTGGCGCCATAATTCTGGAGCACGGGAATCCCGAAGTGTTCATAGAACTGGTCGGCCAGATCGGGGTCAAGCGGCGCGGTCGAAGTGCGGAAGGCGACCAGGCTGGCGAGCGCTTCCCTCGGTACTCCGGCATCGAGAATCATCCGCAGCGCCGATGGCGGCGCCCCGGCCACCTTGGGCTTGTGCCGCTGCACCGCATCGACGAACTCCTCAACCCGGAAGCGATCGAGCATGCAGGCCTTGCGGCCCGCCGACAGGGTCACGAACAGGCCGAAAATCCCGCCAATGTGCGAAAACGGAGTGTTGGAGATCGTCACCGCGTTCGACAGGCGGGGCGGTGCATTGACATCCCGGTTTTCGAACACGGCGGCTTCCAGCACCATCCGGGCAAAGTTCCGGGCCTTCAGCGGCACGCGCTTGGGCGCGCCGGTGGTGCCGCTGGTCAGCATCTCGATTCCGACCCCCTCGGCGTCGCGGCGGAAATCGCTGCTGGTCATTTCCAGGATCACGCGGGCCGGATTGGCGGTGTCGCCGGTAATCTCGATCCCCAGGGCCCCGCTGGCCTTTACTGCGTCGTAGACCGTCTGGCGCTGCCAGTCCTGGCTTTCGGCGATCACCACCGGGGTCTTGAGCGCGACGATGTCGTTCACCAGCTTGTCGTCAGGCAGCGCGGGATTGAGCGTGACCACGCAGCGTTCGGACGTGATGATCGCGATGATCGCAGCCGCGATCTGCGGCGTGTTGCGCAGGATGCCGCCGATCCGGGTGCCGGAACCGATGCCGTTGGCGGCAAGAATCCCCTCGATCGCGCGGACGATGGCGCTGAGTTCGCCCCAGGTGTGCCATTGCTTGCGGTATTCGAGGGCGGGTGCATCGGGATCAAGCGCCATCACCTGGCGAACGATCGAGTTGAGATTGGCCATGCTGCCCGCTTCCTTACGAGTCTGCTGATTTAAATGTATAGCTGATTTATATGTATCGGATTAAGCAAAAGCAAGCGGTTCGTGAGGAAATCGGCGCGGAACCGCTCGGCCCCGGTACCGCGCGGATGCCACCTCTGCATGGCCGCGCAGGATTCAGCCGCCGTTCCTGATAAGGTCTGCCGCGCGTTCGGCGATCATGATGGTGGGCGCGTTGGTGTTGGCGGATACCGGTTCGGGCATGACCGAGGCATCGACGACGCGCAGTCCGGCGATGCCGCGAACCCGCAGCTGCGGATCGAGCACGGTCAGGGCATCCCCGTCCGGTCCCATCCGGCAGGTGCCGACGGCGTGGTAACCGACCCCGCCGAAGCCTCGGACATAGGCCTCCCACTCCGCATCGCTCGTCGGCAGCGGATCGGGGCGCAGCGTTCCGGTGATGATGCTGGCCAGCGCGGGGGACCGGCAGACCCCTTCAACGATCTTGAGGCCCCTGACCAGCTTGTCGACATCGCTTTGCGCGCTTTGCAGGCGGTGGTCGATCACCGGCTTTTCGGCAGGATCGGCGCTGCGCAGACGGATTTCGCCCCGGCTTTGCGGGCGGGCGACATGGAACCCGAACGAAAACGAGGGCCGCTGTTCCACCACCGCCGCGCCCTTGTCGTTGAAATTGACCGCAACGGGCAGCATCGACAGGATGATGTCGGGATCGGGCAGGTCCGGATCGGTGCGGAAAGCGGCCATCACCTGCACGGCGGGCGTGGTCAGCATGCCGCGCTTGAACAGCAGGTAGTTCAGCAGGTGCCGCACCAGACGGAAAGGCCCCAACTGCGCGCTCATCGTCGGGATGCTGACCAGCTTGGCGATCGAGATCGAATTGTGCTCGCGCAGGTTCTGCCCGACCCCGGGCAGGTCGGCCTGCACGGTAATGCCGTGTTCGGCAAGGTGCCGGGCCGGGCCGATGCCCGAACGCATCAGCAGGGTTGGCGACAGCAGGGTTCCGGCACAGACCAGCACTTCGCGCCGTGCCGCGATAGTGCGCCGCTGGCCTTCGTGGCGGAACTCGATCCCGGTGGCGCGGCCACCCTCGATCACCACCCGGTCCGCCTCGGCGCGGGTCAGGATGGTCAGATTCGGCCGGTGGCGTACCGGTTCAAGGTAGCTGCGCGCGGTCGAGCTGCGCTGCCCGTCCTTCTGGGTGGCGAAGATCCGGTAGACGCCGTTCTGGCTCCCGTCGCAGTAGTCCTCGTTAAGCGGGATGCCCGCCTGCACGAAGGCGTCGATCACGTGCTGGCCGATCGGTTGCTGGTCCTGGATCGGCGAAACGTCCTGCGCGCCGTGGCTGCCGTGCGACTGCGATGGCGGGCCGTGAAACTTCTCGGCCTTGAGGAAGTAGGGAAAGATCGCATCGTAGCCCCAGCCGGTGCAGCCCATCCTTTCCCATGCGTCATAGTCGGACCGCTCGCCGCGCATGTAGACCTGGCCGTTGATCGCCGAACTGCCGCCCAGCGCCTTGCCCGCCGCCCATTGCATCCGGCGACCGCCGATGCTGGGATCGGGCTGGGTCGGCAGGCACCAGTCGAAACCGGGATGGCCCATCAGCTTGGCCGTGCCGGCGGGCATCTTTACCAGAAAGTCCCGGCCCTCACCGCCCGCCTCAAGCAGCACGACCCTGACCGATGGGTCCTCGCTCAGCCGCGCGGCGAGCACGCAGCCCGCGCTGCCGCCGCCAACGATCACATAGTCCGCGCTGTCGTCCATTCCGGCCCCTTCAGCGCAGGTGCAGCAGCACCTGCTTGATCTGCATGAATTCCTCCAGCCCCGGACGGCCGCCCTCGCGCCCGAAGCCGCTCTGCTTGACCCCGCCGAACGGCTGGTTGGGGGACATCGGCAACATGCCGTTGACCGCGACCGCCCCGGCCTGAAGCTGTGCGGCAACGGTGTGTGCGCGGGTCAGGTCGCGGGTGTGGAGATAGGCGCCAAGGCCGAACCGCGAATCGTTGGCCATGGCCACGGCATCGCCATCCTGTTCGAACCTGACGATGGACAGGACCGGGCCGAAGACCTCTTCCCGCGCGACATGGCTGTCGTGCGCCACCCCGGCGAAGACCGTCGGCTCGACAAAGCTGCCCGCCGCAAGTTCACCCTGCCCGCGCCGTCCGCCGGTCACCAGCTGCCCGCCGCTTTCCGCCCTCGCCCGCTCGATCACGCCCATGATCCGCTGCGCCGCGGCCTCGCTGATCACCGGGCCAACCACGGTCGCGCGGTCGAGCGGATCGCCAAGGGTGAAGTGCTGCGCGGTCGCGCGCACGCGTTCGACGAACTCGTCGAAGATCGCGGCGTGGGCATAGACGCGGGTTGGCAGGACGCAGCCCTGCCCTGCCAGCGGCACCAGGCTGCAGGTCGCGGCCATGCTGGCGGCCAGATCGAGATCGGCATCGGCAAAGACCAGGTTGGCGGACTTGCCGCCCAGTTCCAGCGCCACGGGTTTCAGGTGCTCGGCCGCCGTGCGCATCACCGCCCGGGCGACGATGTCGCCGCCGGTGAAGCTGACCTTGCCGACCGCAGGGTGCGCGATCAGCGCCTCGCCCGCCTCGGCATCGCCCGGCACCACGCTGAGCGTCCCGGCGGGAATGCCCGCTTCCAGCGCCAGTTCGCCAAAGCGCAGCGCGACGAAGGGTGTCTGCGTTGGCGGCTTGAGGATCACGGCGTTTCCCGCCGCCAGCGCCAGAACCACGGTCATGGTGATTGCCACCAGCGGCGAATTCCACGGGATGATCACCCCGATGACGCCAATCGGCTCGTGCTTCGAATAGGCCAGGCCCTTGATCCCGAACGGCTCGCTGAAGGTTCCCTCCACCTTGTCGGCCCAGCCCGCGTAGTAGCGGATCCACGACAGGGCGAGCGCCGAACCATTGCTGGACACCGGCGTGCCGCATTCCAGCGCCGCCGTGTGCAGCAGGCGCCCGGTATCGGCCTCGACGAGGTCCGCGAGTCTGAGCAGGCAGTCGCGGCGCTTCTCCGGCCCCAGTTCCAGCCAGGCCCGCTGTCCGGGAATCGCGGCGCGCGCGGCGGCGTCGATTTCGGCCGCGCCGCAGATCAGGACGCTGGCCTGGACCTTGCCGGTGGCGGGATTGACATGATCGCGCGTCCCCAGGCTGGCGGTGGCCGGACGTTCTGCGCCGATCAGCGGGCGGTTTGCGGCAAGCCAGTCAGTCATCGATCAACCCTTTGTGAACCCGCCATCGACCAGCAGTTCGGCGCCGGTGATGTAGCTGGCGGCATCGCTTGCCAGGAACAGCACCGCGCGCGCCATCTCGACCGGCTGGGCGATGCGGCCCATGACGCTGCGGCCCGGGATCGTGGCCGGGCCTTCGATAGCCGGACCTCCGGCGGCCTGCGCGGCGCGCATCTTGTCCGGCCCGGGAGTGGCCATGCCGCCCGGCAGCACCGAATTGACACGGATGCCGTCCCTGGCGAACTCGACTGCGGCAAGGCGGGTAATCGCGTCGACCCCGGCCTTGGCCGAATCGTAGTGCATGTTGGGGAAGATCGTCGGGTGCTGGGCGCTCATCGAAGAGATGTTGACTACCGCCCCGCCGCCCCGCCCGCGCATCTGCTTCACCGCCTCGCGCAGGCACAGGAAACTGCCCCGGGTGCAGACGGCGTGCATGATGTCCCATTCGGCGACGGACATATCCATGGTATTGGCCTTGCCGCGATAGGCGGCGTTGTTGACCAGCACGTCGATCCCGCCAAAGCGGTCCGCCGCTGCGGCGAAACCGGCCTGCACAGCAGTCTCGTCGGACACGTCCATGGCCACGCCCAGCGTCGGCCCGCGCGTGGAAAGATCCTCCGCCGCGGCCTTCGCGGCATCACCGTTGAGATCGGCCACAACCACCGAGGCGCCGACATCGAGGAACAGTTCCGCGATCGAGCGCCCCAGCCCCTGCGCCGCGCCGGTAACCAGCGCGACCTTGCCGGTCAGGGTGAAGGCGGCAAGGGCGGCTTGCGGATCGCTCATGAATCTATCCTTGGCAAAATCGGAGTGGCAAAAATCATATATACGCTTTAGACCATTATCCGTGAACCACGACAAGTCCAATCAGGGAGCAGGATATGGGCCAGTTTGACGGGAAAGTGGCGGTCATCACGGGCGCCGGGCGCGGAATCGGGCGCGAGACGGCGCTGCTGATGGCCCGTGAGGGCGCCCGGATCGTCGTCAACGATCTTGGCGGCGGCCCGCAGGGCGGCGGCGCCGACGCGCAATACGCGCAGCAGGTGGTGGACGAAATCAAGGCGGCGGGCGGCCAGGCCGTGGCCGAAACTTCCAGCGTTTCCGGCATGGCCGGCGGCAAGGCCGTGGTCGACTGCGCGATGGACACGTTCGGACGGCTCGATTTCCTGATCAACAATGCCGGGATCATCCGCCCCAAGCGGATCACCGAGATGAGCGAGGAGGATTTCGACATCGTCCTCGCGGTCAACCTCAAGGGCTATTTCGCGACGATCCGCGCGGGCGCGCAGCACCTGAAGAAGCAGGGCGGCGCGATCGTCAACTTCGCCTCGCCTTCGGGCTTCGGGCATTACGGCATGGCCAATTACAGCGCCGCGAAGGAAGGCGTGGTCGGCATGACCCGCTCGGTCGCGCGCGAACTGGCCGAATTCGGGGTGCGCGCCAATGTGATCCGTCCGATTTCCGGGCCGACCACGATGAACATCCCGGAAGTGCTGGAAACGCTTGGCTATGCGATGAACGTGCTGAAGATCCCGCCGCTGACCAATCAGTGGCTTGGCAACAGCGGCCCCTATGGCGCGCCGCAGAACGTCGCGGCTGTCACTGCCTGGCTGTGTTCGGACCTTTCGGAGAACCTCAACGGGCGCGAGCTTTACGTCAACGGCGGGCACATCGCCCTGGTGCAGGAGCCGGAATTCATCCGCAGCCAGTTCGCGGTGGAAGGCTGGAGCTTTGAGGGCCTGTGCCAGGAAGCCACCACCCGCGCGCTCACCTGGGACATCCGCAACCGCTTTACCGGCAAGTGAAGGGGGCAGGGCAGGCGGGACCGCCGGGATGCTGCCTGCGACCTGTTACAGCCCGGCGAGAATGTCGACGTTGATCCCGACCCGTTCGGTCGGAACGGTCAGCGGCCGTTCGTAGGAACAGTCGCTGGCATCGCGGGCGACATGGCCGCTTTGCGCGAGCATCGCCCGCGCTTCGGGGCTGATCTGGGTATCGACCGGCTGGCCGCCCCAGTCAGGCACGCATTTGCGCGCGGCGATGCGCCATTCGCCCTGGCGCTTCTCCATCCGGTCGATGTAGCGCCCGCCGCCGAGGGTCAGGTTCTTCCCGTTCGGGTCTAGCGCGGCGAACAGCCAGTAGGTCTCGCAGTGCGCCACGTCCCCATCCAGATCGCAGCTGTGGTTGGTGATGATATGCTGGTGGGTGGACTGGGCGCGGATGTGGTAATTGTTCACCCAGGTCCAGAACTCTTCCGGCCCCGCCACCACAAAGCCGTGATCGTCGATCGCGTCCGGGTGGTAGGCGGACAGGAACAGGTCCCGGTCCATCCGGTCCACCCCCCGGCAATAGCGCGTCACGACCTCGCGGATCTTCTGCTTGTCGTAAAGCTCGCGGACCATGGCCTCGAGAGTGGGCTCCATTGCCACGCTCCCGCTCAGTTCGGGGCCTGGCCGACCGCGTGGCGCGCGGCGACCCAGCCGAAGATGAACGAGGGCGAGATGCTCGCGCCTGCACCGGGATAGGTCTTGCCCATTACCGATGCGGTGGAATTGCCGGTGGCGTAGAGCCCCGGGATCACGCTGCCATCCTCGCGCAGGGCGCGGGCATACTGGTCGGTGAGGATCCCGCCGAAAGTGCCGACATCGCCCGGGTATATCGCCACAGCATAGAACGGCGCTTGTTCGATCGCGCCAAGACCGGGATTGGGGCCATGGGTGGGATCGGCGAAGACAAGGTCATAGGCCTTGGAACCGCGCCCGAAATCCTCGTCCACGCCTTTGCGGGCAAAGCCGTTCCAGCGCTCGATCGTCTCTTTCAGGCTGTCTGCCGGAACGTCGATCTGCGCGGCCAGCTCCTCGATGGTGGCGGCCTTCTTCATATAGCCGCTGTCGAACCAGGCCTGGGGGGTTGCCCCGGCGTGGAAGCTCCACGGATAACGGTCGCGGTGGCGGCTTTCGATGATCGCCCAGACCGGGACATGACCATGAGCATAAAGCGCCTGGCCATTGGCCATGTAGCTCTGTGCCTCGTTGGTATAGCGCTTGCCCTGCTGATCGACGAGGATGCAGTGCGGCTTGGGCAGGTCGAGCACGTGCATGTAGCGCTCGCCCGATGGCGGGGTGGAGGTGAGAATCCACACCGCTCCGTCCAGGAAGTCGGTTGCCGCACCGTGGGCCTTGGCCACTTCGATCATTTCGCCCGTGTCGCCGGGGTTGGCGTTGGTCCAGGCGGTGGAAGAGGGCTGCGGGCCATACTTCCTGCGCATTTCGGGGTTGTGAGAGAACCCGCCGGCGTTGATGAGGACGCCATCGCGTGCCTCGATCCGCCATGGCTTGCCGTCCTTGACCGTCACGACGCCGGTGACCTTGCCGTTCTCCTCGACGATCTCCGAGACGCCCGAATTGATCCGGATGTCGACATTGTGGCGCAGCGCCATCTGCAGCATCCGGCCCTGGATCGCGGTGCCCGCGCCGACATATTCGCGGCCCAGCAGCTTGCCCTTGATCATCCGCAGGCCCACCGACAGCGCGGCCAGCTTGCCATCCAGCGTTCGCTTCATCAGCATCAGCCGCCGTCCCTCGACCCCACGCACCGCCACGCTGGACAGGCCGCGGCGCAGCTTGGCAGCCCATTCGGGGCCAAGCTGCTTCACATCGAAGGGCTCCACAGCCAGGCTGCGGCTTTCGGCAAGGCCTCCAGGCAGATCGTCGTGATAGTCCGACCAGCCTTCGCAGCGCACGAACGGCATGCCCTTGGCTTCCAGGTACTCGACCATCTTCGGTCCCTGGTTCAGGAACATGTCCTTGCGTGCCCGCGACGTTGCGGGGCCAAGGTCGCCAACCGCCGCATCGAGATAGGTGCGCGACTTCTCGGCATTGTCGGGCACGCCGTCGCGGGCCTGCAGAGGGTGGTTGGGAATCCAGAATACCCCGCCCGACATCGCGGTGGAGCCGCCGATCTTGTCGGTCTTTTCAAGGATCAGCGGCTGCTTGCCCGCATCGACCACCGCCATCGCCGCGATCATCGACCCGCCGCCGCTGCCGATGATCACGAAGTCGGCGCTTTCGTCCCACTGGCTCATGCGCCGTACCCCTTGTCCATGAACTCGCACAGGCTGCGATGGAAGTTGATCACCGCGGTTTCCTGGCGGGGATTGGGAATCGCGCCCTTGAATGCGCGGTTCTTCATGCCCTTCTGCACTTCGGCCACGTTGGCGAAGTCCTGGGTCAGGATCAGGCCCCAGAAATCCTTGTCGGCGTGGTCCTGGCTCCATTCCACCTCGACGTTCCTGGGTTCCTGCCCAGCCGGGTAGCGCTGCATCGAATAGACGTCGAAGATGCACTGGTCGGGATTGTTGCCCACGGGCCGCGCGCGGTAGTTGAGCGATCCGGTCGGGCCCATCAGCATGATCTGGTTGGGGAACAGGTGCCAGTCGATCCCGGCGGCCTGCATCTGCTCGGGCGTGATGTCCGGCCATTTGAGCCCCAGCGCCATGGCGTGTTCATAGATGAACTGGCCGAACTTCATCAGCACTTCCATTGCCGGGGTGCCTTCGGGCACTTCGTTGAACACCCGGCGCGCGGCGTGGACGGTCTGGACCGAAGACCCGGCGTTGAGCGTCGCGGCCATGTCCTCCATGTAGTCCTTGATCCCGGGGCGGATGTCCGCGGTCGGCTCGCCTCCGGTCAGGCGCGGCGAGCGCGAGCCCATCGGCATCGATTCCCAGTACCCGAAGTGGGCGTGCCGGCCATGGGCATAGGCCTGCGTCCAGTCGTCGAAATAGCGCAGCATCTGGTTGTGCGTGGTCTGGACGTGATAACCCTCGTTGAAGGCTTCCAGCGCGACCTTCCAGTTGCAGTTCAGGATCGTCGACTTGCGCCAGTGATAGCGCAGTCCGCCCAGGTCGAACGGATCGAGGAAGTCCTTGGCCGGGCTGAGATGCTCTTCCAGGCTGACGCAGTCCGGATCGAGGTTGATGTAGACCCAGCCCTGCCAGCGCCCAAGCTTGACCGGAACCAGGTTCAGCGCTTCGTCGCTGACCATGTCCTCGGGCCATTCATGGCGGTCGACCACCTTGGCCACGGTGCCGTCCAGCTTCCACGACCAGCCGTGGTACTTGCAGAACAGCCGCGCGGCATGGCCGCAGCCTTCGGTCAGCGTGCGGCCGCGATGCGGGCAGACGTTGTGATAGGCCTTGATCTCGTCCGCCGCGACCCGCACGACGATGACCGACTGGTCGACGATGTCATAGGTGTAGAAATCGCCGACGTTGGGAATCTCTTCCTCGCGGCAGGCCATCTGCCAGACGCGATACCACATCCGCTCGGCCTCTGCCTTCGCGAACTCGGTCGAGATGTAGTTCTCGGCCGAGACGACATAGCCCGCGCCGTCCTGCTGCCGTCCAACCCTGGTCTGCTCGTTCATCGGGAATCCTCTCGTCAGTCCAATCAGTATGCTGAATGGCATCTCGGCTCGCAACGCCGGTCTTCCCGGTCGCCGCTCCAGTTATCATCTAACTAGGTAATATGACTTCTGGCAAGAGTGGAAAGATGTCCCGCAAAGCTTGCGAAATCCGGCGAACGGGAGCAGAGACTAGGACTCTCATAGCAAGGAATTGAACTTGTCTAACGGATTTGTCGCGATACCCGTCGGCAGCCGCAGCAATGCCCAAGCTGTTCGCGTTCCCAAGACCGCTGAACTGGTCGCCAAGCAGATCCGCAACGCGATCATCCGCGGCGAACTGTCCGATGGCGATACCCTGCCGGCCGAATCGCACCTGATCGCGGAGTTTGAAGTTTCGCGCCCGACCATTCGCGAAGCGGTGCGCATCCTCGAATCCGAAGGCCTGGTCACGGTCGCGCGCGGCGCACGGGGCGGGGCGCGGATCAGTTCGCCCAACTTCGAGATGATCCAGCGCGCGGCCGGCATCACGCTCCAGTTCCAGGGTGTGACCGTCGGTGACGTGTATGAAATGCACACCCTGTTCGAGCCGCCCGCCGCCCGGCTGGTGGCGGAACGCAACAGCGAAAAGGCGGTGCCACTGCTGCGCGCCATCATCGAACGGGAGCTTGCGCTGACAAAGGACCGGTTCGCGGTTACTCCGGTGCTGGCCGAGTTCCACCGGACCCTGATCGAGATGGCTGGCAACAAGACCCTGGTCGTGATCAACCAGGCGCTGCGGGGATTGGCCAGTGCCCACATGGAGCTTGCCCAGCGCCGCAACCCGGTGGTCGATCCCGAGTTCAGCGAGCGCCAGCTGCGGTTTGGCCTTAAGTCGCACAGCCGGCTGGTCGACCTGATCGAGGCGAAGGACGGCCCCGGGGCCGAGGCGCACTGGCGGGCGCACATGATCGCTGCCGGCAAGGTCTGGATGGCGCAGATCGGTTCGGACGCCATCGTTGACCTGATCGACTGAAATTTACTGAACGACACTCTCGACAGGTTCAGTGCAATCATATAACGAATTGCACTGATAAGCGCCTGTGGCCAAAGGGAGTGTGCGTGGTGGCAACGAACCAGTACGTCGCGGATTCCGCGACATTGCTCGAAATCTACAAGCGGGCGGCCTTGCTCAAGGCCAACGACGAACGCGCCCGCAAGGTGATTCTCTCCGGCCAGATCGCGATGGTCTATTACTCCTATCGCGGGCAGGAGATCATCCCTTCGGTGATGGGCCAGCTGCTGCGCGACGACGATACCATCTGCACCATCTATCGCGGCATCCACGACATGCTGGGCAAGGGCTTTCCGCTGCGCCCGCTGTGGGCCGAACTGGCCGGCCGCGTCACCGGATCGTGCAAGGGCAAGGGCGGGCCGATGCACCTGACCTATCCGCCCAAGGGGATCATGGTCACCACCGGCATCGTCGGCTCCTCGGCGCCGATCGCCAACGGCCTGGCGTGGGCGGCCCAGCTCGACAAGTCGGACCGGGTTTCGGTCTGCACCTTCGGGGACGGCGCCTCGAACATCGGCGCGGTGCACGAGGCGATGAACCTGGCCTCGATCTGGAAGCTGCCGACGATCTTCGTCTGCCAGAACAACCTGTTTGCCGAACACACCACTTTCGAGAAGATGACCGGCGGGCAGAACATCGCGGGCCGCGCGGCAGGCTATGGCATGCCGGGCGTGCGGGTGAACGGCAACGATCCCGAGGAAATGTATTCCGCCTTTGCCCAGGCCGTCGCCCGCGCCCGCGCCGGCGAGGGGCCGACCCTGCTGGAATGCATGACCTTCCGCTTCTTCGGCCACAACTTCGGCGATGATGACAGCTATATCCCCAAGGACCAGAAGGCCGCGGCGATGGAAGCCGATCCGGTCCCCGCGCTGCGCGCCCGGCTGATCGCGGACCGGATCGCCAGCGAGCACGAGCTGGCGGCCATCGAGGCCGATATCGAGGCGCAGATCGACGATGCGCTGGAATTCGCGCTGGCATCGCCCTGGCCCGAGCCGGACGACCTGCGCTTCGACGTGTTCGAAAAGGAGATCGCGGCATGAGCGCGGAAAAGGCGGCCAAGCCCAAGGTCAGCATCATCGCGGCAATCTCGAAGGCCTATCAGGACATCTTCGCCGAAGATCCCAAGGTCATCACCCTGGGTGAGGATCTTGCCGATCCCGAAGGCGGCGGCATCGCCAAGATCACCAAGGGACTGTCGACCAGCTTCGGCGATGACCGGGTGCGCTCCACCCCGATCTCGGAACAGGCGATCATGGGCGCGGCCATCGGCGCCAGCCTGGCGGGCTACAAGCCGATCGCCGAGATCATGCTGATGAACTTCACCACCGTGGCGATGGACATGATCGTCAACCACGCCGCCAAGCTGCGCTTCATGTCGGGCGGGCAGACCAGCGTGCCGATCGTGATCCGCACCATGACCGGCCTTGGCTATGGCTCGGGCGGGCAGCACTGCGACTATCTGGAGACGTGGTTCGCCCACACCGCCGGGATCAAGGTTTGCGCCGCTTCCACCCCGGAAGACGCCTATGGCCTGCTGCGCAGCGCGGTGGAGGATCCCGATCCGGTGATCTTCATCGAAAACCTGCCGACCTATCACGCGCCGATGGCCTTCGAACTGCCGGACAGCAGCCACCGGGTGCCGCTGGGCAAGGCGGCGATCCAGCGCGAGGGCAGCGACGTGACCCTGATCGCCTATGCCCGCATGGCGGTAGAGGCGCGCGCGGCCGCTGTCCAGGCGGCAGAACAGGGCGTGTCGGTGGAAGTCATCGACCTGCGCACCATAGCCCCGTGGGACCGCGAAACGGTGCTCGCCTCGGCGCGCAAGACCGGGCGGGTGCTGATCGCGCACGAGGCGGTCAAGGAGCACGGCGTCGGCGCGGAAATCGCCGCCGTCATCAACGAGGAACTGTTCGGCGCGTTGAAAAAGCCGGTCAAGCGGCTGGGCGGCGCGTTCAGCGCGGTGCCCTACTCCAAGCCGCTGGAAACCGCCTATGCCCCGGATGCCGCGCGCATCCTGGCGGCCATCATCGAACTCGCGAAGTAAGGACTTTCTAACAATGGCAATTCAGGTAGCCGTGCCCAAGATCGGCTTCTCGATGAACGAGGGCGAACTGGTCGAATGGCTGGTCGAGGACGGGGCCGAAGTGACCGAAGGCCAGCCGATCTATTCGCTGGAAAGCGACAAGTCGACCAACGAGGTTGAAAGTCCGGCCTCGGGCAAGATCAAGCTGATCGGCGAGATTGGCGAGACTTACGAGGTTGGCGCGGTCATCGCCGAGATCGGCTGACGATGACCGGCGCGGCGATCAGGGCAACCGTTCGCCGCGCCGGATCGCGTCCTTGCCGCCGTCGCTGAAGATCGTCTGGCCGACGATGTAATGGCAATCCGCGCTGGCGAGGAAGGTCAGCAGCGGAGTGACGTCGTCAGGCTCGGCATAGGCCGCCACCGCGATCGGCGTGGCTTCGGCCAGCATCGCGCGGCCCTGCTCCATGGCGAGGATCGGCCGGGTGATGCGGGTCAGCACCGTGCCCGGAGCGACTGCATTGCGGAGAACGCCCGCCCGGCCCATTCGGGCAAGTTGTTCAGGCACCTCCATGCTTGCCCTTCCTTCCTGGAGCCGCGATTTCCCGCCTTGCGGGGCAAAGGTCTCAGCCCGCGCGGCCCGCCAGGATCAGTTCCGCCGCGCGCCAGGCCATGGCCATCATCGGCGCGTTGGTATTGCCCGAGGGCATAATCGGCGGGACCGAGGTGTCCATGATCCTGAGCCCCTCCACCCCGCGCACGCGCAGCTGCGGATCGACCACCGAGGCCGCGTCTGTCCCCATGCGGCAGGTGCTGACCGCGTGGAGGCCGCAGCCGCCTGCCTTGTTGAACCAGTCGACGATCTGCTCGTCGCTCTGGTTGTCGCCGCCGGGCGCGAGTTCGCGCGTCACCATCCCGTCGAGCGCGGGCTGCGCCATCAGGCGGCGGACCGAGCGGAACAGGCCCACGGCGCGGGACTGGTCGGCTTCGTTGGTCAGGTAATGCGGCTCGATCTTCAGCGGGGCATCGGGATCGGCGGAGGTAATTGCGATCCGGCCGGCGCTTTCCGGGCGCAGCAGGAAGCCGATCACCAGCATCCCCGGCTCCTGTTCCAGATAGCCCTTGCCGGTCATGTCATAGGTATAGGGCGCGATCAGCATCTGCACGTCGGGCCGGTCCATGTCCGGCTTCGACTTCACCCAGGCGCCGACCGTGTGGGACGAGGTCGACATCGGCCCGTCGCGCAGCAGGTAATAGCGCAGCACGTTGGCGACGAGCCGTGCGCCGGAATACTCCCGGTTGACCGAGAACGAGTGGTCGCTCATCCGGTACTGCATCACCAGGATCCGGTGTTCCTTCATGTTGCCGCCCACTTCGGGGCTGTCGACCAGCACCGGCACGCCGGCTTCCTTCAGGATGTCTGCCGGGCCGATACCGGACCGCATCAGGATCGCCGGCGAAGCGATCGCCCCGGCGCAGAGGATGACCTCGCGCCGCGCCGACCAGGTCTTTGCGGTGCCGCCATGGCGCCCGGCTATGCCGGTGGCGCGCGTGCCCGCGAAGATCACACGGTCGGCCTGGACCCCGGTCAGCACGGTGACGTTGGGGCGCTTCATCGCCGGGCGCAGGAACACCACTGCCGCGCTCTGGCGGCGGCCCTTCCAGATGTTGGCGGGGACATAGCCGATGCCCTCGCCGTTGTCGGGCTCGTTGACGTCCTCCTTGCGGGGGATCCCCATCTCCTCGCCCGCCGCGATCATCCGGTCGCCCCATTCGCTGCGGGGGTTGAGCGTGATGCGCAAGGGGCCGGAATCGCCGCGCGTCTCGGCGGCGCCCAGCTCGTGGTTCTCGATCGCCTTGTAGGCGCGGGCGATGTGCTGCCAGCCCCATTCCTCGCCCGCCAGCCGGGCAATCGCCTCATAGTCGGCCGGCTGGCCGCGGTTGTAGACCATGCCGTTGATCGAGCTTGATCCGCCCAGCGTCTTGCCGCGCGCCCAGCGCTCCGGAGTCTGGTTGTTGCCCGTTTCCGGCTCGGTCATAAAGCCGTAGGACCACCTGGGATCGAACATGATCTTGGGAATGCCGCGCGGCATGTGGATGAAGGGATTGCGGTCTGCCGGGCCGCCCTCCAGCACCAGCACGCTGACCGACGGGTCGAGGGAAAGGCGCTCGGCCAGCACGCAGCCCGCGGAGCCCGCGCCGACGATGATGTAGTCCCATTCGGCCACGCTCAGACCTCCTCCATCTCGAATTCGGATTTCAGCGATCCGCAATCGGGGCACTTCCAGTCTTCGGGAATGTCTTCCCACGCCGTTCCGGGAGCGATCCCGCCGATGGGATCGCCCAGTTCCTGCTCGTAGATCCAGCCGCAGTTCATGCACATCCACTTCTTCATGGCGGGTTCCCTCAGGCGCGGTCGAACTTGACCCACAGATGCTCGGGCACGCGGAGCAGGTGGCCGGTGATGGCGGGCGCGGGCTTGTCCGGATCGAGCCGCAGGTTCGGCAGCCGGTCGAGGATCGCGTTCAGCGCGCGGGTCATCTCGACGCGGGCAAGGTGCTGGCCGATGCACAGGTGCGGCCCGCTGGCGAAGGCGAGGTGGCGCACCGTGTTCTTGCGGAAGATATTGAACGCGTCCGGATTTTCGAACTTCGCCGGATCGCGGTTGGCGCTGGCCAGCACGGTGTTGACGAAAGTCCCCGCCTTGATCGGGTGGCCCTGGATCTCGGTATCCTGCGCACAATAGCGGAAGGTGGAGGTGACCGGCCCTTCCCAGCGCAGCGCCTCGTCGATCGCGGCGGGGATCAGGCTGCGGTCCTCGGACACGGCCCGCAGCTGCTCGGGATGGGTCAGCAGGCCGGTCAGCAGCACGCTGGTGCCGCGAAAGGTGGTATCGCCGCCCGCGTTCATAAGCTGGCGCAGGAAGGAAATCAGCACGTCATCCGGCAGCCGCTCGCCATCCGCCTCAACCGTGGCGAGGTGGCTGATAAGGTCGGTTCCCGGATTGGCGCGTTTCTGGCGCAGCAGCTCGGCGAAGAAGGCGCCCAGCTTGCCGCTCGCCTCCGGCCCCTGCGGCGCGCCGATCGAGGACAGGATCTGCGCGATGGCGAGCTTGTGGAACACGGGCGCCTGCGCGGGATCAAGCTCGACCTGGGCGTAGATCACCTGGAACGGATAGTGGTGGGTGAACTGTTCGATCAGGTCGGCCTCGCCGGTGGCGATAAAGCCGTCCATCAGCCGGTTCACGACCGGATCGACCACCGTCTCGCCCCACTTGGTCACCACGTTGGGCAGAAAGGCCTTCTGGAAAATCTTGCGGAACCGGGTGTGCTCGGGGGCGTCCATCACGGTGATGGTGTTGCCGAACGAGCGGCCCAGGTTGGGGGCAAAGGCCTCCTTGTTGCGGAACACCTCGGGGTGAGTCAGGACGTGCAGCACCGCGTCGTAGCCCAGCACCATGACCTGCGGCAGATGGCCCATCTGCACGTCGGGCACATCGGTGAAGTTCTTTCGGTAGCTGCCCTCCACCACCGGGCCCTGCTGGCGCAGCTCGTGGATGCGGGGATAGGGATCAGGGCAATTGCCGGTGGACAGCTTCTCAACCATGAAGGGGTCGAAGCTCTTATCCTCAAGGTCTTCCAGTTTCGGCAGTGCAGTCATCAGCGCCACTCCAGGCCAAGCGCCGCAACCGCGGCCTTCGTGATCGGCAGGATCGGATCGTCCTCCGGCAGGCGGGCATTGAACATCCGGTTGTGGCAGACCGCCACGGCAAGGTGTTGGTCGGGATCGGCCCAGCCGATGGAGCCGCCCGCGCCCGGATGCCAGATCGCGCGCGGGCCGGTCACGCGGTGCCCGCCCAGCCAGTAACCGCCGACGCTGATCGGGATCGGCATGCCGAACATCACCGGATCGGGCTCGTCGCCGTTGTCGCGCACGCTGGAGAAGCTGGCGACGCGCTCCGCCGACAGCAGGCGCACGCCGTCAAGCTCGCCGCCGCCCGCCAGCATGGCCCAGAAGCGCGCCTCGTCGCGCGCGTTGAAGATTCCGCCGACCCCGGCGATGCAGGCGCGCTGGACATCGGGCCGTCCGAACACGCGGGGGACAAGGTCGACCGCGTAAGGCATCGACTTCGCATAAAGCGTCGCGGCGGGCGGGGGCGGGTCGTTCTCGTTGCGGTTGGACATGACCGCCACCCGGTCCGCGACCGTATCCGGAATCCCGATCCACAGGTCACGCAGGCCAAGCGGGCGGGCGATTTCGTCCTGTACGAAGGTGCCCAGATCGCGCCCCGCCGGGTCCGAGCGCCGGACGATCTCGCCCACGATCCAGCCGAACGTCATCGACTGATAAAGCGTCTTCTCGCCGGGAGGCGCAAGCGGCTCCATCGCGGCGATCTGCGCCGCCATCCACTGCGCATCGCACATCAGTTCGGGCGTCACGCCATCGGGCATCAGTGGCACTCCGGCGCGGTGGGTCAGGGCGTGGCGGACGGTTGCGGCGCCCTTGCCGTTCGAGGCGAATTCCGGCCAGTACTCGGCTATCGGGGCATCGTAATCGACCCTGCCCTTTTCCGCCTGGATGTGCAGCGCCGTGGCGGCAACCGCCTTGGTGACCGAATAGACGTTGTAAAGCGTGTCCTCGCTCGCCGCCTTGCCGCGCGCGGGGTCTGCCAGGCCGTCCCACACGTTCAGCACCTGCCTGCCCCGGTGATAGGCGACGATATGCACCGCCTCCTCGTGGCCCGCAGCGATCGCCGCGCGGATCGCCGCGCGGACCGCGCTGTCGTCCACCATCACACCTTCCACTTCAGGTAGAGCTTGCTGACCGAATTGACTCCGCCGCTGGTGAACACCGGGGGGCGCTCGGGATCGAGTTCGAAATCAGGGATCGCTGGGAGCCATTCCTCAAGGAAGATCATCAGCTCGCGCCGCGCGAGCACGTTGCCGGGGCACAGATGCGGCCCGGCCCCGAAGGCGGCGTGCTTGATGGTCGATGGCTTGCGGTGGAAATCGACCGTCATCGGGTCGGCGTTGAGCCGCTCGTCCAGGCCATAGAGGCATTTGGGCAGCATGATCAGGTCGTTTTTCCTGAATTGCAGGCCCTTGTACGCATAGTCCATGGTCAGTTCGCGCAGGGTGTTGGGCAAGCCGAAGCGGCGCAGGAATTCCTCGCAGGCGGTCGGAATCAGGCGCGGGTTTTCAACCAGTTCGCGCCGGTGCCCGGGGTTCTTCGCCAGGAAGTTGGCGACGAAACCCAGCTGCGAAGCCACCGTATCCAGCCCGCCGACCAGCGCCAGCAGCGACATCGAGAGGATCTCCGGCGGGGTCAGGGGCCGCCCCTCGATCTCGCCGTGGACGATGGTGGACAGCAGGTCCTCGGCTGGCCCAGCCGCGCGGCGCTGTTCGATATGACCGAGCAGGTAGCCCGCCAGTTCCTGCTGGGTCTTGGTCTTCAGCGCCACGTCGTTGCTGTGCACCGCGATCTCGGCAAGCGGCAGCAGATAGGCGCGGTCGTCCAGCGGCAGGCCCATCATCGTCAGAAAGACGTTGATCGGCAGCACCTTGGCGAACTCGTCGATGAATTCGCATTCGCCGCGCGGCTTGAGTTCGGCGATCAGGTCCTTCGCGGTGTGCTCGGCCACTTCGGCGAAGGCCCGGATCTTGCGCGGGGTAAAGGCCGTCATCAGCAGGCGGCGGTAAGGGGTATGTTCGGGCGGATCGAGCCCGAGCGGGACCGAGGGGATGCGGTTGGGATTGCGCGGCAGGTCGAACTGGCGGTGGCTGAAATGCGCGTGATCGATCTGCATCACGTCGAATTCCGCCGCGCGAGTGGCGATCCAGTGGCCTCCGTAATGCGGGGTCCAGACGATGTCGGGGCCGTCGTGCAATTTCTTCCACGTGGCCTGAGGATCGCCGTTCGATCCGTCGACCGCGAAATAGTCGAAATCGACCACCAGTTCGGGCGGTACGTTGTCCGGTACCGTAACCTGCATCGGCATCCCTGTTCTCCCGTTCTAACCCATCAGCACGGTCTTGGTGCCGGCGAATTCCCTTATGCCTTCCAGTCCGCCCTCGCGTCCGAAGCCGGAGATCCCGACCCCGCCGAAAGGGGCTGAAACGTGCATATTGCCCGTGCCGTTGACCCCCACCGTGCCAGAACGCAGCTGCCGCGCCAGACGGCGCGCCCGGCGCATGTCTGACGTTTGGACATAATTTGTCAATCCGTATTCGGTGCCATTGGCGAGGGCAAGGCCTTCTTCTTCACTGTCGAACGGGATGATCGACAGCACCGGGCCGAAAATCTCCCGCTGGGCGAGGTTCGAGGCCGGATCGACATCGGCAAAGATGGTCGGCTGGACGAAATAGCCGTCCTGTAGATCGCCGCCGCAGCGCCCGCCGCCGCAGACCATCCGGCCCGACCTTTCGGCCTGCGCGCGCTCGATGAAGCTGGTGACCCGTTCCAGCGCGGCCCGGTTTATCAGCGGGCCGATGAAGGTGCCGGGATCAAACGGGTCGCCCTGCGGGAAAGCGGCAAAGCAGGCGGCGACGCCTTCGACCACCTGGTCATAGACCGGGCGCTGGACCAGCAGACGGGTCGGCAGCGCGCAGCCCTGCCCGGCATTGAGCAGCGGCATCCGCGCGGAAAAGGGGATCGCCTCTTCCAGGTTGGCGTCGGCGAAGACCAGGTTCGCGCCCTTGCCGCCCAGTTCGAACAGCACGGGCGTGAGATTTTCGGATGCCGCCGCCATGATCTTGGTCGCGGTCAGCGGCCCGCCGGTGAAGCTGATCTTGGCAATGGCGGGGTGGCGGGTCAGCGCGGCGGAAACATCGTTGTCGCCCAGCACCAGGTTGAGCACGCCGTCGGGCAGGCCCGCCTGCTTCGCCAGTTCCATATAGCGCGTCGCCGTAAAGGGGGTGAACTCGGCGGGCTTCAGCACCACGGTGTTGCCGGCCGCCAGTGCGGGCGGGATCTTCATCGCCAGCGACAGCAGCGGCGCGTTCCAGGTGATGATGATCGCCACCACCCCGAACGGTTCGGGCATGGTGAAGACCAGCGGCTCGTCCTTGTGGGTGTTGGAGCAGATGCCCTCCAGCCGGTCGGCCCAGCCCGCGTAATAGCGCGTCCACTGCACCGCCATGGCGGCGAAATGGTGCCCGAAGGAAATCGGTACGCCGTTCTCGATCGAGGCGATCCGGGCGAAGTTGTCGCTCTCCGCCGCGATCAGCGCGGCAAGCCGCTCCAGAATCTCGCGGCGCACCTCGGGCGCGGTGTCGCGCCAGGCGGGGAAGGCGGCCTGCGCGGCAGCCACCGCCTGGTCGATCGCGGCGGTGCCCGACAGGGGAATCTCGGCATAGGCGGCCCCGGTCGAAGGATCGATCTGGCGGTGCGCGCCGGTCAGGTGTTCGCCTACCGCCCGTCCGCCGATGATCGTGGCGGGGGTCGGCAGCGCCCGCGCGGCTTGCAGGTGGCGCTCTAACAGGGCGGACATCGATTCTCTCCGTGCAGCGGTTTTCTCTGGCGCCAAGGGTGCGCGCCCAAGCCGGCATAATCAAGTCACTTAGTTATCGGATTATGCGCTTTTCGTTTGACAGCGCCCGCCGTGCTGAATCACATGACCAAACCAGAATCGTATAAAGGATTGGGCATGGAACTGGGATTTGGCGCCGAATACGACGCCTTCCGCCAGGAAGTGCGGGACTTCATCGCCGCGCATTGGCCGCCAGCTGACGGCAACCTCAAATCGCGCGACAACGTGCGGGCCTTTGTCGAGGCCGCGATCGGGCGCGGCTATATGCACCGTTCCATCCCCAGGCGCTTCGGCGGATCGGAACAGCAGCCCGATATCGGCAAGGCCGAAGTGATCCGCGAGGAGCTGAGCCGCGCCCGCGCCCCGTCCGACCGCATCCCCGGCAACGGCCTGGTCGTGCCGACCCTGCTGGAATGGGGAACCGAGGAACAGAAGCAGCGCTTCATCGCCCCGACCCTGCGCGGCGACATCATCTGGGCCCAGGGCTTTTCCGAACCCGGCGCGGGGTCGGACCTGGCCGCGCTGCGCACCAGGGCCGAACTTTCGCCCGACGGGTCGAAGTGGATCGTCAACGGCCAGAAGATCTGGACCACCGGCGCCCACTTTGCCACGCACATGTTCCTGCTGGTGCGCAGCGAGCCCGACGCGCCCAAGCACGCGGGCATTTCCTATCTGCTGATCGACATCCGCCAGCCCGGCGTCACCGTGCGCCCGCTGGTGCAGATGACCCGCCAGAAGGAATTCAACGAGGTCTTCTTCGACAATGCCGAAACCCCCGCCGATATGCTGGTGGGCGAACGCGGCAAGGGCTGGAACGTCACCCGTTCGACGCTCAAGCACGAGCGTTCCGGGATTGCCGCGATGACCTGGCCGCTGTCGATGTTCCGCGACCTCGTCAAGCTGGCGAAGGAAGTGGAGCGCGATGGCCAGAGCGCGATCAAGGACGTGCGAGTGCGCGAAGAGCTTGCGGCGATCGAAGGCGAACTGCTGAGCATCGTCTATTCGACCTACCGCTCCGTTTCGCTCGACGTCCACGGGCAGGAGGGCGAGACCTTCACCACCATGCGCAAGCTTTACATGACCGAACTGGCCGGCCGGATGGGCAAGCTGGCGCGCGACATCCTGGAAGACGATTTCACCGACATGGGCGGCGCGCGGCTCAAGTGGATCGAGCGCTTCATGATCTCGCTGTCGATGTCGATCGCGGGCGGCACGTCCAACATCCAGCGCAACATCATCGCCGAGCGGGTGCTTGGCCTGCCGCGCGACCGGGTTCAGGGAGCAGGCGCATGAACTTCCTTCTGTCCGACGAGCAACTGGCGCTGGTCGATACCGTCAAGGCGCTGCTGCGCGACAAGTGCGATCCCGTGCGCCTTCACAAGGTGTTCGACGTGGAGGGCGAGGCGCGGTTCGATGCCGAGCTGTGGGCGGCGCTGTGCGAGATGCGCATTCCGGCGATCATGGTGCCGCAAGCGCACGGCGGCATGGCGCTGGAACTGATCGACCTTGCCATCGTTGCCGAGGCGCTGGGCCATGCCGCCGCGCCGGTGCCGTTCCTGGGCCACGCGCTGGCCGCCCTGGCCATCGCGCTGGGCGGGTCGGACGAACAGCAGGCGAAATGGCTGCCGCGCCTTGCCAGCGGCGAGGTGCTTGGCACCGTCGCCTTTGGCGAGGGCAAGAGCGCATGGCTGCCCGGCGAATGGCAGCTTTCGGCCGAGGGCGGGCTCTCGGGCGTCAAGACGCTGGTGCCGAACGCCGCCGAGGCGGACCTGATCGTGGTGGGCGTCAGCGAGGGGCTGGCGCTGGTCGAAAAGGGCACGGGCTACACCTGCGCGCGGGTGGACAGTGCCGACCGGACCCGCCCGGTCGATACGGTGACTTTCGAAGGTGCCGCCGCCGAACTGCTACCACAGGGCAAGGACGTGGCCAGCCGCCTGACCGATGCCGCCGCCGCCCTGATCGCCGCCGATGCCTTTGGCGGGGCGGAACGCTGCGTCCAGATGTCGGTCGACTATGCCAAGCTGCGCGAGCAGTATGGCCAGCCGATCGCCGCCTTCCAGGGGCTGCGCTATCAGCTGGTGAAGATGGCGCTGGGGACCGAACCCGCGCGCGGGCTGTACTGGTTCGCCGCCCATGCCTGGGACGCGCTGCCGGACAAGGCCCCCCACGCCGCCGCCCAGGCCAAGGCGCACCTGACCGAAACCTACCTGCAGGTCACCCGCGACACGGTCGAGGCCCATGGCGGGATCGGCTTCACCTGGGAGCACGATACGCATATCTACATGAAGCGTGCGATGCTCGACTGGGCCTGGCTGGGCTCTCCCAGCCGCCACCGCCAGCGCGCGGCGGATCTTGCGGGGTGGTAGATGGAACAGCCGGATGAGGTGGTGCTTTATGCGGCGGCGCGCGGCGTTGCCCGCATCACGCTCAACCGGCCGGACCGGCTGAACGCTTCCAATGGCGCCGTCTCGCGCGGGCTGACCGCCGCCTTTACCCGCGCTGGAGCCGACCCCGAGGTGAGGGTGGTGCTGCTTTGCGGGGCGGGCCGGGCCTTCTGCGCCGGAGCCGACATGGCGGTATTGGGAGAGCTTTCCGCCGATCCCGCCGCACCCAATTCCGGATCGGGCGGGCTGCGCTATGACGGGATCATGCTGCTGGACAAGCCGGTGATCGCCGCGGTCCACGGCGCCTGCGCCGGGATCGGTCTGGCCATGGCCTGCGCGGCGGACATCCGCATCGCCGCCGAGGATGCCGTGTTCGTCGCGCCCTTTGCGCGGCTGGGCCTCTGCGCCGAGGGCGGCCTTGCCTGGTCGCTTGCCCGGCTGATGGGGCAGGGCCATGCCGCCGAGATGCTGCTGACCGCCCGCCGGGTCGGTGGGGCTGAGGCGCTGGCCAGGGGGCTGGTTTCGCAGCTGCTCCCCGCGCAGGGTTTTGCCGAGGCCGCGCTGGCCTATGCCGAAAGCCTGGCGCAAGGTTCCCCCGCCAGCTTCGCCATGATCAAACGCCAGCTGCGCGACGCGGACGGACAGGATTTCGAAACCGCGCGCGCCGCCTCCATGGCCCTGACCCGCGAAACGCTGGATGGGCCGGACTTCAAGGAAGCGATGGCGGCCCTGCGTGGAAAGCGCGCGGCGCGCATGGCGGGCCTGTCGGTGCCGTTCGCCCCGCCGGTCAGCAACGGCTGAGCAAAGGAGAGGGACAATGCAGGATTCGATCGAAGAGCGGCTGGCCCGGGTCGAAGCGCACCTCGCGATCCAGCAGCTCGCCGCGCGCTATGCCCGGGCGGTGGACAGCCGCGATCTTGAGGCGCTGGGCGCGCTGTTCGCGCCGCAGACGCCGTTTGGCGAGCATGGGATCGGAGCGGAAGGGGCCAAGGGCTTTTACCGCGATGTCCTGCGCGGGTTCTACCGCAGCTTCCACCAGGTCGCCGGCCACGTCATCACCGATATCGCGGCGGACAGCGCGCGCGGCACGGTCTATTGCCGCGCCGAGCACGAGGACGGGGATCACTGGGTGGTCAACCTGATGGTCTATTTCGACCGCTATGTGCGGGTCGATGGCACCTGGCACTTCCTGGGCCGCCGCCCCCGCTTCCTGTTCGTGGGCGATCTGAAGGACGGGCCGCAGGCGGTCGGCTTCAACCTGTGGCCCGGGCGCGAGGAGCGGTTCCGCACCGAACTGCCGCAGAGCGACGCCAGCTGGCAGGACTACTGGTCGCAGCTTCCCGGGGAGGCGGCGCGGCTCAGCCGGTTTCCCTGATCAGGTCAGCACGAGCCGCGAGGATTCGTCGAAGGGCAGCAGGTCCTCGCCTTCGCGCACGCGGCGCACCCAGCGGGGATCGTGCATGATCGCGCGGCCAACGCCGACCAGGTCGAACTCGCCCCGTTCCAGCCGGGCGGCGACCTTCTCGACATTTTCCATTGTCGCCGCCGAACCGCCGGTCGCCCTGGAATCGTAGACCCCCGAGTTCAGCCCGACCCCGCCGACGGTCTGCGATGCCTTGCCGGTCAGCTTCTTCGCCCAGCCCGCAAGGTTGAGCGGCGAACCTTCGAATTCCGGTTTGTCGAAATAGCGCTGGCTGCCATCGAAGATGTCGACCCCGGCGTCGGCAATCGGCCCCAGCACCTCTTCCAGCTGCTGCGGCGTTTCAGCCAGACGCGCGCGCACGTCCTGCTGCTTCCACTGCGAAAAGCGGAAGTTGATCACCGGCTCCGCCCCGATCTCGCGCCGCACCGCCCTGACCAGTTCCGCCGCGAAGGCAGTGCGGCCCCGGTGGTCGCCCCCCCAGCGGTCGGTGCGGCGGTTGGTGCCCGCCCACAGGAAATCGTCGACCATGTAGCCGTGCGCGCCGTGGATCGCGATCCCGTCGAAGCCCACTTCCATCGCCCAGCGCGCGGAGCGGGCAAAGCCCTCGATCACATCGACCACTTCCTCGTCGGTCATCGCCCGGCCCGGCTTTTGCGCGACCGATTCCAGATAGGCGGGAGAGACCATCGCGGTCCTGTCGAGCGGTCCCCAGATGCCCGAGGGGCGCACCGATTCCACGTCCGGATTGGGGCCGGTGCCCATTTCGCGCATCACCCCCTGGTGCCACAGCTGCGGCATGATCACGCCGCCAGCGGCGTGGACCGCATCGACCACCCGTCGCCAGCCTTCCAGCGCGGCCTTGCCGTACATATGCGGTGCGTTGTCGCCATCGACCCCGCTGCCGCCCAGCGCGGCCGGGTGATCGACGCCGACGCCTTCGGTGATGATCAGCCCGCAGTCGGCGCGGCGCAGGTAATAGGCTGCAACGTCCTCGCCCGGTACGCCATTCGGGCTGAAGCCGCGCGTCATCGGCGCCATGACGATCCGGTTGGCAAGGGCAAGCGAACGGAGCGCAAAGGGCTGGAACAGGGGGACGATGGCGGGATTCATGGATGCTCCTGACCGGCGCGAACCGCAAGCCGCACGGGCAGCTTGCGGGCGATGAGACTGCCCGCCAGGGCAGTCGCGCAGATGAAGGCGAACACGACGATGTAGTCGCGCTCACTGGGGAAACGGGCTCCGGCTCCGGCGCCGTGGTGGCCCCCGGCGCTCAGCAGGGTGGCCACGGTCTGCGCGCCGATCGCCATGGCGGTGGAACGGATCACGGCCATCATCCCGGTCGCCTCGCTGACGCGGTCGAGCGGGGCGGCCTTGACGATCACGATCTGCACGGTGACGTAGACCACACCCAGCCCGACCGACTGGATCACCAGAAGGGCCATCACCGGCAGCACCCGGGTATGTTCAAGGATCAGCGAGCCAAACCCGGCAATGATCAGGATGAAGCCCAGTGTCGTTACGTCGCGCGCGCCGAACCGGTCGACCATCCGGGCAACCAGCGGATAGCAGGCCGCCGTGATGATGTTGGCGGGCAGCAGCAGGAACCCGGCCACCGTTGCCGAAAGCCCCAGGCCCGCCCCGGTTTCGGGCGATTGCTGGCCGAACAGGGCCATGATCTGCCCGCCCTGGAACGCCCCCAGCGCCAGCGCGACATAGCACAGGTTGGACCAGCCGATCTGGGGCATGGCCAGCAGGCGGACCTGCAGCAGCGGGTTGGCGACGCTCAGTTCGCGCCACACCCAGGTCCCAAGCGACAGCGCCGCGATCGCGATATAGATCAGCGTCATGTGATGGGCCGGCCCCAGTTTGCCGATGTTGTCGATCGCCAGCAGCAGGCTGATCGCGGCGGGCACGAACAGCAAGCCACCCGCCAGATCGTCGCGCACGGCGCCGGGGTTCCAGGCCTTGTCGGGGGCGACGAACAGCGCGATGCAGACAACAGCCAGCGCTCCCATTGCGGCTGTCACCTTGAAGATCATGCTCCAATCGGCAAGGTCGATGATGATCCCGCCGATCACCAGCCCGGTGGCCGAAGCGACGCTGGCCGCGACCGCCAGCAGGCTGATGCCGTAGGAAACCCGCTCTGGCGGGGCGTGTTCGCGCACGATCCCGAAGCACAGCGGCACGATCGCCCCTGCCGCCCCCTGCATCGCGCGCCCGGCGATCAGCCAGCCAAGATCGCGGGTCAGGGCGCTGATCACCGAGCCGAGCGTCGAGATGACGAGCACCGTCAGCAGCACCCGCCGCCGCCCCAGCAGATCGCCCAGCCGCCCGAACAGCGCGGCCCCGGCCGCCGAGGAGAGCATGAACGAGGTGACCAGCCAGCCCGCCGCCGAGGCGCTGCCGAAATCGGCAATCAGGCTGCGCATCGCGGCATAGATCATCGTCAGTTCGAGGCTGCCGACGACTTCCGCCACCATCAGCGGCAGAACCAGGCGCCAGATTGGAAACGGCGCGGCGGGATTGTCCATCGTTGCTCCTCTCCCCGGGGCTGCTGTCAGCCTCTGGGCATGCCAAGTATCCGCTCGGAAACGATGTTGCGCATGATCTCGTTCGATCCTCCGGCGATGGTCCAGCCATAGCTCTTGAGGAAATCGTTCATCCTCAGGCGGCTGGAATGGCCGGTGCCCGGAATCGAGGGCTGCCACTTCAGCGCCTCCAGCCCTTCGGCCCGCAGCAGGAATTCGGTGTAACGCTGCAGGAACGGCCCCCAGGTGAGCTTGATATAGGTCGGCAGCGTCGGCGAGGCCTTGTCCGGGTTCGCCTCAAGCTCGATCAGCAGTTGGCGGATCATCAGCCGGATCGACTGGAGCTCGGCATAGAGCGCGGCATATTCGCGGCGGTGCTGGACGTCGCGCATCCAGGTGTCCTTCGCCTCCCTGCCGTCGAGCCCGAAGGAATGGGCGAGCCGTTCGACCGCGCCGAAGATCAGCAGGCCGCGCTCGGTCGACAGGGTCGACTGGGCAATGTTCCAGCCGTTGCCTTCCGCGCCGATCAGGTTGGCAACCGGGATCTTCACATCGTCGAGGAAGATTTCCGCAAACTCGCTCTCGCCGGTGATCTGCGGGATCGGGCGGACTTCGACGCCGGGCGAGTGCATGTCCATGATGAAATAGGAAATGCCGTCGTGCTTGCGCTTGCCGTTCGGATCGGTGCGCGCCAGCAGCAGGCAATAGCGCGCGTGCATCGATGAGGAGGACCAGATCTTCTGTCCGTTCACCACATAGTGATCGCCCTCGCGCCGGGCGCTGGTGCGCAGTGCGGCAAGGTCCGATCCGGCGCCGGGTTCGGAAAAGCCCTGACACCAGATGTCGGTGCCCTGGGTGATCCCGGACAGGTACTTGTCCTTCTGTTCCTGCGTCCCGTGTTCGAACAGCGTCGCGGGCGTGTGGAACAGCGAGATGGTGTACATGTCGAGTTCCGGCGCATCGGCCCGGGCGAACTCTTCATAGACCATGATCTGGTAGGCGAAGGGCAGGCCGGGGCCGCCCCATTCCCTCGGCCAGTGCGGGGTGGCGAGGCCGACTTTGCGGCGTTCCTCCAGCCAGGCGACGATTTCGGCCTTGAGCTCTTCCTCGCGCACGCCCTGCCAGCGCGCGCGCCAGCCTGCGGGGATCTTTTCGGCCAGCCAGTCGCGGATTTCCTGGCGGAACGCCTGTTCGTCGCCGACCTTGCCGACGATGTCGTAAACGCGGCTCATCACGCGGCCTCCAGCATGTCGGCAATCCGGTCGAGCAGGACCGGGCGGGTTCCGTGGATCGCCTCGTTCACCTTGGCGCGTTTGAGATAGATGTGCGGGAAGAATTCGGCGGTGAAGCCGACCCCGCCGTGCAGCTGGATGCAGTCGCGGGCGATTTCGGCCACGGCGCGCGCGGCGTGCTGCTTGGCGGAAATCGCCATCAGCAAGGCCTGCGGATGGTCCGCCGCCAGCCCGGCGGCATATTCGACCAGCCCGCGCGCGGCGACCAGTGCGGTCTGATGGTCGGCCACCCGGTGCTTGAGCGCCTGGAACGAGCCGATCACCCGGTCGAACTGCTGGCGCACGGTCATGTATTCGATCGTGCCGGCCAGCACCCGCTCGCCCCCGCCAATCGCGTCGGCGGCGATGGCCAGCGCGGCGATGCGCAGCAGGGCATCGTCGAGCGCGGCTGCGTCAGCGGGCACAATCAGCGCGTCGCCATCGAGAGCCACGCCGTCCAGCGTGACCGTGCCGAGCGTACGGGTGGTGTCTGTCAGCGCATGGCGCTCGACCGAAAGGCCCGGGGCATCGCTGCGCAGCACGATCCAGGCAGGCTTGCCGCCGCGCACCGCGCGCAGGAACAGGATATTCGCCGAGGCCGCATCGAGCAGATTGGCCACGCTGCCGCTGACAGCATCGCCGTCCGCCGCCACGACCGTATCGCCCGGCTGGGCCACGGCGGCGCGCAGCGAACCATCGGCCAGGCCGGGGAGCCACGCCGCCTGCTGGGCCGCGTTGCCCGCGCGCAGCAGCAGTTCGACCGCCAGGGTGGTCCCCAGCATCGGTACCGGCGCGGCCGCCGCGCCCAGCGCGCCGTGCAGCGCGGCAACGGCGGCGCTGCCCATGCCCAGCCCGCCGTACTCCTCCGGCACGGTCAGCGCGGTCCAGCCGAGCGCGGCCATCTGCTGCCACAGGTCTTCGGCATAGAGGTGGTCCGCCCGCGCATAGGCCACCGCCTTTTCGCGCGGCCATTCGGCATCCAGCATTTCGGCAAAGCTCCCGGCGAGCACGCCGAGATCGAGATCGTCTGACATGGGGTTTTCCGTGGTTATTCGTCGATGAAGGTGGCGGGGCGCTTGTCGATCATCGCCACCACTGCCTCGCGGTGATTGGGCGAGGCCCACGATTTCGTCTCAAGCCGCAGCATTTCGTCCATCCAGGCCTTTGCCTTGACGAGCACATCAAGGTTGAGCGCCTGCTTGGTGGTCTGCACCGCGCTGGGCGACTTGGACAGGAACACCTCGATCCAGCGCTGGACGGCACTGTCCAGGTCGTCCCGGGCCACCGATTCGGTGATCAGCCCCTTGGCGGCGGCCTGCGCGCCGGTCAGTGGCTCACCGGTCAGCAGGTGGCGGCGCGCCTCGACCAGGCCGATCAGGCTGGGCCACAGCAACGATCCGCCATCGCCAGCGGCCAGGCCCACACTGACATGCGAATCGGCGATCCGCGCGTCCTCGACCATCACCGTGATGTCGCAGGCCAGCGCCAAGCTGGCGCCAAGCCCCATGGCATGGCCGTTGATCCGGGCGATGACCGGCTTGGGACATTCGAGCATGCCGACGATGATCGCCCGCGCCTCGGCCATGCCGACCTGCCAGCGTTCGCGGTTGCCCCAGTTGTCGACCATCTTCCTGGGGTCGCCGCCCGCGCAGAAGGCCCGGTCGCCCGCGCCGGTGAACACCACCACCCGCACCGCCGGGTCGGCGCCGATGTCCGCCCAGACGCGGGTCAGCTCCTCGTGCCCCTCGGGCGTCATGCCGTTCATCGGCGGATTGTCGAGCGTCACGGTCAGGACATGGCCGACCTGTCCGATTTTCAGGGCCTGATACCCGGCATAGCGCGCTGACACCTGCAATCCTCCTAACTGGTATACCCTTTCTCTTGCATCCAACCGCTCTTGACGGCAAGCCCCGATTTCAAGGAAACGCGTGAATGAAAGGGAAGATGATGGCCGATGCGAATGCGATCCTGCTGGTGATGCAGAACCCCAAGGAAGGCAGCGCGGCGGCGCACCGTGACTGGTACGTGACCCACCACCTGCCCGATGTCTGCGGCGTCCCGGGCGTGCTGCGGGGCGAGTTTGCCGCGGTTGCCCCCGCCGCCGACCAGCCGCGCTGGTCGAATGCCGCGCTTTACTGGCTTGGCGGCGATGGCGCGGCGATCCTGGGCGAGGTGTTCCGCCGCGCCGGCTCTGGCGACTGGGTGATGAGCGACACGCTGGACGGCGCGACCATGCTGATGGCCGTGGGCGAGGCGCTGACGGGGCGGGTCCGCTCCGCCATTACCCCCGATGCGGAAGGCAAGGACCGCCTGCTTTACATCGTGCTGACCAATTCGACCCCGGGCGACGACGCTGCCTTCAATGCCTGGTACGACGACGTGCACCTGCCCGACGTGCTGGCCGTGCCCGGCTTTGTCGCGGCGCAGCGTTTCCGCCTGGCCGATCATCCGGCGCTGAAACCCTCGCCGTTCCGTTATGCCGCGATCTACGAGGTGCTGGCGGGCGAGGCGGAGAGCGCCTTTGCCGGTCTGGCCGAGCGTGCCGGGACCGAGCGGATGGTGCTGTCGCCGACGCTCGATACGGTGAACATCCACGCTGCCGCCTTTGCGCCCGAAGGGGTCTGCGCCGGTTCAGCCTGACTGCGCGCCGCGCCGCTCCAGATCGCGCTCGATCCGCGCGATCCAGCGCCGCGAATGGTCGTACATGGCCTGCATGCTGGCCCGCGCCGAGGCGGCATCCCCGCGGATCGCCGCCTCCAGCAGATCGCGGTGCTGCTGCTTGAGCGCGGGAAGGTAGGCCTCGTCCGGGCGCGGCAGGACGGTCAGCCCGTAGCGGTGAAGGATGCCGACGCACAGCGCGGCGGCGCGGTTGCCGCTGTTGTCGGCGATCAGCAGGTGGAATTCGCTCGCGGCGAGCAGGTAGTGCGGGGCGGAGGCGTGTTCCAGCCGCTCCAGCGCCCGCTCCAGCGCGCGTAGCGTATCGGCATCGGCGCGCGCGACAAAGCCTTCGACGGCCACCAGCTTGAGCGCGTTCTGCGTCTCCCAAAGGTCCGAAAGCGGCAGCCGGGCGAAAGCGAGATAGGTGGTGGCCAGCGTGATCGTGTAGTCCGGATCGAACCCGTGGATGATGATCCCGCCGTGCGCGCCGGTCTTGACGCGGATGATGTCGTGCAGTTCGAGCGGACGCAGCGCCTCGCGCAGAACCGCGCGGCTGACACCGAAGCGGCGTTGCAGGTCGATCTCGTTGCCGAGGTTGGCGCCCTGCTCGAAATCGCGGCCTTCGATCTCCTGGACCAGCCGCTGCGCCACTGTCTCGCTCAGCTTGATGCCGCCCGCGCCTGCCAGCCGCTCTGCGACAAGATCGGACAGGCTGCGCGAATCGAGCGCTTCGAGAAACAGCTCGATTGCCTGGTTGCCCGCGCCATCGGGGCGCATCCGGGGGGCGGCGCGCAGGGTTGCTGCCGTCTCGTCCAGCAGGCGCCGCTCCACCTTGGTCAGCTCGAAATAGGTCTTGAGCGCGTGGACGATGGCGTGGCGCGGCGGCGCCTTGACCACCAGCCCGCCGTGGGCGCCGCGCCGCATGCCCGCCGCCCCGCTCCATTCCAGTTGTCGCACGGCCTCGCGGAAAGTGGCGCGCGAGATCCGGAAGAAGTCCATGAAATCCTGCTCGGTGCCCAGCACCTCGCCTTCGTTCCAGCCCCGGCGGATAATTTCGCCGACGATCCGTTCGGCGACGATTTCGCCCAGCTTGCGCCTGCGCCTGGCACTGCTTGCGCGCGCTATCTGTCTGATCGGCATGTTCCGGCTCCACCCAGAGGAAAGTTCCATCGAATGATTCCTCCCGTTTGACAAGCCGGGGATGGCGCGGAATAAGTATACCAATTAAGCGAGGAGAGGGCAGGTGGAATTCGCCTGGAATGAAGCCGAGGAGGCCTATCGCGCCGAACTGCGCGAGGTGATCGCGACTCTGCCCGGCGACTGGTGGGATGCCTATGCCCCGCACGGCCCCTCCAGCCCCAGGCTGATGGAACACGCGAGGACCTTCAACGCGCGCCTCGCCGCGCGCGACCTGATCGTCCGCCACTGGCCGCGCGAATATGGCGGGCAGGACGCCAGCGCCTGGCAGCAGATCATCATCAGCGAGGAGATGTGGTCGATCGGCGAGCCGCGTTCCTCGCTTTATCTTGGCGCCAACTGGGCCGGCCCGGCGATCATGAAGTTCGGGACCGCGGCGCAGAAGCAGAAATGGCTGCGGGCCATTGCGGGCGGCGAACTGCTGTGGTGCCAGGGCTTTTCCGAGCCCGAAGCGGGCACCGACCTGTCCAACATGAAGACCCGGGCCGAACCGGTCGAGGGCGGTTACCTGGTGAACGGGTCGAAGATCTGGACCTCCTATGCCGCACGGGCCGACGTCATGTTCCTGCTCGCGCGGGTCGGCGGAAAGGGCAAGGGTGGGGTCAGCTGCTTTCTGGTGCCGATGGACACCCACGGGATAGAGGTCCGCCCGATCCCCGGCGTCCATTCGCGCTGGGACTTTCACGAGGTGTTTTTCACCGATGCCTTCCTTCCCGCCGATGCCCTGCTGGGCGAGGAGGCGGGGGGCTGGACCATCGTCCAGACCATCATTCACTACGAACGGATTGGCGCGGGGCGCTATGAAAAGGCGCGGCGCGGGCTCGATCACGTGGTCGGGCGGCTGAAGGAGCGCGGGGTCTGGGACGATCCGGTGGTTCGCGCCGACTGCGCCGCCGCCCTCGCGCTGGTCGAAGCGGCGCGGCTCCAGACCTATCTCGTCATCGATGGCCGGGCCAAGGACAGCGATCCGGGCGCCGAAACCTATCTCGCCCGCTTTGCCATGATCCAGGCCGACCACGCGGTGGCCAACCTGTCCTCTGCCTACCTGCCCGACCTGCTGGTCGATGGTGCGGACGGGCACCTGCGCTCGCAGTTCAATTCGGCGATCACCGCCGGGATCGCCGCCGGTGCGGCAGAGGTCCAGCTCAACATGATTTCCGGCCGCCACCTCGGCCTGCCGCGGGGAGCCTGAGGCGATGGACTTCGATTTCACTCCCGACCAGCAGGCCCTGCGCGAGGCGATCGTGCGGATCGTCGATGACAACCGCGACCTGCCCCGCAGCGGCGGCGTGGTGGAGCCGCGCGCCTGCCATCCCGCCACGGCGATGGAGCAGGCGTTCATGCAGGGCGGCTACCTCGACCTTGCGCTGGAACCGGGCTGCGGCGCGGTGGAAGCCGCGATCCTGGTTTACGAGGCCGCGCTTTCTCCGCTGGTGATGGAGCTGGGGGGAGCGGCGCTGGTCGCCCCGCTGCTGACCCGCAAGGCGCTGCCGCGCCCCGTGGCCCTCGCCCGCGTGGAAGACCTGCCGCGCGGCGTGCGCTTCCTTGCCGGGGCCAGGACCGTGCTGGTCGATTGCGGCGATGAAGTCGCGGTGCTCGACATGACGGGGCGTGAGGTCGCCGCGCTGGAAGACCCCTTCGCCTATCCGCTGGGCAGGCTCACCGCCGCGCCCGATCTGACTTCGGCGCAAAGGCTTCCCGGCAAGGGCGGCGAACTGCGGCGGCTGTGGCGGATCGCGCTGGCGCTGGAAGCGGCCGCCGCGATGGAGGCGGCGGTGCGGTTCACCACCGACTACGTCAAGCAGCGCCAGGTGTTCGGCCGCCCGGTCGGCTCGTTCCAGGCGGTCCAGCACCGTCTTTCGGCCGATGCGGTCAAGTGTCGGGGGGTCTACTGGCTGGCGATGAAGGCGGCGTGGAGCGGTTCGCCGCTCGATGCCGCGCTGGCCGCGCTCCATGCCCAGCGGGCGGTTCCGGAGGTCACTTACGATACCCACCAGTTCAACGGCGCGCTGGGCATGACGCTGGAGCACGCGCTGCATTGCTGGACCTTCCGCCTGCGCTGGCTGATGGGCGAGATGGGCGGCGAGCGCACCCATGCTGCCGATGCCGCCACGCTTGCCTGGCCGGACGCGGCCTGATGCCGCTCGATGACCTGCGCCACCTGTTCGACCGCGACGGCGCGCGGTTCGTGCCGACCGCCCTGTGCACGGGGCCGTGGGACAAGCGGTTGCAGGGCGGGGTGACGCTCAACGCCCTGGTCGCCCATGCGGTCGAACTGGTCCCAGCGCCCGCGCCGATGGTCACCGCGCGGCTGGTGATCGACATCATGAAGCCGACGCGCATGGCCCCGGTCGAAACGCGGGTGGAAGTGCTGCGCGAGGGCCGCCGCCTGCAATTGCTCCAGGTCGATCTGGTCCAGGATGGCGCGGTGACAGTGCGCGCCTCGGCGCTCAGGGTGCGGATTGCGGACTCTCCCGGCACGGACGGCCTGGCCCATGCCCTGCCGCAGCCGGGCCTGCCCAGCCTCAACGGCGCGCGCTCCCCGCTGCGCCACATCAACGAGACGCGGCTGGAATCCGGCGGGCTGGAAGTGCGCGGCCCGGGCGTGGTCTGGGCGCGGATTGCGGGCGAAGTGGTGCCGGGGGTGCCTATCTCGCCCTTTGTCCAGCTCGCCATGGCGGCCGATTTCGGCAGCGGCACTTCCAGCTTCGTCGACTGGCGCGAATGGACCTTCGCCAATGTCGACATCACCCTGCACCTGTCGCGGATGCCCGAGGGCGAATGGGTGCGGATCGCCGCCGAGACGGAGAGCGCGGGCAACGGCCTTGCCGTGGTCGA
This sequence comes from Novosphingobium sp., assembly GCA_016719755.1. GTDB lineage: Bacteria > Pseudomonadota > Alphaproteobacteria > Sphingomonadales > Sphingomonadaceae > Novosphingobium. The sequence continues at coordinate 134,691 of JADJYM010000016.1, read as the reverse complement.
TTCGCGGCTGGCCGACCTGCGCGGCGAATTCGGCCATGCCCACCAGACCCTGTTCCTCGACCGGAGAATGCCATGACCCGCATCACCTCGCCGTTTGGCTGGGAAACAACCGCCGCCGAAGTCGCCGCCGGTCATGACCTTTCAGGCAGGCGCGCGATCGTTACCGGCGCGACCAGCGGCCTGGGCGTGGAAACCGCCCGGGTGCTGGCGCGCTGCGGAGCGGAGGTGGTGCTGGCCGTGCGCAATCCCGCCGCCGCGCACGGCCTGCTGGACGAGATCGCCGCTTTCGGCGGCAAGGCCCATGCGGCGGCGCTTGACCTTGCCGATCTGCGCTCGGTCGAGGCTTTCGCGGCGGCGGAAGACGCTGCCCCGCTGCACCTGCTGATCCTCAACGCCGGGGTCATGGCCTGCCCGCTGATGCGCACGGCGCAAGGGTTCGAGATGCAGCTGGGGGTCAATCACCTTGGCCATTTTCACCTGACCACCCTGCTGCTGCCCGCGCTGAAGGCGGCAGGCGGGGCGCGGGTGGTGGCGGTGTCTTCCACCGGGCATCACTGGAGCGCGTTCGACTTCGACGATCCCAATTTCGAGCGCGGCGAATACGATCCGCTCGCCGCCTATGGCCGCTCGAAAACCGCCAATGCCCTGTTCGCGCTGGAGCTTGACCGGCGCTACCGGGAAGACGGCATCCGTGCCTTCTCGCTGATGCCGGGCGGTATCCAGACCGAGCTGGGCCGCTACATGACCGACGAGGTCCGCCAGCGGCTGGGCACCGATCCCGAAGGAGCGAGGAAGATCCGCTGGAAAAGCGTGGAGCAGGGCAGCGCCACCACGATCTGGGCGGCGCTGGGGCGCGAGCTGGACGGGGTCGGCGGGCTCTATCTGGAAGATTGCAACGAAGCCCTGCCAAGCGAGCCGGGCATGCGCAGCGGGGTCAAGCCCTGGGCGCGGGATGCCGAGGCCGCGCGGCGGCTGTGGGACTGGAGCGCGGCCGCGATCGCGGCTGCCTGAGAGAGGATAGTACAATGCAAGCTGATCTGACAGGCAAGGTGGCGCTGGTTACCGGCGGCGGACGCGGGATCGGGCGGGCGATTGCCAGCCTGCTCGCCGCCAACGGCGCCAGCGTGCTGATTGCCACGCGTACCGCTGCCAGCGGGCAGGAAGTGGTGGACGAAATCAACGCCAGTGGCGGCAAGGCGGCGCTCGCCGCGCAGGATCTTTCGACGCGCGAGGCCTGTGACGCCTCGGTCGCGGCGGCGGTCGCGGCGTTCGGCGGGCTCGACATACTGGTTCACAACAGCGGCATCTTCCCCTTCACCCCGTTCGAGGCGCTGAGCGACGAGGAATTCGACCGGGTGATGCGCACCAACCTTTACAGCTTCATGTGGCTGGCGCGCGCCGCGCTGCCGCATTTGAAGGCACGGGGGAGCGGACGGATCGTCGGCATTTCCTCGCTGATCGGCAACCATTCGTGGCTGGCGGGGATGGAAAGCTATGCCGCTTCGAAGGCGGGCATGGTCGGCATGGCGCGCAACCTCGCGCTCGAATTCGCCAAGTACGGGGCGACGGTGAACACGATTGAACCCGGGCTGGTGATCGACGACCGCGATCCGCGGATGGACGACGGCACGGCCAGCCTGATCGTCCCCAATATCCCGATGCAGCGGGCAGGCCTGCCCGCCGACATTGCCAACGCGGTGCTGTTCTTCGCCTCGCCCACGTCGCAGTTCGTTACCGGGCAGGCGCTGGTGGTCGATGGCGGGCACATGCTGCCCGACATGTCGAGCTATGCGATGAAGTCGCGGCTGTGAACGACAGGTTCGGCGGCAAGGTCGCGCTGGTCACCGGCGCGGGCAGCGGGATCGGACGGGCCATCGCCAGCCGCTTCGTGGCCGAGGGAGCGGACGTCCTTGCGGTGGACCTTGCCGGCGATGCGCTCGATGCATTGCGGGCAGAGCTGGGCGAGCGGCTGGTCCCGCTGGTCGCGAGCGTTGCCGATCCGGCTGCCGTTGCGCGGGTCTTTGCGGAGTGCCACAGCAGGTTTGGCCGACTCGACATCCTGGCCAATAATGCCGGGCGCACCACACCGCGTTTCGCGCCGCTGCACGAGCTTTCACCGGACGAGTGGAACGCGGTGATGGACGTCAACTTTGGAGGGGCGCTGGCCATGCTGCGCGGCGCGCTGGGGGTGATGACGGCGCAGGGCAGCGGCGCGGTGATCAACACCGTGTCGATCTCTGCGCTGAAAGCCCTGCCCTATGGCGGGGCCTATTCGGTCAGCAAGGCCGCGCTGGCCATGCTCACCCGCCAGGCGGCGGCGGAATATGCCGCGCACGGTATCCGGGTGAACGGGATCATGCCCGGCGTCACCGCGACCCCGATCCTCGACGAGGTGCCAAACGAGACGATGCAGGCAATCATTGCCGGTATCCCGCAAAAGCGGCTGGCCAGCCCCGACGAGATCGCCGCCATGGTTGCCTTCCTCGCCTCGGACGAGGCCGCCTATGTCAACGGAGCCCTGCTCGCCATCGACGGAGCGGCCAGCGCATGATGGAGCAACCGATGTTTTCGCTTGCGGACAAAACAGTGGTCATCACCGGCGGCGGCCGGGGGATCGGGCGGGGCATCGCCCGGGCCTGCGCGCGGGCCGGGGCCAATGTGGTGATAACCGGGCGCTCGCCCGATCCGCTGCTCGATACCGCGCGTGAACTCGGCGCGCTGGGGGTGGATCACCTCGTCATTCCGGGCGACATCACTTCGCCGGGTGCGATTGACGAGATCGTGCGCAAGACCGAGGCCCGGTTCGGCGCGATCGACGGCTGGGTCAACAACGCGGGCAGCGCCTCGGCGGGCGATGTCGGGCCAATGATCGACCTGGACGAGGGCCAGTGGGACCGGGTGGTCGACCTCAACCTCAAGTGGACCTTCTTCGCCATGCAGGCGGCGGCACGGGCCATGGTCGGGCGCGGCGGAAGCATCGTCAACCTGTCGTCGCGCTCGGGCTCGATGCCCTGCCCGCCAACCGCGCAGTACGGCGCGGCCAAGGCGGGGGTGGACAGCCTCACCGCGACGGCGGCGACCGAATGGGGGCACCTTGGCATCCGGGTCAACGCCATCGCGCCGGGGGTGGTGCTGACCGAGACTTCCCAGTCGATGACCAACCCGTCGCGCCGCAGGCGCCAGATCGAGACGGTGCCCTTGCAGCGGCTGGGCGTGGTCGACGATGTTGGCCCGCTGGCGGTCTATCTGCTGAGCGATGAATCCTCATGGGTGTCGGGCACGGTGATCCCGGTCAACGGCGGCAGCCGCATTCCGATCGGCCTGCTGACCTACCTGCATCACAAGAACAAGGACGTGGAGGTCTGACCCGGCGCTGACGCCTCAGTTGTCCGAGGCGCGGCGCAGGGTTTCGGCGTGGTTGCCGTCGAACACGACGACGATCCGCTTGCCCGCCGGGGCGCTGGGGACATAGTCCGCGCGCTTCTGGCGCACCCCCGGATGCTCGATGCGGATGAAGGTGTCATCATCCACCGTGAAGGTCCGCTCCGCGCCCGCAAGGTCGCGCACCGTGATCGCATCCGGGCTGGCCGAGACGATGTCGGCCAGCAGGACGCGCGGATCGGCGGCGGACTGGACCCGGGTGTCGAGCGTCACCCGGCAGTACTTCGACGTGTTGGGCATCGAGGCGTGCGGCGCATAGGGATTGAGGATCAGCACGTCACCGGGATAGTAGTCGGTGGTCGCCCAGCTGTCCTCGGGGATCACGCCTTCGGGGATCGGGCTGGGGGTCTTGGCCAGGTTGTGGAGGAAGCCGCGGTTGCACTGACCGACCGCCACCATCAGCCCGCCAACCTCGCGCGGGCAGGGGGTCAGCGTGGTCCAGACCGGCTTGTAGTTCCTGATCCCCGGGCTGTAGAACCCGTCCTGGTGGGCGCCGGTGATCGAGCCGCCCGGCGGATAGGTGCGGTACTGCACGATCGGGATGATGCAGGCCGGTTCACCCAGGATCTTTTCCATCAGTTTCTGGTTGGCCGGATTTTCGATCAGCCGCCGCGCGATGCCGGAAAACTCGGGGCTTTCCTCCATGCCGCCGGGAAACGGCTTGCCGGTCCAGGTGCCGTCGGTGTTGCCCGGCTCGATCAGGCCGTGGCGTTCCATCACCGCGAACATCGCCTTGCGGGTTTCCTCCACCGATGCGGGATCGAGCACCCCGCGCAGCAGGATATAGCCCTGTTCGTCATGGAAGCGCATCAGGGCGGCGTGATCGTCCAGCAGGTGGTTGCAGTCCTCCAGCTCGCGCCGGGGCGTGATGGTGGTGCTGTCGAGGTCTTTCGCCCCCGGCATCGAGATCGATTCAACTACCATGACGGATCCTTTCAGTTCTCCGCACTGCGGGCGATCTGGGGTCGCACTGCAGCCTTGCCCGCTGATTGTGCCGCAGCACGGCTCGACAACAAGGGGCGTTTTGAACAATATAAGCCGGTAAAATTATCAGAGAGGCAGCCGTGGCCCAGATTGCCGTGATCGTCACCCCGCCCGGCTATGTTGCCAGCCTTGGCGCGATGGTCGATGCCCATGCCCGTCTGGGCGAGGTGTTCGCGACCAATGCGGCGCTGGGGGACTATGCCCGGATGCAGACCGCGCTGATGATCGCCCCGGCGCGCTCGGGCGGGATCGAGCTGGTCGGCGCGCGGCGCTTTCCGGCCGATTGCCAGCTGGAGCAGCTGGGCGATCCCCGGATCGTCTACCTGCCCGCGTTCCAGCTGCCGGACCCTGACCACCTGCCGCAAGTGCTGGGGCACTGCGCCGCGCTGCACGCCTGGCTGCGGGCGCGCGCGGCAGAAGGGATCGCGATCGGCGCCTGCGGGGCAAGCGCGTTCCACCTTGCCGCTGCCGGGCTGCTCGATGGTCAGCCCTGCGCGGTGCCGCCCCGCCTGGTGGGAGCGATGCGGCGGCTGTTTCCGCGCGTCCAGGCCGATGTCGACGCCGCGATCCGCCGCACTGACAACCTGTGGACCTGCAGCCGCGACGCCGACAACGCGGCGCTGGTTGCGCGGCTGTTCGCGGAAGGCTTCTCGCTCACGCTGGGGCGCAGCATTGCCATGCGCGAACCGCCCGGGGACGCCGCCGGGCCGCTTTCGGCGCCGCTCGATCCGCTGGTTGCGCGCGCCCAGCTGTGGATTCGCGAGCGGTTCACCCGCAGCTTCCGGATCGCCGACCTTGCCCGGGATCTCGGGGTCAGCCACCAGTCGCTGATCCGCCGGTTCCGCGACGCGGGCAGCGCCAGCCCGCGCGCATTCGTCCAGCGCAACCGGATCGATGCCGCCGCCTCGATGCTCGCGGAAACCAGCCGTTCGGTGACCGAGATCGCCCAGCTGGTCGGTTACGCGGACGTGCCCTCATTCCGGCAGGTGTTCGTGCGGCTGACTGGCGCCACGCCGGGCGCCTGGCGGAAACGCCACCGCGCGGCGCGGCGGACGCGCCGCGACGCTTGACAAGCCGGGCCTGAATCCGCTTGTAGAAACATCTAGACGATTTAACCGAAAATGCCGGACAGCCGGCCGGAGGACCCATGGCTCTCGATCCCGCCCTTGCCAGCCGCCTGACCCTGCCCGCAGTATGTGCGCCGATGTTCCTGGTCAGCAAGCCGGCCATGGTCAAGGAAGCCTGCAAGGCCGGACTGGTCGGCGCGCTGCCGCGCCAGAACGCCCGCAGCTTCGAACTGTTCGAAAGCTGGCTGAAAGAGATCCGCGAGGAGCTGGATGCCCATGCCGAGGCCAATCCGGCCGCGCGGATCGGGCCGCTCGCGGTCAACCTCGCCACCCGGATGGAGGCGGACGAGCTGACCCGGCACCTTGAACTGTGCGGCCGATACGGGGTGGACATCATCATCAGCGCGGCGGGCAATCCTTCCGAACTGGCGAAGCGGGTTCACGATTTCGGCGGGCGCATTTTCCATGATGTCACCTCGTTCCGCTTCGCCGAAAAGGCGATTGCGGCGGGGGTCGACGGGCTGACCTGCGTAGGTGCGGGCGGGGGCGGCCATTCGGGCAATATCGGCCATCTGGTGCTGATCCCGCGCATTCGCGCGATCTTTTCCGGCACGCTGCTGATGGCGGGGTCGATCTCCACCGGCGCGGCAATCCGCGCGGCGGAGATCCTGGGGGCGGACCTGGCCTATATGGGCACGCGCTTCATCGCCACGCAGGAAGCGGCGATGGACGCGGACTATCAGCGGATGCTGGTCGAATGCCACAGCGAGGATCTGATGTTCACGCCCCGGCTGACCGGGGTGGCCGCCAACTGGCTGGTCCCTTCGATGGAGCGCATGGGGCTCGATCCCAAGGACCTGCCCAGGGCGGCCGGCTTCCACGGCGGCAACGCACATCTGCCCGAGGGAGTGCGGCCATGGAAGAACGTCTGGTCCGCCGGGCAGGGGATCGACCTGATCGACGATGTCCCCACCATTGCGCAGCTCGTCCGCCGCCTGCGCGCCGAATACGTCGCCGCCTGCGAGGCGCCCAGCTATGCCGAGGTTGCCCGGCTGGTCGATCGGGCGCTTGACGCGAAGGCGGACTAGGCGGTTTCAACCTCCACCGCGGGCGGGCGTCCGATCGAGATGACCAGCAGCACTGCCAGCACCACCCCGCCGGTCAGGGCCAGCAGGGTCGCGTCATAGCTGCCCAGCCGGTCGAAAGCCTTGCCCGCGAGCCACGACGAGGTGCCGACAGCAAAGCCGTAGACGCTGATCAGGATCGCGAAGACCAGGCCATAGCGGCGCGTCCCGAAGTAGCGGCTCGACAGATAGGCGACCACGTCGACCTCGCTGCCCATGCCCACGCCGATCAGCACGGCGAGCAGGCTGGCGCTGGCGAAGTCCAGCGGTACGGCCCACAGCCACAGGCAGGCGAAGGCGGGCAGGCTGAAGGCGCAGGCGGCCACCAGCCGGGTCGGCAGCAGATCGAACAGGACGCCCGTTCCCAGCCGCCCGGCGATCATCGCCGGGCCGATGAACAGCGCAACCTGCGCGGCCTGCGCGCGCGTCAGTCCGGCATCGGCCAGCATCGGCTGCAAGTGGACGATGAAGGTGCCCACGCAGGCCGCCACGAACAGGAAGGCCGCCGCCAGCCGCCACAGCACGCCAGAGCGGATCACCTCAAGGAATTCGGCCTTGCCCTGGCCCGTTGCGGCGCGAGCCGGGACGGTGGCGGCCCCGCGCGGCAGGAATGCCCAGGCAGGCACGAACATCAGCACGAAGGCGCAGGCGGCCAGCGCGGGATAGACCCCCTTGACGCCCACGGCCTGCTCCAGCGCCAGCACGATGCCCGGGATCGTGCTGACCAGCACCCCCGCCCCGGCCAGCGAGGTGGCGAGCGCAAGGCCGCGGCGCTTGCTGAAATTCTCGACGATCAGCTTGGTGAAGACCACGCTGCTGGCCCCCGCGCCCAGCACGCTGAAGCCGACGTAGGCGGCGTACCAGGTCCAGATCGGCCCGCCCGCCAGCCCGATTCCCGCCAGCCCCGCGGCAAAGCCGGCGATCCCCGGCAGGGCGATGCTGCGGGCGCTGAAGCGGTCGACCAGCAGGCCGACCACGACATTGGTGAAGGGGTGGATCACGCTGGAAATGGTCAGCGCAAACGCGATGTCGCCGCGCGACCAGCCATAGGCCTCGCCCAGCGGTTTCACCATCGCCCCGACCACGTGATAGTGCACCCCGGCAATCGCGATCGCCATGGTTGCGGCGAACAGGATGCCAAGGCTGCGCAGGTTTGAAGCCGGGGATGCTGTCACGGTCGTATTCCATGCGGGCGGTTGAGCAGGTCGGTCACTGTATCGCCTTCGTCCCTGCCCGATCGCGGTTCATCCGACGACCCCACGTCTTTCGCGGCTGTATGCGCCGCACATGCTCAAAGGGGCAGCGGCATTGGCGCTGCCCCTTGTTTTGCGAAGCTCGATTCGGGCCTGCGCCGATCAGAACTTGATCGAAGCGCTGACCCCGTAGGTGCGGGGATCGCCCGGCATATAGGAGGTCAGGCCAAACGGCGTGTTCTCCAGCGCCAGCAGGCGCGTGAAATACTTCGTCTTGGTGATGTTCTGGGCATAGAACGCGATCTCCACGTTCGGCTTGTCGAATTGATAGGCGATCCGGGCATTGAGCAGCCCGTAGCTGGGGAGCAGCGCGGTATCCTGCAGTGCCTTGTTGCCAGCCGCGATCTGGTCGGCGGTCAGCCCGGTGCGCGCCGAGGCGGGCAGGGCCATCGCGGTCGACCACTGTTCCGAGCGCCAGCCGTAATCGGCATGGAGCTTGAGCGTGCCATCCCCGACCGGCTGCTCGTAATCGGCCTTAATCGACAGGGTGTACTTCGGTGCATAGGGGAACTTGGTATCGCTCCAGTCGGTCAGATCGATGCTGTTGATGAATTTGGTGTACTTGGCGTCGGTATAGCCCAGCGTCCCACCCAGGGTCAGGCCCTGGACCGGCTTGAAGGTTGCCTCCAGTTCCAGGCCGCGCAGGCGCGCCTTGGCGGCATTGTCGATCCCGGAGGTCAGCGTCGTGCCAATTACCCCGATCACGTTGCGCTGCACGTTGTCGACATTTGAATTGAACGCAGCCAGGTTGATCCGGCCCTTGCCGTCGAACAGATCGAGCTTGAGGCCCAGTTCATAGTCGGTCACCCGTTCCGGCAGGAAGCTGATCGGCGGGATCGCGCCGCCCGTGATCCGGGTGTTGAACCCGCCCGAACGCTGCGAGCGGCTGACCTTGGCATAGGCGAACAGGCTGTCGCTGAACTTGTAGTCGACCGAACCCAGCCACGACCAGTAGGTGTAGGTGCGGCTGCGGGTGACCCGGAACGGATCGTTGGGATCGCCATCCAGCAGGTTGGCGGGCAGCGAGGAGGTCTGCACCCCGGTGGTGAAGCTCTCGTTGCGGTTGCGCCATTCGATCCCGCGTTTGTCCGAGGTGTAGCGCAGGCCCGCAGTGATGCGCAGGGCATCGGTCGCGTTGAAGATCAGCTGGCCGAACCCGGCAGCGCTGCGGTTGCGTACGGTGGCATCGTTGAAGCCGATCGCGGTGCTCAGCGGAAACAGGCTGCCGCTTCGCGACACGTCGGAGCCGTTTTCGACAAAGTAGAACCCGCCCAGGATGTATTCGACCATGCTGAGCTTGCCAGACAGCTGAAGTTCCTGGCTGAACTGGCGCTGCTTGATGCGGTTGCCGAACGATCCGGTGAAGCCGCCGGTAAAGTGGAAAGGGGTGCCGTCGTTGTCGCTGAGCGAATCCAGATCGACCCGCCGCCAGGCGGTGGTCGACTTGATCCGCGCCGCCTCGGAGAACTCGTATTCGAGAATCCCGGTAAAGCCGCTGGAGCGCGACTTGCCATAGGACGCGACGTTTTGGTTGACGGCATAGATGTCGCTCTGGCCGCCCGGGCCGCCATAGACGAACTTCGCCATCGTGCCCCGCGCGGCGGGCGAGCACAGCGGTTGCAGCGCGTTGAGCGCGGCGATCGGGGCATTGCCGTTGCAGACCGCAACCAGCGTGTCACGGGTGGCCGCAGAGCTGGCAATATGCCCAAGTCCGACCAGCTCGCCATTGTTGACGAAGTCGGACCAGTCATAGCTGAGCAGCGCCTTGAAGCCGCTGCCCGCAGGCGCGAACTTCAGCGTGGCGCGGATATATTCGGAATTGGCGTCGTTAAGTGGCTGGCCATCCACCAGGTCGCGTCCATAGCCGCCATGCTCGCGGTGCTGCGCGGCCACGCGCAGGCCGATGTCATCGCCGCTGATCGGGACGTTGAGAACGCCGCGAACCAGGAAGGTCTTGTAGTTGCCCGCGTCGGCGCGCAGCGATCCGCCCAGTTCACCGGTCGGCTCGTTGGGAATGATGTTGATTGCGCCGCCGGTAGTGTTGCGGCCGAACAGGGTGCCCTGCGGCCCGCGCAGCACTTCGACGCGCTGGATGTCGACCATGTCGAAGGCCCCGCCGGTCGAACGGGCAAGGTAGACGCCGTTGACATAGGCGCCGATCGCCTGGTCGATCGCCATCAGGCCGTCGGACGAGCCCTGGCCGCGCATGAAGATGGTGGCCGAGCCGGGTTGGGCCACGGCGCTGGAGAAGTTGAGGTTCGGGGTGGCCGTCTGCAGCTGGGTCACGCCCACGATCTGCTGCTTTTCAAGGTCCGCGCCGGAAAAGGCGCTGACGGCAACCGGGGTGGTCTGCAAGCTTTCCTCGGTCTTGCGCGCAGTGACGACGATGTCGGCAATGCCGGCCTGGTCATCCTCTGCCTCAGCCTGAGCGAGAACCGGACTCGACAATGCCGTGCCGAGCGACAGGGCAAACAGCGCCTTGCTGGTGATGGATAGTCTTTTCATGGCTTTGCTCCTCCCGAGGTTATGATCTGGACGCCTGACGTTCAGGCTGTTCATTTAACATAGGTAGATGTTTAATGATGGGACGTCAATTCCCTGCGATGACCCCGGCGAAGCGCATCCGTGACAGCGGATACCCGCAGGATTCCGGGATGCTGACCCAGACCTCGCCGCCGCGATCCTCGCGGCGGGGATGGGCGGGGATCACCGGGCGGGCGCGGGCGGCGTCCAGTGCTTCGCGGGTAGAGCGCGACCGGGCGAGCAGGTGGAGGTTGGCGAGGGTCGAGAACAGGATCGAGCGGTCGCCGCCTTCGGACCGGGCGATCACCTCGCCCGGCTCCAGCCAGTGCGCGGCAACGATCTCGTGCCCGTCGACCGCCGGTTCGAATGGCGCGGGCGCGGCGGCCAGGAAGAAGTGGGTGTCATAGCGCCTGGCGACCGTGGCCGGGGTCACCCAGTGCCCGAAGGGAACCGTCGCGCCCAGCTCGATCCGCGCCGCCGCCGCGCGCAGGCTGTCGAGCAGCGGGGGCCTTGCAGACGCCGGGGGCGGCGGGGCGCCGTGCGGGGCGATGCCGGTTTCCTCCCACGTTTCGCGCCAGGCGGCGATCCGCAGCGCCCGGGCTTCGGCTTCGATTTCTTCGTGCCCGCCAAGGTGCGGCAGCCAGTCGTCCACATGGTCGCCCGGATCGAGCGTCCCGCCCGGAAAGACCAGTGCCGAGGGGAAGAACCCCTGCGCGCTGCGCTGCACCATCAGCACGCGAAAGGGATCATCGACCACCAGCAGCAGGGTGGCGGCAAGGCGGGCCGGGATGGTTTCGGGCGGGTCGGTTGCGGTCATGTTTGAAAATCGTATAGATAAGATAATTGATACTTGCACAGCCGGGCGGAGCGGTCCAGCCTTGGCGACAGACGAGAGGACACGCCCATGAACCGTATTCCCCTGGTGCCGGTGGAAGACCTGACGCCCGCACAGCGCGATGCCTATGACAACAAGCCGGGCGGCAAGCTCAACCTCAGCCGCCTGCTGGCCCATGCGCAGACCATGCAGCCGGGCATCAGCCAGGCGGTCCAGGCGATGATGATGGACATCACCGTGCCGCCGCTGGAGCGCCAGATCTGCGTACTGGCCGTGCTCCACCTTGATCGGGGGGAGTACGAATGGGCCCAGCATATCCAGGTCTCCAAAGTCATGGGCATCCCGGACGAAAAGGTTGCCGCGATCGCGGGTGACCGCTTCGGCGATCCGGTGTTCGATGACCGCGAAAAGGCCCTGCTCGCCTTCACCCGGCAGGTGGTGAAGACCGTGCGGGTGGACGACTTCGTCTTCAATGCCGTGAACGCCTTCTATACCCCCCGCCAGATCGTCGAGCTGATCCACGTGATCGGGCTCTACATGCTGTTCGCCCGCGTTTCCGAAGTGGCGGAACTGGAAATCGACGCGATCGGCGGGGGCGAGTTCTGGAAGAAGGCCAACCAGAAGGCCGGACTGGGCGGGGAGTGACGCAGGTGAGCGGCGAGACGATCGACTATCCCACCGTCCGGATTGAATTCGACGGGCCGCTGGGGGTGCTGACGCTCAATTCCCCCAAGACGCTGAATGCCATCGGCGAGGCCATGGCCCTCGACATCGCCGAGGCACTGAGCGAGGTGGTCAAGCCGCGCCGCAAGTGCCGCGCGCTGCTGATCACCGGGGAGGGGCGGGCCTTTTCAGCCGGGGTCAACCTGATGGACAGGCGCGCGGCGGTGATCGCGGGCACCCGCAAGATGGAAGCGCTGGGCGGCGCGGAAACGACCTTCCATCCGATGCTGCGGCGGATCCATCGCCTGCGCATTCCGGTGATCGCCGGGGTCAACGGCCTCGCCATCGGCATTGGTCTCGGGCTGGCGCTGACGGCGGATTACGTGGTCGCGGCGCAAAGCGCCTGGTTCCAGACACCGTTCCGCAACCTTGCCTCGGCGCCGGATTCCGGGCTGACCTGGCTCTTGCCGCGCACCATCGGCACGCTGCGCGCCAAGCGGATGCTGATGCGGGCGGAAAAGGTCGATGCGCCGACCGCGCTCGACTGGGGGCTGGTTTCAGAGGTTCTGCCGGACGAGGGCTTCGCCGCTGGCGCGCGCGCCGTGGCGATGGAATTCGCCGAAGGGGCAACCCTGGCCCTGGGCGAGATCAAGCAGCTGATCGCCGAGGGCCAGACCGGCGAACTCCACTCCGCCTTTGAAGGCGAGGCGGCGGCGGTGGAACGCACTGCGCGGACCAGGGACAACGTGGCGGCGGTCAAGCTGTTCGCCAGCAAGACCGTGCCCAGTTTCACGGGCGACTGACTGCACCTGCCAAGGCCGCTCCGGGCCTGATCCGGGGACCGATCGCGCGGTCCCCGGCCGTTCCCCGTCAGTCGACGTAATCGTGCAGCACGCGGTGCATGTTGGAGATCGCAACTTCCTGCACCGGGTTGGTGCGGTTGCCGACGAACCCGGCCTGCTTCATCCCCCGCTGGACCTGCTCCATGTTGAGGAAGTCCTGCTCAAGGATTTCGCTGACCCCGCCGATCGCCTTCCAGCCATCCTCGCTGTGGATCACGTTGTGCGCCACCGGCGGTTCTGCGCCGGGCGCATAGTGTTCCAGCGACCAGATGTCATAGACGCACCAGTCCGGATCGGTTCCGTCGCCCCACGGGCGCGAGCGGTAGCACAGGGTGCCGGTGCCGGTGGGCAGGAAGATCAGGTTGGGGAAGACGTGCCAGTCGGTCCCGGCGGCAATCCGCTGTTCCATGGTCAGCGCCGGCCAATGGGCACCAGCGGCCTTTGCGGCCTGTTCCTGAAAGGCCAGCAGCTTGCTGAGCACTTCGGCTGGGCCGGCACTGGCGTCGCACTCGGTCAGCAGGCGGCTGGCGGCGGCGGCGTCCTTTTCGGTGGTGATCGCGTGGAGCGTGTTGTTGATCAGGTGGATGTAGCGCACCAGGCCGGGGCGCAGATCGTCCGGGATCGGCCGGTTGAGCCGCGGCGCGGGCGCGCCGGGCGGGCAGGTGCTCTTGTCATAGCCGAACATCCCGTGCTTCCCCATGGCCTTCGACCAGGTGTAATCCTCGCCAAACCCGTCGAGCAGCTGGGGGTGGGTGGCGGCAACGTGGTAGCCCTCGTCAAAGGCTTCCAGCGCGACCTTCCAGTTGCACGGCACGCGCACCGAGTACGACCAGCGGAACTTCGCCTTGTCGAGCTCGAACGGGTCGATGTAGCCGGGCATCGGATCGAGGAATGCGGCGAGCGGTTCGCAGTCCGGGTCCAGGTTGATGAACACGAAGCCGCCCCAGGTATCGACCTTGATATCCACCAGCCTGAAATCGTCGTGGCTGACATTGTCGCAGCCAGCCCAGTCCTTTTCATCCAGGATGCGCTGCACGCTGCCATCCAGGTTCCAGCGCCAGCCGTGGTAGTTGCAGTGAAAGCGCGTGGCATGGCCGCAGCCTTCGGTCAGGCGGCGGCCGCGATGGGTGCAGACGTTGTAATAGGCGCTGATCGTTTCGGGGCCGGATCGCACCACGATGATCGACTGGTCGCAGATGTCGTAGGTGATGTAATCGCCGACTTTCGGAAGCTCCTGCTCGCGGCAGGCGACCTGCCAGACCCGGGTCCACAGGCGCTCCTTTTCCCGCCGCGCGAAATCGCGGCAGATGTAGTCTTCCTTGGGGACGAAATCGGCGCGGACCGGATTGTGAGTCATTTCCCTCTTCCTTTCGCTCGGCTTTATCATCTAGATAATATATTGGTTTGCTGGCCGGCTTTGATTGGAGTCAAATCAGGCGACTGAATTTCCGCGCAGGATGCGTTGCATGACTGAGAGGTTCCGCCAGCGGCTGGTCGATCCCGAGCTCTGCTCGGCCTGTTTCGGCTGCTACGAGGTCTGCCCCAAGGCGGCGATCGAGATCCGGGGCCGCCGCGTCGCGGTCGACCCTGCCCTGTGCGATCACTGCGAGGCCTGCGTCGAGGAATGCGCAACCGGTGCGATCGAGGTGGTGCGGCTGGTGCCGCCCGGTGCGGTCCACCCGGTCGAGCAGCAGCTTGAATGGGACCGCCTGCCGCCCGAGGACTGGTAAGCCGGGGGCAGGCGCTCCGCTGGCCATGGCTCAGGCCGGGTCGAATTTCACATGGATGTGATCGGGCGCGCGCAGCAGGTGGCCGATGATCACCGGTGCCGGCCTGTCCGGATCGAGCCGCAGGTTGTGGAGATTGTCGAGGATCGCCCCCATCGCGCGGTGCATCTCCACCCGGGCCAGGTGCTGGCCGACGCACAGGTGCGGCCCGCCCGCGAAGGCCAGGTGGCGCACCGTGCGCTTGCGGAAGATGTCGAACCGGTCCGGGTTCTCGTACTTGCCGGGATCGCGGTTGGCCGAACCCAGGCAGACGTTGACCATCGCGCCCGCCGGGATGATGGTGCCCTGCACCGAGGTCGCGTTCTTGCAGAACCGGAACGTGCTGGTCACCGGACCGTCCCAGCGCAGCGCTTCCTCGATCGCGGAGCCGAGCAGGCTGCGGTCTTCCTGGACCTGCTGGTAGAGGCCGGGCTCCTTCAGCAGGCAGGTCAGCAGCACGCTTGTGGCGCGGTAGGTGGTATCACCCCCGGCATTGAGCAACTGGCGCATGAAGGCGATCAGCACTTCGTCCTCCAGCCTCTCGCCATCGACCTCGACCGTGGAGAGATAGCTCATCAGGTCATCGGACGGATTGGCGCGGACCTTCTGGAGATAGACCTTGAAGAAGTCGCCCAGCTTGCGGGTCGCCTCGGCGCCTTGCGGCAATCCGGCGGCGGAGAGCAGCTGGGCAACCGCTAGCTTGTGGAACACGGCGGCCTGATCGTCGCCGATGTGCAGCATCGCGTAGACGATCTGGAACGGGAAGTGGTGGGTATAGTCCTCGACCAGGTCGGCGTGGCCTTGTCCGATGAACTTGCCCAGCAGCTTGTCCATCACCGGGGCGACCAGCGAATCCCCCCATTTGGACACGACGTTGGGCAGCAGGGCCTTTTGCAGCACCTTGCGGAAGCGGGCGTGCTCGGCCCCGTCCATGCAGGTGATGGTTCGCCCGAACGAGACGCCCAGGTTGTGCTGGAAAGCTTCCCAGTTGGTGAAGTTCTCATGGTCCATCAGGATCTGGTTGCAGGCATCGTAGCCAAACACGGTCCAGTGATCCATGTGGCCGACCTGGGCATCGGGACGGTCGGTGAACAGGCTGCGGTACTGCACATGGTGGACCGCGCCCTGCTGGCGCAGCTGTTCGATCAGCGGATAGGGATCGGGATAGTCCCCGCGCGATGCGCGCTCGGCCGCGAAGGCATCAAAGGCGGGGTCGCTGAAATCCTCCAGCCGGGGCAGTTCAAGGGTATCGCTCATCACGGTATCTCCGCAGATCCGGCCGTTGCGCGCCGGTGTGTTCGATACCTGACATTATGACAAAAAACGTCATTGCGTTATATCAATTTTTCCGGCTAGTCTTCATGCCGTGGTTCGGGGCATGGAAGCGCCTCTCGGGGGAACGACAATGGGCAAGCAGACCAAACGCAACCGGGCGATCGAGGCGGCGGCTGACCTGTTCCTGCGCCACGGCTTCGCCCGCACGACCATGGGCGACATCGCCCAGGCGGCGGAAATGTCGCGCCCGGCGCTCTACCTGATCTTCCCCGGCAAGGAGGAAGTGTTCGAAGCCGCCGTGCTCCACCTCAACACGCTGCGCATCGCCGAGATCGAACGCGCCGTTGCCGAAGTGCAGGGCCTGGCCGACAAGCTGTTCGTCGCCTGCGATCTCTGGCTGGTCCAGGTCTTCGCCCTGCAGCGCGAAATTCCCGACGCCCGCGACATGGACGATCTTGCCTTCCCGGTGGTCCGTAAGGTCTACATCCACCTGCAGGTGGTGCTGGCCGGATTGATCGCCGACGCCATCCCGGCAAAGCGCCTTGCTGCCCCGGCGGAGGAACTCGCCCGGGGGCTGGTCTTCGCGGTGCGCGGGCTTGGGGCAACGGCGCGTGATGTGGACGACATGCGGCAGATGACCCGCCTGCAGGTCGATCTGATGTGCGCGGCCCTGACGGAAACCCCGCTCCCGATCCGCTAGTTTTCGAGGAACAGTCCGCGCGGGTGTTCGCGTTCTCCCGCGTCGATCCCGTCAACCACCCCCAGATGGCGCTTGGTGCCGCTGTGATGCTGTTCAAGCGCTTTGTCCGTCGCAGCGTCAAGATCGCCCGCACTGCCAGTTAGCCCCACGATCACACGCCCAGCGCGCCGAAGGTATCGAGATCGCTGACCGCTGCGCCGAAGCAGTCGCCCTCTGCAGTCACGATCTCGACCGGCTGCATTTCCTCGGGCGTGAAGGGCCACATGAAGCCGTGCATCGCGTGGCGGCGATAGGCCTGCCAGGCGTCGGCAAACTCCGGCGGATTGGCGACACCGTTCCGCTTCAGCGCGGCGAGATAGCCCGCGATCAGGTCCTTTTCGGCATGGCGGCGGTCCTCGATCCCGAGGTTGCCGATGGTCGAATAGGCAACGTCGTGCATGTAGGGGCCTTCCTGCCACGACTGCCAGTCGAGATAGCCGGGCGTCCCGTCAGGCTCGAAGAACATATTGCCCAGATGCGCGTCGCCGTGGGCGAAGACCTGTGGCACTTCGCGCCCGCGCGCCCATTGCCGACGCAGGCCGGCCATGATCCGCTCGCGGTCGCGATAGGGGCCGGTATAGGCCTGGCAGCGGCGGTGGTTGATGCACTGCTCGAAGTATTCGGGCCGCAGCATCTGCATTACGATGTCGCCCGCCGCTTCCCAGGCGGTCGAGAAGTTCTTGAGCGTTTTCAGTTCCGGCGATTCCCACCATTTGGCGTGCATTTTCGCCAGAAGTTCCAGCGCCTGGGCCTGCTGGTCGATCGAGATCAAGCTGATCGAGGCGTTTCCGAAAGTCGCGTTGCGCGCGGCAAGGTCCTCCAGCAGGACCAGCCCCTGCACGCCTTCGTCCCAGCCTGACCAATAGGCCTGCGGCTTGTTGATATCGAGCTTCTGCCCCCAGGTGCCGAAGAACTTCGCCTCGTTCACGAAGGATTTGTCATAGGTGTAATCGTGGCGGATGAAGCCGCCCTTCAGCCACATGGTCGGCGGCAGACGGTGGCGATGCCCGGCTGCGTTGTAGCTCAGCAGCAAGCGAACCTTGGTGGCCGTACCCGCGATCACCGTGCCGACATGGGCCTCGGTCACCACGGTGCCGGGAAAGCGTTCATCCAGCACAGTGGTCAGCCAGGCTGCCGTGATCTCCTCGACCCGCAGCGGCAGATGGCTGGTTGGAATGACGGTCATCGGGCAATCCTCATGCTTGTTTTTCAGTTTAATTAGTATCCTTAATAATGCCAAGCGCAAGCGCCTTTGCGCCGGAAGATACTCACTCCCACAAGCGCAGCACCATGGTCTGGCTGGCCACGGCGAGCAGCGCGCCCTGTTCGGAGAACAGGCGCGTCCGGGTGTGGACCAGGCCGTCCCGCACCGAATCCACGCGGGTTGCGGCCAGTGCCCATTCTCCCTCGGGCGAAGCGGCGAAGCGGATCGCGTTGTCCAGGCTGCTGCCACTGGAGGGTCGGCCCAGCGCGCCCGGCACGGCCAGCGCGGCGCAATCGGCAATGACTGCCAGCAGCCGCCGGTCGAGCGGCGCTCCGTTCCGGCTGCGCACCCAGCAAGCGAGAGCCTGCCCGCCCGGGGCGCTCCATCCCGCGCGGTCGGGAAGGGCGCCGGCCGCGAGGCGAAACTCGAACAGGGCCTGGAGATTGGAGGACAACAGCCGGGCGACAGAGCGCTCCTCGCAGTCCGCTGGCGCTGGCAGGGCCGGCTCGGCGGTGCCCTGGTAAACGGCGGCATCATCGCGCCTTCCGCAGCCGCCGATCCCGCGCACAAGCGCTTGCCCGCCGCGGCTTGCCTCAAAGAAGCACTGGTGCAGCGATCCGCTTTCGCCGCTGGCGCTGAACCGCAGTTCGTCCCCTGCCCGGGCGGCGCCAAGAAACTGCCCGGAAGCGTAGGCGGCGGGCGCCCCGCTGGTCCGCTCCATCACCTCGATACAGGCAGCGAGCGCAATGCCCCCGAACAGGAAGGTGCGAGCGCCGCTGCCCACGCAGAGGTGCGGCAGAACGGCCGCGCCCCAGCTGCCCGGTGCCGCTCCGGGGGAGAGTTCCAGCAGGGCGCGCACGCCCGCGTCAGGTGATCCGCCGGGCATAGGCGGCGACCCGCCCGGCAAGCTGTGCGGTGCGCACGTCGGTATCCGCCCAGCGGGTTTCCGCAGGAAGCTCGCCGCGCAGCCGGTCGATCCTGGTCAGCTTGAGATTGGCTGAAAGTGGCGGACCATCAGGCGCCATCCGTTGCCAGCGCAGGATCGAGTGCACCCGCGCCTGCCCCATCGTGTCCAGCCAGTTCCATACCCCCGGATCGCGCCGGGCGATCACCAGCCGGATCCTCCCGTCGGCGTCGATGGCCGACTGCGCGGCGGTCAGGCTCGACTGGATGCGGTGATAGTCGAGCGAACGGTAGAGCCATTCGGTGAGTTGTACCGCCGCATAGCCGGCGCCAGCCGGATCGTATTCCAGGATCGCGGCATCATCTGGGCCCAGATCGAACGTGCCGTTGGAAATGCCCTGGGTTATCAGCCCGCCACCCGAACCCCCGAAGGACTGCGGCGGGGTAATCGTGTTGGGGGCCATCCCGCTCCACACGTTCTGGAACCAGAAGTAGAGGTAAAGATCGTTCAGCGCGTGCTCGATTCCGCGTTCCAGCATGGTTTCACGCGCGATCGGCCCGGCATTGGCTTCGCCCAGCCGCTCGATCGTCAGGTCGAGCGGGGTTTCCGCCGCCCAGTCCATCATCGAATCGCGCACGAACAGCAGCCTCACCCCCGGACGGGTGGTGAGGTGATTGGCCAGGCCATCCGATGGGCGCTCGTCGATCAGCAACTCGAAACGGCCATCGGCATCGAGCCGCAGTTCGTGGTCCTCGATAGTCTGGATTGTTTGCGAAGTGCCGAAATTGGCGGTCAGGGTGAACGATATGTTCGCCGCCTTTCCGGGGCTCAACCGGCCAGTAACGCGGTAGCGGGTGCCATGCTCGATCCCTGCCAGACGGTAGCAGTTGTCGGGATTGTCACCCCCGGTCCGCGCACCCGGCACAGGGTTGCCGAACCATGCGTAGGCCGGCATGAAGCCGCGCACCAGACGGGGGTGCTGGCTGTCCGACGCGGCGGCCTTGAATAGCCAGTTGTTCAGGTATTCCTCGGCGAAAGCGTCCAGCAGCGGGCGGGATTCGGGCGGGATTCGGTCCTGGTAACCACGGGCGAACAGCGCGGCGATCTGAGCCCGGGCCGCAGCCGAGCGCGGATCGGACGACATGGCCCTTACATCGGCTTCGGCGGCGAACTGACAGGGATTGGCAATCGGATTCTTCATGGCCGTCTCTCCTGGCTTGGTGTTACGCCGCAATCAGTCACCGCGCGCCATGTCATAGGCGGCCAGGGGGCCGATGCGCGTCACGCCGCCATCGACCGGCAGGTTGACGCCGGTGATGAACCGGCTTTCCGGGCCAGCCAGGAACAGTGCGGCCTGGGCGATGTCCCAGGCATCGCCCTCCGCTCCCAGCGGGGCGATCGCGCTGCGCAGACGGCGGCCTTCGTCGTGCAGGTGCGCCTCTACCATCGGGGTGACGATATGGCCTGGCGAAACGCAGTTGGCGCGGATGCCGTCGCGGCCGTACATTACCGCCAGCTCTGCGGTCAGCTGGATCACCGCGGCCTTGCTGGGGCCATAGGCGGTGTTGCCGTGGGCGCGCATCCCCGCGACCGACGAGATGTTGACGATCGCCTTGCCCTGCCCTTCCAGCAGCGCGGGAATGGCATGGCGGCACATGTTGATGACGGTCCCAAGGTTGACCGCCATGACCCGCTCGATATCCGCCTCCGCCGCGGTGTGAAGCTGGCCGGCGGCTGCGCCGATGCCGATATTGTTGACGAGCACGTCCAGCCCGCCGAGCCAGGCCAGCGCCTCGCCGGTCATCCGCGCGGCATCGGCGGGATCGGCAACATTGCCGGTCACCACCAGTCCTTCGCCGCCAAGCTCCTGCACCAGCGCCAGGGTGGTCGCCGCGCGCTCCGCGTCGAGATCGAGCAGCGCGACTTTCGCGCCTTCGCCGGCCAGCAGCGCGGCGATCGCCTTGCCGGTGCCGACCCCGTCGCCCAGCGAGCCAGCGCCGGTGACGATCGCGCGCCAGCCCCGCAGGCGGTCGTGGAACTGCGTTGGTCTTGGCATGGCTAATGCGCCTCCAGCGGCGCGGTGACGAGCTCGCGCAGTTTCGGTTTGACGACCTTGCCCATCGCGTTGCGCGGGAACTGGTCCACAAAGCGCCACTCGTCCGGCACCTTGTAGCGGGTCAGCTTGTCGAGGCAGAGCGCGGTCAGCTCCGCTTCCAGCGCGGCGGAATCGGCGTGGGGATCGGCGGGCTGGATGAAGGCCACGGTCAGCATCCCCATCCGCAGATCGGGCTTGCCGACCAGCGCGCAGTCGGCGACGCCATGATGGGTGTGGAGCACGCGTTCCACTTCCGCCGGATAGACGTTCGACCCGCCGCGCAGGATCAGCTCGGAACTGCGGTCGGCAATCGAAAGCCAGCCATTCTCGTCCAGCCTGCCGTGATCGCCGGAATGAACCACGCCGCCGCGCAGCAGCGCCGCAGTCTTCTCGCCGTCGCGCCAGTAGCCCAGCGGCGGGGTGTAGACATTGGCCCACGGGCCGCTTCTCACCGGGCCGAAGCAGACCTCGCCTACCGTCCCGGCAGGGACCGGGTGGCCTGCTTCGTCGCGGATGGTGATTTCGAACTGGGGCATGGCCCGCCCGCTCGCACCTTCAGGAGCGACCCCATCGAACGACTGGGCCACCACGGTCGGCGCTTCAGTCAGGCCATAGGAGGTCGTGACGTGATAGCCGAACCGCTTGAAGAAGGCTTCGCGCACCGCTTCGGGCAAGGGGGCGCCGCCGGAACTGACCCGGAACCACTCCGGCAGCTCCAGGTCCGTCTGCAGCAGATCGTAAATCATCGTCGGCACGAAGGCGATCTGGCCGATCCGCTTCTCCGCGATCCATTCCACCAGCGGCGCGATCTTGATCGAGGGCGCGAAGTAGAACGGCTTGCACGACAGGAAGGCCGAAACCGGCCCCAGGATCATCACGTTGGTGATGGTCAGCGGCAGCGCCGATCCGCGCCGCGCTTCGGGCTGCATCAGTCCGTGGGCAAAGGCGGCGGCCGGCACCACGATCATGTTGTGCTGGCTGTGGACCACACCCTTGGGCACGCCCGTTGTGCCGCTGGTATACATGATCGCCGCCGGGGCATAGGGATCGATCACGGGGCGCGGAGCGGTGGCCTCCGCGCCGTCCAGCGCGGCATTCCAGCCGCCGTCGCGCGTTGCCGCATCGAGTATCCAGACATGGGCGAGGTCCGGCGTCTCGCCGCGCAGCGCCTCGATCTGCGGCTCGACAGTGCTGTCGGTCAGCAGCAGCCGCGCGCCGCTGTGGGCGAGGATGTAGCGCTTGTCGTCCAGCGGCAGGATCCTGTTGATCCCCACCCACACCGCGCCAAGCCGCATCGCCGCGAAGAACGCGATCACCAGGCTGCATTCGTTGCCGAGCGCGGCGGCGACCCGCTCTCCCGGCGCCACTCCGGCCCGCGCCATCAGGGCCGCGGCAGCCTCGACCGCGCGGGCCAGCCCGGCGAAGGTAAAGGTGCGCTGCGCATCGCCCAGCGCCTCGTCGTCCGGGCACCGAGCGGCGGCGCGTTCGATCAACCCGGCAACGTCGTGCGGGTAGCCCGGCGGATCGATCCGCGTCGGCGGCGCCCGCAGCCCCAGTGCCGCATATTCCTCTTCCGTCATGGTCCTCGCCGTTGTAGCGGTGTTGTTGAGTTAAGGTCTATATGATTATGACGTATCAGCGCAAGGCCGGACTCTGCTGAAGGGCCGCCTGCCCTGCAAGGAGGTATAGGATGACACAGCCCTCGCCCGAGGAATACTTCGCCCAGTTCGGTCCGGTCGAGGCGGCGCCGCTCAGCAAGTTCCAGCATGTCGTGGCCCGCCGCCTGACGCAAAGCTGGACTCAGATCCCGCACGTCACCCACCACGACGATGTCGACGTTTCCGCGCTTGAGGAGCATCGCAAGGCAATTGCCGGCGAAGGCAGGGTCTCGCCGCTGATCTTCCTGGCCAGGGCGCTGGCCCGCTGCCTTCGGGAATTCCCGCAGTTCAATGCCAGCCTGGCCGCCGACGGCAAAACGCTGGTGATGAAGTCCTACTGCCATATCGGCATCGCGGTCGATGGCCCGCTCGGCCTGCTGGTTCCGGTGCTGCGCGATGTCGACGCGAAGGACGTCCATACCCTGTCGGGCGAGCTTGCGGCGCTGAGCGCCCAGGCGCGGGACAAGGGCTTGCCAATGAGCGCGATGGAAGGCGGTTGCATCACCATCACCTCGCTCGGCGGGATCGGCGGCACCGGCTTCACCCCGATCATCAATCAGCCGGAAGTGGCGATTCTCGGCGTCACCCGCTCGCGTGTGCAGGCGGTGTGGGATGGGGCCGCTTTCCAGCCGCGTATGATGATGCCGCTCTCGCTGAGCTACGATCACCGCGTTATCAACGGGGCGGATGCGGCGCGATTCGTTCGCCGGATCGGCGAGCTGCTGGCCGAACCGGCCAGGCTGTAGGAAGGGTCCTGCCATGTCCGAACTGATCCTGCGCAGCGACGGCGAAGGGATCGCGACCCTGACCCTCAACCGCCCGGACAAGCGCAACGCGGTCAATCGCGAGCTGTTCCGCGCGCTGCGGGCGCAGATTGTCACCCTGCAGGAAGATGCCGCCATCGGCCTCGTCGTCCTGCGCGGCAGCGGCGGGCATTTCTGCGCGGGGCATGACCTGTCCGAAAAGCCCCACGCCGATGCGATGGGCTGGTTGCGGCGCGAACTCCAGACCCTGGAACTGCTGACCCGCTTGCGCCAGCCGGTCATCGCCGCGGTCGAGGGGACCTGTTTCACCGGCGGGCTGGAAATGGCGCTTTCCGCCGATTTCATCGTCTGCGACGAAAGCGCACGGTTTTCCGACACCCACGGCAAATGGGGGCTGGTCCCCGGCTGGGGGATGTCGCAGCGCCTGCCGCGCCGGGTTGGTCAGGCCAAGGCGCTGGAAATGATGCTGACCTGCCAGCCCTATACGGGGGCCGAGGCGGCGGCGATGGGGCTGGCGAACCTGTGTGTCCCCGCCGGTCAGCTCGATGCGGCGGTGGCGGGCGTGGCGGCCAGGATCCTTGCCAACAGCTGGCATTCCAATGCCGAAAACAAGCGCCTGATCTACAATACCGATGGCATGCGGTTGGCGGACGGCCTTGACCACGAAATCATGCGCAACGCCGGCTTCGATCGCGACGCTGCCACCCGCCGAAAGAACTTCACCGAGCGGCCGAGGGGTTAGCGGCGTGGCAGGGAAAGGCCGCGGGCCAGCATGGAGCCGGCCCGCGATAAGGCTGATTTATGGAGAGTCCGCCGAATCGGCATCATTTAAATAGTATATCTGATTATCGGATTCAAGCCTGCGTCGCGCAAACCGCCCGGGTCGTACCGCCCCCCGGTTTACCGAATTGACCACGCCGCGCCCCTATGCCAAAGGGCCGCCAACAGGCACCACCTGTCTGCCCGGCGCGGGTGTAGCTCAATGGTAGAGCAGAAGCTTCCCAAGCTTACGACGAGGGTTCGATTCCCTTCACCCGCTCCAATTTCCTGTCCACCAATGTTCGCATTCGTCTAGACAGGCCCCAGAAATCCAAGGTATTTAGCGGCTATCAGGCCGCAAGCGTTCACCCGCGTTCGCACTCAGCCCCCAGTCGGCGGGGGTATGATTGGGGGGTATATGCAAAACGGCCAACTCGATACCCCCACGCTTGGGGGTATATTGGGGGTGCGAGCCCCGGAGAGGCTGGAAAACGCTATGGCCCTGACAGACGTAGGAATCCGGAACGCCAAGCCCGGCGCCAAGGCAATCAAGCTGGCGGACGGGGGCGGTATGTTCCTGTTGGTGACGCCAGCCGGGGGTAAGCTCTGGCGGCTGAAGTATCGGATCGATGGACGCGAGAAGCTGCTGGCTATCGGGGCCTATCCCGAAATCGGACTTGGCGAGGCGCGCAGGCGGCGCGAGGAAGCGCGGGAACTGATCGCGCTTGGCAAAGACCCTTCCCGCGAAAAGCAGCGCGAAAAGCTGCGCGCCCGCATACAGGCGGCGGATACGTTCAAGGCAATTTGCGACGAGTATTGCCAGAAGCGGCGGCGCGACGGCACGAAGGGCTGGGCACCCGCAACCGCCACGCGCAGCGAGTATCTCTTGTCTCTGGTTTGCGGGTCCATCGGCAAGCTGCCCATTGGCGAGATCGAACCGGCGGACGTGCTGACAGCCATTCGCCGGATTGAGGGCAAGGGTAAGCTGGAAAGCGCGCGGCGCAGCCTGCAACTCGCAGGTGCCGTGTTCCGCTATGCCGTGGCGACCGCGCGGCTGGGATCGGACCCTACCCGTGATTTGCGCGGCGCGCTGACTGCACCAACCGTTACCCACTACGGCGCCATCACCGACGCGAGGAAGGTCGGCCAGCTGCTCCGCGCGATCGACGATTACGAAGGCAGCGGCATTACCAAGCTTGCCCTTCAAATCGCACCGCACGTTTTTGTGCGACCCGGCGAACTTCGCCACGCGGAGTGGAGCGAATTCGACTTTGACGCCGCCTTGTGGGTGATACCCGCCGGAAAAATGAAAATGCGCAAGGCGCACCATGTCCCCCTATCGACGCAAACGGTCGAACTATTCCGGGAGGTGCAGTCTGTCACAGGTCCGGCTGGTTACGTCTTTCCTTCGATCCGCTCCCGTTCCCGTCCGATGAGCGAGAACACGATCAACGGCGCACTGCGGCGGCTGGGCTATTCGACCGACGAAATGACCGCCCACGGCTTCCGCGCGATGGCTTCCACACTGCTCAACGAAAGTGGAAAGTGGCACCCGGATGCGATCGAACGGGCGCTGGCTCATGGCGACACTGACAAGGTTCGCGCAGCCTATCATCGCGGCGCGCATTGGCAGGAGCGCGTCGAAATGGCGCAATGGTGGTCGGACCACTTGGACCAACTTCGGAAGGGGGCTGACGTTGTTCCTCTTCGTAGCCAGCAAACGCGCTGAAACTGTCTAAACTGCCAGAAACTCCTACCTCGCACCTCGACTCGCGAAGGTGGGAGAATGGCGGATTTCCGAGACCCAGAGGGGGACAGCCCAGGAGACAATCGAAAATGAGCATCAATGATCGCGCGAAATGGGCATACTTTGGCGAGATATTTGAAGCTGTCGCGCAGCAAGGCATCGATGAACTCGCAGCTACCGAAGCGCTGCTTGCAGCATTGCGGAGCGGACTGGTTGCGCGTGGCTATCGCAGGCAGTTCACATTCAACGACACGGGGAAGGTAGAACGTCTTCCACGCGACATACATCCTCAACCGGTGCCCCTATCCATCTGGAGAGATTCGGGGGACCCCCGGGGTGATCTAACGTCTTTCTGGCAAGATGATCCCGAAGAACCCGATGTCTGGATCTCGATTGACTGGGTGTCTGGGGCGGTTGAAGCCATCGAATGGGAACTGACGAACTTTGAGCAATTGCAGACCAGCTTCCATGCGACCCGAATTCCGCGCAAGGAAGCCGACCATCTCTTGAGCCAGTTGGCAGGCAAACCCAAAAAGCGTGCCGGTCGCCCAAAAGGCCCATCCAATGATTGGGAAAGGGAACAGGTCCAGCTCGCACTACGCATGATCGAAGGCGGAGATACTCGCCCCGTCACGGCAATCGCAGCAAGCCTTACCAGCAATGCTTTGACCGGAAGGGCGCTCGAAACCCAGCAGCGCAGGATCGCCTGGGGCATCAAAGTTGCCCTCAACGGCATCGCGAAAAACTCCGTCAAAAATAAACGAGATTAACTGCGAAAGCCGAAAGGCCGCTACCAAGCTAAAAGCGCCTCCGTCCACTGCCGCCACAGTTCGGGCGGAACCGGGAGGCAACATGAACTCGGAAGCATTTTCTGCCGATGCCCTTGCCCCGCTGGCCTATTCGGTCAGCGAAGCGTGCCGGGTCAGCACCTTTGGCCGCACCTACATATATCAGCTGATCAGCGAGGGTCGGCTGGAGGCGCGCAAGTTCGGCAAGCGCACCATCATCACCGCCCGCAGCCTGCGCGCCCTGATCGAAGGGGAGGCTGCCTGATTGATCCTATCCCGGCTTAGCCGGGCTTCCTCGCCGGGGAGCTCAATACACTGGCGGCGAGGTCGTAACTGCCACACCAGGGGGGGCCGGTCACACAGGCAAGCCCAGTCCGAAAGGTGGAGGGGCGATCGGCGGCGCGGGGAATAGCGCCGGTAGCAACCACCAAGCATCCGGCGATCCCTCGACCGGAAGCGTCCGATAAGCATACGGTCGGCTCCGACTGCCATGACTTCGAAGGACCGGACTGCCCCTGGCAAGAGAGCGAAAACCTCGCTCGCCGCCAGGGGTAGTTGTCCTATGTCCTTCAGCACCGGTCTCACCAACTACCATGAACCAGAAGCCAAGGTTGATAGGTAGTGATAGGGGACACTGCGCCCTTCAATCAAGCCAGCCTTGCCAGCCGCTCTTCGTCCTTTACCAGCAAATCGGCGGCCCGGATTTGCGCGCGGCTCACCATGCGTTGATTGCGGAACTCATTCGGCAAATTGCTGGTCGCGTAGTGTTCCGGCCCGTTGAAGGCGATGAACCCGCATCCGCGCTCAAGGTCCAGGTCGAAGAACAGCAGGTGATCGGCGCGGGTCTCAGTGCAGCGGAATGCGGGGCCGCGTCCGGTGCCGGTGGCTTTCACCTGCACGGTTCTTCCGTCGCGGGCATAGCCGTCGATCCCTTCGGTCGAGCGGGTTTCGACCAGCCGGATGCCGAACAGTTCGGCGGCCAGCGCCTCGCCAATGTCGCCAATCAGATTGCCGTCCAGCGTAAAGCCCAGGTCCACTTCGCTGCCCAGTTCGCGCAGGACGCGGTGGTAATGATCGCGCACTGCATTGCGGGCCTGCACCATTGCGGCGATGGCGGGGGGCAGGGCAAAGGTCCGGCCTTCCATAGCCTATCCCTCCACAGCCGCGTCCGGCTGGCCGGCGATCAGGGCGTTGATCCAGGCGAGGCAGAGGTCGCGGCTGCGGTAGCGGCCCCAGCGGGCCAGTTCCTCGCGCTCGACGATCGGGAAGGTGGAATAGATGTAGCGGACATCATCGCGCGACTGTTCGGGGCTGGCGGGATCGAACACGCCGTAGAGGATGAAATAGAGCGCATCGAGCCGGGCGCGCAGTGCCAGGCGGCGGTCCTCGTCCCAGACGTAGGGCGGTCGCACTTCCCCGGTCTCGTCGACATATCCCATGTCCCGGGCGAAGGGGGCCATGTCGTGGGCGGTATAGGTCAGTTCCAGCACGGATTCGCGGACGATTTCGGCGGCGGTCTTGGGGCCGAAGGCGCGGGAGTAGGCTTCGGGCGGGATCACCGGGAGTTGTTCGACGATGAACCAGTTGAGACTGGTGCTTTGCAGCTTCGATCGCGTCACATAATCGAACACAACTGCATTGCAGTTAGACGCAAGAAGCGTCGTTTCATCTGCGTACAGTCCGCGCTCCCTACCAAGAATCAAAGGTGCCTTGTTGCCAAAGCCGTATGACGGGCAAATCGCTGCGATGAATGTTCTAGAATCGGTTGCTCTTGCAATATCGCGAAACGCCAAAGTGGCACTGCCATCAGCGTTCGCCTTGCATTCAGACCGAGGAACCCAAAACTGGGGTTCCGGAGTAAAGGTTGGGTCAGCCTTCATTGCTGCGGTAATTTCGCCGCTCAAGGCCGCATTGTGCAGGTTTTCTTCGTTGACCGTGACGGAGGCAGCGCGGTGATCGAATTGATGGATCATCCGGCCAACATAAAGCGGCACCCATTCCCCGCTTGGGGATTGCCAGCGGTTGCCGCCAATGGGCCAGGCGCCTTCCTTGCCTTCCAGTTCCGCGCGGGTGCGGAAAAGGTGGCTGTTGTTGGTCATGTGAAACATGGTGGCATACTTGACCGGCCATGCCGCCACCGGCTCGTCGCCCGAGCGGTCGACCAGCACCGGGCAGCGAGCATAGATCGCGGTGGTGAGCGCCATGTCGCGGGCGGTGCGGAAAATCGGCGCGGTGCCGGTGTTGGGATTGACACGAGCGAAGTCAGCAGCGGCAATCGGGAAGCACTGGTCGGGGTTGTGAAGTTCACCCACACCGTGCAGGTAGAAGGCGCACCGCGCCGCCGTGAAAGTGCGCTCCGGACTCGCCACCATCACCGCAAACTTGAAGCTGGCGTGGACGTCCGGGAAGAACACCTTCTTGTTCTCGAAATCATACAGGGCCTTGAGGTGGCCGCCGGTCGCCACCTTGCGGAAGAACGCGCTGGCGGAAAGGTCGCTGGCGATGCCGCTGGGGGTGAGCAGGCCAACCATGCCGCCCGGCTTCACCAGCCGGTAGGCGCGTTCCACGAACAGGCTGTAGAGGTTGATGTCGCCCCGGCTGAGCAGGGGATAATGCCCGCCCTTGCGCGCGATGCGCATGGTATCGGCAGCGCGGCGGTCGGCCTTGGCATAGTCCGCGAACAGGGGATCGCCCGCCTTTTCCAGCGCCTTGATCATCTTGCCGCGATCGGACGCGCGCTGCGCCATGGCGATTTCCGGCCTGCGCGCGGCGAACCATTCGACCTGTTGCAGCTTGATCCGGTCCCACGGCGGGTTGCCGATGACCGCATCGAAGCCACCTTCCAGTTCGCGGCTGGCCCAGTTCTTCCACACGCCGGGGAAGGTGATCTGCCAGTTGAGGAAGCGTTCCTCCTCGATCAGTTCGCGCGCGGCCTGCCAGATGGCGCGGAAGGCTTCGGCCTCTTCGGGTTTAGCGCGGTAGGCTTCGGGTTCCTTCTTGCCGCGCGCGATCGGCAGGGGATCGCCAAACCCGCCGTCGAGCCATTGGGTAATCAGCGGGCGCTGGGCGCGGGGCAGGTCCAGCCAGTCCAGCGCATGGATGAAGCTGACGAAGCTGTCGAACGGGCCGACCTGAAATTCGACATCGCGCCACATTTCGGCGCTGGAATGGGCCTCGGCAATCTCGGCATCGGTCAGCGCCTCGATCCGCTGCATGGTTGCCGCCTGGCGCTCCGCCGTGCGCAGTTCCTCGATATACAGCAGTTCGCCGCCCGCGCCCGCCTTGTCGATCGCATCGCGCACCCACAGGCCGAACAGGCTGTCCCCGCAGGCCAGGTGGTGATCGATGAAGGATAGCGGCGCCCCTACCGTGAAAGTGTGCAGCCAGAGCGAAACCTTGGCCAGTTCCACCGCCATGCGGTTCTTGTCCGCGCCATAGACGCAGCGTTTCAGCACCATGCGCTTGACCAGCTGGGGATCGTCCAGCTGCTCTTCGGCCACAGTCCAGTTCTGATCCTGGGCGTTGTGGCGGATCGTGCCGCGCACCTCGCGCACTTCGGCGGCGACGGGGCTTTCGTATTCCAGCCCCAGGTTGTCCTGCACCAGCGCCGCAGCCTCGGCCATGGCATCCAGCGCGTGATTGGTCAGCCGGTCGACCAGCGAAACCAGAAAGTGGCCAGAGCCCATCGCCGGATCGCAGACGCGCAGACGGGTGATCGCTTTCGCGGGGTCCGCCTTTTGCAGCTGGGTCAGCTTGTAGTCTTCGCTGTCCGAAGGCTTGAGGCTGGCCATTGCCCTGTCAAAGCCTTCGTGCGCGTCGCTGATCAGCGGTTCCAGCGTTTCGTCCAGAATCAGCAACACAAGGTCATCCGGCGTGTAGTAGCTGCCGGAATTCTTGCGGGCGAAGATATTGGGCCGGACATCGACCGCGCCGGTTTCGTCGCGGGCCAGTTCGAACTCCAGCAAGCGCTCATAGATCGAGCCGAGTTGCTGCACCGAAAGGTCGCGGTAGTTGATATAACGCCGCCGACCGCCGCGCTGCTCCCATGACAGGATGTCGAGCGCTTCGGCCATGACATCGTCGCCCAGCGCGATCGACTTGAGCAGCGGGGTCTGCTCGCCGCTGAACAGGCCGCCGTTGTAAGGGGGCAGGCCTACCGATGGATCGCCCTGATCGATCATTTCGGCAAGGCTGGCGAAGCGGCTCCAGATATGTTTGGCGACGCCGGAGAAGGCGTCCCCGGCATCCTTGCGCCGGCCAATGTCCAGCCGCGCGACGCGCAGCGCATAATCATCGAAGCGCGGGTCGCGCACCGGGAGCAGGCCGCGGTCTTCGGCATAGAGCACGAACAGCAGGCGGTAGAGCAGTATCAGGGTTGCCTGGCGGATTTCGTCCAGCGGGGTATCGGCTGGCGCGGCCTTGGCGACCGCCTTGCCAAGCATGGGGTAGAGCTTGGTGAAGACCAGTTCGGACAGGCTTTTGGCGACCCGTTCCTCATAGAAGGCCGCTTCGCTGCGAGCGGTATCGTGGAAGCTGGGTGCGCCGGGCGCCGCACGTTCGAACGCGGAGCGTGAGAACATGGCGGCAAAGACACGCAGCCAGTGATCGCGTTCGGCTGGGGTAACGCCGCTGTCGAGCAGGTCCGGATCGAGCCCCAGCACCCGCGCAAGGTCGATTTCCAGGTAATCGTCGATGGTCGAGCGGGCGCCCGAAAAGTAGAGCCGCCAGCGCGCCCCATTGGTCAGGATGCCCCAGCGCAGCGCGCCACTGGTCAGGTCGTCGATCCGCCGCAGGTAGCGCAGGAGCTGGGTCGAAGGCGTGTCGCGCTCTTCGCCTTTGCGCCCCTCGGCACGGTCCAGCGCGCGGCCCCAGCGCTTGCTTTCGACAATCGCCGCGCCGAATTCGTAGCGCTTCCATTCTTCGGGGTGCGCGTTCGCCTGGGCCTTTGCCCCCGCGTCGATGAACAGCAGGCCATCGGGAACGTCGACCCGCCCGGAAGCCGAGAGGTTTTGCTGGGTAAGGTAATCGCTCCAGCCGAGCAGCGAGAGGACCGGCCAGACAAGATCGCTTTCCGTGGTCGCTTCATTCGGGCGGCTGGCGTGAGGGAAACCGGCCAGGATCGCATCCAGCCGCTCGCGCAAGGGCTGGGGATCAATCGCGGCATAGGCCGCCGTGGCGGCAATGCCTTCGGAAAGGTAGTCCTGGGTGAAAAGCGCGCCAGCAGCGAAGAGGGTCGGATCGTTCACACGCGACGCTTACCGTGCGCCCACGTGCGCGCCAAGGCGCTTCCAAATCAATGATGTTGGCAACGCCGGGCCGGGAGACTGAAACTACTGACTGCAACGTTGCGCGATGAACAGGGCACGCGCGAAAATTGCGGTCAAGCAGCGCATGGGTCACTGGATAGAGGCAGGTAGGACCCGCGATTCTCCAGACGGGTCTGGAGGCTCAATCCGGGGGTAGCGCGAGGCCATGGGGGTATCTTTGGGGGTATCCTGAAAAACGAAGTTGTCAGAAACGCCGGAAATTCGCGTTTCTTGGGCCATTTTGCGGTTCCCTTCACCGCTCCATTTTCCAAATCCTAGGCGTTTGCCTTTGATCGCTGCTCAGGCAGCGGAGCGGCCATCCGGGGCAGTGAAGTCCCTAGGTCTGGCGCTATGATTTCCTTAGCGCTGTCCTTCTAGTTTTCCGTCTGTCCGGAGGAGAGGCTCCGGGATGCGGAGCAGAACCATGGGGCAGGCGAGCGAGCCGCACAACGATCCGCCGGTGGACGGCGCCGAACAGCGCGCGGCGCGGCGCTATGCCTTGCTGCTGCGCGCGGGAAAGCTGATCTGCGACGGGCAGGAATTCCTGTGCATCCTGCGCGATGCGTCGGCAACCGGGTTCAAGGCGCGGTTGTTTCATCTCTTGCCGCAGGGTGGGCACTATGAACTCGAACTGGGCAACGGCACCCGATATGCGGTGGAACCGGTATGGGCCCGCGATGGCCACGCGGGTTTCCGGTTTTGCGGCGGCAAGGTCGATGTTCATGGCCTGCTGGAAGAAACCAGCCAGTACCCGCGTCGCCAGATCCGGCTGAAGCTTGAACTCCCTGTCATGGTAGAGGCCCATGGCATCGCGCGGGCGGCAGTGCTGCGCGATCTTTCGCAGCAGGGCGCGCTGATCGAATCCGACTTCGTGCTGGCCCTGCGCCAGCCATTGCTGATCGAGGCGCACGGCTTGCCGCCCCTGGCCGGACGGGTGCGCTGGCGGCGGGGAACAGCGCATGGCGTGGTGTTCCACACCGGCTTCCGGCTCGACGAACTGGCGACGCTCGCGGCTCGCCTGCATTCGGAAGGACTGGCGATGTTTCCGGCGATCCCTGCGGCGCTGGCCCTCGGCTAGGCCGATTCGTTCGCGTTCAGGCGGGCACGAAGGCCATGGCATCTCCGTTCATGCAATAGCGCAGGCCGGTCGGCCTGGGCCCATCGTCGAAAACGTGGCCAAGGTGTCCGCCGCACCGCGCGCAGTGCACTTCGGTGCGCGGGTAGCCCGCATCCCAATCGGTGCCGGTGGCGATCGCCCCGGGCAACGGCCTCCAGAAGCTGGGCCAGCCGGTCTTGCTGTCGTACTTGGTGTCCGAGGAGAACTGCCGGTTGCCGTCCGCCGCGCAGACGAAAACCCCCTTGCGGCGTTCCTTGAGCAGGGGCGAAGTGAACGGCGCCTCGGTGCCCTTGCCGCGCAGGATGTAATACTGCTCCCTGGTCAGGCGGCGGCGCCATTCGGCATCGCTGTAGCTGATGGCAAATCCGCGCGCCTGCGCCTGCCCGCCGCAGGCCGCGAGCACGGGGAGCGCGGCGCCAACACCCAGCCAGCCCAGCATCCGGCGTCTATCGATCATGCGCGATCCTTTCCTGCCCCCCAGCTAGCGCAAGGTGGGCAGGATCGGGCTTGAGTCAACCTGTCCGGACGGCCGCGCGCGGCTTCAGAACTTCTCCAGCGTGGTTTCCAGCTTGCGGAAGCCGTGCACGAAGTTCGCCCGAACGCGCTCGGCCTTGCCGGTGACGCGCACGCGCATGCGCCGCTCGTGCATTTCCTCGAGCAGGATCTTGAGCTGCAGTTCGGCCAGCCGCGCGCCAACGCAGCGGTGGATGCCATAACCGAACGAGAGGTGGCGGCGGGCATTCTCGCGCGTGACGATCAGCTTGTCCGCATCCTTGAACACGGCCTCGTCGCGGTTGGCGGAAATGTACCACAGAACCAGCTTGTCGCCGGCCTTGATCTCCTGCCCGAACAGTTCTGCATCGTGCAACGCGGTGCGGCGCATATGGGCGAGCGGGGTGACATAGCGGATGCATTCCTGCACCGCATTGGGGATCACCGATGTGTCGTTTTCGAAGATCTCGCGCTGGTCGGGGAACGTGTCGAGCGCGTGGACGATGCCCGACATGGTGTTGCGGGTGGTATCGTTGCCGCCGACGATCAGCAGCACCAGATTGCCCATGAATTCCTGCGGGCTCATGTGCTGCATCGCTTCGGAATGGATCATCATCGAGATGAGGTCGCGGCTGGGCGGGGCGCCAACCCGCTCCATCCACAGGCGCTGGAAGTAATGCGCCATTTCGCTCAGGATCTCGAAGCGCGTATCCTCAAGGCCACGTGCCAGGCCAAGTTCGACGTCCCCTGCCCAGTCGGACCAGAAGGTCAGCAGGCGGCGGTCTTCCCACGGGAAGCCGAACAGGATCGCCAGCATGCCCGTGGTCAGTTCGATCGAGACCTTGTCTACCCAGTCGAACTGTTCGCCCCACGGCAGGCTGTCGAGCACGGCCTG
Source organism: Novosphingobium sp. (assembly GCA_016719755.1). Taxonomy (GTDB): domain Bacteria; phylum Pseudomonadota; class Alphaproteobacteria; order Sphingomonadales; family Sphingomonadaceae; genus Novosphingobium. The sequence continues at coordinate 100,450 of JADJYM010000016.1, read as the reverse complement.
GGTGCGCATCCGCACCTCGGCAGCCATCTTCTCGATCTCGCCGGGGGTAAAGGCGGGGGCCACGGTGCGGCGCTGGCCGGTGTGGTGGGGCCGGTCCATGGCGATGAACATCGGCAGGCGGCGTTCCTCCAGCTTGGCCGGATCGATGTCCTCGGGAGGATCGCCGATAGTGATCCCGCCGTGCTCCCAGGAGGAGGAATAGAGGTCGGGCAGCGCCTCGACGTGCTGGATGGCCTGGACGGTCGTGACGTTCCAGTAATCGCCATAGGGGGTGCCGGTCACCTTGTTGACCGGGGCCTTGGCGCGCATTTCCGCGAAAATCGGCTGCCAGCGGTCCTCGACATAGATGTCCGAGCGCGAGACGTCCCACGGGTGGGTGTGTTTGGGCAGTTCCTGCCCATGCTCCTTGAGCCAGGCCTCGAACGCTTCGGTCGCGCTCGGCGAGCGGCGATAGGTGAACGCCTGATTGGCGGTAATCGGCTGGGTGGCCATCCAGTTCTCTCCGGCGCGTTGATCCGCGCATTTAGGTTGTCTGGAGAGACTTATCCCGCCGAACTTACCAGAGAGTCAATAGCGCCTCGGTGAAGTGCCTTGCGCGCCGCTCAGGCTGCGCGGGCGCGCCGCCAGAATGGACGCCTCCCCCCGCCCGCCGGGCCGCTCTTCATCACCCGCTTGCGGAACAGCGCCGCCCCGCCGCGCACCAGCACGGCCACCCACAGCAGTTGCCAGCCGATCGCCGCAAGATGCGGCCACAGCGCCCCGTCCTGCGCCGCGCGCGCCAGCATCGCGAAAGGCGAGCTGAACGGCACCGCGATCGCGGCCAGCTCAACCATCGTCCCGCTGCGCGCAATGGCATAGCTGGCGAAGAAGAAGTTGAGCAGCTGGAGCATGGTGACCGGCATCGACAGGGTCTGCACTTCGCGCACGGTGGTCGCCATCGAACCGATCGCGAGGAAGATCGAGCCGAGCAGCAGGTAGCCAAGCGAGAAGTAGGCGACACCCAGCGCAAAGAACATCGGCCAGCCGAGCGCGGGCGCGGGGTAGTCCTGCAGGCTGTTTCCGGCCGCAAGCCAGACTCCGCCGCCTGCCAGGCCCCAGACCGAGATGCCGACCCACGATACCGCCAGCATGGCGAACAGCTTGCCCAGGAACACCGCATCCATCGGGATCGCGGCGGCCAGCACCTCGATGATCTTGTTGCCCTTTTCCTCGACCAGGTTGGACAGCACCATGCCCGCCAGCAGCATGGTCAGCAGGAACAGCACTGTCTGGCCAAGCTGCGCCGTTACCAGCCGGCTATGCTTCTGATCGGCTTTGCTGGTGGCGATGCCTGCCAGAGTGACCTCGGGATAGACGGCGGAGGACGAGGCGCGGGCTTCGGCGGCAACCATCGCCACCCGGCCGCGCCACTGCTCGATCCGCTCGGCCGGGCCGGTCAGCACCGGGGCCTCGGGCGTGCCCGAGACGATGGCCGCAAGATTGGCGCGGTCGCCGCGCATCGCGGCGGCGGGATCGAAGGCCTCGCCCGGGGCCAATTCCCTGACCACCACCAGCACCGGCATCGATTGGCCAAGCTGCGAGGCAATCCGCTGGTGCGCCTGGACCATCGCCTTGACGTCGCCAGCCTGCATCGCCACGCCCAGTTCCGGGCGATCGGCGGTTTGCTGCACGCGCTGGCCGATGCCCCCGGCCAGTCCGCCGACCAGGATCGGGAACAGCGGCCCCAGCAGAAAGAAGATGAAGCTGCGCGAAAACAGGATCGCCACGAAATCGCGGCGCGCCACGACATAAGCGGCGGCGAGGGTGGAAAGCCGTCCGGTGCGGCGCTGCTCGCTCATCGACGGGCCTCCTCTTTTTCTTCCTCAAGCGCCCGTGCAGCGGCCTCGCCAGCAATGGCGACAAACGCGTCGTGCAGCCCGGCGCGCTCGATTGACAGCGAAAGAATGCCAGCCTCGCCCTCGATCAGCGCCCGCAGCAAGGGTTCGATCCCGCTTTCGGGCAGCGAGAAGTACCAGAAGCTGCCTTCGTGCCGGGCGTCGGCGGGCAGCGCGGCGCGCCATGGCCCGTCGCTCGCGCGGGTTTCCAGCCGCACCTGCGGGCGGATCCGGTCGCGCGCCACGTCGACCGGCCCGGCGAAGGGAACCTTGCCCCCGGCGATGATCGCCACCGCATCGCACAGCCGTTCGGCATGGGCGATGACGTGAGTGGAGAAGATCACGGTGGTGCCTTTGGCGGCCAGCGCGCGGATCATCCGCTCCAGCTTGCCCTGGTTGAGCGCGTCGAGACCCGAAAACGGTTCGTCGAACACCACCAGCCGGGGTTCGTGGACCAGCGTACCGAGCAACTGGACCTGCTGGGCCATGCCCTTGGACAGCTGCCGGATCTGGCGGTCGGCGGCATAGCCCAGCCCGTGTTCTTCCAGCAGTTCACGCCCCCGCCGCCGTCCCTCGGCCAGCGGCAAGCCGCGCAGCGCGCCAAGGAAGGCGATCGCCTCATAGGCCTTCATCGCCGGGTAGAGCCCGCGCTCTTCCGGAAGATAGCCGATGGTGTGAGCCACTTCGTGCGGGCGGTCGTGGCCCAGCACGCGGCGCACCCCTTCATCGGGATCGATGATCCCCAGCAGCATCCTGAGGGTTGTCGTCTTGCCCGCGCCATTGGGGCCAAGGATGCCGTAGATCGCGCCTTCAGGCACGGAGAGGTCAACCCCGTCAACCGCCGTGAATCCGTCGAACCGCTTGACCAGCCCGCGCGCTTCGATGGCCAGCGGCCGTGCCTGTGCATCGCCCGCGTTGCCCGCCATCGGTCCTTCCCCTAGTTTCATGCAGCGGGCACCTATCGCCGCCCTCGTGAACAGGAGCAACAGGAACTTGGTTAACGCGGCCTCCATTCAAGCCCTTAGGCACGATCTGGAGGTCGAGGCGCGGCGGCTGGGCTTTGCCGCCTTTGGCATTGCTCCGGCGGCGGAAGACCCGGTGCGCGCCGCGCGGCTGGAAACCTGGCTGGAAGAAGGGATGCACGGGCAGATGGCGTGGATGGCGGACCGCCTGCACCATCGCCGCAGCCCTGAAGGACTATGGGGCGAGGCGCGCAGCGTGATCGCGCTGGGGATGAGCTATGCCCCCGCCGCCGATCCGCTGGCCCTGGCGGGCAGCGCCGACCGGGCGCGCATCTCGGTCTATGCCCAGGGCCGGGATTATCACGATACGGTGAAGAAGGCGCTCAAGGCGCTGGCCCGCTGGCTGGTGGCCGAAGCCGCAAGGCGCGCCGTGGGCGAAGCGGGGGTCAAGGTGTTCGTCGATACCGCGCCGGTAATGGAAAAGCCGCTGGGCGCGGCGGCGGGGCTGGGCTGGCAGGGCAAGCACACCAACCTGGTCAGCCGGGATCACGGTTCGTGGCTGTTCCTCGGCGCGATCTACACCACGCTGGACTTCGCGCCCGACGAACCGGCGCGCGACCGCTGCGGTTCGTGCGATGCCTGCCAGCGGGCCTGCCCGACCGAGGCTTTCCCGGCGCCCTATCGGCTCGATGCGCGGCGCTGCATTTCCTACCTCACCATCGAACACAAGGGGCCGGTGGCAGAGGAATTCCGTGCCGCGCTGGGCAACCGGATCTATGGCTGCGACGATTGCCTGGCGGTCTGCCCGTGGAACAAGTTCGCTTCAGCGGCGGCGGCGAACCGCGCCTTTCTGCCACGCGCGGAACTTGCCGCACCGCGTCTGGCCGAACTGCTGGCGCTGGATGATGCGGGCTTTCGGACGCTGTTCTCCGGCTCGCCGATCAAGCGGATCGGGCGCGACCGGTTCGTGCGCAATTGCCTCTACGCCGCAGGCAACAACGGTGAACCCGCGCTGGCGTCGCAGGTACGCGCGCTGCTCGGCGACCCTGACGAAGCGGTCGCCGATGCCGCCCGCTGGGCGCTGGAGCGCTTGTCCTAGCGCCCCAGCAGATTGCGGGCCTGGCTGGCGATCTGGGCCAGCATCGCCGGGGCGACCGGGGCTGCGGCCTGGGCGCGCGCCACGACCTTGCGGAACTGGGCGACGGCCAGCGCGTGCTCATCCGCCCAGCGGGCGACAGCGGTGGCGGGACTTTCGCCCGCGCTCATCGCGCGGCGCAGGAAATCGAGCCGCATCTGCTGGAAATCGCGGGCAAGGCCATTGATCAGCAGTCGTTCCCACGGGTCCGACGGGCTCATCCGCGCGGCGGTCATCTGCGCCCAGTCCAGTCCCAGCCGCGCGCCCAGATCGGTGAAGCCGTGCGTCAATGCCTGCGGATTGACGCCGGTCTCGCCCGCCAGCCGCGCCAGTCCGACCGAACCGTCAAGATCGAACAGACGGGTGACCATGGCCGCTTCGGCTTGCGGCACACCTGCCCCGGCAAACCGGGCCAGCATCCGCGCCGACTGGGCCCTGGCCTCAGCCGCCAGCAGGCCGGAGCTGCCATCGGCCAGCGCGGCCACTCCGGGGCCGAGGTCCGCCACCAGCTTCGAGGCCGCGACCGTTCCGGCCCCGGCACGCAGCATGTCGGCCATGTGGTCAGTCATCGCCGCTGCCGCGCGTTCGAACAGCAGCAGGCGGGCGCTTTCCGGCATGGCGGTGGTTTCCAGCGCCTGCCACACCGCGGGCATCCCGAACAATCGCTCCACGGCCACGAATGCGGCGGCGACCTGGGCAAGCGTCGCGCCTTCCTCTTCCGCCAGTTCGAAGGGATGGATCAGGCCCAGCCGGTTGACCATCCGGTTGGCCAGCTTGGTCGCCACGATTTCGCGCCGCAGCCGGTGGTCCAGGATTTCCGGCTCGAACCGCTCGCGCATCGGAGCGGGGAAGGCTGCCAGCAGGTCCGTGGCAAGGCCCGGATCGTCAACCACGCCGGATTGCTCCAGGGCATCCTGCAGCGCCAGCTTCGCGCTGGACAGCAGCACCGCGAGTTCCGGCCGGGTCAGCCCGCGCCCGTCGCTCGCGCGGCGCAGCAGGGCCTCGTTCTCGGCCAGACCCTCGGTGCGGCGGTCAAGCTGACCGCTGGCTTCCAGCGCCTCGGCCAGCCGCAGGTGCGCTGCCGTGGCGGCCGCTCCGCCAGCTTCGGCAATCGACAGGGCCAGCGCCTGAAGCCGGTTGTCTTCCAGCACCAGCGCGGCAACCTCATCCGTCATCGCGGCGAGCAGAGCGACCCGTTCGTCCTCGGTCAGCCGCCCGGCGCGCTTGGCGGCGGCAAGGGCGATCTTGATGTTGACCTCGTTGTCCGAACAGTCGACGCCCGCGCTGTTGTCGATGAAATCGGTGTTGCCCCGCCCGCCGGTGCCGCCCGCGCCCTTCAGCGCGAACTCGATCCGGCCCGCCTGGGTGCAGCCAAGGTTCGCACCCTCGCCGATCACCCGCGCGCGGACCTCGGCCCCGTCGATCCGCAGGGCGTCGTTGGCCGGATCGCCGACCGCCACGTTGTTTTCGCTGCTGGCCTTTACATAGGTGCCGATCCCTCCGAACCAGAGCAGGTCGAGCTCGGCCTTGAGGATTGCGGTGATCAGGCTGTCGGGATCGATGTTCGCCTGCTCCAGCCCCAGCATGGCCTGGACCTCTGCCGAAAGCGTGATTTCCTTGAGGCTGCGGGCAAAGACCCCGCCTCCCTTCGAGATCAGCGCCTTGTCGTAATCGTCCCAGCTGGAGCGCGGCAGGGCGAACATCCGCGCCCGTTCCGCCCAGCTTTTCGCCGGGTCGGGATCGGGATCTAGGAAGATGTGGCGGTGATCGAAGGCGGCCACCACTTTGAGCGCCCGGGACAGCAGCATTCCGTTGCCGAACACGTCCCCGGACATGTCGCCGCAGCCCGCGACGCGCACCGGCTGGGTCTGGACGTCGATCCCCAGTTCCAGGAAATGGCGCTGGACGGATAACCACGCACCCCGCGCGGTGATGCCCATCGCCTTGTGGTCATAGCCCTTGGATCCGCCGCTCGCGAAAGCGTCATCCAGCCAGAAATCGCGCTCACCGGCCAACGCGTTGGCGGTGTCCGAGAAGGTCGCGGTGCCCTTGTCAGCGGCGACCACGAAATAGGGGTCCTCGCCGTCGCGGACCACCACGCCTGCCGGGTGAACGACCGTGCTGTCCACAATGTTGTCGGTGATCGACAGCAGGGTGCGGATGAACAGCTTGTAGCTTTCCTTGCCCTCGGTCAGCCAGCCATCGCGGTCGTTAGCGGGGTTGGGCAACTGCTTGGGATAGAAGCCGCCCTTGGCCCCGGTCGGCACGATCACCGCGTTCTTGACCCGCTGGGCCTTCATCAGCCCGAGGATTTCGGTGCGGAAGTCGTCGCGCCGGTCGGACCAGCGCAACCCGCCGCGCGCGACTGGCCCGGCGCGCAGATGGATGCCTTCCACCCGCCGCGAATAGACGAAGATCTCGCGCCAAGGCAGCGGCTTGGGCAGGCCCGGGATCAGGGCGGAATCAAGCTTGAAGGCCAGCGCATCCGCCCCGGCGGGCGCAAAGGCGTTGGTCCGCAGCATGGCTTCCACCACGGCGCGGTACTGGCGCAGCAGGCGATCGTCGTTGATTGCCGCCACTTGCGCAAGGCCGTCGCGGATCGCTCCCTGCGCGGCTTCTTCCGCAGCGGCGCGGTCCCCGGCGAAGGCCGGATCGTGGCGGCACAGGAACAGCGCGATCAGGCCGCGCACCACTGTCGGCGCATTCTGCAGCGCATCGACCACCGTCGGGACGGAGAAGTTGAGCCCGGCCTGGCGCAGATAGCGATACCAGGCGCGCAGCCAGTTTGCCTCGCCCGCGGCCAGTTCCACCGCCGTGATCAGGCGGTTGAAGGGATCATCCTCCGCTGCGCCGTTGAGCACGTCGGAGATCGCGGCTTCGATGCTTTCGGCGCGGGCGAGCAGCCGGTCCGGCGTCATTTCGGCGGGCAGGGAAAGCACGAAATCGTGGATCGTGCCCATTCGCCCGTCGTCGAGATCAGTGGGCACGTCCTCGATGACCCGGAAGCCGAAGTTCTCCAGCGCGGGGACCGCGTCCGACAGGCAGAAACTGCCGCCGCGCTGGTACAGCTTGAGCCGCAGCACGCCGGGTTCGTCGCCCGGCATGGCATGGAACCGCACCCCGCGGCGCGCGCCGGCCTCGCCCTTCCCGGCGAGGCGGCGCAGCCGGCCAATGTCGCGCGCGGCCTCGCCAGGGCCGTATTCGCTGCGATAGGCCAAAGGGAATGCCTCGGCAAAGCGCAGCGCCATGGCGGCGGCGCGCGACGGCTCCCCGCTCGCGGCAATCTCGCTTTCCACCGCTTCGCTCCAGCCGCGCAGCATCGCCTGCAGCCGCGCGTCGAGCTGCGCCTCGTCGGGAATGGTGGCGACCTCGGGCAGATCAATGACAAAGCGCATCAGCGCCAGGCCGCCCTCGATCTCCACGCTCCAGTCAAGCAGAGGGGCGCCGCAGGTTTCAGCCAGCATGGCCTGGACCTGTAGCCGGGTTCCGGTCGACATGGCATCGCGTGGCAGCCAGACGAAGGCGAAAAGGTGGCGCATCAGCGGCGCGGCGACCAGCGCCAGGCGCGCGCGTGGCCGGTCGGTCAGGCTCATCGCGGTTGTGGCGATGCGTTCGATGTCGGCGTCGGCAAAGCTCAGCAGCACGTCATGGGGCAGCTGGGTCAGCGCGTGGACCAGCGCCTTGCCGGCGTGGCCCTGGGCGGAAAATCCGAAGCGCGCGTTGAGATCGGCCAGCTGCGAGCGCATCCGGGGCACCTGGGTCGGCGCGGCAGCCAGTGCGGCGCTGGTCCAGATTCCGGCATGGACCGACAAGGCGGCGATCCGTCCGTCCTCGATTTGCGGCAGGATGAACAGGTCGAGCGGGACGCGGCGGTGGACGTTGCTGATCCGGTTGGACTTGACGACCAGCGGAATCCGCACCCCCTTCGCCTGCCCTTCGAACCAGGCAAAGGCGCGCTGGTAGGAGACCGGGCCGAGCAGGGTCCTGCCGCTGGTGCGGCAGATCCCCAGGGCGCCGTCCTGGCTGCCATCGCGGCGGCGCACGACATGGCCAAGCTGGGTCAGCATCCCGTCCTTGAACCAGCGCAGCAGCGCCGCGCCTTCGCCATCGGCGCAGGCATCGGCATCGGCGGCCATCGCGGCCTGCATCGCCGGCCAGTCGGCCACGGCGGCGCGGACATCGGCCAGCGTCTCGGCCATGGCCTGAACCAGCTGCCGGCGCAGGCGCGCATCGCCGCGCTGGGTTTCCAGATAGACCATCGATTCGCGCTTCTCGCCCGCCGCATCGCCAGCGGGAATCGCGGTCAACCGCCCTTCGCCGTCGCGGCGCACCGGCACCACGGGGTGCAGCAGGCGGTCGATCGCAAGACCGTGCGCGGCGATGGTCGAAGCAATCGAATCGACCAGGAACGGCATATCGTCGTTGATGATCGCCATGCGCATGAAGCGCTCGCTGGCAGCACCGGCAATGGATTCGATGGCGATGGCAGGCTCGCTGCCGGTGCGCTGCCCGGCCACCCCTTGGAGGAACTGCGTCGCACGCTCCAGCGCCTCGCCCGCCAGTGGCGGATCCCCGGGGAGAACCGAGGCCGCGAGCCGGACGGCAAGGGCCGATGCGATAGCGGCGCGATCGTCGGCCGGGGCGGATTTCGAACTCATCCCATGCGCTCCTCGGGCGGCCGGACCGCCCTCTCCTGCGGAAATATTATTGCTATCTTTGGTAGCATATTTGCGCAGTCTAGAGGCAACTGGTCTCCATCGCAACCAGTTTGCCGCTACGTAAAGCGACTTAGGCGAGCGCTTGCGCGGTCAGCTCCAGCGAACGGCGGCGTGCGGCGGGATCGAAGGTCGCGCCCGAAACTATGATCTCGTCAGCGCGGGTGCGCTCGACAAATTTGCCGATTTCACGCGCGACGGTTGCGGGCGATCCGACCGCGCTCGCCTGGCGCATGTGTTCCAGCGTGGCGAGCAGCGAAGGCGACAGGGTCTGGCGGTAGCCAGGCACCGGCGGCTTCAGTCGGCCCGGAGTGCCGGTGCGCAGCGCCACGAAGCTCTGGTCCATCGACGAGCCCAGCAGCACGGCCTCCTCGTCGCTATCGGCGCAGACCACGTTCATCGCCGCCATCACGTGCGGGCGTTCCAGCGCGGGCGAGGGGCGGAACTGGCGGCGGTAAAGCTCAAGCGCCTGATCGAGCTGGTCGGGCGCGAAATGCGAGGCGAAGGCATAGGGCAGGCCCAGCGCGGCGGCGAGCTGCGCGCCGAAGGTGCTGGAGCCGAGCATCCACAGTTGCACCTGCGCGCCGTATCCCGGGGTGGCGCGGATGGCCAGCGCCGGCTCGCCGGTCAGCAGCGCGCGCAGTTCGACCACGTCTTGCGGGAAGTATTCGGAAGCCCGTGCCAGATCGCGGCGTAGCGCCTGACCGATCCGCGGGTCCGCGCCGGGCGCACGGCCAAGGCCAAGGTCGATTCGCCCGGGATAGAGCGCGTCGAGCGTGCCGAACTGTTCGGCGATCACGAAGGGATTGTGGTTGGGCAGCATGATCCCGCCCGCACCGATCCGGATGGTCGAGGTTGCCGCGCCGACATGGGCCAGGACGACCGATGTCGCGCCGCCCGCGACGCCATCCATCGCATGGTGCTCCGCCACCCAGAACCGCTTGTAGCCCGCCGCTTCGGCGGTCTGCGCCAGCTGCGCGCTGTCATGAAGCGCGGCGGCAATGCTGCCGCCTTCGCGCACGGGCACCAGATCGAGGACGGAAAGATTGGTCACCGGGCGGGTGATGGCGCCTCCGGCCCCAGCTGGTCAAGGTAGGATTGCGCGGTCTTCGCAGGCAGGCTGCCTGGCGCGGCGGCGATCACCGATCGGAAGCTCTTGCGCGCGGCCTCGTCGCGGCCCGAAAGCGCGGCGATGACGCCCGCCTCCAGTCCGATTTCCGGATCGACCGGCAGCAGTTCGGCGGCGCGCTGGATCTGTGTCTGTGCGTCCACCAGCCTGCCCTGGCGGCGCGAGAGCGTGGCCGACAGCAGCCAGCCCTGCGGATTGTCCGGCACCTGGTTGCGGGCCTGGGCAAGCGCGCCCGCCGCATCGGCCTCGCGCCCGAGGATGACCAGCGCGCGGGCGCGGTCGATCGCGATTTCCCCGGCCAGCTTCGTGTCGCCCGCGCCGATTGCCTCGCTTTGCGCTTCGTCAAGCGCCTCGATCGCGCGGCCGGCCTCATTGCGGGCGAGCGCCGCATTGCCGGTCAGCAGGCCCAACCGCGAGCGGGCCGCGCGCTCGTTGGCGGGGGTCGAATCCCGCGCCGCGCGGAAGGCTTCCTCGGCATCGTCCCAGCGCTCGAGCGCGGCGGCGGCCATGCCCCGGCAGTGTTCGGCGGCGGCGCGCTCGCTCATCGAGGCGCTCCCCTCGCGCCAGGTCTCGGCAAAATCGAGCGCGGCCGGAGGATCGCTGCGGACCAGCACCTGGCAATCGGTTTCGCGCGTGGTGGCGGGCGCCGGGACGGGCGCCGCCTGTTCGCGCCGGGGCGGGGAATCGACCTCGGGCATGGAGGTGCGCGGCAGCGGGGGGCCGAGCTGGGCGAGGAGCGGAACAAGCAGCAGGAACGGGGCGGACATGACTTAGCCTTCGGGCAGGGCGGCGAGAGTGCGCAGCAGGAGCGCGATATCCTCGTCGCGGGACAGGCGGTGGTCCCCGTCCTTGACCAGCGTCACCTGCACATCGGCTGAACGCAGCGCGACGGACAGGCGCAGGGCAATGTCCCATGGCACGTCGGCATCGCGCTGGCCGTGAAGCAGGCGAACCGGGCAGTCGAGCGCGATATCGCCCTCAAGCAGCCGCTGCGCCTGCCCGTCTGCCCAGAAGCCGGGATGGGTCGGGGTTGGCTCGGGGCCATAGGGGTTGTCTTCGTAGACGGCGCGCCCTGCGGCAAGCTTGGCCTTCTGATCCGTGGTCGTTCCCCACTCGGTGAAGTCCGGCGCGGCGGCGATCCCGACCAGGGCATGGACCCGCTGCGGTGCGGCCAAGGCGGTGAGCAGCATCAGCCAGCCGCCCATCGAAGATCCGATCAGCACCACCGGCCCCGCGCAATGCGCCTCGATCAGCGCCAGCACTTCCTCGCGCCAGCGTGACAGGGTGCCATCCGCGAAATCGCCTGCACTCGCTCCGCAGCCCGAGTAATCGAGCAGCAGGCAGGCGCGGCCCTCGCTTCGTGCCCAGTCGATCACGGCGCTCGCCTTGCTGCCCGCCATGTCGGACATATAGCCGGGCAGGAACACCAGCGCGGGGCCGCTGCCGGGCAGCAGGCGGAAGGCAATGCGGCGGCCATCGGACAGGTCGTGAAAGCGGGTCTCGGTCATGCGGGCTATCTGCGTCAGGCGGGGCGGGGCGGCAAGCGGCCATTGTGCTGTTATCAAACCGCACTAATCTCAGCCGCAAAACAGGGAGAGAGACCATGCACCTGCCGCCGCCCGCGCCCGCACCGATTGCTCATGCCGACCGGAGGAGCGCGCTGAAGCTGGGCCTGCTCGGGCTGGCCGGGCTGTCCGCGCCGGGCAAGGCCGGGACCGGTGGAGGCTTCACCCACGGCGTGGCGAGCGGAGAGCCGGGGGCGGAGCAGGTCCTGCTGTGGACCCGCTTTGCTGCCGCGCAGGAGGTTGTGCTCAAGTGGGAAGTGGCTGAGGATGAAGCCTTTTCCCGCATCATGACGGAGGGCGATGCGCTTGCCTCCCCCGCCAGCGACTGCTGCGCCAAGGCCTGGGCGCGGGGCCTCGCGCCGGGGCGCTGGTACTATTACCGCTTCATCGCGCCATCGGGGGAGCGGTCGGTGACCGGGCGGACGCGGACCCTGCCGGTGGGCAAGGTGCCGCACTTCCGGATCGCGGTGTTTTCCTGCTCCAACTATGGCTTCGGCTGGTTCAACGCCTATGCCCATGCCGCCGAGGCGGGCGATTTCGACCTTGCGCTGCACCTTGGCGACTACTTCTACGAGTACAAGCGCGGCGAATATCCATCCGTAAAACAGACGGTTGGCGGACGATCAGGGCCGCTGGACGAGGCGGTGACCCTGGCCGGATACCGCGAACGCCTTGCCACCTACCGCGCCGATCCGGACCTTCAGCGGCTCCACCAGCTCTACCCGATGATCTCCGTCTGGGACGATCACGAGACCGCCAACGACACGTGGCAGAACGGCGCCGAGAACCACCAGAACGGCACCGAGGGCGATTGGGCGGTGCGCAAGGCCGCGTCGGAAAAGGCCTACCGCGCATGGCTCCCGGTGTCGGACGATTACTGGGCGAAGTACGAGGTCGGAGAGCTTGCCACCCTGTTCCGGCTGGAGACCCGGCACGTCGCCCGCAGCGAACCCTTCGAACTGGTCGATGTAGTCAAGAGCAAGACTCCGGACGAGGCCGAAGCCGCGCTGAAGGCGTTTCGGGACGGCAAGTGGCGCGATCCGTCGCGCGGGCTGTTGGGCGCGGAGCAGGAGGCCTGGCTGGCCGGCGGGCTCAGGGCCTCAGCCAGATCGAACAAGCCGTGGCAGGTGCTGGTCCAGCAGATCGTGATGGGCTCGATCGCCATGCCGCAGAGCCTGGCCGAAGGCATGGCGGCCACTTCGCCTGACTGGCTGAAGCAGCGGATCCGGGATGCGGTCACCGCGTCGAGGGTCGGGCTGCCATGGAACATGGATGCGTGGGATGGTTATCCGGCGGCGCGCGACCGGCTTTACAAGGCGGCGCTGGAGGCCCGGGCCAACCTGCTGGTCCTGGCCGGAGACAGCCACAACGCCTGGGCATCCGATCTTGAGCGCAAGGGCAGGCGGGTGGGGGTGGAAATGGCCGGCCATTCGGTGACCTCGCCCGGGGCGGAAGACACGATCCGCTGGCAGCGTCCGGATACCCTGGCGGCAGAGGTGGTCGCGCGCAACCCGCAGCTCAAATGGTGCGACACCGCGCAGCGCGGCTATCTGGCGGTGGAACTGACCCCGCAGGCCGCGACCGGCGAGTGGCGCTTCCTCGCCACGGTGCGGGAAAAAGGCACGGCGCTGGCCGGAGCCAAGCGGATGACCGTGCTTGCCGGGCAGCGAAAGTTCGCAGGCGGTTGAGGCGCGCACCTTTGCCCGCTAAGGGCGCTGCATGACCGAGCTTCTCAAGATTTCGCTGCCCGATGGTTCCGTTCGCGAGATGGCGGCCGGATCGACTCCGGCCGACCTCGCCGCCGCGATCGGGCCGGGCCTGGCCAAGGCGGCGCTTGCCGCGCGGATCGACGGGGAACTGGTCGACCTTACCCGCCCCTTCCCGGGCGATTGCACCGCCGCCCTCGTCACCGCGCGCGACGAGGCCGAGGCGCTGGATCTGGCCCGGCATGACTATGCCCACGTCCTGGCCGAAGCGGTCCAGGCGCTGTGGCCCGGCACCCAGATCACCTTCGGCCCCTCGACCGACGACGGGTTCTATTACGACGTGATGGCGCCCGCGAGCCGCGAGCCGTTCTCCCTCGAAGATCTGCCCGCGATCGAGGACAAGATGCGCGAGATCATCCGCGCCGACAAGCCGCTGCGCCGCGAGGTCTGGAGCCGCCAGCAGCTGATCGACAAGTGGAGCGCGGAAGGCGAAAACTTCAAGGCCGAATGGGCCGCCGAACTGCCGGAGGGCGAGGAACTGACCGTCTACTGGTCGGGCGATGACTGGCTGGACATGTGCCGGGGGCCGCACCTGCCCTCCACCGGCAAGCTCGACGCGCAAGCCTTCAAGCTGACCCGCGTTTCGGGCGCCTACTGGCGCGGCGACCAGAAGAATGCGCAGCTGACCCGCATCTACGGCACCGGCTGGCTGAACAAGAAGCAGCTCGACGCGCACCTCACCCGGCTGGAAGAGGCCGCCAAGCGCGACCACCGCAAGCTCGGGCAGGAAATGGACCTGTTCCACCTCCAGTCCGAAGCCCACGGCAGCGTGTTCTGGCACCCCAAGGGCTACCTGATCTGGCGCCAGCTGGAATCCTATATGCGCCGCCGCCTGGACAAGGCCGGCTATGTCGAGGTCAAGACCCCGCAGGTCATGGATTCGCGCCAGTGGGAACAGTCCGGCCACTGGGGCAAGTACCGCGAGAACATGTTCGTCATCCCCGACGAGGTCCCCAACACCGAGGACGAAGGCCCGGTGATCAGCGGCGAGGCCGACTGGATGGCCTTGAAGCCGATGAACTGCCCCGCCCACGTGCTGATCTTCAAGCAGGGCATCACCAGCTACCGCGACCTGCCGCTGCGCATGGCCGAGTTCGGCTGCTGCCACCGCAACGAACCGCACGGCGCGCTGCACGGGATCATGCGGGTGCGCCAGTTCACCCAGGACGATGCGCACATCTTCGTGCGCGAGGACCAACTGGTGGAGGAGGTCCGCGATTTCTGCGACCTGCTCGACAGCGTCTACCAGCACCTTGGCTTTGACAAGTACGCGATCAAGCTGGCGCTGCGCCCCGAAAAGCGGTTCGGATCGGACGCAATGTGGGACAAGGCCGAGCAGGAACTGCGCGACGCGGTTGCCGCATCGGGCCGCGCCACCGAGGAATTCGGCTGGGAGGAACTGCCCGGCGAAGGCGCGTTCTACGCCCCCAAGCTGGAGTTCCACCTGACCGACGCGATCGGCCGCACCTGGCAGGTCGGCACGATCCAGTCCGACCGCGTGCTGCCCGAACGGCTGGATGCGCACTACATCGGCGAGGATGGCAGCAAGCACCGCCCGGTCATGCTCCACCGCGCGATTCTGGGCACGTTCGAGCGTTTCATCGGGATCCTGATCGAGCATTTCGCGGGCAGGCTGCCGGTCTGGCTTGCCCCGGTCCAGGCGGTGGTGGCGACCATCGTGTCGGACGCCGATGGCTATGCCGAACAGGTTGCCGAACAGCTCAAGGCGGCGGGCATTCGGGTCGAGACCGATCTGCGCAACGAGAAGATCAACTACAAGGTGCGCGAGCATTCGCTCCAGAAGGTTCCGCACCTGCTGGTGGTCGGCAAGCGCGAGGCCGAGGAAGGCACCGTGGCACTGCGCACGCTGGGCGCCGAGCACCAGAAGGTCATGCCGCTGGCCGAGGCGATTGCGCTGCTGAAGGCGGAAGCAACCCCGCCGGATCTCAGGTGAAAGCAGCCCGGCACGGGGAGGGGGACCACCCGCAGGGTGATGGAGGGGGCTCGCCGCTCCGGGCCTGCCTGCCTGCGACGCGCCATGGCGCCAAACCCCTCCACCGCCTGCGGCGGTCCCCCTCCCCGTGCCGGGGAGGAACCTGATGCTGGGGTTGACTGAAGCGCAGCTGGCGGTGGCGATCCTTGCCACGCTGGCTGCCGCCTTCGTGCGCGGCCTTGCCGGGTTCGGCATGGCGATCCTGCTGGTCCCGGTGCTGGGGCTGGCCGTCCCCCCGCGCGAGGCGGTGGTGGTGGCGAACTGGCTGGGGCTGCTGATCGGCCTTGTCGGCATCCGGAAAATCATCGGCGCCAGCGAGCGCAGCGCGCTGCACATCTCCGCGCTGGCGGTGCTGGCGACCCCGCTGGGCGTCTGGCTTCTGGCGATCACCGACGCGGGGCTGGCGCGGCTGCTGATCGCACTGATCGCGCTCGGCTCGTTCGCGCTGGTGCTGCTGCCCAAGCGCCCCGCGCATCACGCGCCGGGCATGGCGGAAACCGGCACTACCGGCGTCCTTTCCGGCGTGCTGACCGGCTTTGCCGGGATGCCGGGGCCGCCGGTCGTGCCCTATTACCTGCGCCGCGCGATCCCGCCGCAATTGGCCCGCGCCTCGATGATGACGATCTTCATGGCCACTTCGGTGGCCGGGGTAGCTTCGGCCTTGCTGCTGAATGTGGCCACCTGGCGCGAACCGATGCTGGCGGGCGTGCTGTTTCCCGCCGTGCTGCTCGGCAACTGGCTGGGGCATCTGGCCTTCGGGAGGATCAGCGATACGGCCTGGCGGACCTTTACCGGCGGAGTGCTGGGCATCTCAGCCCTCGCCGCCGTCTGGCGGCTGATGCAGAGCTAGCTACAATGCTCCACCACTCGACACGAACGGCGGGTGGGGAAAATCCAAGCGATCAGAACGGCAGTGACTTGCCCGCCAGGATCAGCGCGGCGGCGCAGGTCAGCACCACCGCGCGGCGCAGCAGTTCCAGTTGCCGCTCGCCGGCGTGGAGACGGATGCTTTCGGCGGTAAGGGCAAGGGCGCGGGCCATGGGCTGACAATGGCCCGCCGCATCTTTCCAAAAGGTAAAGGAAGGCACTGGACCAAGGGCAGTTGACCCTTGCCGCCTTACCTATATCACCTGGTGATATAACAAAGTGGGAGCAGGAACGATGGACGACTGGCTGAATCAGGGGCTGAACCACCAGCCCACCGCGCTGGTCACCGGCGGATCGGTGGGGCTTGGGCTGGCATTGGCGCGCGAACTGGTGCGGCGGGGCTTTGCCGTGTCGATCTGCGCGCGCACGCAGGCCGATCTTGATGCGGCGCGGGCGCTGGAGCCCGCGCTCCACGCCATCCGCGCCGACGTTGCCCTGCCTGCCGACCGTGACCGGGTGATGGCCGAGGTGGAGCAGCATGGTGGCCACCCGCTCGATCTGCTGGTCAACAATGCCGCGATTGTCCGCGCGCATGACTATGCCAACCCCTTCACGCTTGAGCAGGACCGCGCGGCGGACGAGATCGCGATCAATTTTGCCGCCCCGGTGGACCTGTGCCGCCTGTTTCTGAAAAGCCGGATGGGCCGCGCAAGGGGGCCGGGCGCGATCCTCAACGTCAGCACGCCGGGCGCCTTCTTCCCGCTCGACGCCAACCCGCTCTACTGCGCGACCAAGGCGGGGTTCCATATGTTCACCCTGTCGCTGCGGCGCCATCTGGCGGAGACGGGCGTGCGGGTGTTCGAGGTCTATCCGCCCGCGCTCGACACCCGGCTCGCCGATGCGCTGGACGTGGCGAGCCAGGCGGCCAATGGTCAGGACGCTATCGATGCCGTTGCCGCCGAAACGATCCGCGCGGTGCTGGCCGGAGAGGAAGTGATCGCCCCCCACAAGCAAAGCCGCGCGCTGCTGAAGATGTTCCCGCAAATGGACCCTGCCGCGCTCGACGAGGTCAACCGGGGCGTGAAGCGCCGCGCGGGCTGGGACCGCGCCTAGACGATCCCGGCCTCGGCCAGCCGCGCCAGCGCCGCCGCATCCAGCCCCAGCCGCTCGCCATAGACCTCGGCGTTGTGCTCGCCCGGAAAGCGCGGGGCGGGGCGGCGGATGGAGGAGGGCGTGGCCGACAGCTTGGGCACCGGCGCTTGCATCCGCACCTGGCCATGGACCGGGTGCGGCACCGCGACGATCGCCTCGCGCGCGGCAAAGTGCGGGTCGGCCAGCATTTCCTTGCCGGTGTAGATCCGCCCGGCGGGGACCGAATGCGCGATCATCAGCGCTTCCAGTTCGTCCACGGTCAGGGTGGATGTCCACTGGTTGATCAGCGCGTCCAGCTCGGTCTGGTTGGTGCCGCGCGCGCTGTGGGTGGCATAGCGCGGATCGCTGGCCAGTTCGGGCTGGCCCATCGCTTCGGCCAGGCGCGCGAAGATCGCGTCGCCGTTGCCGCCGATCATGTATTCGCCGTCGCTGCAGCGGTAGACGTTGGACGGCGCGATGCCTGGCAGGATCGAGCCGGAGCGCTGGCGGACGATGCCGGACACGTCGTATTCCGGCACCAGGCTTTCCATCACCTGCAGCACCGATTCGTACAGCGCCGAATCGACCACCTGGCCCTTGCCGGACAGTTCCCGCGCGCGCAGCGCGGCAAGCGCGCCCATCGCGCCATAGGTGGCGCACAGCGTATCGCCGATGGAAACGCCCATGCGGCTGGGCGGACGGTCCGGATCGCCGACGATCGCGCGCCAGCCGCCCATCGCCTCGCCGATGCCGCCAAACCCGGCGCGGCTGGAATAGGGGCCGGTCTGGCCGTAGCCCGACATCCTGACCACGATCAGGCGAGGGTTGATGGCGTGGAGCGCGTCCGGCCCCAGCCCCCACTTCTCGACCGTGCCGGGCTTGAAGTTCTCGATCATGATGTCGGCCCCGGCCAGCAGGCGGCGGACCAGGTCCTGCCCTTCGGCGACGCGCAGGTTTGCCGTGACCGAGCGCTTGTTGCGGCCGATCACATCGAACCACACCTTGTGGTCTCCGTTGCCCCACTGGCGCATCGGATCGCCCGCGCCCGGCGGCTCGACCTTGATCACGTCGGCGCCCATGTCGCCCAGCAGCTGGCCGCAGAACGGCCCGGCGATCAGCTGACCCAGTTCGACGACCTTGATCCCGGCCAGGGCGCCGGTGTTTTCGCTTTCCATCATTCCTGTTCCGCCTTGGGAAACCCGCCCGCCTTGGCCAGCATCGATGGCATGGTCTTGTCCATCACCCCGCCCAGCCAGTGCGAGGCCGCGATCAGCCGGTCAAGGTCCAGCCCGGTTTCCACCCCGGACCGGGCGAGCAGATAGGCGACGTCCTCGGTCGCGACATTGCCCGCCGCGCCCGGCGCGAAGGGGCAACCGCCGAGGCCGCCGATCGAGGCGTCGACCACGCTCGCTCCCGCTTCCACGGCGGCCCAGACGTTGGCGATGCCGGTGTTGCGGGTGTTGTGGAAATGGACCCGCACCGGCAGCGGGGCGATGGCAGCCCGCACGGCGCTGACCAGCGCGGAAACCTGCGCGGGAACGCCCACGCCGATGGTGTCGGCCAGGGCGATCTCGCACGGGCCCAGTTCGGCCAGCCGCGCGGCCATGGCGACGACATGGGCCGGATCCACCTCGCCGCCGAACGGGCAGCCGAAACTGGCCGCGATGGTCACCTGCGCGCTGCGCCCGGCCCCTTGCGCCATGGCCAGGATGCGGCCTGCGACCTCTACTGATTCGGCGCTGGTCTGGCCCTGGTTGCGGATGCCGAACGGATCGGAGGCGATGGCCACCGCGCCCAGCTGGTCCAGCCCGCAGGCAATCGCCCGCTCCGCCCCGCGTTCGTTGAGCACCAGCCCGATCCGGGTCACGCCTTGGGTCTCGCCCAGCGCCGCGACCACGGCTTCGGCATCGGCCATCTGCGGCACGCGGCGCGGGTTGACGAAGCTTGCCACCTCGATCCGCCGCGCGCCTGCCGCGATGGCGTGACGGATCAGCGCCACCTTGTCCTCGGTCGAAACGAGCTTCGCTTCGTTCTGGAGCCCGTCACGCGGGCCAACCTCGACCAGTTCGATCCTTCGTTGCATGCCTGCCGCTTCCACCTTGTCTCTGCCGCCTTGTGCAGATACTGAGTATTCGAAGTATTTCTAGCCGGGAATCACTGCCACCGGCAACCTCCCGTTCGCACAGTCCCCGCACTGAGGCGAGGTTGCGCGGGCGGCGGCGGTTGACATGATCGGTCCCGCGCCGGAAATGCGCTGGCAATCACTCTTCCCGGAAGGAACCCCGGCCATGGCCCAGACGCTCAGTATCCCCAGCATTTCCAACGAACTGGCCGAAGCGCTGATGCGCGGCGCGGTGGCGAAGGCACAGGACATGCAGGTGCCCATGTGCATCGCGATCTGCGATCCGGCGGGCACCCTGGTGCAGTTCCTGCGGATGGATCACGCGCCGCTGCTCTCGGTCCAGATCGCGCAGGACAAGGCCTTCACCGCCGTCTCGTTCGGCATGCCGAGCCATGAATGGCACGATTTCATCAAGAACGACCCGCCGCTGCTCCACGGCATCGTCCACACCCCGCGCCTGGTGGTGTTCGGCGGCGGCTATCCGGTCAAGGTCGATGGCAAGGTGGTTGGCGGCATCGGGGTCAGCGGGGGTCACTACACCCACGACATGCAGGTCGCCGAAGCCGCGCTGGCGGCAGCGGGGCTGTAAGCCGCCTGTCTGATGCGGGGGGCATGGCCGCCCCCCCGCCCGCATCACATTCCGTCAAGCGCCTTGCTGACCAGCACGTTCACCGAGACGCGGCGGTTGAGCGCCTTGCCTTCTTCGGTATCGTTGCTGCCGGCGGGGTCGGATTCGGCCATACCGGTTGGCGTCAGCATCCGGTAGGGCTTCCAGCGGCAGGCCTGCTGGAGATAGTTGATCACGCTGCTGGCGCGCTTTTCGCTGAGCTTCTGATTGTATTCCTCGTTGCCGACCGAATCGGTGTAGCCGACCACCAGCAGCAGCGAATTGTCGACCGCCTCGGCGGCGGCGGCGGCGGCGCATAGGTCTTCCTTCGCCTTGGCCGACAGCATCGCCTTGCCGGTATCGAAGTACACGTTGGTCGTGCTTTTCAGGTTGTACTTGTCGATGTCGCCCATCCGGCCGCGCAGCGCCTCGGTCTCCGCGGTCTGCTCTTCAAAGCGCTGGGCGGTGCCGCTCTGGATCATCGCCGCGATCTTGAGGTCGTTGCCCTTGAAGCTGACCTGGCTGGCCAGCAGGCCGCCGTTCCACTGCAGCGTCTTCACGGTGACGGGCAGGCCGTTGAGCAGCGATTCCGCGTCCGGCTTGGCGCGCTTGCCGCCCAGTCCGCCGCCGCTGGCCTTGATCCGGGTCGCCTCGGAAAGCGTGATGATCGAGCTGGAACCGTCCGGCGTGGCAACCTTGATCCGGTTGCCGCTGCGCGCGGTGATCACGCCCTTGATCTCCGGCCCGGCGGGCAATCCGGCAAATTCTGGAACGGGTTCGCCGGTCACGACGATGCCCGGTGCCGGTTCCAGCCGCTGCGCGGTCAGGCCGGCCGGGGCCGCCATGGCCAGCGCCCCAAGCACAAGGCGCACTCCCGCCCCAGTGGAAATGATCTGCATTAAGCTCCTCCTTACCGGCTGCACCGACCGGCCCCCCGGCTGCTGGTGACGGGATGTCTCGCAGATGAACGCGTCTGGCAAGCCCGTCGATTGCTCCGGCAGCCCGGGCGCGCGGTGCGGCGAAGCGATATGGTGGCGATTGACAGGTCCTGACCCTAGGCCTTCAGCCCCCGCACGATCAGGTCCGCCGCGCTGGCTATGGTCTGCGCCAGGGCCTCGGGCCGGGTCCGCAGGCGCTTGTCGGCGGCTTCGACCAGCGGGCGCAGCACCACCAGCGCGCCGGCGCCGTGGGCCAGCATGGTAAAGGGAACGCTGACGTGCATCGGGCGGAACACCCCCGAAGCCTGCCCCTGTGCCAGCAGCTGGGTGAAGGGCCAGTGGCGGCCGCGAAAGAAGGTTTCGACGATATAGTCCAGCCGCTCGCTGCGCCGCGCGCCTTCCACGTTCATCAGTTGGACGATGGCGGGCCGATCGGCCAGGGTGTGGAGGAAATCGATGCAGGCGGCGCGCATCCGCTCCTCGATTCCCGCATCGACCGGCAGGCCGGACTGGTGACGGCCCATGGCAGCGTGGAGCCGCTCCATCCCCTGGTCGACCGCCGCCGTCCACAGCGCCAGCTTCGATCCGAACCGGGCGTTCAGCAGCCCGTGGCTGACCCCGGCGGCGCGGGCGATTTCGCGCAGGGATGCGCCTTCGAAGCCGCGCATCGCAAAGGCTTCCAGCGCACGGTCAAGCAGCGCCTCGTCGGCGGCGGGCGGCTGGTCGGCCAGCGCCGGGCGGCCCCGGCGGCGGGTGGATGCGGCAGTCATGAATCTGCCCTAGCACAGTCCGCGCGATTTTATTAGACAATCGGATATTTTATTCCCATGGATTGCGGCAAGAGCGAAACCGGGAGAAGCCGATGCCTGCCAGCGATGCCGAACTGATCCAGCGTGCCCGCGATATCGCCCCGCGCATCAAGGCGCGCGCAGCGCAGACGGCGGAGCTGCGCCGCCCGCATGACGATTCGATCCGCGACATGGTCGATGCCGAGCTGATCCAGATGTTCGTGCCGCGCCGCTGGGGCGGATCGGAAGCCAGCCTTTCGACGATGATGGAGGTGGTGGAGCTCATCGCCGCCGCCTGCCCCTCCACCGGGTGGATCGCGGCCTTCTACATCGCCCACAACACCTATGTCGCGAAGTTCCCCGAAGCCACGCAGGAGCTGCTGTTCGGCCCCCGGGGCTATGTCCTGCTGCCAGCGGCGGGCGCCCCCGACATGGAAGCGCGCAAGGTCGATGGCGGCTGGGAAGTCAGCGGGCGCGCCGCCTGGGGATCGGGGATCATGCACGCTGACTGGGTGCAGATGAGCGGCAAGGCCGGGGACGGCAACCGATCCTTCCTGATGCCGGTTTCCGATGTGGAGGTGATCGACACCTGGCACTACACCGGCATGGCCGGCACCGGCAGTGCGGACTATGTCGCGCGCAAGGTCTTCGTGCCGGACGACCGCGCGGTATCCGCGGCGGACTTCTATGCCGGGCCGACCGAAGGTTCGCGGATTCATGCCAACCCGCACTATTCGATCCCCTTCCTGCTGTCCGCCTATTGCACGATCCTGCCGGTGCTGACCGGCACGCTGCTGGGCGCGCTGCACGCCTTTGAGGAGATCGCGGACAAGCGGGTGCGCAATTTCAGCGGCGCGGTGGTGCGCGACCAGCAGATGGCCCACGTGACGCTGGGCGAAATGCAGATCGCCACCCGCGCGGCCCGCGAACTGGCCCGCAGCGTCTATCGCCGCGTCGAGGAAGGACTGCCCAAGCTGGCCTTCACCGTGGAGGACCGGCTGGCGGCCAAGGGGCAGGCGGCGTTTATCTCCAGGCTGTGCCGCGACACGGTCAACGCGATGATGGCCGCTTCGGGCGCGTCAAGCTATCACGTCGATCAGCCGATCCAGCGGATCTGGCGCGATCTCAACACGGTGGCCAGCCATGCCTTCTGGGACTGGGACGTGACGGCCGAACAGACCGGGCGGCACCACTTCGGCCTGCCCTTCACCAATCCGCTGGTCTGAGCTGCGCCGCGCGCCGCGCTGGCGGGTGATAATCATGCCGCGCGCTCTGGCGAGGCGGCGGAGCTTGGTCTATCTGAACGGCTGATCGTCACGGGACCGCCGATGCAACCACCGCACCTGATCGTTTCACTGCTCCAGGGTTTTTACTGGTTCGATTCGGGCCTGCAAAGCTATCTGCGCGCGCGCGGCTGGCCGACGCTGACCCATTCGCAGTCGATGGTGATGATCAACGTGGTGATGGGCGCGACCCGCCCGGTCGAAATCGCCCGCAACCTTGGCATCAGCCGCCAGGCGGTTCACGTCACGCTGGCGCAGATCGCGCAGGTGGGCATCCTGCGCCTGCAGGACGATCCCACCGACCGCCGCACCAAGATTGCCGTCCTGACCGAACTGGGCGAACCGATGCGTCGCCACGCGCAGATGGCGGTGAACGAGATGACCCGGCGGCTGGCCGAACGGATCGGCCAGCCGGGCCTGGCCGGGCTGATCGCCGCCTGCGGGGCCGATTGGGGCGAACCGATCGACTTCGAACGCGAGACGCTGGAGGCGGAGACCCGCGCCACGGCCTGAAACGCGCCGGAATCGCCAGTCCCTGCCTGCCCAGAGCTTGCGTCACCACCCCTGCCCGGCCTATTCGTGCCGGCATGAGCCGCGCGCGCCGAACGAACGACTGGGGATTCCCGCGCTGGCGCGGCTATGAAGGCGCGCGCGATGCCGCCCGCATCCGCCTGTGCGACCGGCACGGCTGCAGCGAACCGGGCAATTGTCCCGCGCCGAAAAGCCCGAACAGCCCCGACCGCTGGATGTTCTGCCAGAAGCACGCCGCCGAATACAACGCCGGGTGGGATTACTTCGCCGGGCTCGACGCCGAGGAGGCCGCCCAGCGCGAGGCGGAGGAGCGCCAGACCCACGAAGGGTTCCACGAATCCGCCCACTATGGCTGGGCTGCCAGCGGCGATGGCACCCGCAGCCGCGACGAACTGCGCGCGCTGGAAGTGCTGGGGCTTGAGCCGGACGCGGAGTTTGACGACGTGCGCAAGGCCTGGCGCGCCAGGGCCAAGGAAGTCCACCCCGACGTGCGCCCTGGCGACGAGGAAGCCGCCAAGGCTTTCCAGGCCCTGCAACTCGCCTACGAAGTCCTGCGCGCCGCCGAAGACCGGCGGGAGTGGAAGGGGTAGGGTGTCTTTGTCCGTCTGGGCCGGGGGAGCGGGCTGGTGTTGCAGGCCTGTCGCGGATGCGAAAGGTGCACCCAGGAAAACCTCCCCTACAGGTCCTTTTCGTAGATCGAATATTCGCGGTTCACATGGCTGTTGATCGCTTCCGCGATCGAGTTCATCCCCTGGTTGTCATCAAGAATCCAGCCGATCTCGCCGCGGGTCGCGCCGTAGCGAGTGATGGAATTGCGGCGGATGAATTCGATCATCATGAAGGCCAGCTGGCTGGCCAGGCGGCTGGCCTGGTATTCCTTCAGCACGCCCATCAGCGGCACCCGCATGGTCCGCACCTTCGGCTTGCGCAACCACCACAGCAGCTTCGCCCAGCCGAATGGGAACAGCTTGCCACCAATCGCCTTCACCGGCTCGTTGAAGTCCGGCAGCACCATCATGAAGGCCACCGGGCGGCCGTCGTATTCGGCGATCATGATCAGGTCCTCGCGGACCAGCGGGCGCATCTTCTTGCCGGTGTGGACGATTTCGGATTCGGTAAACGGCACGAAGCCCCAGTTGGCCGACCAGGCATCGTTAAGGATGTCGATCAGGATGCGCGAATCCCGGTCGAAATGCCTGATCTCGACCTCGCGGATGGTGATCCGGGGGTTCTTTTCGCCTGACTGGACGATCCGCTGGATCAGCGGCGGGAAGCTTTTCGTGATGTCGAGTTCATAGGTGAACAGCTTCTTGGCAAGGGCATAGCCATCGCCTTCGATCCACCCCTGGTACGCGGGCAGGTTGTGGCCCATCATCACGGTTGGGGACTGTTCAAAGCCCTTGGTCAGCAAGCCCGGTTCTTCCCAGACCGAGAGGCTGAGCGGGGCGAGCACGCGCTTCATGCCCTGATCCCGCAGCCACTGTTCGGCGGCGGCGATCAGCGCGCGGGCGGTTGCCTCGTCCTCGGCTTCGAGCAGGCCCCAGTTGCCGGTGCCGGGGCCCATGCCCTGTTCGGCCGGCTGGGCCAGTGCGAGATGGTCGATATGAGCGGAAATCCGGCCCGTCACCCGCCCGCCGCGCCGGGCGAGGAACAGCTGGATCGTGGCGTGTTCGTGAAACGGGTTCTTGCCCGGGGTCAGCAGGGCCACAACCTCGCTGCGCAGCGGTGGTACCCAGGCGGGATCCTGCGCGTTGATCCGGTATGCCACGTCGATAAAGGCATCGAAATCGGCCTTGCCGGACACCGGCGTTACAATAATCTCAGGGTTCGCCACGATCTTGCCTTTGTTCAGGACCAGTTAGCTCTGCGTATGGTCCTGCGGACTTGTCAAGCGGGCCATTGGCTGTCTGGCGCTGGCGCGATGCTGCGGGCAGGAAGCGGGCGACAAGCCCCGTTGGTTGGAACTGGAATCGCATGACTGTGCAGGAAACGATCGACATCGCCGCAACGCGCAGCGCTGCACCGGGCGCGGCGATCAAGCTGTCCGGCACGCCGGATGACAAGGAAATGCTGCGCGCCGCGGTGGAGCTGACCCGCGACATTTCCGCCGCGCGGCCCGAAATCTACTGGCCGGATATGCTGGGATCGGCCGCGCTGGGCTATGCCGCGCTGGCCGGGGCGATCCTTGCCGGCAATCCGTGGATGGCGGCGGGGCTGGGCGTGATCGCCGCGCTGGCGCTGTACCGCGCGCTGCTGTTCATCCACGAACTGACCCATATCCACCGCACCGCGCTGCCCGGCTTTCGCTTCGCCTGGAACGTGCTGGTCGGGATTCCGGTGCTGACCCCCAGCTTCATGTACGAAGGGGTGCACACGCTGCACCACGCCCGCACCCGTTATGGCACGGCGGAAGATCCCGAATACCTGCCGCTGGCGCTGATGAAGCCATGGTCGCTGCCGCTGTTCATCGTCATCGCCGTGCTGCTGCCGGTGGGCCTGCTGATCCGCTCGGCGCTGCTGGTGCCGCTGGGCGCGGTGATCCCGCCGCTGCGCAAGCTGGTGTGGGAGCGCGTCTCCTCGCTGTCGATCAATCCCGATTTCCGCCGCCGCCCGCCCGAGGGAGACTTTGCGCGGATGGTGTTCTGGCAGGAACTGGGCGCCACCGCCTGGGCGCTGTTCCTGGTGGCAAGCGCCATTGCCTGGGGCTGGCGCCCGCTGGCGATCGGGCTGGCGGTGGTGTCACTCGCTGCCGTGCTCAACCAGCTGCGTACCCTGGTCGCGCACCTGTGGGAGAATGACGGCGATCCGATGACCGTTACCGGGCAGTTCCTCGATTCGGTCAACGTGCCGCCGCCGGGCCTGCTGGCCCCGCTGTGGGCGCCGGTCGGCCTGCGCTATCACGCGCTGCACCATTTGCTGCCCTCGATGCCCTACCACTCGCTGGGCGAAGCCAACCGCCGCCTGCGTGCGCACCTTGGCGCGGGATCGACCTATGAACGCTCGAACTATCCCGGCCTGCTGATGCTGGTGGCCAAGATCGCGCGTTCGACGATGAAGGTGCGGTAGGGGGAGTTTTTTGTCGGGTGCGCTGAACGCGGAGGCGATTGGCGACCGCACCCCGCCTACTACTCCTCCGTTCGCACCAGTACTGTCGCCCCCAGCAGGGCGAACAGCAGGAATGGCGCCCAGGCGGCGATCAGCGGGGGGTAGCCGCCGAAATTGCCCATCGCCAGGGCCGCGTTATCGACCACAAAATAGGCAAAGCCCAGGGCCATGCCCACCACCGCGCGGACCAGCAGCTGGCCCGAGCGGGCGAGGCCGAAGGCCGCGACCGAGCCCAGCAGCGGCATGAGCAGTGCGGACAGGGGGCCAGACAGCTTGTGCCACCACTTGCCCTCAAGCTCGCTGGTGCGCCGCCCGGAAGCTTTCAGCGTTTCGATCGAGCGGCCAAGCTGGAACAGGCTTTCACGGTCGGGATCGACCTTGGCGATCACGACCTGGGTGGGGGTTACCGCCTGCGCCACGACCATGCCGGGCAGTTTCGTCTGCGCCGTGGCGGCCACGTCGAAGCGCACCGGATCGGTCAGCAGCCAGCCGGGGCCGGCATAGCGGGCCGCCGGACTGCGCACCTGTTCCAACACCATGCCCGCGGCATCGCGGCGATACCAGGTGACGTCGGTCATGGTCACGTTGGTGCCCTCGCCAGTCATCGATCCGGCGGCCAGGATGTTCGGCCCGTCGGGCAGGTAGATGTTCGCGCGGACGCTGGGATCAGTCGGGATCGGGCCGTATTTCGCCGCCTCCCACGCTTTCAGCGTGGCGCTGGCGCGGGTCACCACCCGTTCGTTGAAGCCGAAACTGGCCACGGACAGGGCCACCGCGCTCAGCAGCAGCGGGGCAAGGATCTGGTGTGCCGACAGGCCCGCCGCGCGCATCGCGATGATTTCGCTGTTGTGGTTCAGCGGCCAGAAGGTGAACAGCGTTGCCAGCAGCACCGCATAGGGCAGGAACCGCGCGATCAGCTGCGGAATGCGCAGCGTGACATAGTGCCACAGCTCGGGTTCGCCATTGCCCTTCCAGGCCAGGATCTTGCCGCTTTCGCTCAGCAGATCGAGCATCTGCAACACGATCACCAGCAGGAACAGCACCCCGATGATCCGGGTGACGAACAGCTTTGCCAGATAGCGTCCCAGGGTGGGCGATGGAAACAGGTCGGCCAGCATCACACGGCTCCGCTACGCGCCTTGCGGCGGGCCATCAGGCTGCGCAGCCGCTTGCCCAGACCCGTGGCAACGCGTTCCAGCGCGCCGATTGCCTGCCCGCCGGGGACAAAGGCGACGCGCCAGTACATCCAGATGATCAGGGCGGCAAACACCACGAACGGCCCCCAAAGCGCCAGTGCGGGCGAAACCCGGCCCAGCGCGGCCACCGCCTGGCCGTATTCGTTGACCTTGTGATAGGCCACCACCAGCACGATCGAGACGAACACGCCCAGCGGCGAGGTCGAGCGCTTGGGCGGAATCGCCAGCGCCACGGCCAGCAGCGGCAGCAACAGCATCATCACCACTTCGACCAGGCGATAGTTCAGGCTGGCGCGGGTCTGGTTGCGCACTTCCTGACTGACCTGATCGCTCCAGCCCACTCTCAGCAGTTCGGGCAGCAGGTATTCGGCGTTCTTGTCGCCGCGCTGGCGGAACTTCTCGATCGCGGGGAGGTCGATCGGCAGGTCATGGCTGGAAAAGCTCAGCACCCGGGGCGTCTGACCCGGCTGGTCCTGGATGATCTGGCCGTCGGTCAGGCGCAGGATGATCGTGTCCGGCTGGTCCTTCAGCGCCAGGAACCGGCCCTCGCGCGCCGAAATGGTCAGCATCTGCCCGCGCGCCGAATTGACCCGGGCGAAGATCCCCAGCAGGCGCCGCCCATCCTCCTCGCTCTGCTCGATGCGCAGCGCCATCTTGTCCTTGAGCGTGGTGAACTCGCCCACCTTGATCGAGGCGCCGAGCGCGCCGGAGCGCAGCTCGAACTGCAATTGCTCGTAATAATAGCGCGACAGCGGCTGGAGATAGCCGACGATCACCAGGTTGAGCGCGGCCAGCGCCAGCGTGATCATGTAGGGCACGCGCAGCAGCCGGTTATAGCTGAGCCCCACCGCGCGCATCACGTCAAGTTCACTGGAGGTGGCAAGCTTGCGGAATGCGAACAGGATGCCCAGCATCAGCCCAAGCGGGATCGCCAGGCTGGCATATTCGGGCAGCAGGTTGGCCAGCATCCGGAACACGATCGACACCGGGCCGCCCTCGGTCGCCACGAAATCGAACAGCTTGAGCATCTTGTCGAGCACAAGCAGCGAGGCGGCGATCAGGAACACGGCCAGCATCGGCATCAGCACGAGCCGGAAAATGTAACGGTCTATGGCGGGAAGCGATTTCACTGGGCGGTGTCTCTGCCGCCTCCATAACCGCCAAGGGGGCAGGGTGAAAGCGCGAATATCCCGCCGGGGGAACAGGCTGATCAGGCCGGGACAAAACGGGACATGGCCCCGCCCACGCTCAACCGGTTACGCCTTTTCCAGCGTGCACTGCAGCGGGTGCTGGTTCTGCTTCGCGAAGTCCATCACCTGGTTCACCTTGGTCTCGGCGATCTCATACGGGAAGATCCCGCAGACGCCGACGCCGCGCTGGTGGACGTGGAGCATCACCCGGGTCGCCTGTTCAAGGTCCATCTGGAAGAAGCGCTTGAGCACGACCACCACGAATTCCATCGGGGTGTAATCGTCGTTCAGCATCAGCACCTTGAACTGGCTGGGCTTCTTCGGCTTGGCGCGGGTCTTGGTGGCAATCCCGATCTGGCTGCCGCCGCCCGGCTTGCCCGGATCTCCGGAATCGCCATCGTCGCCGCAGCGCACGGCGAGGGTGGAGTCGGCAGGGGTGGGCTGAAACTGCATCACGCTAAAATATCGCATCCGGGTTGGGAGGAAAACCCCTCTGCGCGCGATGGGTTACCAAAACACAAATCGGCCCGGCCGCCGAGGGGTCTGGCGGTCCGGGCCGATGGTAGCTCGCGGGGGATCGGACGGGGAGAGGAGACGCCCTGTCTCGCAAGCGTTGGAAAGGCGGATCAGGCCGCCTTCTTGACCTTTTCGATCGCCAGGCTGACGCGGGTCGAAACCGGCGCGAAGGCGTCGTTGGTGAGCTTCAGCACGGCTTCCGAGTGCTTCGAACCCGAAGCCACGGCAGCGTCGAAGTTGCGGCGCATGATTTCGCCCTGCAGCTTGAAGAAGTCGGCGGGCGACTTGACCGCGGCCAGTTCCTTGATGTCGGCCTGGACGGTTTCGAAGGCGGTCTTGCCTTCGGCCACGTAGTCCTTGCCCAGGTTCTGGAGACCGGCGGCGAGGATCTTGCCCGATTCGACCACGGCTTCGACATTGCCCTTGGTGAATTCGCCGGCATCGCCGAACAGGGCCTGGCCCTTTTCAAAGGCGGCCTTGGCGCGTTCCTGCGCTTCGGCAACGGTTTCCTGAACCTTGGCGGTGAAATCTTCGGTGACGGTCTTGGTCTTGGCCATGATGGTATCCTTGAGCTTGGTAACGGGAACGGCCTTGGCAGCCTTGATGGCCGGGGCCTTCACCGTCTTGCGAGGGGCAGTCTTCTTTGCAGCGATCTTCTTCGCCGGGGCCTTGGTCGCGGCGGCCCGCTTGACGGCAGGGGCCTTCGCGGCGGCGGGCGCCGCCTTTGCGGCCGGGGCCTTCACGGGAGCAGCGGCCTTGGGCGCTTCAGCCTTGGGGGCCGCGGCGGGCTTGGCCGGTACTTCGGCGGAAGCGGCGGCATAGGCCTGTTCGGCCAGCACATCGGCCTTGGCGGTATCGATCTTCGGTTCGGCGGCGTCAGCCATCGTCTCGGTCCTTCGCAGAGTCCGCACCGGCAGGGCGCGGGTCTATGTTGCAGTGCACAAAATAGGTATTGCACCTGCGAAGTCAAGGATTTTTGTGCAGTGCAGCAAAGGCGGACGAAAACCGCTTTTGCGCAAAGGCTTACCGCGTTTTCACGTAGCGTCCGGGAGCGTCCTCGATCACGGAATCGCCCTTCGAACCGGGCACCCGCTTGCCCTTGGCGGGAACCTCGGCCGCATCCTGGCCGCGCAGCCAGTCGATCCAGTGGGGCCACCAGCTGCCCGGCGTTTCCTGCGCTCCGGCAACGAACTCGCTGAACGAATCGACCGGCCCCGGGTTGGTCCAGTACTGGTACTTCTTCGCGGTGGGCGGGTTGACCACCCCGGCGATGTGGCCCGATCCGGCCAGCAGGAAGGTCCACGGTCCGCGCAGGTGGCGGGTCAGCCGCCAGACGCTTTCGGCCGGGGCGATGTGGTCCTCGCGCCCGGCCTGGATATAGGCCGGGGTCTCGATCCGGGTAAGGTCGATCGGCGTGCCCAGCGCGCTCATCGCATCGGGCACGACCAGCTTGTTATCGCGGTAAAGGTCCTTGAGGTACGACTTGTGCCACTTGGCGGGCAGGTTGGTGACATCGCCGTTCCAGTGGAGCAGGTCGAAGGCCGGGTAGTCCTGCCCCAGCAGGTAGTTGTTGACCACGTAGTTCCAGATCAGGTCGTTGCCACGCAGCAGGTTGAAGGTCGCGGCCATGTAGCGCCCGTCAAGGTAGCCCTTGCCCGCGCCCAGCTTCTCGACCACCTCGAACTGCTTGTCGTCGATGAACACCTTGAGCTCGCCCGAACGGTCGAAATCGACCTGGGCGGTGAAGAAGGTGGCAGACCGGATCTTGTCCGCCTCGCCGCGCCGGGCCAGGATCGCCAGCGTCGCCGCCAGCGTGGTGCCCGCCACGCAGTAGCCGATGGTGTGGACGCTTCTGACGCCAAGGCGCTCGCGCACCGTGTCGATCGCCTCGATCTGGCTGGCGATGTAATCGTCCCACACCACGTCCGCCATGCTTTCGTCGGCCGACTTCCACGAGACGACAAACACCGTCACCCCCTGCTCCACCGCCCAGCGGATGAAGCTCTTCTCGGGCGAGAGGTCGAGGATGTAGAACCGGTTGATCCACGGCGGAAAGATCACCAGCGGCGTTTCCAGCACGCTTTCAGTGGTCGGGCTGTACTGGAGCAGCTGGAACAGCGGCGTTTCGTAGACGACCTTGCCCGGCGTCACCGCGATGTTCTCGCCAAGGGTGAAGGCGCCGGGCCGGACGTGCGTGAGCTGCCCGCGCTTGAGGTCGGTCAGCAGGTGCTCGAAGCCCTTGACCAGACTTTCGCCCCTGGTTTCCACCGCCTTCTGCATCACCAGCGGGTTGGTCAGCGGGAAGTGCGCCGGGCTGAGCGCCTCGACCAGGGTGCGCGCGGCGAATTTCAGCTGCTCGCGCTGCGCCGGATCGGGCGTCTCCGCGTTTTCGGCCATGGCCATCACCTGCTCGGCGATCAGCAGGTAGGTCTGGTGGACCAGTGCGTAGAACGGCTGCTCGCGCCACTTGGGATCGGCGAAGCGGCGGTCCTTGCGCGGCAACTGCGCATTGCCCTCAGTCGTCCCGGCCGCGCCGGGGCCGATGCCGTACTGGCCCAGCACGCCCTGCCACAGGGCCAGGCTGTCTTCCCACAGTTTCTTCTGGGTGTCCGGATCGGTCAGCGGCAGCGTCTTGATCCAGCCCTGCATCACGCCCATCCAGTTGCCGGGATCGGCGAACACGTTCGGCGCCTGCGCGGCCATCGTGCCGGCCTGCTCGCGCTGGAAATCGAGCCACAGCGCCTGAAGCTTCTGGGTATTTTCCGCCCATTGCGCCATGTCGCCCACGGCCTCGTCCTCGCCAGCGGCGGCAACGCCGGGCTGGAGCGCGCCGAACATCTGCTGGGCCATGGCCATCTGCTGGTTGACCAGCGAGGCAAAGGCTCCGGCGATGGTGGCGGCGGGATCGGACTGGTCGGACATGAAGACTCCTTGGAAGACCGCAGCCTAGCCGGGCAAGACTACGGTTTGAAGTCCTCTCCTCGCCCGCAGCTTAGCAGCACTCAGCGCGCCTTGCACAGGGCCTTTCCGGTGCGCGCGTAACCGGCATGGAATTTCGGCATGCTGCCCGAACGCTCGCCGAAGTCGTAGCCTTCGCCAAGGTAGAGCTCGATGCTGCGCTTGACCGGGGTCGCATCGGTATCGTCGTAGGCATAGATCACGACGTTCTTCTTCGCCGCGCCCCACTTGCCGTGGCCGCGCAGGTAATCCTGGTTCGAATCGAGCGCGCGGTGGCCAAGAAAGCGGAACAGCACCGGCCCGCAACGGCCATTGTCGGCAACGCTGACCCCGCAAAAGTCCTTGCCGCAGGGGGCCAGGTCGATCGTCTTGTACTCCCGCCCGCGCGCAGTGAACACGGGGCGATCCTCCGACACGGCCCAGCGCCCGTAATAAAGGCTGGAGGCCGGAGCCGGACCGGCCGTCGCGACAGAGGCCGCGAGGGCAAGCGGGGCAATCGACAGCAGCGCGGCAAGGTGGAATAAGCGGCTCATGACGGACTCCCGGGCAGACCCCATCCATCGCAGCACGGCGCTGCGGGTTCTGCGCGGAACAATCCTAGCAGCAATTGCCGCATTTGTAATCTCCACTGCGTGGAAGGCTTTACGCGCGCCGTGGATGGTGGATGATTTCCCCGAAGCGCTGGCGGTGAAGGCCGAACTGATGCCGGTGCTGTTCCCGGTGCACATGATTGCGGGAGGGCTGGCGCTGGTGCTGGTGCCGCTGGCAATCCTGCTGCACCGCCATCCCGTCTGGCACCGGCCGGTGGCGCGGCTGACCGCGCTGGTGGTGCTGATCGCGGGCCTCACCGCCTTTCCGGTTGCGCTGGTCGCGCCGGTGACCATGGTTTCGGCGTTCGGTTTCGCCGCCCAGGGCGCGCTGTGGCTGGTGTTGCTGGGGCTGGGAATCCGCCACATCCGCGCGGGCCGCACCGCGCGGCACCGCGCCTGCATGCTGCTGATGGCGGCGGCGACCAGCGGCGCGGTGTTCTTCCGGATCTGGCTCGCGCTGTTTGCGATCTACGGTCCGGCGCGCCATTACGAGGCGTTCTACGCGCTCGATGCCTGGCTTGCCTGGGGGCTGCCGGTGGCAATTACGGCGCTTGTGCTCAATCGGGCTGGCGATTTGCGCGCCAATCCCCGATAAGGCCCGCGCGCCCTGATGGCGCGAAGCAATCTGGAAAGGTCCAATGTCCGAAGAATTCTACCGCATCAAGCGACTGCCGCCCTATGTCATCGCCGAAGTCAACGGCATGCGGGCAGCAGCACGCGCCGCCGGTAGGGACATTATCGACCTTGGCATGGGCAATCCCGACCTTCCCCCGCCGAGCCACGTCATCGACAAGCTGTGCGAGGTTGCGCAGAAGCCCGACGCTCATGGCTATTCCGCATCCAAGGGCATTCCCGGCATTCGCAAGGCCCAGGCCAATTATTATGGCCGCCGCTTCGGGGTCGATGTCGATCCCGAAACGGAAGTGGTGATGACCATGGGGTCCAAGGAAGGCCTTGCCAGCCTTGCCACGGCAATCACCGCGCCGGGTGACGTGGTGCTGGCGCCCAACCCCAGCTACCCGATCCACACCTTCGGCTTCATCATCGCGGGTGCGACCATCCGTTCGGTTCCGACCACGCCGGACGAGCGCTATTGGGAATCGCTTGACCGGGCGATGGCCTTCACCGTGCCGCGCCCGTCGATCCTGATCGTCAACTATCCCTCGAACCCGACTGCTGAAACGGTTGACCTGGCGTTCTACGAACGGCTGGTCGCCTGGGCGAAAGAGAACAAGGTCTGGATCCTGTCGGACCTCGCCTATTCCGAGCTCTACTACGACGGCAATCCAACCCCCTCGATCCTTCAGGTGCCCGGCGCCAAGGACGTGGCGGTGGAATTCACCTCGATGTCCAAGACCTTCTCGATGGCCGGCTGGCGCGTCGGCTTCGCAGTCGGCAACCAGCGGCTGATCGCGGCGCTGACCCGGGTCAAGAGCTATCTCGATTATGGTGCTTTCACCCCGATCCAGGCGGCGGCCTGCGCCGCGCTCAACGGCCCGCAGGACATCGTCGAGGCCAACCGGGTGCTTTACCAGAAGCGCCGCGACGTGATGGTCGAGGCGTTCGGCCGGGCCGGGTGGGACATTCCCAGCCCCAAGGCCTCGATGTTCGCCTGGGCCCCGCTGCCCCCCGCGCTCAAGGACATGGGCAGCCTGGAGTTTTCCAAGCAGCTGCTCACCCACGCCGAAGTCGCGGTGGCTCCGGGCGTCGGTTACGGCGAGGAAGGCGAAGGCTTTGTGCGGATCGCCATGGTCGAAAACGAACAGCGCCTGCGCCAGGCCGCGCGCAACATCCGCCGCTATCTGCAAAGCATGGGCGTCAATAGCTCGGCGGCTTAGTTTGCCGGCTGATGGCGGTGCGGGAAGCACGG
Source organism: Novosphingobium sp. (assembly GCA_016719755.1). Lineage (GTDB taxonomy): Bacteria > Pseudomonadota > Alphaproteobacteria > Sphingomonadales > Sphingomonadaceae > Novosphingobium. The sequence continues at coordinate 65,619 of JADJYM010000016.1, read as the reverse complement.
ACGTGCTTCCCTGGCCTGGCCGGCCCGCTCCCCCGGCCCGACCACCCGTTCAAGGTACCCTGTGGGTGGCCGGGCCGGGGGAGCGGGCCGGCCAGGCCAAGCCCTTCGCGGATGCGAAGGGCGCATCCGGTAAAGACCGTCCACTGCCTCCAAACTCCCCGAATCCCACCAAAATCGCGTTAACCATGCTTGCGCCCTGCAAGAATCTATAGTTGCGTCAACGCCCGATTCGATTGCGGTGTGCGCGGGGGGTCTTTGCGTCACTTCCAATGGTTTGCGGCCGGGCCAGTCCCGGCCGGGTGCGATTTGCGCCGTCTGGGGTGGAAGCTGCTGCGGGAGAGCGAGGCCGTTCCCCAAGGTGAGGTTCTGCCCCTGATCGCCATGCCCGCGCGGCTCGTGCTGGGGGAATGGGTCACCCTGTTCGGCGCGGCTCCGGCGCGGCGGCGGCGGGTGCTGGTGGTGGGGGTGGATGACGCGCTGGAGCGCGCGCGCCTGCTGCGCCTGGGGTTCGGCGATGCGATTGGCGCGCAGCCGCATCTGGAAGAAGTGGAAAGCCGCGCGCTACGGATCGAGGAGCAGATCCATTCGCTGCCGCGCCACCGCGAGGTCGGCCCGTTGCGGCTCGACCTGTTGGCGCGCGAGGCATTCGTCGCCGGGCGCGCGGTGGGGCTGCACCCGCGCGAGTTCGCGCTGCTGTGGCGGCTGGCCGACAATCCGGGGGAGACGGTGGGCAGCGGCAACCTGCTCACCGATGTCTGGCGCCTCGCGTTCCGCCCCGAAACCAACTCGCTGGCCGTCCACGTCAGCCGCCTGCGCAGCAAGCTGCGCCTTTCCGGACTCGACGGGTTGATCGAGACGACGTTGGAGGGCGGATACCGCCTCGCCACCCCGGCTGTGCCGCCACCGGCGGCCGCGACAGCGCAATTCGCTCTGGACGGCTACCTGCGTTTCGGCGAGGAACGGGTCCGATAACAGGCGCCATGGGCGCCGCTGGTAGCAGGAAGATGGCAATGCTCGAAATGAACCCGGCAGGACGTGTGACGATCACCATGGACTCCGATGGCGTCGCCCAGGTGCGGCTGATCCGGTCCGACAAGATGAACGCGCTCGATCCCGACATGTTTGCCGCGCTGATCGCCGCGGGCAGCGCGCTCTATGACATGGCGGGCCTGCGCGCCGTGGTTCTGGCGGGCGAGGGGCGCAGCTTCTGCGCCGGGCTCGACATGGGTTCGATGGCCAATTCCGGCCGCCACCGCGAACATCCGCTGACCGAACGGACCCACGGCAATGCCAATATGCCGCAGCAGGTGGCGATGCAGTGGCGCAAGCTGCCGGTGCCGGTGATCGCGGCGGTCCATGGGGTGTGCTTTGGCGGCGGACTGCAGATCGCCAGCGGCGCGGACATCCGCGTGATCGATCCCACCGCGCGCCTTGCGGTGATGGAAATGAAGTGGGGCCTGGTGCCCGACATGGCCGGCTATGCCCTGTGGAAAGGCACCGTGCGCGACGATATCCTGCGCGAGCTGACTTATACCAACCGTGAATTCAACGGCGAGCAGGCTCGCGAATACGGCTTTGCCACCATGGTCGATCCCAACCCGGTTGCCCGGGCCACGGCCATCGCGGCGGAAATCGCGAACCGCAATCCCGATGCCCAGCGCGCCGCCAAGCGCCTGTTCAACCGCTATCTCGAAGCCTCGACCGACGAGATCCTGATGGCTGAAAGCATCGAGCAGCAGAAGCTGATGGGCACCCGCAACCAGATCGAGGCTGTGATGAGCCAGATGGAAAAGCGCAAAGCCACTTTCGTTGACTGACGCCGCGCCGGAAACCGTCACCGACCTTGGGGAATCCAGCGACGTCGGCGCGGTCCGGGGTGTGCTGGCGCTGGACGGTTTGCGGGTGGCCGATGTCGGCTGCGGTCCCGGCCTGATCTCGCGCGAGCTGGCCCGGGCCGGGGCGCAGGTGCTGGGGATCGAACCCGATCCTATCCAGGCGGAAAAGAATCGTGCCGCCGAGCCGTTCCCCGGCCTCAGCTTTGCCGAGGCGCGCGCTGAATGCCTGCCGGTCGAACCGGGATCGCTGGACGCGGTGTTCTTCTTCCGCTCGCTGCATCATGTGCCGGTTCCGGCGATGGACGCCGCCCTGGCAGAGGCCGCGCGCGTGCTGAAGCCGGGTGGCACCCTGTGCGTGGTGGAGCCGGGGATGGAGGGCACCCATTTTCCGGTGATGCGCCCGTTCCACGATGAAACCGTGGTCCGCAATGCCGCGCAGGCGGCCCTGGCGCGCACCGCGGCAAAGCTGTTCGCCAGCGCGCGGCACTATCGCTGGGTCCAGTACGTGCGCTATCCCGATTTCGCGGCGATGGTCAGCCGGGTCACCGGCCAGACCTTCAATTCCATCACCCGCGACCGGGTCGAAACCGCAGAGGTGCGCGCCCTGTTCGAGGCGGGACAGACCGCTGCGGGCGACTATGCCTTCGATCAGCCGATGCTGATGGCAGTCTATCGCTGACCCCCGGCAGCGGGGCAAAACCCAGCTTTCCCGCACCCCAGAAATTCTACCCCTGCGGTCCGGTTTGCGCCGTTGACCCTGCCTGCCTCCATTCATTAGACGCCGCTCATGCAGAGGCGGCAGGGATTCCCGACGTCCTGTCCCCCCAGCCCGGGCGGGCGCACCGCGCCTGCCGAGATCGTTGATGCGCTACCTTTGCCAAGGATGCCCGTCGTTCCTTTGTCCGTCCGTTCGAGAGAGCATCCATGACCCGTATCGTCCCTTCGCTTGCCGCCGCGTTCGCCCCCGTGCTGGCGACCCTGCTGAGCGCCACCCCGGCCCACGCCACCGACGGCTATTTCCTGAATGGCTATGGCGCCAAGGCCAAGGGATCGGCCGGTGCGGGCATTGCCCAGCCGCAGGACGCGTTGTCGGTCGCCGCCAATCCCGCCGCCGCGATCGAGGTCGGGCACCGGCTCGATGCCGGGTTCGAGGTCTTCGTTCCCGATCGCGGAGCGTCGATCCGGGGCAATGGCGCGGGGCTGAACGGCAGCTACAACGGCAACGGCGCCAATCCCTTCGTCCTGCCCGAAATCGGCTATGTCCGCCCGCTGTCCGATAACGTCGCCGTTGGCCTGGCGATCTATGGCAATGGCGGGATGAACACGACCTACAAGGCCAATCCCTTTGCGGCTTTCGGGGGCACCGGCCCGGCGGGGGTCGATCTCAAGCAGATCTTCATCACCCCGACCATCGCCGTGCGCGTCGCGCCGGGGCACAGCCTGGGCGTTTCGCCGGTCGTGGTGGTCCAGGGGTTCCAGGCGCGCGGCATCCAGCCGTTCTCGGCCGCCTCGCAGGCGCCGGGAGCCTTCACCAATCGCGGCACCGACTGGTCGGCGGGCGCGGGCGTGCGGGTTGGCTATCTCGGCAAGCTGAGCGACAGCTTCAGCCTGGGGGCGTTCTACCAGTCGCGGATCTGGACCGGGCGGTTCGACAAGTATGCCGGGTTGTTTGCCGGGCAGGGCGGGTTCGACGTTCCGGCCTCCTACGGCGCGGGGATCGCGGTCAAGCCGGTTGCGGCGCTGACGATCGCCGCCGACGTCAAGCGGATCGAGTATTCGGACATCGCCTCGGTCGGCAATCCGCTGTCCGTGCTGTTCACCGGCAAGCCGCTGGGGGCGGACAATGGCCCCGGCTTTGGCTGGCGCGACATCACCGTGTGGAAACTGGGCGCGACCTATGCCGCCAGCCCCAGCTGGACGCTGCGCGCGGGCTATGGCCATTCGCAGAATCCGGTCCCGGCCTCCGAAACGCTGTTCAACGTGCTCGCTCCGGGCGTGGTTACCCACCACATCACCGCCGGCGCGACCTATACCACGCCGTCCGGGCTTGAGCTGACCGCCTTCGCGATGCACGCGCCCGGCCAGACGGTGCGCGGCAGCGGTTCGATCCCGGCGCCTTACGGCGGCGGCGAAGCTGATATCCGGCTTGGCGAAACCTCGTTCGGCCTGTCGGCCGGGGTGAAGTTCTAGGCCATGGAAGTGGCACCGTTCTCGCTGGTCGAGCCGCTTGCGGGGGGCGCGCTGATCGGGCTGGCCGCCGGATTGCTGCGGCTGGGCACCGGGCATATTGCCGGGATCAGCGGCATCCTGCGCCTCGGCGTACGCGGGCCGGACCGGGGCTGGCAGGTGGCGTTCCTTGCCGGGCTGCTGCTGGCCGGACTGGCGGCAGCCGCGCAGGCCGGGCCGCGCCTTGCCGCCGGGCTGGAAAAGGCCTCCCTTACAGCGCTTGTCGTTGGCGGACTGCTGGTCGGGATCGGCACCGGCCTTGGCAATGGCTGCACCAGCGGCCACGGCATCTGCGGGCTTGCACGCTTCTCGAAGCGGTCGCTGGCGGCGGTCGCGGTCTTCATGGGAATGGCGTTTCTGACAGTGCTGATCCGCCGTCTGGGCGGCTGGCTGTGAGGATCGCCATCGCGCTGCTGTCCGGCCTGATCTTCGGGATCGGCCTCGCCCTGTCGGGCATGGCGAGCCCTGACAAGGTGATCGGATTCCTGGACCTGACCGGCCGCTGGGACCCCAGCCTGGCTTTCGTGATGGGCGGCGGCCTGGTGGTGGCCATGCCGTTCTACTGGCTGGCGGCGCGGCGTGGCACCGCGCTGTGCGGCGATGCGCTGGGCGAGCCGGGGGAGCGCGCGATCGATGCGCGGCTGCTGGGCGGCGCGGCGCTGTTCGGGATCGGCTGGGGGATCGCCGGGTTGTGTCCGGGGCCGGCCCTGCTCGATCTGGCGGTCCAGCCGCTTGCCGCAGGGGTGTTCTGCGCGGCGATGCTGGGCGGGCTGCTGCTCAGCCGACGGGACTAGCCAGCCGCTCCACCGCCGCGCGGGCAATCGGATCGAGGCCCGCGCGGTCACCGCCGATGATCGCCGCCTTCATCCGCGGATCCCAGAAATCGCGCAGGTGCTGGCAGGTCAGTTCCACCGCCGCCTCGCCCTGCGGGGCAAGGTTGCGGGCGATCTGGTTGGCCATATAGGTCAGGCGGCCTAGCTCCACGCGCGCTACTCCGCCGGTTCCACCGCGATGCGGCGGCTCTTTTCGGACCAGCTGGCATAGCTCTCCTGCCAGTCGCTGGGGCCGTTGCTGGGCAGCACCTGCACGGCGGTCACCTTGTATTCCGGGCAATTGGTGGCCCAGTCGGAAAACTCGGTGGTGACGACATTGGCCTGGGTCGCGGGGTGGTGAAACGTGGTGTAGACCACGCCGGGCGCGACCCGGTCGGTCACGGTGGCGCGCAGGGTGGTTTCCCCGGTGCGGCTGGCCAGGCGCACCCAGTCGCCCTCGTTGATCCCGCGGTTCTCGGCATCGAGCGGGTGGATTTCGAGCAGATCCTCGGCGTGCCACACGGTATTGGCCGTGCGCCGGGTCTGCGCGCCGACATTGTACTGGCTGAGGATGCGGCCGGTGGTCAGCAGCAGCGGAAAGCGCGGGCCGGTCTTCTCGTCCGTCGGCACATAGTCGGTGACGATGAACTTGCCCTTGCCCCGCACGAAGCCGTCCACGTGCATGATCGGGCTGCCATCGGGATGGGCCGCGTTGACCGGCCATTGCAGCGACCCTTCGGCATCGAGCCGGGCGTGGGACAGGCCCGCGAATGTCGGCGTCAGGCGGGCGATCTCGTCCATGATCTGGCCCGAATCGGTATAGTCCCAGCCCAGGCCCATCGCCTTCGCCAGTTCCTGCGTTACCTGCCAGTCCTCGTATCCGTTGGCCGGTTCCATCACCTTGCGCACCATCTGCACGCGGCGCTCGGCATTGGTGAACGTGCCGGTCTTTTCCAGGAAGGTGCTGCCCGGCAGGAAGACGTGGGCGTAGTTCGCGGTTTCGTTGAGGAAAAGGTCGTGGACGATGACCAGCTCCATCGCCTTCAGCCCGGCGGCGACATGGTGGGTGTTGGGATCGGACTGGAGGATGTCCTCGCCCTGGATGTAGATCGCCCGGAAGCTGCCGTCGATCGCGGCATCCAGCATGTTGTTGATCCGCAGCCCCGGTTCGGGATCGAGGGCTGCCCCCCAGTCCGCCTCGAAGTTTGCCCGCACTCCGGCGTTTGAGATGTGGCGGTATCCCGGCAGCTCATGCGGGAAGCTGCCCATGTCGCAGCTGCCTTGTACGTTGTTCTGCCCGCGCAAGGGGTTCACGCCCACGCCCCGGCGGCCGATGTTGCCAGTCGCCATGGCAAGGTTGGCGATCGCCATGACGGTGGAGGAACCCTGGCTGTGTTCGGTCACGCCAAGCCCGTAATAGATCGCCGCGTTTGGCTTGTTTCTCTGGGCCGAGGCCCAGCCGGGGCCGCCGGTGGCATAGAGCCGCGCGGCTTCCCGCAGGTCATGCGCGGGCACGCGGGTCACGCTTTCCAGCCGTTCCGGGCTGTGGCGCTCGTCCGCCACGAACCGCGCCCAGTCCTGGTATTCGTCCCAGTCACAGCGTTCGCGGATGAAGGCCTCGTCCGCCAGCCCTTCGGTGACGATCACGTGAGCAAACGCGGTCAGCACCGCGACGTTTGTGCCCGGCTGGAGCGCCAGGTGATGCGCCGCCTCGATATGGGGCGAACGGACCAGGTCGATCCGGCGCGGGTCGATGACGATCAGCTTCGCGCCCTGTCGCAGGCGTCGCTTCAGCCTGCTTGCGAAGACCGGGTGCCCATCGGTGGGGTTGGCGCCGATCACCAGCACCACGTCAGCGTCCATCACACTGTCGAAATCCTGCGTTCCCGCGCTGGTGCCATAGGTCTTCGACAGGCCATAGCCTGTGGGCGAATGGCAGACCCGGGCGCAGGTATCGACATTGTTGCTGCCAAAGCCGGACCGGACCAGCTTCTGAACCAGCCAGACCTCTTCATTGGTGCAGCGGCTGGACGTGATCCCGCCCAGCGCCCGCGCGCCGTGCCGCGCCTTGATCGCGTTCAGCCGTGCGGCGGTATGACCCAGCGCCTCTTCCCAGCTGACTTCGCGCCATGGCTGGTCGATGCTCTCGCGGATCATCGGCCGGGTGATGCGGTCCTGGTGGTTCGCATAGCCCCAGGCAAAGCGGCCCTTGACGCAGGAATGGCCGCGATTGGCCTTGCCATCCTTCCACGGCACCATCCGCACCAATTGCTCGCCCCGCATTTCCGCGCGGAAAGTGCAGCCGACCCCGCAATAGGCGCAGGTGGTAATCACCGCGCGTTCGGGCTTGCCGATCTCCTTCACCGCCTTTTCCTGCAAGGTCGCGGTCGGGCAGGCCGCGACGCAGGCCCCGCAGGAGACGCATTCGGATGACAGGAAATCGTCGCCCGCCTGGCCCGCGCTGACCACGCTGGCAAAGCCGCGCCCGTCGATCGTCAGGGCAAGGGTGCCCTGCACCTCGTCGCAGGCGCGCACGCAGCGCGAGCAGACGATGCATTTGCTGGGATCGAAATCGAAATAGGGGTTGGAGCCATCGGTCGGCGCGCCAAGGTGGTTGTCTCCGCCATAGCCATAGCGGACGTCGCGCAGGCCCACTTCGGCGGCGGTGTCCTGCAGTTCGCAATCGTTGTTCGCGCTGCAAGTCAGACAGTCGAGCGGGTGGTCGGAGATATAAAGCTCCATCACCCCCTTGCGCACCCGGGCGAGCCGCTCGGTCTGAGTGTGCACCACCATGCCTTCGGCCACGGGCGTGGTGCAGCTGGCGGGCAGGCCCCGCGCGCCCTCGATCTCAACCAGGCACATCCGGCACGATCCGAAGGCCTTGACGCTGTCTGTCGCGCAGAGGCTGGGGATCGATCCGCCGCAGGTTGCCGCCGCGCGCATCACGCTGGTTCCCGCAGGCACGGTGACGCTCCGCCCGTCGATGCTGAGCGTGACAGTCGTGTCCGAGCGGACCTCGGGCGTGCCGAAATCGGCCTGCCGGTCATAACCCATCATGGTTCTCCCCGGCCTGGCCGCGCAGCGCGGCAAGATCGGCCTCGGTGTTGATGTTAGCAGGTTCGCGCCCCAGCCGCACCGCCCTTGCGCCGGTTGCTTCGGCGAGCGCGCGCAGCGAGTGCTTGCCGCTGCCACGCAGGATCGCCGCAACCGCGTCTGCCGCGCTGGCGGGCCACAGGCCGATAACCGGCTGCGAGGCGACATAGGCGGGAGCGGGGGCCAGCAGCGCGGGCAGATCGTCCGGCAGGCCGGCGGCGTCCACGCCCAGCGTCAACACGGCTTCATACCCTTCGTCGCGAGCGAAGCGCAGCGCGGCGGCGATCCCGCCCAGCGGGCCCATGCCCGCGCACGGCCAGTCGGGCAGGGTGGGGGCGGGGGCTTCCTCGCGGCCGACCACCACCACATGATCGCACCAGGCGGAGAGGCTATCCACCGCGCGGGCCAGCAGGGTCGCGCCATCCAGCTCGGCCAGCGCCTTGTCGCTGCCGAAGCGGCTCGATTGCCCGCCGGCCAGAACCGCGCCGAGGATCATCGCTCGAAATCCTCCGGCCAGTGCTTCAGCGCCGAACGCACCGGATAGGGGGTGAACCCGCCCAGCGCGCAGAGCGAGCCCAGCTGCATCGTCTCGCACAGGTCTTCCAGCAGATGGAGGTCTTCGGCGCGGCTGCGCGGCGCTTTGCGGGCGTTGTGCATCTGGGGGAGCGCTTCCACCGCGTCGGCGTCGGCCTTTCCGCCCATCCGGATTCGGTCGATCAGTTCCACGCCCCGGGTCGATCCGATCCGGCAGGGGGTGCATTTGCCGCAGCTTTCCGCCGCGCAGAACTGGAAGGCAAAGCGCGCCAGCGCGCCCATGTCGGCGCGGTCATCGAACACGGTGATGCCGCCGTGGCCGATCAGGGCGTCAGCCCCGGCATAGGCTTCGTAATCAAACGGCAGGTGGAACTGCGCTGGGGGAATATAGGCCCCCAGAGGCCCGCCCACCTGCACCGCCTTGACCGGGCGGCCCGAAGCCGTGCCGCCGCCGATTTCGTTGACGAGGCGGTCAAGGCTGATGCCGAAGGCCGTTTCGTACAGCCCGCCGTGCTTCACGTTCCCGGCGAGCTGGATCGGCATGGTGCCCTTCGAGCGGTCGATCCCAAGGCTGTCGTAAAGGCTCGCCCCGCCGGGGATCAGGATGTGGGGGATGGCGGCAAGGGTCAGCACGTTGTTGACCACGGTGGGGCAGCCCAGCAGGCCCTCCAGCGCGGGCAGCGGCGGCTTGGCGCGAACCTCGCCGCGCTTGCCCTCGATGGAATTGAGCAGCGAGGTCTCCTCGCCGCAGACATAGGCGCCCGCGCCGACGCGGAGCTCCAGCGCGAAGGGGGCGACGTGCTCCGCCGCCAGGGCGATGGCCGCATTCAGCTTGGCGATGGCGTGGGGATATTCGCTGCGCACGTAGATATAGCCGCGCTCCGCGCCCACCGCGTGGGCGGCGATGGCCATGCCCTCGATCAGCTGAAACGGGTCGCCCTCCATCAGCATCCGGTCGGCAAAAGTGCCGCTATCACCCTCGTCGGCATTGCAGACCACGAACTTGCGGGGGGCCTTGGCCTGGGCGACGGTTTGCCACTTGATCCCCGCCGGGAACCCCGCCCCGCCGCGCCCGCGCAGGCCCGATTGCAGCACTTTGGCCACCACATCGGCGGGCGCCATGCCGCGCGCGCGGGTCAGCGCGGCCCAGCCGCCGCTCGCGGCGTAATCCTCAAGGCTCAAGGGCCGGGTCCGTCCGGCGCGGGCAAAGGTCAGACGCTGCTGCCCTTTGAGGAACGGGTGGTCTTCGATCGGACCAATCGCCTTGTCGCTGGTGCCCGACAGGATAGCCGCAACGTCCCCCGGGACGGCCGGACCAAAGCCCAGCCCATCGATCTCGACCAGCGGTTCCAGCCAGTGCATCCCCCAGCTGGACACGCGCTCCACCGTGCAGCCCGCCGCCGCAAAGGCTGCCGCGACCGCATCGGCGCCGCAGGCCAGGGCCAGGGCATCGTCGGAAATCCGCACCGTGGTCATAGCGAAGTCACCAGCGCGGTCAGCGCGGCTTCGTCGAGCCGGGCGTGGAGCGTGTCTCCCGTCCGTGCTGCCGGGCCGCTGCTGCACAGCCCCAGGCAGTAGACCGTCTTCACCCGCACCCGGCTGCCGGCCGCCGCCTCGGCTGCGGCGACCAGTGCCTCCACCCCGCGCGCCTGGCAGGCCTCGGCCCGGCACAGTTCCACGCAGGGGCGCGGATCGGCGGTGGCTGTGAAATCGTGGTAGAAGCTGACCACCCCGTGCACTTCGGCGCGGCTGAGGTTGAGATGGGCGGCAATCGCCGCCTCTGCCTGCGCATCGACGCAGCCGAATGCGGCCTGGACCTCGTGAAGGATCGGCAGCAGCGCGGCCTGCTCCGGCGCGAAGTCCGCCAGGATCGCGGTCAGGCTGGGCCTGCTCACGCGTTCAGCCTTTCGGCGTGCCACGCCACGTGATCGGCCATGAAGCTGGAAATGAAGTAATAGGAATGGTCATAGCCCGGCTGCATCCGGATCGTCGCCGGAATGCCTGCCTTGCGGGCCGCCATCACCAGCAGTCCGGTCTTGAGCTGTTCGTGCAGGAAGGTGTCGGCATCGCCCTGATCGACCAGCAGCGCGGGCAGGCGCGCGCCGTCCTCAATCAGCGTGCAGGCGTCATATTCGCGCCAGGTGGCCTTGTCGGGGCCAAGGTAGCCGTCCAGCGCCTTCTCGCCCCACGGGCAGTTCATCGGGCTGACAATCGGCGAAAAGGCGCTGACCGAGCGGAACCGCCCGGGATTGCGCAAGGCCATGGTCAGCGCGCCGTGGCCGCCCATCGAATGGCCGGTGATCCCTTGGCGGCCCATGTCGGCGGGGAAGTGCTGTGCGATCAGCTCGGGCAGTTCCCGCTCGATATAGCTGCGCATCCGGTAATGGCTGGCCCACGGCGCCTGCACGGCATCGACATAGAAGCCCGCGCCCTGGCCGAAATCATAGCCATCGTCGTCCGGCACCACTGGCCCACGCGGAGAGGTATCGGGGGCGACGAAGACGATTCCGGCCTCGGCGCAGGCCGCGCGATATTCACCCTTTTCGGTCACATTGGCATGGGTGCAGGTCAGCCCGGACAGATACCACAGCACCGGTAGTTTCGCCCCCGGCGCATGATCCGGCACAAAGACCGAAAAGGTCATCGGCGTGCCGGTTTCGGCGCTCTGGTGGGTATAGACGCCCTGGGTGCCGCCGTGGCTGCGGCTGGTAGCAACTGTTTCCATTCCATTCCCCGTTCGCATCGAGCGAAGTCGAGATGCCGCGCGCCCGTGTCTCGACTTCGCTCGACACGAACGGTGAAAGGCGGGTCAGAACACCACGACCGATCGGATCGATTTGCCCGCGTGCATCAGGTCGAAGGCCGTGTTGATTTCCTCCAGCCCCATCACGTGGGTGATCATCGGATCGATCTCGATCTTGCCGGTCATGTACATGTCGACGATCTTTGGCACATCGGTGCGGCCCTTGGCCCCGCCGAATGCGGTGCCGCGCCAGTTACGCCCCGTCACCAACTGGAACGGGCGGGTGGCAATTTCCTTGCCGGCCTCGGCCACGCCGATGATCACGCTGGTGCCCCAGCCGCGATGGCAGGCTTCCAGCGCGGTGCGCATCACTTCGGTGTTGCCGGTGGCGTCGAAGGTATAGTCCGCCCCGCCGTCGGTCATGGCGACGATCTGGGCCACCACCTCCTCGCGGCTCATGCCCTTGCTGTTGAGAAACGCGGTCATGCCGAAGCGGCGGCCCCACTCTTCCCTGTCCGGGTTGATGTCGACGCCGATGATCCTGCCCGCACCCGCCAGCCGCGCACCCTGGATGACGTTGAGCCCGATCCCGCCAAGGCCGAACACCACCACGTTGTCGCCCACCTGGACCTTGGCGGTGTTGATCACCGCGCCGACGCCAGTGGTCACCCCGCAGCCGATGTAGCAGCTGGTCTGGAACGGCGCGTCCTCGCGGATCTTCGCCACGGCAATCTCGGGCAGCACGGTGAAGTTGCTGAACGTCGAGCAGCCCATGTAGTGGAAGATCGTCTGCCCCTTGTAGCTGAACCGGCTGGTCCCGTCCGGCATCAGGCCCTGCCCCTGCGTCGCGCGGATCGCGGTGCACAGGTTGGTCTTGCCGGAAAGGCAGCTTTTGCACTGGCGGCATTCGGGGGTGTAGAGCGGGATCACGTGATCGCCCGGCTTCACGGATGTAACCCCGGCGCCCACCTCGCGCACGATCCCGGCGCCTTCGTGGCCCAGCACGCTGGGGAAGATCCCCTCGCTGTCCAGCCCGTCCAGCGTATAGGCATCGGTGTGGCACACGCCGGTCGCCATGATCTCGACCAGCACTTCACCGGCCCTGGGGCCTTCGAGATCAAGCTCGACGATCTCGAGCGGCTGCTTGGGTGCAAAAGCCACGGCGGCGCGGGTTTTCATGGGCGGGGCTCTCCTTGGGGAAGCGAATTTTGTATGCAACGCTTACTAAGGCGCTGGCGGCGGCGTCAATGCCGCGCCGCTTCTAAACGCCTCCCGCGCCGCCTTGGCAAGACCGGATGCAGCGGCTAGCCCAAGGCCTATGAAGGCACTGCGCGATCCCGACCGCTTGCTGGCCGATGGCCTGGCCGCAATCCGCGCGCAGTACCGCGTTCCGCCCGCCTTTCCGCCCGAAGTCCAGGCTGCCGCGCAGGAGGCCGCCCGGCGCGCGCCGTCCGCCCATGCCGACTGGACGGGGCGCCCTTTCGTCACGCTCGATCCGGCCGGGGCCACCGATCTTGACCAGGCCTTCGCGATCGAGCCAGCGGGGGTGGATTACCTGCTCCACTATGCCATCGCGGATGTCGCCTGGTTCGTCGACGATGATGGCCCGCTGGACCGCGAGGCCTGGGCGCGCGGCGTCACCACCTACCTCCCCGATGGCAAGGCCGGGCTCTATCCCCCGGTCCTCGCCGAAGGCGCCGCCAGCCTGCTGCCCGATGGTCCGCGCGCGGCCGTGGTGTTCACTACCCGCATTGCTCCCGATGGCGGCGCGGTTTTGGCGGGTGTCCAGCGCGCGGTGATCCGCAGCCGCGCGAAGCTCGCCTATGAAACCGTCGCGGACGATGATCTGCCGCCGGGCTTTGTTGAGATTGCCCGGCGGATCGCCGCCGCCGAAGACCATCGCGGCGCGGCGCGTGTCGACCCGCCCGAGCAGGAAGTGGAGCGCGATGCACAAGGCCGCTTCGAACTGCGCTTCCGCCCGCTGCTCCCGTCCGAAAAGCGCAACGCCGCGCTGTCGCTGGCCACGAACATGGCGGTTGCCGATCTGCTCCAGGCCAATCGCACCGGCCTGTTCCGGGTCATGGCCGCGCCCGAGCCCCGCGCCGAGGCGCGCCTGCGCCTGACCGCGAAGGCGTTCGGCATGGACTGGCCCGCCGCCGCGCCGCTTGCCCAGTTCGAAAAGACGCTCGATCCGCTCGATCCGCGCCACGGCGCCTTCATGCTGGCGGTGCGCCGCGCCGGGCAGGGGGCCAGCTATGTCCCCTGGCGCGCCGGGCAGACCCCGTGGCACGCGGCGATGGCCGCGACCTACGCCCACGCCACCGCGCCGCTGCGCCGCCTGGCTGATCGCTATGTGGTCCGCGCCGCGCTGGCGGTGGCCAGCGGGCAGGAGGTGCCAGAGGCGGTCCGCGCCGCCTTCGAGCGCCTGCCTGCCGTGATGGACAAGGCCGAGGCCCGCTCAGGCCAGATCGAGCGCGCCGCGATCGACCTGGCTGAAACCGCGATTCTCGCGCACCGCACCGGTGAGGAATTCGACGCAGTGGTCACCGATCTGGGCGAAACCGGCGCGCGGATCCAGCTCTGCGACCTGCCGGTCGTCGCGCGCGTCGCGGCGAACGGTACGATCCCCGGCGCGGCCGTGCGGGTGCGCCTGGAAAGCGCCGATCCGGCCCGCCGCACCCTGGCCTTCAAACACACCGCATGAATCGGTTGCACGCCGCCTTCCCCTAAGCTAGTGGCGCCGTTCCTGCGCGGGCTTGCCCGCAAAGGGGGATGGCCCGATGGCGGAGTGGTTACGCACCGGACTGCAAATCCGTTTACGCCGGTTCGATTCCGGCTCGGGCCTCCACATTTGAAGATGGTAAGCCGCTTTAGCTCAGTCGGTAGAGCACATCATTCGTAATGATGGGGTCACGTGTTCGAGTCACGTAAGCGGCACCATTTCTTCTCGTAAGTTTCTGATCACAAAGTCTTCTTGCCATTGCCATGGTGCACGGGGGCTGATGGTTTGAACGGGCCTGGCCTCAGCCGCGGGGGCCTTCGAGGGGTTGCCTGATTTTAAGGGCCGCCATGGCGAAGCACGGCGCGGCAAGGGCATAGGTCAGGCAGGCGGCCAGCAGGCCCGAACGAATTCCCGCAGCTGACGCCTCAGCGCAGGCGGTTCCAAGTTGCGCGGCCAGTTCCGGCAGGGGTTTTCCGCCGGGGCAGACCCGGGAATAGGCGCCCAGCGCATCGGGCAGGTGGCCGGCTGCGGCAAGATCGCTGACCACCCCGACGATCATCGGGCCCATGCCGGTCCCGAGCGCGATGGCTCCCACCAGGACAATCGCTGTCGCCGTGCTGCGCATATGCGTCGGCGCCATGTTCTGGACAGCGGCGTAGACCGGGCCGTTCTTCAGGTCGTTCATGATATTGGCGATGAGCAGGAACCCTAGCGCGATCTGCCAGCTGGCGCTGGTGAAGACCCCGGTGAACATCAGCCCCGCGCCCGTCGCCGCGATCGCGCAGACCCACGGATAGGAGCGGCCGTACTCGCCCGCGAACCGGTCCGACAGCCACCCGCCGAGAAAGGTCCCGACCAGTCCCGCAGCGCCCAGACCAGCCGCGATGATCGCGCCCACTTCGGCCAGGGTCAGATCGTACTGGCGCAGGAAATACGAGGCGGTGAACATGTTCGTGGCGCCGATGGCCTGGCCCAGAAAGGTTGCGCCAAGCCAGTGCCAGACAAAGGCGCGATTGCCGAACAGCAGTCGCAGATCGTCCCGAAACCGGCCGGCATCCTTGCGGGCCGGGGCTGCCATCTGGTTGGCGGCATCATTGCGGGGCTCCTTGAGGGTGAGCCTCAGCAGCAGCGCAACGGCGATCCCGGGCAGTCCGACCACGACAAATGCGGTGCGCCAGCCGTACTGCATCGCGATGACGCCCCCGATCAGCGGCGCCACGAGCTGCGCCATCGGGATGCTGGTGGTGAGGATCGACAAGGCCATGCCGCGCTGGCGCGGGGGAAAGTGGTCCGAGATCAACGAGTGGCTGACCGGGGTGCAGGCCCCTTCGCCCGCGCCGACCCCGATGCGCGCCAGGGCAAGTTGCGCGAAGCTGGTGGCAGCGCCGCACAGTGCGGTCATGCCGGACCAGATCGTGATCGCGATCGACAGGACCGTGATCCGGTCAAAACGGTCCGCGATCCGGGCGGCGGGAATTCCGGAGATCGAATAGAGCAGCGCGAAGGCCGGTCCGCTGATCAGGCCAAGCTGCCAGTCGGCCAGCAGAAGCTCCTCCTTGATGGGTTCCTGAAGAATCGAGAGCACCCCGCGGTCGAGGTAGTTCGAGATGTTCACCAGGGCGAGCAGGAACAGGACCCAGATCTGCATCGGGGTCCAGATCCGGAAGCGACGGAACAGCGGGGCGCGATGGTCCACCGCGCTGATCGTGACAGGTTCGTCCCGTGCAACGTCCTCTGCGCGGTCGCTCATCCGGCTTCCTCTCCTGCTCCAGTGATCGAGGGCTGCGTGGGGGGGAGGTTGAAAGTCAAGTGACATATCCATACGAATCGCATAATCATTGTAAATCACGATGAATGAGGATTGAGATGAATGCACCGGTTGATCGGCCTGTTGCCCGTCCGCTGGAGGGTGTGCGGGTGCTGGATCTCAGTCACGCCTTGTCTGGCCCCACCTGCACCAGCCTGCTGGCGCTGCTTGGCGCGGATGTCGTAAAGGTCGAACGGCCGGGCGTGGGCGACGACTTTCGTCATTACACCGAACACGCCGGCCTGCCGGGCATGAGCCTTCCGTTTGCCGCTGCCAATGCGGGCAAGCGCTCCATTACCCTAGATCTTACGCAGCCGGCCGCCATCAAGGTGATCCATGCGCTTGTCCGGCGCAGCGATCTGCTGGTCGAGAACTTCCGGCCAGGGGTGGCGGCCAAGCTGGGGCTGGACTGGCCCTCGCTCAGGGCGATCAACCCGGCGCTGGTCTATGCTTCGATCAGCGGCTTCGGGCAGACCGGTACGCTGCGCGACTGGACCGCCTATGATCACATCGTCCAGGCGATGTCCGGAATCATGTGGATGAACGGCGATCCCGATGACGATCCGCTGAAAGTGGGCTTCCCGATCATCGACACGTTCAGCGGCTATATGGCGGTGATCGGATTGCTGGCGGCGCTGCACCGGCGGGACCAGACCGGGCAGGGCGATTTCGTCGACGTGGCCATGCTCGACAGCGCGTTCAACCTGATGGGAGCGGCGATTCCGATCTATTTCCAGACCGGCGAGGTGCGGGCGAGGACGGGCAATCGCGGATACCGGCTGGTCGCAACATCGGAAACCTATCCGACTGCGGACGGTTACATCTCGATCGGTGCCAACCACCAGCACCAGATCGAGGCGATGTGCGAGGTGCTGGGTTGTGAATGGCTGCTGCAGGACGCGCGCTTTGCGACCCATCAGCAGCGGGTGCTCAACCACGAGGCGCTGCGGGCCGCGCTGACCGGGATCTTCGGCGCCCTGAAGGGCGAGGAGATCGAGCCGCAACTGGCGGCCCGCCATGTCCCGGTCGCCTATGTCCGCAACCTCGGACAGGTGCTCGAACATCCGCACTTCAAGGAGCGGGACATCTTCCTTGAGGCGGAGCTTCCCGGAACCGAGCGGCCATTGAAAACGGTTGGGCCGGGGTTCCAGCTGGGCAGCGGCCGGTTCACCGCGGGGGCGGTGCCGCGCCTTGGCGAACACACCGAGGAGGTCCTGGCGGAGCTCGAGCTCGATCCGGAAGTACTGGCTGCGGTGCGACCGCGCGAAGCGGCATAGCGATTAAACTGAATAATGATTGATAAATGCGATGATTGGTCAAACCATAGTAATCGACCGATCTGGAAGTGAGGTTCACGGCGCGCGTGCGAACGTCGCGACAAAGGGAGAGAGGCCATGAAACTAGCTATCACGGTATCCGTATTGGCGCTGGCTGCGAGCATGCCCGCCCTGGCGCAGACCGCGCCGCAGACCGGTTCCGGCGAACGGCCCCAGGGCAGCGCAGATGCGGTGCCGGAAGCAGCCGACGACGCCATCGTCGTGACCGGCAGCCGCATTCGCGGCACCGGGCCGGTCGGCTCCAACGTGGTGTCGGTCGGCGCGGCCGACATCGCGGCCCAGCCCACCGCGACCCTCGGCGAATTCCTGCGCAAGGTCCCGCAGATCCAGGGTTTCGGCGTCGATGCATCGAGCGCGGTGGTCAGTGGCGGGCAGGGCGGCACCAACACCACCCGTGGCAGCTCGATCAATCTGCGCGGCGTGGGGCCGTCGGCAACCCTGACGCTGGTCGACGGGCAGCGGATGAGCTTTTCCGGGGTCTCGTCGAACTATGTCGATGTCAATGCCATCCCCTCGGTCGCGGTTGAGCGGATCGAGATCGTCCCCGATGGCGCTTCGGCGGTCTATGGCTCGGATGCGGTCGCGGGGGTGGTCAACTTCATCCTGCGCAAGAATTACGAGGGCGTCCAGCTGCGCGGCCGTTACGGTTTTGCGGACGGGTACTGGCTGGCGCAGGGCAGCCTGCTGGCGGGGACCGGTTGGGGATCGGGCGGGGCGGTCTTCGCCTACGAATATTCGCGCAACGACAATCTGCAGGGCAACGAGCGGGACTACGTGCTCTACGATCTGCGCGCGCGCGGCGGGCGCGACTATCGCAACGGCCAGTGTTCGCCCGGCAATATCGTCGTCGGCGGACAGTCCTATGCCATCCCGCAGTCGGGGGTAACCCCCGCGACGGCCAGCCTGCTGACCGCAGGGAGCCGCAACCTCTGCGAAAACCTGAGCACCGCCGACATCCTGCCCAAGGAGGAACGGCACAAATTCTATGGTTATGCCTACCAGGAGATCGGCGACAGCCTGCGCCTGCACATCCAGGGCATCTATTCGATGCGCGATTTCACCGCCCAGGCGATCCAGCAGGGATCCACGTCGAACATTGTCAATCTGTCGGTGCCCAACACCAACCCGTTCTTCGTCCGCCCGGTCGGCAGCACGGCGACGCAGGTGACCGTGGAATACGATTTCACGCCGCTGTTGGGGACGATCAACCAGACCGGCTATACCGACACGATCTTCGTGACCGGCGGGCTGGCCTGGAATGTCGACGACAACTGGAAGGTGTCGCTCGACGGCGTCTACAGTGAAGACCGCAGCGCCCAGATCACCCGCCGGATCGATTCGACCGTGCTGACCGCGCGGCTGCGCAGCGCTGATCCCACCCAGGCTTTCAATCCGTTCGGCGGAGCGAACAGCCAGGGCGTGCTGGATGCGATCTACTCGGGCGTGTTCAATCCCTTTGCCACCAGCCGCACCCGGGGCGGATCGCTTCAGGCGGACGGCAGCCTGTTCGCCATCGGCGGCGGCGACGTGCGCCTGGCCGTGGGTGCGGAATACCTGCGCTATACTTCCGATACCGGCAACGCCCAGGGCGCCCAGGCCGCGCCCACGCTGACGGTCAATCCCAAGCTGGCGCGCAACCAGAAATCCGCCTTTGCGGAACTTTATGTGCCGATCTTCGGCAGCGCCAATGCCGTGGGCGGGTTCGAACGGCTCGATCTGTCGGCGGCGATCCGCTATGACGACTACAGCGACGTCGGCAGCACCACCAATCCCAAGTTCGGGCTCAACTGGTCGCCGGTACGCGGGCTGCTGTTCAAGGGCAGTTACGGCACTTCGTTCCGCGCGCCTGGCCTTCAGGACCTGCCGCTGCTGCGCACCGGTGCGGGGCTGACCGTCGCCACCTGGACCGATCCGCTTTCGTCCACCGGGACCAGCGTTGGCCTTCAGCTCAACGCCGGCAACCCCAACCTCAGGCCGGAACAGGCCGAAACCTGGTCGCTTTCGGCGGAACTGACCCCGGTCCAGGGGCTGCGGCTGTCCGCAACCTACTTCAACCTGCTCTACAAGGACCTGATCGGCTTCCCGCCGCGCACCACCAGCAGCCTGCTCGATCCGAACTACGCCTTCGCCGTTACCCGCAACCCGACGGCGGCGCAGATTGCCGCGATCACCAGCAAGGGCCTGACCCTGCAGGGCGTGGTCCCGCCGGTCATCGCCTTCCTGTATGATGGTTCGGCGCAGAACCTGGGCTCTATCCACACCGACGGGATCGACTTCGACGCCAGCTATGCCTTCGATGCGGGCGGCGGGGAACTGACGCTGGGCGTCAACGGCACCTACACCATGAGCTACGACTTCGCCGTCACCCAGATCGCGACACCGGTGGACCGGGCCGGAAATCTTGGCTTTCCGGTCAAGTTCCGGGGCCGGGCCTATGCCGGGTGGCGCTCGGGCGGGCTGTCGGTCAACGCCATCCTCAATCATGTCGGCGGCTACACCAACACGCTGGTCACCCCGCAGCAGGAGGTTTCGAGCTGGAACCCGGTCGATTTCGACATCAGCTATGAATTCAAGGATCGCGGCATGCTGAGCGGGCTGGCAATCGGCCTTTCGGTGACCAACCTGTTCGATAGCGACCCGCCCTTCGTCAACAATGCCGGCGGCTGGGATCCGGGGCAGGCCAGCGCGCTCGGCCGCCTGGTGGCGTTCACCCTGACCAAGAAGTTCTGATGGGAGAGGCGCGGGCAGACTACCCGCTGGCGCGGTACGGCGGGTCTTCTCCGCCGCGTTCGCCCTGGCTGGAGTCTGCCCTGGCCAATGTGCCGGAGCGCGGCAGTTTCGACTGCGTCGGCGCCGGGATAGAACTGCTGACCTGGGGGAAGCGCGGTCTGCCCGGGCTGCTGTTCCTGCACGGCAACGGCGGTCATGCCGACTGGTGGAGCTTCATCGTCCCCCACTTCGCGCGGGACCGGCGCTGCGCGGCGATTTCCTGGTCGGGCATGGGCCGGTCCGGCTGGCGCGAGGCCTATTCGGTCGAGCGCTATGCCGACGAACTGCTGGGCGCGATCGCCGCGGCAGGGCTTGCGGAGGCTGGTGCTCCGTTGGTTATCGCCCACAGCTTTGGGGGCATTCCGCTGATCCACGCCGCGGCGCACCATGCCGACCGGATCGGCGGCGGGGTTCTGGTCGACAGCTTTGTTCCCCCGCCCGAACGCAAGACGCCGGGCTGGGTCGTATCCGGGCGGCCGCCGCCGCGCTACGCCAGCGAGGCGGAGATCGTCATGCGCTATCGGTTCGCGCCGCCGCAGGACAGCGATCATCCCGACATCGTCGATTTCCTGGCGCGGCGCTCGGTCCGGCAGGACCCGGCCAGCGGCGAGTGGGCCTGGTGCTTCGATCCGCGCATGTGGGCCACGGTCGATCGCAGCGCGGCGGACCGGTTTGTCGAGCAAGCCCGGGTCCCGCTGGGCCTGATCCGGGGCGAGGATTCCGCGCTCGTCTCGCGCGATCATCTTGCGGCGATGGCGACACGGCTGCCCGATTGCCGCTTTGTCACCGAAGTGGCGGGCGCCCGGCACCATGTCATGGTCGATCAGCCGCAGGCGCTGGTCACCGCCCTTGCGGCGGGTATTGCAGAACTGGAGAAGCACTGATGAAGGCCTGGATTAGCGCCGAGCCTGGCGGTCCCGAAACGCTTGTGCTTGGCGACCTGCCGGAACCGGTGGCGAGCGCGGGAGAAGTGGTTGTCGCCATCGAGGCCTGCGGGATCAATTTTCCCGACAGCCTGATTATCCAGGACCTCTATCAGACCAAGCCGCCGCGCCCGTTCGCGCCGGGCGGCGAAATCGCGGGAACCGTGCTTGCGATTGGTGCGGGCGTTGCCGGACTGGCACCCGGCGACCGGGTGATCGCCCGCACGGCGTGGGGCGGGCTGGGCGCGCGGGTTGCGGTGCCGGCGGCGAAGTGCGCCCGGATGCCTGCGGCAATGGACTTCATCGAAGGCTCCGCGCTGCTGTTCACCTATGGCACTTCCTATCACGCGCTGGTCCAGCGCGGGCGGATTGCCGCCGGGGACCGGGTGCTGGTACTCGGCGCGGCTGGCGGAACCGGGATTGCCGCGATCGAGATTGCCAAGGCCTTCGGCGCGACGGTCTGCGCCGCCGTATCGAGCGAGGAGAAGGCGGCCTTCGCGCGCGATTGCGGGGCAGACAGCACGATCGTCTATCCCCCTGGCCCGCTTGACCGTGACGCCGGCCGGGCGCTTGGCGCGGCCTTCAAGGAGTTCGGCGGGGACCACGGGATCGACATCGTCTATGATCCGGTCGGCGGCGATTATGCCGAACCCGCGCTCCGTTCGATGGCATGGCAGGGGCGCTACCTGATCGTCGGCTTTACGGCAGGAATTCCGCGATTGCCGTTCAATCTGCCCCTGCTCAAGGGCTGCGATGTGCTCGGCGTGTTCAACGGCGGGCTGGTGGCCAACGAGCCTGAAGTCGCCGAAGCCAATATCGCGGCGCTGCTGCGGTTGTACGATGAGGGCAGGATCCGGCCGCGGGTTTCCCGAGTGTTCGATTTCGCCGATGCGCCCGACGCCATTGCCCTGATCGCGGGGCGCGGCGCGCTGGGCAAGCTGGTCGTGCGGGTGGGGGGGCAGGCCGATGGATAAGGCGCCGCTGGCCGTCCTGAGTGCCGCCTATGCCGGGCAGTTCGCCGTTGCCGCGCGCCGCAAGGCCGCTGGCGAGCGGCTGGTGGGCTATTTCCTCAATTCGGTGCCGGTCGAACTGATCCTCGCGGCGGGACTCGATCCGATCCGGCTGCGCGGCGAACCAGCCGACCGCCCGGTGCGCGCGGATCGCTACATGGAGGAGTACTTCGACGGGGAAGTCCGGGCGATCTTCGAGGCGCTGCTGGACGGCCGTTACGCGCTGCTCGACCTGCTGGTCGTGCCGCGCCCGAGCGAGGTCTATCTTCAGCTCTACTATCTGATCCGCGAGATCCCGCGCTGGGAACCGCAGGCCGCGCTGCCGCCGACGGTGCTGTTCGACCTGCTTCAGACCCCGTCCTACACCACCGCCCGCTATGATCTGGGCCGGATGCGCGCGCTGGCCGATCGGCTGGGCGAGGCGGGGGGCGAGGCGGTCGACAATGCCCGGCTGGCCGCGGCGATCCGGACCGCGAACCGCCTGCGCGCCGCGCTTTGCGCCGCCGCCCCGCTTTGGCGCGGCGATGAACCCCGGCTCAGCGGAGCCGATGCCTTGCGGGTGATCGGCGCGGCGGGCGTGCTTGGAACGGAGCAAGCTACCGCGCTGATCGAGGCCCTGGTGGCAAATCCCCCGCCTCCGCTTTGCGCCGCCGGGCCGCGCCTGCTGATCAAGGGCAGCCCGCAGCACGACACGCGCTTCACCGAACTGGTCGAAAGCTGCGGCGCCCGCGTGGTCGCCCACGATCACCTTGGGGGCGACCGCACCTTTGAACGCCCGGTGAGCGAGGAAGGCGATCCGTGGGAAGCCCTGGTGCACCATTACCAGCGCGAAATTCCGGGGCCGCGCGCCTATCCGCAAGCGCGCGAGGATCAGCGCTTCCTCAAGCTCGCCAATGCTGCGGCGGTCGACGGGGTGATCATCATCCACGATGAATGGGACGATACGCTGGGCTGGGAATTCCCCGACCAGAAGCGGCTGCTCGACGAGCACGGGATCCCGGTGCTGTTCCTCAAGCGCCAGCCGTGGTTCGATCCGCCCGAAGAGCTCCAGCGAGAGGCTGTCACCGCTTTCATCGCCACACTGGGGAGGGCCGGGGCATGACCGCGCCGCAGGACAAGATGGCCGCCACGCTGGCCGCGCAGGCGCACCAGAAGGAAACCCAGGCCCGCTTCCGGACCGAAGTGATCGAGGGCGGCGGCGATTACGTCATCGCCGATGCGGTTACCCCGCACGAGATCTTCCACACGCTCGACATCCCGGTGATCTCGCTCGCCTGGTATTCGGCGGTGATCGCGGCCAAGCGGCTTTCGCCCTACTATTTCGACCTGATGGACCGGCTGGGTTATCACGATGGCCTGCCGCGTTATGGCAGCCTGCCGTTCATGACCACGCTGGACGCCGATCCGGACCGTGCCCCCTATGGCGGGCTGCCCAAGCCGATGCTGATCCTCGAGCGGCTGCGCGGCGATGTCGGGCAGAAGATCGGCGAGCAGTGGGCCCGCGCCTTCGGCGGCGCGCCGCTGGTCGCGCTCGATTCGTCTTCGGTCAGCGAACTGCGGCCCGACTGGTTCAAGCGTTCGCAGCACGACTGGGAAGAGCTGTACGAGACCCCGCGGCTCGATTTTCAGGTCGAACAGTTGCGCAACCTGATCGCGGTCACCGAAACGCTGTCGCACCGCACGCTCGACATGGCGGAGTTTCGCGCGGTGATGCACCGCGTGAACCGCGCGGGTGAACTGGTCGACAAGGCCAAGCAGATCATTGCCCGCACGCGCCCTGCGCCGGTGTCCCTCCCCGAACAGCTGACCAACATCATGGCCGCCACCTGGTCGCGCGGCAGCCAGTGGTCGATCGACCACCTCCAGGCCTATTGCGACGAGCTTGAAGACCGCGCGGCGAAGGGAGTCGCCGCCTGCCCGAACGAGCGGCTGCGCCTGCTGTGGGTCAACAACGGACTGTGGTTCAACACCGGGTTCTACCGCGAGTTCGAGCAGAAGTACGGGGCGGTTTTCGTCTGGTCGATGTATTCGAACTTCTTCTCGGACGGCTACCGCAAGTATTTTGGCGAGGACGAGGATCCGCTGCGCGCATTGGCGGCGCGGCACATCTCGATGAACGAGCAGCTCCACCTGCCGGGCTGGATGGCGGAATGGATCATCCAGCAAGCGCGCGATTACCAGTGCGATGCGGCGGTGATGCTGGTCCCGGTCGGCGACCGGATGGCCTCGTTCGGCACCAGGCTGTGCGCCATGGCGCTGGAGCAGGCGGGCATCCCGGTCCTCACCCTGACCGCCAGCATGGTCGATGCCAGACTGTGGGACAACGACGCAATGATTGCTAAGGTCGGCCAGTTTCTGGAAGACAGAGTGATCAGATGAGCCGTCGCACCCCCAAGGATCTTTATGCCGAACCAGCCCCGCCGGGCGCCTCCGTGCGGGGGATGGCAGGGCAATTCTCGATGGGGGTGCTCGACGAGTTGCTCAACTTCCGGATGCGCCGCATTCGCAACTGCCTGACGGAGAAATACCGGCGTGAAACGCTGAAGATGGGGCAGCGGGCCGGTGCCTTCAGCATTCTGGCGCTGATCGACGCCAATCCCGGGATCGCCCAGATCGATCTGGCGCGCTTCGCCGGTTACGACCAGACCGCGCTGGTCGGCATCATCGACGACATGGAAAGCAAGGGCTGGACCACCCGCACGCGCGATCCGGCCGACCGGCGGCGCCACCAGGTCCAGATCACCGATGCCGGGCGCGAGGCGCTGGCGGTGCTCACCGCAGCGGCGATCGAGAACGAACGCGAAGCCCGCGAGGCGCTGTCTCCCGAAGAGCTGGAAGTGTTCCGCATCTGGCTGGACCGCATCTACCGCAAGCTGCTTTAGCCCGGTGGCCGGGATGCGGATCTGTGTCTTCGGCGCGGGTGCGGTGGGCGGCAATCTGGCGGTCCGTCTGGCTCTTGCCGGGCATCAGGTTTCGGTTCTGGCGCGGGGAGACGCGCTGGCCGCGATCCGGAGCGGGGGGCTGCGGGTCCAGGCGGGCGATACCGTGCTGGAAGCGCCTGTGCGGGCAAGCGGCAAGGCGGATGAACTGGGCCCGCAGGACCTCGTCATCGTCGCGGTGAAGGCGCACCAGTTGCCGGGGTTCGCAGCGCAGGCACCCGCGCTGCTCGGCCCGCGCACGCTGGTGATCTTCGCGCAAAACGGCATCCCCTGGTGGTATCCCGGTCACGACTTGCAGGCGCTGCTCGATCCGGGCGGCACGGTCGAACGCACCGTGGGCCGCCGCCGCAGCGTGGGGGCGGTCGTCTATTCGGCCAATGCCAGGCTTGCGCCCGGCGTGATCCACAACACCTCGCCGCAGCGCAACCGGCTTGTCCTCGGCGCGGTCGAACCCGCAAGCGAGGCCCGGGTCGGGGAATTGCGGCGGATGCTGACCGAGGCGGGGATCGAATCCCCGGCAGAGCCCGATCTGCGGCGCGCGATCTGGAAGAAGCTGATCGGCAACGCGTCGGTTTCCGTCCTGTCCTTCCTTGCCGAACGCACCTCGCGCGAGACGTTTGACGATCCGCATCTCGGTCCCGCCGGCGCGATCATTGCCGAAGAGCTGGCCGCCGTCGCCCGGGCCGAGGGGCTGGAGGTGGATGCCGCACGGGCACCGCCCGCGCCGGGGCACTACAGTTCGATGCTGCAGGATGCGCGGGCCGGGCGGCCTGCCGAAACCGCCGCGCTGCTCGATGCGCCCGGGGCCATTGCCCGGCACCGCGGCATAGCGACCCCGGCCTTCGATCTGCTGTGCGCGCTTGCCCATGTCCGCGCCGGCAAGGTGTGCCGCACCGCGGAAGGCGCAGGGTGATGGAAGCCAGGCAGGGGCAGCCGCCACATGCGCTCAAGACCCGGCAGCCGGATGTTCGCTCCGGCTTCACCACCGAGGCCCGCAATCCCGCCGGGCGCTATGCCGAACTGCGGGCGCGGTGTCCGGTGGCGCTCCAGCAGGGATCGGCAGGCACCGGCGCCAACCGTTCGGCCTGGCTGGTGACCCGTTATGACGATATCGTCAGCGCGGCGGGCGATCCGCAGACTTTCGGGCAATCGGTCCGCTTCGCGGAGCAGCGCCGCCCTCCGCTGGAATCCAATCCGCCGGAGCATCACCTGTGGCGCCAGACGCTGCAGCCGTTCTTCGTGACGCGGGCAATGGCCGCAATCGAGCCTTTCACCCGCTCGCTGGCGCGCGGCCTGATCGAACCCCTGGTGCACGACGGTGCGGGGGATGCCGCCCATGCCATCGCCCGGCCGCTTCCGCCGCAGGTTCTGCTGCGCTGGATGGGCCAGCCGCCGTCGGACTGGGAAGCGGTCAAGCAGGCGAGCGAGGCAGCCTATTTCCAGGGCTCGCCCGATCCGCAAGACCGGGCCAGGTTCGCCGCGGGTGAGGAATTCCTGTGGGACTATGCGCGCAAGGTGGTTGCCGCCCGGCAGGCGTCGCCAGGCGATGATCCGGTTTCCGCGATGCTGGCGGCCACGGCGCGGCACCCGGAAATCACCGTGCGGCTGATCGAGGGTGTGGTCAGGCTGTTGCTTGCCGCCGGGCATGATTCCACCACCAGCGCGATGGGGATGTGCATCGAATTCGTGGCGGCGAATGCCGCGCTGCAAACCCGGCTGCGGGCGGAGCCGAAGCTGATCCCCGCCGCTATCGAGGAAATGCTGCGCCTGCGCACGCCGGTTCTGCAGATGCCCCGGACGGTGATGGCCGACACCTGCCTTGCCGGGCGCGATCTGGCCGAAGGCGATGCGGTCCTGCTGGTCTATGCTTCGGGCAACCTTGATGAGACGATGTTCGAGCGGGCGAGCGAGTTCGACTTGCACCGCAAGCTCAATCGCCACCTTTCGTTCGGCAGCGGGATCCACCGCTGCCTTGGCAATGTCCTGGCCCGGCAGGAACTGCGTGTGGTGCTGGAGGAACTGCTGGCGGCCACGGCCAGCTTTGGCCCCGCAGCGCAAGCACAGCACGAATTCTGGCACCCCAACGGCATTGCCCGCCTGCCGCTGGACTTCCGCAGGGCCTGACACTGCGTCAGACCCGGGCTGGCAAAGGGATTCCGCACTGGCCGGACAGCAGCGCGCCTACAGCTCGTGGAACCGGCCCTTCAGGAACACCAGGCTGCCGCGTGGTTCATCGGGCGCGTCGATCGCCAGGACCTGGCCGATAAAGACGTGGTGATCGCCGCCGTCGATCACTTGCCAGGTGCCGCATTCAAGGCGGACGGCGCAGCCGGGGAGGACAGGCACTCCGCCTGCGCCCTCGCTCTGCCCGAGGCCCGCGAACCGGTCGGGCACGGCGGAGGCGAAGCGCTGGGCCAGGTCCTGCTGACCGCCCCCCAGCACGTGAATCGCGAAGTGGCTGGCGGCGGTGAAGGCCGCTGCCGCGCGCGAGGTTTTGGCCAGGCTCCACAGCACCAGCGGCGGATCGAGCGAGACGGACGAGAAGCTGTTGGCGGTTAGGCCGACCGGGGCGCCGCCCTGGTCGCGCGTGGTCACGATAGTGACACCGGTGGCAAAACACCCGGCGGCATCGCGCAGGGCGCGGGGATCGATCGTGGCCATGGTGCCGCCGCCGTGCGCGCCGCTCAGCCGGTGATGGCTGCGCGAATTTCCGCGATGGAGGGAATCCCTTCTGGCCCGCGCATCGCCAGCAGCGGCAGATAGCTGCGCAGGTTCGCCACCATCAGCAGGGCCTGGGGCACCAGCAGCAGGAGGGCGAAAGTCGAAGCCTCGCGCGTGCCGATCAGGACGAAGTCGACATAGCCGATCACCACCGACAGCGGCAGCATCAGCGCCAGCGATAGCGGCACGAAGCGATTGGCGAGCAGCAGCACGCCGCTGAGAACCTCGACATATTTGACCACGCCGAACAGGCCGGAGAACACCAGCCCGTCCATCAGCCGGGTCGCGGCTTCGGAATCCGGCGGCGTGATCGGCAGCCAGTGGAACCAGAAGTTCAGCCCGTTGGCGAGCAGGAACAGGCCCAGGAAAATCCGGGCAACGGCAAGCACGATCTTCATCGCCAGATTCTCCCCAGGCGGTCCGGCCTTGCGGCTCAGACGGTCTTCCAGTCTTCGCTGTTCAGCACGACGCGGTCATAGGCGATGACGCCTGTCATGTCCTCGCGCCCGGCGCCCGGCGCCGTGCCGTCGGCCTCGTGCGCCTGAACCGCCTTGTAAAGCGTCTGGCGCAGACGGGTCACCGCGATGTCGGCGGCGACCAGGGTTTCGCTGCTGCGGTCGTAGGGATCGTTCAGCGACATGGCCATGGCCACGTCCTCGAACTCGATCGCGGCGAACCCGCTCCAGCTGCCGTTCTTCATCGCCTCGCGGTCCTGGCCCATGTCGTGCGGCCAGGTCATGTCGACCGTGCAGGTTTCCTCGTTGAAGCGCTCGCCGTTGAAGCCCAGGAAGGCGCGCGCCCACTCGCGGGTGATCGGCTCGTTGTGGCTGTAGGCGATCTGGTAGGTCGCGGTTTCGGTGTCGGTCATCGGCACATCCATCAGCGCGATGGCAAAGTCCGAATGGCCCGGGATGAAACGCATGCACGGCAGGATCGCCGGCACCTGGCGGGCATGGCGCGCGTCATCGCGGCCGGGGATCGCGCGGAACGCGACATAGCGGTAGCCATAGTCGGTATCGTCAACCTCGTAGGACGGCGCGAGGCTGTCCCAGGCGGAGGCGGGAACGTCCTCGCCGCGCTGCTTCGCCGCCCAGCTGGGCCGCACGTCGTTGGTGTGGAGCATGCCGACGTGCGAGCTGTCGACCCCGCCTTCCCACAGCGCAAGATAGTTGGCGCGGGCATTGGCGCGGAACGCGTGACGCTGGCCTTCGGGCGCGTCGTCGAAGTCGAACCGGCGGAATGGCGGCTCCAGCTCGGCCGGGCCGAGGTAGGTCCAAATCAGGCCCGACTGCTCGCGAACCGGATAGGCCCTGGCCTTGCGGTTGGCGCGCAGCGCGGGGTTGGTGTCGTTGGGCGTTTCCATGATCGTGCCGTCCACCGCGAACTTCCAGCCGTGGTAGAGGCAGCGCAGCCCGCAATCCTCGTTGCGGCCAAGGCTGAGCGACACGCCGCGGTGGAGGCAGTGGTCATCCAGCACGCCGACCACGCCCTGGGTATTGCGGAACACCACCAGCCGTTCGCCCAGCAGCCAGGTCAGCAGCGGCTTGCCATCGGGCTCGGCCACCTGCGAAGACAGCGCGACCGGCAACCAGTAGCGCCGCATCAGCTTGCCCATCGGCGTGTCGCGGCCGGTTTGGGCGATCAGGTTATAGCGTTCGTTCCTCATTATCCGCTCCCAGCTTGCAGCTTACAGCTTGCCGTCGAAGAAGGTCTCGACGATCCCGGCGAACTTTTCCGGGTGCTCAATCATCGCCCAGTGGCCGCAGTGCGGCAGGATTACGCCGGTGGAGTTTTCCAGCAGTGACAGGAACTTGTAGGCGTGTTCGGGCGGCACGACCTTGTCGTCCTTGCCGTTGACCACCAGGATGCGGTGCTTGCACGAGGCGATCTCCGTGTCCTCGATCCACAGCCCCGACCGCGCTTTGAGCGCCTTCATCGTCGCGCCGAAAGCCTTGGCCTTTTCCGGCTGCTGCGACAATTCCAGGCGGTACTGGATCATGGCGGGATCGGGGGCGAAGTGATCGTTGGTCAGCGCGCGGACGATCCGCTCCATGCCGGCATAGGTGAAATCGTACTCGGTCAGCGCGGCCAGCGCGCCGCCCATCGAGCGGTCCACCCCGGCGCTGCCCATCAGCACGAAATCGCCAACCAGGTCCGGGCGGCGGATCGCGGTGGCCAGCGTGGTGCGCCCGCCCATCGAATTGCCGATGATCTCCACCGGGCCAAGCCGCATCGCCTCGATAAAGGCGACCAGCTGGTCGACGCGGCTTTCCGGGCCATAGTCGAACGCGTCGGGCGAGGGGGCGTCGGAGCCGCCGAAGCCGACCATGTCGACCGCGATGACCCGGCGGTGCCGCGCAAACAGCGGCATGGCGAGCTTTTCCCAGTTGCCGCGCGAATCGGCCCCGGCGCCGCCGCCGTGGATCAGCAGCAAGGGCTTGCCTTCCCCCATCTCGATATAATGGGTGCGGTAGCCGCAGGTTTCGACGAATTGGCTTGGCAAGCTGGTCATGAAATTTTGTCCGACGATATTGGGATCGCTTTTCGGTTATCGTCCGACACGAGGGTCTGTCAACGGGAAAAGCCTCATGCTCGGAAGCGCACGTAAATACGCACTTTGGGGCGTGTTTACGGCGATGTTGGGGGTGAGCGCTTGACAAGCTGGCGAATCTCTCCGTAAATCGTCCGACAAAATGAGTGGCGATTGTCTGCCATTGTATGCGGAAAGGGGATTGATCGTGGGTCTTGCCAATGCCGTCGTCGCGGAAACCGCCGCCTCGCGCAGCTATCCGGTGCTTGCCAGCAAGGAAGAAGCGGTCAGCGCCGTCCGGGCACTGCTGCCCGCAATTGCCGCGCGCGCCGCAGAAACCGACCGGACGGGCAATGTCGCGGCGGAATCGATCCGGGAACTGGAAGACGCCGGCCTGTTTGGCGTGCTGACGCCCAGGGCCTATGGCGGCTCGGCGCTCGGCTGGGAGGCGTTCTTCTCGGTGGTCAACGAGATCGGCACTGTCTGCGGGTCGACCGCCTGGGTGTTCGGTGTGCTGACCGGGCACAACCACATGCTCACCCGCTATCCGGTCGAAGTGCAGGAAGACATCCTCGGCGATCCGCGCAACCACGTGTCGGTGGTGTTCCGCCTGTCCGACGCCTGGACTGCAACGCCCACCGAGGGCGGCTACATCATCACCGGCGGCGCCGGGCGGTTCTGCAGCGGCGTGGACTATGCCAAGTGGATCGGCATCAACGTGGTGATCGATGGCGGCCCGCACGCCGGGCAGATGGCCTTCGCGATGATCGAGCAGGACCGCGTCGAGAAGCTTGATGACTGGAACGTGCTGGGCATGCGCGGCACCCAGAGCCGCTCGATCGTGATCGAGGGCCTGTTCGTGGAAGAAGCCCGCATCAGCCTGGCGATGGATCTGGGCGGCCCGCCGGTCGGCCCCGCCGCCGAGGAGGCCGCGTTCTACGAATGGCCCTATTTCGCGCTCGCGCCGTTCGCCATCGTCGGCGCGCCGCTGGGCGTGGCGCGCGGGATGATCGACCTCAGCATCGAGAGCATGAAGGGCAAGCTCAAGGGCTGCGACGACGAGATCGTGGCCGGTCGCGCCCAGGCCTTCGGCCGTCTCAGCCATGCCGCGCTCGATATCGAGCAGGCCACCGGGCTGATCCTGGCCGATGCGCGCCGGATCGACGAGGGCCGCTTTGGCGAGATGACCCCGCTCGATCACGCCCGCTTCCGCCGCGACCTCGCCGCCGCGCCGCAGCAGGCGCGCGGCGCCGCCAACTCGCTGTTCGAGGCGGCGGGCGGCAGCGGCATCTATGAAAAGAGCCCGCTTGCCCGGATGATGCGCGACGTGAATTCGGGCGCGGCGCACTATGCCTTCACCGATGATCTTTCGGCCCCGAACTATGGCAGGGCGATGCTCGGCCTGCCGCCCGCCAAGACCAACACCTTCGTCTGATCTGCGGCGCGGGCCGGCCCCTGAACCGGGCCGGTCCCGCGCTAGTTTCTGCGGCCCATGTGCCGCCCTGTCCGGAGCCCTGAAAGGATTGCCCCCGTGACCACCGCCTGTCTTTCCACCAATGCCACCAACACCTTCAGCCTGGCCGCCGCGCCCCAGGTGCTGCATATCGCCACGGTCAGCGGCGTCGCCACCCTGGCGCGCGGCGCGGCGGGCACCTGGAGCGTTTCGCGCCATGCGCTGGATGGCGATCACATCTCGGCGCTGCACTTCGATGCCGCGACCGGCACCCTGCTTGCCGCCCGCATTCCCGGCGGCCTGGTGCGCAGCACCGATGGCGGCGAGAGCTGGCAGGATTCCTCTCCAGGCGTTGCCGAGCCGTCGACCTATTCGCTGCGCGGCTTCGCTGTCGGCGGCAAGACCGTGCTGTACCTCGGCACCGAACCGGTCGGCCTCTATCGCAGCGAGGATGGCGGGCAGAGCTGGACCGATCTGGCCGCGGTGCGCACCGCGCCGATGCATGAACGCTGGCAGTTCCCCTCGCCCGACCACGATCCGCACCTCAAGACCCTGACGGTCGATCCGCGCGATGCCGCCGTGGTCTATGCCGGGGTGGAGCAGGGCGCGCTGCTCAAGACCACCGATGGCGGTCAGACCTGGCGCGATCTCGACCAGTTCGTCGATTACGATCACTTCGTCTACAAGGACATCCACCAGGTCACCCTGCGCCCCGGCAACCCGGACGAGGTGGTGATCACCACGGGGCTTGGCATCTTCCGCAGCGCGGACGCGGGCGAGAGCTGGACCCAGCTGACCGACAGCAGCTTCCGCATCGGCTATCCCGACCAGCTGGTCTATGCCCCCGATGACGCGCAGCGGATGTTCGTGGCCGGCGGCTTTGCCACCCCCAATTTCTGGGTCGAGCAGAAGACCGCCAAGGGCACGGTGATGATCAGCGAGGACGGCGGCCAGACCTGGCGGGCGCCCGCTGGCGGCTTTCCGGAATCGCGCGCCAATGTCGAGGCGCTGACCATCTGCGCCTTCCCCGGCGGGTATGAAATCTTTGCCGGCACAACCGAGGGCGAGGTGTTCGTCAGCGCCGACAAGGGCGAAAGCTGGCAGAAGATCGCCAGCGGTCTGCCCGCCATCGGCAAGCCGACGCACGATACGCTGATCGTCGGCATGGGCTATGGTTCGCCCGAAGAGGCGCTACCAGTCGCGTAAGCGCGGCGGTTACCGGGAGGGTAGATTTGATGTCTGATGCCGGACAAGCGGGATCGTCGGCGCGTCTGTGGACGCTGACGGTCTATAGTGCGCAGTTCTTCTTCGGGGGCTGGTTCCTGTTCCACGGGCTCAACCACTGGTTCCATTTCTTCCCGCAGCCGCCGGGATCGGCCAGCGTGTCGAGCCAGCTGATCAGCGCGCTGATCAAGAGCGGGCTGTTCGACTGGGTCAAGGCGGTGGAAGTGGTGGCGGGCATTGCGCTGTTGGCTAATCGCTTCGTGCCGCTGGCGGCAATCGCCTCGTTCCCGATCTCGATCGTGATCGGCTATCTCAACATCGCGGTGGAAAGCGATGCCAACGCGCTGTTCGTGTTCTTCGGCGTGCTGGGGCTGAACGCGATCATCGCGGCCGGGCATCTCGACCGGATTTTGCCGCTGTTCGCGGCGGGCAACATCGCGCCGAACCTGGTCGGCCTGCGCGCCGGGCTGAAGTTCAGCACCAAGGCTTATGCCGAGGCGGCAACTCAGGACGAGGGGGCCTTTTCTGCGAGCGCCCGCGCGCCGCTGGGCCTGCTGGCGCACCTTGCCGGGATTTTCCTGGGCATCGCATTGCCGGTTTACCTGACGCTCTCGACCCTGCCCGAGCCGGGCGAGCCCGGCGCCGCGCCGGTCGAGCAGCCGGCGCAGCCGTAGCGAATGGTCATGCCTTCAGCTTACAAGGCGCTGGGCCTGGTGGTTGCCGGGCTCGTGCTGGGTGCGGCGGCGGGCAACGCCCGCGCCGCAACCCAGGCCCCGACTCCGGAAGCGGCAAGCGCGCGGACGGCCACGGAAGCCGCCAACGCCGCCTTGCTTCGCCGCTGGTACGAGACCGTGCTCGGGCCGCTGGATCCGGAGCCGGTGGACCGGTTCCTTGCGCCCGATTTTGTCCAGCACAGCAAGCTGGCGCAGCCCGGTCCGGAGGGTGTGAAGAGCTTCGTGCGGCAGATGCGCGGTCTCTGGCCCCGCCCCCGGCTGACGATCCTGCGCATTGTTGCGGACGGCGATTTCGTGGTCGGCCAGGTCCATCAGGAACGCTTCGAGGGCGATCCGGGGCTCAGCATCGTGAATATCTACCGGGTCGAAAAGGGCCGCCTGAAAGAGCACTGGGGCAATCTCCAGGCGGTGGAAGGCAATCCCCTGGGCAAGTGACCTGCCCGGATGGCAGAACTGCTGCCCGGCCCCAAGCTAGAGAAACACCACGCAGGCAGGGCTAGGGACCGGGATCACCAGTCCGGTCGGCGCGAGTGCGCCGGTTGCATCCACCGCGAAGCCCATCACCTGCCCCGACAGCTGGTTGCTGACCAGGGCCAGGCGCCCATCGGGCGACAGCGCGATGTGGCGCGGAGTGTCGCCCAGGCACGATGCCATCTGCCGGGGGGTGAGCGTGCCGTCCTGTGCGTCGATGGCGAAGACCGCCACAGCTTCCGGCCCGCGCAGGGTGACGTAGAGAAATCGCCCGGCCCCATCGCAGACGATCTCGCACGGCTGGCTGGCCTGAGCTGCGCAGGGGATTGTCTGGACGATGGTCAGGGTGCCGCGTTCGTCATCGATCGCGAAGACGCTGATCGTCCCGTCCAGCTCGTTGGCGACATAGGCGAAGCGCCCGTCGCCGCGCAGCGCCATGTGCCGGGCGCCCGCGCCGGAGCTGACCTGGGCCTGGGCAAAGGCGGCGGGCGCCACGCCGCGTCCATCGGCCGCCACGTCATAGATCGAAATCCGGTCAAGCCCGAGGTCGCAGACGAACATCCGCCTGCCCGCCGCATCGAACCAGCAGGAGTGCGGCCACGGCGCGGACTGGCGCGGACGCGCGCCCTGTCCGGCAAAGCCGAAGCAGGCGGGATCACCCGGCAGGCCCTCTGCCGAAAGCGGAAACACCGCCATGTTCGGCCCCAGCGGATTGGCAAGGGCGCACAGGCCGCCATCGGGCGAAACCGCGATATGGGCGCTGAACGCCCCGCCCGCGCGGCGGCGGTCCAGCAGGGACAAGGTGCCGTCAGGTCCGATGGCCAGCCTCGCCAGTGCGCCTTCCGACTTGTCCTGCGCCGACCATGCGCGCTCCGCTGCATAGAGCAGCGGCAGGCGGGGGTGGCGCGCCAGATAGGACGGGCTGTTGAGCCCGCCCACCACCTGCACTTCGCGTACGGAAGGCTCCGCCGGGTCCAGCTCGAACAGGTGGACGCCGCCGCCCGGCGCGCCGCCCATGAACCCGTCGGTAAAGGTGCCGACCGCGACCCGCATCAGCCTTCCGCCACCACCGGGTTGACCAGCCGGCCGATGCCCTCGATCTCGATCTCCACCCTGTCGCCGCTCTGGAGGAAGCCGGGTTTGCCGGCCAGCGGGAAGGGCGATCCGCACAGGATCACGTCCCCCGGCTGGAGCCTGAAAAAGTCCGAGGCATAGGAGATCAGCTTTGCCAGCGGATAGACCATCGCGCTGGAATGGGCGTCGGTTTCAAGCTGGCCGTTGACCCAGTGGCGCTGGCCTAGGGCCTGCGGATCGGACACTTCGTCGGCGGTGGCAATGCACGGCCCCATCGGCGCGAAGGTGTCAAAGCTTTTTGCCATCATGTAGGGGCCTTGCGAGCCGAGCAGGATCTGCAAGCGGTGGCTGAAGGCGGTAACATCGTTGACGATGGTATAGCCCGCGACATGATCCAGCGCCTCGGCTTCGGCAATGTGCTTGCCGCCCTTGCCGATTACCGCGGCGATTTCGGGCTCGACCACGATCTCGTCCCCGATCCGGGGCAGCTCGATCGCGTCACCGGGGCCGATGATCGCGCTGGCGTACTTGGAAAAGAAGATCGGCACCTGCGGCATCGATGCCATTGCCGGGTTGGGGTAATTGACCCAGGCGCACAGGATCTTGGGCGGATTGGCGATCGGGGCGAGCAGCCGCACCGCGCTCTCCGCATGGCGCTCATCCGTCAGCGTGATCCCGTCCAGCCCGGCGGCCAGCAGCGCCGCCATGTCCCCGGCGGGATGGGCGGGAGAGAGCACTTCGCGCACGCCCGCTGCATCGATCACGCCGCAGCGCGGGCCGGTGCCCGCATCGAACCGGACCAGCTTCACGGCTGGGGCGCCAGTTGCAGTTCGTGGCCCCAGCTGCTGGGAGCGTCGAAGGTCTTGTATTCCCAGTTGGCGCGATCGACCACCTTGCCGCCAAAGCCGAATTCGATGGCGTAGCCTGCGGGCGCGCCCATGTAGAACGAATAGACCTCGTCATTGGTGTGCTGGCCAATGGTCATGATTACCGGAAAGCCCAGCGCGCCCAGCTTCGCATAGGCGGCATCGACCTGATCCCGCGATTTCGCCTCGAACATCAGGTGATGCACCGCGCCGGGTGGCATCCCGAAGGCCGGGGCCGACAGCGCGACCGTGTGGTGACGCTGGTTGCAATGCAGGAAGAACAGGTCGGCGGCCGGCCAGGTGATCCGGTCGCTGAGATCAAAGCCCAGCACATCGGTATAGAACGCAGTCGCGCCTGGCAGATCGCCGACGATCTGGACGATATGGCCAAGGCCAAAGGTGCCGTTCGCCTCATCCCCGCAGACGAATTTTTCCTTGAGCGCGGCGTCCTCGGCAAAGGGCAGGTCGACGTGGAATTCGTGGACGAAGCCGTCGGCATCGCTCATCCTCATGATCCGCGCCGCACCGCGCGCGGCGGCCACTTCGGCACCGGGATCGCTCAGCGCCGCGCCGGTTGCGGCAACCCTGGCAACCAGTGCGTCGAAGCCTGGTGCGGGAACTTCCCAGCCGATCGCGGCGAGGCGGCTGGTTTCGCCCGGTTCAAGCCTGAGGCGAAAGGGCCGTCCATCGAGCCGGACGTGGACCGCGCCGCCCTCCTGCGGCTCCACCGCCGCGCCGATGATCTCGCCGTAGACCACGGTCATCGCCTCAAGCACGCCGGGCGCGCATTCGAATACCAGATAGCCGAGTTGCCTTACCGCACTGTCACTTGCCTGCATGGGACACACCTCTCCTCGCGCGCAGCGCCAATGCCGCTGCACGCTGCCTCTAAATCGCCGTTGATCCGGCCCGGTTGGTCAGGCGGGCTTCTTGCTGCTCCGCCTGGGCTTGGTCTCGCCGGTGCGCTTGCGGCCCGGCGGGTTGAAAATCGCGTCGAATTCCTCGTTCGAAAGGCGCTGGATGCGACTGTTGGTCAGCCGCACGTGCTTGGCGGCAAAGCCGCTGGCGAGTTCCGGGTCGCCATCGAGAATGGCATAGAGCGTCTCGCGGTGCTGCTGCGCCGAAACCGCAACCTCCTCGGGCGACAGCGAGCGCAGGAAGTTGAGGCGATAGCGCGAGCGGCGCAGGCGGCGCCATTCGGCGGCCATGATCGAATTGCCCGACATGTCCATGATCGCGGAATGGAACGCGGTATCGTTGTCGATCATGCCTGCGGCGCTGGGATTGGCTTCCAGTTCGTTGCACTGCTCGATCACTTCGTGGATCGCCTCGCGGATGCCGGGTTCGGCGATCCGTTCGGCCGCCCGGCGCGCGGCGAAACCTTCGAACAGGGCGCGGACCTGCAGGAAGTCGGCCATGTCCTTGCGGGTGATCGGGCGCACCACGGCGCCCTTGTTGAGCTCGATCTGGATCAGCCCGTCGGCGGCGAGCTTGCTCATCGCTTCGCGCACTGCGCCGCGGCTGACCTGGAGTTCGGCGACCAGCTGCGCCTCGGTAAGGCGCTCGTTCGAGCCGAATTCGCCCGAGGCGATGCGTTCGGAAATGGCGTCATAGGCGAGGCTCGCGACCGAGCGCTTGGCCAGTTCGCTTTCCAGTTCGGGGGTCGGGCGCTGCGGCATCGTTGGGTTCTTGATCCTGTCGCTGGAACTGCGTTTGCGGGATCGTAGGACAGGAAATCGGGTCAGGTCAAGAAATGAAAGGGCCGATTTCGGCGGATTTGGCAGATCGCTCGTCCGTCTCCGCTGCTTGCTGTGGAGAACTGCCAGGCTTTCCGTTCGCCATATTGTTTGACAATCCTTCACGCCGTTGTCTAGTTGAAAAGCGCCTGGAGGGAGTCCGCATGTTTTTCGATAGCCACGCCCATATCGTCTGCGCTGACCGCGAAGCCTATCCGCCGCGCCCGCTGCGCGGCGAACTGACGCCCGGCGAATTCGATGATCCGATGACCGTGGAACGGCTTGTCGCGCTGATGGACGAGCAGGGCGTGGCCCGCGCCTGCGCGGTGCAGCGCGCCCATGTCTACGGCTATGACAACAGCTACACGCTCGACAGCGCGGCGCGCTTTCCGGACCGGTTCCGCACGGTCGTGGTGCTCGATCCGCTCGATCCCGCGACCCCGGGCGAGCTTCGGCGGCTGGTTGACGAACGCGGGATCGCGGGGGTGCGCTACAGCTCGCCCGGCTTCCCGCAGGCCCCGCTGGACTGGATCGCTGCCGATGCGGCGGGCGCGGCCTGGCGGGCGGCGGCCGAGCTTGGCCTGCCGATCTGCATCCACGTGCTGCACGTCCAGCGCGAGGCGGTGCTGCCCGCGCTGGAGCGCCAGATCGCCGCGCTGCCAGGGGCAACAGTGGTGGTTGATCATGTCGGCGGCGCCCATGCGGCCACGGTCGAGCAGCGCTGGCTGGAAAGCCAGGGGCGCGCGCCCGGCGCGGAGGACTATGCGCCGGCCCTGCGGCTGGCGGACTATCCCGGCGTGGTGATGAAATTCTCCGACATCAATCTTGAGGGGTCGCCCGATCCGGCGGCCTTCGTCCAGCGGATTGCCGGCATTTTCGGGACCGAGCGCCTGATTTGGGGATCGGACATCGGCCAGTCGCGGGCCAGCTATGCCCATATGTGGGATCTGGCGCGGGCCGGAGTTGCGAAGCTTGATGCCCAGGCCCGTCAGGCCTTGCTCCACGACAATGCCGCGCGACTCTATGGTGGCCGCGTGCCGCGCTAGGCCTGCATGATTGTCAATCAAAGATGGTGAGTCGTAACGCGCTTAATGTCAGACAGTGAATTCACCTCTGAAAAGGCAATCTAGAATCAATAAAATATGGAAAACAAACGATATAAATCAGCCAAACCGCTGGGCCGCAAGGAAGGGTGCTGGGCGCATTTTCGGGATTGACGAACAGGATCGTCGGACGATATTGGTGTCTCAAGAGAGCAAATCGTCTGACAAACGTTCTGTCAGGTTGGGTGGGGACAAGTCCGGCAGATCCATGCCGGAGGCCCGGTGAAAGCCGGGCAGGTCATTTTGCCGGTTTCCGGCACCCGAACCAGCCGCAGAACCAAGCAGGGATCGAGGGAGGAAATGTCAATGTCATACT
Organism: Novosphingobium sp.; assembly: GCA_016719755.1. Classification (GTDB taxonomy): domain Bacteria; phylum Pseudomonadota; class Alphaproteobacteria; order Sphingomonadales; family Sphingomonadaceae; genus Novosphingobium. The sequence continues at coordinate 26,641 of JADJYM010000016.1, read as the reverse complement.
CTAACCGCAGCGCCATCCGCCACGGGCTGAGCGCCGCCGCGCTGGCCCTCGCCGGGCTGGCCTCCGCAGCCCAGGCCCAGGACGCCGCTTCGCAGGAAGATCAGGGCGGCATCCAGGACATCACCGTTACCGCGCAGCGCTATGAGCAGAACCTGCAGGATACGCCGCTGTCGATCGTTGCGGTTGATGCGGGCCAGCTTGCCGCGCAGGGCACTGACAGCCTCGGCAGCTTCGACACCTTCATTCCCAACGTCTCGATCGGCGGAACCGCCGGTCAGGGCAGCGCCATCGCCAACTTCGCGATCCGCGGCATCGGCGGCGCGCCCTCGGGCTTCATCACCCAGGAAAGCGCCGTCGGCATCTATGTCGACGACATCCTGTTCGCCCGCCCCAACGGCGCGCTGCTCGACCTGCTCGATGTCCAGCGCGTGGAAGTGCTGCGCGGTCCGCAGGGTACGCTGTTCGGCCGCAACACCGCGGGCGGCGCGATCCGCTATGTTTCCAAGCAGCCGGTCGACCGGTTCGAAGGCTCGGTCAAGGCGCTGGGCGGCTCGCGCGACCGCTATGAAATTTCCGGCGTGCTCAACATTCCGGTGACCGATACGATCGCTGTGCGCCTTTCCGCCGCGAAGAAGAGCCGCGATGGCTACATCCACCGGATCATCGACGATACCAATGTCGGCGGCGGGGATTCGACCACTCTTCGCGGGCAGCTGCGCTGGCAGGCGACAGACCGGCTGGAAGTGAACCTGACCGCCGACCTGATCCGCACCTCGGATAACGGCCAGCCGACCCTCGCGGTCAATTTCTCGCCCAACGATCTCTATACGGCCGCACTCTATGGAGTGGCGGTCGCTGGCGATCCGCCGGCCAGCCCCACTGCCTACAATGGCATGCGCAAGCTCGCGCCGGCGTCGGTTTCAGTCTCCGGCTACACCAACGCCGCGCAGGACTTCGCCTTTTACACCAACCAGATCTCCGGTCGCTACGAGGTCTACGGCGGCCTGGTGCCGGACATCAACCGCTTCAAGAGCTATGGCCTGTCGGGCACGATCGCGTTCGATCTGACCGACGACATCACGCTGAAATCGCTGACCGGCTACCGCGACATGAGCCAGTTCCAGGCCCAGGACTGGGATCGCACCCCGATCCCCCTGGTCCAGCTCAACGAACAGATCGACATCGAATACTTCACCCAGGAATTCCAGCTCAGCGGGACGGCCTTCAACGACCGCCTGAAGTGGGTGGCCGGCCTGTTCTATTACTGGGACAGCGCCAACGACGATCGCCGCCGCTTCGATCCCTCGGCGGGCGCCGACAGTGCGATCCTGGGCGATTTCGGGCTTGGTACGCTCGAAAACAAGAACATCGTGACCAAGAGCTACGCGGCCTTTGCCCAGGGCACCTACAGCGTTACCGACGCACTCAGCGTGACGCTGGGTCTGCGCTGGTCGAAGGATACCAAAGACTTCTCCTCGCTGCGCGACGGGCGCGGCCAGGAATGCGTTGCTGGCGGTGCGGTGGTTGCGGCGGTCGGCACCCCGGCCTCCTGCCCGGCAGGCTCGGTTTCGACCGCGCGGCGCCAGGGGGTCAGCGGCAGCTGGTCCAACCTCTCGCCGCGCATCGGCATCGACTATCGCTGGTCGCCCGAGATCATGACCTACATCTCGGCGGCCAAGGGCTACAAGGGCGGCGGTTTCAACGACACGGTCCAGACCCGCTGCTATCGCTCGCCGTTCGCCAACTGCGGCCTGGCCGAATTCCAGGAAGAGAACCTGTGGACCTATGAAGCGGGCATCCGCACCGATCTGTTCGATCGCCGTGTCCGCTTCAACGTCACCGGCTTCCTGACCAAGTACAAGGACCAGCAGATCCAGCTGATCGATGTCGGTCCGCCGCCGCTGCAGTACACCATCAACGGCGATTCCACCGTCAAGGGCATCGAGGCCGAATTCCTCGCCGCCCCGGTCGATGGCCTCGTCCTGCGCGCCAACCTGGGCTATGTCGATGCCAAGTACGATGGCAATTACAACGGCCTGTCGGGCAAGATCGCGCTGACGCCGGACGTGCCCTTCTTCCGCAGCCCGAAGTGGTCCTATTCGCTGGGCGCGAGCTACGAACTGAAGGTATCGGACAGCTCCAGCCTGGGCTTCGATCTCAACTATGGCTGGAAGGACAGCCAGGCGAGCTATCCCAACCCCACCAACATGGTGATCCTGCCGTCCTATGGCCTGCTCAACGGGCGCATCACCCTGACCTCGAACGACAAGCTCAAGGTTTCGGTGTTCGGCAACAACCTGACCAACGAATACTACCTGACCGGCGGGTTCGATCCGGGCGGTCCGACCAGCAAGCCGACTCCGGGCGTCACCGGCGTGCCGCATGACCGCGTGTTCGGCTTCACGATGCTCGACATCGGCCGCCCGCGCGAATTCGGGGTGGAAGTCAGCTACAGCTTCTGATCCCGACGATCGCACAGAAAGGCCCGGGGAGCGATCCCCGGGCCTTTTCGTTTGCAGGATGGAGGCATGAAAAAAAGGGGGGCAGACCAGCCCTGCCCCCCCCTCTCGTTCGACCTTGGCGGCCTCGTTCTACTTGTGCTTCTTCGCGGCGATTTCCGCCTCGCGCTTGACCAGGTATTCCTCCCAGAGCGCGTCGGCGCAGTTATAGCCGCCAACCTCGATCCCGGGCGCGGCGCGCTTGTAGACGTTGCGGGCCTTGATCGGGGCAGTGTAGCGCTCCGGGTCAGTCATCGTGATGTCGATATCGACCACATCGCCGAACTCCGGATGCTTCTTCAGCGTCCAGCGTTCGGTGATTTCCGCCGATTCGGAGCGCTGCAGCGGGTTGATGGTGCTGCGCCCGGTGAGGTTCGACGTGGTGATGACCAGGGTGTCGCCATCCCACTTCGCGTTCGACCAGCCGTTGCCCAGCGCCGGCAGGTTTTCCGGCACGGTGGTGCGGTCAAGCCGGATGCTGCGATAATCGTCGTGCCCTTCGAACAGCATGATGATCCGGTCGGGGTTCTGGTAGATCTCCACCGGATAGTCGCGCGCGCGGTTGAGCATCCGCCAGGGCATGCCCATGCGGACGCACAGCTGGGCCGGATCGTCCACCTTGGGATCGAACCGGGTGCGGAAGCGCTCCATTTCCGCCTTGATCTCGGGGGTGTAGGGTGGATCGTGCTCCTGCGGCAGCCAGACCAGATCGTAGGACGCCATGACCCAAACGCCGTTGAAGTCCGGCTTGTCGTTCTTGCGAGGCACCTCGGGCACGGATTGAGCGGCAACAGGCGCGAAATTCTGCGCTGGCTGCTGGCCCTGTGCGGTCGTGCAGGCGGTCAGCAGCGACAGGGCCAGGGTGGTTCGGACGAGATATTGCATCAGGTACTGCTCCCAGTTTCGATGCAATTGTCTAACAATCCTGTGGGCGGCGGGCAATCGCCAATTGGCAGGGTCAGCGCCCGAAAATCAGTTGATCGTCCCCTCGCGCCAGATTGCGGTGGCATCAAGCGGCGCGGCGATGGCAAGGCGCGAACCCATGTTCATGTCATGCAGGCTGGTCACGGTCAGAACCGCCTCGAAATCGCCCTTGCCGCCGCTTGCCGCGATCACCTGACTGATCCGTTCTTCGGCAGCCGCAACTTCGGCGGCCTGCATCAGCCCGGCATTGCCGCCTCCGGCGATGATCGTGATGCGGTTGCCGCTTGGCCCGCGAAAGCTGGCGATATAGCCGAAGTCGCTCTGCCGCTGCGGATCGCTGCTGCGCTCGTCCGGCGCGCGGGCGATCTCCTTGCCGGTCGCGCGGTCGACCAGGCCGCGCCCATCCGCGGAAGGCACGATCCGCGCGGCGGAAAACAGCGGCTCGCCGATCATCGCAATGTCGCCGAACTGCCCCACATAGACAATGTTGGCCGCCCGCATCATGTCGGGCGTCACCTGCGACATCGGCAGCAGCCGCAACCGTTGCCGCCCCGGGTTGCCGGCGATCAGCGCGGGAATCACGTGGCGCAGCGCGGTCGCGACACCGACCGGCAGATCGGTCGATTCCACGTCCGGCCTGCGCGCCTGGCCGGGGACAGGTGCGGGCAGAGAAGCGGCCGTGTCATGCACACGATCTCCGGCGATGATCAGTGCGGTCCGGCTGTCGTGGCGGTAACGATCCCACATCGGGGAGGGTTCCGTCTCTGCCTGCTGGCGGCCCGCGATGCCAGCAACGAGGACCCCGGCCAGCGCGATACAGGCCGCCAGCAGGGCGATCGCCACGCCGCGCCACGGCACACCCCGGCGCGCCGGGCCGGATTCGCCAGGAACCGCGATGGGGGCAGTGGGCGTTTCCAGCACCAGCCGGTATTCGCCCTTGGGGATCGCGAGACGCTCCCCGTCCGGTGCGGGATGGTCGGCGTAGAAGCGTTCCAGCTTGGTCCGCAGGCGGTGGACATGGACCCGGACCAGCGCATCCTGTGCCGGTTCGAATGCCGCATCGCGCCCGAACACGTCGTGGGCGATTTCCGCTTCCTTGGGCGAGCGGTTCCGCTCCGAGGCGGTGACCAGATATTCGAACAGTTCGACAAGCTGGGGCGAGCGACCGAGTACGCCGCTCTCCAATAGCCGTCTGGCCTCGCGTTGGATCCCGCTCATGGGCGCTTTTAACATCGTGTAACGCGCCCGGGAACCGTAATTAACAAGCGTTCCGCGGGCGGCGCGCGCACTCAGCGGCGCAACCCCGGCCATGACGCTTCAAGGCGCGCGGACCGGACCGGCCCATGCAGGCCTACCGGGAGATACGATCTTGAACCGCGCCTGCCTGATCTCCGCGATTGTTGCCCTCCCCGGTCGGCCTGCCGGGCGGCGTGCGCGCGCTGCGCTCAGGCCGCGCCCACGGCGTTTCAGTCCTGCCCGGACCGGCGGCGATCACGCAGCCACGCGATCAGGACCACCAGCGTCGCAAAGCCGAACGGGATGTAGTCATAAGTGCTCATGGCTTGGTTGCTCCATTCCGGGTGTCGGTGCCGGTCAGCGCGGCGAGCATGCCGCGCCATTCGCTCCACAGCGGGCGGCCATCCAGCCGGGGCCGCAGCAGCGGCGTGAACCAGCCGGCAAACCAGGCCAGCAGGATCAGGTTGAACAGGATCTCCTTCAGTCCGGTATAGACAGCGCGCGGAGAATGTACGACAATCACGCTCATCCAGGAAATGGTGATCGAGGTCGGCAATTCCGCGATCAGGGCAAGGGGGACGAAGCGGTTGAAGATCAATGCGAAGCCGACCAGCACTTCGACGAGCTTGACCAGATCGAACAGCCCCATGGCCGTCATGGAATCGACGAACGGGCCGGCAATCGGGTGCATCACCCTAGGAAGTAGCAGAAATTCAAGGAAATAATTCAAGCCGGAGATCAGCGAGTGCATCCCGAAGGCCATCTGAATCCAGAGCATCACGTACCGCATAACCCTTGTCTCCCATCCTTGGGGCCGGATCTGGGCTGTGCGCCAGGCTCCGGTTCCATCCGGGTTCCTACGCCAATGAATTAAAGCTTGTCGAGAGCTGAGGAGTGTTATCTGTGATTCGAACGAATTTTTGTTGGACAATAATTGGAGCCCTTTCGGCGGTTCTCGCGGCGCCCGCTCTGGCTGCGGCGGCCGATCCCGTCCCCGCTGCCGCACCAGCCCCGGCCAGCCAGCTGCGCGCCAATATGCTGAACGCCGGGCCGGTCGATTTTTCCGGCGTGTGGGAAACGGCAAAGCTTGAACTGGTCGTTCTGCCCGAAGTGGCGGGCAAAATGACGCCCGAGGCGCAGGCCCGCGCCGACCTGTTCCGCAAGCTGGCCGATCCGGTGCGCGACGATCCCGCCAAGGTCTGCCTGATCAAGGGCATGCCCTGGACCATGCTGGGCCGGGCGCGGAACTATCCCACCGAAATCGTCCAGTATCCCGACCGGATCTTCATGGTGTTCGAACTCTATGACCAGTTCCGCCAGATCCGGCTCGACGGGACCGCGAAGCCCGATGACTTCGGCCCTTCGCCCAGCGGCTGGTCGACCGGGCGATGGGAGGGCCAGACGCTGGTGGTCGAAACCACGGGCCTGCCCGTGCTCAATACCTTCGGCGTGATGCAGCGCACCGAGGAGGCGAAAATCACCGAACGCTGGCAGCTGGGCCAGCATCCCGAATTCGGCCAGGTCCTGGAAGTCGACATCACGGTCGAGGATCCGGAAATCTTCGTCGGACCGGCCCGCGCACACCAGGTCTACAAACGCTCTGCGCCGGGTGTCGTGCCCGGCGGCTACAATTGCAGCAGCTCGCTGTGGGACGACCACATCGCGGTTCGCAAGGCCGAACTCAAGATCGAGGAATGAGCCGCCCCGGCTCAACTTGCAGCACCATCCAACCCACGAAAGGTCACTGACATGAAGAAACTGGCACTCATCGCCCTGCCGCTGGCGGCTCTTGCAATTCCGGCCTCGGCCCACCACTCCCCGGCCAGCTACGACACCACCAAGCGCGTCCAGATCCAGGGTGCGGTCCAGACCGCGTTCTTCCGCAACCCGCACGGCCATGTCGTCGTCCAGGTCAAGGATGCGCGCGGCAAGATCCAGACCTGGCAGGTCGAAACCAGCGCGGCCAACCTGCTGCGCCGCCGTGGCTGGGTGTTTGCCAAGGTGAAGCCGGGCGTGACCGGCACCTTCATCGGCCACCCCAACAAGACCGTGCCCAACGACATCTACCTGCGCGAGATCGTGTTTTCCGATGGCACCCGCTTTGGCGACAAGGGCGGCAACGACAACGTGCTCGACTAGGCACGGTCGGCGGCGGCGTGGCCCCATCGGATCGCGCCGCCGCCGTCAATCAACAGGGAGAGCAAGCCGATGTCACTGGTCGAGGTGATCCACAATTCCGCCTATGCGGCCCATATCCGGGAATCGCAGTACATCTATCCGCTGATGCAGTGCGTCCACATTACGGGTCTTGCGATGTTCGCGGGCGGGGTTGCGCTGGTCAATGTCCGCGTCGCCGGTCTTGGCTCGGCAGTGCCGTTGGTCGACCTGGGCCGCCATGCCATGCGCGTGGCCTGGATCGGCCTGGCCATGATCGTGCTGACGGGCGTGAACATGGCGGCCAGTTTTCTCGAGGTTTTCGCGGTCAGCACCGTGATGCAGGTCAAGCTGGGCTTCATCCTGCTCGCGCTCGCCAACGCGGTGATCCTCCAGCGCGGCCTCGCCGGCGCGGGTGGCGCGCCCTGGGCGATCAGTCCGCCCGATCCGGCAGCCGCGCGCAAATGGGCCGCGCTGGGCATCGCGGTGCTGCTGACGATCATCACCCTGGGCAAGCTGCTGGCCTATATCGGCGGCAAGGACTGAGGAGCTTTTCCCATGTTTTACAATATTCTGGACTGGCTCTACAACACGTCCTACGCCGAGATGATGCGGGATTCCCTATGGGGCTATCCGATCGGTGAAACCGTTCACCTGTTTGGCATCACCCTGCTGTTCGGATCGATCCTGCTGGCCGACCTGCGCTTTATCGGCATCGCGCGGCACATCCCCGCCGGTGCCCTGTCCGGAGGCTACCTGTTGCGGGCGACCTGGATCGGCTTTGCGCTGATCGTGCTGTCGGGGCTCAGCCTGTTCGCGGCCTATGCCATCGACACGATCAACAGCCCGATCTTCATCGCCAAGATCGCGCTGATCGCGGTCGCGGGGGTTAATATGCTGTTCTTCACGTTCCGGGTGTCGAACGGGATGCACCTTTGGGACCGGGATGTGACCCCGCCCACCGCCGCGCGGATTTCGGCCGCGCTGTCGATCGCACTGTGGACGCTGACGATCTTCGCGGGGCGTCTGATTGCCTATCCCGAGATCTTCGAAACCGCGAGCTGAGAAGGGAGTGCCGACCATGGCGAATGCCCGCATCGCGCTGCTGACCGGCCTTGCCAGCGCCGTATTCGGTGTCACGCTCGCCGTGGCCGATGCGGGGCCGGGGCCGACCAGCGACGAGGTCCTGGCCGACGGCGCCCTGCGCGCCGCCGCCGAGGCGCGGGGCGCGCAGGTTTACGCGGCCAACTGCGCCAGTTGCCACGGCGCGGACCTGAAGGGGGCCTCCGGATTGCAGGTTCCCGACCTTACCGATGATTACTGGCGATTCGGCGGCGAGGATATGGAAAGCTTCCGGATGCGGCCCAGCGACGTTGAAGCCAGCGTCCGCTTCGGCATCCGCAGCGGCCATGCCCAGGCGCGGATGGCCTCTGTCATGCCCGCCTGGAGCGCGATTGCCGCCAAGTCCGAAGGCCTGGACGAACGGGCGCTTGATGACGTGACCGAATATGTCCTGCATCTGGCCGGGCAGCCGGTTGACCGCGCCGCCGCGCTGCGCGGCCAGCATCTCTATGGCGGCAAGGCGACCTGCTTCGATTGCCACGCCAGCGACGGCAAGGGCGACAATTCGATCGGTGCGCCGGATCTTACCCGCCCGCAGACCTGGCTTTACGGCACGGACCGCGCGGCAATCCGCGCCAGCATCGCGCAAGGCCGCGCGGCGGCGATGCCGGCCTTTACCGGCACGCTGAGCGACCGGCAGATCGCCGATGTCAGCATCTACGTCTACGGCAGGGCCGCCAGCCTCGACTTCTAGAAACTGCCGAGCCGTGCGGTGAGGCCGGCCTCGTTTCCGGGCGCGCCCGGCGGGACCGGTTCGAAGAAGCCGGTTACCTTCAGGCGCACCTTCACCGGCCGTTCGGAGGTGTTGAGGAAGTACCAGCCATGGATCCCGTCAAACGCCGCGGTCAGGGCGCCGCTGTTCGCGGTCTCGGACTCCTTGCGGTATTCGGCAACGGTCATCTTGTCGCCCTCGGCCAGGGTGTGGCCGTGGAATTCGGCATAGAACTCGTCCGCTGCCTTGGCGCCTTCGGCCTGCCACGAATAGAGCATGGCGCCGCCGCGCGGCAGGCGGACCTTGTATTCCAGCTGGTCCTTGCCGGCGGGATCGCCGCCGGCCCCAAGCGGAATTTCGATCTCCAGTGTGCGGATCGCGCCGCGCTGGACTGAGGCGGGGGGCAACTGACCGGCCGCGGGATCGATCCTGACCTCGTCCGGTGCCCACAGCGCGGCAATGCCGGTCGCCCTGCCGATCCCCAGCGGATCGCGGTTGAATTCCGCCGGAAGGACCGCCCCCACCACGATCAGCGCGGCAAGCGCTGCGGCACCGCCCAGCAAAGCGGCCATCCGCTGCGCGCTCATGGCCTGTCTTTCGTCCGTCATGCGCCTGTTCCCGTTGTCAGCCAGTATCCGGCCAGGTTCTGTGCGATCAGCACGAAACCAGCCGTCATCATCGCGAAATTGGCCGCCCCAGCGAAGCGCAGGAACGAGCGATGCCGCCGCCACAGCAGCAGCGGTCCCAGCACCAGCGCCAGCGCGGTTGCCTGCCCCAGCTCCACTCCCACGTTGAAGGCCAGCAGGTTGGCAATTCTGCCATCGGGGTTGAGGCCAAGGTCGATGATCCGCGTTGCCAGCCCCGCCCCGTGGACCAGCCCGAAGCCCAGCACCGCCAGTTTCGGATCGGGCCGCGGCAGGCCGAGCGCGGGAAAGCCGGACAGGTTGTCGAACGCCTTGTAGACCACCGACAGGCCGATCGCGGCATCCACCAGCCAGGAATTGAGCCCGATCCCCAGCCCCACGCCCAGCAGCAGGGTCAGGCTGTGCCCCAGCGAGAACAGCGCGGTGTAGATCAGGATGTCGCGCGCGCGCCACAGGAAGAAGATCACCCCCAGCAGGAACAGCAGGTGATCAAGCCCGGTGACCATGTGCTTGGCACCAAGGTAGAGGAACGGCCCCGGCGCCGGTCCGCGCGTCGCCGCGACAAAGGCCGCGTCGCTGCCGCCAACGGCATGGGCGGCAAGCGGCACGGCTGCGGTCAGCGCCCATGCGGCGAGCAGTGCGGCAACCAGCCGGAGCGGGGCGGGGCGCATCATCGGCGCGGGCGGATCAACTGGCCGCCCAGGGAAGCGGTTTCTTCCACGGCAGCACCTTGCGATCCCAGGTGGTGATGCTGAAGCGGCGGAACTTCCAGCCGCCCCGTTCCTTCACGCATTCGCACACGAAATAGCCCAGGCTCCGCACGCCGCGCGCAGTGGTGGTGGTCTTGCCGTTGAAATGGGTGGCATAGGCATAGACGATGGCGCGGCCCGGGCCCTGAGGCTCGATCCGGAACTGGCCGGCCTCGTGCATCCAGATATCGTCGCCTTCGGCCTCGCGCATGTCGATCAGGTACTTGAACCAGCCGAGGATCGCCGCGCGGTCGTTGTAGAGCTTGCCCCGCCCGACCACGAGGGCATCGGCGGTGAACAGGGAAATGAACTCGTCCGCGTCGGTGCAATCGTAGGCCCAGACGTAGTTGGCGAACAGGTCCTCGATGGCGATGCGGTCCTCGGCCGTCAGGCGCGCGGGCCTTGCCTGCCTGGCGGCCAGCGCGGGCTGGCTTGCCGCCAGGGTCAGGCCCAGGCCTGCGGCGGCAAGGGCGCGCCGGTTCATGGTCAGAGGGCCGTCGCTCATCTCGTGTTCCTCCAGGGGGTCAGCGGTTGGGTTTGAGGTAGCCGGGGTCCGGCAGGAAGATCTTGAACGTGCTCCATGGCAGCAGCCACTGGTTGACCACGGCGAGCATCCACCCGGTCGAGGCAATTCCCAGCAGGATCGCGGCGGCGGCCAGCACCGCCATGGCCTTGCGCTTCATGGCTGGCGCTCCCAGTCGGTGGGTTGTGCCCGGGCGCGCAGCATCGGGCGGTAGCTGTCGAAATAGGCCAGAATCAGGTAGCCCTGCATCACGATCACCGCCCCGCCGAAGAAGGTTGCGTCGAGCAGTTTCGACCAGACGTGCTGGATCGGCGCGGTGCCCTGCAGCCAGGCCAGCAGCGTCGGCCCGATCAGCGCGTCGAGGATGAAGGTCATGAAGATCACCGGGAACGAAACCACCAGCATCAGCGGCACGTACCTGTTGAAGATCAGCGACAGGCCCAGCAGCACCTCAACCGCCTTGGCCGCGGTGAACATCCAGCCGGACTGGATCATCACCCCGACGATGGCCGATTTTACCGGCATCCCGGGTGGATCGAACAGGTTCGGAAAGGGCAGGATCTTGAACCACCAGTTCAGCCCAGAAAGCAGGCACTGGATTCCCAGCAGCCAGCGCACGGCGGGGACCGACAGGGTCAGGAAGCGGTCCAGGCTCATGGGTGCTCTCCCGCCGGGGTAGCCTGCGATGCGGGTGCAGGCACCTGCGCGTAGTGCTCCTTGCTGCGGAAGCCGCCATCGCGGACCGACCAGAAAGTGACCGCGATGGGCGCGGCAATGCCCACCACAATGGCGATCAGGTGGGTCATGCCCTTCAGCGCCGGGCCGCGTTCGGCATTGGGCCAGCCCTGACGCAGTGCGGCAAGACCCGCGCCGGAAGGATCGCCGTGGCGGATCGCCAGCATGGGGAGAAACCGGTCGAGATGGCCCAGCAGCACCAGTCCGTTGAGGCCGATGGCAATCACCCCCACCACCATCCCGAAGGTATCGGCATTGGCGACGATGTTGAGATGCGCGACCGACAGCGTCACCGGCATGGCCAGCACGGCGGCCAGCGGCACGGCCCGGTTGGCCAGCAGCATCGCCCCGGTTACCACTTCCAGCGCCTTGACGATCACGAAGATGCCCGAATGGTTGAGCGCCCCGATCAGTTCCTTGCTGATTGGCGAGGAGCCGCTCGGGCGGGGGAAGAATTCAAGCCAGTGGTTGAGCCCGTGGGCCAGGAACCAGCCGCCGAAGAAGAACTGCGCCGCATAGCACAGCCGCGTGAAGCCTTTACCGGCCTCGCTGTTGCCAACCACCACCATTCTCCCGAATTTAATTGTCGAACAATCCTTCCATGAAGGACCGGGACTGTCAACTCGATCCCTCGTAAAAAGGGAAAATAGAGTGTCGGACGATCAGGCAGGAAGGAGGAAACCCGCGAAGAAATCCGCGAGCTCGGCGTGGGCATCGAGCGGCAGGACCTGCGCCACGTACTGGTCCGGGCGGACCACCACCATGCAGCCCTGCGCCCGGTCGATCCCGCGCATCGCGAAAATGTCTTCCCCGCTCTTGATGTCGGCGCAGAACACTTTTTCATAGTCGCACAGGCCGTAGGTGCCCTTGTGCGGACGCAAAGCGGAAGGCATCGCGCCGTAATCCAGATCGCGGAAGTGCTGCTGGAACACGGCGCGCAGATCGAGCACCGCGTCGAAGTCTTCGCCCGCGCGGGTGTGGCGGCGCACGGGTGATTTCGCGCCGCTTTCCAGGAAATCGCACAGCGCATGGATCCTGCCGCCGTGCTGGCCGTGGTCGCCCGTGGGCGCGAACGCGAAGATCCGCCAGCGGTTGTCGGCCAGGATCGCGTGGCCCAGCTGCATGGGCTTGGCGTCCGCCAGGCGGATCACCGGGGCGGAGTGGAACCGCTTGCCGAGATCGAAGCCGGTGGCGAGCGCTTGCCAGCTATCCGGCCCGGTCAGGGCGGAGGGTTCGTAGCGCACGGTCAGGCCTGCCGTGAACTCGCCATTGGCGATGAATTCGCGCTGGACCTTTGGCATGGCCGCATCGACCTGATCGTCGAGCGTGCCGACCACCCGCGACCAGCGATGATCGAAATCGACCAGCGCCTTGGCGGCGGCGCGGCGCTCGGCGGTATAGCTGTGGAGCAGATCGGGCGCGGTCCGCCCGGTCAGGACCGCGATCAGCTTCCAGCCGAGATTGAACGTATCGCCCATCGACACGTTCATGCCCTGCCCGGCCTTGGGGCTGTGGGTGTGGCAGGCGTCCCCGGCCAGCATGACGCGCGGCGTGCGGCTGGCCTGCTGGCCTGCGGGAACGTCGTCGAAGGTGTCGGTCAGGCGGTGCCCGATCTCGTAGATCGACCACCAGACGACCTCCTTGACGTCGAAATTGTGCGGCTGGAGGATGCGCTGCGCCCTAGCGATGATATCGTCCACCCCCATGCCCCGGTCGGCCACGCGTTCATCCTCGCCCAGCTGGTCCAGCTCGACATAGAGCCGCACCAGATAGCCGCCCTCACGCGGGAGCAGCAGGATCGTGCCTTCCCCGGCAGACTGGATGATCGCCTTCATCCGGATGTCGGGGAAGTCGGTCACCGCCAGCACGTCCATCACGCCCCAGGCCTGGTGCGCGGCATCGCCGTGGAGCGCGCCGCCGATCGCGTTGCGCACCGACGAGCGGGCGCCGTCGCAACCCACGACATAGCGGGCGCGGACCACGGCGGTGCGGCCTTCCTCGCCCGGGCGGGTGCTGGCAAGGGTGACGGTAACGGGATAGTCGGCGGCGAGCGGATCGACGCTGAGATCCTGTACGCCCCAGCCGTAATCCGGCTCCATCCGGCTCGGCGCGTTGCGCATCAGATCCAGGAACATGTCATGGATGCGAGCCTGGTTGATCAGCACGTGCGGCATCTCGCTGAGCCCGTCGGCCACGTCCTGGACCCGGCCGATGCGATGGATGCTGCCCGGATTGGCCGGGTCGGGGGTCCAGAAGGTGGTTTCGTTGATCCACACGGATTCGCGCTTCACCTTGTCCGCAAAGCCGAAGGCCTGGAACATCTCCATCGAGCGCAGGTTGATCCCGTCGGCCTGGCCCTTTTCCATCGGCGCCAGCTTGGGCTCGACGATCATCGCCCGGATCGAGGGGACCTGCGCCAGCTGCGCGGCAAGGCACAACCCCGCCGGGCCGCAGCCCGCGATCAGCACGTCCACTTCGGCGGGAAGCGCGGCGCCGGCAGCGCGCCAGGGGGCGGCGGCCTGCACGTCAGGATCGCCGGCGCGAAAACCGTTGAGGTGAAACTGCATCCGTCACTCTCCAATGCGGCGCGCGCGAGAGGAGTCGCGGCCCGTCCCGCAAATTGATTTGCATACTTACTATATCCGGTCAACGGGAAAAGTAAGTATACTTTCTATTGTTGCCGGAATGGACTAGGATCGCGGCGGAGCGGGCTTCCCGCGGGCTTGGAAAAGGATGGCGGCGCATGGACATATACGGGATGCCCGGCCACCTGATCCGGCGGCTCCAGCAGCAATCGACCCAGGTTTTCGCCGCCCGGATGCGCGAGGCGGGGTTCGACATCACCCCGGTGCAGTTCGCGGCGATGGATGCGCTGGCCGCCCGGCCGGGGATCGACCAGGCAACCCTGGCACAGCTTATCGCCTATGACCGCGCGACAATCGGCGGGGTGGTCGACCGGCTGGAAGGCAAGGGCTGGTCGAGCGCACGATCAGCGCGGCTGACCGCCGCGCCCGCGAGGTGCGGCTGACGGACGAGGGCAGCCGCGTCCACGCTGCGCTGCTCCCCATTGTCCGTCTGGTGCAGCAGGACATCATGGCGCCCGTCCCGCCCGCAGAGCAGGCCGCCTTCATGGCGGCCATGCGCCGGCTGGTCGACGGGCTGGGCTGAGCGGGCTTTGGCTCAGTCCGCCCAGTAAAGCCGCATCGGATTGTCGATCAGCAGCTTGCGCTGAAGTTCCGGCGTCGGCGCGATGCGCGGGATCATGTCGACGAGGTGGCCATCGTCGGGGATCTCGGTTTCCATGTTGGGGTGGGGCCAGTCGGTGCCCCAGATCGCACGGTCGGAATAGTCGGCAACCAGCGGGGCGACGCTGCGGGCAAAGTCATTCCACGGATCGCCCATGCCGCCTTCCTTGATCGCGTCGAGCCGGTCGGGGCAGGTGGCCTTGAAATGAATGTCGGCGCGCCCATCCAGCAGGGCGCGGAAGGCCTTCATGTCCGGCCCGTCCGGCCCCTGGCGCACGTCGGGGCGGCCCATGTGGTCAATCACCAGCGGCACGGGGATCGCGTCCATGAAGGGGCGCAGCTCCTCCAGGATGTCGGCCTCGAAGTAGATCACCACGTGCCAGCCCCTGGGCAGGCGCTGCGCGACCTCAAGGAACTTGTCCTTGGGCGCATCGTCGACCAGCCGCTTGAGGAAGTTGAAGCGGATGCCGCGAATCCCGCCCGCGTGCATCGCGTGCAGATCCTCTTCCGAAATCGCCGGATCGACCACGGCCACGCCGCGCGCCATGCCGTTCGATCTGGCGATGGCGTCCAGCGTGGCGGCATTGTCCGTCCCGTGGCAGCTGGCCTGGACGATGACGTTGCGGGTGAAACCCAGATGGTCGCGCAGGGCGAACAGCTTGTCCGGCCCGGCATCCTCCGGCAGGTACTTGGCCTTGGCGCTGAACGGGAACTGCGCCATCGGCCCGAACACGTGGCAATGCGCATCGACCGCGCCCGGCGGCGGCACGAAGCGCGGCTTCGAAGGGTTGGCGTGCCAGGAAACGATACGGCTTTCGGCGTGGGCGGTCATCCGAACACAACTCCATCCATCAGCTTGCGCGCGGTGCGCAGCAGGGCGGCGGAAACGACTTCGCCCGCCTCGTTCACTTCCAGCACGCAGCTCATTTCGCCGGTCGGGTGCTCGACCGACAGGGTCTTGCAGCTGCCTTCGGGGATCTGCGCCACTTCGGCGGCGGGCGATCCGGGGATCAGGCAGGCGGTGGCCACGCTCACCGCGCCGAGCACGCCGATGGTGGCGTGGGCGCGGTGCGGAATGAAACTGCGCACGCAAACCGCGCCGCCCGCGCGGGGCGGGGCAACCAGCATCATCTTCGGAACCGATTTTTCGCGCACGTCGCCAAGGTTCATGGATTCGCCCACGGCCAGGCGGATCGCCTCGATCCGGGCCTTGAGTTCGGTATTGGCATCCAGCCAGTCGCGGTCCTCATAGCCGGTGATGCCGACGTCGGCCGCCTTCATCACCACGCACGGCATGCCGTTGTCGATCAGGGTCACTGGGACGCCGTTGACCACATCGACCGGATTGCCGCTGGGCAGCAGGGCGCCGCAACTGGATCCGGCGGTATCGCGGAACTCGGTCGGGATCGGGGCGTGAGTCCCGGGGACTCCGTCGATCGCGGCCTCGCCCGCATAGGTTACCTGCCCGCCCGGGGTCCGGACCGTGGCGACGGCGACCTGGCCCGTATTCTCCATGAAGATCGCGACACGGGTTTCATCGCCGCTCGCCGCGACCAGTCCGCGCTCGATCGCGAAGGGGCCGACACCAGCCAGGATATTGCCGCAGTTCTGCGCATCGGTGACAATCGCCTGATCGACGAACACCTGCAGAAACAGGTAATCGACATCGATCCCGGGGCGGGTCGACTTACTCACCACCGCGACCTTGCTGGTCAGCGGATCGGCCCCGCCCATTCCGTCGATCTGGACGGGATCGGGGCTGCCCATCACCGCCAGCAGGAAGGCATCGCGCGTGGCGGGATCGGCAGGCAGGTCGTCTTTCAGGAAAAAGCCGCCCTTCGACGTGCCGCCGCGCATCCACATGCACGGGGCGGAATGACCGGTGATCCGGTCAGACATACTTGAGGCCTTCCTTCTCCAGCCGCTCGCGCATCTTGTACATGTCGAGCCCGAGCACCCCGGCGGCCAGCTTGGCGCGCTTCTCGCCCTCGTTCGCTTCGCGCGCGCGGGCGGCTTCCAGAACCTTGGCGGCCTGCGCGCGCGGGGACCACGCAGACGCCGTCATCATCGGCCACGATCACGTCGCCCGGCTGCACCGCCGCGCCCGCGCAGACCACCGGCACGTTTACACTGCCCAGCGTGTTCTTGACTGTCCCTTGCGCGAAGACCGCCTTGGACCAGACGGGGAAGCGCATCTCCGTCAGGTCGCGCACGTCGCGTACGCCCGCGTCGATCACCAGCCCCCGGCAGCCGCGCGCCTGGGCCGATGTGGCCAGCAGGTCGCCGAAATAGCCATCCTCGCACGGGCTGGTCGGGGCGAGGAGCAGGATGTCGCCCTCCTTCAGCTGCTCGATCGCCACGTGGACCATCCAGTTGTCGCCCGGAGACGCGCTGATCGTCACCGCGCTGCCCGCGATCCGCGCCCCGGCATAGATCGGGCGCATATAGCTGGCGAGCAGGCCGGTGCGGCCCTGCGCCTCGTGCACCGTGGCGACGCCGCAGGCGGCCAGGCCATCGATCACTTCCATGGGCGCGCGCTGGATGTTCTGGACGACGATCCCGGACATGGCCTTCTCCTGCTCGCGTTTATCGCAAGGCTCGCCCTTGGAACGGGGGCGGGCCAGCCTCAATGCGAAGTTGGGGCGGGATATAAGCTTTTGCTAAGCGGATCGCGCTTGACCTCGCGCGCCGCGCCTGTGCAGCTAGGGCCATGCGGGGTGCTGAATGTCCGGGATGATCTTTGCCTTGCTGGCCGTGCTGGCCGCCGGGATCGGCGGGCGCGATCAGGTGCTGGTGGCGCAGCTGGCGGCGCGGCAGGGGCGCCATCCGGCGGCGCTGGTGCTGGCGCTGGGCAGCGCGGCGGCAACCTCGGCGCTGGCCGCCTGGGCCGCGCTGGCCCTGACCGCGCAGATGAACGGCAATGCCCGGCTGTTCTTCGCCGGTTTGGCCTGCGGCTTTGCCGCGCTGGAACTGATCTTCGCCCGCGCGCCCAGGCCTCCGGCCGAACCGACCCATTCGCTGGGCGCCTTCCTGATCGTGCTGCTGGCCCAGCAGCTGACCGACGCGGCGCGGTTTCTGATCCTTGCCATTGCGCTGGCCACCCGCGCCCCGATCGCGGCGGGCGTGGGCGGGGCGCTGGCCTCGATGGCGCTGGTGGCGGCGGGCTGGATGGCGGGCGAGGCGCTCGCGGCGCGCAGCTTCAAGGGACTGCGGCGCGCGCTGGGCGCGGCGATGCTGCTGGTTGGCATCGCACTGGCGCTGCGGGCGATGGGCCGGATATGATCCGCCTCCTTCCCGCGCCGCTCCACCGCGCGGGGCTGCGTTTCGCTCATGCGCTGCGCAAGCAGTGGTGGCGGCTGCGCCAGCCGCTGCTGCTGGGCTGCCGGGTGCTGGCCTTTGACGGGCAAGGGCGGGTGCTGCTGATCCGCCATTCCTATGGCAGCGGGCGGTGGATGCTGCCCGGCGGCGGGATCGCCCGGGGCGAGCAGCCGCTTGCCGCCGCCTGCCGCGAACTGCTGGAGGAAACCGGCTGCACGCTGGATGATCCGCGCCTCTTCGCGGTAGCGGACGAGCCGCTGTCCGGCACGGTCAACCGGGTGCACCTCGTCACCGGCACGGCCTCTGGCCCGCTCTCACCGGACGGGCGCGAAGTGATCGAGGCGGCGTTCTTTGGCGAAGCGGCGCTGCCTGCCAACCTTTCGCCCGCCCTTGCCGCGGGCCTGCCCGGCTGGCTTACAGCAGCGAAAGCTGCGCGTCCCTGCCCGCGGGCGGAGGACTGACCGCCTCTTCGCCGTCAAGGTGCGACAGCGTCAGCCCGACCAGCCGCACCGGGCGGGCAAGGGGGAGCACTTCATCGAGCAGGGCATGGCCGACCGCCGCGAGCATGGCGCCATTCCGGATGGGTTCGTCCAGCGTGCGGGCGCGGGTGAGGCCGCTGAAATCATCGTGCTTGAGCTTCAGCGTCACGGTGCGGCCCTGCGCCTCGCTGCGCTCGATCCGGTCCCAGGTCAGCTGGACGATGCGGTCCAGCACTTCGCGTAAAGCGGGGCCGGACGAGATGTCCTTTTCCAGCGTGCGTTCCGCCCCCACCGACTTGCGCGCCCGGTTGGCCTTGACCCGGCGCAGGTCGATCCCCCGCGCCGCACGGTAGAGGTAATCGGCCTGCGATCCGAAATGTTCCCGCAGAAAGGCGATGTCCTTTGCGGCAAGGTCGGCGCCGGTCTCGATCCCCAGCGATGCCATTTTCTCCGCGCCGCGCGGGCCGATCCCGAAGAAGCGCCGCACTGGCAGGCCGGCTACGAACTGCGCGCCATCGCCAGGGCGGATCACGCAGAGCCCGTCGGGCTTGTTCTGATCGCTCGCCAGCTTGGCGAGGAACTTGTTGTAGGATACCCCGGCGCTGGCGGTCAGGCCGGTTTCGGCCTTGATCCGCGCCCGGATCAGCTCCGCGATGCGGGTGGCCGAACCGATCCCGCGCAGGTCCTCGGTCACGTCGAGATAGGCCTCGTCCAGGCTCAATGGCTCGACGTGCGGGGTGTAGTCGCGGAAGATGGCGCGGATCTGGCGCGACACCTGGGTGTAGACGGCAAAGCGCGGGCGGCGGAAAATCAGCTGCGGACACAGCCGGCGGGCAGTGATCGACGGCATGGCCGAACGGCAGCCGAAGGCCCGCGCCTCGTAGCTGCAGGTGGACAGCACGCCGCGCGGGCCATCCCCGCCCACCGCAACGGGCTTGCCGCGCAATTCGGGTTCGTCGCGCTGCTCGACGCTGGCGTAGAAGGCGTCCATGTCGACATGGATGATCTTGCGCAGGCCGGGCGCGCGGTCGTCGTCTTCGTCATTGCCGCCAGCCTGTTCGCTCATGCGGGGCATCCTACAGCGCCGCCCAATTGCGAAACAGATGCAAAAGGTATGGCCAGCGGCGCCATCAGCGGCCATGGAACAGGGAATGCCCAATCCCTTCAACCAGGCCGCGCCAGAGCGGATCGGCCCGCGCGAATTCATCGCGCTTATGGCCATGCTGATGTCGCTCCAGGCGCTCAGCATTGATGCCATGCTGCCCGCGCTGGGCGAGATTGCGGCGGACCTGAAGGTCAGCGATCCCAATGACCGGCAGTTGGTGGTCGGGCTGTTCCTGTTGGGTTCGGGCATTGGTTCGCTGCTGCCCGGCGCCCTGGCCGACCGCTATGGCCGCCGCCCGGTGCTGCTTGTCAGTCTGGCCTGCTATATCGCCATGGCCGTGGCCAGCGCGCTGGTGCAGGATTTTACCGCGCTGCTGGCCTGCCGGGTGATTCAGGCGATTTCCTCCGCCGGGCTGGCCGTTCTGCCCGGCGCAATCATCCGCGACCGGTTCGAAGGTGACCGCATGGCACGGATGATGTCGACCATCACCGTGGTCTTCATGATCGTGCCGATGATCGCGCCTTCCTATGGCCAGGCGGTGATGCAGATTGCCAGTTGGCGCTGGATCTTCGGCGGCATGGCCGTGATGGCACTGGTCGCCGCGCTGTGGGTCTGGTTGCGCCTGCCCGAAACGCTACGCCCCGAATTCCGGCAGGAGATTCGCCCGGCCACAATCGCGGGCAACATGTGGCTGGCGGCCAGCAACCGTCAGGCGCTGGGCTACATGATCGGCGGCGCGATGCTGACCGGGGCGATGTTCGGCTATATCAATTCCTCGCAGCAGCTGGTGGCCGAGCATTTTGGCGCTGGGGATACCTTCCCGCTGATTTTTGCGGCCATGGCGGGCGGCATGGCAATCGCCAATTTCTCCAATTCGCGGATCGTCGAGCGGTTCGGCGCGCGGCGGGTATCGCACACCGCGCTGCTCTTGTTCATCGCGGTCAGCGCGGTGCAGGTCTGGCAGGCATTCCAGCCGGGCGAGACGTTGTGGCAGTTCCTGCCGCTGATGGCGGCCAACATCTGCCTGATCGGGTTCACCGGTGCCAATTTCGGTTCGATCGCGCTTCAGCCCTTCGCGCGGATGGCGGGGGCGGCGGCATCGTTCCAGGCCTTCAGCCGCATGGCGCTGGGCGCGCTGATCGGGGCGTGGATCGGCCATGCCTTCGATGGCAGTGCGCGGCCGCTGGCGCTGGGGCTGCTGGGCTGCGGCCTGTCGGCGCTGCTGCTGGTGCTCTACAGCGAGCGCGGGCGGCTGTTCCGGCGCTTGATTCCGCCCGGCCAGGCAAGGCAGAACCCCGATCCAGGTCTGCGGTAGGGCCAGAGGCAAGGAAACCATGGAGCAGCGCTTCGACCTGGCGGTGATCGGCGGGGGCGTCAACGGCGCGGGGATCGCGCGTGATGCGGCGGGGCGCGGCGCGCGGGTGCTGCTGCTGGAACGCGGCGATCTGGCGCAGGGAACCTCTTCGGCCTCGACCAAGCTGATCCACGGCGGCCTGCGCTATCTGGAGCACTACGAATTCGCCCTGGTGCGCGAATCGCTGTCCGAGCGCGAGGCGCTGTGGAGAATCGCCCCGCACATCATCCACCCTCTGCGCTTCGTGCTGCCCCACGTGAAGGGGCTGCGCCCGCGCTGGCTGCTGCGGCTGGGGCTGCTGCTGTACGATCACATCGGCGGGCGCCGCCTGCTGCCGACGACGCGCACCGTGGACCTGCGCCGCCATCCGGCGGGAACGCCGCTGGTCCCCGGCTTGCGCACCGGCTTCGAATATTCCGACGGCTGGGTCGATGATGCCCGGCTGGTGGTGCTCAATGCCCGCGATGCGGCAGAGCACGGGGCCACGGTGCTGACCCGCACACCGGTGACTGCCGCGCGGCGCGATAACGGCGGCTGGCGGATCGAAACTCCGGCGGGCACTTTCCACGCCGCGGCGCTGGTCAATGCGGCTGGCCCCGCGGTGCTGGAAGTCGAAGGGCTGATCGGCGAACAGCCCGCCCAGGCGATGCGGCTGGTGCGCGGCAGCCATATCGTGGTGAAGCGCCTGTTCGATCACGCCTACGCCTATTTCTTCCAGTTGCCGGACGGGCGGATCTTCTTCGCCATTCCCTATGAGCGGGACTTCACCCTGATCGGCACGACCGATGCCGATCAGCAGCCCGGCGATCCGGTCAGGGCCAGCGACGAGGAAATCGCCTATCTGTGCGAGGGCGCGAGCCGCTATTTCGCGCGGCCCGTCACTCCGGCCGACGTGGTCTGGACCTTTTCCGGGGTGCGTCCGCTGATCGACGATGGCTCGGGCCGGCCCGAGGCGGCGACGCGCGGCTACCGGCTCGACCTGTCGGAAGAGGGCGAGGGCGCGCCGCTGCTGTCGGTCTATGGCGGCAAGATCACCACCTATCGTCACCTTGCGGAGGAAGCGGTGGACCGGCTCGCCGCGCGGCTCCCCGCGCTCACCGGTCCGGCCTGGACCACCAGCGCACCGCTGCCCGGCGGCGACTTTGCGGTGGAGGGGCTGCCCGCGCTGATCGCCGAACTGGCGGCAGAGTACCCCGTGCTTGCCCCCGCCGATGCGGACCGGATCGCCCGGGCCTATGGCACCCGCGCCCGGCGCTGGCTCGATCGCCCACGCGGCCGCGAATTCGGCGCCGGGCTATGCCAGGCCGAGGTTGATTACCTGATGGCGCAGGAATGGGCGGTCAGCGCCCAGGATGTGGTCTGGCGGCGCACCAAGCTGGGCCTGCGGCTGGACGCGGCGCAGGTGGCTGAGATCGAAGCCTATATGGGGTCGTCCCGGACCTGATCCGGGACAACGGCGGGGCGCGGGACGAGGTCAGTCCGATCCCAGCGCCCGCCAGGCGAGGTCCGCGAATTCGCACAGCAGGGGCCGCGTCTCGCGCGGGTCGATGATGTCCTCGATCCCGAACTTCTCCGCCGTGCGGAACGGGCTGCGCACCAGGTTGAGCCGGGCGCGAATCGCCTCAAGGTGGGCGAGCGGGTCCGCTGCCGCCTCGATCTCGCTTTTGTAGGCCACCTCGATTCCGCCCTCGATCGGCAAGCTGCCCCAATCGCCTGATGGCCAGGCGAAGCGGTACTGGAATGCCTCGGCATTGCTCATCGCGGAGCCTGCGATGCCATAGGCGCGGCGGATCACCACGCAGCACAGCGGCACGGTGGCCTTGTAGATCGCGTTCATCGCCTGCACGCCATAGCGGATCGTGCCCGCCATTTCCGCCTCGCGCCCGATCATGAAGCCGGGATTGTCGACCAGGTGGACCACCGGCAGGCGGAACTGGTCGGCCAGCTTGATGAAGCGCTCCGCCTTTCGCTGCTGCGCGCTTCCCACGATCCGCCCAGAAAGCTTGGGTCGCTGGCCATCACCGCCACGACCCGCCCGTCCAGCCGGGCAAAGGCGGTGATCAGCGCGCGGCCCCACATCCGGCCCATTTCGAACACCGACCCTTCATCGAACACCATGCCCAGCAGGCGGCGCATCGAATAGACCTGCTTCGCCTCGCGCGGGACGAGGTCGACCAGCGCCGGATCGCGGCGGTCGACGGGATCGGCGCAGGCCGTGCGCGGGGCATGCTGGCCGACATGGCTGGGCAGATAGGACAGGAAGCGGCGGGCGCGGGCAAAGGCCTCGGCCTCGCTTGCCACTTCCTCGTCGACCACGCCGTTGCGGGTGTGGATCACGCTGCCGCCCAGCGATTCCTTGTCGCTCGCCTCGCCGATCGCCTCGACCACGGCGGGACCGGCGGCGAACAGCTGGCTGAGGCCCTTGACCATGATCGAATAGTGGCTGGCGACAACCCGCGCCGCGCCCAGCCCGGCAGTCGGCCCCAGCGCCAGGGCGACTACCGGCACGGATCTGAGATCTTCACGATCTCACCCCAGCCGGGAGTGGCGGGAACATAGGTGGCGCCGATCTCTTCCAGCGTCTTGACCGATCCTCCCCCGCCAGTGCCGTCGATCATCCGGATCAGCGGGATCTTCAGGGTGTGGGCCATCTGCTCGCAGGCCACGAACTTGCGGTGGATCGCCGCATCCGCCGCCCCGCCGCGCACGGTGAAATCGTCGGCGCTTGCCACCACCGGGCGGCCCTCGATGTTGGCGCGGCCGAACACCAGGTTGGACGGCGCCAGGTCCAGCAGTTCGCCGTCCGGGCCATAGCTGCCCTTGCCCGCGATCTTGCCGATTTCGCGGAACGATCCGGGATCGACCAGTCCCTTGATTCGCGCCCGGGCGTCCAGCTTGCCCCGTGCGTGCTGGCGCGCGACCTTTTCCGCGCCGCCCATCTGTTCGGCCAGCTTGCGGCGGCGGCGCAATTCCGCGACTTCGTTCTTCCAGCTCATCCCGTTCCCACCGTGGTTTGCGGCCCTTCGCCCGGCAGAAGCGGGGAAAACCTGTGGGCAGTGGCTAAGGCCCATTTGCAGCCGCCGCAGTCCCCTTGCGCTCCGCTTGGACCGACACTAGAGCGGCGCGCAAAGCGCTCAAGCATCTCCCACGGGGCATAATCGATGGAAAACCGTTTCAATACGATCGCCGGCTGGGTGCTGGGTTCGGGCATGGTTGCACTGGCCCTTTCCAGCCTCAGCTATCGCTACTTCGAAGCGGGCAAGACCCATGCCCCGGAAAAGCCCGGCTACGCCATCGAGGGGCGGCGAAGGTGAAGGCGGCGGCGGCAAGGATGAAGTGCCGTTCGAAACGCTGCTCGCCAGCGCCGATGCCGCCAAAGGGCGGCGACTTTCAAGAAGTGCACCAGCTGCCACACGATCAACGCGGGCGGCGCGGCCGGGATCGGCCCCAATCTGAACGCCGTGCTGGGCCGGGCCGTGGCCAGCACCGGCTTCGCCTATTCGGACGCGCTCAAGGCCAAGGGCGGCAAGGGACTTCGCCTCGATGAACGAGTGGCTCCACAACCCCAAGAAGTTTGCCGAAGGCAACAAGATGAGCTTCGCGGGCCTGCCTGACGCGGCCGAGCGCGCGAACCTGATCGTCTATCTCAACAGCCAGGGCTCCAACCTGCCGCTGCCCGCCGCTCCGGCGGCTCCCGCTGCGGGTGCTGAGGGCGCCGCGCCGGAAACGGCCGCGCTGGTGGGCGATGCCGCTGCGGGCGAAAAGGCCTTTGCCAAGTGCAAGGCCTGCCACACGATCGACGCGGGCGGCGCCAATGGCGTGGGGCCGAACCTGGCGGGGATCTATGGCGAAGCGGTGGCCACGGGCCGCGGCGGCTTTGCCTTCTCCGATGCGCTGAAGGCCAAGGGCGGCACCTGGGATGACGCCACGCTCGACGCCTGGCTCGCCAAGCCCAGCGCTTTCGCGGCTGGCACCAAGATGAGCTATGCCGGCAGCAGCAACCCGCAGGAACGCGCCAACCTGATCGCCTACATGAAGACCAAGTAAGCGGCAGGGGCGGGAAGGCCTCGAAAACCAAAAAAGGCGGGGGCGCAAGGCTCCGCCTTTTGCTGGTTCCGGGGATTCTTGTGTCCGCCTGACGGCGGTGCGGGAAGCCCGTCCGGAAAACCCTTGCAGCACCAGCCCGCTCCCCCGGCCCGACCACCCATTTATGGCACCCTTTGGGTCGGGCCGGGGGAGGGCTGAGAGGTGCAAGCCAATCGCGGAGGCGATTGGCGCACCTAACGAAGACTCTTACTTCACCCTTGAAGCCCCTGGGCGATCACGTACCATTCGGATGAATCCTTGCGGCTCGCCGGGGGCTTGGCGTGCTTCACGGTCGTGAAGTGCTGCTTGAGCAGCGCCAGCAGATCGGTATCGGTCCCCCCCGCCAGCACCTTGGCGATGAAGTTGCCGCCGGGCGCCAGGTTGTGGATCGCGAAGTCGGCGGCGGTTTCGACCAGGCCCATGGTGCGCAGGTGGTCGGTCTGCTTGTGGCCCACGGTATTGGCGGCCATGTCGGAAATGACCAGGTCCGGCGGCCCGTCGAGCGCCTCGGCAGCGCCGCCGGGGCCTCATCGGCCATGAAGTCCATCTCGAAGATCGTCACGCCCTCGATCGGCTCGGTGGGGAGCAGGTCGATGCCGACCACGGCGGCCCTGGGCGCACGCTTCCGCACCACCTGGCTCCAGCCGCCCGGCGCGATGCCAAGGTCGACCACGCGCCGCGCGTTTTTCAGCAGGTGGTACTTGTCATCCAGTTCCAGCAGTTTGAAGGCGGCCCGGCTGCGCCAGCCTTCGGCCTTGCCCTCACGAAATGAGCCTGCGGGTGCGGCGCAGGGCGGCAGCGGCTGCGCTCGCCCTCGTCCCCGGCGGCGATCAGGCCGCGCAGGATACCTTCGCGGATGCCGCGGTCGGCCATGCCCAGCCGGTCGGCGGGCCACAGGTCGAGAATCGCTTCCAGAATTGCGCAGCCCGCCACCACCAGATCCGATCTTTCGCGTCCGATGCAGGGCTGGGCGCGCCGTTCGGGCGGCCCCATCCCCGCGATCCGCTGCGACAGGTCGCGCATCGAGCGGGCGGGCACGATCAGCCCGTCGACCGCCCGGCGATCGTATTGCGGCAGTTCCAGGTGCAGGCTGGCCAGAGTCGTCACCGTGCCGCTGGTGCCCAGCAGCCGCAGCGGCATGGCATCGATTGGTGCTTCCTTGTGCCCGGCAATCCGCTCGGCAAAGGCCAGCTTCTCGCGCACGGTATCGCACATCAGGCATAGAGGCGCGGCGCCCTTCGGCGTCCGGCGGTTCGTCCCCGCAGGTTTCGGTCAGCGAGACGACGCCCCAGGACGGAATGCCAGTCATGGATACGCGGCACTTCGCCCCCTTCGCAGTCGACCAGCACCAGTTCGGTCGAACCGCCGCCATTATCGAAAATCATCGCCGGACCACGCCCTGTTCCAGCAGCAGATGGCAGCCCAGCACCGCCAGACGCGCTCCTTCCTTGGCGGAAATGATATCGAGCGCGATGCCGGTTTCGGCCTTTAATTCGGCGATGAATTCCTGGCCACGTTCTCCGCCCGGCGGCAAGCCTCGGTCGCGACCGAGCGGGCCAGGTGGACGTTGCGGTGGCGCTTTGCTTGTCGGCGCGCAGATCTGCAGCGTGGCGACCGCGCGGTCCATCGCCGCCTGGCGCTGTTTCGCCGGTCTGGGCGAGGCCTTCGCCCAGTCGCACGACCCGGCTGAAAGCGTCGATCACCACGAAATGTCAGCGGGAGGGGCAAAGGATCAGCAGGCGGCAAATTGTTGGTGC
>JADJYM010000015.1 GCA_016719755.1 Novosphingobium sp. | reverse complement strand
CAGCAGCAGGCCCGCCTTAAGATAGGGATCGGAGCGGAAGGCGCCTGCTCCTTCAGGTATTCGCCGCCCAGCGAACGTACCGGCCGCCCGGCAGGACGAAAAGCGATCCGAGATCACCCGTCACCTGGCCGCTGACCACATGCTGGTCGATCCGGGCCGTGCTCACCGAACTGTAGCGGACGAAATCGAGCGCGGCCTGCGAGGCGACGCCATTGCCGAGGAGATTGAGCGGGACGCATTGCCCAGAAGCGAAGGTGGTCGGCGCATCGTCCCAGTTGTTGGGATCGACCACGCTTTCGCCGGGCAGGTTGATCCGGCAGGTGATCCGGCCCGTGCCCGGATCGACGACAGCATCGAGCGCGGCGTAGTAACGGTCGCCCAGTCGCGCGTTGGTCGTGACGATCCGCGACCGCGTCTGGCCATAAACGTAGGACAACTCGTAGCGCAGGTGGTCGCTGAGCGCGCCGTCCAGTCCAAATACGCCCCGGACGGTTTCGCGGGTCGAACCCTTCCCGCGCTGGCCGATGTCGAAGTTGTCGCGAGTCATCCAGGCCCCGTCGGGTGCCGCGACCGCACCGAAGCGCTGGAGGAGATAGGCGTTGTCGGGAGACAGATAGCTGTAATAGTCGAAGCTCGGCTGGCCATAGGAAAGTGCTGTATTGCGGACGTATTTCGCCTCCAGAGAAAGGCGCGCAGCTGGGGAGAACGTATAGCTCGCCAGCAGGTTCGCCGCGTGGCGCTCGGTTTGAGCGGCGATATCGCCGTAATAGCCAGCGCGCGGGGTGCCCGATCCTCCGAAGGTGCTGCCGCCCGATTGCGGAAGATGGTTGCCGGGATCATAGGGCAGGCCGCTGCCGGTGAAGTCCGGCACGCCATCGAGATTGAGGTCGATCGCGCCATCGGGCGCGCTGTCGGCCCAGACTAGGTGGTTGGTCGGCTTGCGGTCGGGAACGCGGGGATCGTCCCCGTTCTGCAGCAGGTCCACCGGATCGCCGACGATCAGAAAGAACTTGGCCGGATCGCCGAGATAGTCCCGTTGGTGAGAATCGATGCGGTTCTGCCGAGCAAATTCATAGGCCAGCGCCATATTGCCGCGCCCGTCCGCGAAATTGCGCCCTGCCGTAAGCGAGGCGAACGCGTGGTAGCCGTCACCGCGCTGGGTGACGCCGTTCTCCATTCGCAGGCGCAGGCCCTGGAAATCCCGTTTGAGCACGAAGTTGACGACGCCCGAGACACCATCCGCGCCGTAGATCGCCGATGCGCCTCCGGTCAGCACGTCCACTCGCTCGATCAGATCCTGGGGAATGCTGTTGATGTCCACCGCCGCACTGTCGGGAATTCCCGCGACATGGCGCTTGCCGTTGACCAGGACCAGCGTCCGGTCACGGCCGAGATTGCGCAGGTTGAGCAGGTTCACGCCTGCTTCGCCAAAGCCGAGATCGGTCCGGCGACCTGCGGACAGCACCGTCCCTTGCGAGCCGATCAGTGCCGGATTGCGCATGATCGCATCGGTAACGCTGGTCTGGCCGGCTTGCTGAATCCGCTGCGCGGTTATCGTAACCAGCGGATTGGGACTTTCTGCTTCGGGACGAGCGATGCGGGTGCCGGTGACGACGATGGTATTGTCACCGGCCTCGTCGGCGAGTGCCGGAGTGGTGTGGCCTGCCCAGAATGCAAAGCCGAGTATGCCACTTGCCCAGCGCCCCCGCGCAGATACGAATGCCATGAATTGCCCCCTATTGGGGCGGAATAACATTCACTGCCGCGATGAGGAAGGCTTCATTTCAAAGGCTTTAAGCCTTGGCCTGTTGCAACTTTCAACATAATGCATAGTGCTAGAGGGGTGTTGTTCTATGTCGACAAGTTCTGAGCTATTTTCTCGCGCGCATCTCGCGCTCTGCTTATGTCCGTCAGGCTGGTATCCCCCTTTGCTGTCGGGATGCTCGCAGCCGCACCCGCCTACGCCGAAGACTCCATCGGCTGGCATAAGGGTGATATCGTCATCAGAGCTGGCGGCGCTGGTGTGTTTTTCAACAGCTCGGCAGAAGTCAAAGTCGCCGGGAATGTCGTGCCGGGTGGCAGCGTCAGCCTGTCAAACAATGCGACGGCCAGCGGTGAGTTGGAGTATTTTGTCACTTCAAACATTTCACTGGCAGCCAATTTCGGTATCCCACCTGAAACGCGCATCACTGGCGCCGGGACGCTTGCACCATTGGGCGTGGCGGGCCGGGTGCGCTATGGTTTTGGCGATTTGGTGGCGCGTTATCATGTGGGCGCTGCGGGCCGCTTCTCACCCTTCGCGGGGTTGGGAGTAGGCCGCATTTTCGTGTTCAGCACAAGGGACGGCTCGGTATCGGGCTTGAGCGCGGACAGCGCGTGGGCGCCCGTGGTTCAGGGCGGCGCGGATTTCCACCTCAATCGCCAGATCAGCCTTTATGCCAATGTCAGCTATGTTCCGGTGAAGACCGATGCGCGCGGGCTGATGCAGGGTTTGCCGATGACGGCGCGTGTCACCCTGAACCCCACCGTTGTTCAGGCCGGGCTGTCCTACCGCTTCTGAATATCAGACCAGATCGAGCAGCCTTGCCTTGATCGCCGCATCGGTTCGGTTTGCCGCGCCAAGGCAGGTAAGCACTTGGGCAACGTGCGTTTTCACTGTTGAGGGAGTAAGGTCCAGCGCGCGGGCGATTTCCTTGTTGGATTGCCCCCTTGCGATCAGGCGCAGCACCTCCATCTGCCGCTCGGTCAACCGTTCGGCGAGGCGCGCCACATCGTCCCGCACGGCGATAACCGATCCATCATCAATCCGCGCTGAGGCGATTTCGGCAAGGCGCGGCGGCAGGTAACGTCCCCCGGCGAGGATCAGGCGCATCGCCGCTTCGATGATTGATCCGCTGGCCGTCTTAGGTGCGAAACCCAGCAACGGCGTATCAGGCGCGGGCGCGGATCATGCCGTCGATCCCGGCCAGCGGAGCGGCCCCGGCATGATGAGGTCGCAGACGACCAGATCATAGCCTTGTGCGGCCTTGGCCCACGCGCTCGGAAAGTGGCCGGCAAGATCGACCGCTGCACCGGGCCAGCCCATTTGCACCGTGCCTGCCAGCGCCTCGCGCACCAAAGCGTGATCGTCGCAAATCAGGAAACTTGTCATGTCAGCGCCTCCTTGCCGCGAGTAGCGACCGGAAATTCGAGGAAGAATGCGGCCCCATTCAGCCACCTTTGATCCAGCCCGGCATTGCCATCCATCAATCTGGCGATGCGCCGCACCGATGAGAGGCCCAGACCGAACCCGCTTTTCGCCGCAGCTCGTGAATCAGATCCGCGATAATAATCATCGAAGATTCGCCCCGCATCCACGCGGGCGATGCCGCAGCCATTGTCGATCACCCAGATGCGGATATGCCCGCCCGAACGCCCCCGGATGTGGCGCGCGCCCATCACGATCCGGGTTGCCCCGCTATGCGCGATGGCATTGCCGATCAGATTGCCCAGCGCCCGTTCAAACAGCACCCGGTCCAGCCTGATCCGCCGGGACGTAGGCATGGCCCGAATGCCAATCCCCGCGGCGCTGGCCGCTGGCGCGAACTGCGCCGCGATCCGTGTCATCGCCGGGCCAAGCCCCACCCGCGTCAGATGCGGATCGACCGCATCGGCCTCCAGCCGCAAATGGTTGAGCATGTGCGAGATCAGTTGATCGGCGGAGGCAAACGCCTTGCGCACACCATCCGCCGCGCGGTCACGCTGGGCGGGGTCGGGCGCGCGCAGGGTCTGGTCGAAGAACAGGCTGGCGGCTTGCAGCGGCTGCCCCAGATCATGGCTGGCCGCCGCGATGAAGCGCGTTTTGGCATCGCGTTCTTCGGCCACGGCTTCCAGCGCGCGTTCAAGGTCTGCCTTGGCCTGTTCCGCCGCAATTCGCGCAGCTACCGTTTCCGCCACTGTGCCGGGAACATAGCCCGCCAGCACAAACAGCATCAGGCCGATCACAAAAGCGAATCCGCCCATCGCATAGGCATTGTCGGCACCATCCAGCGCAAACCACAGGGCCAGCGAGCCATTGCTGGCAAGGATGCCAAAGCGATTGGCCGCCACATTTTCCGGCGCGGCAATCAGTTGCGCGGGGGAGCATGTCAGGAACATCCCCGCCAGCATCATCCGCCCTGTTTCCGGCAAATACGACAAGAACCCCCAGATCGCCCATGCGATCAGAATTTGCGACGTGCAGATGATAAAGCGCGATGCCCAGCCCCAGACATGCACCGTTTCGCGCGGGCTGGGTTTCCTCATCCACATGGTCATCACCAGCACCAGCCAGCCCGCGACAAACAGGCCAGCCGTGATCATCCACGCGGCACGGGCAGGCGCGGGCGCATGGCCGGATGTAACAATGCTCACCGCCGCCACCCCGCCCGAATAGGCAATCAGCGTCATCGCCCCCGCCAGGGTCAGCGGACGCAAGGGATGGGTCACCGCGAAATCGGGTTCGTGGTCTGAAGCGCCCGATGGGTTTGGCGTCTGGTCCGGTGCCGGGTTGAACATCCCCCCAGTTACCACCGCGCCGCCAAGATTACATCCGCCAGCTGGCTCCCCCATCTTGTTCCACCATTTGGGGGAGAGACAAGCCGCAATTGCCCCCGTTACAAAGCCTATCACAAACAATGCGAAATTTTATTTGAACAGCCGTGGCAGGTTTAGCCGCTGCTTTACGATTACCAAGATGAAGCGACAAATTTCATCGGAAACACGGGTTCGCGCAGGAAGACAGAATTCAGTGGGTGCGTTGCGTTGGTGTGCAGCGGGCCGAAACCCGGAGGGCACGCAGATGGCAATGTCGGTATGTTGTTACCAAAAGACGTTCGACGATTCGCTTGCAAAGGCGCGAGCAAAACTGGCCTTCACCATTGGCAAGGACAACATATTGGCAGGGCGCGAAGGCTTCATGCCGCCCGCAATTTCGCACGTCCGTTCGGCACCTGCCTTCATCTTCAAACTGAACGATGAGGGCGAGAGTTGCTACCGTCACGGCATCGTCGGGACTGATGATTTCTGGGAATATCCCGAAAGCATCGCAGCGGACGATAGTTTTGGGCTGGATGCCGATGAAGGCGCGGTTGGCGGCGCGCAAACAGGCGCGGGCGCAGGCAGCAGCGGTGGATTTCCTTCCGGCCCCACCACGCGCGGCGGAGATCAGCCACCGTCGGCAGGCGGTAACACTGTTCCGCCCAAGCCGTAAGGTAGCGCCGCACTCGCGCCATCAAGACCACTTCAATCAACAGGGAAAAACACCATGAACCGCACCAAATCCATTTTGCTTGGCGCAACCGCGCTGGCGCTGTGCGCTGCGCCGCAGGTGGCGTTGGCGCAGACTGCGCCGGGTGCGGCGGTGGTGTTTTTGCCTGCTCCGGCTGGAGGGGATGCGGGCACCAACACGTCGGTCGGCGGGATTAGCGCTGATGGCACAAGAGTTTCCGGAAGCAATCTCAACATTCCAGTAATCTGGCTCAACGGCGTTCCGCAAACGTATGACGCCACAGGGCGATACATCAATGAACGTATTAGCGGCAACGGACTGGTGACATCAGGTTACAACCCCGACCAGCAGGCGAAGAATACAATCATCTGGACAGCGGCAACCGGGTCGTTCCTCGTCGCAGATCGTTCGCCTACCGAAATCGCTACAGGGTCCGCCGCCATAGATTCCAGCGGAACATATTTCGCCGTCAACACGGGAACATATGATCCTAACAGCACATTCATTTCCCGGAACATTACTGCCTATCGGTGGACGATTGCCGGAGGCTACCAAAGTCTTGGCAGCTTCGGCCCCACTTGGGCAATGCGCGGCAATGGGATCAGCGGCGACGGCACTATTATTGTCGGTGAGGCTGACGATAGAAGCGTATCGCCGACAGAGCTGTTTGTTGAAAAATCGGGCTGCGTTTCGCTGGAGCGTTACGGGTGGACTAAGCCGTCTCTCAGACTTGTCTTCAACGCCGGGTGTCGGCCTTGGCACGCATTCGTCCGCAAGAGGGATCAGTCGCGACGGTTCGACTATCGTGGGAGAATCGCGTGGGAGCGACGGTTTTGTCCAGGCCGTCTATTGGCGCAGCAATTCCATAACCGGCCTTGGCTTTCTGCCCGGATTGGTACCGACAGGAACAGGGACTACAGCGCCGGGATCGACGCACGCGCTTGCAGCCAACGCAGACGGATCGATCATAGTTGGCAGCGCATCGGGAGTTGCGAACGATCGCGCCTGGCGCTGGACTGCCGCCAGCGGGATGCAGGACCTCAATTTGTTCGCAACCAATGCAGGCCTCAACCTCAACGGGTTCGTGCTGACCGATGCTGTCGGCGTGTCGGACAATGGCCAGTTCATCACTGGCAACTCGTTCAACAGCGCGCAGGGTCAGTTTCTGGGCTTCGTCCTCCAACTCGCCCAAGTCACCCAATCACAGTTGATCGTCACCATCCGCCTGCCGGGGGTGACGCAGACCAGCATCGTCAATCAGACGTTCAGCACACAGGTCGATGCCAAGCTCAACGGTGCAACCGTGTTCACCCGCACCGTCACCGATCCGATCACCGGGGCGGCGGGGGTAGCTGCGCTGGCCGATGCACGCTCTGCGCTTCAGGTGGGTAGCGGCCTACGCCGCGTGGTGATCGGCGCGCCGGTGCTGATCTCCAACACCACCACGGTGCTGGGCACCACCAACAGCATGGTCGATGTCGCCAGCGGCACGACGACAAACACCGCCACGGTCAACACCTTCGGCCCCGCCACCGTTGCCACCGGCAATCTGGGCACTTGCGCCACGGCGGCGGCGAACAACACAAACCCCACGGGCTGCTCGCTGCCCGGAACGCCCGTGACGGTGGATGCCGGGATTTTGAACTCCAACGTGTTCACCAACACGATCAATTCGGTAACGCCCACCACCACGCCCACGGTCAACCATCTCATCACTGCGCGCTGGCAAGTCTCCGCCACGGCAGGCAACCAGTTCGGCACGGTCCACGCGCTGACCGGCGTTGCCGCGTTTGATCGCGGGGACCGGCTGATCGGGCAACTCCTCGGCATGAGTGGCGGGCAGTCCAGCGGGAGCGACAATCACGTCGCCCGCGCCGCCATGCCGATGCACGATGCCAATGGCCTTGGGGGCGGCGATAGTGGCGGCCTGACCATGTTCGGCGGCTATTTCGGCAACTGGTCGCACATTAATGCCGATGGCAGCGTCCCGGTCGCCAGCGTGAAGGGCAACACCAACGGCTTCGTGCTGGGGCTGGAAAAGCGCCTCGGCTCTGCCCGAGTAGGTGTGGCTGTGGATCACGGCACATCGGACTACACCGTGCGCGATGCCACCTATCCTGAAACGCTCAAGCTGAAGCACACGCAAGTGGCGCTGTTCGCTGGATGGCAGGGCGGCGGGTTCAGCCTCGATGGTGCGGCCTCATACGGTTTCGGCACGGCCAGAACATCGCTCACCACGCCCACCTCCCCGCAACTGCCAACCGCGAAGTGAAAAGCTGGTCGCTCGGCGCACAGGCCGGTTACACCGTGCCGCTGGGCCAGAGCGCCAGCGTGGAACTGCAGGGCGGGGTGCGGCACGTCTCCGCTAAGCTGGGCGGCTTCACCGAAACCGGCGGACCAAACCCGCTACTGGGCCGCGATCAGACCGTATCCCGCACCCGCGCCTATGCCGGGATTGAAGCACAAGCAGGGGTCGCGCTGGGCGGCCTAACCCTCACCCCCCGCATCCACGCCCGCGTCGCGCATGACAGCGGCGATGCCAGCGGCACGGCGGACCTGGTGTTCGTCTCTGCGCCCAATGGCCCGGTGATGACAGCAGTCGGGCCGGGCGTGGGCAGCACGGTGGCGGAACTGGGTGGATCGTTCGATGTGGCGGTATCGGGCAATGTCCACCTGTGGGCAGGCTATGACGGCACCTTCCGCAACGGCGCACAGTCCCACGCGGCCAAGGCAGGGGTGACGGTGGCGTTTTGACGTAACAGTAGGCCGTGGTGCGGTCGCCCACGATGCAGCCTTGAAGAAAAGGCAGGATGAGTATATATTCCCTCATAAGGGAGTAATTACCATGCCCACTGAATTTTCCGCGCGAGAGGTAGCCGAACTGGCGAATGTGCCGGTGCGCGCCGTTGACAAGGCTATCGAGGAAAAGGTGCTGACGGGCATTCGCACGGTCGCGCGTGGTCGTCGGCGTATGCTGCCACTCCATGCCGTGCCTTATGCCGCGATCATCGCGCGTCTGCCGGTCACGCTTTCGCTCTCAGCCAAGCGCGATCTGGCGCGCACATTGTGCAAGCGTTCGGCTGCCCGGATGACGGTTGAACCGCTGGAGATTGCACCTGCCGTGATGGTCGATGTGTCGGCGCTGGTCGGGCCGGACATGGCTGACCGCGCAGCCCGCTATGGCAAGGCGCGGGACAGCCACATCGAAATCAATCCCGACATCATGGGCGGTACGCCGGTTTTGCGCGGCACGCGGATGACGGTCTATTCGGTCAAGGGCAGGCTCGACGGCGGCGATAGCATCGACGATATTCTGGAGGATAATCCGCACCTGACACGCGAGGCGGTCGAAACCGCCGCGCTCTATGCCCGCACCCATCCCATCGTCGGCAGGCCTGGCGGTCGGCCTTGGGCGAAAGCGGCTTGAGGCTCTTCATCGACGAATGCTTGTCTCCACAGCTCGCCCGTCACTTCAATGAGACGGGTGAGCATGATGCGATACACCCGCGCGACATGGGTCGCCTGGGCGATCTGGATCATGTCGTGCTTGCGCGTTGCCTTGCGGAAGACCGGGTGATCGTGACGGAAAACGCAGTCGATTTCCGTAAGCTGGTAGCTCGCGAGGAACTGCATCCGGGGTTGATCCTGCTGTCGAGCGTCAGCCGTGATCTGTCACTCCAACTGCTGATCGGTGCTATTGCATATCTGGCAACTCTTGGTGAGCCATCGGACGTTATCGTCAATCATGTTCTGGAAGTCAGCGGAACGGACAACTTCATTCTGTCGCCGCTGCCCTGAGCCAGCATAGGCTCTATCGCCAGTGATCTGCTGAAATTGGCACTGACATGGCTCATCCATTGCACCTTTGGCATTGGTCGGGGCAGGATGACATTCGGCGGGCAGACCACCGGAAGGCAGGTCTGCAATGGTGTGCGAATCGGGCGTGGAATCTGGACATCATCGGCGCAAATCTGCGCCGATGATGTCGAATGTCGTGGCGTGCACGCCACAGTCGCGGCGGAAACGTGAAATTGCTCTCCGCCAGTCACCGCCTCACGTCGCCGTCCGCCCGCAGCCTTATCCGTCCGCAGTAGTTTGCCGCCGTTTCACGGTCTTTCCCGCCGTTACTTCGCCACGCCCGCATGGCGGCGAAAACGCTCTTGCGCGCTGAATCCGGGCCGCCAATGTTCGGCTCAGGGGGAGCCATTGATAGTCAAGGAATGGAAGAAAGTCCCCATGAACTGCCCTGATCGCATCATTCGCCTGAAAACCGTTCTCGCCCGCACGGGCCTGTCCCGCTCCACCATGTATCGCAAGATCATCGAGGGCACATTCCCTAGGCGGGTGCCGATCAGCGCGCACGGGACAGGCTGGTATGAGTCCGCCGTCAATCGTTGGATCGCCAACCCCGCAGCCTACCGCGAAGATCGCGTCGAATGAGGGAAGGCCGGGTTACTCCCCGGCCTTCGCCTTCTTGAAATCGCCCTTGATGACTTTCGCGCCGTCCCGCAGGAAATCGAGGTGGTCGGACCAGTGCTGCATCATCCGCACACGCTCGTCCCAATATTCGCCCCGCGTATAGGCACGGCGCACCGCGTTGTTGTCGCAATGGGCAAGCTGCCGCTCAATCGCGTCGGGATGCCATAGGCCCATTTCATTCAGGAGAGTGGCCGCCATCGCGCGGAAACCGTGGCCGGTCATCTCGTCCTGCGCGAAACCCATGCGCCGCAGCGCCGCGTTGATCGTGTTTTCTGACATCGGCCGATCCACCGAACGCAGCGACGGAAACAGGTAGGAACTATAGTCCGCGTCATGCTCGATGGCTGCGAGGATCGCCAGCGCCTGCCGGGATAGGGGAATGCAGTGGGTGCGGCGCATCTTGGTCTTGTGCTTCGGGATGGTCCAAAGCGCCTTGTCGAAATCGAAGTCGGCCCATTCGGCATAGCGAAGCTCGCCAGGGCGCACAAACACATGCGGAAGCAACTGCAACGCTGCCTTGGTGTTCGCAAAGCCCTCGAACGCCTCAATGGCGCGGAGCAGACCACCGGCCTCATTGGCGCTGGTGATCGCGGCGCGGTGGACAGGCTGGGGCGCAATGAGCGCGCCGCGCAGGTCGGCAGCAACGTCGCGGTCGGCGCGGGCTGTAGCGATGGCGTAGCGGAATATCTGGCTGCAAGTGCTACGCAGCCGCTTGGCCGTCTCGTAGCGGCCTTTGCCCTCCATCTTGCGGAGCATCACCAAGAGTTCATGCGCGGAAATGGAGGCGACAGGGCGCTTGCCGATGGACTCGTTGATGAAGTCCAGTAGCCAGCGCAGCTTCTTCATGGTGACGCCGGAGCGGCCCTCGCGCTCGACCTTCACCAGCCATTCGTCGGCCACTGCCTTGAAGCTGTTGGACGCCGCGACAGCCGCCGCGACCTTTTCCAGCTTGATCTGCTCGGCGGGATCGTCGCCGCGCGCCAGAACCTTGCGGGCCGCGTCGCGCTGCTCGCGGGCTTCGGCAAGGCCGGTATCGGGATAAACCCCGAACGCCAGCGTCTTCTGCTTGCCAAGGTGGCGATAGTTCATCCGCCAGTAGCGACCGCCATTGGGGGTGACATAGAGGAACAGCCCGTCGCCATCGGTTAGTTTATAGGGCTTTGTGCGGCCCTTGGCGTTTTTGATCGCAACGGCGGTAAGCGCCATGATGGTATCTCCGACAAGGGGAGAGCCGCGCTACCATCAAATATACCATCAGGATGGTGGTATCCGGTGGCGCACAACCGCTCCGTATGGGATACCTATACCACAATAAAACCGCAGAAATCAGCCAGTTATGACATCTTCTGGAACCCCTTGGGAGAGGATTTTGGTGACCCCTACGGGACTCGAACCCGTGTTTCAGCCGTGAAAGGGCCGCGTCCTAGACCGCTAGACGAAGGGGCCAGACCGGCTTTCACCGGAGGCAGGGCGCGCCTTTAGGCAAGGCGCTGGTGGGGGTCAAGCCCCCTCGCGCAAGAATATGTCAATCGGCGAAGGCGGCGTCCTCAACATGGAGTTCGGCCTGGGGACGGCTCGACCAGTCGTCGATCTTCGCGCGGCCCGCCAGCCACAGCCGCCGGTCCCGCGATCCGTGGAGCAGGGCCTGCCCCAGATCGCTCTCGGCGGCGCGAAAGGCGATGCCCTTGAAGCTTGCGCCATCATCGCCCCGCGCGATCAGGCGCACGTGATCGCTGCCGACCACATCGACCTTGACCAGCCGCACCGGCCCCACGGCGACGCGCGGCCCCGGCCAGCCCATGCCGAACGGTCCGGCGCTGTCCATCGCCTCGATCAGCGGCGGCACCAGTCCGCCGGGAGCGAGGGCGAGGTCGAGCAGCAGCGCCTGGCTGGCCATGGCGGCAGCCACCCGGTCACCCAGGCGCGCATCCAGCCAGTCAGCCAGGGCTTCCAGCTTGCCGGGATCGATGGTCAGTCCCGCGGCCATGGCATGGCCGCCGCCCGCGACCAGCAGCCCGTGTTCGCGCGCGGCGATGATCTCGGCGCCAAGGTCCACGCCGGGGATCGAGCGGCCAGAGCCCTTGCCGTGCCCCGCCTCGTCCGCATCCAGCGCGATGACCAGCGCGGGCTTGCCGGTCTTTTCCTTGATCCGGCCCGCCACGATCCCGATCACGCCCGGATGCCAGCCGCGCCCCGCCAGGGTAAGCACGGCGCGGTTGTGCTGGGCGTCGATCTGCGCTTCGGCGGCTTCCTGCACCGCCGCCTCGATCGCGCGGCGTTCCTCGTTGAGCGCGGACAGCTGGGCGGCAATGGCGCGGGCCTCGTCCGGGTCTTCGGTGGTCAGCAACCGCACACCCAGAGTCGATTCGCCGACCCTTCCGCCCGCATTGATCCTTGGCCCCAGCGCGAAGCCGAGGTCGCTGCACGAAGGCGCGCGGTTGAGGCGGCTGGCATCGATCAGCGCCGCCATGCCCACGTTGTCGCGCCGGGCCATGACTTTCAGCCCCTGCGCCACCAGCGCGCGGTTGAGGCCGTGGAGCGCGGCGACATCGGCGACCGTGCCCAGCGCGACCAGATCGAGCAGGGCGAACAGGTCAGGCTCTGGACGGCCCGCAAAGAACCCGCGCGCGCGCAGGGTTCGCACGGTGGCTACGGCCAGCAGGAAGGCAACCCCCACCGCGGCGAGGTGGCCGTGGGCGGCACCGACATCGCTTTCATCAAGCCGGTTGGGATTGACCAGCGCGGCGGCGCGGGGAAGTTCTGCCGAGCACTTGTGGTGATCGACCACGATCACGTCGATCCCGGCGGCATGGGCCATGTCCAGCGCCTGATGGGCCATGGCCCCGCAATCGACGGTGACGATCAGACTGGAACCCTGTTCGCCCAGCCGCACCAGCGCCTCGCCCGAGGGGCCATAGCCTTCGAGCAGGCGGTCGGGGATGTAATAGCCCGCTTCGTGCCCCAGCGCGCGCAGCAGGCGGATCAGCAGGGCGGCGCTGGTCGCGCCATCGACGTCGTAATCGCCATAGATCGTCAGCCGTTCACCAGTCAGCACCGCCTGGGCAAGCCGTTCGGCGGCGGTGTCCATGTCGCGGAATTCGGACGGGTCGGGCAGGAAGGCGCGCAGCGACGGGGTGCGGTGGCGCTCCACATCGTGCGGCGGAACCCCGCGCGCCAGCAGCAACTGGGTGACCAGGTCATGATCGAGCGAGGTTTCACCCGTCGCCAGATCCATGTTGCCGCCGCGCCAGGCCCAGGTCTTGCCTGCCAGCGAGCGCCCGAGGCCGAGGATCGAGGGTGGGGTTGAGGTCATGCCTTGCGGCTAGCCGATAGGAGGGCCTGCGGGCAAGCGCGCCGCGGGCGTTGTTGACAGCGCGCAATGTCGGGAATTGACAATGCGGTAAATGAGGCGTCGGTTATACTCGCGGGAAGATGAGGAGTAAGGCCATGCCGGGCAATCGCACGCTGATCGTTTCCCTCGCTCTTGGTGCGGCAGTGCTGGGATCGATCCCGGTGCTGGCGCAGCGCTCCCCCACGGGCGGGCCGGTCGCGCGTTATGACATGCGCGCCGGAACCGTATCGGGCATGGCCGCGATGGGCGGCGGCATGGGCGCGGGCATGTCGATGATGATGGGCGGCGGCGGAAGCAACCGCCTGCAGCACGAGCTCTACCTGCGGCTTGGCTCATCGCGCGCGGCGGCGCCCGGGGCTCCCAAGGCGGATCATTTCATGCCGCCGAACGCCCGGCTGGGCAAATCAGTCGCGTTGGTGACGCCCAGGCTTGAGAAAGCTGCCGAGGACTGGAAGGGTGAAAAGCCCAAGGGCCGCCTGCTGCTGTTCTGGGGCTGCGGCGAACACGCGCCCAAGGGGCAGCCGATCGTGATCGACTTCGCCAGGCTGGCCGCCGGGCAGACCCCGCCGGGGCTGTGGAGCACGACGATCATCCGCGACTGGGGGCCGACGCTGACCAACAGCAAGACCTTTGGCCGCTGGCCGGCGGAGGACGGCAAGTACGTCAAGGCCGACAGCGCGCTGCCGGGCGAACACCGCGTGGCGGGCAACTATTCGCCCGACATCGCCTTTACCCTGACCAAGGACTTCATGGCCGCGCTGCGCAGTCGGCAGACCGACCAGCGCAGCGGCGCCCAGCTGCTATCCTGGAACGCCGTGCCCGAGGCGACCGGCTATCTCGCCACCCTGATGGGCGGCAAGATGGGGCCGCGCGGCGACATGGGGGACATGGTGATGTGGACCAGCAGCGCCACCCGCCAGTTCGGCGGCGGGCTGGATGACTGGCTGACCCCGGCGCAGGTCGCCAGTCTGGTCAGGGACCGCACGGTGATGGCCCCCGCCACGACCAGTTGCATGATCCCCGCAGAGGTCCGCGCCGCCGCGCCCGACTTCAAGATGGGCACGCTGATTGCCTATGGACCGATGGAAAGCTTTTCCTATCCGCCCGTGCCGGCCAATCCCAAGGCGGCCTGGGTGCTGGAATGGAGCGCCCGGGTTCGTCACCGCTCGACCACAAGCTGGATGGATATGCCCGGCATGGAAGGCATGGGCGATATGGGAATGGAAGATGAGGACGATGACCGCGCCTCTTCCTCCTCGCGGGCGCCACAGCAAAAGCCCAGGTGCAAGCCGCGCGGCGGTTTGGGCGGTCTGGGCGGGATGCTGGGCGGGATTGTCCAGCCGGGCTGCTGATCCGGGCGCGCGGCCATGCTGGCGATCGTCTGGCACAGCCGCACCGGAGCGGCCCGCGCCATGGCCGAGGCGGCCAGTCAGGCGTCCGGTTCCGGTGCGCGTCTGATCGCGGCAGAGACTGCGAGCGCGGATGATCTGCTGGGCGCGGCGGGTTACCTGTTCGCCTGTCCGGAAAACCTTGGCGCCATGACCGGCGCAATGAAGGAGATGTTCGACCGCTGCTATTATCCGCTGCTCGGTCGGATCGAGGGGCGCCCCTATGCGACGATGATCGCGGCGGGATCGGATGGCCACGGAGCCCAGGCGCAGATTGACCGGATCGTTACCGGCTGGCGCCTGCGGCGGGTAGCGGAGCCGCTGATCGTCAATCTGGGTGCCCAGACGCCTGAAGCGATTCAGGCGGAAAAAACACTTTCGGAAGAAAAGCTTGAACCTTGCAGATGGCTTGGCGCGGCGCTGGCGGAAGGACTGGCCCAAGGCATCTTCTGACCCGTTGCGGGACGTGACATCCAAACTGGATGCATCAAACCGACAGTGTGGTCAGTAAGCGCTTGGAAATAGCCTGCGAACGTGCTGAACCTAGCAGGATAAGTGGGGGGTAGGTCATCGACTATCGGGGTGACAGCGCGGGCCGGACAGGCGAAGCGGTGCTATCGCTGCTATTCGGGCAGGGGCAGCGGCCGGATGCTGGCGCCCTGCAAGCGCTGGCCCAGGCCGATTCCGGCCCGCTGCACTTTTCGATCAGCCATCAGCCCGATGCTGAGGAAGGCTGGCTCGAACTGCTGGCCAGCGGGCTGACTTTCGATTGCCGGGGGCTTGCTCCCGCGGCTCCGCAGGCCGCACCGCCCGGCGGCGCTCTGCTCGGCCTTGCCGCCGCTCCGGTGGGTGAAGCGGTAAGCCTGGCTCCCGGACCGCACCTGCTGGAGGGGGGCGGCCTGCTGCCCGTGGTGCGCGCTCTGGCCGGGCTGGGCGCAGCCCTGGCGGGGCTGCCGGGTTTGGCAGCGGTGGTGTGGCATCCGGCGCGCAGCTGGATGGAACCGGGCTATTTCCGCAAGGCCATTGACACCTGGCTGGACGGCGGAGCCTTTCCGGCGCTGGGCCTGACCACGCTGGAAAGGCACGGGAATGCCGGCATGACCAGCCTGGGCCTGACCCTGTTCACCGGGCAGGAACTGCGGCTGGAAGGCATGGAGGGCCTTGCGCCCGGAGAGATGGCGCGCATCGCCCTGCGGCTGGTCCATGAACTGGTCGCGGACGGTCCGCTGCTGTCGGCGCATGATTTTGTCGGCCCCGCCGGCGAACTGCTCCATGCCGTGCCCGATGGGCGCTTTGTAACTGTCAGGCTGCACGGATGACGCACGCGGGCGATGCCAGCCGGGCTTTCGCGGATGCGCCGCGCCAGCGCCTGCCGTTCCGCTCGATCAACCGCCCCGACCGTCCCGGCTATGAACCGGGTGTGCAGCGCCACCATATCCTGCCGCGCCAGTTGCTCAGCCGCGCCTGCTTTGCGCCGATGCTGGCGCAGCTTGGCACCGAGCGGCTCGGCTTCGACGATTTCCGGCTTAATGGGCTGCTGCTGCCCGCCAATGATCGTACCGCGCTGGCCGTGGGCCTGCCGCTGCACCGGGGGCCGCATCGCAGCTATAACGAAATGGTGTTCGAACGGGTCGGCGGGATCGAGGCGGGCTGGGCGGCGCTGCGTCCGCGCGCGCCGGAATTGGCTCTGCGCCGCGCGCTGCACGATCTGGAGCAGTTGCAGCACCAGCTGCGCCGGGAACTGCTGGATCAACGCAACCGCCTGCGGCTCAACCGCCGCGACCCGTTGGGCACGGGGGTGGACTTCACCCATCTCGACGCGATGGCCGATCTGCTCTGGCCCGCCACCGCGCCGCTTGAAGGTTAGACCGTTTCCAGATCGGTGAGGCGCAGGCCGGCTTTTGCGGCGAGTTCGGCGCGGGCCGCGTTATATTCCGCTTCCAGCCGGTCGACCCGCTGGGCCACCGTTTCCACCGCCTTGACCGCGCCGATGCCCTGGCCCGAACCCCAGATGTCCTTCCAAGCCTTGGCCTCGGTGTTGCCGCCCGACCCGAAGTTCATCGCGCTGGGATCGCTGACCGGCAGATTGTCCGGATCAAGCCCGGCCGCGACGATCGAGGGCCGCAGGTAATTGCCGTGGACCCCGGTGAAGAGGTTGGAATAGACGATGTCGTCCGCGCGGCCCGCGACGAT
Source organism: Novosphingobium sp. (assembly GCA_016719755.1). Taxonomy (GTDB): domain Bacteria; phylum Pseudomonadota; class Alphaproteobacteria; order Sphingomonadales; family Sphingomonadaceae; genus Novosphingobium. The sequence goes on along the minus strand of JADJYM010000015.1, from coordinate 680,391 downwards.
CGCGTCCTTGTAGCCCTGGACCGCGTTGGCTTCCTGGGTGGCGATCCAGGCCGAGCCGATATAGCCGAAGTCCGCGCCCATCGCCTGGGCGGCCAGTACCGAGCGGCCGCAGGCGATCGAGCCTGACAGCGCGACCAGCCCGGTGAACCACTCGCGGATTTCCTGCATCAGCGCGAAGGGTGAAAGCGTGCCGGCATGGCCACCTGCCCCGGCGGCGACCGGGATGAGCCCGTCCGCGCCCTTTTCGATTGCCTTGCGGGCGAAGCGATCGTCGATCACGTCATGCATCACGATCCCGCCCCAGGCATGGACCGCCTTGTTCACGTCCTCGCGCGCGCCGAGCGAGGTGATGATCATCGGCACCTGCCACTTGGCGCAGACCTCAAGGTCTTCCTCCAGCCGGTTGTTCGATTTGTGAACGATCTGGTTGACCGCGAAGGGCGCGGCGGGGCGATCCGGATTGTCGCGGTTGTGTGCGGCCAGTTCCTCGGTGATCTGGTGCAGCCATTCGTCGAACACGCCCGAAGGCCGCGCGTTGAGCGAGGGGAAGCTGCCGACGATCCCGGCCTTGCACTGGGCAATCACCAGTTCGGGGCCGGAAATGATGAACAGCGGTGAAGCGATGACGGGCAGGCGGAGGCGATCGAACGGAGCGGGAAGCGGCATCAGGTAAGTCCCCCAAGGGCGGTTGTGAAAGATTTTCCTATGGGACGGAAACCGGCCTGTCGAGAGGGCGCGGTGCGGGCCTTGCCAAGGTCCGGCTGGCTGCTAGCGTGCCGCGGATGAACGCCCACATTGCCGCGCTGGCCTGCGATGCCGAACACCGCTTCTCCAAGGAGCTGCGTGACAGCGTGGTCCTGCTCGCCGGGCGAGGGGTGCAGGGCGATGCCCATGCCGGGGTGCTGGTCCAGCACCTCTCGCGCCAGAAGAAGGATCCCAGGGCGGCGAACCTGCGGCAGGTCCACCTGATCCACGGCGAACTGCTGGACGAACTGGCGGGCAGGGGCTTTGCGATTGGCCCGGGCCAGCTGGGCGAGAACGTGCTGACGCGCGGGATCGACCTGCTCGGCCTGTCCACCGGAACTCGCCTGCGCCTTGGCGGGGATGCGCTGGTGGAGATCACCGGTTTACGCAACCCGTGCCACCAGCTCAACGCCATCGCTGCCGGGCTGATGGAAGCGACGCTGGACCGTGCGGCGGACGGCAGCCTGATCCGAAAATGCGGGGTCATGGCCGTGGTGGTCAGCGGCGGCGAAGTGCGGACCGGCGATCCGGTGAAGCTCGAGTCGATGCCTCGCGCCCACCAGCCGCTCCAGCCGGTCTGAGCGGCCCTGTGCGGATACTCGTGCTGGGGGCAGGCGGGTTCATCGGACGTCACGTTGTCGCCCGGTTGCTGGCCGATGGCCATGCGGTGACCGGTGTGGCGCGTTCCACCGGCGCGCTGGAACAGGCTTTTCCCGATGCCCGCTGGCTGGCGATGGATCTGGGCAAGGCGGTGCGGGGCGAAGACTGGGCTGACCGGCTGCAAGGGATCGATGCAGTGGTCAACTGCGCGGGGGTGCTGCGCGGTGCGGATATGGATCCGGTCCATGTCGCCATGCCGCGCGCACTGCACGCTGCAGCCAAGGTGGCAGGGGTGAAGCGGGTGGTGCTGCTGTCCGCGATCAGCGCAAGGCCTGAGGTCCGCACCGACTATGCGCAGAGCAAGCTCGCGGGAGAGGCCGCGCTGCGGGAATCCGGACTGGAATGGACGATCCTGCGCCCCTCGCTGGTCTATGCCGAGGGCAGCTATGGCGGCACCTCGCTGCTGCGCGGGCTGGCGGCGCTGCCCTGGGCCGTGCCGGTTCCGGCGGGGCAGGGGCACGGATTTTCCCCGCTCCACGCGGCCGATCTGGCCGAAGCGGCGGCGCGCGCCTGCACCGATCCGGCGATGGCCGGGCAGGTGCTCGAACCCTGCGGGCCGCGCGATTACGAGCTGCGCGACCTGCTGGGCCTCTACCGCGAGTGGCTGGGCTTCGGCCCGGCGCGGTTCCTGGCTGTGCCGTTGCCGCTGATGCGGCTGCTGGGCCGCGTCGGCGATCTCACGGGTTCCGGCCCGGTTTCGACCAACAGTCTGGAGCAATTGCTGGCTGGCAATGCGGGGGATGGCGCCGCCTTTGCGAAATCCGCGGGCTTTGCGCCGCGCAGTCTGGAAAGCGCGCTGCGCGATCATCCCGCGCAGGTACAGGACCGCTGGCACGCCCGGCTGTTCTTCCTCGCCCCCGCCGTGCGCTGGGTTCTGGCGCTGCTGTGGTTCGCCTCGGCGCTGGCGGGGTTCCTGCACGGAGCGGAATGGACCCGCCAGTTCGGGCAGGCGGCGGGTCTGCCACAGCCGCTGGCCGAACTGGCGCGCATCGCCACATCGGCGCTCGATATCGGCGTGGGTCTGCTGGTGCTGCTCGATCGGCGCGGGCGGTGGGCGACCATGGTGCAGCTGGCAATGGTGCTGGGCTACACCGTGGTCCTCAGCTGGGCCTTGCCGCAGCTATGGGCCGATCCGCTCGGGGCGATGCTCAAGAACCTGCCGGTTCTGGTTCTGATCCTGGTCCACGGCGCCATTGCGGATAGTCGGTGATGGAATTGTTTTTCCTCGTCAAATGGGTCCACGTCCTGTCCAGCACTGTGTTGTTCGGGTTTGGCGCGGGAACGGCGTGGTATCTGTGGAACGCGCACCTGAGCGGCGATCCGGCAACGATTGCGCGGGTGGGCAGGATGGTCGTGCGAGCGGACTGGATCTTTACCGGGGGGAGCGGGTTGCTACAGCCGCTTTCGGGGCTGTGGCTGGCGCAGCTGGGCGGCTATTCGCTGATCTCGCCGTGGCTGCTGGCGGCCTATGCGCTTTATGCGCTCGCCTTCGCCTGCTGGGCGCCGGTGGTCTGGCTGCAGATCAGGGCACAGCGTCTGGCCGAGGCTGCGGCGCTGGCGGGAACGCCGCTGGGAGCGGACTACCGCCGCACCATGCGCTGGTGGTTCGTGCTGGGCTGGCCAGCCTTTGTGGCGCTTCTGGCGATCTTCTGGCTGATGATCGCGCGGCCCTCCTTTTAATTCCACGCTTGGAGGTAAAGCGCCTCGATCTCTTCCTGCGTTGGCACGCGCGGATTGTTGGCGGGCGAGCCTGAAGCCAGCGCCTGCGCGGCCATGATCGGCACCAGCGCCTCCCAGCGCTCCCGCTCGATCCCGTAGGCGCGGGGCGAGGGGACCGAGAGGTCGGCGTTAGCCTGCTCCAGCGCCTCGACCAACCGGCCGACCGCCGCCTGATCGCTTTCGCCGTCCGCCGCCACGCCCATCGCCCGGGCGCAGTCCGCATAGCGGGGGACGGCGGCGGGAGCGCTCCACGCGGTGACCAGCGGCATCAGCATCGCGTTGGACAGGCCGTGGGCGACATGGAAATGCGCGCCGATCGGGCGGCTCATCCCGTGGACCAGCGCGACCGAGCTGTTCGAAAAGGCGATCCCGCCCTGCAGTGCCCCCAGCATCAGCGCCTCTCGCGCGGCGCGGTTGCCGGGATCGGCACAGGCCAGCGGCAGGTTGGGCCAGATCAGCCGCATGGCGGACAGCGCCATCGCATCCGCAAAGGGATTGGCCAGCCGCGAGACATAGGCCTCGATCGCGTGGACCAGGCTGTCGATCCCGGTATCGGCGGTCAGCCGCGCGGGCTTGGTCAGGGTCAGCTCGTAGTCGACCAGCGCGATCTGGGGGAGGTAGGCCAGCCCCGCGCAGAGCATCTTCTCGTCGGTTTCCTCATCGGTGATGATCGTCACGCGGGTCGCTTCGGATCCGGTGCCCGCCGTGGTCGGGATCGCGACCACCGGCAGGCCCGGCGCGTCCTCCTGATGCGGCACCTTCAGATCGCGCACGGCCAGCGGGCGATCGCGCTTTACCGCGATCATCTTGGCCGAATCGATCGGACTGCCGCCGCCAAGGCCGATCACGCAGTCATGCGCGCCTTCCGCCAGGAACGCGCAGCCCGCCTCGATCGAGGCAACGGTCGGATCGGGCACCGCGCCGGTAAAGCTGCGCGCGGGCATTCCCGCCGCGCGCAGAAGTGCTTCAACCCGCTCAAGAATGCCACAGGTCGCAATCCACCCGTCGGTGACGATCAGCGGCCGCGACAGCCCGGCCGCGGCCAGTGCCTCGGGCAGTTCGTTCAGCACGCCGCCGCCGATGCGGATCGTGCGCGGCAGATGGATCGCCGCCATCAGCCGAGCAGGTGTTCGAGGCCATAGACCCGCGCGGCAGTGCCCGCGTAAAGCGCGCGCTTCTCCTCAGCGGAGGCGCCCAGCGTCAGGTGCTTGAAGGCGTTCCACAGCACCGGATAGCTTGCCCCCCACTTGTCGACGGGGTAATTGCTTTCGAACATCGCCCGCTCCGGCCCGAAGGCCTCGATGCAGGTTTCGATGTAGGGCCGCCACATCGCCGCCAGCGTTTCGGAGGAAAGCCCCGCCTCTGGTCCCTTGTCCGGCATCCCCGCGAACGACATGGCCAGACCGCCCAGTTTGACCGAAACGTTCGGACTTTTCGCCAGTTCGTGGATGTTGCTGCGCCACACGTCGAACCGTTCATGCAGCTTGCCGTGGTAGCCCGCCGTGTTGAGCGGGGTTCCGCAGTGGTCGAGCACGATGGTCTGATCGGGATAGGCACGGGCCAGGCTGATCACGTCACCCAATTGCGGCTCAAGCACCCAGGCGTCGAAAGTCAGCCCCAGCTCGCCCAGGTGGTTGAAGCCCTGCCGGAAGGTCGGATCAAGGTAGAGCCCCGGCGGCGCGTGAAACGGGGGGCCAAGCGTTTCGGGATCGGCGTCCCATGCCCCCTGGTGACGGATGCCCTTGAAGCGGTCGGTCACGGCCATCAGGCTTTCCAGCACCCCGCGCGCGCCATCGCCAAGCCGCAGGTCGGCATGGCCGATGATCGAGGCGCACAGGCGGATGTCGCCATACAGGCCGCTGGCGCTTTGCGCGGCGACGCCGTTGACGTATTCCAACTCGCCCAGCACCTTCAGCGCATCGCTTGCCCCGGCGCGGTAAAATGCGCCGCATTCCATATAGACCGTGCCGATCACGTTGTGCCCGCTGGTCGCGTCGGCGTGGAGTTCGTTGAAGGTGTAATAGGCCGAGCGCGACACGGTATCGACGAAGGGGTGGAGCGGCTGGGGAAACATCCCCAGCATCGGGCGCAAGTCCCACAGGTGGTGGTGCGGGTCGATGATCGGCAGATCGGGTTCAAGGATGGCTTCGGTCATCGGGCACTCTCCGTTTTCGTGTTTGCCCGCAGCTTATGAGCGGGCCGCGCCGAGGCAAGTGGCATTTCGCCACTTTTTCGCTTCCCATGGCCGGGAGCCGCCGCCAAGATTGCCGGGACGACAGAAGATCGATAGCGGAGAGCGAAAGTGGATTTCGAACACAGTGACAAGGTCAAGGGTCTGATCGCCCAGATCGAGGCCTTCATGGACGAACATATCTATCCCAACGAGCAGGCCTATCACGACTGGGTAAGCGATCCCGCGAACCTGTGGCAGGAATGGCCCGGGATGGAGGACCTGAAGGCCAAGGCCCGCGCGAAGGGCCTGTGGAATCTGTTTCTGCCGCATGAATACGGCGCATTCTCGCCCGGCCTCACCAACCTGGAATATGCCCCGCTGGCCGAGATCATGGGCCGGGTGCCGTTTTCCAGCCAGGTGTTCAACTGCTCTGCGCCGGACACCGGCAACATGGAAGTGCTGGCCAAGTTCGGAAGCCCCGCGCAGCAGGACAAGTGGCTGAAGCCGCTGCTGGATGGCACGATCCGCTCCGCCTATGTCATGACCGAGCCGCAGGTCGCCTCGTCCGACGCGACCAACCTTGAACTGTCGATCACGCCGGATGGCGACGAATATGTCATCAATGGGCGCAAGTGGTGGATTTCCAACGCGATGCACCCGCGTTGCGACATCTGGATCGTGATGGGCAAGACCGATTTCAGCGCCCCGCGCCACGCCCAGCATTCGCAGATCCTGGTCGAGCCGAACACTCCGGGCATCACCATCGTGCGCCACCTTACCGTCTTCGGATCGCACAATTCGCCGGGCGGCGAATGCGAGCTGCGGTTCGACAACGTGCGCGTGCCGAAGGAAAACCTGATCCTGGGCGAAGGGCGCGGGTTCGAAATCGCGCAAGGGCGGCTTGGGCCGGGGCGCATCCATCATTGCATGCGCTCGATCGGCCAGGCCCAGCGCGCGCTGGAGATCATGTCGCGCCGCGCCGACAGCCGCACTGCCTTTGGCAAGAAGCTGGCCGACCAGTCCTCTATCCGTCAGGACGTGGCCAAGAGCTTCTGCGAGATCGAGATGGCCCGCCTGCTGACCTTCAAGGCCGCCGACGCGATGGACCGATACGGCAACAAGGTCGCAAAGGACCTGATCGCCGCGATCAAGGTGATCGCCCCGCAGATGGCCCAGACCGTCGCCGACCGGGCGATCCAGGTCCATGGCGGCATGGGGGTGAGCGACGATACGCCGGTTGCCCGGTTCTTTACACTCAACCGCTTCCTGCGCATCGCCGATGGCCCGGACGAGGTCCATATGAGCCAGCTCGGCAAGCAGAAGATCCGGGAATACGTCGCCATGAACGAGCGCTAGGATGAAGGCGCTGCGCTATTACGGGGCACGGGACGTCCGCCACGAGGACATGGACGATCCCGTGCCGCAGTCCGACCGCGACGCGATCGTGCAGGTGACCGCCTGCTCGATCTGCGGATCGGACCTCCACATCTATCACGGCCACGGCTTTTCCGAGGACACCGGCTTCTGCGTCGGCCACGAGGCGGTGGGCGAAGTGGTGGAAGTCGGGCGCGGCGTCCACCGGCTGAAAGTGGGGGACAAGGTGATGCTGCCCGCTGCCGTCGGCTGCGGCTCCTGCCGGTCGTGCCTCGCCGGAAACGTCGCAAACTGCGAATTCAATCTGGGATCCTGCTATGGCCTGTCCGCGCGTCTGCAAGGATCGCAAGCCGAAGCCGTGCGGGTGCCGGCGGCGGACATGAACGCAGTGCCGGTGCCGGACGGCGTCAGCATGGACCAGGCGCTGATGATGACCGACGCGCTTTCCACCGCCTGGTTCGGCGCGCGCAATGCGGACATCCGGCCCGGTTCCTCGGTGGGCGTGATCGGCCTTGGCCCCATCGGGCTGATGGCGGTGGAAAGCGCCTTCGTGATGGGAGCGCATGTGGTCTACGCGATCGATCCCATCCCCGAACGCCGCGCGCTGGCCGAAGCGGCAGGCGCGATTGCGCTCCACCCGGACGAGGCGCTTGAGCGGATCAAGCAGGATACCCGGGGCAACAAGCTGGACTGCGTGGTCGAGGTGGTGGGCAGCGATGCCACTGTCGATTTCGCCCTGCGGCTGGTTGCGCGGCGCGGCACCGTCTCGGTGATCGGCGTCCAGCAATCGCGCCGTTTCGCCTTCCCGCTGGAGCGTGCTTTCGCCGCCGGGCTGACCTTCCGGATCGGCACCTGTTCCGTGCCAGAGGAACTGCCCGCACTGTTTCCGCTGGTCCAGTCCGGCCGCCTGCGCCCCGAACGCTACATCAGCCACCGGATGCCCTTGAGCGAGGGTGCGGAAGCCTATCGCCTGTTCGAGGCGCGCGAGGCGGGCGCGCTGAAGATGGTGTTGCAACCCTAGAACGCCGCCGCTGCGAGTGAGCAGCGGGCGCCCTTAAACTCCCCTCCCGCAAGGGGAGGGGGAAAAAGAACCGCCTTCGCTGCCACGAAGGCGGTTCGCGTCTTAGACGGCGTTCGCGGCGCTTAGTACTGCGCGGACGCTGGCGGTGGCGATGTCTTCATCGATGCCCACGCCCCAGATGGTCTTGCCGTCCGGGGTTACGCATTCGACATAGGCCGCGGCGCGCGCGTCCGACCCTGCGGTCATCGCGTGTTCGGTGTAGTCCTTGACCTCAAGCTGCACGCCAAAGCTGTCGCGCAGGGTGGTCACCACTGACGAGATCAGGCCATTGCCCCGGCCCGAGACGGACTGTTCCTTGCCGTCGAGCTCGATCTTGCCGGCGAACACGCGGGTGCCGTCGGCGGCCTTGCTTTCCTCGTAGTCGACCAGCTGGAAATGCTGCGGCGTGCTGAGCTTGTAGGTGCGCTGGAACACGTCCCAGATATCGTCCGCGAACAGTTCGCGCCCGGCCTCGTCGGCCAGCTCCTGGACGTGCTTGGAGAAGTGCGCCTGCATCTTCTTGGGCAGCTTCAGGCCCTGGTCCTGTTCCAGAACCCAGGCGAAGCCGCCCTTGCCGGACTGCGAATTGACGCGGATCACCGCTTCGTAGCTACGACCAAGGTCGGCCGGATCGATGGGGAGATAAGGCATCTCCCACAGCTCGTCGTTCTGCTTCTCGCGCGCGGCGAAGCCTTTCTTGATCGCGTCCTGGTGGCTGCCGGAGAACGAGGTGTAGACCAGTTCGCCGACATAGGGGTGGCGCGGGTGGATCGGCAGCTGGTTGCAGTATTCCACCGTCTTGGCAATCGCGTCGATGTCCGAGAAGTCGAGCTCGGGGTCAACGCCTTGCGTGTACATGTTGAGCGCCACCGTCACCAGGTCGCAGTTGCCGGTGCGCTCGCCATTGCCGAACAGGCAGCCTTCCACGCGGTCGCCGCCGGCCATCAGGCCAAGCTCCGCCGCCGCGATTCCGGTACCGCGGTCGTTATGGGTGTGGAGCGAGATCACCACGCTGTCGCGGTTGGGGATCATCCGTCCGAACAGTTCCACCTGATCGGCATAGACGTTGGGTGTCGCGCATTCGACCGTGGCGGGCAGGTTGAAGATGATCGGATGGTCCGGCGTGGGCTGGAGCACGTCCATCACCGCCGCGCAGACCTCGACCGAGAAATCGACCTCGGCGGTGGAGAAGGTTTCCGGGCTGTATTCGAAGATCCAGTCGGTGCCGTGATACTTCGCCGCCTGATCGCGCAGCACCTTGGCGCCTTCGATGGCGATGGCCTTGATATCCTCGCGCGACATGCCGAACACGATCTTGCGCCACACCGGCGAGACCGCGTTGTAGAGGTGGACGATCGCCGAGCGCGAACCTTCGAGGCTGGCAAAGCTGGTCTCGATCAGGTCACGGCGCGACTGGGTGAGGACCTGGATGGTCACGTCCTCGGGCACCTTGCCGCCGCGCACGAGCCCGGAGATGAAATCGAAATCGGTCGCGCCCGAGGCGGGGAAGCCCACCTCGATCTCCTTGCAGCCCACTTTCAGCAGCAGGTCGAAGAAGCGCATCTTCTTTTCCGCGCCCATCGGATCGATCAGCGCCTGGTTGCCGTCGCGCAGATCGGTGGAAAGCCAGCGCGGCGCCTTGTCGATGACCTTTGATGGCCACTGGCGATCAGGCAGGTTGATGGGCGGAAAGGCGCGATACTTGGCGCCGGGGTTCTTCAGCATGGTCATGATAGCGTCTCGATAACTGGCATTACGACTAACGGTGTGTCTCGATCCCCTTGGGAGCCGCCGGACGTCCGGCGGGGACGCACCAGCTCACGCCCAAGGGCGGATAAGTCGCAGGGTAAGGCCCAGATTCAAGGTGCGCGCGAGCGTCATGCGCGCAGCCTATGGCGAGCGGGGGCGAGCTTGTAAAGGGGAACTAGGGCCGCTGCGGCGGCGAATCCCAGTCGAGCGGCTCGACCCGGCCGATCATTACCCCCCAGAAGAACAGTCCCGCCGCCGAGACCAGCGCCGCGAACAGGAAGGCCATGCGGTAATCGCCGGTCGCGTCGATCAGCACGCCCGTAACCAGCGGGCCGACCACTCCCGACAGGCCGCCCGATCCGTTCTGCAAGCCGATCCATTTCCCGGCGCCGCTGGGTCCGGCCATTGTCTGCCCGACCGTGAAGGTGCCGATCGGACCAAGCCCGATCGACAGCGAATAGCCCAGCAGCCCCGCAACCGCGACCCGCGTATCGCCCAGAGCGCAGGCCAGCATGCAGACCACCGCGATGGCAGAGGATGCCAGCACCACCTGTTTGCGCAGGCGCGGGGCATCGGCGCCGGCGGCAATCCGGCGGTCGACCCACGGCCCGCCCCAGAAGTTGATCGCAGCGCCCAGCAGGTAGACGAGGCCGCCCAACCAGGCCATTGTCGTGATCGCAAACCCCTGCTGCTTGACGAGGTAAAGCGGCAGCCACGACAGGACGATGAAGTAGGGATAGTTCGAACAGAACATCCCCAGCATCGCCGCCCAGGTCTCGCGCCGCGCCAGCATGACGGCGTAACCGGGGGCGGGCGGGGCAGGTTCGGTGGGCTGGATCAGCGGCTTGCGGCCCGAAGTCATGGCCAGCCACGGCAGCAGCCAGAGCAGTGAAATGCCGCCAAACACGAAGAACAGCGCCTGCCAGCCCATGGCCGCCAGCACCATGCCGCCCAGCAGCACGCCAAGGCCGTTGCCCAGCATCAGCCCTGCGCCGACAAGGCCGTTGGCAGTGCCCAGCTTTTCGCGCGGGAGCGCTTCGGCAAGCAGCTTCGAACTGGCCGGAAACCCGGCGCTTTCGCCCAGTCCCAGCAACAGCCGCAGCACCAGCAGCATGGCGAAACTGGTGGCGAACCCGGTAAGCACGGTGGCGAGCGACCAGACGGCAAGCGCCAGCGCCAGCGCGCGGCGGGCGTTCAGCTTCTCGATCAGCCATCCGGCCAGGACGTGGCCGGGCACATAGGTCCAGAAGAAGGCCGACAGCAGCAGCCCGGTCTGGGTGTTGGTGAGGCCCAGCCCGTCCTTGATCAGCGGTGCGGCGGTGGCAAAATTGCCCCGGTCCAGCGCGTGGATGAAGATCGCCAGCGCGATCATGGCGATCAGCGGCCGGGCGGGCAGGCTGGCGGTGCGGTTGGTCCCCATGGTCAGGCTGGATGGCCGCGCGCGGCGCCCCGGTCAACCGCACAGGCAAGTTGCCTTGCCCGCGATGACGCGGCACAAGAGTTGCGACCAGCAACCGAACAGGATTCCCGCATGAGCTTTCCCGGCAGCTTCGATGCCCGCCGCCTTGCCCGTCTCGATGGCTTCATCAAGGAACGCTATCTCGACAGTGGAAGGCTGCCCCACGCGCAGGTTCTGATCGCCCGTGACGGAGAAATCGCGCATTTCCCCTCGCAAGGTCCGGCGCGCGAGGGTGGCAAGCCTATCGACGAGGGATCGTTGTTCCGCATCGCCAGCATGACCAAGCCGATCACCTCGATCGCCTTCATGATGCTGGTGGAAGAGTGCAAGGTGGCGCTTGATACGCCGGTCCACCATGTCCTGCCCGAATTCAAGGATCTGGGCGTCTATAATGGCGGCGGGGCGGGGGTGCCGTTCCTGACCAAGCCGTGCGAACGGCCGATGCAGATGGTCGATCTGCTGCGCCACACGTCCGGCCTGACCTATGGTTTCCAGAACCGGTCGAACATGGATGCCGCCTACCGCGAGGGCAAGCTGGAGAACTGGCACGGCAATCTCGATCTCGATGGCCTGGTTGCGGCGCTGGCCGGCATTCCGCTGGAATTCTCGCCGGGCGAGGGGTGGAACTATTCGGTTTCCACCGACGTGCTGGGCGCGGTGGTCCAGCGCCTCTCGGGCCAGTCGCTGCCCGAATTCTTCCGGCAGCGGATTTTCGCGCCGCTGAAGATGGACGACACGTTCTTTGCCGTGCCCGAGGGCAAGATCGACCGGCTGACCGATTGCTACACCTTCATGCCCGGCAAGGGCCGGGTAATGTATGACCGGGGCGCGGAGAGCGCGTGGAGCCGCGAGCCACGCCAGGTTTCGGGCGGCGGGGGCCTCGTTTCGACCGCGCTCGATTATCACCGCTTCTGCACCATGCTGCTGAACGGGGGCGAGCTTGAAGGCGAACGGATCGTTGCTCGCAAGACGCTGGAGCTGATGACCCTGAACCACCTGCCCGATGGTGGCGATCTGGCCAGCTGGTCGAAATCGCTGTTCAGCGAGGCAACCAATGCCGGGGTTGGCTTTGGCCTGGGCTTCGCGGTCAATCTCGATCCCGCACGGACCATGATTCCGGGGTCGGTTGGCGAATTTTACTGGGGGGGCATGTTCTCCACCGCGTTCTTCGTTGATCCGGTAGAGCGGCTGACGGCGGTGTTCATGACCCAGCTTTCGCCCTCCAGCGTCTATCCGATCCGGCGCGAGCTGAAGACCCTGATCTATTCGGCGCTGGCGTAAGACCCATGAGCGACACCAGCAACGACCCGCTCTACGCAACGATGAGCCTGGTCCGCATTGCCGAGATGAACCCCGAAGGCCGCGCGCGGCTGGAATACCGGGCGCGGGCCGACATGTGCCATTCCGGCGGAGTGGTGCAGGGCGGCTTCGTGTCCGGCTGGATCGACGCGGCCATGGCCCACGCGGCGATTGCGAAAAATGGCCCGGGCGTGACGCCGATGACGCTGGAACTGAAAGTCAGCTTCTTCGCGCCCGTGCGGCCCGGGCTGGTAATCGCGGAAGGCTGGGCCGTGCGCAACGGCCGCAAGACCGCGTTCTATGAAGGCCACCTGCTGGACGAGGCGGGCAATGTCCTTGCCAAGGCCTCGACCACGATGATGCTGGCGGACCGCTCGCGAGTGGAAGCGGCATCGAAGGCGGCGACCGGGAATTAGGCAGACTTCCGTTCGTTTCGAGCGGGTGTGGTTCCCGAACGGGTCAGGGCGATTTCAGCCCTTCCGTGCCGCCACTTCCGCCCGGATCTCCGCCCCGTGCTCGTCGTGACCGGGCGGCATCCGCACCGGTGCGGCGCTGCCTGACGAAAATTTCACCGGATGCGCCTGTTCCAGATAGGCGCCTTCGGTGGGATGTTCGCGCCGGGTGAAGAAGCCGACCGCGTTCAGGTGCGGATCGTCGATCACTTCGCCAAGATCGCGCACCGGCTGGGCGGGGATCTGCACCGCCGCGCACCGGCGCAGCAACTCGACAGTGGCGAAATTCGGCGTCAGGCTGGCCAGATGGCTGTAAAGCTCACCCTGGTGCGCGGCCCGCCCGCCGGGCACGTTGAACCGCTCCTGCGCGATGAAGTCCGGGTCTTCCAGCAGGGTGAAGACCCGGTCCCAGGCATCATGGGTGTAGATGACGATCGAGATCGCCCCGTCGGCGGTCGGGAAGGGCTGGCGCAGGGGGTCGATCTGGCGGGCATAACCCACCGGCCCGCAGGGCGGATCGAAGGTCTGGCCGCCCAGATGCTCAAGCAGCATGAAGCTGGAAAACACCTCGAACATCGGCACTTCCACGCATTGCCCCTCGCCAGTGCGCTCGCGGTTGAAGAGCGCGGCCATGGCGGCATAGGCGGCGTGGAGCCCGGCAACCTTGTCGGCGATCAGCGAGGGGAGATAGCGCGGGCGCGGATCGCCATCGACGCGCGGCAGCAGGGTGGCGGTGCCGGTTGCGGCCTGGATCACGTCGTCATAGGCCTGAAGATCGGCATAGGGGCCATCCTGCCCGAACCCGACGCAATGGACATAGACGATGCGCGGATTGAGCGCGCGAACGGCCTCGTAATCCAGCCCCAGCCGCTCCAGCGCCTTACCCCGCACGTTGACCACGAACACATCGGCATCGCGCAGCAGGTCCTGCATCACCGCAAGGTCCTCCGCCGTCTTGAGATCGAGCGCGATCGAGCGCTTGCCCCGGTTGAGCGCCATGAACCCCGGCGCCATCGACGGAGTGACAGGGGCGGGCGCCGACCAGCGGAAGGTGTCGCCGTATCCGGGGCTTTCCACCTTGATCACATCGGCGCCAAGATCGGCCAGGATCTGGGTGCAATAGGGGCCAAACACCACGGTGGTGAGGTCCACCACCTTGATCCCGGCAAGCTGTGGCTGAGCCAAGTCTGCGTCTCCTGCAAAGGGCGTCAAGGAATAGCTTTAATTGCGCGATTAACACAATGGCGATTGTCGTTTAGGCTCTGTCGCATGACCCAGATTCGCCCTTTCACGCTCGCCATCCCGCAATCGCAGATCGACGATCTGAACGCGCGGATCGACCTGACCCGCTGGCCCGAGAAGGAGGCGGTGGAGGACTGGTCGCAAGGCACGCCGCTGGAAGCCCTGCGGGACCTGGTCGGCTATTGGCGCGGGGGTTACGACTGGCGGCGGTGCGAGGCGCGGCTCAACGCGCTGGGCCAGTTCGTGACCGAGATCGACGGGCTGGACATCCACTTCCTCCACGTCCGCTCGCCCCATGCCGATGCGCTGCCGCTGATCATCACGCATGGCTGGCCGGGATCGGTGATCGAGTTCATGGGTGTGATTGAGGAACTGGCCAACCCGGCCGATGGCGCACAGGCGTTCCATGTCGTCGCGCCCTCGCTGCCGGGCTTCGGCTTTTCCGGCAAGCCGGTGCACACCGGCTGGGGTGTGGAGAAAATTGCCCGCGCCTGGGGCGAACTGATGACGCGGCTGGGTTATGCCCGCTGGGTGGCGCAGGGCGGTGACTGGGGCAGTGCGGTGACCACCTCGATCGGGGTGCAGCAGGTGGCCGGCTGCGCTGGCATTCACCTCAACATGCCGATCGGGCGGCCCGAGCCGGATGACCTGGCGAACCCGTCTCCTGCGGAACTCAAGGCGCTGGGGGCATTGCAGCACTATCAGGAATGGGATTCGGGCTATTCCACCCAGCAGCGCACCCGCCCGCAGACGGTTGGCTATGGCCTGGTCGACAGTCCGGTCGGCCTTGCGGGCTGGATCTTCGAAAAGATGTGGGCCTGGACCGACAATGCCGGATCGCCCTATGATGCGCTGTCGCGCGACCAGATTCTCGACAACCTGATGCTCTACTGGCTGCCCGCTACCGGGGCATCATCGGCGCGGCTCTACTGGGAAAGCTTCGGCAGCTTTGCCCCGCAGCAGGTAACGCTGCCGGTTGCGGTCAGCGCCTTTCCGAAGGAAATCCTGCCGACCCCGCGCAAGTGGGCGGAGCGCAATTTTCCCAACCTCGTCCACTGGGGCGATATGGACAAAGGCGGGCACTTTGCCGCGTGGGAACAGCCGGAGGCCTTCCTGCGCGAACTGCGCACCGCCTTTGCCCTGATGCGCTGAGGCCCGCTACTTGACGAAGGCGGCCGCGATTTCCAGCTGCACCGCGTCCGAGACCAGCGGGATGGCATAGCCAATGCCGAACTGGCTGCGCAGGATCGTGCCACGCGCGGTAAAGCCCACGTTCTCCTTGCCCCCCATCGCCGCAGGGGCCTTGCCCGCGCCGTAGAAGGTGGCGTCCAGCGTCACCGGGCGGGTGACTCCGTTGAGCGTGAGATTGCCGGTAATCCTGCCGCGTTCCTTGCCGGTCACGACCACTTTGGTGGACACGAACCGGGCGGGTGCGGGATCGGCACCGAAGAAATCGGGCTTGCCGCCCGCTTCCTTCGGCGCGCGCAACAGATGCGCGGTCAGTGCGGCACTCGCCGTGGTCACGCCGGATACGGGAATGGTGACGTCGACCTTGGCCGCAGCAGGCCTTTTCGGATCGAGTTCGAGCGTGCCGGTAACCCCGCCGAACAGGCCGGTGTAGGGGCTGAAGCCGAAGTGATCGACCGTCCAGCGCACCAGCGTGTGCCCGGCGTCGGCCTGATAGGTTCCGCCGGTTACAGCAGCGGGGGACTTGCTGCCGGGCAGGGCGGGGGCCTTCTGCGCCTGGAGCGGAGCGGTCAGCAGCAGCGCGCCGCCCAGAGCAAGAGCGGCAAGGATTTGCTTGGGCATGAGAAAATCTCCGGGGAAGGACCTGCGAACAATTCGCAATCCTGCCCCGAAGGCACGCTCAGGTCAAATGTCTAGCGCGGCGGGCCCGAAGTCATCTTCATGATGTCGGCCCAGGCGGCGCTCATCCGGGTGGAGCCGGTGTAGGTGCCGTTGCGGTCATAGGATCGCACCTCGACCTCGCGGTAGCCGGATGACCCGGCCCCGCTGCCGACCATGCGCGGCGCGTCGGTGATGACTGGTTGGGGATCGGGCACCAGCCGCTTGTATTCCTGCCAGTAGGCACCGCCCAGCGCTGACGCTGCATACATCAACTGGTCGCGCCGCGTCTGGTTGAGCGGTTCCTCCTTGTGCCTTTCGAGGGCGCGTTCCCAGGCAGCGACGCGCGACCGGGCTTCCGCCCGCAGGCGCGCGGCGATCGCTTCGTTGCTCTGCGCATCGGCCTGATCCAGCTTGGCCAGTTGCCCGGTTTCGCGGGCATAGTGATTGTACCAGGGCATGGTGACGAGCAGGGTCGGCGTGGCGAACGTCCGAAGTCCACTGCGTGCATCATACATCAGGCCCGCGCGGCGCATGGTCAGATGCTCCTCGAACTTGCTCTGCAGAAACCGGGCATCGCCCATCATTGGCGAGAACCTGACCCCGGTGATCGCAAAATCGCGGGCCGGGGCGCGGTTGCCCAGCGCGCCAAACGATCCGCGCTTGTCATAGAATTGCAGGACCGTGGCTCCCCTGGCCTGTGCAGCGGGGACGCCCAGCAGGGTAAAGCCGCAGCCGTCAGCCGACTGATCCATCTGGATGCCCTGTGAATTGACCGGTCGGACCGTGCCATCGCTGGCCAGCATCGCGGCCACGCCGTCCTTCTCGTGCTTGTAGACCTCGCCATAAAGCCCGCCAACGCAGGGCTTCATGTAGCGGCGCGAGGCATCGTCATAGCCGAACCGGTGCCAGATCATCGCGGTCCAGATCGCGGTCAGCCGTTCAGTGAACATCCGGAAGGGGGTCGTATCGATGTTCAGGTCCGAGTAGTGCGAGCTGAGATCGAACGGAACACCGCGCGCCAGGGCATCGCGGGCCGCGATCATCGCTGCCTTGTCGCCGCTCTGGCCCAGGTCCATCAGCCGCTGCAATTCGGGCAGGGTCCTGCCGCCTTGCTGGTAACCGGCAGCATAGGACCTGGCCAGCCGCGCGACCTCGGCCTTCTCCTCCTTGCTCAGCACGCGTTCGCGGATCACCGGGCGGCTGGCTTCCAGCGCCGGCAGAACCTGCCATCCCTGCGAGATATAGGAACCGGTATTGATTTGCTGGACCGCCGCGAAGATTCTGAGTGCGCGGTCAGCCTCGGAGCGATTTCTGACATACTGGAGCAGCAGCTCCTTTTGCGCTGGGTCGCGCGGTTGCTGGCCGACAAGGCCGGTCAAAAGGGACCAGTCGCGGGAGAAATCCTGATTGCGCTCGCTCAGCCACTTGAGCCTGTGCAGCCGCTCGGCGGTCTGGCTGGTGAGATAGCTGTCCAGCCGGGCAAGATCGTATCCCTGTTGCTTCAGTCGCGGGCCGATCAATTGCGCCCGCACTTCGCCAAACAGCAGATCGGCTGCGGTTGCGGTATAGGCGACCGGCCAGCCCTCGCTGTCAACGCAGCGCTCGGCCGCCGCCTTGCGATAGGGGTCCTCGGGTATCGTGGTTCCGGTCACTTCGCCGGGAAACACTTGCCTGCGGATCGACTGGACCAGTTTCTCGTGATCTGCCGGCACCCGCGCGATCAGGCAGGCGCGTGGATCTTCCGCCGGGGGCGCCGCACCGCCGGCCACGGGCACCGGGCCTCCGGGTTTGCCTGAAATCCTGGTCAGGTGCTCACCCGTGGCGCGCATGTTGCCGGCGGTATAGAGGTAATCTATCATCACCGGCCGCAGCGCGGGGCTATCGCCCTTCAGCCGGGCCTGGCCGATCAGGTTCGATATCCGCGCCCGGAAAGCCGCGCTCATCGGCTCGGCGGACGAGAAGAACGGCTTGCGATCGGCTTCGGGCAGGCGCTCGGCAAAGGCCAGCAGCGCATCGCGGTCCAGTCCGGCGCTGTCCAGACCCAGCCCCAGGGTGCCTTCCAGCAGCATGAACCACAGGTGGTTGCTGGCGGCGGCGCTGATCTGCGGGCTCCAGCGCTCCCTGGCGGTGCAGGCGTCGACAAGCTTCTTGACCGCGCCGCGCAGCCGCGTGTCCGCGCCGTTCTGACCCTCGATCATCGCGCGCGCCGCATCGCCCGCGCTCTTGCGGTCTGCCGCGCTGGTCTGCTCGCTCAGACACAGGACATGGGGGGAGGCCGCTGCGGCAGGCGTCGCCGCCTGGGCTGCTGCGGGCGTCATCGCACTGGCAAGCAGCAAGATACCGGCAAGACGAAGCATGCGGGGGAACTCCATGGAGCGGATGGACAAGGTTACCCCCGCCGCGCGCAGATGCAAAGAGGCCGGCGGATCGCTCCGCCGGCCCCGTTTCGCAGATGGTGTGCCGTCTGGCTCAGTTCTTTTCCTGGTCCACCAGCTTGTTCTTGCCGATCCACGGCATCATCGCGCGCAGCTGCGATCCGGTCTGCTCGATCTGGTGGGCCTCGGCGGCCTTGCGGGCGGCCTTCAGTTCGGGCTGACCGGCGCGGTTGTCGAGTACGAAGTTCTTCACGAAACGGCCCGACTGGATGTCGGCCAGAACGCGCTTCATCTCGGCCTTGGTTTCAGCGGTGATGATGCGCGGACCGGTGGTGATGTCGCCGTATTCCGCAGTGTTCGAGATCGAATAGCGCATGTTGGCGATGCCGCCTTCATAGAGCAGATCGACGATCAGCTTGGTTTCATGCAGGCACTCGAAATAGGCCATTTCCGGGGCGTAACCGGCTTCGACCAGGGTTTCGAACCCGGCCTGGATCAGGTGGGTGATGCCGCCGCACAGCACGGCCTGTTCACCGAACAGGTCGGTTTCGCACTCTTCCTTGAAGTTCGTCTCGATGATGCCCGAGCGGCCGCCGCCGACGCCCGAGGCATAGGCCAGCGCAACATCATGGGCATTGCCGGTCGCGTCCTGGTGGACCGCGATCAGGCAGGGCACGCCGCCGCCCTTGACGTATTCGCCGCGCACGGTGTGGCCCGGGCCCTTGGGCGCGATCATGATCACGTCGATGTCGGACGGCACTTCGATCAGGCCGAAGTGGATGTTGAGGCCGTGGGCAAAGGCCAGCGCGGCGCCGGGGCGGATGTTGCCCTTGATGTCATCGGCCCAGATCGCGGCCTGATGCTCGTCCGGGGCGAGGATCATCAGGATGTCGGCCCAGGCGGCGGCTTCCTTGTTTGGCAGGACCTTGAAGCCGGCGGCTTCGGCCTTCTTGGCGCTGGCCGAACCCGGACGCAGCGCGATCGCCACATCCTTGACGCCGCTGTCGCGCAGGTTCTGCGCGTGGGCGTGGCCCTGGCTGCCATAGCCGAGCACGGCGATCTTCTTGCCCGTGACCAGGTTCAGGTCGCAATCGGCGTCGTAATAAACCTTCATTGTCTCAGTCCTTGCAGTTCGTCGTCCCGGACTTGATCCGGGACCGTTGGCATTGATGCTGACCAGCGCAGTGAAGGCCAGCGGTCCCGGGTCAGGCCCGGGACGACGTAAGAAATTCTAGGCCGCTTCGGCTCCCCGCATCATCCCGACTACGCCGGTGCGGCCAACCTCGACCAGCCCCAGTTCGCGCATCAGCGAAACGAAGCGGTCGATCTTGTCGGGCGTGCCGGTCAGTTCGAACACGAAGCTGTGGGTGGTGGTGTCAACCACCTTGGCGCGGAACACGTCGGCCAGGCGCAGCGCCTCGACCCGGGCCTCGCCGGTTCCGGCCACCTTGACCAGCGCCAGCTCGCGCTCGACGTGGGCGCCCATTTCGGTGAGGTCGACCACCTTGTGCACCGGCACCAGCCGGTCCAGCTGGGCGTGGATCTGGTCGATCACCGCCGGCGGACCGTGGGTGACGATCGTGATCCGGCTGACCGAGTGGTTCTCGGTAATGTCGGCCACGGTCAGGCTGTCAATGTTATAGCCGCGCGCGGTGAACAGTCCGGCGATCTTGGCGAGAATCCCCGCCTCGTTATCGACCGTGATGGTCAGGACGTGGCGTTCCGACGCCTCTTGCTTGATCTTCATCATCGGTGCGTCCCCCTTAGACCAGCGCCTTGGCTTCATCGTCCATGGTTCCCGCCACGGTATCGCCGTAGAGGATCATGTCGGTATGCGCCGCCCCGCTGGGGATCATCGGGAAGCAGTTGGCTTCCTTGGCCACCAGGCAGTCCACGATCACCGGCCCGTCATGGTCGATCATCGCCTGGATCCCGGCGTCGAGCTGGCTTTCGTCCTCGATGCGGATACCCTTCCAGCCGTAAGCCTCTGCCAGCCGCACGAAATCGGGCAGGCTGTCGGAGTACGAGTTGGAATAGCGGCTTTCATAGGTCAGTTCCTGCCACTGGCGGACCATGCCCATCCACTCGTTGTTGAGGATGAAGACCTTGACCGGCAGGCGGTACTGGGTCGCCGTGCCCAGTTCCTGGATGTTCATCTGGATCGAGGCATCGCCGGCAATGTCGATCACCAGACTGTCCGGATTGCCCAGCTGCGCGCCGATCGCGGCGGGCAGGCCGTAACCCATGGTGCCCAGCCCGCCCGAGGTGAGCCACTTGTTCGGTTGATAGAACGGGAAGTACTGCGCCGCCCACATCTGGTGCTGGCCGACCTCGGTGGCGATCACCGGGTTGCGGTCCCTGGTCAGCGCAAACAGCCGCTCGACCGCCAGCTGCGGCATGATCGCGGCCTTGTTAGCCGGATAGGCCAGGCTCTGGCGCGCGCGCCAGCCGTCGATCCGGGCCTTCCATTCGGTAAGATCGCGGGCCTGACGCTTGCCCCATGCGGCGATCAGCTGTTCCAGCACGGCGGCGCAATCGCCCACGATCGGCAGGTCGACATGGACCGTCTTGTTGATCGAGGAACGGTCGATATCGATGTGGATCTTGATCGAATCCGGCGAAAACGCGTCAAGCCGTCCGGTCACCCGGTCATCGAAGCGCGCGCCGATGCAGACCATCAGGTCGGCCCGGTTCATCGCCATGTTCGATTCGTAGGTGCCGTGCATGCCCAGCATGCCCAGCCAGTCAGGATGGTCGGCGGGGAAGGCTCCGAGCCCCATCAGGGTGGAGGTGACCGGGGCGCCGGTCAGCGCCTGCAACTGGCGCAGCAGCTCTGCCGCGCGCGGGCCGGAATTGATCACGCCGCCGCCGGTGTAGAAGATCGGCGCCCTGGCGGCAGCGATCAGTTCGATCGCGCGGGCGATGTCGCCTTCTGCTGCCGTGCTGGGCGGATTGTAGCGGATCTGGCGCTGCGGGGCGCCCTCGTCCAGCCGGGCCGAGGCAATCTGGACATCCTTGGGAATGTCGATCACCACCGGGCCGGGGCGGCCGGTGGTGGCGATCTGGAACGCCTCGTCGATGATCGCGGCGAGTTCGGACGGGTCCTTCACCAGATAGTTGTGCTTGGTGCAGTGGCGGGTGATGCCGATCGTGTCGGCCTCCTGGAACGCGTCCGATCCGATCAGTCCGGTCGGAACCTGCCCGGTGATGACCACCAGCGGAATCGAATCCATGAAGGCGTCGGCGATCCCCGTGACCGCATTGGTCGCGCCCGGTCCCGACGTGACAAGGACCACGCCGGGCTTGCCGGTGGAGCGGGCATAGCCCTCCGCCGCATGGGCGGCGCCGGCCTCGTGCCGGACCAGGATGTGGCGGATGCGCGCGTCGCCAAACAGCGCGTCATAGATCGGCAGCACCGCGCCGCCGGGATAGCCGAACACGTATTCGACTCCCTGTCGGACCAGGCTTTCGACCAGAATCCCCGCGCCGCTGCGCTCCTCGCTCACTGCATAACCCTTTCGTATTTCATCTTTGCGGCGCCCCTAAAGAGCCGACCCGGCACAGCGAACTGTGCCGGGTCTCCTCTCCAACTCGCGCAAGTGCCGCCTCGGCGGCAAGTGGAGGCGCGATAGGAGACAGGAAATATCATGTCAAGCGCTAAGTGCGCAATAAAAGTGCGAACGCAGTATCTGTGTCGCAATATTCCGCTGCGCTGCGTGGCCACTCCGGCGGCGACTGGCGGCGGAACCAGGTGAACTGGCGCTTGGCGTAGTTGCGCGTGGCCTGCGCGCCGCGCGCCCCGGCCTCGGCCAGATCGATCTCTCCGGCCAGATAGGCGGCCACTTCCGGCACGCCGATCGCGCGCATCACCGGCAGCGCCGGATCGAGCCCGCGCGCCAGCAGCGCCTCGACCTCGGCAATCGCGCCGCCCGCCAGCATGGCGGCAAACCGCTGGTCGCAGCGACGATAGAGCCAGTCGCGCGGGGGCAGGAGCACAAGCGGGTGGAGCGCTACCTTGTCGCCAATCCCGCCGCTCAACTCCTGCTGCCAATCGGCCAGGGTGCGCCCGGTAGAGCGCACCACTTCCAGCGCGCGCGACACCCTCTGGCTGTCTGCGGGGGCAAGGAGGGCGGCCCGCGCCGGGTCCTCGCGGGAAAGCGCGGCGTGGGCCTCTGCCACCGGCATGGCGCGCACGGCGGCGCGGATCAGTGGGTCGATTTCCGGGACCGGCGCGATGCCATCCAGCAGGGTGCGCATATAAAGGCCGGTGCCCCCGGCCAGGATCGGCACGGCGCCCGCCGCATGAACCTCGGCAATCGCTTCGCGCGCGCGTGCCGCCCAGTCGGCGGCCGAGCAGGCCTCGGCACCGTCCCATTGCCCGAACAGGCGGTGGGCAATGCCCTGCATCTCCTCCTCGCCCGGCCGCGCCGACAGGACGGCAAGATCGGCATAGACCTGCGCGCTGTCGGCGTTGATGACCACGCCTTCGCGGCCCCGCGCCCGCAGCGCCAGCGCAAGCCGCACCGCGCAATCGCTCTTGCCGCTGGCGGTCGGCCCTGCGATGAGCGCGCACGGCGGCAGGCCCGCCGAAGTTGAGGAAGATACCGTGCTCATTGCCCGCCTGATAGCAGACCCCGCCCACCTTTCCGCAAGCCTTGAGAAGGCGGTGCCCCGGATCGAGGCCGCGGGCATGAAGCTGGCGCGTGCGGAACTGATGGATTTCTGCGACCGGACGCTGCAACTCGATGTCGTGGCTGGCGAAGCGGCGCGGCTGCGCGAGGTGCTGGACGCCTGCTTTGGCCCCTGCGACCTGCTGGTGGCGGATCACGAACCGCAGGTGCCGCATCTGTTCGTTTCCGACATGGATTCGACCATGATCGGGCAGGAATGCATCGACGAACTGGCCGACTATGCGGGCCTCAAGCCGCAGATCGCCGCGATTACCGAGCGCGCGATGCAGGGTGAGCTCGATTTTTCCGCCGCGCTGCGCGAACGCGTGCTGCTGCTGCGCGGCCTTTCCGAAGACGCGATCCGCGATTGCCTGACCACGCGCATCCGGCCGATGCCGGGCGCGAAGACTCTGGTCGCCACGCTGAAGGCGCGCGGCTGCCATACCGTGCTGGTGACGGGCGGTTTCCACCAGTTCGCCGACCCGGTGGCCGAGCAGCTGGGGTTCGAACTGGTGGTGGGCAACCGGCTGGAAGTGGGTGAGGGCGCGCTGACCGGCGGCCTCGTCGGGGCGATCACCGACAGTTCGGTCAAGGAGCGGGTCCTCCGCGATGAGGCGGCGCGGATCGGCGATCATGCGATCAGCCTTGCCACCGGCGACGGCGCCAACGACATCCCGATGATCGCCGCCGCCACTTATGGCATCGCCTATCACGCCAAGCCCAAGGCCCGCGCGGCGGGTGATGGCTGGATCGACCGGGGCGATCTCACCAATGTGCTGCGCCTGCTCGGCATTCCGGAAGGCGACTGGGTCTAGGCCCGCTTGCCCTTGCGCCAGGCCGCGATCCGCACGGCCAGGGCGGCCAGGCACAGGCCGACCCCGTAGATCGCCTCGGGCCGGGTATCGGCATTCATCAGCCGTCCGGCATAGGCCAGGGTGAAGATCAGCCAGATATAGTGAATCCCGGCGCTGTGCAGGCGTTTCCAGTTTCTGCGGAGCTTCCGCATCGCGGCATCGCTTGACGTCAGTGCCAGGGCCAGAATGACGGCATAGGCCAGGCCGCCGGGCAGCAACGAGGCGAGAGTGCGCTCCTCGCCTTTCGCGTCAAGCGCCCGGACCAGCGCATAGAGGTGCACCGTGTGGCAAGCGGCGAAGCCCAATCCCCACCAGCGCCGGTCCTGCCAGAGCGATCTTGTCAGCCCGCCCGGCCAGAGCCGCCCAAGCGAGGAAGCGGCGTAAGTCAGCAGAAAGATCGGCAGTCCGATGCGGGCGGTCCAGCGCGCCGCGCGGCTCCATTGATCGGCTGCGTCATGCCCGGTGGCTAAGCCCAGCCAGACAGCCGATAGCCCCGCGACAAATCCGACGGCCAGTGGCCAGCGCTTTCCCATCACTCATCCCGTTCCGTTAATGCGTGATGGAGTAGGGCGATGGCGGTGCCTTAACCAGCGCAATTCAGCTATTGACAATTCTGTAAGTAGTTCGCAATATCAGCCTTGCCATGAACATGCAGACCGCCATTTCACCCGCCGCCGAACTGCCGCTGATGCTGCCGACGCGGCCCGCGATGCGCTATAATTTTCCGCGCGCGTGGCGGCATTTCAAGAACCTGGTGAAGGACAAGGAGAATACGGCGGAAGTCGCGCCGATCTTCGAATCGCTCCCCTGGACCGGCGCCTATGAAGCGGCGAAGAAGTTCCTAACTTCGGAACGCGGCAAGGCGATCCGTGACAGTGAGCCCTGCCTGGTCGAGATTCTCGACGATCACGAAACCCTGCGCAAGCTGCCTGCGGGCAGCCTGGCCCACGTCTATTGCGACTTCATGGAGCGCGAGGGGCTATCAGCGCAGGGGCTGGTCGACGAACTGAACACGTACCGTTCGCCCGATATGTACTTCAACGATCAGGTCGACTGGTATTTCCGCCGGATGCGCGACACCCACGATCTGCTTCACGTGCTGACCGGGTTTGGCCGCGATGCGCTGGGCGAACAGTGTGTGCTGGCCTTCACCTACAGCCAGCAGCCCGCGCTTGCCCATCTTTTCCTTGGCTATGCCGGTGCGGTGGAGATCGCCAAGCGCAAGACCGTCAAGGTTCCCGTGTTCCGCGCCGTGCGCGAGGCGCAGAAGCTGGGCAAGATCTGCCCGCGCCTGGTCGAAATGCCGATCCGCGAACTGCTGGCCATGCAGTACGAGGATGCGCGCCGCTATCTCGGCATGACCGAGCCGCGCTATTACCGCCAGGCCCACGCGATGTGGCGCGCGGCGGGGGTCGATCCCTATGACCTGATGGCGCCAGTGCAGCAGGCGGCGTAAGGCCTATCCGGCCCTATAGTCGTCGTTCCGGATCAGGTCCGGGACGAAGTCAGACTGCCATCCAGTCGCGGAAGAAGGCCTCGTTCGCCTCGCGCAAGGTGGCCAGTTCAACCGAGAAGCCCGGCCCCAGAATCGCGCTGCCGCCGGTGGTGCCGATGCGGGTCATCGGGATGCCCGCCGCCTGGATCGTTTGCGCGTTCGCGCTGGTCACGACATAGCGCGCCTGATCCTCGCCAAAGGCGGTGAAGTGATCGCCGATTTCCTCGACCGTGCAGCCGATCCCGCCGGCCAGCGCCATTTCGGCGAGCGCGACCAGCAGGCCGCCGTCCGACACGTCATGCACCGCTGTCACCTTGCCCTCGGTCACCAGCTGGCGGACGAATTCGGCGTGGGCGCGTTCCTTCGCCAGGTCGACCGGGGGCGGGGCGCCGTCCTCGCGGCCGTGCAATTCGCGCAGCCACAGCGATTGGCCGAGGTGGCCGTTGGACTGGCCGATCACGAAAATCGCTTCGCCTTCCGCCTTGAAGCGGATCGTGGCCATGGCGGAATGATCCTGCATCAGGCCGACGCCGCCGATCGCGGGGGTGGGAAGGATCGCCGAGCCGCCGCCGGTCGCCTTGCTTTCGTTATACAGGCTGACGTTGCCCGAAACGATCGGATAGTCGAGCGCGCGGCAGGCATCGCCCATGCCGCGCAGCGCCTCGACGATCTGGGCCATGATTTCGGGGCGCTGCGGATTGGCGAAGTTGAGGCAGTTGGTGATCGCCAGCGGCGTCGCCCCCACCGCGCTGATGTTGCGATAGGTTTCCGCAACAGCTTGCTTTCCGCCTTCATAGGGGTCGGCATAGCAATAGCGCGGGGTGCAGTCGGTGCTGATCGCCAGCGCCTTGCGCGTGCCGTGGAGGCGCACCACCGCCGCGTCGCCGCCGCTTTTCTGAAGCGTGTCCGCACCGACCTGGCTGTCGTACTGCTCCCAGATCCAGCGACGGCTGGCGAGATCCGGGCAGCCCATCAGCCTGACGAGATCCGCGCCAAGATCCGCGCTGGCGGGCACGTCTTCCAACGGCTTGACCCCCGCCCAGGCCTTGTAGTCTTCGAGGCTGAGGGCAGGGCGGTCATACAGCGGGGCGTCTTCGGCCAGCGGTCCCAGCGGAATGTCGCAGACCGTCTCGCCCTGCCAGGTCAGCACCATGTGGCCGGTATCGGTCACTTCGCCGATCACCGCGAAATCCAGCTCCCACTTGCGGAAGATCGCCTCGGCCATCGGCTTCCTTGCCGGGCTTGAGCACCATGAGCATCCGCTCCTGGCTTTCGCTCAGCATCATCTCGTAAGGGGTCATGCCCTCTTCGCGGCACGGCACCTTGTCCATGTCGAGCACGATCCCGGCCTTGCCGTTGGTCGCCATTTCGACCGAGGACGAGGTCAGCCCGGCCGCGCCCATGTCCTGGATCGCCACGATCGCATCGGTCGCCATCAGTTCGAGGCAGGCCTCGATCAGCAGCTTTTCGGTGAAGGGATCGCCGACCTGCACGGTCGGGCGCTTGGCTTCGGAATCCTCGCCGAAATCGGCGCTGGCCATGGTCGCGCCATGGATTCCGTCGCGCCCGGTCTTGGAGCCGACATAGACGATCGGGTTGCCGATCCCGGTTGCGGCGGAATAGAAGATCTTGTCGGCATCGGCGACGCCCACGGTCATCGCGTTGACCAGGATGTTGCCGTCATAGGCCTTGTGGAAATTGGTCTCGCCGCCCACCGTCGGCACGCCGACGCAGTTGCCATAGCCACCGATCCCGGCGACGACGCCCTTGACCAGGCTTTTCATCTTGGGGTGATCGGGGCGGCCAAAGCGCAGCGCGTTCATGTTGGCCACGGGCCGCGCGCCCATGGTGAACACGTCACGCAGGATGCCGCCAACGCCCGTTGCCGCGCCCTGATAGGGCTCGATGTAGCTGGGGTGGTTGTGGCTCTCCATCTTGAAGATCGCGGCCATCTTCTGACCATCGGGGCCATCGCCAATGTCGATCACGCCCGCGTTCTCGCCCGGGCCGCAGATCACCCAGGGTGCCTCGGTCGGCAATTTCTTGAGGTGCAGGCGGCTCGACTTGTAGGAGCAGTGCTCCGACCACATCACCGAGAAGATGCCCAGCTCGACCAGGTTGGGTTCACGCCCCAGCGCGTGGAGCACGCGGGCGTATTCCTCCTCGGACAGGCCGTGAGCGGCGACGACATCGGGGGTGATCGGGCTGGCTGCTTCTGACATGAGCGCGCCCTTAACGCGCGAGCGCGCGAAGCGCTAGCGTGAACGGCGTGCTTCGCCCTCGCTTTTCCCCACCCACCAGGCAGTCAGCGTGGCAAGGGTATAGCCCGTGAAGGCCAGCAGGCTGACACCTGACGTCACCTCGTTCTCGACCGGGGCCAGCCAGTTGATCGCCTGCAGCACAACCAGAACCAGGGCGAGCATCGCAACCTTGGACGTGCCGGGCCGGCGCCTGTTCCAGTAAAACCACAGCGCGCCAAGGGTGATCCCCAGTTCCAGCGGAATTTCGATCCAGGGATGGTTCCACAGGCCCAGGCCCAGCTTGGGCGGCTGGCCCCACAGCGTCAGGTCGGGAACATGGACGAGCAGATCGAGAAACCAGTGCGACACCACCACCGCCCCGGCGATCAGGGCAATCTGGCGGTCGCGCAGGACGCCCCAGACCAGCCAGGCGAACAGGCCGGCGATGACCAGCGTTCCCATCAGGCTGTGCGTGTAGGGCATATGGTAGAGGTCCAGCGGGTTCATCGCGCTGATGCCGGGGGTGAAGCGGAGCTTTTCATACCCGCCCAGAACCAGGGCGAAGAAAATCCAGTCAACCAGCTGCGCGGCGATGAACAGGGTGGCGATTCCCGCCGATTTGCGGCGCGAAGCGGCGATCAGTGCCGGGGCCCAGTGCCCGATGAACATGGCTCAGGCTCCCAGCCTGAGCGCGGCCCAGGTGGCAACCCCGCTGGCCAGCGCGGTGGCGCTGGCGCCCCAGGCGATGTCGATCAGGGTGATCTGG
Source organism: Novosphingobium sp. (assembly GCA_016719755.1). Classification (GTDB taxonomy): domain Bacteria; phylum Pseudomonadota; class Alphaproteobacteria; order Sphingomonadales; family Sphingomonadaceae; genus Novosphingobium. The sequence goes on along the minus strand of JADJYM010000015.1, from coordinate 652,212 downwards.
GTCGACCAGATCCGCAGCGTCGCCTGGTTGGTCAGGTCATAGGTCGCATAGCAGATGCCGCCCAGCAGCGCCCCGTTGAGCACCGCGTAAGGGACGCCCTGGGCCAGCCCCGGGCGCACCGCGAACCAGACCATCGCGGCCAGATAGGCGAGGTAGAACAGCATTGCCGGAGCGGCGCGGAACGCCGGAGCCAGCATGTCTCCCAGCATGGGCCGGTAAAGGTTGGGTGCGGCCCAGCGCAGCCACAGGGCATCCAGCGCCCCGAATGCCAACCCGCCGGCCAGATAGGCGACTACCCATTTCATCGGCATTATCCCCCCGATACGCCCTTGTTTGCTGGCCGCAGCTTGACCGGGACCGCGCGCGCCGTCAATGCTTGGCGGCATGACTGAAAGCTCCCCCGATATCGCAGGTATGACCTTTGAAGAGGCGCTGCGCGCGCTTGAGGAAGTGGTCCGGCGACTCGAAAGCGGCGAAGTCGCGCTCGACGATTCGATCGGGCTCTACGAACGCGGCGAGGCGCTGCGCAAGCACTGCCAGGCGCGGCTCGACGCCGCCCAGGCGCGGATCGAACGGATCGTTGCAGGGCCTGACGGGCAGGCCCAGGCCGCTGTTCCCTTCGATGCCGAACCGGGGCGCTAGGCGATGACTTCCGCACCCCAAGGCGGCCCCCTGCTGCGCGAGGCCCTGGCGGCGATCGCCGCCGACGTCGATGCCGGCTTCGATGCCCTGCTGCCCGTGCCCGACGATGGTCGTGCCCGGCTGTTCGAGGCGATGCGCCATGCCACGATCGGCGGCGGCAAGCGGCTGCGTCCGCTGCTGCTGGTGGCGGTGGCTGGCCTGCACGGAGTGGGCCGCGAAACCGCCATGCGCGCCGCGCTGGCGATCGAGGCGGTCCATGCCTTCTCGCTGGTCCATGACGATCTGCCCTGCATGGACGACGATGCCATGCGCCACGGCAAGCCCAGCGTGCACAAGGCCTTCGACGAGGCGACGGCAGTGCTGGCGGGCGACGGGCTGATGGCCTTCGCGTTCGAAATCCTGTCCGATTCGCAGTACTTCCCCGATCCGTTCATCCGCGCCGAGCTGGTGCGTTGCCTGGCCGTGGCAAGCGGGCCGGCGGGTATGACAGGCGGGCAGATGATGGACATCACCGGCGAGGGGCAGGAGCTCGATCTGCACACGATCACCCGGCTCCAGCAGCTCAAGACCGGCGCGCTGCTGGGTGCGGCGGTGGAAATGGGCGCGATCCTGGGCCGCCTGCCGTCAGAAGGGCGGCGCCATCTTCGCGGCTATGCGCTCGACATCGGCCTGGCCTTCCAGATTTCGGACGACCTGCTCGACCACGAGGGCGACGAGGATGCCGCGGGCAAGGCGCTGCGCAAGGACGCCGCCGCCGGCAAGCAGACCTTCGTGGCCCGGCTGGGGGCGGAACGCGCGCGCGAACAGGCCCGCGCGCTCGTCGATCAGGCGATTGCACACCTTGCCCATCATGGGCATGAGGCGGAGCTGCTGCGCGAACTGGCGCGTTATATCGTGGAAAGGGACCACTGAATGGCCGAACGCATCGGCGTTTACCCCGGCACTTTCGATCCGATCACTCTGGGTCATGCCGACATCATCCGGCGCGGCGCCAAGCTGGTCGACCGGCTGATCATCGGGGTTACCACCAATCCATCGAAAAACCCGCTGTTCACTCCTGAAGAGCGGATGGCGATGGTTGAGCGCGAAGTGGCGCTGCTGGGCATTTCCAACGTCACTGTGGTGGGCTTCAACGCGCTCCTGATGAAGTTCGCGGAAAAGCAGGGGGCGACCGTGATCGTGCGCGGCCTGCGCGCCGTGGCGGACTTCGAATACGAATACCAGATGGCTGGTATGAACCAGCAGCTCAACGCCGGGATCGAGACCGTGTTCCTGATGGCCGATGTCAGCCTTCAGCCGATCGCCAGCAAGCTGGTAAAGGAAATCGCGATGTTCGGCGGGGATATCTCGCGCTTCGTCAGCCCGTCGGTGCGCGATGACGTGGTGGCGCGTATTGCCAAGACCACCGGCACGCTGGGGGATTATTGATCCCCCCGCTCCGCCGTTCATTGCCACGACAGCGAGAGACGGCTATCCCGCGCCATTCATTTCAGACCTTGCAGAACCGAGACCAATCCGCATGAACCGTCGCTTTGTTGCTCTTGCCCTCGGCCTGTCGCTGGTCGCCGCTCCTGCCTTTGCCAAGGACGCGCCCTCCCCGGCTGCCCCGGCGCTGAGCGCGCTGATCAACTCCGATCCCGCGAATGATCCCGAAAACGTGCTGGTGCTCGACCTGTCGAACGGCGGGCGGGTGATGATCCGCATGGTTCCCGCCTGGGCGCCTGCCCATGTCGAGCGGGTCAAGACGCTGGCCCAGCAGGGCTTTTACAACGGGGTGGTGTTTCACCGCGTGATCGACGGCTTCATGGCGCAGACCGGCGATCCCACCGGCACAGGCACCGGCGGCTCGCCGCTGCCCGACCTCAAGGCCGAATTCAACACCATGCCGCACGTGCGCGGAACGGTTTCGATGGCGCGTACCGATCTTCCGGATACCGCCAACAGCCAGTTCTTCATCGTGTTCTACCCGCGCTTCGCGCTGGATCGGCGCTATACCAATTTCGGACGCGTGATCGCGGGCATGGATCTGGTCGACAAGATCGAGCGCGGCGAGCCGCCGCAGAATCCGACGAAGATTCTCCAGGCCTCGCTCGCCTCGCAGAACCTTCCGCCGCCGCCCCCGCCCGCGCCGCCGGTCGAGCAGTCGATCACCGCCGATATGCTGAACAATTCGGCTTCGGTGCCCGATCCTGCTGCTGCCCCGGCAGCGGCACCCGCAGCGGCTCCGGCCCCGGCAGCGGCGACTCCTCCGGCCAGCTGATCCACCGGCAAGGGCGGCCGCCCGATGCGCGTCGATCTGTTCGATTTCGAGCTTCCGGCCGAGCGTATTGCCCTGCGTCCGGCGCGCCCGCGCGATTCGGCGCGGCTGCTGCACGTTCCGGGGCAGGGGCCGTTCGCCGACCTGACTGTAGGCGATCTGCCGCGGCTACTGAATGCCGGGGACGTGCTGGTATTCAACGATACCCGCGTCATTCCCGCCCAGCTTGAAGGACGGCGGGGCGAGGCGAAGCTGGGGGCAACTCTCCACAAGCGGATCGACCTGCGCCGCTGGCAGGCCTTCATCCGCAACGCCAAGCGCCTGCGTGAAGGCGACCTTATCGAGTTCGGCGGCGACGTTTTCGCCAGCGCCGAAGCCCGGCACGAGGATGGCAGCTGGACCCTGGCCTTCCACGGCGAGGAGCCGGTCGAGGTGCTGCTGGAACGCGCCGGGCGGATGCCGCTGCCGCCCTACATCGCCAGCAAGCGCCCGACCGACGAGGCTGACCGCGCTGATTATCAGACGATGTTCGCGGACAAGGACGGCGCCGTCGCCGCGCCCACGGCGGCGCTGCACTTTACCCCCGCGCTGATGGCGGCGCTGGCCGAGGCCGGGATCGGGCACGAAACGCTTACCCTCCACGTCGGCGCGGGCACCTTCCTGCCGGTCAAGGCCGAGGACACCGCCGAACACCGGATGCACGCCGAATGGGGCACGATTTCGCCCGAGGCCGCCGCGCGCCTCAATGCCGTGCGTGCGCGCGGCAACCGCGTGATCGCGGTCGGCACCACCAGCCTGCGCCTGCTGGAAAGCGCGGCGGACGAAGGCGGCACGATCCAGCCCTTCACCGGCGACACCTCGATCTTCATCACCCCCGGCTACGCCTTCCGCGCGATCGACGGCCTGGTGACCAATTTCCACCTCCCGCGCTCTACCCTGTTCATGCTGGTCAGCGCGCTGATGGGTCTGGAGCGGATGCAGGCCGCCTATGCCCACGCCATCGCGCACGGTTACCGGTTCTACAGCTATGGGGATTCGAGTTTGCTGCTGCCGGAGCGGTAGGTCCGTCAATCGCATCCGTATGCGGGCAGACGCAGGCTCTCTCGCTCGGGTGGAGGGTCGCGTCAGGTTCGGAACAGCGTCTCCGCATCGATCACCCGGTCGATCAAACCGTCATCGGCCGGCAGTTGCCCGTCGAGCATCAGCATGGCGAGGCCGTGAACCAGGCTCCAGGCCTGGAGCATCAGGCGCTGGGCGCCCGCTTCGTCGCCGGTAATGCCCTGGGCATAGTCGCGCAGCATCCGGGCGGCATCGTTGTCTCCGAAAACGGTCTGCCCCACTTCCTGGCATTGGCCGAACACCAGGCGGAATAGTGCCGGGTGGGCAAGTGCCCAGCGGACATAGGCGCGGCCCGTCGCGGCGAAGGCCTGGGCGGGGGCGGCCGTGGCGGCGGCATCACGTTGCTGCTGCGCCATCTGGGCGATGCCTTCTGCCGCCAGCGCGGAAAGGAGGGCGGCCTTGTCCGGGAAGTGGCGATAGACCGCCGTTGCCGAAACGCCCACGTCGCGCGCGATCTGGCGCAGGGAAAGATCATTGAGCGGGGTGGTTTCCAGCGCCTTCAGACCCGCTTCGACAAGCGCCGAGCGCAGGTCGCCGTGGTGGTAGGAGCGGACGGGAGCGGTTGATGTTGACACTGTTACCATAGCTGCTATGTTTACAGCATAAACATTAAAGGGAGATTCGCGACATGGCAAGCAGCGTCGAAACCGCGATCCGTTCGGTCGTCACCAAGGGGATCATGGCGGTATCCGAATTCAGCCGCACCCGGCAGGACAAGGACCGCGCGCATCCATTCCTTACCGGCATCCACACGCCGATGACCGAGGAGCGGACCCTGCATGACCTGAAAGTCACCGGCACGATCCCGGCAGAGCTGTCCGGCCGCTATGTCCGCATCGGTCCCAACCCGTTCAAACCCGATCCGCGCGGGCACCACTGGTTCATCGGTGACGGCATGGTCCACGGGGTCCGCATTCAGGACGGCAAGGCGCTGTGGTACCGCAACCGCTACATCCGCTCGCAGGAACTGGAAGGGAAGGGCGGCCCCGCAGCGGCCCCCGGACCCCGGCGCGGTCGGCGCGATCTGGTCAACACCAATGTCATCCAGCATCACGGCAAGACGCTGGCGATCGTCGAGGCCGGATCGTTTCCGGCAGAGCTTTCCGACGATCTGGAAACGGTCACCTATACCGATCTGGGCGGCACGCTCCACGTGCCGTTCAGCGCCCACCCGCACGAGGACCCGCTGACCGGCGAACTCCACGCGATCGCCTATGACGGCCAGACGCAGGATACCGTGTGGCACGTCGTCGTTTCGAAAGAGGGCCGGGTGGTGCGCGAGGAACCGGTTCCGGTCGAGCACGGGCCTTCGATCCACGAATGCTCGCTGACGCAGAAGTATGTGCTGGTGTTCGACCTGCCGGTAACCTTTTCGATGAAGGCGCTGATTGGCGGGGAACGCTTCCCCTATCGCTGGAACGCTGAGCACCGCGCCCGCGTGGGCCTGCTGCCGCGTGCCGGGACGGCGGCCGAGATCGTCTGGTGTGATGTCGATCCGTGTTACGTCTTCCACGTCGCCAACAGCTATGACGCGCCCGATGGCACGGTAATCTGCGATATGTCGGTCTATGAAACGATGTTCGCGGACGGGCCGGACGGGCCGAACGGCAAGTCGCTGGGCATGGAGCGCTGGATCATCGATCCCGCCGCGGGCAAGGTAAAGCGTGCAACGCTCGACAGCGCGCCGCAGGAATTTCACCGCCCGGACGAACGGTACTTCGGCCAGCCCTATCGCTATGCCTGGTCACTTGGCCTGCCGGACAGCGAGCAATCGGGGTTCCTCGGCAATGCGCCGATCTATCGCTACGATCTGGAAACGGGCGAGCGGCAGGCCCATGATTTCGGTGCGGGCCGGGTGCCGGGCGAATTCGTCTTCGTGCCCCGCAGCGCCGATGCGGCGGAAGGCGATGGCTGGGTGATGGGCTATGTCATCGATACCGCCAATGAGACCACCGACCTGGTGATCCTGAACGCCGCCGATATGGCCGCACCGCCGGTGGCCTCGATCCACATTCCCCACCGCATCCCGCCGGGCTTCCACGGCAACTGGCTGCCCGACGCGGATTGACTTTCGTCAAGTCGCGGTCAGCCTTGCTGCCCTAGACAGCGCGGGACAAGCAAGCTGGAGGATGCATGGCGGATGAGCGACTGGGCCTGATCGAACGCGGGCTGGAACGGGCGGCGGAGCAGCTGGGCGATATCACTCCGCTGGTCATGGCGGCGTTCTATGCCCGCTTCCCCGATGCCCGCGCCAGCTTTGTCCATCACGCATCATGGCATCCCGAGCGGCTTGAGGCGGAAATGGTCGACAACGCGCTCTATTGCGCAATGACCTGGTTCCAGCGCCGCAGCGAGATCGAGATCATTTTCGACCAGTCCGTGCCGCATCACCAGCACACGCTGAAAATCCCGCCGGAATGGTATGGCGGCCTGATCGAGGCGACGCTGGACGTGCTGGAGCCGACCGTGCCGGTGGACGCAGGCGAAGAGCGCGCCGCCTGGGCCGCGCTGCGTGCCGGGCTGCTCGATCGCATCGCCAGCAACGCCAACGTCTGAAACGGGTTCAGTTGCCGCGCCTTTGCCGCTAGGGCGGCGCGATGACCGCGCCCCGCTTTCAGTTCAGCATTTCCGCCACCGATGGCAAGGCCCGCACCGGCACGATTGCCATGCGGCGCGGGGAAATCCGCACGCCTGCCTTCATGCCGGTCGGCACGGCGGCCACAGTCAAGGCGATGAAGCCCGAAACCGTGCGCGCGACAGGGGCGGACATCCTGCTGGGCAACACCTATCACCTGATGCTGCGCCCGGGCGCGGAACGCGTGGCGCGGCTGGGCGGATTGCACAGGTTCATGAACTGGGACCGCCCGATCCTGACCGACAGCGGCGGCTACCAGGTGATGAGCCTGTCGGACCTGCGCAAGATCACCGAGGAGGGCGTGACTTTCGCCAGCCACATCGATGGATCGCGCCACCTGCTGACCCCCGAACGCTCGATGGAGATCCAGCGGCTGCTGGGCAGCGACATCGTCATGGCTTTTGACGAGTGCCCGCGCGCGGATGCGCCGCTGGAAGTGATCGCGGACTCGATGCGGATGTCGATGCGCTGGGCCGCGCGCAGCCGGGCGGGTTTCGATTCGGGCGAGGAACACGCGGAGCGATCCGCCCTGTTCGGCATCCAGCAGGGTGCGCTTGACGAAAGCCTGCGCCGCGAAAGCGCCGAGGCCCTGCAGGAAATCGGCTTCGATGGCTACGCGATCGGCGGGCTGGCCGTGGGCGAGGGGCAGGAGGCGATGTTCGCCACGCTCGATTTCGCGCCGGACATGCTCCCCGCAGACCGGCCGCGCTACCTGATGGGGGTGGGCAAGCCCGACGATCTGGTCGGCGCGGTCGAACGCGGGGTGGACATGTTCGATTGCGTGCTGCCCAGCCGCTCGGGCCGCAACGGCCAGGCCTTCACCTGGAATGGCCCGGTCAACATCCGCAACGCCCGTCATGCCGAAGACCCGGCGCCGCTGGACGAACGCTGCCCCTGCGATGCCTGCACCAAGTACAGCCGCGCCTATCTCCACCATCTCGTCAAGGCGGGGGAGATCCTGGGGGCCATGCTGCTGACCGAGCACAACCTGACCTTCTACCAGCAGCTGATGGCCGGGATGCGCGGCGCGATTGCGCAAGGGCGGTTTGCGGTCTTTGCTGCCGATTTCCGGCGGGATTACATAAAAAAATAACCCCCGGCTTCCGTTTGTGTCGAGCGTAGTCGAGACACGCCCGCGCGCACGTGTCTCGACTACGCTCGACACGAACGGTGAAGTGATTGGGGGGATGAAGGGTTAGTCCTCGAACCCCACGAAGGTTGCGGCTTCCGCCACGCTCTTGCGGGTGGGCACAACCGCATTGGCCGGGAAGCTGTCATCCGGCCAGCCCAGCGCAACCGCCTTCATGATCACCTGATCGTCCGGGATGCCGGCGTGTTCGCGCACCACCGGGCTTTGCATGATGCCCTGGCTGTTGATCACGCAGCCCAGTCCGCGCGACCAGGCGGCGTTGACCAGCGCCGTGGTGACCGCACCGCAATCGAACGGGGTGTCGTCGCTGCCGTCCAGCACCTTGTCATAGGTGATGATGACGCAGACCGGGGCATCGAACTGGCGGAAGCCGCGCAGCACCCAGTCATGGCGCTTGGCCTTGTCGTCGCGCTCGATCCCCATCGCGCCGAACAGCTGCTTGGCAACTTCGACCTGACGGTCGCGGTGGACGCCGGCAAAGGGCACGCCTTTGCGGAACTCGCGGCTGTCCGGTTCGCCCGCCAGGGTTCGCTCGGTATTGCCCTGACGGATGCGGGCGAGCGGTTCGCCGGTGATAATGTGGAAGTTCCACGGCTGGGTGTTCATCGACGAGGGCGCGCGCATGGCAAGCGCCAGGACTTCCTCGATCAGCGCGCGCGGCACCGGATCGGGTTTGTACCCGCGGATCGAGCGGCGGCCCATGATGACGTCATCGAATTCCATGCTTCCCCCAGGGATTCTTGTTTGTGTTGCTCCATGTTAACCGCACGATTAAATCGCGCAAACGAAAAGGGCGGCCCCGCAGGACCGCCCTTGATTTCGTTGCCAACAGTCCCGGACGGGGTCCGGGACGAGACCCAAGTCAGCGCGAATAGAATTCGACGACCAGATTCGGTTCCATCTTCACCGGATAGGGCACTTCATCCAGCGTCGGCACGCGGACGAAGGTCACCTTGTCGGTGCCGTCAGCGGCGACGTATTCCGGCACTTCGCGTTCCGGCAGGGTCTGCGCTTCGGCGATCAGGGCCATTTCCTTGGCCTTCTTGCCCAGGCTGATGATATCGCCCGGACGCACGCGGCGGCTGGCGATGTTGCACTTCACGCCGTTGACGTAGATGTGGCCGTGGCTGACGATCTGGCGGGCCGAGAAGATGGTCGGCGCGAACTTGGCGCGGTAGACGACCATGTCCAGGCGCTGTTCCAGCAGGCCGATCAGGTTCTGACCGGTGTCGCCCTTCATCTTGGCGGCTTCCTGATAGGTGCGCTTGAACTGCTTTTCGGTGACGTCGCCGTAGTAGCCCTTGAGCTTCTGCTTGGCGCGCAGCTGGATCCCGAAGTCCGAGATCTTGCTCTTGCGGCGCTGGCCGTGCTGGCCGGGACCGTAGGAGCGGCGGTTGACCGAGCTCTTGGGACGGCCCCAGATGTTCTCGCCCATCCGGCGATCAAGCTTGTACTTCGACGAATTGCGCTTCGACATGGCGCATCGACCTTTCAATTTGCATGGCGGAACACTGTGCCCCGCTTCTGGTCCGGAACCGCACCGCCCGGCCTGTTGCCGGACGCGACCGAGGCTTCACCGGAGTGCCTGGTCAATTGCGAAGGCGCGCCCTTGGCCGGGAACGCCGGGAAAGTCAAGCGTCAGTCATCCTCGCGCGGGCCTCTGGCGAGCGAAGACAGCACCCCGCGCATGGTCCGCACTTCCAGATGGTTCCAGCCCGGCTTGGTCAGCATGGTGCGCAGGGTGCGCCGGGTGGCGGCGGCGCGACTGGGCGGGCGGAAATAGCCGGTCGGCTCCAGCAGCGCGTTGAACTGCTCGATCATCCCTTCCAGCTCTTCCTGCGGGGCGGGGGGCAGCAGTTCCTCGACCGTGGGCTGGGCCAGATCGGCCTGCTTGGACCATTCATAGGCGCACAGGATCACCGCCTGAGCGAGATTGAGCGAGCCGAATTCCGGGTTGATCGGCACGGTAACGATGGCCCGGGCAAGCGCCACGTCGTCGGTTTCCAGGCCTGAGCGTTCCGGCCCGAACACGAAGGCCGAGCGGCCCGCCTCGCGGTGGACGGCCTGCGCGGCCTGTTCAGGGGTCAGCACCGGCTTGGTCACCCCGCGCTTGCGCACGGTGGTGGCATAGACATGGGCGCAATCGGCCACTGCTTCGGCCAGGCTTTCGAACACCTGGGCCTGTTCCAGCACGATGTCGGCCCCCGCCGCCGCAGGCCCGGCACTGGGGTTGGGCCAGCCATCGCGCGGGGTGACGAGGCGCAGCTCCACCAGCCCGAAATTGAGCATGGCGCGCGCTGCCTTGCCAATGTTCTCGCCCAGCTGCGGGCGGACCAGGACAATGACGGGATGACGGTTATTGCTTGGCGGCATCGCGCACCGAACCGGCAAATTCCTCGAAGTCCCGTGCCTCGGTAAATTCGCGGTAGACGCTGGCGAAGCGGATGTAGGCGACCGAATCGAGCCCGCGCAGTCCCTCCATCACCATCTCACCAATTGCCTTGGCGGGGATTTCGGTTTCCCCCAGCGTTTCGATCTGGCGCTGCACGCCCGAAACCAGCTGATCGAGCCGCTCCTGCGCGATGCCGCGCTTGCGGCAGGCGAGAGCGACGGACTGTTCGATCTTGGCGCGGTCGAACACCTCGCGCTTGTCGCCGCTCTTCACGACCATGATCTCGCGCAGCTGGACGCGCTCGAAAGTGGTGAAGCGCGCGCCGCAGCCGTCGCACTGGCGGCGGCGGCGGATCGCGGTGTTGTCCTCGGTGGGACGGCTGTCCTTCACCTGGCTGTTGTCATGGGCGCAGAACGGACAGCGCAAGCGTCAGAGCCCCGGATAGATCGGGAAGCGGGCGCACAGTTCCTCGACCCGGGCGCGGACGCGCGCCTCGACCTGTCCGTCGCCGTCCTCGCCGTTGCGGGCCATGCCATCGACCACCTCGGCGATCAGCTGGCCGACCGTGCGGAATTCCTCTTCACGGAAGCCGCGGGTGGTGCCCGCCGGAGTGCCAAGGCGCACGCCCGAGGTGACGAACGGCGAGCGCTTGTCATAGGGGATGCCGTTCTTGTTGCAGGTGAGCCAGGCGCGATCGAGGCCCTTTTCGGCGGCCTTGCCGGTCACGTCCTTGGCGGTCAGGTCAACCAGCATCAGGTGGTTGTCGGTGCCGCCCGAAACGATCCGCAGGCCGTGCTGGGCCAGGCTGTCCGCCAGCGCGCGGGCATTGGCGACGATCTGCGCGGCATAGGCCTTGAATTCGGGCTGGAGCGCCTCGCCAAAGGCCACGGCCTTGGCGGCGATCACATGAACCAGCGGACCGCCCTGAAGGCCGGGGAACACGGCGGTGTTGAACTTCTTCGCCAGCGCCTCGTCATTGGTCAGGATCACGCCCGAGCGGGGGCCGCGCAGCGACTTGTGGGTGGTGGTGGTAACCACGTGGGCGTGGGGCAGGGGCGAAGGGTGCGCGCCGCCCGCGACGAGCCCCGAAAAGTGCGACATGTCGGCCAGCAGGTAAGCGCCAACCTCGTCCGCGATCTCGCGGAAGCGCTGGAAATCCCACACCCGCGAATAGGCGGTGCCGCCGCAGATGATCAGCTTGGGCTTGTGTTCGCGGGCCAGCGCGGCGACCGCGTCCATGTCGATCTGCTCGTCATCGGGGCGCACCCCGTAAGCAACCGGCTTGAACCACTTTCCGCTCATGTTCACAGGCGAGCCGTGAGTCAGGTGGCCGCCCGAATTGAGGTCGAGCCCCATGAAGGTGTCGCCCGGATTGAGCAGGGCGAGGAACACCGCCTGGTTCATCTGGCTGCCCGAATTGGGCTGGACGTTGGCAAACTGGCAGCCGAACAAGGCCTTGGCGCGCTCGATCGCCAGGTTTTCGACCACGTCGGCATATTCGCAGCCACCGTAATAGCGCTTGCCCGGATAGCCTTCGGCGTACTTGTTGGTGAAGACCGAACCGGTCGCTTCCAGCACGGCCTTGCTGGCGATGTTCTCGCTCGCGATCAGTTCGATCTTGTGCTGCTGGCGGCCCAGTTCGCCCTGGATCGCGGCGAAGACTTCGGGATCGGCTTCGCGCAGGGGAGCGGTGAAGAAGCCTTTGCTGCGGACTTCCGGCAGGCTGTCGGCGGTCGCGGTCATGGTCATGCTCCTTCGAATGCGGGATTGGACAGCTTTTCGACCCGCCCGGCGTGACGTCCGCCACCGAACTGGGCCGAAAGGAATGCGTCGAGACAGGCCTTCGCCATGTCCACGCCGGTCAGCCGGGCGCCCATGGCGATGCAGTTGGCGTCATTATGCTCGCGCGCCAGCGCGGCCGAGAGCGGCTCCGACACCAGCGCGCAGCGCAGCGCCGGGTGACGATTGACCGCGATCGAAATGCCGATGCCACTGCCGCACAGCGCCACGCCGTACTCAGCAGTGCCATCGGCAACCACTTCGGCAAGGCTGTAGCCATAGTCGGGATAGTCGACCCGGTCGGCGGTTTCAGGGCCGAGGTCAGCCACCTGATGGCCAAGGCCGATCAGGTATTCGCGCAGTTCCGCCTTCAGGTCGACGGCGGCGTGATCGGAGGCGATGGCGATGCGCATGGCGGGTGCTGGCTCGGCATAGGGAATCGGTGCGCCCCCCTTAGTCGCGACCGGCTCGCAATGCCAGTGCTGGCGCGGACCACGTGGGGCGGGGCCATTTGACATCGCCCGGGCGCGGACGCAGCCTGCCCGAAGAGGAAGCGGGGAGGGGGCGCGAGGCAAGGGGCAGATGCGAAAAGGCCCCGGACTTGCCGGGGCCTGATCGTTTTACTGATCCAGGAAGCTGCGCATCTTGCGCGAGCGGCTGGGGTGCTTGAGCTTGCGCAGCGCCTTGGCCTCGATCTGGCGGATACGTTCGCGCGTGACCGAGAACTGCTGGCCGACTTCTTCCAGCGTGTGATCGGTGTTCATGCCGATGCCAAAGCGCATCCGCAGCACGCGTTCCTCGCGCGGGGTCAGGCTGGCCAGGACGCGGGTGACGGTTTCCTTGAGGTTCGCCTGGATCGCCGCGTCCACCGGGATGATCGCGTTCTTGTCCTCGATGAAATCGCCCAGGTGCGAATCCTCCTCGTCGCCGATCGGCGTTTCGAGGGAGATCGGTTCCTTGGCGATCTTCATCACCTTGCGAACCTTTTCGAGCGGCATGGAAAGCCGCTCGGCCATTTCCTCGGGCGTGGGCTCGCGGCCCTGCTCGTGCAGGAACTGGCGGCTGGTGCGGACCAGCTTGTTGATCGTTTCGATCATGTGCACCGGGATGCGGATGGTGCGGGCCTGATCGGCGATCGAACGGGTAATCGCCTGCCGGATCCACCAGGTGGCATAGGTGCTGAACTTGTAGCCGCGGCGGTACTCGAACTTGTCGACCGCCTTCATCAGGCCGATGTTGCCTTCCTGGATCAGGTCGAGGAACTGCAGGCCGCGGTTGGTGTACTTCTTGGCGATCGAGATCACCAGCCGCAGGTTCGCCTCGACCATTTCCTTCTTGGCGATGCGCGCCTCGCGCTCGCCCTTCTGGACCATGTTGACGATCCGGCGGAATTCGGGAAGCGCCATGCCGGTGGCCGAGGCGATGTCCGAAATCTCGGCGCGGATGCGTTCCACCGCATCGGCCTCGTTATCGGCAAAGGCGGCCCACTTCTTGTCCTTGGCCGCCATCGTCTGCAGCCAGGCGTCGTCAAGTTCCTTGCCGACATAGCTGTCGAGGAAGTCCTTGCGGCTGACCTTGTGGCGTTCGGCCAGGCGCAGCATCTGCCCGCCCAGCGCGGTCAGGCGGCGGTTGAAGGCATAGAGGTTGTCAACCAGGTATTCGATCTTGGTCGCGTGGAACTGCACGCTTTCGACCTGCGCGGTCAGTTCCTCGCGCAGTTCCTGGTACTGCTTTTCCTTGGCGTTCGGGAAATCGTTGCCCAGCGCCATGGCGTCCAGGCGGTTGTTCTGGATTTTCTCGAACTTGCGGAACAGACCGGTGATGTGGGCGAACTTCTCAAGCGCTTCGGGCTTGAGCTGGGCCTCCATCTGCGCGAGGCTGAGGGTGTTGTCCTCTTCCTCTTCCTCCACCGGGCGGCGGGCGCGGCGCTCGACGCCGTCCTCATCTTCCTCGTCGGCGGATGCTTCTTCCTCGATGTCTTCCTCTTCCTTGTAGGAAGGGCCGGCCGTCGCTTCGGAAATTTCGCCGTCGCCGTCTTCCTCACCGTCCTCGGTCAGGTTTTCGGGGGCGGGCTCCTTGGACAGCATGGCATCGAGATCGAGGATCTCGCGCAGCTGCATTTCGCCGGCGTTCAGCGCTTCGGACCACTGGATGATCGCGTGGAAGGTGATCGGGCTTTCGCACAGCCCCAGGATCATCGTATCGCGCCCGGCCTCGATCCGCTTGGCGATGGCGATTTCGCCCTCGCGGCTGAGCAGTTCGACGGCGCCCATCTCGCGCAGGTACATCCGCACCGGATCGTCGGTGCGGTCGATGGTTTCCTTCTTCTTGATCAGGTCCGGGCGTTCGCCGACCGGATCGGCTTCCTCGACCTCGTCGACTTCCTTTTCCTCGGGATCGACCGCGTCCTCGTCGGTCTCGACGATGTTCACGCCCATCTCGCTGATCGCGGACATGATGTCCTCGATCTGCTCGCTGGTCATCTGGTCCTGGGGCAGGGCCTCGTTCAGTTCATCAACCGTGATCACCCCGCGACGCTTGGCGCGCGCGATCAGCTTCTTGATCGAGGCTTCGTTGAGATCGATCAGCGGCGCATCGCCGCCTTCTTTTTCCACGCCCTGCAGGTCTTCGTCGTCCATCATTCCGCCGTTTGTTTGGGGGCGCCCCCGGAGGGAGCGGCCGCTCGCGCGCTGGCCATTTGCCTCAGGCGCGCATTCAATTCCAGCTTTCTCTTCACCAGCCGCTGCTGCTCGTCGAAATCAAGGCGCTCGGTTGCGGCCTGGATGGCCGCATCGAGCGCCGGTTCCTCGACCAGCATGGAGATGGCCGCGGCCAGACTTTCCGCCGCTTCCGCCGCATCGGCAGCCGGGCTGACGAAGGGATAGGGAACGCGCGCATACTCGCCGGGAGCCGGCGCGGCCAGTCCCCTGGCAGTCAATATGGTAAGCAATCCAGCCGTTTCAAGCGGCGCGCCGGTTTCCTGCGCTTCGAGCAGCGCATCGATGCGCGGATCGAGTGGATCGAGCAGCGCCAACCGCTCTGCGTGACGGGCAATTTCGCGCGGGTGGAGCAGCAATCCCGCAATGATCGCGGCCAGCAACGCATCGCGCGCGCCCTTGCCCGTGGCGTGGTTGAGGCGGCGCGCGGCGGCGGGATCGCGCGGCGGTGCGGGCTGCGCGCGTCCCGGGAATCGCCCACGCTGGGGCGATGGCTGCCACGGCGCGGCCTCGCGCCGGGGAAAGGCGAAGGCCGAGAAATTTTCCAGCAGATCACGCCGGTAAAGCGACTTGATGTCCGGATCCTGGATCGTTTCCACGTGCGCCATCAGCCGTGCCTTCAGCCCGGCCTTGTCCTCCGGCGTGGTGAGCGGCAGGGCATCGCGCTCATGCTCCCACAGGGTGTCGAGCAGGCTGCGGCCTTCGCCCAGCGCGCGTTCCATCGCGGCGGCGCCCTGTTGCTTGATGAGGTCATCGGGGTCCAGCCCGGCAGGCAGGCGCACGATCCGCAGCGAGTGGGCAGGACGGAGCAGGGGCAGGGCGCGGGCGACGGCGCGCATCGCCGCGCGCTGGCCGGCGGCGTCGCCATCGAAGCAGAGGACCGGCGTTTCCACCAGCCGCCACAGCATCTCGATCTGCCGCTCGGTCAGCGCCGTGCCGAGCGGGGCGACGGCATCCGCAATTCCCGCTGCCGCCAGCGCGATCACGTCCATATAACCTTCGACCACCACGATCCGCCCGCTCTGGCGGCTGGCCGGTCCGGCGCGGTGGAGGTTGTAAAGTGTGCGACCCTTGTCGAACAGCGGCGTGTCGGGCGAATTGAGGTACTTGGGCGCGTCGGTCTTCGCGGCATCGAGGATCCGCCCGCCGAACGCGATCACCCGCCCGCGCGCGTCCTCGATCGGCAGCATCAGGCGGCCCCGGAACCGGTCATAAGGCTCCTTGTCATCGACCGCGATGCGCAGGCCCGCCTCGATCAGCATGGCCTCGGGAAACTGCTTCAGCGCCTCCTTCAGCGCCTGCCGCCCTTCTGGCGCATAGCCAAAGCCGAAGCGTTGCAAGGTATGCGCATCGAACCCGCGCGTCGCCAGATAGGCCCGCGCCTTGGCCCCTTCGTCCGAGGCGAGACGCTGCATGAACCAGGCCTGCGCGGCGGCCATCACATCGTGAAGCCCGGCCTGCTGCTGGGCGCGCTCTGCGCTGCGCGGATCGGGGGCGGGAACCTCCAGCCCCGCCTCGGACGCCAGCTCCTTCACTGCGTCCATGAATGAAAGGCCGCGCTGGTCGGTCATCCAGCGGATCACGTCGCCATGCGCGCCGCAGCCGAAGCAGTGGTAGAACCCCTTGGCATCGTTGACGGTGAAGCTGGGCGACTTTTCGTTGTGGAACGGGCAGCAGGCCTTGAACTCATGCCCCGCCTTGGTCAGCCGCGTGGTCCGCCCGATCACGGCAGACAGCGAGATCCGCGCGCGCAGTTCGTCCAGCCATTGGGGGGTTAAAGCCATGGGGTTTGTGGTGTCTCGGCTACGGGCTACGCCCTCCGCTCAGCGCGGACGGAAGATACTGAGGATTTAACCCCCACCACCGTGCGTGTCGAGCGAAGTCGAGACACTCGCAGCCCAGCCTCTCAGCCCAAAGCCGCCTTCACCAGTCCGCTCGCCTTGCCCATGTCGAGCTGGCTGCCATGCTTCGCCTTGAGCGCGGCGACCACCTTGCCCATGTCCTTCATGCCCGCAGCGCCGGTTTCGGCGATGATCGCGGCAATCGCGGCCTTAACCTCGTCCTCGCCCATCTGCTGGGGGAGGAATTCCTCGATCACGGCGAGTTCGGCCTTTTCCACCTCGGCCAGTTCCTGGCGGCCGCCCTGTTCATAGAGCGTGATCGATTCGCGGCGCTGCTTGGCCATCTTCTGCAGCACGTCGACCACCACCACATCGTCGTCCGGCACTGCGCTTGCGGTGCGCAGTTCGATGTCCTTGTCCTTGAGCTTGGCAAGGATGAGGCGGACAGCGCTGAGGCGCGGCTTGTCGCCGGCCTTCATGGCGGAAACCTGCGCGGCCTTGATCGTATCGCGGAGCATGATCGGTGACTTTCCTGGGTAAATGGACGTTCGATTGGGGAAAGCCGCGCCCTAACCCAAAGATTCCGGTTTTCATAGGTTGACGCTTGGGGGGGAGGGGTCTAGCGGCGGTGCCTTAGCGACATTGCTGGAAAACTGTTCAACGGAGCGCCCCTTCATGGCTGACGCCGCCTCTTTGCTTGCGCCGCAACCCCACGGCGCAACCGGAGTCCTTGTGCTCGCCGATGGCACCGTCCTGTGGGGCCGGGGCTTCGGCGCGGAAGGCAGCGCGGTGGGCGAAGTGTGCTTCAACACCGCGATGACCGGATACCAGGAGGTGATGACCGATCCCTCCTACGCCGCGCAGATCGTCACTTTCACGTTCCCGCACATCGGCAACGTCGGCGTGAACGAGGAAGACCTT
This sequence comes from Novosphingobium sp., assembly GCA_016719755.1. Taxonomy (GTDB): domain Bacteria; phylum Pseudomonadota; class Alphaproteobacteria; order Sphingomonadales; family Sphingomonadaceae; genus Novosphingobium. Next base: position 634,759 of record JADJYM010000015.1, on the reverse strand, counting down.
GAAAGCCACGTCGACGGCGCCGTCGGCTGCGTGGTGCGCGAGGATGTGACCGCGCCCTCCAGCTTCCGCGCCCAGGGCGAATTCGGCCCCTGGCTGGCGAAGAAGGGCAAGATCGGCCTGGCCGGGATCGACACCCGCGCGCTGACTCGCCGCATCCGCCTGTCGGGCGCGCCCAACGCGGTGATCGCCCACGCGGCGGACGGCCGGTTCGATCTGCCCGCGCTGCTGAAGAAGGCCCAGGAATGGCCCGGGCTGGAAGGCATGGACCTTGCCCGCGTGGTCACCCGCCGCGAGGTTGAGGAATGGGAAGGCGGCGTGTGGACGCTGGGCAAGGGCTATGCCCGCTCGCCCCACAGCCCGCGTCCGCACGTGGTGGCGATGGATTTCGGCGCGAAGGACAACATCTTCCGCAGTCTGGTGAAGGCCGGGGCGCAGGTGACGGTGGTGCCCGGCACCACCCCGCTGGACGGGGTGCTGGCGCTGGCCCCGGACGGGGTGTTCCTCTCCAACGGCCCGGGCGATCCGGCCGCCACCGGTTCCTATGCCGTGCCGGTGATCCAGGCCCTGCTGGAGCGCGACATTCCGGTGTTCGGCATCTGCCTTGGCCACCAGATGCTGGCGCTCGCCGCAGGGGCCAAGACCACCAAGATGCACCAGGGCCACCGCGGCGCGAACCATCCGGTCAAGCGGCTGGAAGACGGCGTGGTCGAAATCACCAGCATGAACCACGGCTTCGCGGTGGACAACACCGCCCTGCCGGACAGCGTCGAGGAAACCCACGTGTCGCTGTTCGACGGCAGCAACTGCGGCATCGCGGTCAAGGGCAAGCAGGCCTTCGGGGTGCAGTACCACCCCGAGGCCAGCCCGGGGCCGCAGGACAGTTTTTATCTGTTCGAGCGGTTTGTGGGGATGTTGGGTTGAGCATCTCCCATCAGATTGCGAAAGCCCCTCCCCGGCGGGGAGGTTGGGGCAGCCTCGCGTCCGCCCGCCGGTCCCCACCCTCCCCGGGGGCCTTCGGTCCGGTTCCGGGCAAGGTCGAGTTCCTGCCGAATCACGATCAGAACGCCGTCGGTGTTCTGCAGGACGTCATTGTTCCAGAAACGGATCACGCGATAGCCGCGCGCTTCGATCTGCCGCGTCCTGGCATCATCGTCGCTGTTGCCGGAGTGCTGTCCTCCATCGAGCTCGATGGCAAGGCGCGCGGAGCGACAGGCAAAGTCGACCACGAAGCTGCCGATAGGATGCTGGCGGGTAAACCGCTCGCCAAGCTGACCGCCGCGCAAGTGCGACCACAGCCGTTTCTCGGCGTCCGTCGGGTTGGCGCAGCTTTCGCGCCACACCGGAGGCGCTTGCCAACCATGTTCGGACCCTTCCCACCCCGCCCCCGGAGGGCCTGAAGCCCCGCTAATGCCCAAACGCACTGACATCTCCTCGATCCTCGTCATCGGCGCCGGGCCGATCGTCATCGGCCAGGCCTGCGAGTTCGACTATTCCGGAACGCAGGCGATCAAGGCGCTGAAGGAGGAGGGCTACCGCGTGGTCCTCGTCAACTCCAACCCCGCCACGATCATGACCGATCCGGACATGGCCGACGCGACCTATGTCGAGCCGATCACGCCCGCGGTCGTCGCCCGGATCATCGAGAAGGAACGGCCTGACGCCGTCCTGCCAACCATGGGCGGGCAGACCGCGCTGAACACCGCGCTGGCGCTGTTCAACGATGGCACGCTGGAGAAGTACGGCGTCAAGATGATCGGCGCCGATGCCGACGCGATCGACAAGGCGGAAGACCGCCAGCGCTTCCGCGAGGCGATGGACAAGATCGGCCTCGAATCCGCGCGTTCGGGTGTGGCCCACACGGTGGAGGAAGCCTTCGCCGTGCTGGAACGCACCGGCCTGCCCTCGATCATCCGCCCCAGCTTCACCCTGGGCGGCACCGGCGGCGGCGTGGCCTACAACAAGGCCGAGTTCGAACACATCGTCCGCACCGGTCTGGATGCCAGCCCCACCACAGAGGTCCTGATCGAGGAATCGCTGCTGGGCTGGAAAGAGTACGAGATGGAAGTCGTCCGGGATCGGAACGACAACTGCATCATCATCTGTTCGATCGAGAATGTCGATCCGATGGGCGTCCACACCGGCGATTCGATCACGGTCGCTCCGGCGCTGACGCTGACCGACAAGGAATACCAGATCATGCGCAACGCCAGCATTGCGGTGCTGCGCGAGATCGGGGTGGAAACCGGCGGATCGAACGTGCAGTTCGCGGTGAACCCGGCGGACGGTCGCCTGATCGTGATCGAGATGAACCCGCGCGTGTCGCGCTCGTCCGCGCTGGCTTCCAAGGCCACCGGCTTTCCGATCGCGCGCGTCGCCGCCAAGCTGGCGGTGGGCTACACGCTCGACGAGATCACCAACGAGATCACCGGGGCAACGCCTGCCAGCTTTGAACCGACCATCGACTACGTGGTCACCAAGATCCCGCGCTTCGCCTTTGAAAAGTTCAAGGGCGCCGAGCCGCTGCTGTCCACCGCGATGAAATCGGTGGGCGAGGTGATGGCGATTGGCCGCAACTTCAAGGAATCGATGCAGAAGGCGCTGCGCGGTCTGGAAACCGGGCTGGACGGCTTCAACCGGGTGATGAACCTGGAAGGCGCGGGCCGCGATGCGATCACCGCCGCGCTGTCGCGCCAGACGCCCGACCGGCTGCTGATCGTGGCGCAAGCCTTCCGCGAGGGCTTTACGGTCGAGGACGTGCAGGCGATCACCCATTATGATCCCTGGTTCCTGCGCCACATCTACGAGATCGTGGAGGAAGAGACCGCGATCATGGAAAACGGCCTGCCGACCGACGCGGCGGGGCTGCGCCGCCTGAAGGCGATGGGCTTTTCCGACAAGCGCCTGGCGGTGCTGGCCGTGCGCGGTATTCACGTGGCCGGCGGGCTGGGCGAAACCTCGGCGCGGCGTTCGGGCCTGCTGCATGATGCGCTGCGCGCCATGGCGGGCGCGACCAGCGAGGACGAGGTGCGCGCGCTGCGCCACAAGCTGGGCGTCCACCCGGTGTTCAAGCGGATCGACAGCTGCGCCGCCGAGTTCGAGGCGGTGACGCCCTATATGTACTCGACCTATGAGGCGCCCTGCTTTGGCGAGCCGGAGAACGAGGCCTGGCCCAGCGACCGGCGCAAGATCGTGATTCTGGGCGGCGGTCCCAACCGCATCGGGCAGGGCATCGAGTTCGACTATTGCTGCTGCCACGCCTGCTTCGCGCTGGAAGAGACCGGCTATGAAACGATCATGGTCAACTGCAACCCGGAAACGGTCAGCACCGACTATGACACCTCCGACCGCCTCTATTTCGAGCCGCTGACCGGTGAGGACGTGCTGGAAATCCTGCGCGTCGAACAGTCGAACGGCGAACTGGTCGGCGTGATCGTCCAGTTCGGCGGGCAGACCCCGCTCAAGCTGGCGCAGGCGCTGGAGGATGCGGGCATCCCGATTCTCGGCACTTCGCCCGACGCGATCGACCTGGCCGAAGACCGCGAGCGGTTTGCCGCGCTGGTCAACAAGCTGAAGCTCAAGCAGCCGCTCAACGGCATCGCCCGCAGCCGCGACGAGGCGGTCGCGGTGGCCAACCGGATCGGCTATCCCGTGCTGATGCGGCCCAGCTATGTGCTGGGCGGCCGGGCGATGGAAATCGTCGACAGCGAAGCGCAGCTCGATGACTATATCGCCACGGCGGTGCAGGTATCTGGGGATTCCCCGGTGCTGATCGACCAGTACCTGCGCGATGCTGTGGAATGCGATGTCGACGCGCTGTGCGATGGCAAGCGCGTGGTCGTCGCCGGCGTGATGCAGCACATCGAGGAAGCCGGGATCCATTCGGGCGACAGCGCCTGCACCCTGCCGCCCTACAGCCTTCCGGGCGAAATCATCGCCGAAATGGAGCGCCAGGCCGAGGCGCTGGCCCTCGCGCTGGGCGTCAAGGGGCTGATGAACGTGCAGTTCGCGGTGAAGGACGGCGAGGTCTACCTGATCGAGGTGAACCCGCGCGCCAGCCGCACCGTGCCGTTCGTCGCCAAGGCGATCGGCCAGCCGGTCGCCAAGATCGCGGCGCGGGTGATGGCGGGCGAACCGCTCGACAACTTCCCGCCGTTCAAGCGCGACCTGCCCTACATGGCGGTCAAGGAAGCCGTGTTCCCGTTCGCCCGCTTCCCCGGGGTCGATCCGGTGCTTTCGCCGGAAATGAAATCGACCGGCGAAGTGATGGGGATCGACGATGCCTTCCCGATGGCCTTCGCCAAGGCCCAGCTGGGCGCGGGGCTGGTGCTGCCGCAGGGCGGGATCGCTTTCGTCTCGGTCAAGGAAAGCGACAAGCCGGTGATCCTGCCTGCCGTGCGCCAGCTGGTTTCGCTGGGCTTTTCGATCATCGCCACGGGCGGCACCCAGCGCTACCTCGCCGATGCCGGGCTGCCGGTGGAGCGGGTCAACAAGGTGGCCGAAGGCCAGCGCCATATCGTCGACCGGATCATCGACGGCGAGATCGCGCTGATCTTCAACACCACCGAAGGCTGGCAGAGCCACAAGGATTCGCAATCGATCCGTGGTTCGGCGCTGACCAACAAGGTTCCGTATTTCACCACGGCGGCCGCTTCAGTGGCTGCGGCGGAAGCGATTGCGGCGCTGCGTTCCAGCCAGCTTGAAGTGCGCTCGTTGCAGGACTATTATAGTCTCTGATTTTCGTGCCTCCCCACAGCGAGATACGCGGCGCCTGTACCCTTTTCGGGGCGGGACGGGCCGTTAGTCTCCGGGCGGGGCGACAGAAGGATAGGAAGTGATGGCGAGTGTCGAAAAGCTGCCGATGCTGGCGGAAGGCTATGAAAAGCTGATCGCCGAGCTGAAGGCGCTGCGCGAGGAGCGGCCCCGGATCGTCGATGCGATCGAGGAAGCGCGCGCCCACGGCGACCTGTCCGAGAACGCGGAATACCACGCCGCCAAGGAACGCCAGGGTCAGGTCGAAATGTCGATCGCGGACCTGGAAGACAAGGTCAGCCGCGCCCAGATCGTCGATCCGACCACGCTGTCGGGTGACAAGATCATCTTCGGTGCGACCGTGACCCTGCTGGACGACGATGACAAGCCGGTGCGCTATCAGATCGTCGGGCCGTATGAAGCGGACGCCAAGGTGGGCCGCATCAGCTACAACTCCCCGCTGGGGCGCGCCCTGATCGGCCGCCGCGTGGAAGAGGAGATCGAGGTCTCAGTCCCTGCGGGCGACCGCTTCTACGTGGTCGAGAAGATCGAGTTCATCTGACCGGGTGCGGGGCCTCTTCCCTGGGAGGGAGGCCTGCCGCGCGCTTCACCCATCCGGGGCGGGACCTGTGCCGCTCGGACCGCTGGGCGGCGCGCCCGACACGAACCAGCCTTGCCAAAGTGGCAGGAGCCCAGGCCCGCTCAGCCGTCCAGCATATCCGGTTGGAGCAGGCGATGCAGGTGGACAATCACGTAGCGCATTTCCGCATCGTCTACCGTGCGCTGGGCATTGGCGCGCCAGGCTTCCTCGGCCGCGGCATAGTCGGGGAACACCCCGACGAGGTCGAGCTTTTCCAGATCGGTGAATTCGAGGGTCTGGGGATCGCGGACGCGGCCGCCCATGACGAGGTGAAGTTTCTGGCTCATCGGCTATCCTGGGGAGGGAGTTGGACGCCCGCCCTTTAGCGTGACGTGCATTTCACGCAAGTGGGGAATCACCGCCGCAGCTTGGCCACGCGTGAGGCAAGCTCGATGATCGCCACGCCCGCGTCGCGCGCCTGATCGCCCGCGCTGCCCGCCATGCGGCTGGCGCGCGCCCGGATCGGCGCGGTCTTTTCATCGGCGTAGTCCAGCCCTTCGCTGGCAGCTTCGCTCGCGGCGTCACGCGCCTGTCTGCTCAGCGCCAGGCCAAGCTCGCCCGCCACCGTGGCGACTGCCAGCGCGCGGCGTCCCAGCTTGCCGCCAAAGCTGCGCGGCAGCATCGCGCCCAGCAGCAGTCCGGCACCGGCACCGGCGGCGATTGCCAGCCAGGGGTATTCGCCCGCCAGCGAGCGGTAGCTTTCGGGCGGATAGGCATCGGGCAGGTTGGGCTGGCCCGGCGCACGCAGGGTCTCGCCAGAGGCGTCGATCTTGTCGCGGATGCGGTCGGAACGGGTCTTGGCATCGGTCATCGGCAATTCTCCTGGGCCGGTTACGGCTGATCCTGATCTGCCCGGCTGTCCGGCCCGGGCTCGTGCCCCCCACTTTCCTCGTCCCCGCCGCCGATCAGTCCAAGCAGCGCATCGAGCAGCGGGCCACGAAACGCCCAGAGCAGCAGCGCGCCGACCGTGGCGGCGATCAGGCCCTTGCTTTCGCGGGCGATGGCGGCGGCTTCGCCCAGCGCGGTGCGGGTTTCGTCCAGCGCCTTGTCGGCGATCCGTCCGCCCACGCTGCGCGCGGCAAGGTCGGCCTTCACCTGCGCGAGCCGGCTGTCGAACAGGGCGCGGGCCGCCTGGCGGTTGGCGCGGTCGGCGGCAAGCTGGGTTTCGGCCCTGGTCATCCCGGCGGTCATGCCCGCGCCTCCGCTTCTGCAGGGGCTTTCGGCTCGGCAATCTGGGCCGAGGCGCGTTTCCAGCGCTTTGCCGCCTGCATTCCGGCAAGGGCGGCCATCACCAGCAGCCCGGCCACCACGATGGCCGTTGCCGCCCAATAGCCGAGCAACTGGGCAATCCCCAGCAGCACGCCGACGACCAGCGCCATCAGCGCGAAGAACGCCAGCGCCAGCGCCAGAGTCCCCCATCCGGCAACGCCGCGCGCGGCCTCTCCGGCAACAGCCGCGCGGGCCTTGTGATAGGCAAGCTCGGCCTCGAGCATGGTGCGCCCGTCATCGACGAGCCGCTTGGCGTCTTCCACCAGCGAGCGTTGCACCGCATCGCTGGCGGAATCCGTGATCAGCGGGGGAGGGGCCTCATCGTTCATCGACCGGTGCTCGCCGCGCCGCAGGGTCAGTCGTTCGATCCGCCCTTGAGCAGCCGCGCGACCAGGAACCCGGCAACCGCGGCCAGGCCGATGGCCACGCCGGGGCTCTTGCGGACGAATTCCTTGGCGTCCTCGCCCAGTTCGTTCAGATCCTTGGCCTCGATCTTCGCGGCGGTTTCCTGCATCGAGCGGGCGGCGGTGCGGGCATAGTCGCCATAGCGGGCGCCCAGCTTTTCATCGATGGTTCCGGCGTTGTCGGCCACGATCTTGCCAAGGCTGGACAGCGCGTCGCTGGTCTTGGCCTTGCCTTCGTTGGCCAGCTCGCTGGCGCGATCCTTGGCCTGACCGGCCAGATCCTTGGCATCGGCGGCCCAGTCGCCACTGCGCGCGGCCAGCTGTTCCTTGTAGGCGCCGGCCTTGGCCTGGGCTTCCTGGGTCAGGGCCTGGGCGCCCGCGCGGGCTTCCTCGATCGCCTTGGAAAACTTGGCCTTGGCATCGGCGGGAGCCGCAGCCTTGGCGGGCTTTTTCGCGGTGGTAGCCTTCTTCGGGGTCTTCGCGGTGGGAGTGGTGTCGGTAGCCATCGGAATAGACCTTTCTCTGCGCCGGGAAGTGGGCCTGACCAATGTGGTAACGCCGCGTCCCGATACAAGTTCCCTATATGCTGCATTGCAACTTGCCTGTGAAGGCTCTGCTGCTAAGGAGCCCGCAACTGGCCCGCAGGAGATGAACCCGCCATGACCGCGATCATTGACATCCACGCCCGCGAAATTCTTGACAGCCGCGGCAATCCGACCGTCGAGGTCGACGTTCTGCTGGAAGACGGCAGCTTCGGCCGCGCCGCCGTGCCCTCGGGCGCGTCGACCGGCGCGCACGAGGCGGTGGAACTGCGCGATGGCGACAAGAGCCGTTATCTCGGCAAGGGCGTGCTGAACGCGGTCAAGGCCGTCAACGGCGAGATCAGCGACGCGCTGCTGGGCTTCGATGCCGAGGACCAGCGCGACATCGACCTGGCGATGATCGGCCTTGACGGGACCGAGAACAAGAGCCGCCTTGGCGCCAACGCGATCCTGGGCACCTCGCTGGCCGTGGCCAAGGCTGCTGCCAACGCGCGCGGCCTGCCGCTCTATGCCTATGTCGGCGGGGTTTCGGCGCACGTCCTGCCCGTGCCGATGATGAACATCATCAACGGCGGCGAACACGCCGACAACCCGATCGACTTCCAGGAATTCATGATCATGCCGGTCGGCGCGCCGAGCCTGGCCGAAGCCGTGCGCTGGGGCGCGGAAGTATTCCACACCCTGAAGAAAGGCCTGCATGAAAAGGGTCTGGCGACGGCGGTGGGCGATGAGGGCGGCTTTGCTCCCAACCTCGCCAGCACCCGCGCCGCGCTCGACTTCGTGATGGCCTCGATCGAGAAGGCGGGCTTCAAGGCCGGGACCGACATCAAGCTGGCGCTGGACTGCGCCGCGACCGAATTCTTCAAGGCCGGCAAGTACGAGATCAGCGGCGAGGGGCTGTCCCTCTCGCCGGTCGAAATGGCCGATTACCTTGCCGCGCTGTGCGCCGACTATCCGATCGTCTCGATCGAGGACGGCATGGGCGAAGACGATTTCGAGGGCTGGAAGGCGCTGACCGACAAGATCGGCGGCAAGGTCCAGCTGGTTGGCGACGACCTGTTCGTCACCAATCCCAAGCGTCTGACCATGGGCATCGGCAAGGGCCTGGCCAATTCGCTGCTGGTCAAGGTCAACCAGATCGGCTCGCTGACCGAAACGCTGGAAGCCGTCTCGATCGCCCAGCGCAATGGCTATACCGCCGTGATGTCGCACCGTTCGGGCGAGACCGAGGATGCGACCATCGCCGACCTGGCGGTGGCCACCAACTGCGGCCAGATCAAGACCGGCAGCCTTGCCCGGTCTGACCGGCTGGCCAAGTACAACCAGCTGATCCGCATCGAGGAAGAACTGGGCGACGCGGCGGTCTATGCCGGGGCCGGGGCCTTCGGGCGGCTGGCGGGCTGAAGCGGGTGGAGGGGGCGGCGCCTGGCCGGCCCCCTCGCGGCTTTACTTCATCAGCGTGACATGACCGGTGCGGGTGTGCTTCATCTGCCCGCCGGTCAGGGTAACGAACACGGTGGCGTCCGCCGCACAGGTGCCCGGCGCGCAGCGCTCGCCAAAACTGGCGCCCTGGGTCTGGCGGGGAACGCTCATGTTCATGCTGATCCGGTTGGGCATCGAACTTGCCAGAGCACTGCTCCGCGCGCCTGAATCGCAGGCGGCGCTGGCGCCGGTCAGCTCAAACTCGTCCGCTCCGGCGCGCAGCACGGCCTTGGCGATGTGCTTTCCCGAGCAAACCTTCGCCAGCACCGGGGATTCCTTGTCGAAGCGCAGAGTCAGTCCCTCGATGCCGTCCAGCTGGGCCGCATAGACAAGGTCGGCCCGGCCATCGCCGTCGACATCACCGGCTGCGACATTGACTCCGCCCGCACTGGCCGAAGCTTCCCGCGTGACGCTGAGGTCCGACATCGAGGCCCTGCCCTTGCCGCCGCGGCCGCGACTAGCGGTCTCGGTCGCGGGATCGGTGGCAGAGCCATGGACGTGCGAGGCGCGAGTGGGTGATTCCCGCAGGCTCTGGCTGTTCTGGCTGGCCTGGAGCGGCCCGGTCAGGCGCTGCGGCGGGGCGGCGCCATCGCGTTTGGTGCTGCTGGCCATGCAGCCAGCGTTGCAGGCCCCGAAGGACCAGCCTTCGGCCCGGGCCTCGCCGTCGATACCGTCGATCTTCAGGAAGTAATCCACGCTTGCCGCGTTCGCGGTGGCGGCTGTGGTGGCGGTCAGGGCCAGGGCCCCGGTCATCAGGATCGATCGCAGCATGGTTTCTCTCCCCATAGCGTCTGTGATGGCGGGAAAGCTGCTCCCGCCTGCCTGAACCCGCGCTGTCATTGCTGTGGCGCGCTGGCCACACTGTAACACAAACGATCGGAACCCCGGCCACGCGAAATTTCACCGCTGGCCGATTGCCAGCGGCCCGCTTGCGCTTTAACCGTTTGCTTAAAGAGAGAGGACGAGAAACGGCATGGCAGACTTTCCATCGCATCCCGATGCGATCGACCCGGCGTGGCTGGGCGAGCGGTTGCGGCAGGCCGGCGTGATCGGCGATGCCGAAGTCACCGCGCTCAGCTGGGTGCCGATCGGTACCGGGCAGGTGGGGGACAGCGCCCGTATCACTCTGACCTATGACCGTCCCGGCGCGGGCCCCGCCACCGTTGCGGGCAAGTTTCCCGCCGCTGATGAAACCAGCCGCACCACCGCCGCCACGCTGGGGCTCTATGCCAAGGAAGTGGGCTTCTACCGCGACCTGCGCCAGCACGTGGATATTCGCGTGCCGGTGCCGCACGTGGCCGAAGTGGCGGACAATGGCGTTGAATTCCTGCTGATCTTCGAAGACCTGGCCCCGGCGCGCGGCGGCAACCAGCTGGCCAGTTGCAGCGCCGCCGATGCCCGCGCCGGGATGATCCAGGCCGCCGCGCTCCACGCGCCCAGCTGGGACAATCCGGCGATCACCGGGCTGGACTGGCTGCAACTGCCCGAGGCTGTGGTGGACCATATCCGCGGGCTCTACGGCAACGCCCAGGCGATCTTCCGCGAGCGTTACAAGGACACGCTGGAGCCGGAATTCATGCAGCTCTGCGAAGACCTCAACGACATGCGCGAGCTGTGGTACGGGCGCGATCCGGGCACCAAGTGCCTGATCCACGGCGACTTCCGGCTCGACAACATGCTGTTCGACATCCACGGCGGGGCCGAGGACATCGCCGTGCTTGACTGGCAGACGGTCGGCACCGGTTCGGGCCTGATGGACGTGGGCTATTTCCTGGGCACGGGGATCGGCGACGAACTGCGCCGCGCGCACGAGGGCGAACTGCTCGATCTCTATTGCGCCGAAATGACCCGCCGGGGCGTGCCGCTAAGCCGCGACGCGATCTGGGACGATTACGTGATCGGCGCGCTTCACGGGGTTTCCACCGCGGTATTCAGCGCGGCCTTCGTGGAACGCACGGAACGCGGGGACGCGAACTTCCTGTCGATGGCTCGCGGCGGCTGCGCCCTCGCGCTGCACCACGGCAGTCTCGACAAACTGAAAGGATAACGGCGATGGTCCTTACCAAGGGCGACGATTTCCCGCTGCACCAGACCCCGGAACCGGTGGCCTATGCCGGGACTGACCGCAATTTCTATGACCGCTATTTCTTCAACGGCTATGCCCCGGATGGCTCCGGCTTTTTCGCGGCGGCGTTTGGGATCTATCCGCATCTCAACGTCGCCGACGCGCACTTTTCGACCATCCGCGACGGGGTGCAATACAATCTCCACGCCTCGAAGGAGCTGGGGATGGAGCGGCTCGATCTTCAGGTTGGCCCGATCCGGATCGAGATCCTGGAGCCGCTGAACAAGCTGCGGGTGACCGTCGATGGCGAGGGGCTGAAGGCCGACCTGACCTTCACCGGCCGCGCCTTTCCGATAGAGGAGCCGCGCTTCATCCACCGCATCGGCCCGCGCACCTTCATGGACTACACCCGGATGACCCAGAACGGCCACTACACCGGCTGGATCGAGGTTGACGGCGTGCGCGAAGAGGTGAAGCCCGGCACGGCGGGCACCCGCGACCGCAGCTGGGGCGTGCGCCCGGTCGGCGCGAGCGACCAGCAGCCGCATGGCACCGGCGTGGTTCCCGGCTTCTTCTGGCAGTGGACCCCGATCAACTTTGGGGATCGCAGCGTGTTCTTCCACGTCAACGCTGACGCCAAGGGTAACCAGTGGAACACCCGCGCAGTGGTGGCTCCCGATGGCGCCACGGCGGCAGAACTGATCGACACCGAGGGCGAGATGGAATCGCCGCTCGCCCCCGGCACCCGCTGGCCGGAGACGGGGACGCTGGTGGTCGAGGGGCCGGACGGCCCTGAAACGCTGCGCTTTGAAGTGCTGGGTCGCTTCCAGATGCGCGGGATCGGCTATACCTCGCCCAAGTGGGGCCACGGCCTGCACCACGGCCCGCTGGAGGTGGAGCGCGAGGATTTCGGGCTGGCCCAGTGCAACCCGGGATCGATGGACAATTTCCACGTCCAGATGCCCTGCCGGGTGGTCAGCGACAAGCACGGCGAGGGCATCGGCGTATTCGAACAGCTGATTTTCGGGCCTTACAAGCCCTATGGCCTGAAGGAGTTCCTCGATCTTGGCTAAGCCGGGCACCTCGCGCTGGAAACTGGCGCTGACGATTGTCGCGGGGCTGGCGCTGGGCGCCGGTTCGGCGGTCTGGGCTACCCGCGCCAGCGGCATGGGGGGCGAGGATTTCGACGGCTGGTCGGGCAGCCGGGTGACCGGATCGCCCGATGCCGATCCGTGGCTGCGCGCCCGGGTCGCCTTCGCGGGACTACTGGCGCTGCAACGCAGCCAGGCAATCTATTTCACCGCGCGCGCCGACAGCGAAGGCCAGCCGCTGCGCGAGGAATGCCGCTATCGCGTCAGTGGCGGGCCGATCCCGGGTAAATGGTGGTCGGTTACGGTCTATGCCGCCGACAATTACCTGCCGATCAACAGCGACGACGCGCTTTCATTCGATGCGACCGAGGTGAAGCCCGACGCGGCGGGCAACTGGACGGCGCTTGCCGCAACCCGCCCCGAAGCCGGGCAGCCGTGGGTCAGCACCCGGGGCGCCGGACGCTTTGACATGACGCTGCGGATCTACCAGCCGGACAAGTCGGCCCAGGACGATTACGGATCGATCCCGATGCCGAAGATCAGCCGGCTCGATTGCGGAGGCCGGGCATGAAGGCGCCAGTCAAGTACGCCCTGGCCTTTGTGCTGGCGGTCGCCGCCGGGCACCTTGGCGCGATCGTTGCCGCGCCGCGCCTGATCATGCACGTCGCGCTGACCAAGATGTCGCAGGACGGCAAGATCGTGAACGGCTTCCAGTTCGGCCCGCGCACCACCGAAAAATCGCGCGGCGTGGTTCGCCCGTCGCCCGATCTGGCCTATGCCAGCTGCGTCTACGACCTGTCACGCGGGCCGGTGCTGGTCAGCGCCGCGCCATCGCCGGATCAGGGCTATGTCTCGATCTCGGTGTTCGACGCCCGGACTGACAATATCGCCGTGTTCGACACCGCCCAGTACCCGCAAGGCATCCGCTTTGTCCTGGCGAAGGAGGGGCAGGCGGTTCCGGTCGGTGAGCAGGTGGTCCGGGCGAAGTTCGCCAGGGGCGTGATCCTCGACCGGCGGCTTGCACCCACGGCGGAGCTGTTCGCGGTTGCGGATCAGGCGCGGCGTTCCAACATCTGCAAACCGCTGTAGGAAAGGTCTTTCCGCACCCGCTGGGAGGGGGCGCCAAATGTTGGAAAACGGAAGCGAATCCAACAAATTTCACATTTCAATGTGATCGATGTGATCGAAATCCAACCTGTATCTGGGTATGGGAAAGGTTCGGGAACCGGAATCGATGCCGTTTTCGGCTGTGGTCTGCCTGCCTAACTCCACCGCTCGGTGGCGCTGTGAGCCGCTTGGTGGCGCTTGATGCCGTTCAATGCACGGTCAAAAGCACCGCCGCGCCGACGGCGATCAGGCCCGCACCGGCCAGTCGCGCCGGGCCGACCCGCTCCTTCAGGACGAGCGCCGCGATGGCCACGCCGAACAGGATCGACGTCTCGCGCAGCGCCGCAAGGCGCGGCACGTCGCCCAGCCGGTAGGCGAGCAGCGCGATCCCGTAAGTGACCAGCGAAAGCACCCCCGCGAACAGCCCGGGCTTCCACTGCGAGCGCGCCGCCAGCACGAACCGGGGGCCGCGCCAGACCGCGAACAGGGCCGAGATGGTCAGCCCCAAGGTAAAGAAAAACCACGCGAAATAGGACAGCGCAGAAGGCGCGGCGCGCACCCCTTGCGCGTCGATCACAGTATAAAGCGCGGTCATCGCCCCGGTCGCCAGTGCCCAGCCCAGCGCGCGCCTGCCCGGGGTATGCCACCAGGCCACCGCCACCGTGCCCAGGCTGACCAGCAACACCCCCGCCGCCACCGGCCAGGTGATCGGCTCGCCAAACGCCAGCACCGCCACAAGCGCGGCAATCACCGGCGCGCTGCCGCGCATCACCGGGTAGACCGCGCTCATGTCCGCCGCCTCGAAGGCCTTGATCAGGCACAGCAGGTAGAACAGGTGGGTCAGCATCGATCCCGCCAGCCAGGGCAGGGATTCGCGCGGAAAAGGCACGAAGAACAGCAGCGGGACGACGATCAGCGCACTGAATCCATCGATCAGCGCCCGGCCCGACATCTTGTCGCCGCCGGACTTCAATACTGCATTGACCACCGCATGGATCGCCCCCGAGGCGACCATCAGCAGGGCGGCAATATCGATCACCAGACGGCGCTCAACGGGCGGCGTCTAGCCGGGCAACCTGTTCGGGTTGAAGGACAAGTGATGCCGCGCCGCAAAGTTCGCGCACCTGCTCCGCGCTGGTCGCGCTGGCAATTGGCGCGCCGATTCCGGGCTTCGCATTGATCCATGCAAGCGCGACCTGGGCCTGGGTTGCCCCGGTTTCCGCCGCCACCGCATCGAGCGTGGCCAGCGCGGCCTGACCGGTTTGCAGATAGCGCCGCACGCTTTCGCCCCGCGCTCGGCCCGCAAGATCGGCCTCGCTGCGGTACTTGCCGGTCAGGAAGCCCGAGGCCAGTCCGTAGTAGGGCAGCATGATGACACCGCGCTTGACGCACAGGTCCTGAACCGCGCCTTCGTACTGATCGCGGGCCACAAGGTTATATTCGTTCTGAAGTGCGGTGTAGGGCGTCGCGCCGACCCGCGCGGCGGCATCGAGTGAGGCTGCCAGACGCTCCGCAGTGAAGTTCGAAGCCCCGCTGGAGCGGATTTTCCCTGCCTTGACCAGTGCGTCGAAGCCTTCGGCCACCTCATCCAGCGGGGTCTGCGGATCATCGCGGTGGGCATAGAACAGATCGACGTAATCCGTGCGCAGCCGCTCAAGCGAGCCGTCGAGGGCCGCGGCCAGCTTGCCGGGCGCCAGCATCCCCGGCTTGCCGTACATGTTGGTCTTGGTGGCGATCCGCATATCCGCGCGCACGCCCCGGGCATCGAGCCACAGCCCGATCATCGTTTCGGATTCCCCGCCCTTGTGGCCGGGAACCCATGCCGAATACCCTTCGGCGGTGTCGATCATCCGCCCGCCAAGCTCGTAGAACGTGTCGAGCACGGCGAAGCTGGCGTCGCGGTCGGCGGTCATGCCGAACACGTTTCCGCCCAGCACCAGCCGCAGGCCGGCGATGGCCGGATGGCCGCTCACGCGAACTTCTCGCGCAGGGCGAGCAGGGCCATGGCCGCCTTGGCCGCTTCGCCGCCCTTGTCCTTCTGGCCAGGGTCGGCGCGGACCAGGGCCTGAGCCTCGTTTTCGACTGTCAGGATGCCGTTGCCGATGGCGATGCCATCCATGGTCAGCGCCATGATCCCGCGCGCGCTTTCGCCAGCGACGATCTCGAAATGATAGGTTTCGCCCCGGATCACCACGCCGATGCCGACATAGCCATCATAAAGCTGCGCCTGATCGGCCAGGGCGATGGCGCCAGGGATTTCGAGCGCGCCGGGGACGGTGATGACGTCCACCTGGTGTCCGGCGGCTTTCAGCGCCGCGCGCGCGCCTTCGACCAGCATGTCGTTGAGGTGGTCATAGAACCGGGCTTCGACGATAAGGAAACGGGCCATGTGGGCTTACTCCGCAGGAATGGCGCGTTCGCCGAGGATGTTGATGCCGTAGCCTTCGATGGCGACGACGTTGCGATGCGAATTGGTCAGCAGGATCATCGCGTGGACGCCAAGGTCCGCCAGGATCTGAGCGCCGATGCCATAGGAGCGCAGGTCCATGTCGGGGGCCGTGGAACTGCCCGCGTTGCTGCCAGCCTCGGTCGGGTTGATCAGCAGGACGATCAGCCCGCTGCCCTCGCGCCCGATCTCGGCCATGGCGCGCTGGAGCGTGCGCTTGCGCGGGCCAGGCTGGCCCAGCATGTCATCGAGGATCGAGATCGTGTGGACCCGCGCCAGGGTCGCCTCACCCGGGACGATCTGGCCCTTTTGCAGCACGAAGCTGTTCGCGCCATCGACCTTGTTGCGATAGGTAATCAGCCGCCAGTCGCCGCCGTAGTCGGAAACGAACGGCACTTCGGCCACGCGCTCGACCAGGTGGTCGTGCTTGCGGCGGTATTCGATCAGGTCGCGGATCGTGCCCATCTTCAGGCCGTGGCGGCGGGCGAAGGGGATGAGGTCGTCCATCCGCGCCATGGTCCCGTCCTCGTTCATGATCTCGCAGATCACGCCCGAGGGATTGAGGCCGGCGAGGCGGGAGATGTCGACCGAGGCCTCGGTATGCCCGGCGCGGACCAGCACGCCGCCATCGCGGGCGATCAGCGGAAAGACGTGGCCGGGTGTGACGATATCGTCGCGGCCCTTGGCGGCATCGATCGCCACGGCAACGGTGCGGGCGCGGTCGCCGGCCGAAATGCCGGTGGTCACCCCCTCGCGCGCCTCGATCGAGACGGTGAAGGCGGTTTCGTGGCGGGTGCCGTTGTTGCGGCTCATCAGTTCCAGCCCGAGTTGTTCGGTGCGCTGGCGGGTCAGAGTCAGGCAGATCAGCCCTCGGCCATGGGTGGCCATGAAGTTGACCGCGTCGGGCGTGGCCATCTGTGCGGGGATCACCAGATCGCCCTCGTTCTCGCGGTCCTCGTCGTCGACCAGGATGAACATCCGGCCATTGCGGGCCTCGTCAATGATCTCCTCGATGGGGACGAGGACCGGCTCCTCGTCGCTGTCCCACAGGAACTGCTCGAGCTTGCGCAGAGTTTCCGCAGTAGGGTTCCAGGCCTCGTCCGTGCAGTCGCGCAGCGTGTTCGCATGCAGCCCCGCTGCCCGCGCCAGCCCCGACCGCGACATGCCCCCATCGGTAACCAGCCGACGAACCCGCTCAATGATGTTTTTATCCATGATTCGGGGAGTATCACATTATAATGTGATACTCCAACGCGAATCACATCGGGTGTGTTCAGTCCCCCTTGAAGACAGGATTTCTCTTTTCCAGGAAGGCGTTAACCGCCTCGTCATGGTCCTGTGTGGCGTGCGAAACGGCCTGCATCGCGGCTGACATTTCCAGCACGGTGGCAAGGTCCGCGCGGCGGGCTTCCCATAGCAGGCGCTTGGTCATCCGCACCGCGAAGGGCGGGTTCGAAGCGATCTTCGCCGCCAGCTCGCGCGCCGCGTCGAGCAGTTGATCATCTGGAACCACGCGCGAGACGAGGCCGCAGGCGAGGGCTTCGGCAGCACCGATCGTATCGCCGGTCAGCGAAAGTTCCGCCGCCTTGGAGAAGCCGATCACGCGTTGCAGCAGCCAGGCTCCGCCGTCACCGGGAATGATCCCCAGCTTGACGAAGCTTTCCGCGAACTTGGCGCTTTCACCCGCGATCCGCAGATCGCACATGCAGGCCAGGTCAAGGCCCGCGCCGATCGCCGGGCCGTTGACAGCGGCGATGACTGGTACTTCCAGTGCCGCGAAGGCCAGCGGCAGCCGCTGAATGCCGCGCTTGTAGTTGCCGCGCGTGCGCGCCGGCAGGCCATCGTTCAGGCCGCCGCCGCCCGGCTTCATCGCGTTGATGTTGCCGCCAGAGGAGAAGGCCTTGCCCGCACCGGTCAGGATCGCAACGCGCACGGATGGATCACCCTCGATCCGGTCCAGCGCTTGAAGCACACCTTCGACGACTTCGCTGTCAGAGATCGGGTTGCGCAGTTCGGGGCGGTTGATGGTCAGCAGGGCAATGCCCTGGGCGTCGACTTCGTAGAGCACGGGGCTGTCCACGGCGGTTCTCCTCAGGTTGATGCGGCCTGCCTTATCGGGCGGCGCCAGTTTGTCCACCACAGGTAGGCGAGCGTGACGGCGAAAGCGGCCGGAACGCCCACCAGCACCCCGTATCCGGCCATTCGCACAGCCTCAAGCACGGGAACGTGCACGGCAAACAGCGGGAACGAGAACTCGGCCGAAAAACGCGCAGGGGCGGTATCGCGCGCGATCCGCAGCGCACCGGCGATGACCAAGGGGCAGAGCGCGGTGACGAAGATCAGATCAAACGGCCAGCCGCGCCATCCCATGGCCCAGGCCAGCAGCATGGCGATGGGCATTGCCGGCAGGGCCAGCCAGGCCGGCATCGGCAAACGCTCCGGCAGACCCCGGCACCGCCACAGCAGCATCCCAAGGACATAGGCGAAGAACACGCGCGGCAAGCCGTAGACTGCGTTCGATGGCCGCGCACCTGAATCGAGCGAGCCATAGGCGATGCCGCTCCACAAGGTCGCCGCAAGGAGCGCCAGCCCGATGATGGCAAGCGTGCGCAGTCCCACCCTGCGCAGCCACAGCACATGGACGGCATTGGCGGCGAGCTCGGCGAAGATCGTCCATGCCGGCACGTTCAGCGGGAACAGCAGGTGATCGGCGGGGAAGGGCAGGAGCGCCATGTTTGCGCCCAGCGCCGCGCCGAACCACAGCGGATCGCCCTGGGTCCGGACCCACAGGAACGGAATGCCGATCAGCGAGCCAAACGCGACGGTTGGCCAGAACCGCTTGTAACGGGCCTTGAGGAAGTTTGTTGCGGTAAGCCCGGCGGCAAGCCGTGGCTCGGTGATGCGCGCCATCAGGTAGCCGGACAGCATCAGGAAGAAATCGACGCCAAGGTAGCCCTTGCCCAGCACGTCGGGGAAATACGGGAAGATCGCGTGGGCATGCAGCCCCACTACGCACAGCGCGGCGATTCCGCGAAGCGCGTCCAGCCCGTAGAGTCGGGACGGCGCAGCCACGGTCAGCCAGTTACCCGTTCGATGAACCAGAAGCTGGCGGTGATACCGATCAGATAGGTCGCTGCCAGAGTGGCGGGACGCAGCGCGGTCGGTTTCAGGCGACGTATCAGCGCCAGAAGGGTGAGGCACGCGGCGATGATGACCAGTTGCCCCAGTTCGACACCGATATTGAAGGTCAGCAGCGCCACCGGCACATCGCCGTCCGGCAGGCCGATCTCGCGCAGGGCGCCCGCGAAGCCGAAACCGTGGAGCAGACCGAACAGGAAGGCGATCATCCACGGCACCCGCTCTGAGAGGCGCGGTTCGCCGGGCTTCTGCTTCACGATTTCGACCGCGAGGAACACGATGGAGAGGGCGATCAGCGCCTCGACCGGGGCCTGGGCAAGCCCGAACAGGCCTAGCGTCGTTCCCGCCAGCGTGATCGAGTGGGCTAGGGTGAACGCGGTTGCCGCCTTGATTACGGCAACCGGTCTGCCGATCAGCAGGACCAGTGCAATCACGAACAGCAGGTGGTCGTAGCCTTCAAGAATGTGGATCACGCCCAGTGCGGTATAGCTGCGGGCAACTTCCCAGCGATCGGGCACTGTGGCCACGGTGACCATGGTGTTGGATCGGGTCAGGCGCTCGGCCTGCATCGCCCGGTCCAGCGGCGCGATCCGCACCAGCGCGTCGGTAAAGGTTGCCTCCATCCCGGCCAGACCGACTTGCGCACCGGCCAGATCACGGCTGCAGGTGAGGGTGGACTCCGCCACCAGCGCGGCACCTTCCAATCGGGCGACCGGCGGGGACTGGGTGCAGAATTCCGGGAAAGCCGGACGGGCGCGGGTAGCCAACCCACCCAGCACCGGGGCCTTCCAGACCATGCGCCAGTGCTGCGCGTCCTTCTGGGTCAGTTCCAGGTAGCCCGGCCGCAGTTCGTCAGCGTGGGCGGGCAGGGCGGCGCAACAGGCCACCAGCATAAGCAGCAGGCGCAGCAGCAGGGTCATTTTGGCCGCACGATCACCACGTCGTAGCCTTCCAGAATCCGGCGATAGGATTCGTCGCGCGCCCTGGCTATAGCAGCGGCTCGCCAGTCGTTGGTCACGCGCTGGCGGACCTTGTCTAGGCTGGGCTTTGTCGGGGCGGTCCGGGCAGCAATCCGGACGAGATGCAGACCAAGACCCGAGGCCACTGGACCGGCCCATTGCCCCGGCGGCGTGCGGCGCAAAGCCAGCACGAATTCGTCGCCATAGGTGCCCGCGATAGCCTCGTCCGAAGCCTCGTCCTGATGCGACGGGAGGGGGGCGGCAACCCCCGCCACCTGTTCTCCCTTGCGCAAGCGGGTTAGCGCGGCATCGGCGGCGGCGCGGTTGGCGGGATTGTCCGCGCCGAGGTAGATCTGGTCGAAGCTGGTGCGGGCATCGTCAGAGTAACGCGCCGGGTCCTTGTCGATCATGGCCTGCAGCACAGCATCGCCCGGCTCGGCGCTTTCCGCCTCGGCGACGGCGAGCGATTCCATCTTGCGGCGCATCCGCCGCACCACGACCTCGTCCTCCTGGTCCAGCCCCAGGCTCAGGGCCTCGCGGTAATAGACCTGGTCCTGCACATAGTCGCGGATCAGGCCGTCGATCTCGTCCTGACTGGGCGGACGACGAAAGGTATCGGTCCAGCGCTGGACGAGGCCGGAAACGACCTGTTCGTTGACCACGATCCGGCGCTCGCCAAGGTCCGGCGCGCGGCCCGACAGCAGCCAGAAAACCGCCGCACCGGCGATGAGGAAATGGACCAGCGGCTCCCGCAGGAGCTGCCGTCCCGGCTGGGCAAGGTTCATGTCAGGTCGGCGTATACCAGATTGCCGAGGTATAGGCGCGCTCCTGCTGCTTGAGCGGGATTTCCGGGCCGAACTTCAGCTTGTACTTGACCATGTCGTAATTGAGCCAGGTCGGGGTCGGAATTTCCAGCACGCGAACATAGTAGAACGCGCGGACCTTCGGATCGAAGGCGGGATCGGTCCAGACCGTGGCCAGGCTCGGCGCGCCAATCGAATTCTCATAGGTGGCGCGGGTCGTATCGACCGTATCGCCAACCGATGGCACCTTGCCGCCGGCGGCCTTGCGCTTGTCCATGTCGCTCCAGACCACGTCGAAGACCTGTTCGTGGCTGACGCCTGCCTTGTCGACCCAGCCCTTGACGACCTGCACCCGGTCGAGATTGGCACCCACCGGATCCTTGAGCGCCGAGAGGATGAAGCTTGGTGCGCCCGCTCCTCCCGGCTTCAGGCTGCCGCCCATCGGCACGCCGCGCGCATAACCGGCCTTGACCCAGTCGCCCTTGAGGTCGTCGGCCTTGAAGTCCCAGCCGCCGAACACCCGCACTGTCATGCGCGGACCGGTGGTGGCATAGACTTCGCGCCGCATCATCGCGTCGAAGATTGCCTCGCGGCTGTTGGACGTTGCCCAGACCGCCGCATAGCCGCTGGCAAGCGCCTGCCAGTTCATCCGACCGCTGTTCATGCCGGGAACGAAACCGGCCGTGGCGCGCTGCGGGCTGGGTTCCACGCCGGAATGCTTGCCGAAGAAATTGTTCTCATCAACCGTGGCGAGACCGGTATGGCTGTCGCTCGATCCAATCACGCCGACCTTGTAAGGGTTCACGCCAGTGCGCTGCTCGATCAGCAGGCCGCGCTTAAGCGCCTCGCGCACATAGCTGCCGGGCAGTTCGCTCTGCTTGGTGGGCTGGTTGAAGATCAGGTTGTTGGTGTCCCAGCCGACCGTGCCATAACCGGCGAACTCGTCGTTGGGCGACATGAAGGGATGGGCTTCGCTGTCCCCCTTGATCTGGGTGATCTCCACCACCGGTTCGCGCGCAGCGCGGCGGCGGGCATAGGCTGCGCTGATCGGACCACCGTTCGGCTCGGTCAGCATGAACATCAGCCCGTTGGAGACGTTGGAATTGTGGGGGATGGCCAGCACCTTGCCGCCGGTGCTCTTCTCGTAGGCCTCCATGTAATCCCACAGGTGCTCTGGCCAGGCGGCGCTGCTGGGATCGAGGGGGACGACCTTGCTGGCCTTGTCCTTGCCATCACGGAAGATCACATTGCGGTGCAGGTTGTTGCCGCCCTGCATCAGCGTGTATTCGAAGCCAATGAAGGCGGTGAACTTGCCGGGCTCGTTATAGCGTTCGACCGTGTCGATGTTTTCGTCCCAGATCTTGCGGGTGCGCTCGGCGCCCTTGACCGGATCGTTGAGCCCGGGGGGCAGCTTGTTCTGGCCCCGGGCCTGAAGGATCTCGCCAGTGGCCTTGAGCGAACCTGCCGGTCCTTCATGCATCAGATCGTGCCAGCGGAGCAGGGTGGGATCGCTGATCAGCATGCGCGGCGCATCATAAAGCGCCTTGGTTGCGCCGATTCCTTCGGCGTGGTCGGCAATCACCAGAAAGTCGAGCGGGCGCTCAAGCTTGGCCGCAAGCCCGGTGGAAGACTTGACCTCTTCGCCACGGGCGAAGCGGAGCGCGTCCTCCGGTGTCAGGCGGGCGCCGAAGCCGAAGGCATCGACTGAATTGCCGGTATGAAGGTGGGTATCGCCCCAGAACACCTGTTCCGGATAGGCAGTGTCCTTGACTCCCGACTTGCCGCCGAAACCGCCGCGCGGGCCGTCGCAGCCCGAAACCAGGGCGGTTGTCGTCATCAGCAGCGCAGCTGTCAGCATGGCCTTGCGCATCGGTATCCCCCTCAAAAAATTTCCGTTATCCCTTGTCAGCCGGGTGTGTACCAGATTGGCGAGGTATAGGCACGTTCCTGCTGCTTGAGCGGGATCTCAGGCGGCAGGGTCAGGTTGAAGCGAAGCCGGTCATAGGCGACCCAGCTCGGCGTCGGGATCTCGATCACGCGGACGTAGTAGAACGCCCGGACGGAGGGATCGAATTCCGGATCGCGCCAAACCGTGGCAAGGCTGGGCGCACCGATCGAATTGGCGTAGGTCGCCTTCATCACGTCGACCGTGTCGCCCACCGTCGGCACCTTGCCACCCGCGGGCTTGCGCCGGTCCATGTCGCTCCACACGACGTCGAACACCTTCTCGCGCGCGACCCCGGCCCTGTCGATCCAGCCCTTGACCACCTGGACGCGGTCAAGATTGGCTCCGATCGGGTCCTTGAGCGCTGAAAGGATGAAGCTGGGGGCACCCTTGCCGCCTGCCTTGAGTTCGCCGCCCATCGGCACGCCCCGCGCGTAGCCAGCCTTGACCCAGTCACCCGTGAGGTCGCCAGCCGTGAAATCCCACCCACCGAAAACCCGCACCGTCATGCGCGGACCGGTGGTGGCGTAGACCTCCTTGCGCATCAGTGCGTCGAAAATCGCGCCGCGCGTGTTGGCTTTGGCCCAGACCCCGGCATAGCCGCTTGCCAGGTACTGCCAGCCGAAGCGGTTGCGATTGGTCCCCAGGTTCTGCTGCTGGGTGGCACGCTCGGCCTTGGGTTCGTTGCCGGAGTGCTTGCCGAAGAACTGGTTATCATCGGCTGTGGCGAGCGAGGTATGGCTATCCGTCGATCCGATCATGCCGAATTTGTAGGGGTTCACTCCGGTGCGCTGCTCGATCAGCAGCCCGCGCTTCAGCGCCTCGCGGACATATTCACCCGCGTACATGCCCGGGACCTTGGGCTGGTTGCCAATCAGGTTGTTGAGCTCCCAACCGGCAGTGCCATAGCCCGAAAATTCGTCGTTGGGGGAAAGGAAGGGATGGGATTCGCTGTCGCCCTTGATCTGGGTGACCTCCACCACCGGTTCCAGCCGCGCGCGGCGCCTGGCATAGTCCGCGGTCATCGGCCCGCCGCCGGGCTGGGTCAGCTCGAACATCAGGCCATTGGACAGGTTCGAATTGTGCGGAATGGCAAGCACCTTGCCCCCGGTCGCCTTCTCGTAGGCTTCCATGTAGGCCCAGATCTCGTCAGGGGTCGCCTTGTAGGTCGGATCGATCGGCGTGACGGTTTTCACCCGGTCCGGACCATCCCGGAAGATGACATTGCGGTGAAGGTTGTTACCCCCCTGCATCAGGGTGTATTCAAAGCCCAGGAAGGCGGTAAACTTGCCCGGCTCGTTGTACCGCTCGACCGTGTCGATGTGATCGTTCCAGACCGACTTCGTGCGCTTGGCCGCATCGGCCTGGTTGAGCATGGCTTCGGGGAGGGCATTGCGGCCGCGCGCATCGAGGATTTCCGCCATGGCGCGCTGCGAACCTTCCGGCCCTTCATGCATCATGTCGTACCAGCGGCGCATGGTGGGATCGGTGATGAGCAGGCGCGGCGCCTCGTAAAGGGCCTTGGTGGCGCCCAGGCCTTCGGCGTGGTCGGCAATCACCAGGAAATCAAGCGGGCGGGCAAGCTTGGCCTTGGTTCCGGTGGTCGATGCCACTTCCTCGCCCCGGGCAAAGCGCAGCGCGGCTTCCGGATCGAGCCGATTGCCAAACCCGAAAGCGTCGACAGAATTGCTGGTGTGGAGATGCGTGTCGCCCCAGTAGACCCGTTCGGGATAGGCTGTCTCGGCGACTTTCGTATCGCCGCGCATTGCCTGATCCACCCGCTCACAACCCGCGACAAGCATCGAGCCCATCAGCATGGTCGCCGCAAACAGTGCGGTCTTTCGCATCCCTGATCCCCTCCGTTTGCCAGAACAGTTGCACTTGGCAATGCAACAGGATTGCGCGGACATGGCCCGCCGTCAACAGTCCGTTCTGCATGAGGTCTTAGGGCTGCACGCAAAGGGCTGCCGTTTGCGGGGGCTCAGGAAAAAAGGCGCGGTCAAGTGAGGTAGCGCGGCCACGCCGTACCCGCACGGGAGCACAGATGGACAATCGGCCTGCTTTCAGGTGATATGGGGGGAACCCGGCAGACCTTGGGCGGCATTGGATTGCCGGAATTCGAGCGTCCTGATTGCTGTTAGGTTGCCGGAAGACAAGCCACCCATGAGGGGTGACTGGATATTCCATCATGTTTATGAAGGGTTTGGTGGACGCACTAGGGCTCGAACCTAGGACCCGCTGATTTGTAGTTAGCGGGCCATTATCGCAGGAGTGGCGGAAAAGCGCGGTATTTCTAGCCGATATCTGGCGATCAAGCGAACCGGTAAGGCACTGGTACGTTGAAGTGCTGCAAACATGGGGCAGGCTTGCGCCCGCCCCATGCTGGCTACCGGATGAACATCGAGATCAGCGCCACGATCGGCCAGAGGCAAAGGTGGACCTTGACGTCGATCGTCCAGGCAACAGTCTTCCGGGGCTTCATTGCTGAAAACTCCGGGGCGTTGGCCAACAACCCCAAAGAGTTGTCGAAAACGTCCTGGTGCAACCGTTGAGGCAGGTTGCGAGCAATCACCCTGGCGCTCGCGGCCATGGTCCGCTCCTGCCAGTGCCGAAGTGATCTCCACTCGTCGTGGAAAGCGGCGGCCCGATCAGCCTAACCAATCGGTTTGCAGGCGCAGCCTGTCCGCGCATTCCCCCGCCGTTGGTGGCATCGGCGCGCCCCGCTCCGCTTGTTCCGGGGATCAACCGGAGTGCATCGCAGGACTATCCCCAGTCTGGCCGCGCTGAGGCGCGGAGTCGAGTCTCTTCCCGACGGCGGTAATCCCGAACCGGCGCCACGGCACTTTCGCGGCCATGGCAGCAAAAGACGGATGGTGGGGCGGTCGGGCCGAGGTGCCCCGTTACTTGCAGAGGCCCAACCGCCCCTCTGCCTGGCGCCCTTGTCCGCCGGACTTCCGCGAAACGTACATCAAAGAGGGCTGGGCCTGCGAGTACGTCTACGGCGCGCGCTCAGAGGTTATCCGGCGATGGATTGACGAATGCGGCGGGGCCGAGCTGGTCGCCGCGCGCCGGGAGTATTTCGTCAAGGTTCGATTGGGCAAGTCGCGCGCTCGAGCAAAGCACGTCAAAGGCTGGTCGGCGGAGAAGCTCGAGGAGCATCATCGCGCCATGGCTGATCGTGATCGCTAGGGCGCAGTGTCGGCGGTAAGGGCGCAAGCCTGCCCGGAACATACCCGGCGCATGGCAAAGCCCCTGCGATATCCCCGCGAAGCACTGCCAGGCCGCAAGCGCCCCCAGCGCCCATGTCCCCGCGACTTCCGCGATCGCTACATCGAGCTGGGCTGGGAAAGCATTCAGGAACACTACCGCGCTGGCTGGCCGGTGATTGCCCGGTGGATCGATGAATGCGGGCGGGATGAGCTCAAGGCGGCGCGGTCCGAATACGTCATCCGCAACGGTCGCCGCATGCTTCATTTGATCCCGGTCGAAATCAAGGGCCGAGGCTCGCGACAGTCCGCTTGACGGCGGTAACGGATTTCCCCGCGCCCGGCAAAGTCACCCTCAACCGGAGCCCTTCCGGCCGCCCGCCATCAATCCCGGGCCCACCTAGAGGGAGCGAGCGAAATGCCGCAGTACATCAAACAGCACTGCCACCTCGGCCATCCGCAGGCCACCCCCCAGAACCGTTATCTCACCGCTCGGCAGCCCTCCTGCCGTCCGCCCGTGCATGCCGCGCGCTCGTCGGCGCAGCTGGCAAAGGAGAGCTGATATGGAATTCGTTGCCCCCCTCAATTCGCCGCACGTGACCGACGAAGAGCGCCGCCTCCGGATGCAGAAAGGCCGCACGGTGAAGGATGGCGATTACGTCGGCTTCGACCTCGCGTTCATGGACAATGCGTCCGCAACGAGCGGGACCATGTACTTCCGCGACAACCAGGCCGACGTCCTTACCCGCATCGAAGCCGAGGTGGCCCAGATGCGCGCGGCGCATGATCGCAAGTTCGCGTTCCTGGGCGATCGGGCTCCCGTCTTTGACGCGGCCAACGCTTTCCTCGTCGCCCGCTGCAAGGTCACTGATGGCGGCAAGGGCCTCGAGAATGCCATGCGCGCCGAGCGCAGCGGCGGAGCGGCCTTGCCACTCTGGCGACCGATGCCCGGACCGAACCGGCCAGCACCGACGCCCAGAACTACGACCGCCGCGCCCTTTCCCGCGCCCGTTACGGGGTCTGAACCATGGCCAAGCCCCTGAACGATCGCATCGCTGCGGCGATGGCGAACAGCCGCGCCCGGCTGACCGATATCGAGGACCTGATCGGCGAGGCCCGGGCCGAGATCGAGAGCCTTTCGGCGGCGGCTGCAAAGGCCGTTTCCGATAGCCTCGACTTCACCCTCTGCGAAGAGGATCGCGAGGCCGCTGCCGCGCGCGCCGAGCGTCATGGCCGGAGCGCGAAGGCCCTCAATGCCGCCGTTGACCGGCTGAGCGAGATCCTTGACGAGCGGCGCAACAGAGAGGCAGCGAAGGCCGCCGAGGAACACAAGGCCGCCATTCTCGCCGAGCGGGACCGGCTAGCCGAAGCGCTGCGCACCGAATGGCCCGCGATCGAGCGGCGCATGGTCGAGCTCCTGACCCAGATTGAGGCCAATGATGCCGCGATGGTGGGCGCCCGCATGTCCGATGCCAGCGCGGAAGCGGTGGCGCGCGGCCTGCCCGGAAATTTCTTCCAGCACGGCCAACTCAAGCGGCTGACGGGGATCAAGCTGCCCAGCTTCTCCGATGGCATGCGCAGCGCCTGGCCGGTGGCGAACATCCACCAGGTGATCGCGGCCAGCTATGGCGAGATTCGCCGCGAGGGCGTTGACCGGGAGGATCGGGCCCAGGCTGCAGAGCGGGCGTCGTGGCGCCCTTACCGCATTCAGCCGACGAACCGCGTCCCGTTCTGGACCCAGCTCAGCGCGAAGGCCTCGCCCGACCAGGTGCGACCGGACCTCATCGATATCTACAATGAGACTGGCACGGAGCCGCCGCCGCGCGAGCTCTACCTCAAGGCTGAGGTGGCCGAAGCGATCGAGCGTTCGGGTTTCATGGTCGAGCCGCTCGACAAGATCGAGCGCGCGGCATGATGCCGCTTTCTTCCATTGGGCTGGCTGGCCCGGGTATCGTGGTTCAAGCCCGGTTGTTGGCCAGCGCAACGCGGGGCCGGGTTTTCGCTCCTTGTTGCCCGGTCCCGCACCTTTCTTTTGGCGCCTGCTCACCCACCCCCGGGCAGCGCCAATCCCCCGCTGGGCTCGTCCTGGTTCGCCCCGTCCACCAGAGCCGGGGCGGGCCCAGCACCCCTTTTTCAGTCGAGCATGAGCCATGTCCGTTCCGACCCGCTACGGCCCTGAGGTCATTGATTCGATCGCTGAGCAACTGGCCGAGGGCAAATCGCTCGTGGTCATCTGCAAGCAGGACGGCATGCCCGCGCGCGGCGTCGTCTACGAGTGGATGCGCAGCGATTCCGACCTTGCTCAGCGCCTTTATGAAGCGCGCGAGGTCGGCTTCCATCTCCGCGCTGAAATGGCCGTCGCAGCGGCAAAGAGCGCCAAGGACCCGATCGCCGGGCGCCTCGCGTTCGATGCCGAGCGCTGGTACCTGGGCAAGCTCAGCAACGCCTTCCGCGAAAAGCCGCTTGCAGTCGGGGTCTCGGTAAATGTCGACCGGGACGACGCCTTCGCAGCTATCGCCGGAGCGCTTGACCGGGCTGCCGCCGCAATTTCGAGCGGCAGCAACAGCACGAGCGCAGTGGTTATCGAGGGCGAGGCCCGACCAGCTGACGCCGGAAGGCAACTGGCCGATCTGGGTGGCTCTGGCGGGCCGGGGCTGGGGGAAGACCCGGACGGGGGCTGAGGACGTCGCATGGTTCGCCTGCAGCAATCCGGGCTCACGCATCGCGATCGTCGCGCCGACGGCTCTGGACGCGCGCAACACCTGCATCGAGGGCGAGAGCGGCCTGCTCGCCGTTCTGCCCAAGGCTTGCGTCCAGACGTACAACCGCAGCCTCGGTATGTGCGAGGTCGTTCTCTGGAACGGCAGCCGATTCTCCACCTATTCCGCCTCTGAGCCGGAACGTCTGCGCGGGCCGCAGCATCATCGCGCATGGGGCGACGAGGTCGCGGCATGGCCTGAGCCCGATACATGGGATCAGCTCATGTTCGGCATGCGTCTAGGCGAGAACCCGCAAGTCGTTGTAACCACCACCCCTAGGCCGGAACCACTGATCAAGCGCATCATAGCTACGCCCGGCGCAATGATCACGCGCGGCTCGACGTTCGACAATTCGGCCAACCTGCCCGCTGGCGCGATTGCGCGTCTGCGCGAGCGGTACGAGGGCACCCGGCTTGGCCGGCAGGAGCTCTATGCCGAGCTGCTCGAGGACGTGCAGGGCGCCCTCTGGACGGCGGGCATGATCGATTCCCACCGGCTGCGCGCCGCGCCGTCGGAACTGCGCCGTATCGTGGTGGCAGTCGACCCGTCCGGCACCTCGGGCGGCGGGCAGGGCGACGACGTCGGCATCGTCGTCGCTGGCGCTGGGCGCGACGAGCGGTTCTACGTCCTCGAGGACGCGAGCTGCAATCTGTCGCCCGATGGCTGGGCGCGCCGCGTCGTCGACACGTTCCAGAAGTGGGGCGCTGATCGCGTCGTGGCAGAGAAGAACTTTGGCGGCGCGATGGTCGAGGCCGTGCTGCGCACCGCGTCGAAGAACCTGCCGATCACCATGGTGACGGCGAGCCGGGGCAAGATCGCCCGGGCCGAGCCGGTGGCGGCGCTCTATGAGCAGGGCAAGGTCTCGCACTGCGGCGTGTTCAATGCGCTCGAGGACCAGATGTGCGCGATGACCGGCGCTGGATATGTCGGCGAGGGCTCGCCCGACCGGGCCGACGCGCTGGTCTGGGCAATGAGCGAGCTCAACTATACCGGCTACCGCTACACTCTGGATAACCTCGTATGAGCAGCCCCCGCGACCAGGTCCGCAAGCGGCTCGATGCCTTCCGCTCTCAGCAGCTCCTCAGGGCCGTCCAGGCGGCGCTCTACGAGGCTGCCGACCTCGTGCGCTCAGAAGCCTTCCGATCGATCTCAGCGGGCTCCGTATCGGGCAAGAAGCACAAGCCCAGCGCCCCGGGGCAACCGCCGAACCGGGATAGCGGGGTCTTGCAAGCTCATATCGAGGTCATCCGGCAACCATACGCGCCCGGCAAGGAGATGGTGGCCACCGTCGAGAGCAGCGCGCCCTACAGCGCCCCGCTCGAGTTCGGGAGCAGCACGATCGAGGCTCGGCCATTTCTCAAACCCGCACGGGACAAGATGAAACCCCGCGCCGAGCGCCTGCTCGTCGCCCGCGTCAACCAGGCAATCAAGAGGTACCGCAAATGACCTATCCGACCGAAATCACCATGCCCTTCGCCGATGGCGATTACCGCTTCTTCCTGCCGATCCCGCAGATGATCGAACTCGAACGCGTCGGGCATACCATGTGCTCTCTCGAGTTCCGGCTGCGCGAGAGCATCGGCCTGACGCTGGACGGCTCTACGCGGCAGGCATGGGAGCGCTCGAGGGGCTCAATCGGGCCATCGCAGGTGCAACCCGCCCCATTGCTCTCGCGCCCGCCGGTGGCGGCTCCAAGGGCACCAAGGGGGGCAAGGGCACCGGCGCCGCCAGCGGCGAGAACCGCTTCGCCGAGGAAATGGCCCGGCTTGCCCAGGAAGAGCTGCGCGCCCGGTCCGACCTGAGCACGAATGCCGCAGAGCGCGCCGACCTGGCGAAGCAGATGCTCGAATCCGAGCGCGCCCAGCGTATAGCGCAGATCGAGAACGAGACCGCCTACACCCGGGAGCAGAAGGACGCCCAGATCGCGGCGATCAATCGGCTCTATGGCAAGCCTGCGCAGGTGGGCAAGAACGGCGAGATCATTGCGGAGGGACGTCCTGGCCTTCTGCCTCAGCAGGTCAACCGCGATCTCGAATTCCGCCAGAACGCGATTGCCCTTTCCGCCCTTGAAGCCCAGCAGGCCACCCTCGAGGCGCAAGTCGACCTTGAGACCAAGGGCAAGCGCAACGACCCGAGCGCCGCGCCCTCGACCTGCAACAGAAGATCGAGCGCGCCCGGCTGGACGAGGCCATTGCGACCGAGGGCATCGCCGAATCGGCGCGCGCCGAACTGATCGCTCAGCAGAAGCTCGAGAAGCTCAAACTGGCCCGATCGCAGCGCTCCCCCGGGCAGGTCTATGCCGACGACCTCAAGGAGTCGGCGGACAACATCAACGAGGCGATTGAGAGCATCGAGGTCCGGGGCCTCAATGCGCTCAACGACGGGATCACCGAGGCGATCATGGGCACCAAGTCGCTGGGAGACGTGTTCAAGGGCGTGGCCAACCAGATCATCGCCGACCTGATCAGGATCGCCGTGCAACAGGCGATTGTGCGCCCGATCGCGGAAGCGCTCTTTGGTGGTGGATCCAGCAAGTCGAGCGGCGGCGGCATCCTCGGCCTGAACAACATCATCAAGACCATTGCGGCCATCCCCGGCTTTGCGACCGGCACCAACAATGCCCCGCGCGGGCTGGCAGTGGTCGGCGAGCGTGGCCCCGAGCTGGTTCGCTTCAATGGCGGCGAGCAGGTCATCCCGAACCATGCCATCGGCAACATGGGTGTGGCGGGCACCGGCGCGAGCGTCAGGAAGGAACGCGCCAAGCCGGAAAGTGCTGTAAAGGCACTCCAGGTGGCCAGGCCCGCCGCCATGATCCGGGTCCGGCCATATTTGTCGGCCAGGACACCTGCGGTCAGCGCGGTGAGGGCATAGGGCACCGTAAAGGCCAGCCCGCTCACGATGCTGAACTGCGTCCGGGTAAGATCGAGTTCGGCAACGATTTCAGGTCCGAAGCTGGCAATCAGGCTTCGGTCGACCTGGTTTAGGACGTGGAGCAGCAGGAACAACAAAAGCAGGCCGAATGGGCGCCAAGGGCGGGCTTCCGTCATGGACACCTCCTGATAACAAAGCTCGTGGGCAGACTATCGCCCACGAGCCGAGAAGCAATCAGGCGGCTTGCAACTCTCCACCGACAACCGAGACACGTTCGGCATGGCGGGTGTGCGGGAAATAGTCCCAAACGGCATGGTGCTGGGTGGCGATATTGTCCCAGATCACCAGCGTGTTCTTGTCCCAGCGCACGCGGCACTGCACCCGGGGCGTGGCCTCGATGTGGTGGAACAGCATTTCCAGAAGGTGCCGGCTTTCCAGGCGGCTCACGCCTTCGATATGGGTGGTGAAGCCACGGTTGACCCACAGCAGCGGCTTGCCGTTATCGGGATGGGCAATGACCAGCGGGTGGGCGGTCCGGTTGTACTCGGTTCCCGCAGGCGGTTCCTTGCCGTAACCCTGGCGCCACGGCACGGCACCGTCATGAACGGCGCGCAGGTTTCCGATCAGGTCGCGCACGGGTTCTGATAGCAGGGCATAGGCTTCGGTCATGCTGGCAAAGACGGTGTCGCCTCCGCCATTCTCCGGCACCTCGTGCATATAGAGCAGAGACGCGCGGATCGGTGCGGGATCGCACGACACGTCGGTATGCCAGCCATCGCCTGCGACGAAGGCGGAATTGGCCGTAGCCTTGATCGTCAGCACGGCGGGATCGGCACTGCCCGAGATTGCGGCGAGTGGGTGACAATGGAGCTGACCGTTGCCGAAACAGGCGGCCGCGCGCTTGTGCGCTTCGTGATCGAGATGCTGGTCGCGGAATACCAGGACTCCGCGGTCCGCCAGCAGGCGCCGCAACGCCGCTGCCGTGACATCGTCGATCTGGCCCAGATCGACCCCGGATACTTCCGCACCAATGACCGGCGTGATGTTTTGTACCGAAAGGGACATCGCTCTCTCCACTTTTGCTTTGGAAACAGACTACGCGCAATTTACCATTTAACAAGTGGTTTTATTTTGCGTGACAGGTTGATGCCGGGAAGGTTAGGAAATCAGCGGATTCAAGACGCCTCGTGCGGAGATGGAAGTGTGACGAAAGCAGAATTATCCGAGCGCGAGACCAAAGGTGAGCGAACGCGGCGGCGAATCATGGCCGAAGCTCTGGCCATGATCGACGAAGTGGGCATGGATGCGATTTCTCAGGATGCCGTCGCCAAAAAGGTGGGCATCACCCAAAGCGCATTACGGCACCATTTCCCGACCCGGGAAAGCCTGTTCGACGCGATTTTCGACCATGCCTTCAGCGGGTTCTATCGATCGGCTGAAAAGGTGCTGCTCGAACCGGGCAGCGAGCCCCGCCAGCGCCTGATGAAACTGTGCACGCTCCATGTCACCTATACGCTGACCGAGAGCGACCGCGTCGCGCTCCAGTCCTTCGCCCACTATCTTTACAACCCCGACCTCCTGTCCCGGCAGAGTTCGTGGTATCATTGGATCGCCGGGCACTATGCCGCCCTGCTGGGCGCAATCCGGCCAGAGCTTGACGAAACGACCCGTCAGGCGCGCGCCCTTGCCATCCTGTCCATGAGCATCGGCGCGTGGATCACG
The DNA here is from genome assembly GCA_016719755.1 of Novosphingobium sp. Classification (GTDB taxonomy): domain Bacteria; phylum Pseudomonadota; class Alphaproteobacteria; order Sphingomonadales; family Sphingomonadaceae; genus Novosphingobium. The sequence goes on along the minus strand of JADJYM010000015.1, from coordinate 601,561 downwards.
GTTGGGAAATCACGCCCCGCCTGGCCGGGGCTGGCCGACCAGGATGCAAAGACCGCCCTGCTTGACGCGATTGAAAATCTGATCAGCGATTAGCGTCTGACCGGACCGTATGGTCGCAACGCCAAGTGGTCGGCCCAACTGGACCGACTATTGACCCGCCGCCATGCGGCCCAGCTCGATCGCGCCCGTAATTCCGGCATGATCACCCAGGGCGGGCGCGACGATGAACTGCTCCAGTCCGGGATCGAGTTGCGGCGCACGGACATAGCCGCCCAGCTTCACTTCGGTCAGCCGCCGCACGGCCTGCAGCAGACCCGGCGCCTTCATGACGCCGCCACCGAAGATCAAGCGATCCGGCATGTGCAACAGCACAAGATTTGCAGCGAGGTGCGCGATGTAATCGGCGATCAGTTCGATCTTGTCGGACGGACTGCCCAGCTCCGACAGGCTCTGCCCCCAACGCGCGATGATCGCCGGTCCGGCTGCCAGCCCCTCCAGGCAGTCGCCATGATAGGGACAAGAACCCTCGAACGGATCAGCCGCATGGTCACGCGGCGGCCGGATATGACCGCTTTCGTAATGCGAAAAGCCCATCAGGGGCTTGCCCATCCGCACCACGCCCGTGCCAATGCCGGTCCCCACTGTAGTGTACGCCAAGGTGGTGCAACCCTGCCCCGCGCCCTTCAGCCATTCGCCCAGGGCCGCGCCATTCACGTCAGTATCCACGGCAATGGGCACACCAAACTGACCCAGCACATCGTGAAACCGTGCACCGGCCCAGCCCGGCTTGGGCGTGCTGGTAAAAGTGCCGTAAGCAGGCGACGCCGGATCGATATCGATGGGCCCAAAGCTGGCCACGCCAAAGCTGGCAATCGGCCCATGGGCGGCGGCGGCATCCTCGGCCTGAACAACATCATCAAGACCATTGCGGCCATCCCCGGCTTTGCGACCGGCACCAACAATGCCCCGCGCGGGCTGGCAGTGGTCGGCGAGCGTGGCCCCGAGCTGGTTCGCTTCAATGGCGGCGAGCAGGTCATCCCGAACCATGCCATCGGCAACATGGGTGTGGCGGGCACCGGCGCGAGCGTCGTCCAGCACTTCCACCTCGACGCGCGCGGCGCGGTCCTGACGCAAGACCTCGTGAACCAGATCAACAGCATGGGCCAGCGCGCAGCCGAGGCAGGCGCGCGCGGTGGTCATGCGCTGGCCACCCGCGACATTGCCCAGATGCGGAGGCCCAAACTGTGATCGATGCAATCAGCATGGAGCGGCTGATCGCCGATGCTGGCGACCTTGCCGGGATCGTCGCCGCGAACATCAACGCGCAGGCAGAGCTCGAGGGCAGGGAGGTCCGGCCGCAGGACGCGCTGAGCGGCGTCACTCCGCTATTGGCTGCAGCTTGGCAACTGGCGCTCCTTTCAACGCCCGATCGGCAAGAAGCAGCCGAGATCTACTCGGCGTTGCTGATCAGCCACGTTGCGGCGGTTCGGGAGTTCGCGGGGCTATGAAACCGCTCTACTCAGATGCCGCAGCTTTTGCGGCCTTCTTTGCGAGCGCGGCATGGGCCTTCTTTACCTGGGCCTTGGCGGCCTTCGGTGCATCGCCGTCGATCGCGTCCCTCTTGATCACGTCATTGCTCAGTAGGATGCGCAGCTCGTCGTCGTGCGTCTTCACGCCATCGAACAGGCGGCGCATTTCCTTGCGTAGGGCGCCGACCACGGCATCGCTCTGAAGAAGTTCGGCGATCACGAAGCGGTTGAGAATCTGAGCCTGCTTGTGGAAGGCCTCCAGTGCATCGGTCGAAATGCTCTCGCGGCAGAGCATCGCCAGTTTGCCCAGATCATCTGCCGATCGTGACGATAGCGCGCCCATGTCGAAACAGTAGACCTCGGTCCAGTCGATCGGCTGCCCGAACTTGATGCGATAGACTTTCCAGATGATCCCGTTTGTGAGCAGGATCCACTCGATCCCATGATGGGCGCCATAGTTGACCGCTTGGCGAAGGTGGTTCTCGTTGAGCGTGGTGCCGGCCGATTTCACTTCGGCGAGATAGTGGATCTTGCCGTCGACCCTGATTGCCAGGTCGCAGAACGTGCCTCGGATTTGCTGCTCGCTCGTGAGCTCCGTGTACTTGTCGTACCCGAAAATATCGCAGAGCATGTCCTTGATCACCGTCACCGTGTCGGCCTCGGAAATGTCCCGCTCCGCCAGCTTTCGGACGATCGGTTGATACTTCTTGAGCCCTGCAACCAGACGGTCCTGGGTCTTCTTGGCGATCTTCATGGCATCCCCCTCTTTTTCCAACGAAAAGAGGCTATCCCAAGTCAGAGATGGGCGCCAGCGTGCACGGGAAAATGAATCTTACGGATCGCTTACTAGCGGCCATCGAGACCGCTTTCGCGAGTGTGATGTTTGCCGCCTAAGTCTTTGAAAAGGTTTGGTGGACGCACTAGGGCTCGAACCTAGGACCCGCTGATTAAGAGTCAGCTGCTCTACCAACTGAGCTATGCGTCCACACTGACAACCGGCTTTGCGGCGAACCGCTGCCCCGATTCGTCGGGAGCGCTCCCTATAGCCGGAAGTTTTCCCGTGGGAAGGGGTTTCTTGCGAGAAAAGTCACGAACCCTGCAGGCCGCCCTTCCGGCTCCACCGGTCGACCGCCATGATCGTGCCCAGGCAGATCATGTTGGTCATCATCGACGATCCGCCGTGGCTCATGAAGGGCAGCGGAATTCCCACCACCGGGGCAAGGCCCATGACCATCATCAGGTTAATCGCGATGTAGAAAAACACCGTGCAGGTCATCCCTGCTGCCAGCAGGCTGGAGAATCGATCAGGCGCATTGCGCGCGGTGGCAAAGCCCCAGCGCAGGATGAGGGCGAAGATCGCCAGAACGAACAACCCGCCCAGCAGGCCCCATTCCTCGGCCATGGTCGCGAAGACGAAGTCGGTGTGCGCTTCGGGCAGGTAGTCAAGATGGCTCTGGCTTCCCTGCCCGAAGCCTTTGCCGAGCAGTCCGCCCGATCCGATCGCAATCTTCGACTGGGTGATGTGATAACCCGTGCCCAGCGGATCGCTTTCCGGATCTAGGAACACCAGTACGCGGTTGCGCTGGTAATCGTGGAGCAGGGTGAAGAATGCGATAGGAGCAACCACCGCTGCGGCCGCGCCTGCGCCAATGAACCAGCGCAGCGGCAGGCCGGCCATGAACATCACCGCCGCCGCTCCGAAAGTGATGGCCAGTCCGGTACCAAGGTCGGGCTGGAGCATGACCAGTCCAGCGGGCACGGCAAGCAATCCCGCCGCTGGCAGCAGCGAGCGCCAGTTGGGGGTCAGCGCTGGCGGAAGATCGGCGTAGAACCTTGCAAAGGCGAGGACGATCCCCGGCTTCATCAATTCGGATGGCTGCAAGGTCATGAAGCCCAGGTTGAGCCAGCGCTGGCTGCCGCCGCCGATCCCGCCGATCAGATCGACCAGCACCAGCAGCACGACCAGTCCGACATAGACGGGATAGGCCGACCACTTGAACAGATCGCGCGGCAACCGGGCGATCATCAGGGCCATCACCAGAAACACGCCAAAGCGGATCAGGTGGGTGAGCGCCCAGGGGCGGATGTTTCCTGCCGCCGCCGAATAGAGAACCGCCGTGCCGAACAGCACAAGTGCGGTTAGCGGCAAAATCACCTGCCAGGGCTGGCGGGCGATGGGGGCCGGAATAATGCCGGCCCTCACTGTCCGGCTCCTGGCGTGGCGGCCGGTGTGGACGAGGGTGATGGCACAGACGCACCAGGAGTTGCCACTGGTGCAGGCGTAATGTCTTCTTCAGGCCGGGGTGCGGCAGCGGCGGTCTGTTCAGGCTGCGGCGAGGCCTGCCCGCGCGCCTCGCGCTCGTTTGCCTGGGAAAGCACTTCTTCGGCATTCTCGGGCTTGGTGGGGGCCTTTACCCCGTACTGCGCTGCATAGGCGGCATAGCGCGTGGCCTGGCGCTGCTGCGGCGTTCCGCCCCAGCCGGCTTCGAAGCCCAGCAGGGCGTCCATTGCCTTTGCGGGATCGAACAGAAAGGTCATCACATCGCGCGCGATGGGATATGCGGCACCCGAACCGCCGCCATGCTCGACTATCACGGCACAGGCATAACGCGGCTTGTCGAATGGCGCGAAGGCGATGAAGTGGCCATGGTCGCGGTATTTCCAGGGTCCGGTCTTGCCGCTGGAAATGTGCAGGCCAACCACCTGCGCGGTGCCGGTCTTGCCGGCCATCAGCACGTTCTCGATCGGCAGCTTGGCGCGTCCGGCAGTACCGGGTCCGTTGACCACGTCGCTCATCGCCTTGTGGACGAAATCGAGGTGTTCCTGACTGAAGCCGAGCGAGGGGGCATCGGGCATCCGCTGGTCCAGCAGGAGGCGCGGTTGGAGGATTCGGCCGCTGGCGATGCGGGCCGCCATCACCGCCTGCTGCAGCGGATTGACCAGCATGTAACCCTGACCAATCGTTGCGTTCACGGTGTCGAATACGGCCCACGGCTTGCCGTACTTCTTCTGCTTCCAGGCCGGATCGGGCACGGTGCCATAGGACTGTCCCGACACTGGCAGATCGAACTCAGCCCCCAGTCCCAGCCGCCGGGCCATGGCCGCGATCCGGTCCATCCCGATCTTCTGGGCGAAATGATAGAAATAGACGTCGCAGCTTTGATAAATGGCCTTGGCCATGTCGACCGAGCCATGCCCGCGCCGGTTCCAGCAGTGAAACACCCGGTTGCCAACACGCAGCCCGCCGCCGCACCCGACGCTGGCCTTGGGGTCGAGCCCCGCTTCCAGGAAGGCCAGCGCTACCATCGGCTTGACGGTTGACCCCGGCGGATAGAGCCCGCGCAGCACCTTGTTGCGCAGCGGGACGTGGTCATCGTCTGACAGCATCTTCCATTCGATGCGGCCGATCCCGTCCGAGAAATTGTTCGGATCGTAGCTGGGCATCGAAGCCATCGCGAGCAGATCGCCGGAATGGCAGTCCATCACCACGACCGCGCCTGATTCCGGTCCGAGCCGGCGCGCCGCATAATCCTGCAGGGGGGCGTCGATCGTAAGGCGCAGCGGCGCGCCCGGAACATCCTCGCGCATGTCGAGATCGCGCACCACTTTTCCGCTGGCGGTCACTTCGGCGCGCCGTGCGCCTGGCGTGCCCCGCAGCGCGGCCTCGAACTGCTTTTCCAGGCCGTCCTTACCGATCTTGAAGCCCGGCGTGACCAGCAGCGGATTGCGCTCTTTCTGGTATTCCTCGCGCGAGGCAGGGCCGACATAGCCGATCAGGTGCCCGACCGAGGGACCGGTGGGGTACCAGCGGGTAAAGCCCTGCTGCGCGATAACCCCCGGCAGACCAGGCAGGCGAACGAGAACCCGGTTGAACTTTTCCCGGGGATGCCCCGGGCGACGCCGACCGGCTGAAACCCGCGCGCCTTTTCCAGCTTGTCGCGCAAGTCCTGGAGCTGGATCGGGTCGAACGCCAGCAGGCGGCCCAGTTCGGCCACGGTGGCATCGGAATCGACCATCCGTTCAGGAATGATGTCAACCCGGTATTCCATCTTGTTGGCGGCGAGTGGAGCATTGTTGCGATCAAGGATCGCGCCGCGCCGGGGCGGAATCAGCGAGAGGTTGACGCGGTTGCTTTCGGCAAGGGTCGCGTACTTGTCATTCTGGGCAAGGCTGATCCAGGCCATCCGGCCAGCCAGCAGCATGCCGATCCCGGCCTGCAATCCGCCGATCAGGAGGGCCCGGCGCTCGAAACTGTTCTTCAGCGTGCCGGAACTGACATGCTGCTGTTCGCCCAGCATCAGACCTCCCGCACCGGAATCAGCCGGAAGCGGTCAAACAGCGCGACGAGCCGGGCAATGAGCGGATACAGCAGGATGGAAAGACCAAGTTGCGGAAGGATCGCGAGCGGTTCGGCCAGAAGCCCGGGCTGCGCAAGGGCCTGGGCAAGAAACAGATAGGCGGCAATGACCGCCGCCGCGAACAGCCAGTTGAGCGCAAACCCGCGCCAAGGAAAGCGCGTTTCAACGAAATCGAGCAGGATCACCGCAACTGACCACAGCAGGATTGCCGAGCCGAACGGCTGGCCGCTGTAGAGATCGTCGAACAGGCCCAGCGGCAGTCCGGCCCAGACCGGGAAGATCCCCGGCCGGAGCTGCTCCCACGCGACCAGCAGCAGAAAGCCGATCGGCGGCAGGACCGGCGCCGATGCGATCACCGGCCAGACCGGGCTGAGGCTGCCCCCCATGACGACAAGCCATGGCACAGCGATCGCGAGCAAGGGCGAGGGCGCCCGGTTGATCCGCTTACGGCCGATCTCGCGGATGGGTTTGGGCAGGGGCAGCGCCACTATTGCGCTCCGGCAGGAGCGGGCAGGGTGGGATCGCCGCCGGCTTCGTCCCATTGCGGCTCAACGATGACGAAATCAGTCGAGGCGGGATTGCTCAGCGGGCGGGCAATCGCGCCATCGCGGGTCGGCTTTGCGACAACCGCGAAGGGAATGCCGGGGCGGAACAGTCCGCCTGATCCGGAGGTGACGAATGCATCCCCCGCCTTGAGAGGGTTCAGCCCAAGGCTCTGCAGCTTCAAATGCACCGTCCCGTCGGGATTGCCGACGGCAAGGGCGACGATACCGTCACTGGCGCGCCGGACCGGAATGATGCTCTGGCTGTCGGTGATCAGCAAGACGCGGGCGCTGCTCCGGCCCACTTCCAGCACGCGGCCGATCAGTCCGAGCGGAGAGATCACCGGCATTCCCGGCGCCACACCTTGCGACGAACCGACGCCGAGAAGCGCGAAGCGCCGGGTGCTCGATGCGGTCGATCCGATCAGCCGGGCTGACGCCACCGGCTTCGGCTCGGACTGCGCGAGTTTGAGCAGGGCGCGCAGTTCGCGGTTTTCCTCATGCAGCGCCTGGGCTTCGACCAGTCTGACTCGCGCCTCCGCGACCTCGCGTTCGAGCTTTGCAACCCGGCTGCCTTTGGTGAAGAAGGCGCCCAGCGCTCGCAGCAGGCCCTGGCTTTCGGTTCGCGCCCCGGCCCCCGCCTCGCCGGCTGGAGCGGCAAGGTCGGTCGCGGTGCCCCGGATACCGGAAAACACCGTCGCATCGCTTGACGCGGCGATCAGCAGCGCGCCGCCAGCGGCCGCACCTGCAACCGCCAGCAGATAGTTCAGAAAGGTGCCGTATTGCGCCCTGCGGGAATGCCCCGGGCGCCGGCTCCCCGTCGGCGCCATGCACTTCGTCTCCTGTTCGGCGGACGCTTGGCCCGCCGGGCCTGGCTCAGGCGGTCATCAGCACGCCGCGATAGATCGGATCTTCCATAGCACGGCCGGTGCCCAGCGCCACGCAGGACAACGGATCTTCGGCAATGCTGACCGGCAGGCCGGTTTCCTCGCGCAGGTATTCGTCCAGCCCCTTGATCAGCGCGCCGCCGCCGGTCAGCACGATGCCCTGATCGACGATGTCGGCGGCCAGTTCCGGCGCGGTGTTTTCCAGCGCGATGCGCACGCCTTCGACGATCGCGCCGATCGGTTCGGACAGCGCTTCGGCGATGTTCGCCTGGGTGATGGTGATTTCCTTGGGCACGCCGTTGACCAGATCGCGGCCCTTGATCTGGATCGTCTCGCCGATCCCGTCGGCCGGAACCGTCGCAACCGCATAGTCCTTCTTGATCCGTTCGGCCGTGGCTTCCCCGATCAGGAGGTTGTGATGGCGACGCACGTAGGAAACGATGGCTTCATCCATCTTGTCGCCGCCGACCCGCACCGAAGTGGTGTAGGCAAGGCCGCGCAGCGAAAGCACCGCAACTTCGGTCGTGCCGCCGCCGATGTCGACCACCATCGAGCCGACCGGTTCGGTCACCGGCATATCGGCGCCGATCGCGGCGGCCATCGGTTCGAGGATCAGGTAAACGGCGCTGGCACCCGCGTTGGAAGCGGCGTCACGGATCGCGCGCCGCTCGACCGAGGTGGAGCCCGAAGGCACACAGACCACGATCTCCGGCGGGTTGAACATCGAGGTGCGCTTGCCGTTCACCTTGCGGATGAAATGCTTGATCATTTCTTCGGCGACTTCGATGTCGGCGATCACGCCGTCACGCAGTGGACGGATTGCCTCGATGCTGTCCGGGGTCTTGCCCATCATCATCTTGGCATCGTCGCCAACGGCCTTGACCTTGCGGATCCCGTTGATCGTTTCAATGGCCACGACGGAGGGCTCGTTCAGCACGATTCCGCGATCCTGGACATAGACCAGCGTGTTGGCCGTACCCAGGTCGATCGCCATGTTCTGGGAGCCGAATTTGAAAAGCCGGGAAAGGAACGAAGCCATTGAGAAACCTGTTTTTATCTGGACCCGAACAGACGCGATTCGCGCCGCTGCCGGGCATTGCGCTGGCGTGGAAGGCGGCTCCTTAGCGCAAGGCTTGGGCAAAGGCCAAAAAATTGTTCGAAAACGGGGGGCGGTTGCCCCGGTCCGTCTCGAATTCCCGGCGCTTCGCCGCTAGGAACGGTTCATGCCGACGATCCGCCGCCTGCCCGAAACGCTCGTCAACCGCATCGCGGCGGGCGAAGTTGTCGAGCGGCCCGCTTCGGCGCTCAAGGAACTGGTCGAGAATGCGCTTGATGCCGGTGCGGCCAATATCGCAGTCCGGCTGGCCGGGGGTGGGCTCGACGGGATCGAGGTGAGCGACGACGGTTGCGGGATGAGCCGTGATGAGATGGCCCTGGCGATGGAACGCCATGCCACCTCCAAGCTGCCCGACGAGCATATCGAGCTGGTCGCGACCCTGGGCTTCAGAGGCGAGGCGCTGCCCTCGATCGGGTCGGTTGCCCGGCTGACGATCGAAAGCCGGGTGCGCGGTGCGGGTGAGGGCTGGCGGCGCGTCGTCGACCACGGGGTACTGGCGGCGGAAGGCCCGGCCGCGCTCCCGCCGGGCACCCGGGTCCGGGTCGAGGACCTGTTCGGCAAGGTGCCCGCCCGGCGCAAGTTCCTGCGCTCGCCCCGCAGCGAATATGCCGCCTGCCTCGATGTGGTCCGCCGTCTTGCCATGTCGCGGCCCGACGTGGGCTTTGTGCTGGAACATGACGGGCGGCGCACTCTTGCGGTCCAGCCGGGCGAAGCGCTGGCCAGCCGGGTCGCCCAACTGGTGGCGCGCGAACTGGCCGATGACGGTGTGGCGATCGAGCTGGAGCGGGGATCGGCACGGTTGACCGGGGTGGCCGGGCTGCCGACCTTCAACCGCGGCGTGGCCGATCACCAGTATCTGTTCGTCAATGGCCGCCCGGTGAAGGACCGCTTGCTGGTGGGTGCGGTGCGCGGTGCCTATGCCGACATGCTGGCGCGTGATCGCCACGCGGTGCTGGCGTTGTTCCTGGAAGTTCCGCCCGAGGAAGTGGACGTCAACGTCCATCCCGCGAAGACAGAGGTGCGCTTCCGCGATCCGGCGTTCATCCGGGGCTTCATCGTTTCCGGCCTGCGTCATGCCCTGGACAGCGAAGGACGGCGGACCGCGCAGGCGCCTGCCGCGCCCGCCATGGGCAACTGGCAGGTCGAGCCGATCTCACGCAGCGCACCGCCCGCGGCATCGGGATCGTTGTTCGGCTCCGCTCCCGCGCTGCGCGATGCCGCGCAGATCTGGCGGGGGTACGAAGCGGCTGTTCTTGCACCCCCCGAAGCGCGCGCCGAAGCGGCCGAACAGGCACCGGCATCCGCGGCGGCGCATCCGCTGGGCGTGGCTCGCGGGCAGGTGGCTCAAACCTATATTGTCGCGGAAGCCCAGGACGGTCTGGTGATCGTGGACCAGCACGCGGCGCACGAGCGGCTTGTGCTGGAGCGGCTCAAGGCAGCGGGCGCGCAGGGCGCGGCTGCCGCCAGCCAGGCGCTCCTGATCCCGGAAGTGGTTGAACTCGACGAACCGGATTGCGACCGGCTAGAGAACGCGGCCACGGCGCTTGCCTCCTTCGGGCTTTCGCTCGAACGCTTCGGGCCAGCGGCGATGCTGGTGCGTGCCGTTCCGGCGGTCCTGGCGAAGGGAGGCGTCCAGGCATTGATCCGTGACGTTGCCGATGACCTTGCCCAGAACGGCGATGCCCTGCTGCTGGGTGAACGCATCGACCATGTTCTGGCGACGATGGCCTGCCATGGGAGCGTCAGGGCGGGCCGAACCTTGTCCGTCGCTGAGATGAACGCCCTCTTGCGGGAAATGGAAAACACGCCCCGTTCGGGCCAGTGCAACCATGGCCGCCCGACCTGGATCAAGCTGGCGCACGGCGATATCGAGAAGCTGTTCGGACGAAAGTAGCGCTCAGTCCCCGCGAACCCGGATCAGGCCGATCGATTTCATTGTCATCACCAGCACATCGTCCTGATTATAGACCCGCACGATGGACTGGAAGCTGCCCATTTCCGGGCGCGACTGGCTTTGCTTCTTGGAAAGCAGTTCGCTCTCCACCCGCAGCGTGTCGCCGGGATAGACCGGCTTCAGCCAGCGCAGTTCATCCAGCCCTGGCGAGCCGAGCCCAGCCTGGCGGCGTTCGGTGATATTGTCGACCAGCATCCGCATGACCATGGCGCAGGTATGCCAGCCGCTGGCGGATATGCGCCCGAAGTGGGTCTGTGCCGCCGCCTCGTCTGACAGGTGAAAGGGCTGCGGATCGTATTTAGATGCGAAGTCGATCACTTCCTCGCGTGTAACCTCGTAGCGACCGAACGCTGCGGCGGTGCCGACCTCAAGATCCTCGAAATAGATCAGCCCTTCCTCACTCATGCCTCGGTTCTCCAGGTTTATTCGCGCCAGCGGCGCTTTCTTCCATGGTTTGCAGCCATGGGCGGCGTCAAGCGCGGCGGGCGCGGCACTGGCGGAAACACGACCCGCCCGGAACGGCGGCTAGCGGCCGATCAGACGTTGAACTTGAAGTGCATGACGTCTCCGTCCTGCACGACGTATTCCTTGCCTTCCTGCCTCAGCTTGCCGGCTTCTTTCGCGGCGTTCTCACCGCCCAGCGACACGAAATCGTCAAAGGCGATGGTTTCGGCACGGATGAAGCCGCGCTGCATGTCGGAATGGATTTCGCCCGCCGCCTCGGGGGCCTTGGCACCCTGATGCACCGTCCAGGCGCGGGCCTCCTTGGGGCCGACGGTGAAGAAGGTGATGAGGTGCAGAAGATCATAGCCCGAGCGGATCACACGGGCCAGGCCGGTTTCATGCAGGCCCATTTCCTCAAGGAAGACCAGCCGCTCCTCCGGGTCCATGCCGACCAGTTCGCTTTCGATGGCGGCCGAAACGATCACCGCATTGGCGCCCTCGGCCTTGGCCTTCTCGAACACGCGGGCTGAAAACGCATTGCCGTTGGCGGCGCTTTCTTCCTCGACATTGCAAACGTAGAGGACGGGTTTCGCGGTGAGCAGCTGTGCCTGGTTGAACACCCGTAGCTCTTCCTCGTCGCTGGGGCGGGCGAGCCGCGCTGGCTTTCCTTCGCGCAGCAGTTCGAGCGCAGGCTGGAGGACTGCGGCGACCAGTTTGGCTTCCTTGTCACCCTGCGCGGCCTTTTTCTGGGCGGCGGGAACCCGCTTTTCCAGGCTTTCAAGATCGGAGAGCATCAGTTCCGTCTCGACCGTGTCGGCATCCGACACCGGATCGACGCGGTTGTCGACGTGCTGGATGTCGTCGTTCTCGAAGCAGCGCAGCACGTGGACGATCGCGTCCACCTCGCGGATGTTGCCCAGGAACTGGTTGCCCAGTCCTTCGCCCTTGCTGGCACCGCGCACAAGGCCGGCGATGTCGACGAAGCCGAGCTGGGTCGGGATGATCTTCTGGCTGCCCGCGATCTCGGCCAGCTTGTCGAGCCGGGGATCGGGTACACCAACGTTACCCACGTTCGGCTCGATCGTGCAGAACGGATAGTTGGCCGCCTGCGCCGCCTGCGTCTCGGTCAGCGCATTGAACAGCGTCGACTTGCCGACATTGGGCAACCCGACAATCCCGCAACGAAATCCCATTTCAATCTCCGGCAATCCTGTGCGCGGCGCCATAGCGGCGAAGCGCACGTTTGGCCAGTTGCGCGCGACAAGAGCCGGTTTCACGGAAATTTCAGGGCTTGGGGGTAACCTGCCGCTCATGAAACGCTCGTTTGTCTTGCCCCTGTTGCTTGCCCTGACCGCTTGCGGGTCCGGTGCCGAGGAAACCCTGCCCGCCGCGCAGGCGAGCTTCGCCCGTCAGGATTACATCGCCGCCAGAACTGCGCTCACCGCGGTCCTGAAAGACGATCCTGGCAACCGGGCTGCCCTTGAACTGCTGGTTCAGGTTCATTTGCGGCAGCAGGATGCCGATGCCGCAGAGAGCGCACTTGACCGACTGCGCCGCGCGGGCGGGGACGAGGCAGCTATGACGCTGTGGCAGGCAGAGGTCATACTGCTGAAGGGCAGGGCCGACGAAGCACTGGCGATGCTTGGCAGTGCCGCTGGTCCGGAAGCCAGCCGGATCCGTGCTGCCGCGTTGATTGCGGCCAACGATCGCGCCGGTGCGGGCGCCGCGTTCAGGCAGGGCCTGACTGCGGGCTGGAATGTGCGGCTGGCAAGTGCCTATCTGAATTTCCTGCTGGATGCCGGCGATCCTGCTGCGGCGCGCGGCCTGCTTGCAGAGATGAATCGCAAGGAGCCTGAGGCTCTCGAAACCCTTCTGGACGCTGGCAGGCTGGCACTGGCCGGTGGGGACACTGCTACCGCGGCCCGCAGCTATGCAGCGGCTGGACAGGCCTATCCGCACCGGGTCGAGCCGCTCTGCGGCCTCGCGGCGCAGCTCGATGCCGATGGCAAGCCGGACGAGGCCATGGCGGCGCTCGACCGGGCCGAAAAAATTCTGCCCGGTCAGCGCTGCGTCAACGCGATGCGACTTACCCTCTGGGCGGTGCGCGGCGAGTGGGAAAAGGTTCGTTCGGCACTGCAGCCGGTTGAGGCCGATCTCGATCCACGATCCCCGGAGGCGATGACCTATGGCGAAGCGCTGATCCGACTGGGCAAGCCCGAACAGGCGCGGGCACTGTTCAACCGCTCGCTACTGGCGATGCCTCAGAACCCCTTTGCCCGGTTGATGCTGGCCGAGGCCCAACTGGCTACGGGCGATGCGGAAGCCGCGTTTGCTACCATCCGTCCGCTTGCCGAATCGACGCTGGCCGGTACGCGTGAGCTGGAACTGGCGGAAAGGGCGGCCCGGGCGGCTGGCCAGCCGGAGGCAGATGTGCTGCGCGCCCGGCTGGGCTCAGCGGACCTCAAACAGCGCCAGGCCATGGCCACGCAGGGAATGGCCGCACTGATGAGGAGTGACTGGAACGCGGCAATCGCGGCTTACCAGCCGTTGCTTGCTGCCGGAGAAGATGGCGAAGTGTTGAAGCGGCTGGCCTGGGCGGCGACCAATGCCGGACGGCACGACGAGGCCATAGACTATGCCGATCGCGCCTTGAAGATCATGCCAGCCAGCGCCGATGCACTCCACCTGGCGGGGCTCGCACGGATCAACGCGGGCCGCGACGTGGGGCGCGGCAGGGAACTTGTGAATCAGGCGGTCGCCGCGGAACCCGAAAATCCGCGCTTCCGTCGCAGCCTCGAACTGGCAACGGCCGCCGCCCGCTGAACGGAAGGCGGCCGTTGGCCAACTTCGGATGCAATGCTCTCAGTCGTGCGGGCGACGGCGGCGACGGGCAAGAGCAAGACCAAGCACGCCCAGGCCCATGATACCGACCATGCCGGGTTCGGGAACGGCCGTTCCGCCCGAAGTGGTGGTGGTGGTTCCGCCAGAGGTGGTGGTCCCGCCCGAAGTCGTGGTCCCGCCAGAGGTGGTGGTGCCCCCCGAGGTGGTCGTGGTGGTTCCCCCGCACTGTCCGCTGCCGCCGCTGTGGCCGCAGTTGCAATAGTGCGTGTGCTTGAACCAGCCGCCGGCCAGCGCCGGGGTGGAAGTAACAAGTGCGGCGCCCGTGACAAACGAGGCAGCGATGATCGATTTGAACTTCATGACCTAGTCCCCCAAATCCCATAGATGTGGTTGACGCCAAGCAACGCAAACTGCGTGCCAGTTCAGGAAAGCCGTGCGACACGCTGGTTAACGCGGATTCCAGCCATGCTAATCTGTAAGAATACCCGACGCGAAGCGGTTCAATCGAGTACCGCGCGGACCCATGGCCCGAACGGCGACTGGCCGAGCCATTCAAGCTGGGTCTGCGCCGCGACGCGGTTGATTGCTTCCTGCGGCTTGGGGCCGGGATGGACGGCGCGGCGCAGCGGGCGGCTACCGGGCGGAAGCGCGGCGATCTCGGCGATGGCGCGCGGCACATCGAGCACGTCGGCGGTGCGGCCCCCACCGGTTTCAGTGCCCATCCGTTCGACCAATGCGCCGTATCCCGCCTTGCGCTCGGCATCGATCCGTCCCTTGAGCTCGAGGTTGTAGCGGTTGCGGTTAACCCAGACCTTGGTCGGGTAGCCGCCAGGCTGAATGATCGCCACTTCGACCCCGTATGGGGCCAGTTCGTAAGCAAGCTGCTCGCTGAGCGCCTCGAGCGCGAACTTGGTGGCGCTGTAATGCCCGCCCGACGGGGCGATCACCCGGCCAAGCTGGGAAGAGATGTTGACCACCAGCCCGGCCTTGCGCCTGCGCATCGCGGGCAGCGCCGCACGGATCACGCGCTGCGGACCAAAGACATTGGTATCGAAGGCGATCCGCGTCGCGGTCAGATCCTGCACCTCGACCGGGCCGGTCATGCCGATGCCTGCATTATTGATGACCACATCGAGCGCGCCGCCCGCCAGCCGCTCGGCCTCGGCAACCGCGCGGCCCACCTGCTCCTCTGACAGGACATCGAGTTCGAGCACGGTCAGATCGAGATTCCCGGCGCGGGCTTCCTTGCGCAGTTCTTCCGCTTCGGGGCGGGGCAGGTTGCGCATGGTGGCAAAGACCCTGGCGCCCAGCCGCGCATAATGCAGCGCTCCGTGATAGCCGAAGCCGGAAGAACACCCGGTAATCAGGATCGCCTTGCCTTTGAGGTCTGGCTCACCCGCAGCCGATGCGGGCGTTGCGGCAACTGCTGCGGCAAGGGCGGCACTGCCGGCAAGCAGTTCGCGGCGATCGATCATGGCATTCTCCCGTTGTTCTATGGAGGGGAGTTTGCCGCGCCAGGGCCACGAAGGGAAGCGCTTCAATCCTGCAGGCGCAGGGCAATCTCGTTCATGAAGCGGGTGTCATCGCCGCGCGCCAGCCAATCGGCTTCGGCAGCGACCGCGCCGAGCGTGTCGGCCAGATCATCGATCTCGTTCTTGGCATAGTTGCCCAGGACATGGCCGGTCACCCGGTCCTTGTGGCCGGGGTGGCCGATGCCGATCCGCACCCGGCGGAAATCCGGCCCCAGATGCTGGTCGATCGAGCGTAACCCGTTGTGGCCCGCTGTTCCACCACCGCGCTTTACCTTGACCTTGAAGGGCGGCAGGTCGAGCTCGTCGTGGAACACGGTCAGGGCATCGAGGCCCAGCTTGTAGAAACGCAGCGCCTCGCCCACGGAGCGGCCGCTTTCGTTCATGTAGGTCGCGGGCTTGAGCAGGAGTATCTTCTCCGGCCCGATCCGACCTTCCTGCAGCCAGCCCGAAAACTTCTTCTGAACCGGTCCAAAGCCGTGGATTTCGGCCATGGCATCAAGCGCCATGAACCCGACATTGTGCCGGTTCATGGCGTATTGCGTTCCCGGATTGCCGAGGCCGACCCAGACTTGCATTTCGCGCAGACAATCAGGGCTTAAGGGTGTCTTGCAATGCCTTGAGCTGATTGTCGGCATTGGTCATGCAGGCCAAGCTTTCTCCGGCGGTCTTGTCGCGGGGGGCGGCCTTCATGGCATTGAAAATCGCTTCACCCCGGCGTCCGCGATAAGGGTCGTTCGCTCCCATCGACAAGCGCCCAAAGTAATAGGCAAGCGCACGATCCGCAGCGATCGTGGATCCGGACAGCCTTGTGCGCTGTTCAGGAGTAAGCGCAGGATCGGCTGCGCGCTTCATCAGCAGATTCCTGGTCATCGACAGCCGGATCGTGCAGCCTAGGTCCTCGATCTTGAAGGTCGGCGCGGGCGCGGCCAAAGGAGCAGCCTTCGCGCCCGGGGATTGCGCCATGGCTGGCTGTGCGATTAGTGCGGTGGCAGCCAAGGCCAGGGCCGTAAATTTGTTCATCGAAATCTCCAGAAAAATCCGGGCAAACGAAAACCGGGCCGCATCGCTGCGGCCCGGCTCGTGAATGGGCCATGAAGCCCCTTCTGGTCAACCGCCCCGCGCGCGTCGCCGCGCAGCCGAGCACAAGGCGATCAATCGGCCTTGCTGTTGTCGCCTTCTTCGCTGCGCAGGCCCGAGGGAGCAACGATGGTGGCGATGGTGAAGTCGCGGTCGGTGATCGCGCTGGCGACGCCTTCCGGCAGCTTCACGTGGCTGATGTGGATCGAAGCGCCCACGTCGAGGCCGGTCACGTCGATCGCGATCTCGTCGGGGATCTTGTCAGCGGCGCATACCAGTTCGAGTTCGTGGCGCACGATGTTAAGCACCGCGCCGCGCTTGAGGCCCGGCGAAGCGGCTTCGTTGACGAAAACCACCGGCACTTCGACGTGAACCTGCGAATCCTTGGACAGGCGCAGGAAGTCGGCGTGGAGCGGGCGGTCGGTCACGGGGTGGAAGGCAACGTCCTTGGGCAGGGTCCGCAGGGTCTTGCCGCCAACTTCCAGCTCGACGATCGAGTTGAAGAAGTGGCCGGTGCCAAGCTGACGGACGAGGAGCTTTTCCTCGACATGGATCGCCAGCGGCTCTTCATTGCCACCATAGATTACGGCGGGGACGCGGCCTTCACGACGCAGTGCACGGGAGGCTCCCTTGCCTGCCCGATCGCGCGTCTCGGCCGGCAGGTGCAGAGTGTCGCTCATAGCATTTGCCTTTCGAATACGGATGTTTCAGTCATTTTCGCCGCCACGCCTCCAGGGATGACCATGACGGGAAGCGCGGGCCGTTAGCGGCAAAGTGCAGGAAATGCAAGGACTGAGAGCAGTTCGCGGCCCCGGACCGACCATGGGGCGTTGCCCGGCCTGATCACTGGATGCGAGTGACCTTCCAGCCACGCGCGTCGAGCAGGGCGGGCAAACCCTGCGGCCCGGCGAGATGCATCGCTCCAACTGCCACAAAGGGCCGCGCGCCGCCGCGCAGCATCGAATCGAGCCGCTCTGACCAGGCCCGATTGCGGCCTGCAAGCAGCGCTTCATACAGTTCCGGATCAGCGAGCATGCCGGTGCGTGACTCGGCCTCAAGCGCGGCCATGTCGCCGCTGCCCCATGCCCGGGCGAGCCGGGCCGTCTCGGTTTGCGCAGTATCCGCTCCGGCGAGGGCAAAGCCCAGCAACTGCCGCTGGTCCTCCTCTGGCAGGGCATCGAACAGGGCCAGTTGCCGCGCCGCGCCTTCCAGTTCTTCGACCGGCTTCCCGCGCATCGCCCGGGCCACGGCCCGATCAATGCCATTATCGCTGTCGGAGCCATGCCGGGTCTGGATCATCTGCGCCAGGATCAGCGCCGCGGCCCAGCTTTCAGAGCGGTCAAGCTTGTCCGCCTCGACGCCCTCGCGCTTCAGCAGAGCGGCAAGGCCTGGTCGCTGATCCGCAGGCACGCGCTCCGCGAGCGGCGGAAGGCCGGGGGTCGCGTCGAGCTGCGCAAAGGCCTTGGCGATGGCTGCGCGGTCCTCGATTGCGGCGATCTCCATCACCAGCCGGTCGGATGCGGTCAGGGCCGCGTCGATTTTAGGTGAGCGCCAGTCGACCGGGGCGGGCAGGGCGTGGATCGTTCCAAATAGCCAGGCCTTTTGCCCTTGCGGCCCCTCGACCTGCCACAGCGCCGGAGTGACTTCGGCCGGGCGCGCACAGGCGCCCAGCACAAGCGCCATCAGCAGCGCGAACAGGCCTTTACTGAACACGGCTGGTCGGGATGCCGGCCTTGACCAGCTGGTCCTGCACGCTGCCCTTGCCGCCCAGATGCCCGGCGCCCACGGCCATGAACACGACGCCCGGACGATCCAGCCGCCCCCTGATCCAGTTGGCCCACGCCTTGTTGCGGTCAATCAGCAGTACCTTGGCGAGCGCCGGATCGTCCTGTTCGGCATTGAGCAGACTGGCGAGGTGGGATTCGTCACCCTTTTGCCAGGCTGCGACCATTTCGTTCACGTCCTTTTCCAGCGTCGGCAGGGCGTCAATCACGTCCATCAGGTACTTCTTCTGCGCCTTCATCGGCAAGGTGTTGAACAGGCCAAGCTGGTAATCGATCGTCTCAAGCCCGGTGCGCGGACGGCCGACGGCCTTGTTGCGCTCAGCCAGTTCGCTTTCCACCCCGTGTTCGATGTCGAAACCCTTGCGCTGAAGCGGCACCGTGGTGAGGACCACCGCCGCATACCACGGCTTGAAGCGGTCGAACGAGGCGGGTGGCAGGCCGTTGGCCCGCATCGCGGCCTCGAATTTCGCTTTTTCCTTCACCGTCATCAGGCCCCGCAATGCCTGCCCCGCAGGCAGCATACCGTGCTTGAGCACGGCTGAACCGGCGGCGGATTCCTCAAGCTCGGGAATTTCGGTCACCAGTTCGCTCGATTGTTCGAAGGCGCTGGCCAGCGCGCCATCGTACCATGCGATGCCCTTGGGCAGCAGGTGGATCGTGCCGAAGATGTAGATGGTGGTATCGGCATCCGCGACCTTCCACAGCGCTGGACGGCCGACCCCGGGCGCTGGCGCGGTCTCGAGTGGCGGGGAAGTGGGCGCGCGCTCCTGGGCGGGTGCGGGCAGGGCTAGCGCAAGGCCCGAGAGGGCGGCGAGCAGGGCGGCAAAACGGCGGATCGGCTTCATGCCCGCCTGTCTATCGGTGCAAATGCTGACAGTCGATGAACGAATTGGCTGCCGTGCGACCCCTCTGGCGGTTGATTTGCGCGCCCCTTTGCCGCAAAGGCCCCCGCCATGAGCGAGACTGCCACGCCCCTGTCCTTTCAGGACATGATCCTGCGCCTCCACGCTTTCTGGAGCGCGCGGGGCTGCCTGATCCTGCAACCCTATGACATGCGCATGGGGGCGGGCACGTTCCACCCCGCGACCACGCTGCGCGCGCTGGGGCCCGAGCCATGGAGCGCGGCCTATGTCCAGCCCAGCCGCCGCCCGACCGACGGCCGCTATGGCGAAAACCCGAACCGTCTGCAGCATTACTACCAGTATCAGGTGATCCTGAAGCCCAACCCGGCGAACCTGCAGGAAATGTACCTCGAAAGCCTCGCCGCGATTGGCGTCGATCCGCTGGCGCATGACATCCGCTTTGTCGAGGACGACTGGGAAAGCCCCACGCTGGGCGCCTGGGGACTGGGCTGGGAAGTGTGGTGCGACGGGATGGAAGTCACCCAGTTCACCTATTTCCAGCAGGTGGGCGGGTTCGATTGCAAGCCGGTGGCGGGCGAACTGACCTATGGGCTGGAACGCCTCGCGATGTATATTCAGGGCGTCGACCGCGTCTATGACCTACGCTTCAACGACCACGGCGTGTCCTATGGCGACGTGTTCCTGAAGAACGAGCAGGAGCATTCGAAATACAACTTCGAGGTCGCTGATACCGAGCAGCTGTTCCAGGGCTTCCGCAATGCCGAGCTGGAATGCCAGCGCTGCATCGAGGCGCAGGTGCCGCTTGCCGCCTATGACCAGGCGATCGAGGCCAGCCACCTGTTCAACCTGCTCCAGGCCCGCGGCGTGATCTCGGTGCAGGAACGCGCCAGCTACATCGGCCGGGTCCGCGATCTCGCCAAGGGCAGCTGCCAGGCCTGGATCGAGAAGAACAAGGACGAATGGGCAGCCAAGTATCCGGAGTGGAGCCTGTGAGCGATTTCCTTCTCGAACTGCGCTCCGAGGAAATCCCGGCGCGGATGCAGGCTGGCGCGCGCGCCGAGCTTGAAAAGCTGTTCCGCAAGGCGATGGACGATGCCGGCGTGGCGCTGGGCGCGCTGACCGTCTGGTCGACCCCGCGCCGTCTGGCGCTGATCGCCCGCGATCTGCCGCTGGCGACCGCCGCCGTATCGGAAGAGGTCAAGGGGCCGCGCGTCGGCGCGCCGCCGCAGGCGCTCGAAGGCTTCCTGCGCAAGACAGGCCTGACCGAAGACCAACTGGTCGAGCGCGACGGGGTGTTGTTCGCGGTGACCAACAAGCCGGGCCGCCCGACCAGCGAAGTGCTGGCCGAAGCGATCCCGGCAATCGTGCGCGGCTTTTCCTGGCCCAAGTCGCAGCGCTGGGGCGCCGCCTCGCTCAGCAGCGAAAGCCTGCGCTGGGTCCGCCCGCTGTCGGGCATCATCGCGCTGCTGGGCGAAGACCTGGTCGAGTGCGAGGTTGGGGGGATCGCGTCGGGCTATGCCACGCGCGGCCACCGCTTCCACTGCCCGGGCGAGATCACCATCGGCAGCGCCGCCGACTATCAGGACAAGCTGCGCGCCTGCCACGTGATCGTCGATCATGAGGAACGCCAGAATCTGATCCGCGAGGCCGCGCGTGGTGCCGCTGCCGCCGAAGGTCTGACCCTGATCGAGGACGAGGGGCTGGTGATCGAGAATGCCGGGCTCACCGAATGGCCGGTGCCGCTGCTTGGCCGGTTCGACGAGACCTATCTCGAAGTCCCGCCCGAAACGATCCAGCTGACCGCGCGGACCAACCAGAAGTATTTCGTCTGCGAGAAGGATGGCAAGCTTGCCAACGCCTTTGTCTGCACCGCCAACATCACGGCGGCCGATGGCGGGGCGGCGATTGTCGCGGGCAACCGCAAGGTCCTTGCCGCGCGCCTGTCGGACGCCAGCTTCTTCTGGCAGCAGGACCGCCGGAAGACGCTATCGCAGCACGCCGAGGGGTTGAAGCGGATCACTTTCCACGAAAAGCTCGGCACCGTGGCCGACAAGGTCGAGCGGGTGGCGAAGCTCGCCCGCTGGCTGGTGGAAGAAGGTATCGTCAAGGGCGCCAATGCCGACGAGGCCGAACAGGCCGCGCGGCTGTGCAAGGCTGATCTCGTCACCGAAATGGTCGGCGAGTTCCCCGAACTGCAAGGCCTGATGGGCGGCTACTACGCCCGCGCCGAAGGCCTCAGCGATGCCGTCGCCGACGCGATCCGCGATCACTACAAGCCGGTCGGGCAGGGAGATGAAGTCCCCACCGCGCCCGTGACCGTGGCCGTGGCGCTGGCGGACAAGCTGGATACCTTGGTTGGTTTTTTCGCGATTGGCGAGAAGCCGACCGGTTCAAAAGACCCGTATGCTTTGCGAAGGGCAATCCTTGGTTGCATCGAAATCATTGTAGCAGGAGATATCCGCTCCAATTTCCGCGATTTGGCTCGCGAGGCGTTCCGTGGATTTGCCGTCGATCTATCAGATCGTCGCTTTGTCCTTTGGGAGAGTTTTGAGGATGGACCTCGCTGGAGTCGTCTTCTTGCTGAAGACGCGGCGTATGCCGACGGCTTCGGAGAGTTCCTGATACTCGCCGGGGAGCCTTCCATGTTGCAATCGGAGTTTGACGCCGGAGGCAAGCAAGTTTGGAATGTCGATGATCTAACCCAGCGTGGTTTGAGAGACTTTAATGCGCGGGCCCTGATCGAATGTGTTAGTGATCTCACAGAGTTTTGTTTCGACCGCCTGCGCGACCGCGAGAAGCGATTTGGGCGGCGCTACGACATCGTGTCCGCTGTGATGCCGAGAAACGTAGTTGACGTTCTTAACGGACTCGGGATTGGTCGAGAACTTGTCAAACTTCACGACCTAAAAACCAATGATGATGTTGTAAGGATTTTGGCTCTAAGCGAAGCGCTTCAGGCGTTTGTCGGGACCGAGGACGGCATCAACCTGCTCGCCGGGTACAAGCGCGCCGCCAACATCCTCAAGAGGGAGGAGTTCGAGGAGGGGGTTTCCAATCCCGAACCCGAACCCGCCGAAGCCGCGCTGATCGCCGCGCTCAATGCGGCCGAGCCGCGCGCTGCCGCCGCCATAGAGGCGGAGGACTTTACCGGCGCGATGGCCGCGCTTGCCACGCTGCGCACGGGCGTCGACGCGTTCTTTGAAACCGTGACGGTCAACGATGCCGATCCGGTGAAGCGCGCCGCGCGGCTGGGCCTCCTCGCTCGCTTCCGTGCTGCAGTGCACAAAGTGGCTGACTTCTCGCGCATCGAAGGCTAGGAACCGCCCCCGGACCGGGGCGGCACCGGCATCGACTCGGCCTTTCAGGGATGAATCTACCCATGACTGCATACGTATTCACTTTCGGTGGTGACGCTTCGAATGATGATCCGCGCAGCCGCGACAAGACGGTTGTCGGCGGCAAGGGCGCGAACCTGGCGGAGATGGCGGGGATCGGCCTGCCGGTGCCCCCGGGCTTCACGATCACCACCGAGGAATGCGTGCGCTATCTGGCGGAAGGCGGCGATTTTTCGGAGAGCCTGCGCGCCGAAGTCGCCACTGCGTTGACCCATATTGAGCGCGCGGTCGGCAAGAATTTCGGCGATCCGGCCAACCCGCTGCTGGTCTCGGTCCGCTCAGGCGCGCGGGTTTCGATGCCCGGCATGATGGACACGGTGCTCAACCTGGGGCTCAACGACGTGACGGTGGAGGGGCTGGCCGCCTCCTCCGGCGACGCGCGCTTCGCCTGGGACAGCTACCGCCGCTTCATCCAGATGTATTCGGACGTGGTGCTGGGGCTTGACCACCACCTGTTCGAGGACGCGCTGGAAATCGCCAAGGAAGACAACGGATTCTACGCCGACGTTGAAATGGGCGAGGAGCACTGGCGCGCGCTGGTGGCGGAATACAAGTCCATCGTCCTACAGGGCCTGGGCCGCGAGTTTCCGCAGGATGTGAACGAACAGCTGTGGGGCGCGATCCGCGCGGTGTTCGATTCGTGGGATTCGGACCGGGCCAAGGTCTACCGCCGGCTCAACGACATTCCGGGTGACTGGGGCACGGCGGTCAACGTCCAGGCCATGGTGTTCGGCAACATGGGCGATACTTCGGCCACCGGCGTTGCCTTCACCCGCGATCCCGCCACTGGCGAGCGCGCCTATTATGGCGAATGGCTGATCAACGCCCAGGGCGAGGACGTGGTCGCGGGTATCCGCACCCCCCAGTACCTGACCAAGGCCGCGCGCGAGCGGGCCAATGCCAAGCCGCTGTCGATGGAAGAGGCCATGCCTGCGGCCTACAGCGAATTGGCGGCGGTGTTCGACCTGCTGGAAAAGCATTACCGCGAGATGCAGGACATCGAGTTCACCGTGGAACGCGGCAAGCTGTGGATGCTCCAGACCCGCACCGGCAAGCGCACGGCCAAGGCCGCGCTGCGCATGGCGATCGACATGGTGGGCGAAGGGCTGATCGACGAGGCGACCGCGATCCGCCGGGTTGATCCCATGGCGCTTGACCAGCTGCTCCACCCCACGCTCGATCCTGAGGCGGCGCGCGACGTGCTGGCGCGCGGCCTGCCCGCCTCCCCGGGTGCCGCTTCGGGCGCGATCGCTCTCGATGCCGATACGGCCGAACGCCGCGCCGCGATTGGCGAGGCAGTGATCCTGGTGCGCGTCGAGACCAGCCCTGAGGACATTCACGGGATGCACGCCGCCAAGGGCATCCTCACCGCGCGCGGGGGCATGACCAGCCACGCCGCCGTGGTTGCGCGTGGCATGGGCCGCCCCTGCGTTTCTGGCGCTTCGGCGCTGTCGATCGACATGAACGCCCGCACCCTGAAGATCGGCACCCGCGAGCTGAAAGAGGGCGATCTCATCACCCTCGACGGTGCCAGCGGGGAAGTGATGGCGGGGCTGGTGCCCACAATCGAGCCGGAACTGGTCGGCGATTTCGGCACCCTGATGGAATGGGCCGACAAGCACCGCCGCATGAAGGTGCGCACCAATGCCGAAACCCCCGAGGACTGCCGCACCGCGCGCCAGTTCGGAGCCGAAGGCGTGGGCCTGTGCCGGACCGAGCACATGTTCTTTGACGCAAGCCGGATCGCCGCCGTGCGTCAGATGATCCTGGCCGATGACAGCGCCGGGCGCCGCGCCGCACTTGCCAAGCTGCTGCCCGAACAGCGCGCCGATTTTCATGCGATCTTCGAGGTCATGGCGGGCCTGCCGGTGACGATCCGCCTGCTCGATCCGCCGCTTCACGAATTCCTGCCGCAGGGCGAGGAAGAGTTCGCCGAACTGTCCGAGACGATCGGCGTCGGCATCGAACACCTCAAGCGTCGGGCGGCTGAACTGCATGAATTCAACCCGATGCTGGGCCATCGTGGCTGCCGCCTGGGGATCACCTTCCCGGAAATCTACGAAATGCAGGCCCGCGCGATCTTCGAGGCGGCCTGCGACGTTGCCGCGCAGGGCGGTGAGGCTCCGGTGCCCGAAGTGATGGTCCCGCTGGTCGCCACCCGGCGCGAGCTTGAAATCCTCAAGACCCTGATCGACCGCACCGCTCAGGAGGTCTTCGCCGAGAAGGGGCGGACGCTGCAGTACCATGTCGGCACGATGATCGAGCTGCCCCGCGCCGCGCTGATGGCGGGCGAGATCGCGGAAGTGGGCGAGTTCTTCTCGTTCGGCACGAACGACCTTACGCAGACCACCCTGGGGGTCAGCCGCGACGATGCGGCGAAGTTCCTGGTTCCCTACGTGGAACAGGGCATCTTCGCGCGCGATCCGTTCGTCAGCCTGGATATCGAAGGCGTCGGCCAGCTGGTCGAAATGGCTTCAGAGCGCGGGCGCAAGACCCGCCCCGACATCAAGCTGGGCATCTGCGGCGAGCATGGCGGCGATCCGGCCTCGATTGCCTTCTGCGAGCAGGTCGGGCTGGACTATGTCAGCGCCTCGCCGTTCCGCGTGCCGATTGCGCGGCTGGCGGCGGCGCAGGCGGCGCTGGGGAAGTAAGGCTTACCGGCGCCAGCCGCTGAGCGTCAGTATCTCGAAACGCTCGACAGTTCCGGTGCCAAAGGCCCGTGCCGCGCGATCACGCGCGGCGCGGGTCAGCGGCGGGCCGCGGCGGGCGAGGACATTGCCCAGCGCCTGGTCGCGCAGGTCTGACACCAGCCGGTCGAGGCTTGAGAAGCGCACCTCCAGAGTCCGGCTGTCCACCACCGGATCGGCCCAGCCGGCGCGCTGGAGCAATTGCCCGCCCGCGCGCACGTCGACCGCCGGATGGAGGCGCGGGGCGGGGCGGTCCCCGTCCGCTTCCAGCATCGCCGCGCGCAGCACGGGCAGGCTGCCCGCGCCCATGAAGCTGGCAAGCGCCAGCCCCCCCGGAGCCAGTGCGCGATTCAGATGGATCAGCGCGCCCGGCAGGTCATCGACCGTGTCGAGCGTGCCAAGACTGGCGATCAGGTCAAAGCCGCTGGCCGGACAAGGGCTTTCCTCGTCTAAGCCCAGCGCGGGATCGGCGCTCTCGACGATGCAGCCCTGCAAATTCAGCGCGGTGGCCAGATCTCCGGTACGGTCCCCGATCACCAGCGCGCGGGAAGGCGTGTGGCGCAGGAAAGCGATACGTTCGAGCACATCCTCCACCATGTCATCCAGCAGGTAGCGCGCCGCATCGGCGCAGGACCGGCGCGCCATCGCCCGGCGGCGGGCGGCCAATCGGCGGGCGGGGTCGAATATCCGGGGCGGGGTAGAGGCCATGACGTCCGCGCACCTGCCTTGCGCGGCGGCGCGGCGCAAGCGATACCGGGCACACGATGCAGGTTCACCCGCTCCTCGCGCCCATAGCCGACCTTGTTTATCCGCCGCGCTGCCCGCTGTGCGGCGCGGCGATCGCGGCCCAGACGGGGCTTTGCACCGCCTGCTGGGGTGAGCTCGCGATCCCCGGAGAGCCGTGCTGCGCAGCCTGCCAACGGCCATTTCCGGATGACATCGGGCAGGAATCCCTGTGCGCCCCCTGTCTTGCCGATCCGCCGCGGCATGATGGGGTGGCGGCCGGGACGCTTTATAACGAGGCTTCGCGCAAGCTGGTGCTGGCCTTCAAGCACGGCCGCCGCATCGCCATGGCGCCGATGCTGGCCCGGCTGATCGCTGCACGGCTGCCCCCCGAGGTTGGATCGGGCTGGACCATGGTGCCGGTGCCGCTGCATCGCTGGCGGCTGTGGCGGCGCGGCTTCAACCAGGCGGCGCTGCTGGCGGGGGAACTGGCCCGGCTGCGGGGGGCGGACCTGCTGGTTGACGGACTGGTCCGGCGCAAGCAGACGCCTTCGCTTGGGGGCTTGGGCAAAGCTGCTCGTGCCCGTGCCCTCAGCGGCGCCATCGCTGTCAATCCGACTCGCGCGGACAGGATCAGGGGTGCAAAGCTGGTGCTGGTTGATGACGTGCTGACCAGCGGAGCAACCAGCCAGGCCTGCGTTTCCATGCTGAAGCGCGCCGGGGCGGAGAAGGTGGTGATTGCCTGCTTTGCCCGGGTTCTCGACGAAGCGCTCGATCTGGTCTGAGGACAAACGGAAACGCCCGGACCAAATGGTCCGGGCGTTCGCGTGACGAAACTTGCGGGGCGCTGCTTTCGCAGATGGCAACCCCCCTTAGGTTGCCGCGCCCGAACCCTCATGCGGTTGCCCTTTGCGGGCTTTGATCGTTCCCTGAACCTGGCCATTGCGCTTTTACGCTGCTGGTCTGGCAGGCGGTGTGACCGCGCGACCGCATTTCCGCGAAAGCACGTTCAATTGGAAGGGCGAAGGCGGATCGGGCCAGATTTTGCTCGACACATGTGGTTATCCTGCAACAAGCACGCGCCATGACGCCGACCGATCCCGCCTCCGACCGCGAACAGGGAAGCCTGTTCCAGCCCAAGTTCGATTCCAGCGGCCTGCTGACCGCAGTTGCCGTCGATGCGCAAAGCGGCACCGTGCTGATGCTGGCGCATATGGATGCCGAAGCGCTGGACAGGACTCGCGAGACCGGGCTGGCCCACTTCCATTCGCGTTCGCGCGGACGGCTGTGGATGAAGGGCGAATCGTCCGGCCACGTGCTCAAGGTCGAGGAGATCCTGGTCGATTGCGATCAGGACGCGCTTGTCCTGCGCGTCTCCCCGGCAGGTCCGGCCTGCCATACCGGAGCGCCAAGTTGTTTCTACCGGCGACTCGAAGGCGACTCGCTCATGCGGACCGACATTTGACGCTTACGTAAAGGGAAGATATACGGCGAGGCATGGAACTGCTCACCGCCAATCCTGCCGCGCACGAGGGTGCGCACCTCGACCGCCCGGACGCGCTCCAGCGCGAAACCTTCACCATATCCGACCTTACCGCCGAGTTCGCGGTGACCGCGCGCGCGCTGCGCTTCTACGAGGATGAAGGGCTGATCTCGCCAACCCGGGTCGGGCTTTCCCGCGTTTATTCCAAGCGCGACCGGGCCCGGCTGGCCTGGATCATGCGCGCCAAGAACGTCGGCTTCAGCCTGACAGAGATCAAGGAGATGATCGATCTCTACGATCTGGGCGATGGCCGCGCCCAGCAGCGCCGCGTGACCATCGCGCGCTGCCGCGAAAAAGTGGCCCGGCTGACCGCGCAGCGCGACGATATCGATGCCGCGATCGCCGAACTGACCGGCTTCATCAAGATGATCGAGAACCTTGATCCGGCCGCGCCGCGCGCCTGATCGCCAGAACCTGAGGAAAAGTTCATGCCCGTCTACAAGGCGCCGACCCGCGACACCCGCTTCGTGCTCAACGAAGTGCTGAAAATCGAATCCTACGCCGCGCTGCCGACTTTCGAGAACGCCAGCGCCGACATGGTCGATACCGTGGTCGAGGAATGCGGCAAGTTTGCCGCCGAAGTGCTCGCCCCGTTGAACCCCGTGGGCGACAAGCAGGGGTGCGTTCGTAACGCCGACGGCTCGGTCACCACGCCGGACGGTTTCAAGGAGGCCTTTGCGCTCTACCGCGAATCCGGCTGGGGTACGCTGTCCTCGCCGGTCGAGTTCGGCGGGCAGGGCTTGCCGCACGTGCTGGGCTTCGTGGTGGAGGAATTCGTCGCCACGGCCAACCACGCCTTCGGGATGTATCCGGGCCTGACCAACGGGGCGGTTTCGGCAATTCTCGCCAAGGCCTCGCCGGAACTGCAGCAGAAGTACCTGCCGAAGATGGTCACGAATGAGTGGCTGGGCACGATGAACCTGACCGAGCCGCATTGCGGAACGGACCTTGGCCTGATCCGCACCCGCGCCGTGCCGCAGGCGGATGGGACCTACAGCATCACCGGCACCAAGATCTTCATTTCGGCGGGCGAGCACGACCTGACCGAGAATATCATCCACCTGGTCCTCGCCAAGACGCCTGACGCGCCGGAAAGCAGCAAGGGCATCTCTCTGTTCATCGTCCCCAAGGTGCTGGTGAACGACGATGGCTCGCTGGGAGAGCGCAACGCGGTGTCCTGCGGGGCGCTGGAACACAAAATGGGCATCCACGGCAATGCCACCTGCGTGATGAACTACGACGGCGCGAAGGGCTGGATGGTCGGCGAGGAGAACAAGGGCCTGGCCGCCATGTTCATCATGATGAACGCGGCACGCCTGGGCGTTGGCATCCAGGGCCTCGCCCAGGCCGAGGTTGCCTATCAGAACGCGGTCAAATATGCGCAGGAGCGCCGTCAGGGCCGCGCCCTGACCGGAGCGCAGGAGCCGGCCGAAAAGGCCGATATGCTGTTCGTCCACCCGGATGTGCGGCGCATGCTGATGGATGCAAAGGCCTTTAGCGAGGCAATGCGCGCATTTTACCTGTGGGGCGGGTTGCTGGTGGATCTGAGCCACAAGGCTCCCACCGAGGAAGAACGCCAGCTTGCCGACGACATGATCAGCCTGCTCACCCCGGTGCTCAAGGGCTATGGCACCGACAAGGGTTTCGACACCTGCGTCAACATGCAGCAGGTGTTCGGCGGGCACGGCTATATCGAGGAATGGGGGATGAGCCAGTTCGTCCGCGACGCGCGCATCGCCCAGATCTACGAAGGGGCCAATGGCGTCCAGGCGATGGACCTGGTTGGCCGCAAGCTGGCGCTGAACGGCGGGCGCGCGGTCCAGGCCTTCTTCGCCGAGGTCGACAAGGCCTGCACCGATGGCAAGGCCGACCCGGCGCTGGCCGGTTTGGCCGAGCGGCTGGAGAAGGCCAATGGCGAGCTGAAGGCGGCGACGATGTGGTTCATGGCCAACGGCATGGCCAATCCCAACAACGTCGGCGCTGGCGCACACCACTACATGCACCTGATGGGCATCGTCGCGCTGGGTCTGATGTGGCTCAAGATGGGCAGTGTGGCTTCGGCAGCGCTGGCGGCGGGCAGCGACGACAAGGCGTTTTACGAGACCAAGCTGACCACGGCCCGTTATTATGGCGAGCGCTTCACCCCCGATGCCGGAGCGCTGCGCCGCAAGATCGAGGCGGGCAGCGAGGCGGTGATGGCCCTGCCGGTGGAAGCTTTCGCCACCGCGTGAATCCGGCGCTGTCCCGGGCGTAACAGGGCGTCCACATCTTCCGTTCGTGTCGAGCGCCCCGCTCGACACGAACGGAAGGCTTAGGTTTGCGTCCTAAACGAATAGCTCGTCAAACAGCGCCATGGTTGCCGCCCAGCTCTGCCGATCCGCGCTTGTGTCATAAGCCACGGCGGCGATTCCCCGCGCATCGCTCGCCGGGTCGGTAAAGCCGTGCTTCACGCCGCTGTAGGAGTGAAAGTGCCACTGGTTGCCCACGGCGTCCATTTCCTCCCAGAAGGCGAGGACCTGATCGCGCGGGGCCATCGGATCAGCATCGCCGTGGCACACCAGGATTCGTCCGCCGAACCGGCGCCCTGCCAGCCGGTCGGTGTTTAGCAGGCCATGATAGCTGACCACGGCGGCCAGCGGCGCGCCCTCGCGCGCCAGTTCCAGCACGGCTTGTCCGCCCATGCAGTAGCCGATAGCGGCCAATGGCAGGCCCGCCGCGGAGGGATGGCCGCGCAGCGCTTCCAGCCCGGCCAGCAACCGTGCGCGGTAGTGATCGACATCGCCGCGCAGCGCTTCGGCCAGCGGGCGGGATGCCTCGAAACTTGCCACCGGCTGGCCGTAAAAGTCGGCGATCATGGCGAGATAACCGCGCTCCGCCAGCAGGCCCGCGCGGCGCTCGATTGCGGGCAGGACGTTGGCGATGGTCGGAAACACCAGCACCGCCGCGCGGGGGGCGCCCGCCGGGCGGGCCAGCCACCCGGTCAGCGCGGTGCCACGATCGGAATAGTCGACCCGCTCCAGCGTGCTCATTCGGGCAGGAAGTCCGGCACCGAAAGGTAACGTTCGCCGGTATCGTAATTGAAGCCGAGCACGCGGCTGCCGGCGGGCAGATCTTTCAGTTTCTGGGCGATGGCGGCCAGAGTTGCGCCCGAGCTGATGCCCACCAGCATCCCTTCCTTCGTTGCCGAAAGGCGCGCCATTTCCTTGGCATCAGCCGGATCGACCTGGATCGCGCCGTCAATTGCCTGGGTGTGAAGGTTTGCCGGGATGAAACCGGCCCCGATTCCCTGAATCGGGTGGGGAGCAGGCTGTCCGCCTGAAATGACCGGCGAAAGCGTCGGCTCGACCGCGAAGGCCTTCATCGCCGGCCACTTGACCTTGAGGGCCTCGGCGCAGCCCGTCAGGTGGCCGCCGGTGCCCACGCCCGTGATCAGCACGTCGATCGGGCTGTCCGCGAAATCGGCCAGGATTTCCTGGGCGGTGGTGCGGACGTGAACGTCGATGTTGGCCGGGTTCTCGAACTGCTGGGGCATCCAGGCCCCCGGAGTGCTGGCGACCAGTTCGTGCGCACGCTCGATCGCGCCCTTCATGCCTTTCTCGCGCGGGGTCAGGTCGAAGCTTGCGCCATAGGCCAGCATCAGGCGGCGGCGCTCGATCGACATCGATTCAGGCATGACCAGCACCAGCTTGTAGCCCTTGACCGCCGCGACCATGGCCAGGCCGATGCCGGTGTTGCCGCTGGTCGGCTCGACGATCGTGCCGCCGGGCTTGAGGCTGCCGTCGGCTTCCGCCGCCTCGATCATGGCAAGACCGATGCGGTCCTTGATCGAGCCGCCGGGGTTGCCGCGCTCGGCCTTCACCCAGACCTCGTGATCGGGAAACAGGCGGGCAAGGCGGATGTGCGGGGTGTTGCCGATGGTGGCGAGGATGCTGTCTGCCTTCATGAGACTTCTTCCTTGTTGCGATATTGCGGAGCGAAGGTCTTCGCGCGTTTGAGCTCGGGGAACAGGACGGTCCAGATCGCTGTAATCACGATAGCTCCCGCACCGCCAAGCGCAACCGCCGCGACCGGCCCCAGAAAGGCGGCGGCGAGGCCTGACTGCATTTCGCCCAGCTCGTTCGAAGCCGAAATGGCCAGGCCCGAGATCGAGGAAACCCGGCCCCGCTTGTCATCCGGCGTGTTGAGCTGGATCAGCGTGTTGCGCACGAACACCGAGATTGCATCTGCCGCGCCCAGCACCGACAGGGAGGCAAGCGACAGCAGGAAATCGGTCGACAGGCCAAAGACCAGCGTCGCCAGGCCATAGACCGCGACCGCCCACAGCATCTTCGCACCGACGTTGTGGGCGATCGGCCTGAAGCCCAAATAGAGGGCTACCAGTGCGGCGCCGAGCGCGGGCGCACCGCGCATGATGCCCAGCATCTCTTCGGGCGACAGGCCGAGCGAGCCCCGGGGGAGGACATCGTAGGCGAAGGCCGGCAGCATCGCGGTCGCACCGCCCAGCAGCACGGCGAACAGGTCCAGCGTGACGCAGCCCAGCAGGAAGCGTTCGTGCCAGACGAATTTCGCCCCTTCGGCCATAAGTTTGAGCGGCGGTTCCTTGGCCGCGGCGGGCGGCGCGCGGTGGCGGATCGCCAGCACCGCGCCGATCGCCAGCAACAGGATCGTGGCCGAGTACCAATAGGGCAGGGCCGGATCGTGAGCGAGCATGAAGCCGCCTAGCGCCGGGCCGAACACCGCACCCGCCTGCCACGCGATCGAACTGATCGCGATTGCCTTGGGCAGCAGTTCGGCGGGAACCACGTTGGGCGTGATCGCGCTGACGGCGGGACCGATGAACACCCGCGCCGCGCCGTACAGCGCAGCCATCGAAAACAGCAGCGGGAGCGACAGGAAGTCCCAGGCATTGGCAGCAGCCAGTACCAGGCCAATGACCAGATCGACCGCGGTTGCGGCAGCGGCGACATGGCGCCGGTCCATCCGGTCAGCCAGCAGTCCGGCGACGGGAGTGAGCAGCAGGAAGGGAATGAACTGGATCAGACCAAGCAGGCCCAGCAGGAATGCCGCCTCCGCCTTGTCCATCGCATAGTCGACGCGCGCGGTCTGGTAGACCTGGGCGCCGATCACCACGACCATGGCGGTGGTTGCGCTGGTCGAGAAAAACCGCGTCAGCCAGATCAGGCGATAGTCGCGGAATTGCAGGGGATGGGTTGGTACGCTCACTCAGCAGCCATGGCAGCGCGTTGCACGCTTGCCAAGGTTACGGCTGCTTTTCCGGCGGAAACCGCGCCTTTAACGCTGACGGCGCAGGCGCGGATTGAGTTGCAGCGTATCGATCAATTGCATGAAGTTGTCGAGCCGGATGATCCGTTCGAACTGGAAACCGGCGCGCTCCTCCGTGGCCCAGATCAGGTGGGCCTCGATCCGGCCGACAACCGGCAGGCGGATAATCACCCGCTCTCCCCGCGACATGTCAACCGCGCCATCGACCATGAAGCCGTGGGCCGAAAGATTGGCGATGTGCAGGTGGACGTCGCCCAGCCTCCGGTGCTCCCCGATGACCTTGTGATCAACAGGATGGCGCGCGGCGCGGCGCAGGTCGGTTACGGTCAGTTGAGCCCCAGAACCCATGGTTCGGCCTCGCCTCCAATCTTGATCACGGTGGCGGTCAGAATGGGGCTGAATGCCGAACAAACCGTAAACCGGAAAAAAATTGCAGGTTATCAGGCAGGAATCGGCCGCAAGACGCCGTGCTTTTTCTTGCCGGCAGAGATTCGCACCTCAACGCCGCCAGGGATGTGAAAGCCCTCATCGGCGATTCCCTCGCCGTCGACCCGCGCTCCGCCGCCCGCAATCAGGCGCTTCGCCTCGCCCCGGCTGGCGGCAAAGCCGATGCCGACCAAAGCCTCGATCAGGCCGATGCCTGCGGCGGGCAGGTCAAGCTCCGGCAAATCCTTGCCGACCCCGCCTCCGGCGAAAGTGGCTGCGGCGGTCGCCTCGGCGGCGCGGGCGGCTTCCTCGCCGCGACACAGGCGCGTTACCTCGTTGGCCAGCACCACCTTGGCGGCATTGATCTCGCTGCCTTCAAGGCTTTCGAGCCGGGCGATCTCGTCCAGCGGCAGGTCGGTGAACAGGCGCAGGAACTTGCCCACGTCGCGGTCGTCGGCGTTGCGCCAGTATTGCCAGAAGTCGTAGGCGGGCAGGGCATCGTCATTGAGCCAGACCGCCCCGGCAGCGGTCTTGCCCATCTTCGCGCCGTCGGCCGTGGTTAGAAGCGGAGTCGTGACGCCGTAGACTTCCTCGCCGTCCATCCGCCGGGTCAGCTCGATCCCGTTGACGATGTTGCCCCACTGGTCCGATCCACCCATCTGCAGCCGCACGCCCATCGCGCGCGCCAGGTGCCGGAAATCGTAGCCCTGCAGGATCATGTAGTTGAATTCGAGGAAGGTCATCGGCTGTTCGCGTTCGAGCCGCAGCTTGACCGAATCGAAGCTGAGCATCCGGTTGATCGTGAAGTGGGTGCCAACCTGCTGGAGCAGCTCGATATAGCCCAGCTTGCCCAGCCAGTCATGGTTGTTGACCATCACGGCGTCTGTCGGCCCGTCTCCGAAGGTCAGGAACCGTTCGAAGATCGTGCGGATCGAGGCGATGTTGGCCTCGATCGCCTCGTCGCTCAGCATCTTGCGGCTTTCATCGCGGCCCGTGGGATCGCCGATCCGCGTGGTTCCGCCGCCCATCACCACAACCGGCTTGTGCCCGGTCTGCTGGAGCCGCCGCAGCAGCATGATCTGCACCAGGCTGCCCACGTGCAGCGATGGCGCGGTGGCATCGAAGCCGATATAGCCGGGCACGACCTGCTTCGCGGCGAGGGCATCGAGCCCCTCGGCGTCGGTCAGCTGATGAAGGTAGCCACGCTCGTCGAGCAGGCGGAGCAGGGCAGAAGTGTAGGTCATGCGTGCTTTCCCGGTTTCGGGCGGGCGCCTAGCATGCGGAGCGAGACTTGAAAACGGACAGACTGATCCCGCACCCCGCTTTTGCTCCGGTGAAGGCCCGGAAAATGGCGGTACGGTGGGGGCGGGTGCGCGGCGGAGAGATGATGCTGCGGTTCCGGCTCGACGGGTGCGAGGCACTGGTCCTGCCGGGTGCGCGGCTTGAAGGGCGGGCGGACGGGCTGTGGCAGACCACCTGCTGCGAATTGTTCCTCGCGCTGGAGGGCGGCTGCTACCGCGAGTTCAACTTCGCACCCTCCGGCCAGTGGGCGGCCTACGATTTTCGCGGCTATCGCACCGGCATGGCCGAGTACGAGCCGGTCAGCGCGCCCAGAATCGATGTTGACCGGGGCCTTTCAGTCTCAACCTTCACTGTCTTCCTGCCCGAAAGCGAATTCGCAGGTGCCCGGTTCGCCGGATTGAGCGCGGTGATCGAGGAACAGGGCGGGCGCCTGTCATACTGGGCGGCACGTCATGGCGGCGAGAAGCCTGATTTCCACAACCCGGCTTGCTTCATGCTGCCCGTGCCGTAAGCATTGGGCCCATGAAGTTTGGTATCGATCGCCTGCTGGCGGACCCGCAATTGAGGAAACCGCTGGAAGGCAGGCGCGTGGCGCTGATCGCCCATCCGGCAAGCGTGACCCGAGACCTTACCCATTCGCTCGACGCCCTGATTGCCGCCGGAATCAACGTGACTTCCGCCTTTGGTCCGCAGCACGGGCTGAAGGGCGACAAGCAGGACAACATGGTCGAAACTGCGGACGAGCTCGACCCGCTCTACAACATCCCGGTGTTCAGCCTTTACGGCGAAGTGCGCCGCCCCAGCGGGCAGATGATGAGCACGGCAGACGTGTTCCTGTTCGATCTGCAGGACCTGGGCTGCCGGATCTACACATTCGTGACCACGCTGCTCTACTTGCTGGAGGCTGCATCCGGCACAGGCAAGGCGGTCTGGGTGCTTGACAGGCCCAACCCCGCCGGTCGCCCGGTGGAGGGGACCACGCTGCTGCCGGGGCAGGAAAGCTTCGTTGGCGCCGGACCGATGCCGATGCGCCACGGGCTGACGCTGGGCGAGATGGGGCACTGGTTCGTTGAGCACTTCGGGCTCGACGTCGATTACCGGGTGATCGCGATGGAGGGCTGGGCGCCCGACGCCGCACCGGGCTTCGGCTGGCCGGACGACCGGATCTGGATCAA
The DNA here is from genome assembly GCA_016719755.1 of Novosphingobium sp. GTDB lineage: Bacteria > Pseudomonadota > Alphaproteobacteria > Sphingomonadales > Sphingomonadaceae > Novosphingobium. Next base: position 566,099 of record JADJYM010000015.1, on the reverse strand, counting down.
CCCCAGCCCGAATGCGGCCAACCTCAACATGGCGCGGGCCTATGCGGGGACGGTGATGCTGGAAGGCACGACCCTGTCCGAAGGACGCGGCACGACCCGCCCGCTGGAAGTGCTGCTGGGTGCGCCAGATGTGGATGCGCGCGCCATTCACTCGGAAATGCGCAGACTTGCCCCCGGCTGGCTGGCGGGCTGCGCGATCCGCGAATGCTTTTTCGAGCCGACCTTTCACAAGCACGCGAAAAGCCTGTGTTCGGCGCTGATGATCCATGCCGAGGGCGCCTTTTACGATCACCATGCTTTTCGCCCCTGGCGGCTTCAGGCGCTGACCTTCAAGGCAATCAGGCGGCTTTATCCGGACTATCCGATCTGGCGCGATTTTCCCTACGAGTACGAGTTCGAGCGGCTGGCGATCGACGTGATCAACGGTGGCCCGGCCCTGCGCGAATGGGTTGACGATGCCGGGGCGGAGCCGGGTGACCTCGATACAATCGCGGCGGCGGACGAGGCGACGTGGCGCGAGCGGGTTCGCCCGCTGCTGATCTATTGAGGGGCTGCACATGGTAACCGGAATGTTCCCCAAGGCCCGCCAATCGACCCGGGTGATGCTGTGGACGCTGCTGATCGTCTACGTGTTCAATTTCCTCGACCGGCAGATCGTGAACATTCTGGCCGAGCCAATTCGCCGCGACCTTGACCTGTCGGACACCCAGATCGGGCTGATGACGGGCCTGGCCTTCGCGCTGTTCTACACCGTCCTGGGCCTGCCGATCGCGCGCTATTCCGACCGGCCGACGACCGACCGGGGGCGCCTGATTGCCGTGGCTCTGGCGGTCTGGTCGGCGATGACCGCATTGTGCGGCTTCGCGCAGAATTTTGTCCAGCTGCTACTGGCCAGGGTCGGCGTGGGGGTGGGCGAGGCAGGGTGTACCCCTGCCGCACATTCGCTGATCGCGGACCGGGTTCCCGCCGAACGGCGGGCGAGCGCCATGGCGTTCTACGCGCTGGGCATTCCGCTGGGTTCGCTGCTGGGCATGGTCATCGGCGGCTACCTTGCGGACGAGATCGGCTGGCGCAAGGCGTTCCTGTTCGTCGGCGCGCCGGGCGTGGTGCTGGCGCTCGTCGTGGTCTTGCTGATCGGCGACACCGGTCGCAAGGCCAGCGCTGCGAGCGAGGCGGCCGCGGGCGAATCGATGATGCAGGCGGTGCGCAGCCTGCTTTCCTCGCGCACGTTCCTGATCCTGCTGGCGGCGGCTTCGGCGTGTTCGTTCCTGTCCTATGGCAAGACCACCTGGACCACGATCTTCTTCCAGCGCACCCATGGGCTTACCCCGGGCGAGGTCGGCTTCTGGTTCGGCCTGTGGGGCGGCCTGGCCGGGATGCTTGGCACCTGGCTGGGCGGCTGGCTGGCCGACAAGTTCGGCAAGCATGACCGCCGCCATGTCGTCACGGCCCCGGCAATCGGCATGGCCGTGGCGGTGCCGATCGCGATCAGCGCCTATTTCGCCACGGACTGGCGCATGGGCCTGCTGCTGCTGATGGTGCCGACCGTGCTCAATTCGCTCTATTACGGGCCCGTGTTCTCCTCGACCCAGGGGCTGGTGGCGCTGCGCCACCGGGCGATGGCCAGTGCGGTGCTGTTGTTCTGCCAGAACCTTATCGGGCTGGGGCTGGGGCCGCTGTTCTTCGGGATGCTGTCCGATCTCATCAAGCCCGCGTTCGGAGACGAATCGGTGCGCTATGTGCTGTACGGTGCGGCGCTGCTGGGCTTCGTTCCGGCGATCCTGTTCTGGATGCTGCGCCCGCGCCTCCACGCGGAGCTGGATCGTCACACGTAATTGGCGATCCAGGCAATCAGTTGCGCGGCAGGCAGGAAAACCGCCTGGGCCAGCAGCGTTCCGGCCAGCCGACTGATGCTGATCCAGACGATCGTGCGGCGGAACAGTGCCTCGCTGAGGCGGCCTTCGATCACGTCATCGGTCATCACCGATAGCTGCGGGTCGATCAGCGCGAACAGCAGGATCGTGGCAAGGCCATTGATCACCGCCGATAGCTGGCTGGCGGTGACGCGGAATTCGGGATTGAGATAGCCCGCATAGAGCGAAGCCAGCACGCCCACCGTGATCAACGCCTGGGCCAGGCAATTGGCCAGCAGCACCCCCCAGCCAACGCCTTTCGGCTTGGCCAGCTGACGCAGCTGTGAAACGTGCGGCGGCGTCCAGGCATCGCGTACGCTGCGCAGCCCTTCGGGCGATGCGCTGTGGAGGATCATCCGAAGGGTCGAGCGGTGTTCCTGGAAATGGCCAATCGCGCCCGCGAACAGGCGCTGGGCGGTTGGCACCAGGAATATCCCCGCCAGCACCGCCAGCGAAGCCGAGGCCAGGACCAGCTGGAAATCACCGAGCAAGGCCTCACCGCCGCCGCCCGCAATCCGGCTTTCGATCCGCTTGGCCAGAAACGGCCCGAGGAACGAATTGGAGGTCCGGCTGACCAGCACCAGGATATTGAACAGGGCGAAACTCATCGCGATGCGGCGCGTGCGCACTCCCGCGATCCGTGCGGCATAGGCCAGGGTGCCGATCAGGTTGATCGCCATGGTCAGCAGGCAGATGATGACGAGCTGGCGGTCCATCGGCCTGATGCTCTAGCCGCCGCGCGCCTTCGCCGCCAGTGTCAGGCGAGGCCCGTCAACAGCGCCGTATCGCCGACCAGATAGCTGGTCATTGAAAGGGCGCCGTCCAGCGTATCGTTGAACGCGGCCACCTCGTCGCCCGGCAACCGCACACCCAGCGCATAGAGCAACGGCAGATAGTGTTCGGCGCTGTTGATGGCGAGGGCGGCGGCGCGGTCCTCGCCCGAAAAACGGGTCAGCGCGGCCTCGTCGCCCGCCACCATCGCCGCATTGATCCGGGCGCGGAACTCCAGCGCCCAGTCGGGCTGCGTGCCGGCGAACTGGCGCCAGATCGCCAGATTGTGGATCACGTTGCCGCTCGCCACCAGCAGCACGCCTTCATCCCGCAGCGGCGCCAGCTTTCGGCCCAGATCGACGTGCTGGCCCGGGGAGAGCGTGCGGTCGAGGCTCATCGCCACCATCGGGATGTCGGCGGCGGGGAACATGGGTTGCACTACGCCCCAGGCACCGTGATCGAAGCCCCAGGTCTCGTCCGCCAGAACCCGTTCGCGGCCAAGTAGCTGCGCCACCCGCTCGACCAGTTCGGGAGCGCCGGGCGCGGGATACCGTATGGCGAACAGTTCATCCGGAAAGCCCCGGAAATCATGAATCGTGCGCGGCGCCGGGCCGCCGGTTAGATGGGTGCGGCCCTGCGTCTGCCAGTGGGCGGAAACCACCAGTATCGCGCGCGGACGGGGCAGGGCGGGGCCAAGGGCCTGCCAGGTGCGCCGCTCCGGAACATCGGAAATGACCGTCATCGGCGAACCGTGGCCAAGGAACAGGGCTGGCAGGCGGGTGCTGGTCATGCCCCCCGCTATGCGGGATCGTGGGCGCCCTCGTCAAACCAAGGAAATGCTGGCCCCGATCAATGCTTCTTGCGGGTCAGCTCGCGCATCGCATCGTCCAGACCCTGAAGGGTCAGCGGGAACATCGATCCGCCAACCAGTTCCTTGATCATCTTGGTCGATTGCGAATAGGACCACTGCTTCTCCGGCACCGGGTTGATCCAGACGGTCGCCGGATAGACATGGGCCACGCGGGTCAGCCAGGTGGTGCCGGCCTCCTCGTTGAAATGCTCCACCGAACCGCCCGGATGGGTGATCTCGTAGGGGCTCATCGCCGCATCGCCGACGAACACCACCTTGTAGTCATGCCCGTATTTGTGGAGGATGTCCCAGGTGTTGGTCCGTTCCGCCCAGCGCCGCCGGTTGTCCTTCCACACGCCTTCGTACAGGCAGTTGTGGAAGTAGAAGAATTCCAGGTTCTTGAATTCGCTGGTCGCCGCGCTGAACAGCTCCTCGACCAGCTTGATGAACGGGTCCATCGATCCGCCGACGTCGAGGAACAGCAGCAGCTTGACCGCGTTGTGGCGTTCAGGCCGCATCCGGATGTCGAGCCAGCCCTGCCGCGCCGTGCCCTCGATCGTGCCTTCAAGGTCCAGCTCGTCGGGCGAACCTTCGCGGGCGAAGCGGCGCAGGCGGCGCAGCGCGATCTTGATGTTGCGGGTGCCCAGTTCGCGCGTGTTGTCGAGGTTCTGGAACTCGCGCTTTTCCCAAACTTTCAGCGCGCGCTTGTGCTTGGATTCGCCGCCGATGCGGACCCCTTCGGGGTTGTAGCCATCGTTGCCATAGGGCGATGTGCCCCCCGTGCCGACCCACTTGTTCCCGCCCTCGTGACGCTTCTGCTGTTCTTCGAGCCGCTTCTTGAGCGTCTCCATGATCTCTTCCCAGGAACCGAGCGACTTGATCGCTTCCATTTCCTCGGGAGTCAGGAACTTTTCCGCGACGGCCTTCAGCCAATCCTCGGGGATATCGACCGGGTTCTGCCCGTAATTGGTCAGCAGCCCCTTGAAGACCTTGTTGAAGACCTGGTCGAAGCGGTCGAGCAGCCCCTCGTCCTTCACGAAGACCGAGCGCGAGAGGTAATAGAACTGCTCGGGCGTCTGCTCGATCACGTCCTTGTCGAGCGCCTCGAGCAGGACGAGGTGCTCCTTGAAGCTGGCCTTGATGCCGGCGGCGCGCAGTTCGTCGACGAAGTTGAAAAACATGGCTCGTCCGCTCCTTCAGGGCCTGCCAGCGCGCGATCAGTTCTGGCGACGCGCCATGAAGGCGAGGCGTTCGAACAGCATCACGTCCTGCTCGTTCTTGAGCAGCGCGCCGTGGAGCGGCGGGATCGCCTTGGTCGGATCCTTCTGCTGAAGAACGTCGAGCGGCATGTCCTCGTTGAGCAGCAGCTTGAGCCAGTCGAGCAGTTCGCTGGTGCTGGGCTTCTTCTTGAGGCCCGGGACTTCGCGCACTTCGTAGAACACGTCCATCGCCTTGGAGACGAGGGTCTTCTGGATGCCGGGGAAGTGGACGTCGATGATCGCCTGCATCGTATCGCGGTCGGGGAACTTGATGTAGTGGAAGAAGCAGCGGCGCAGGAACGCGTCGGGCAGTTCCTTTTCGTTGTTCGAGGTGATGACTACGATCGGGCGTTCCTTCGCCTCGACCCGCTCGCGGGTTTCGTAGACGTCAAAGCTCATCCGGTCGAGTTCCTGGAGCAGGTCGTTCGGAAACTCGATGTCGGCCTTGTCGATCTCGTCGATCAGCAGCACCGGCAGCTGGGGGGCGGTGAAGGCTTCCCACAGCTTGCCCTTCTTGATGTAGTTCGAAATGTCGTGAACCCGCTCGTCACCCAGCTGGCCGTCGCGCAGGCGGGCAACCGCGTCGTATTCATACAGGCCCTGCTGGGCCTTGGTGGTCGACTTGACGTGCCATTCGATCAGCGGGGCGCCCACCGCCTTGGCGATTTCGTGGGCCAGCACGGTCTTGCCGGTGCCAGGCTCGCCCTTGACCAGCAGCGGGCGGCGCAGCAGCACCGCGGCGTTGACCGCCACCTTGAGGTCGTCGGTGGCGACGTAATTGCTGGTGCCTTCGAAGCGCATGGGAACTCCCCGTTCATTTAACCGTTCGGTTAAGCGTTAAGTCGCGGCCCCGTTACTGGCAAGCCGAAATTGGTGCCCCCGCACCGAGGGGGTGGAGCGGCGGCGCGGGGGCGGCGGAGCCTCACGACAGCGAGGTGGGCTCCGCGGGAGCGACAGCGGCGACAGAGCGGCGGCGCAGGCCGCGCCAGGCCAAAACGATCAGGGCGATCAGCAGCATCCAGGGCAGCGCCACCCCGGCGGCCAGCGTGACCAGTGCCAGCGCGGCTTCCATCGAGTTGAGCGAGGCTCCGGCGGCCTTGGCAAAGGTGTTTCCGCCCGTCAGCAGCCCTTCGCTGGCATAGCTGAAGCTGACTGGCGTGGAGGCGATCGAGGCCTCGTTCGCCTTGCGATCGGCTGCCTGCCCGCGCAGCTGCTCGGTGAGTCCCGCAACCTGCTGCTGCAGCTCTACCCGTTCGGCGCCGGTCAGGCCCTTGGCCGCGAGCCGCGCCTGGAGCCGCTCGACCTCGGCCTGGATCGCTGCGCTGTCGGCCTGCGATACCTTGATCGCATCGCCCGCGTTCTCTCCGTTGACCGAAGCATGATCGAGCTTGCCCTTGGCGCGTTCGACCGCAGCGATGCCCTCGCTGGCGAAGCGGTGGGCCAGATCGGGCGCAAGCAGCAGGTCAAGCCGGGCGGATACATCCTCCGATCCCGGCTGCTCAAAGCTCATCCCCGTCACCCGGCAGCGCGCCGCGCCAAGCCGTTCGCAGGCTGCGGCGTGTTCGCGCTGGACTGTCGATACGGACTTGGCCGGAAGAGTGAAGGCATAGGCATAGGTAAAGGCGACCCCCCGTGCGACCGCGCCGCCAATGCCGGGCCCGGCCGCATCTGGGGCGCTGGCAGCAGCGTTGCCGGAAGCCGCTTCGGAAGTGGCTGGCGCGCCATCTTCAGCCTTTTCGGCGGAGCAGGCGGAAAGCAGCAAGGCGGGTGCGATAAAGGCAATGAGGGCAGTGCGAGGCAGGCGCATGGTGACTCTCCCACAAGTCTCTACCGAATCGGTAGAGTTCAAACTCTATCGAATGAGTTGAGTTTATCAAGCGGTGAATCGGCGCCTGTGAACGATCAGTTGAGTGAAGCGGGGCCGGTCAGTTCCAGCTTACGGTATAGGCCAGCTCGTGGGTGCTGTCGGGAGAGATCTGCAGCCTGAGGACCTGCTCCCCATCACGGCGGAAGGTCTCGGCCTTGTCGCCGAAATCAAAGCGCATCGCGGCGGAATTGGTGAAGCGGACCTCGATGGTCGCAGGCTCGCCGCGCGCGCTGGTGAATTTCAGGTGCTGCCACTGCTTGCGCCTGGCGACCCGCACGGTGCGGCGTTCGACCGTGATATCACTGGCGGCGTTGAGCCGCAGTTCGATCTTCTCATCCTCCGCCGTGTCGCGCAGCGCGGGCTGGCCGACCGGGAGCATCCGGCCCTGATGGCCCTGCCGGACCACCAGCTGCCCGGCCGGCAGGGGCAGGCCAAGGCCGTTCGCCTTGTCATTGCGGGTACGCACCAGCGTGACCGGACGCGGGGTGGAATAGTTCGGCTCCTCCACCCGGCCAACTTCGCTTGGCGCGCCATTGTCAAAGGCTGAAAGTTCGACGTCGAGCACGTGTTCGAAGGTGACTTCCGGCTGGTCGAGCAGGCGGCTCTGCTTCATCTGCCGCGCCGCGATGGTGGTGCGTTCAGGCAGGCGATAGAGCTTGAGATCGCCCAGCTGCTCGGCCTGCGGCGGCGGGGGAGGGGGCGGCGGCGCGACCATGGCCGGGGCCGGCATGGCTTCGTAACTGCGCATCACGCGTGAGCCGGTCACGACGATGTTCGAGTCCCTCAGATAGGCATCGTCTTCCCCGTCCGGTTGCTCACGGTAGGGCGAAACAAGCGCGTAGGGCCGCTCGGGCTTGCGCGGGATCTGGTGGGTGCGCTGCTGCGGCCAGCAATTGAGCGAAACCTGCGGGGCCACGCCGCGCAGCCGCCGCGCATCCTCGCGCCTGAGGCCGCCCGCGACGATCTGGGTGCGGGCATCGGGCAGCGAGACGGAATTGCCATTGGCGAGAGTGATCCACCCGCCAAGGTTGAGCGACTTGCCAGCGGGATCGACATCGGCGGTGTAGCTGGCGCTCCAGTCGAACCCCTCGGCAAGATAGGTCAGCTTGATCTCGGCCGTTACCGGGCGGCTGGTGCTTGTCAGGACCGAAAGCACCGGGCGGGCGGAAAGCCCCTCTGCGGCGCGGTCATAGCTGAACGTTTCGGCCAGGCCCGTGCAGCGCAGTGCCTCCTCGCCCTCGGCAGTGCGGAAGATCACGCCGTCCGGTCCGGCGGAAACCAGCTGCGCGGGCAGGGTCACCGCCTTGCCGGTGACGCGGCTTGTTCGTTTCAGGGTAATCGCCCGGCCCTGAAACGCGCGGAACAGCGCGGCGGGAGAGAGCAGGGCGGCATCGCGGTTCTTCTCGATCACCCCGCCCGGCAGGCCAGTGACGATCGCGCTTTCCGGCACGATCCCGTCAACGACGCCGACAAAGCGCAGCCGGTGCTTGCCGGCAGGCAGGGTAACCGTGCGGGTTTCGGTGATGACCGCAAAGCCGCCGAGCCGCCCAAGCTGGATCTGTCCGCCGCCGCCGCGCCCCGGATCGCGGTAGATCGTGACCGACAGGTCGCGCGGCTCGGACGCGGCGATGTCATCAGCCAAGGCTGGCCCGGCCAGACCGAGTGCCACAGGCAGGGCGGCAAGCCAGCGCATGGCCGCGCTCAGTAACGGCTGTCGAAAGTGACGGTCAGCTCGGTCTTGCCGTTCGCGGGAACCTCGACCAGCCAGGCGGCGCGGGTGGCGTCCTTCCATTCTTCCGGCTGGCTGGGATCGACCAGTCGGGTATCGCCCCACAGCCCGTTCTGGACCACCCGCACCTTGACCGGCTTGGGCAGGGCATTGGTCACAACATAGCGCATCGCCGTTTTCCAGCGGCTGCTGTTGACCCGGGTGCGGCTGTCCATCACCGGCTGGACCTTCACGTCAAAGGCATCGCCGGTGTTGATCGACAGGCGTGATCCCATCGGGGTATGGGGAATCGCCTTTTCGCCAATGAACTGCGGCTGGCCGCGCTTGTCGCGCAGGTAAAAGCGCACCACTCCGGCCGGCAGCTGGTCGCCCAGCCCGCCCTTGGCCGAGCTGGAGAACTGGTAGGTCGTGGCGACATTCAGCGGCACGGTAGAGTTCTGAAGCCAGCCGATCTGGATCTCGTAGCCGTGAGTCGCGGGCACGCCGTGGACATCCAGAAAGCTGACCTGCTTGGTCTGGAGATTGGCGATCGTGGTCTTCTCGGCCAGCGGATAGAGGTAGAAATTACCCAGCCGTTCGCGCGTGCCGCTTTCGGTGCCCGCCTCGATCATCGCCCCCAGGGTGCCGCCGCCCCCGCGCCCGATCAGCTGCGGGGTGCCCGCGACCAGCAGGGTGCTGGCGTTCTGGTAGGTCGTGCCGGAATTGTTGGTCAGCGTGACCCAGCCCTGGACGTCGATCTGGGCCTTGTCCTCGTCATACAGCGCGACATAGTCCGCGCGCCAGCCAAGCCCCGGGGTGAGATAGCGCAGCGCCGCCTCGCGCGTGCCAGCCGCGCCCTGGACGTTCATCGACAGCGTCGGTTCGGCGCGCATGTTGGGCGGCACCTTGTCGAAGATCACCCGCACCGGCAGGCCATCATCGCGCAGCACCTCGATCCGCGGGCCGATCTGGAGCACCACCCCGCCGTTCGCCGCCAGCACGGTCGCTGTCTCGCGCGTTTCCGCGCCAGTCGCCGGGTTGGTGCGGACCAGCGTGATCGTCTGGCCGACCGCGTTTTCCATGATCTTGGCGGGGGAGAGCAGATCATAGTCGAAGTTCTGCTCGATGATCGCCAGGTCCTTCGCGCTCAACGTCGCGGTTTCGGGCCGGATCTGGGCGGAGACGTTCCTGAACTCAACCGTCTGGCGCCCGCCAGTGAAGGTGATCGTGCGCGTGTCCTCGATCAGCGCCTGGTTGTCGGCATAGATCGTGACGTCGAGCCCCGGTTCCGCCAGCGCGGGCCCGGCGAGGGCGGCAAGCGGGAGGGTGAACAGGAAAGCGCGGTGAGACATGGGTTGGTGTCCTCTCCAGGCCCATGTGCTAAGGTTCGCCCGCGTCCTGTCAAGCCAACCCCGCCGTGGCGGCAGCGGATCAACCTTCAGCTTTGCTTGGCCAGACTTTCCTTGCCCGGGTCCGAAACGTGGTAATCGCCAGTGATCCCCGTGCGCGCGATTTGGAATCGGTAGCGGTCAGGAGATAGCGGACATCAGCCATGGCAGCCTCCCAGATCTCAACCGGATCAAGCGTCGCAGTCTCTAGCAAGACCAGCATCACGATATCGCAGTCGGCATCAAGTTTGATGGTTCCAATCCGCTGACCAGGTTTGGTGGGCCTTGATATCGCCCGGCCCTTGATCTGGATTTTCTGGGTCACACCATCGACATTGCGAACGGCATCATACCCTTCAGTTCGAGGCGGCACGAGTTGCAGATCAAGCAGGCTTGCTGCCGCATACTCAGCTACTTCACCGGTCACACCCAATGGCTTGCCGGTAAGGGCATAATATTCAGCGGCGAGAGCTTTCACTGCGCCGAGGATGGCCGCCAGGCGATCCGGGTAAGCCTCCATCACGCGTCGATCATCTCCGGGTCGAGCTCGCCCGCGCGGTTCTGGATGAACATGAAGCGCTGGGCGGGATCGCGGCCCATCAGCTTGTCGACCAGTTCCTTCACCGCCGCGCGGCCTTCGTATTCGGGAGGCAGGGTGATGCGCAGCAGGCTGCGCTTGGCCGGGTCCATGGTGGTTTCGCGCAGTTGCTGCGGGTTCATTTCGCCCAGGCCCTTGAAGCGGCCGACTTCCACCTTCTTGCCCTTGAAGCGGGTAGCCTCAAGCTCGGCGCGGTGGGCGTCGTCGCGGGCATAGGCGCTCTCCTTGCCGCAAGTCAGGCGGTAGAGCGGGGGCTGGGCGAGGTAGAGGTGCCCGCGCCGCACCAGATCGGGCATTTCCTGGAAGAAGAAGGTCATCAGCAGGGTGGCGATATGGGCCCCGTCGACGTCCGCGTCGGTCATGATGATGACCCGGTCATAGCGCAGGTTGTCGGCGTTGCAGTCCTTGCGGGTGCCACAGCCCAGCGCGAGGCCAAGGTCGGCGATTTCGCTGTTTGCGCGGATCTTGTCCGCCGTGGCGCTGGCGACGTTGAGGATCTTGCCGCGGATCGGCAGGATCGCCTGGGTCTTGCGGTCACGGGCCTGCTTGGCGCTTCCGCCCGCCGAATCCCCTTCGACGATGAACAGTTCGGTTTCGCCGTCGCCTTCGCCGGTGCAATCGGTCAGCTTGCCGGGCAAGCGCAGCTTGCGCGCGTTGGTCGCGGTCTTGCGCTTGACCTCGCGTTCCGCCTTGCGGCGCAGGCGTTCGTCCATCCGTTCCATGACCGCGCCCAGCAGCGCGCGCCCGCGCTCCATATTGTCGGTCAGGAAGTGGTCGAAGTGGTCGCGCACCGCGTTCTCCACCATGCGCGCGGCTTCCGGACTGGTCAGGCGGTCCTTGGTCTGGCTCTGGAACTGGGGATCACGGATGAACACCGAAAGCATCACCTCGCTGCCGGTAATGACATCCTCGGGCGTGATGTCCTTGGCCTTTTTCTGGCCGACCAGTTCGCCGAATGCGCGCACGCCCTTGGTCAGCGCGGCGCGCAGGCCCGCCTCGTGCGTGCCGCCATCGGGCGTGGGAATGGTGTTGCAGTACCACGAGAACGATCCGTCGGACCACAGCGGCCAGGCAATCGCCCATTCGACGCGGCCCTGCTCATCGCCGGGGAAGTCCTGACTGCCAGAAAAGAACTGGGTCGTGACGCATTCGCGCGCGCCGATCTGTTCCTTCAGGTGATCGGCCAGCCCGCCGGGGAACTGGAACACGGCCTCTGCCGGAACGTCCTCGCTGGCGAGCGAGGGCGCGCATTTCCAGCGGATTTCGACGCCCGCGAAGAGATAGGCCTTGGAGCGGACCAGGCGGAACAGCCGCGCGGGTTTGAACTTCGCCTCGGCCCCGAAGATTTCAGGATCAGGCACGAAGGTCACGCTGGTGCCGCGCCGGTTGGGCGTTCCGCCAAGGTGCTGGAGCGGCCCGAGCGGCATCCCGCGCGAAAATTCCTGCGCGAACAGTTCCTTGCCGCGCGCCACTTCGATCCGGGTCAGCGTGGACAGTGCGTTGACCACCGAGACCCCGACCCCGTGGAGGCCGCCCGAAGTCGCATAGGCCTTGCCCGAAAACTTGCCGCCCGAATGGAGCGTGGTCAGGATCACTTCCAGCGCCGACTTGCCTGGATACTTGGGATGCTCATCGACCGGGATGCCGCGTCCGTTGTCGGTGATGGTCAGGCGATTGCCTTCCTCCAGCGTCACTTCGATCCGGTTGGCGTGGCCGGCCACCGCTTCATCCATCGCGTTGTCGAGCACTTCGGCGGCGAGGTGGTGGAACGCGCGCTCGTCCGTGCCGCCGATGTACATGCCGGGGCGGCGGCGCACCGGCTCAAGCCCCTCCAGCACTTCGATTGCGGAACCATCGTAGGCATCGCCATTGCTGGCGGGGAGCTTGTCAAACAGGTCGTCGGCCATGCGAACGCCTATAGAACATCGGGATTCCGCCGCGCAAGCGTGGCGGCCGGGTTATCGTCAGTCCGCGAACTTTTCCGGCGCCGGGCTGAGCACGGTGACGCCCCCGGCACGCACCTCGCGCACTTCCAGCGCGCGTTCGCCAATGCCGTTGGCGCCGAACCGGAAGGGACCGTCCAGCCCCAGGAAGCCGCCGCTGTCGGCCAGCCGCGCGGTGGGAAAGGGGGTGCCGACCTTCCATTCGCGCGCAATCCGGACGGTCAGCAGCACACTGTCGTACCCCTGCGTCGCGGTGCGCCACGGGGCCGCGCCGAAGCGGGCCTTGTAGCTATCCGCAAACTGGCGGAAGCGCGCGTCGGACACGGCCGAATACCAGGCCCCGCGCAGCGCCGGGGTGGCGGAGATCGAGGCTTCGCCGCTCCACAGCTCGGTGCCCAGGATCCGCACGCCCGGGGCCTTCAGCTGCGGCGCGGCCAGTGCGGCAAAGCGCGGGCCGTCGGCGATCAGCACCGCATCGAAGCCGCCGCGCACCTTCAGCCGCCGTGCCGCGCTGACCACCGACGTGTTGGCACGGTCATAGCCTTCGCTGGTGACGAACGTTCCGCCAGCAGCGGTGATGGCCGCCGCATAGGCACCGCGCAGGCGCGTGCCATAGTCACCGTTCGGGGCGAGCAGCGCATAGCGCCTCACCCCGCGCGATGCGGCATAGCCCACCGTTCGGGCGACCGAGTTTTCCGGCAGGTTGCCCATCACGAAAACGTCCCGCGCCGCGACGGAGGCTTCGTTGCTGTAGGTGATCAGGGGCACGCCCCTGGCGCGCACGGCAGCTGCCACGGGGGCGACCTCTGCGGCCGCGATCGGTCCCAGCACCAGCCGGTTGCCATCCTTCATCGCCTGGGCGGCAGCAGCAGCCGGACCCGCGGCGGTATCGTAGGAGGTGATCCGCACCGACTGGGCATTGGTATCCAGCAGGGCCATGGTCGTGGCATTGGCCAGCGACTGGCCTAACGCCGCGTTCTGTCCGCTGAGCGGAAGCAGCAGAGCGATCCGGTGGCGCTGCTTGTCGGCGGGCAGGCTGTCAGTCGGTTCCGGGGCGGGCGGCGGGCCCTTTGGCCCTTTGGGTACCACCTGGCACCCCGCCAGCGCCACCAGACTGACCGCAACCAGCACCCGGCGCGAAAGCCCTTTTACGATCATGCCTTGCCGCTCCCTTCGGGCTCACTAAAGCTGGGAGGATGGACCAGCCGCTTGAACCGGGACTCTACATTGTCGCCACCCCGATTGGCAATCTGGGCGACATATCGCTGCGCGCCGCCGGGGTGCTCCGTGGCGTAGTTGCGGTGGCCTGTGAAGATACACGAGTGACCGGCAAGCTGATGCGGCACCTGGGCGTCAAGCAGAAGCTGGTGCGTTATGACGATCACGCCAGCGAGGCGACGCGCGATTACCTGCTGGGTCTGGCGGCGCAGCAACCCATCGCGCTGGTCAGCGACGCTGGGACACCGTTGATCTCGGATCCCGGTTACCGCCTTGTCCGTGCCGCGCGCGAGCGGGGAATTGCGGTGACAAGTCTCCCCGGGCCAAGCGCCGCCGTGGTCGCGCTGACACTGGCGGGTCTGCCCAGCGACCGCTTCCTGTTCGCCGGGTTCCTCCCCGCCAAGGACAAGGCCCGCCGCGCCGTGCTGGAGGAACTGGGCGGGGTGCAGGCGACCCTGGTGTTCTACGAAACCGCCCCGCGCCTGGCCGACAGTCTGACTGCGATCGGCGAGGTGCTGCCGGACCGCGAGGTTGCCGTGGCGCGCGAACTCACCAAGAAGTTCGAGGAATGCCGCACGGGCGCTCCGGAGGATATTGCCGCTTACTATGCCGCCCACCCGCCCAAGGGAGAGATTGTCCTGCTGGTCGGCCCACCGGGCGAGGCGGCCATGCCGGACGAGGCCGATACCGATGCCCTGCTGCGAGCCGCGCTCGTCACGCTCAAGCCCTCGCAGGCAGCCGCCGAAGTCGCCCGCGCCACCGGGCATGACCGCAAGGCGCTGTATGCGCGGGCGATGGAACTGAAGTGACCAGCCGTGCCGAGCGCGAGGCGCGGGGGAGGCGAGGCGAGACGCTCGCCGCCTGGTACCTGCGGTTCAAAGGCTGGCGGATCGTTGCGCAGCGGGTGAAGACCCCGCGCGGCGAGGTAGACCTGATCGCGCGGCGCGGGCGGACACTGGCCTTCATCGAAGTGAAGTGGCGCGCGACCGCTGCTCAGCTTGACCACGCGGTCGATCCATACCGCCTGCGCCGGGTCGCCGCCGCCGCCGAAGTTCTGGCCGCACGTCATGCCCGTCCAGGAGATACCTTGCGGATCGACGTGCTGCTCCTTGCGCCGGGGCGCTTCCCGCGCCACATGGCGAACGCCCTGATGCCCTGAGTTGGAGCCTGCCTGACATGAGCCTGCGCGTCGCCGTCCAGATGGACCCCATCGAAAGCATCAACATCGCCGGGGATTCAAGCTTTGCCCTGATGCTCGCCGCCCAGGCGCGCGGGCACAGCGTCTATCACTACGATGTGAAATCGCTTGCCTACGATCAGGGCCGGCTGACCGCCTGGGCTTCGCCGATCACGGTGCGCCGCGAGCCGGGCAATCACTTCACCCGCGAGGAACCGCGCAAGATCGATCTGGTGCGGGATGTGGACGTGGTGCTGATGCGCCAGGACCCGCCGTTCGATCTGTCCTACATCACCGCGACCTTCCTGCTCGAACGGTTGGAGGGGCAGACGCTGGTGGTCAACGATCCGGCCAGCGTCCGCAACGCGCCCGAAAAGGTCTTCGTGCTCGATTTCGCGCACTTCATGCCGCCCACCCTTGTCGCGCGGCGGATTGAGGACGTGCGCGAGTTTCACGCCCGCTATCCCGGCGATCTGGTGATGAAGCCGCTCCACGGCAATGGCGGCAAGGCCGTGATCCGCATTCCCGCCGACGGCAGCAACCTTGGTGCGCTGATCGAACTGTTCGACAACGCCTGGGTGGAACCGCACATGTTCCAGCCGTTCCTTGAGGAAATCAGCGAGGGCGACAAGCGCATCGTCCTGATCGACGGCGAGGTTGCCGGCGCGATCAACCGCCGTCCCGGCGCGGGCGAATTCCGCTCGAACCTGGCCGCCGGAGGCTATGCCGAACCGACCACGCTCAACGCGCGCGAGGAGGAAATCTGCGCGGCGCTTGGTCCGGCACTGAAGGCGCGCGGGCTGGTGTTTGTCGGGATCGACGTGATCGGCGGCAAGTATCTCACTGAAATCAATGTCACGTCACCGACCGGCATCCAGGCGATCGACCGCTTCAACGGCACCGATACCCCGGCGCTGATCTGGGATGCAATCGAGCGGCGCCACGCGGCGATGCGATGAGGCCGCGTTTGCGCTGATCCTCCTTATTGAAAAGCCCGCAACTTGAACGAACTCATCATCAGACTGATCGAACAGGGCGGTTATTGGGGCATCTTCGCCCTGATGGTGATCGAAAACGTGTTCCCGCCGATCCCCAGCGAACTCATCATGGGCATGGGCGGGGTCGCCGTGGCGCGCGGGACGATGAGCTTCTGGCCGCTGCTGCTGGTCGGCACCGTGGGATCGACCCTGGGCAATTACGTCTGGTTCCTCGCCGGGCACAAGCTTGGCTACAAGCGGCTTGAGCCGCTGGTGACACGCTGGGGCCGCTGGCTGACGCTGGAATGGGACGATATCGAAAGAGCCACCGCGTTCTTCCGGCGGCACGGCCAGTGGATCGTCTTCGCGCTGCGCTTCTCTCCGTTCCTGCGCACGATCATCTCGCTGCCCGCCGGGCTGACGCATATGTCGCACTGGCGTTTCCTGCTGTTCACGTTTGCCGGAGCAGCGGTGTGGAACGCCGCGCTGATCCGGGGCGGAGAGTGGCTGGCCCGCTACCTCAAGGAATCGGGCGTGGTGATGGACTGGCTGATCGGCGGGACCATCGCGGCGGCGCTCCTCGCCTACATCTGGCGCGTCATCACCTGGAAACCGCGCGGCTGAGGGGTCAGGTCCGCGAGCAGACGAGGATGATCCTGCTGGCCGTATAAGTGTCCAGCTTTCCGGAAACCACCGCAGTTTGCCCCTTGGCTACCGGATTGGAATTGAAAGCACAGAAGACCTCTGTCGAGGCGATGTTCTGTGTTGCATAGACCCAATCGTTCCAGTTGAACTTATCCTGCATCCGGTTGATCGAAGCAGAGGTCGCGCTGGGGCGAAGAGTCATTCTTACCAGGTACTTGCCATCGGCGAACCTGACGGCATCCGGTTTGAACACGAACCTGGCTCCGCGCGAAAAGGTTTCGATTGCCCGGGTTTCATCGCACAGGAACAGGTCGGCGATATTGGGAACGTCGCCGGTCCATTGCGCGAAACGGCAATGCGGGTTCGAACCCGCAGCAGGCGCTGCTGGCTGAGGCGCAGGGCGCGCATCGCTGGCTACCTGGCTGTTTGCAGCCGTCCGCGTCGCAGCCTGCAGCTGACGCCGGTCTTCATCCACGGGACTTTTTCCCGCAGCGAACATATTGCCCGGGATCAGGCTGACTCCCTTGGGGCCGATGCGGTATCGCAGGTATGGCAGGCTGGTCTTGGCGACCCCGCCCCGTGGAGCGATCGAGAGGATTTCAAAATTGCCGCTGCGGGTCAGGACCGGGGCGATCCAACCGCCCGGCATGGCGGCAATGCTGCCCAAGGGCTTGCCGTTCCTGACAAGTTGCATCCGCCCGGGATCTTCGACTGTCGCCAGCCAGTTCTGCGCCAGGACATAGTCCGTCCCGGCGACTTCAACCTTGCCATAGCAATGGACCCGGCGGTTAGCGAGCCGCTCAAGCGTTGCCAACTGGTCGCGCGAGCATTCGGTGCTATCAGGCAGTATCCGCGAGGGTTCGGGCAGATTGACAATGCCCTTCAGGCTGTTCTTCGGCGGTGAGTAGGTCGTGACATACTCGCCATCAGGGGCCGCCACCGCCTGAACCGGCGCTGCCGCCAGCACAACGCGCTGGGGATCAGACCACCCTGCGAGAAATTCCTGGGATTTGCGGCGATCGCCCTTGCCGTAGATGTTTTTCCAGACCGGGTGGAACCGGCCCGCAAAATGCCTGAGCTCGAAATGCAGGTGGCAGCCCTGAGCGGCTCCGGTCGCCCCGACCACGCCGATCCGGCTGCCCCGGCCTACCGTATCGTTCTTTTGAAGCAGGGCACCGTCGGCAGCGCGGGGCGGCTCGTTGAGGTGAAGGTACAGTGAATAGGTGCGCTTGCCAGCTTCCTTGACCACCCCGTGATCCAGCAGGACCATGTATCCGAGGCTATCGAAATTGGGATCGTCGACCGATGAAACGACATCGGCAACCGTTCCGTCCTGCCACGCCTGCACGGCTGATGAGGCACAAGGCGCCGCAATATCGATCCCGGCATGGGTAAGCTGCCCTTCCGCAGGAAAGGTTCCGTGCGTGTAGGTACTGATCCTGCCCTTGGGGACGATGGTGGCCGGATCGAAAGCAGCGGTGGGCGAACTCTGCGCGAACAGGGGCGATCCTGCTACGGCAATGAGGGCAGAAGCGCAAATGCGGCCAGACCAGGCAAACTTCATCACTTCCCCCAAGAAAAAGCCTCAAACGGCGTGCCCGATGCTTAAGCATGGGGTGAAGCGATAGGCAATCACGCCGAAGATCGAATTCAGCCGCGCGGGTGCGCGCTGCGGTAGACGTCCAGCATGATCGCGGCATCGACCTTGGTGTAGATCTGCGTCGATCCAAGGCTGGCGTGGCCGAGCAGTTCCTGAAGGCTGCGCAGGTCCGCGCCCGCGCCCAGCAGGTGGGTGGCAAAGGAATGGCGCAGGGCGTGAGGTGTGGCCGTGGCCGGAAGGCCGAGCGACACGCGCGCGCGGGCCATCGCCTTTTGCACCATGCCTTGGGACAGCGGCCCGCCCCTGGCGCCGCGAAACAGCGGGACATCCCGCGCCACCGGCCATGGGCACTTGGCGAGGTAATCCTCCACCCCGGCGCGCACCAGTGGCAGCAGCGGCACGGCGCGCTGCTTGGCGCCCTTGCCGGTGACGACCAGCACTTCGCCCAGCGGCAGGGCGGCCCCGGTCAGCGAAAGCGCCTCCGCGATCCGCAGCCCCGCTCCGTAAAGCAGCAGCAGGACCGCCCGGTCGCGCGCGCCGATCCATTCAACGACCGCATCTTCCTCGACCGTGGCGGCAAGATTGACCGCCTCATCGGGGGTGACCGGGCGAGGTAGCCCTTTCTTCACGCGCGGCCCGCGCATCCGGGGCGGGGCCGGATCGGTCATTCCCGCCTGCACCCGCGCGAACGCGATGAAGCCCTTGAGCGCCGAAAGCTCGCGTGCGGCGGAAGCATTGATCAGGCCTTCTGCGCGGCGGCGGGCGAGCTGGCCGCGCAGCGCGGCGGCATCGAGCCGGGCAAGGGCGGGCCAGTCGGTTTCCCCCAACGTGTCGAGCAGGCGTGCGGCAGTCGCAACATAGGCGCGCACCGTATGCGGGCTGCGACGGCGGCCCTGCGCAAGGTGGTCCTGCCAGGCTTCCAGAATGTCAGCGCGGGTCATGCCGCCACCAGCGCGGCGGGGACCAGTTCGCCCAGCAGGCCATCGAGCAGCGGCATCCCTGCCTCGCTCACGCCGATCCTCGAGCCTTGGCGCCAGACGAGGCCCTGCGCGGCATAGAAGGCGAACTTGGCCGGATCGCATAGCGCGCCTTCGGCAAAGCCGAACCGCGCCGACAGCGCGGCAAGGTCGATCCCTTCCGCCAGCCGCAGACCCATCAGCATGGCCTCGCTCGCCTGTTCGGCGGGCAGCAGCGGCACTTCGTCCTGCGTGCCATGGCCCTGCGCGGCGACGGCGCCCAGCCAGTTTTCCGGCTTGCGGTGGCGCGTGGTGGCGTGGCCGAAGCGGCGACCATGCGCGCCGGGACCGATCCCGTGATAGTCCTGATAGCGCCAGTAAATCAGGTTGTGGCGGCTCTCCTCACCGGGCCGGGCGTGGTTGCTGATTTCATAAGCAGGCAGGCCCGCATCGCGCGTCTTCTCTTGTGTCAGCGCGAACAGATCGGCGGCGGCATCATCGTCCAGCGGCTCGAACCGGCGTTGACGGACCATGGTCTCGAACCGCGTGCCGGGCTCGATCGTCAGTTGGTAAAGCGAAAGGTGCCCGGTGCCCATGCCCAGCGCGCGGGAGAGCTGTCCGGCCCATGCCTCGCGCGTCTGGCCGGGCAGGGCATAGATCAGGTCAAAGCTGACCCGCGCGAAATGGCGCTGCGCCACATCCAGCGCCGCCAGTCCTTCCGCCGCATCGTGCAGGCGGCCCAGGAACCGCAGCGCCTCGTCCTCCAGTGATTGCAGGCCGAGCGAGACGCGGTTGATGCCGGCCTGCGCAAGATCGGCGAAGTTCGCCGCCTCGACCGAGGAGGGATTGGCCTCCAGCGTGATCTCGATCCCATCGGCAAAGCCCCACAGGCGCCGCGCCTGTTCGAGCAGGTCAGCAACCAGCCGGGGCGGCATCAACGAAGGCGTGCCGCCGCCGAAGAAGATCGAACTGAGCGGCTCGACCAGGCCGGCCTGCGCCTCATGGGCCATGTCGGCGAGCAGCGAGGCGCGCCACAGATCGATGTCGATCCCGGCCCGGACATGGCTGTTGAAGTCGCAATAGGGGCACTTGGCGAGGCAGAATGGCCAATGGATGTAGAGCGCGCGGGGCATCAGCGGGGCTTACCACTATTCGTCTCGTCATTGCGAGCGTAGCGAAGCAATCCACGGCGGTTGAAGACGATCCTGGATTGCTTCGCTACGCTCGCACTGACGTCGTTCTGGGTTTGATGAAGCCCAACCTACCCAAACTGCTCCGCGACCAGCTTGGCGAAGGCATCGGCGCGGTGGCTGATGGCGTGCTTCTCCTGGGGGTCGAACTCGGCAAAGGTGCGGGTGTCGCCCAGCGGCACGAACACCGGATCATAGCCGAAACCCATGGTTCCGCGCGGCGGCCAGGTCAGCGTGCCCTTGGCGCGCCCTTCGTAGACCGCGCTTTCCCCGTCCGGCCAGACGATGGCGAGCACGCAGGCGAAGTGGCATGAGCGGTCGGCATCGGGGCCAAGTTCGCTCAGCAGCCCCTCAACCTTGCCCATGGCCATGTACCAGTCGCGCCCGGCAGGGCCTTCGAACCACTGCCGTTCGGCCCAGTCGGCAGTATAGACGCCGGGCCGTCCGCCCAGCGCATCGACGCACAGGCCCGAATCGTCGGCCAGCGCGGGCAGGCCGGAACCCTCCGCCGCCGCGCGTGCCTTGATCAGCGCGTTTTCGGCGAAAGTGGTGCCGGTCTCATCCGGTTCCGGCAGGCCCAGCGACCCGGCCGAAACGCATTCAAGCCCAAAGGGGGCGAGGAGGGCGGAGATTTCCTTCAGCTTGCCCGCATTGTGCGTGGCAATCACCAGGGTTTCGCCGCCCAGCCTGCGCATTACTTCGCCACCGCCGCAGCCTGGGCCGCGAAGATGCGGTCGGTGCCGATCCGGGCGAGGCGGAGCAGGCGCAGCAGACCTTCCTCGTCATAGGTCGCGCCTTCGGCCGTGGCCTGAACCTCGGCGATCTGGCCGCCTTCGATCAGCACGAAGTTGGCGTCGGCATCGGCCGATGAATCCTCGTCGTAATCAAGGTCCAGCACCGGGTTGCCCTTGAAGATTCCGCATGAAACCGCCGCGACCTTGCGGGTCAGCGGATCATCGGTGATTGCGCCTGCGGCCATCAGCTTGTCCACCGCGATGCGCAGCGCCACCCAGGCGCCCGAGATCGCCGCCGTGCGGGTGCCGCCATCGGCCTGGATCACATCGCAATCGAGCGTGATCTGGCGTTCGCCCAGCTTCTTGAGGTCGGTCACGGCGCGCAGCGAGCGGCCGATCAGGCGCTGGATTTCCTGGGTACGGCCAGACTGCTTGCCCTTTGCCGCCTCGCGGCTGCCGCGCGTGTGCGTGGCGCGGGGCAGCATCGAATATTCCGCCGTCACCCAGCCTTCGCCCTTGCCGCGCAACCACGGCGGCAGACGTTCTTCCACCGAGGCGGTGCAGATCACCTTGGTGTGGCCAAAGCTGATCAGGACCGAACCTTCCGCGTGCTTGGTGTAGTGCGGTTCGAAGCTGATGGTGCGCATCTCGTCGGGCGCGCGGCCGGAAGGTCGCATGGGTTTCTCCAGATCGGATTGTGATTCGGCCCTCCTTATGAGCGGCCTGCCTGCTTGGCGAGTCTAACGGCACCGCAGCGTCATCGCGCCGTCGCCTGCACGGGTATAATCGCAGCTGCTTACCGGAACGGTCAGGGTAACCTCGCGCGTGGTTCCATCGGCATAGGTGCAGCGCACTGCCGCGCTGCGCCCGGCCTTGTAGACGGATTCCAGCAACCATTTTCCGGACGCATCGCCGTTCTCGTCCGGCACCAGTTCGGCCATTTCCTCGATCGGTCCGTCAAACACGCTGACCTGCCGCAGCGTCCCGCCGCGCGGATCGCAGGTATCGAGCGAGGCGGCCAGATCGGTCTGGCTGGCCTGCGGCTGCTCTGCCGCGCCCTGGCAGCCAGCCACGACCAGACCCAGCAACAATCCCCAGCGGTGCATTGTGGCCCCCTATTGACCGCCAATATCAGGGTCTTGTGGGGCACCCGGAGCGCGCTGGCAAGGGGGCCGCGGGGGAGGGCGCTTGACACGGGGGCACGGCCATCCACATTGCCCGTCACAATGTCCATGCCGCCGATCTCAGACCTGACCGACCGCGCCCGGGAAATCTTCCGCCTGGTGGTCGAAGGCTATCTGGCCAGCGGCCAGCCGGTGGGATCGAAAACCCTCGCGGGAGCGGGCGCGCTCAACCTTTCGCCTGCCTCGATCCGTTCGGTCCTGCACGAACTGGAAGGGCTGGGCCTGCTCGCCGCGCCGCATACGTCCGCCGGGCGCCTGCCGACCGAGCAGGGGCTGCGCCTGTTCGTCGACGGGATGATGCAGGTGGCCGAACCCAGCGCGGAAGAACGCGCGGCGATCGAGCGGCAGCTGTCCCGGCCCGGCCCGATCGAAGCGGCGCTGACCGCGACCAGCGCGATCCTGTCGGAACTGTCCGCCGCCGCCGGGGTGGTGATGGTCCCGCGCCGCGAACCGCGCCTGGCCCAGCTGCAACTGGTGCCGTTATCGCCCACCCGCGCGCTGGCCGTGCTGGTGGGGGCCGATGGCGGGGTGGAGAACCGGGTGGTCGAACTGCCCCAGGGCTTTCCTCCCGGCGCGCTGGAGGCGGCATCCAACTACATTTCCGCGCACCTTGGCGGGCGCACCCTGGCCGAGGCGGTGCGGGCGATCCGGGCCGAGATCGGCGCGGGGCGCAGCGCGCTCGATGCGGCGAGCCGCGATCTGGTGGAACGGGGCCTGGCGGTGTGGAGCGCGGACGCGGCCAGCCGCCCGGTGCTGATCGTGCGCGGTGCCTCCAACCTGCTGGACGAGGCCGCGCTGACCGACCTTGAACGGGTGCGGATGCTGCTCGACGATCTGGAAAACAAGCAGTCGGTCGCCGAACTCCTGGAAACCGCGCGTGAAGCCGATGCAACGCGCATTTTCATCGGCTCGGAAAACCGCCTGTTCGCCCTGTCGGGCTCGTCCGTCATCGCCTCGCCCTACCGCGACCGCGATGGCCGGGTGGTCGGCGTGGTGGGCGTTATCGGGCCGACCCGGTTGAATTATGCGCGGCTTGTCCCCATGGTGGATTTCACCGCCCAGTCGCTGGGCAAATTGATCGGATAGACAGGTTCCAAGTGACAATGAGTGATGACAAGAAGCCGCAGGTCGACCCCGCGGTCGAGGCCGAACTGGCCGGTGTTCCCGAAGACATGATCGATCTGGATAATGCCAGTGCGGCGCTGGACGACGCGCTGGCGCAGCTGCGCGGCGATCTGGAAGCCGCCCGGCAGGACATTCTCTACGCCAAGGCCGAAACGCAGAACGTGCGCCGCCGCCTGGAAAAGGACGTGGCCGACGCACGCACCTATGCCGCCACCGGCTTTGCCCGCGACATCCTGTCGGTGTCCGACAACCTGGCCCGCGCGCTGGACGCGATCCCCGCCGACCTGCGCGAGGATGAAAAGCTGAAGAACCTGGTCGCCGGGATCGAGGCAACCGTGCGCGAGCTTGACAAGGTGTTCGGCCAGCACGGCATCACCCGCATCGCCGCCAAGGGCCTGCCGCTCGACCCCAACCAGCATCAGGCGATGATGGAAGTCCCCTCCGCCGATGCAGAACCAGGCACCATCATCCAGGAATTGCAGGCCGGCTACATGATCAAGGAACGCCTGCTCCGCCCAGCGATGGTGGTCGTGGCGAAGAAGCCGGATTGACGCGGTTCAGTGCGCTGATCCGTTCAGTCAGGCGAGTGACCATACTGGACAACTGCTTCAGTTCGGAATGGTTCAGGATCCGGCACGCTGGAAAGAGTGCGCCGGTTTCCTGAACATTCAAGAAGAACGCGGCCAGTTTTCCGTCGATCGTGCGGATCGACATCCTGCTGTGAACAATGTCCGCTCTTATCTGCAAGAGCGCCATGATCTCATCAGCGATCTGGTCACGCTGGGCATGGTTGCTCTTGGCGATGAGGGTGGTCTTTTCAGCGGTCTTCAATGCCTTGACCCTTTGGCTGAATGGCTCACCCTTGGGGACGGTGCCGCATGACCGCAGCACTCGAAGGACCGCAGTTTCGAGATCGGCGAACGCGTCAAGAAAATCGCTGCGAGCAAGCAACAGCTCAATGCCGTCCAATGCTTCCTGATTGCTGATTGCCTGCAAGTCCATGCCGTGACTGCTAAGGCTGGATTGCGAAAAATCCATTAAGTTTCAGCGGTACCTTGCCCACTACCAACCCTGCACCACGTTCCGTTCGCTTTGAGCGTATTCGAGACGCCGTGCGCCTCGTGTCTCGACTGGGCTCGACACGAACGGGAAAGGGGGCGGGGGGAGTTTGGCGGAGTAGGGGGGCCGCTCACTTCCTCTCGGCGAAATCCACCAGCGCGTCATAGGCCTGCTTGCCCGCCACCCCGGCCAGCTTGACCCCCCGCCGCAGCAGGAAGGCGTGGCGCATGATCTCGGCCTGTTGCTCCAGCCCATAGCGCTCCAGCGGCCAGCCGGGTTTGAGGCTGTAGTCATAGCGGCAGAACGGATGGCGGCGCAGGACCAGGAACCAGCGGCCGCGGGTCTGGGCCTGCCAGACGTGGGTCATTTCGTGGATGAAGTGCGCCTGCAAACCGATCGGTGCCGCGCTGAAATCGTCGCGGTAGCTGTCTGACGCGGGATGGAAGTGCAGGTGCCCCATCGGCGCCATGGTGATCCGGCGGGGCTGGAGCGGCCACCAGCGACGGCGGCGGATGCGCACCTTCGCGCAGTCCACCGCCTGGCCGAACATCGCGCGCACCAGCGCGATCTCTCCCGCCGTCAGCGTTCGTTCGCCGCCGGCGGGGCAGAGGTGGTCGGGGGCGCCCGTGTTCAGTGGTTCATCCCGCTGTGATCCATGCCCTTCATGTCATCCATCGCCGCGCCGCGCGCCTCAAGCTTCAGCGGGGCGGACAGCTTGTCGCCATCCGCGAAGGTCACGGTCACTTCCGCCGTGCCGCCCGGGGCGAGCCCCGCATCAAGATCAAAGGCCATGACGTGGAGCCCGCCCGGTTCGAACCTGATGTTGGTGCCCGGGTCGATATCGACGCTGTCGACCTTGCTCATGGTTCCGCCAACCGTCTGGTGAACCTCGGCCTTTGCGGCTCCGGCAATGGCCACGGCGGCAATGCTGACCGTGCCCTTGCCGCCATTCGCCAGGGTGAAATAGGCCGCCGCGGGATTGCCCTTGACCGCGGGCAGGACCAGCCGTCCCTCGCTCAGCGTCATGCCCGGCTTGGCTTCGGGCGCCGCGCTGGCGGCGGGCGGGCTCGCGCCCTTGTCTTCGGCGGCCTGCTGCTGGCAGGCGCCCATCGACACGGCGGCTATGGCCAGAACGGCGGCGGCGAGCGGGGTGGTCCTCACGGCAAACTCCTTATGAAAACGGCGGAAACCTTGCCGCGCAGCGCTAATCCCTCGGTGCCCTTGTGCCAAGCAAAACCGCTCCTATATCGGCGCGGTCTACAGAGCCGCCGAGCGGGCTTGCCGGGTTGCCGGGAGCGCCACCGGGCGGTGTCAAACCTGACCGAAGGATGGGGAAGTATGGGTAAAGTTATCGGTATCGACCTTGGCACCACCAACAGCTGCGTCGCCGTCATGGACGGCGGCAAGCCCAAGGTCATCGAAAATTCCGAAGGCGCGCGCACCACGCCTTCGATCGTCGCCTTCACCAAGGATGGCGAGCGTCTGATCGGCCAGCCTGCCAAGCGTCAGGCCGTGACCAACGGTGACAACACGATTTTCGCGGTGAAGCGCCTGATCGGCCGCCGCTTTGACGATCCGGTGACCAAGAAGGACACCGAGCTGGTTCCCTACACCATCGTCAAGGGCAAGAACGGCGACGCCTGGGTTCAGGCCGGCGGCGAGGACTATTCGCCCAGCCAGATCAGCGCCTTCATCCTGCAGAAGATGAAGGAAACCGCCGAGAGCTATCTGGGCGAGCCGGTGACGCAGGCGGTGATCACCGTTCCCGCCTACTTCAACGACGCGCAGCGCCAGGCGACCAAGGACGCCGGCCAGATCGCCGGTCTTGAAGTGCTGCGGATCATCAACGAGCCGACCGCGGCGGCGCTGGCCTATGGCCTCGACAAGAACGACGGCAAGACCATCGCGGTCTATGACCTTGGCGGCGGCACTTTCGACGTCTCGATCCTCGAGATCGGCGACGGCGTGTTCGAAGTGAAGTCGACCAATGGCGACACCTTCCTGGGCGGCGAGGATTTCGACACGCAGGTGGTCGAATGGCTGGCCGACCAGTTCAAGAAGAAGGAGAACATGGATCTCCGCACCGACAAGCTTGCCCTCCAGCGGCTCAAGGAAGCCGCCGAAAAGGCCAAGATCGAGCTGTCGAGCGCGCAGACCACCGAAATCAACCTGCCGTTCATCACCGCGCGCATGGAAGGCGGGGCAACCACACCGCTGCATCTGGTGGAAACGATCACCCGGGCCGATCTTGAAAAGATGGTCATGAACCTGATCGAACGCACCAAGGAACCGATGCGCAAGGCGCTGGCCGATGCCGGCCTGAAGGCTGCGGACATCGACGACGTGGTGCTGGTCGGCGGCATGACCCGCATGCCCAAGGTGCGCGAAGTGGTGAAGGACTTCTTCGGCAAGGAACCGCACACCGGCGTCAACCCCGATGAAGTCGTCGCCATGGGCGCGGCGATCCAGGCGGGCGTGCTGCAGGGCGATGTCAAGGACGTGCTGCTGCTCGACGTGACCCCGCTTTCGCTGGGGATCGAAACGCTGGGCGGCGTGTTCACCCGCATGATCGATCGCAACACCACGATCCCGACCAAGAAGAGCCAGGTGTTTTCGACCGCCGAGGATAACCAGCAGGCGGTGACGATCCGCGTGTTCCAGGGCGAGCGCGAAATGGCTGCGGACAACAAGCTGCTCGGCCAGTTCGACCTCGTCGGCATTCCGGCCGCGCGCCGGGGCGTGCCGCAGATCGAGGTGACCTTCGACATCGATGCCAACGGCATCGTCAATGTGTCCGCCAAGGACAAGGGCACCGGCAAGGAGCAGCAGATCAAGATCCAGGCTTCGGGCGGGCTGTCTGACGCGGACATCGACCAGATGGTCAAGGACGCGGAAAAGTTCGCGGAAGAGGACAAGAAGCGGCGTGAAGTGGCCGAGGCGCGCAACAACGCCGACAGCCTGGTCCACGCCACCGAACAGCAGCTTGCCGAACATGGCGACAAGCTGGACGGCGAACTGAAGTCCGCGATCGAGGCCGCGATTGCCGAGCTCAAGACCGCGATCGAAAGCGGGGATTCCGCCGAGATGACCGCCAAGACCCAGGCCCTGACCGAACAGGCCATGAAGATGGGTCAGGCGATCTACGAGAAGGAGCAGGCCGCGGCCGCTTCACCCGGGGCCGGCGCTGCGGCGGCGGACGGGGCCGAAGACGTGGTCGACGCCGAATTCTCGGAAGTCGACGAGAACAACAAGGGCTGAGCAAGCTGTGAACGCCCCCCGCCATTCCGCCCCGCGCGGAATGGCGGGATGGGGGCCGGGGTGCGATCATGGCGATTGAAGCCGACTTTTACCAATTGCTCGAAATCGAGCGGACAGCGGACGATGCGACGATCAAGTCCTCGTACCGCAAGCTGGCGATGCGCTGGCATCCGGACAAGAATCCCGGTGATGCCGAGGCGGAAGCCCGTTTCAAGGCGATCAGCGAGGCCTATGAGTGCCTCAAGGACCCGCAGAAGCGCGCAGCCTATGACCGGTTCGGGCACGATGCCTTCAAGCAGGGCATGTCCGGCGGCGGCGGGCCTGGCGGGATGGGCGGCGGGGCCGGATTCTCGGACCTTGGCGACATCTTCGAGACGATCTTCGGATCGGCATTCGGCGGCGGCGGTCGCCAGCAGGCGCGGCGCGGCGCGGACCTGCGTTATGACATGGAAATCACCCTCGACGAGGCGTTTCACGGCAAGTCCGCGCAGATCGAGATAGAGGTTTCCGCGCGCTGCGAACCCTGCGACGGATCGGGGGCGGAGCCGGGCACCGGCGCGCGGCGCTGCAACCTGTGCGGCGGGCACGGCCAGGTCCGCGCCCAGCAGGGCTTCTTCATGGTCGAGCGCACCTGCCCGACCTGCCACGGGCGGGGCGAGGTGATCGACAAACCGTGCCGCTCCTGCCGGGGCGAGGGGCGGGTCGACAAACCGCAGACTCTGGACGTCACCATTCCCCCGGGCGTCGATACCGGCACCCGCATCCGCCTGGCCGGCAAGGGCGAGGCGGGTCCGCACGGCGCGCCTCCGGGCGATCTCTACATCTTCATCCACATCCGCCGCCACAGCGTGTTCGACCGCGACGGGACGACGCTGCTTACCCGCGTTCCGGTCAGCTTCACCACGGCGGCGCTGGGCCGCGAGATCGAGATACCGGGCCTCGACGGCAAGCGGATCAAGGTCGACATTCCGGCGGGCATCCAGTCCGGCAAGCAGCTGCGCAAGCGCGGCGAGGGCATGCCGGTGCTGCAGGGCCGCGGGCGCGGCGATCTGGTGCTGGAGATCATGGTCGAAACGCCGACCAAGCTGACCGCCCGCCAGAAGGAACTGCTGCGCGAGCTGCAGGAAACCGAGACGGGCGAGGAAACGCCGCAATCCAAGGGCTTCTTCGACCGGATCAAGGAAGCCTGGGAAGGGCTGACGGAGTGACCGGGACGCTCCCGGTCAGACCGGGATCGCCTCAACCTCGCGCCTGATCCCGGCGACCAGTCCGGGATCGGTGCGCAGGCGCGGTTCTTCCTCGTCCAGCACCGCCAGGAACGCTTCGCGCTTCAGCGCCAGCAATTCCGCCGCCTCGATTTCCATCCCCACCGGGAGCGCGGAGGCGACCAGATCGAGCATCCGCTCCACCCCGTGGAGCCGCCCCCACAGATAGTCGTTCTCGCGGTAGGCGCGGCTGAAGAAGGCGCCGAAATTGTAGAATTCCACCCCCCGCAACGTCGCCTGCGCGCCGCCCTGGCGGATCGCGGTGCAATCGTCGGGCGAGATCCGGTCGACCTTGGCGGGATCGAACTCGGTCGTCCCCTCGCCGCGCAGCAGCGGCAGGGTGACCGTGTCGTAGAACGGGAATCCCAGGTAGGTCAGCAGCACCCGTCGGCGCAGCGCCTTGGGCAGGCCGGCCATGGCTTCGGCCAGCAGGGCATCGACGACCAGGTCGGTCGCGGGAAGCTGGCGGCGGTTGGCGATTTCGGCCAGAACGTGGTCCGGCCGGGTCAACGCCTCGCGCGCGACCTGCCCGAAATCCGGCCCTAGAGAGGCGCTTGCCTCGCGGTCGAAATAGAGCGCCAGCGCCCGGTAGACCGCATCGCGCGCGCGTTCGCGGGCGCCCGGGTCTTCCGGGTCGATATCGTCCCAGTCCTCCGACAGGCGCCGCGCCAGCAGCCGCAGCCGCCGGATGCGATAGCCAAGATCATGATCGCGGAAAAACGCCACCGCCGCATCGGATGCGCCGCCCTTGCTGCCCGCGATCCGGTCAAGGCCATTGAGCGACAGATGGCGCGTGAAAGCATCGGCCAGCGGCACCGGACCGGGCAGCAACAGGTCCGGCGCGGCGGCGTGGACCACGTCGGCCAGCGCATCGATCACGCCTGAGAACTTGACCTGGGCATAGGCATGAAAGGCATAGCCCGCGCGCTCGGCTGCCGCCTGCTGCGCCCTGGCCCGCCAGGCGGTCAGCCGCGCGACGGTCGGCTTGTCGAGGAACAGGGTGTGGCCGAACAGCTTTTCGACCGCCTCCTCCACTTCGGGGCGCAGCTCGTCGATGATCCGCCGCAGGCTTTCCAGCTCACGCGAGTGGCGGGCGATTTCCTCAAGGTTGTCGCGGATCGGCTGTTCGCGCGGGATCGAGGAGAGCGAGCCGAAGATCACCGAAAAGAACCCCGGCGGGCGCGGATCGCCACGTTGCAGCCCGCCAACCCGGTCCGGATGCGGATCGATATAGACAAAGCGCCGGTCAACCTCGCGCTGCGCCGGGCGGTCGTGCAGCACGCCCATGGCCTCGGCAAAGGGGGCGTTGACCAGCACCGACCCATCGATCAGCGCCACGGTTTCCGGATCGCCGCGCTGGGCGTGCTGGGGCAGGGTCCGCGCAACGAAGGCCGCGCGGCTCGCCCAGTCCTGCCCGCGCTCGCGCGCCAGCGCGTCGATCTCTGCCAGGCGCAGCGCCGGGAAGGCTCCCGGAAAACTGGCCGTGGCGCGGGCCGCGAAGATCAGTTCCAGCGGATGAGCCAGCGCCGCGCCGCTTTCGGCAGGCGTTGGCGATCGGAACCCCAGCGAGACGCGGTGCTCGCTCTCTTCGATCAGGGGCGGACTGTTGAGCCGCAGTTCCTGCAGATGGCCGGCAAAGTCGGTGGCGGTGACGAACAGGTCGACCGGATGGCCCGGCGGCAGCAGCGGCAGGCCCGATGGCGCCGCGCGCATTGCCTCCAGCGCCTCGCACAGCAGGCGCGAGAAGCCCAGACCGCCGAATGGCGGCTCGAACCAGCGCGAACGGATCAGGCGGGAAAGCTTGGCCCGCACTTCACTGCGGGTCTGCGGAGCGACGCTTTCCGACACCACGTTGCCGGGGCGCTTGAGCATGAACCAGACCAGCGGCATCGCCCAGAACTTCGCGAACTTCCACATCGGCCGTGCGTCGGGATCGGTCAGCACGTCGACGTCGGCGCGCTCCAGCCACAGATCGGTCAGCGGATCGAGGCTCTGCCCGGAATGGATCGCCTGGGCCAGGAACACCCCGTTGATCCCGCCTGCCGATGCCCCGGCGATGATATCGGGCAGGACCCGCAGCTTGAGCGCGTGGAGATCGCGGATGCGCTCCAGCAGCTTGAGGTAGATCGCCTCGGTACCGCCATGCGGCCGTTCGCCGCCGTGGAACGCGCGGCTGGCGCGGGCGAGCTTCCACAGCTCCTTGGTCACCCCGTGCATATAGATCGCCAGGCTAACCCCGCCATAGCAGACCAGCGCGATCCTGAGTTCCTTCTGCCGCATCGCCGGGCATAGTGGCAGATAATCCCGCCCCGCGCCAAGCAGGTGCTTGGGGACAAGTGCATATCGCGCTTGCGTTCCCCGTTCGTTCCGATTATCGCCGGGCCATGGCCAAGCCCAAACGCCGCTATGTCTGCCAGGCCTGCGGCAGTGTCGCCACCCGCTGGCAGGGCCAGTGTGCCGATTGCGGCGAATGGAACAGCCTGGCGGAAGACGCGCCCGCAACGGTCTTTTCCGCGAAGCATGACCTGTCCAGCGGCGGCCGACCGATTGAATTTGCCCCGCTCGATGCCCCCGGAGAGGTGCTGAAGCGGCGCTCCACCGGCCTTGCCGAATTCGACCGGGCGCTGGGCGGCGGGCTTGTCCCCGGTTCGGCGGTGTTGATGGGCGGCGATCCCGGGATCGGCAAATCGACCCTGCTGCTCCAGGCATCTGCCCATATGGCGAAAAGCGGGGCCGAAACGGTCTATATCAGCGGCGAGGAAGCTGCCGGGCAGGTGCGGCTGCGCGCCGACCGGCTGGGGTTGGGCGGGGCGCCAGTGCGGCTGGCGGCGGCAACCTCGGTACGCGACATCCTGACCACGCTGGCGATGATGGACCCGCCGGCGCTGCTGGTGATCGATTCGATCCAGACCATGCATTCCGACCAGATCGAGGGCGCCCCGGGCACGGTCAGCCAGGTCCGTGCCTGCGCGTTCGAACTGATCCGCTATGCCAAGGACAGCGGCGCGGCGCTGGTGCTGGTCGGCCATGTCACCAAGGACGGCTCGATCGCCGGACCGCGCGTGCTGGAACACATGGTCGACGTGGTGATGAGCTTTGAAGGTGAGCGCAGCCACCAATACCGCATCCTCCGTTCGATCAAGAACCGCTTCGGCCCGGTTGACGAGATCGGCGTCTTCGCCATGGAAGGGCAGGGGCTGGCCGAAGTCGGCAATCCATCGCTGCTGTTCCTTTCGGGGCGTGAACAGCCGGTAGCGGGCAGCGCGGTGTTCCCCGCAATCGAGGGGACGCGGCCGGTGCTGGTCGAGATCCAGGCGCTGATCGTCCGCCTGGCCAGCGGCGCCACGCCGCGCCGCGCGGTCGTGGGCTGGGACAGCGGTCGGCTTGCCATGCTGCTTGCCGTGCTGGAGGCGCGCTGCGGGCTCAATTTCTCCTCGGCGGAAGTCTATCTCAACGTCGCGGGCGGCTATCGCCTCGCCGATCCGGCGGCCGATCTGGCGGTGGCCGCAGCGCTGGTATCGGCATTGGCCGACAAGCCGCTGGGCCGCGATGCGGTATGGTTCGGGGAAGTGTCGCTGGCCGGGGAAGTCCGCCCGGTCGCCCATTCCGGAGTGCGCCTGCGTGAGGCCGCCAAGCTGGGCTTTACCAGTGCCTTCGGACCCGGCGAAGCGAGCGAAAAGCGCGACGGATCGCGATTCGCCGCCATCGCGATGCTCCCAAATCTCGTTGACCGGATCATGGGCGCCTCATAGGGTCCAAACCTATGACGGGTTTCGATATTGCCGTGCTGGTCCTGGTCGGACTGGGCGCGATTACAGGCTTCATGCGCGGCTTCGTGCAAGAGGTGCTGGCGCTCGCTGCCTGGGTGGTGTCGATGGTGGCGATCCGCCAGCTCCACACCCCGCTCAGCGAGGCGCTGGTGCCGCACATCGGCACGGAAAGCGGCGCGGCGGTGCTGGCTTTCGCGATCCTGCTGCTGGTGCCCTATGCCATCTTCAAGCTGCTCGCCAACCGCATGGGCGAGGCAAGCCGCAATTCCGTGCTTGGCCCGATCGACCGGGTGCTGGGCTTTGGTTTTGGCTCGATCAAGGGCATGCTGATCGTGGTCGTGGCCTTCTCGCTGCTGGTGCTGGGCTATGACACGGTCTGGGGCGCGGGCGGCCGGCCGACCTGGATCACCCAGTCGCGCAGCTATCCCTTCGTCAACGCGGCGAGCGAGGCGCTGGTCCAGATGATCGCCGAGCGCCGCAAGGAAGCCGCCGCTGCCGCCGCCACGGCGGGTAAGAAGGACTGACCATGGCTTCCGCCGCAGTGCTTTACACGCCGGAAGTCCTGGCGCTGGCGACCGCGCTTGCCCGCTTTCCGCTAACCGGGCACGACCTGCCCTTGAGCGGATCGGCCCGCTCGCCCGCCTGCGGCAGCCGGATCGAGATGGGGCTGGGCTGCGGCGCGGACGGCAGGATCGCGCGGATCGGCCTGCGCGCGCAGGCCTGCGCCGTGGGTCAGGCATCCGCCGCGATCTTTGCCGAGGCCGCAACCGGCCAGGACCGCGCCGCGATTGCCGCCGCGCTGGCCGCGATTCAGGCGTGGCTGGGGGAGGGCGCCGAGCTGCCGGACTGGCCCGGACTGGGCGCCATCGCCGCCGCGCAGGCCTATCCCGGGCGGCACGGGGCGATCCTGCTGCCGTGGAAGGCCGCGCTTGAGGCGCTTCCCTCCGCCTGATTGCCGCGTTAGAGCGTGCCCAACGACGGGTGGGAGATCCAAGCATGACCAGCGAGCCAGCACGGCATCCAGGCGTAGAGCCGAAACCGGCCGATATCCGGTTGGTGATCGGCGCTTCTTCGGCCGGCACCGTGTTCGAATGGTACGATTTCTTCATTTACGGCACGCTCGCCGCGATCATCGGCAAGACCTTCTTTCCTTCGGGCAATGCCACGCTGGAAACGCTGCTGGTCTGGGCGGGCTTTGCGGTCGGCTTCGGGTTCCGCCCGCTGGGTGCGGTGCTGTTCGGCTATCTGGGCGACAAGCTGGGCCGCAAGTACACCTTCCTTGTCACGGTGACGCTGATGGGGATCGCCACGGCTGGCGTCGGCCTGATCCCCTCGGCCGAAAGCATCGGCTATGCCGCCCCGGCGCTGGTGCTGCTGCTGCGCATCCTGCAGGGGCTGGCGCTGGGCGGTGAATACGGCGGCGCGGCGGTCTATGTCGCCGAACACGCCCCGCCGGAAAAGCGGGGCTATTTCACGAGCTATATCCAGGCCAGCGTGGTTGGCGGCTTTGTGCTCAGCCTGATCGTGGTGCTTGGCTGCAAGGCGCTGATGAGCCCGGAAACCTGGGCATCATGGGGCTGGCGCGTGCCGTTCCTGCTGTCGATCGCGCTGCTTGCCATCTCATTGTGGATGCGGGTCAAGCTTTCCGAAAGCCCGGTTTTCCAGGCGATGCGCGAGGAAGGCGAACTGGCCGGCAATCCGTTTGTCGAAAGCCTGACCTATCCGGGCAACAAGCGCCGGATCTTCATCGCCCTGTTCGGCATCGCCGCGGGCCTGACCGTGATCTGGTACACCGCGATGTTCAGCGGCCTGACATTCCTGAAGACCGCGATGCGGGTGGAGGACACCACCGCCGAGGTCATTGTTGGCCTGGCCGCCGCGCTGGGCATGGGGTTCTACCTGTGGGCCGGGCACCTTTCCGACAAGATCGGGCGCAAGAAGCCGATTGTCTGGGGCTATGCGCTGACTCTGCTGCTGCTGTTCCCGACCTATTGGGTGATCGGCGCCCACGCCAACCCGGGCCTTGCCGCCGCGGCGGAGCGCGCGCCGGTGGTCGTTTCCGGCCCGGTCTGCGATTACAATCCCTTCGCGCAGGAGCAGACGACCAACTGCGCGATCCTGCTGGGCGATCTGGCCGGCACCGGGGTCAGCTATGATCTTGGCAAGTCCGACACCCTGGTTGCCACGGTCGGCGGCAAGGCGCTGCCGCTCGACAGCTATCCCTGGGCCGACAAGGCGGCGCGCGGCAAGCAATTGCAGACCTGGCTGACCGAGGCGGGCTATGACTTTTCCAAGGTCAGGCCATCGTGGGGCGACACCGCGATCATCCTTGGCGCGCTGCTGTTGCTGATGGCGCTGTCCGGGGCGACTTATGGCCCGGTCGCGGCGCTGCTGGCGGAGATGTTCCCGCCGCGCATCCGCTACTCGTCGATGTCGATCCCCTACCACCTGGGCACCGGCTATTTCGGCGGGTTCCTGCCGTTCATTTCCGGCTTCATCGTCGCCAAGACCGGCGATCCCTATTCCGGGCTATGGTACACCTGGGTCGTCGTGCTGATGGCCTTCCTGGTTGCGCTGTGGGGGCTGAAGGGCGGACCGCCGCGCGATTTCGAGCAAGATGCCGCCTGAACCACCGCCGCCCGCGCTGCGCCTGATCATCGACCGCGAGGCGCTCGCCGCCAATTGGCGCGCGCTCAATGCGCTGTCGGGGCGGGCCAGCGCGGGCGCGGCGGTCAAGGCCGATGCCTATGGCCTGGGTGCGGCGATTGCCGTGCCGGTACTGCGCGATGCCGGGTGCCGCGATTTCTTCGTCGCCCATTGGGGCGAGGCGGCGAGCGTGGCTCCGCTTGCCGCGCCCGGAACCGTCGCCGTGCTGCACGGACCGCTGAGCCCGGCGGATTGCGCCTTCGCCCGCGCGCTGGGCGTTCGTCCGGTGATCAATTCGCTCCATCAGGCCCGGCTGTGGCGCGATGCCGGGGGCGGGCCGTGCCATGCGATGGTGGATACCGGCATCAACCGGCTTGGGCTGTCGCTTGCCGATCTGGCTGATCCGCTGGTTGCGGGGCTAGAGATCGACGCGCTGCTTTCGCACCTTGCCTCGGCAGAAGAGGACAGCCCGCTCAACGCCGTGCAACTGGCGCGCTGGCAGGAGGCGCGGCGCATGGTGCCCCACGCCCGCGCCAGCCTGGCCAACAGCGCAGGCATCGCGCTGGGCGCTGACTACCACGGCGACCTCACCCGTCCGGGCATCGCGCTTTACGGCGGCGTCCCGTGCGGTGCGCTCGCCCCCCATATCCGCCAGGTGGTGCGGCCAGAGGCGGCGATCATCCAGGTGCGCCAGCTCGCCGCCGGGGATGGCGCGGGTTACAACGCTACCTTCATCGCCCCTGCGGCCATGCGCGTCGGGCTGATCTCGATCGGCTATGCCGATGGCTACCTGCGCTGCTGGTCGGGCAAGGGCACGATGCGCAGCGCCGATGGAGCCGCGCTGCCGGTGCTGGGCCGCGTCTCGATGGACATGACGATCATCGACCTGACCGCCGCGCCGCACCTGCGCGAAGGGGACTGGGTGAGCGCCGACTATGCCCTGCCAGAGGCTTCGGCCATCAGCGGCCTGTCGCAGTATGAACTGCTCACCTTGCTGGGGCGCCGCTTCCAGCGCTGATCGTGTGTCCCTGATGCTGCGCACAATGGAAATGTTGCATTGCAACTATTGCAAGTGCTAACATCGCGTGGGTGCGGGTCTGCACGGCAGGGGATCGAGTGATGAGCGAAGCCAAGGGCGAGACGGTTGTCATCAAGAAGTACGCCAATCGCAGACTCTACAACACCCAGTCATCCAGCTACATCACGCTCGACCACCTCGCGAAAATGACGCGCGAGGGGGTGGACTTCAAGGTGCTCGACGCCAAGACCGGCACCGACATCACCCACCAGATCCTCACCCAGATCATCATGGAAGAGGAAAGTGCCGGGGGCGAGCAGATGCTGCCCGTCAGCTTCCTGCGCCAGCTGATCGGGATGTACGGCAATTCGATGCAAAGCCTTGTGCCGCACTACCTCGAAGCCTCGATGGACAATTTCCGCACCAACCAGGCCAAGCTGCGCGCCGCTTTCGAAGACAGCCTGGGCGCCAACCCGCTGGCCAAGCTGGCGCAGCAGAACATGGCCATGTTCAAGGCCGCCGCTTCCGCCTTCATGCCCGGCCTGGCCGAACCCGAGCCCGAACCGAAATCGCACGATCAGGAACAGGACGACGAAATCGCCGCCCTGCGCGCGCAGATGGCCGAGATGCAGAAGAAGCTGGACAAGCTCGCCAAGGATTGAGGGCGGGGCGCAGCGTCCTCCCAACAACGTGTTTCAGGGTGAAGGTCGGCGCGAGGCTGTCCTTGAACCGCACAAACCTTGCCCCCTTCCGTCCGCTCGGCTATCGCGCCGCGCCATGAAGCACGCACTTACCGTCACCCGCGAACAGGATTTTGCCGCCTGGTATCAGGAAGTCATCGCCGAGGCCGAAATGGCCGAGGAATCGGGGGTGCGCGGCTGCATGGTGATCAAGCCGTGGGGTTACGGCATCTGGGAACGCATTCAGCACCTGATGGACGCCCGGATCAAGGCGGCGGGCGTGCAGAACTGCTATTTCCCGCTGTTCATCCCGCTGTCCTACTTCGCCAAGGAGGCCGAACACGTTGAAGGCTTTGCCAAGGAAATGGCGGTCGTCACCCACCACCGCCTGATTTCCGACGGCAAGGGCGGTCTGGTCCCCGATCCCGAGGCCAGGCTGGAAGAGCCGCTGATCGTGCGGCCCACGTCCGAAACGGTGATCGGCCAGGCGATGGGCCGCTGGGTCCAGTCGTGGCGCGATCTGCCGCTGCTGACCAACCAGTGGGCCAACGTGGTGCGCTGGGAAATGCGCACCCGGATGTTCCTGCGCACCAGCGAATTCCTCTGGCAGGAGGGCCACACCGCTCACGCCGACCGCGCCGACGCGATGGCCGAAACCCTGCGCGCGCTGGAAATGTACCGCGCCCACGCCGAAGACGATCTCGCCATGCCGGTGATCGCGGGCGAAAAGCCCGAGAACGAGCGCTTCCCCGGCGCGGTCGCGACCTATTCGATCGAGGCAATGATGCAGGATGGCAAGGCGCTGCAGGCCGGCACCAGCCATTACCTCGGCACCGGCTTCGCGGAGGCGGCGGGCATCCGTTACCAGGACCGCGAAGGCAGCCAGCAGCTGTGCCACACCACATCGTGGGGCGTCTCCACCCGCCTGATCGGCGGCGTGATCATGACTCACGGCGATGATGACGGGCTGCGTGTGCCGCCGCGCATCGCCCCGCACCAGATCGTCATCCTGCCCATGCTGCGCGACGATGATGGCGACACGGCGCTGCTGGCCTATTGCGAGGAACTGCGCGCCGCGCTCGCCAGCCAGACCGTGCTGGGCGAACCGGCCCGCGTGCTGCTCGACAAGCGGGCCGGCAAGGCCACGCAAAAGCGCTGGGGCTGGGTCAAGAAGGGCGTGCCGCTGATCCTGGAAATCGGCGGACGCGATGCAGCGGGCGGGCAAGTTTCGGCCCTGCGCCGCGACCGGCTCTACCGCGAGGACGGCAAGGTCAACTTCGTGGGCGAAGCACGCGATGCCTTCGTCGCCCGCGCGGCAGCGGAGCTGGAAGACATCCAGCGCGCCCTCCACGCCGAGGCGACCGCGCGCCGCGACGCGCAGATCGTGCGCGGCGTGACCGATTTTGCTGGAATCGAAGCCCACTTTGCCGATGGCAATCGCTATCCGGGCTGGGTGGAACTGGTCTGGTCGCGCCCGACCGGCGAGGAACTGGAAGCGGTTGTCACGCGGCTGAAGGCGCTGAAGCTGACGATCCGCAACACCCCGATGGACGACGCGCCGGTTTCGGGGCAGTGTCCCTTCACCGGCAAGCCTGCGGTCGAACGGATTTACGTCGCCCGCGCCTATTGATCG
Source organism: Novosphingobium sp. (assembly GCA_016719755.1). Classification (GTDB taxonomy): domain Bacteria; phylum Pseudomonadota; class Alphaproteobacteria; order Sphingomonadales; family Sphingomonadaceae; genus Novosphingobium. The sequence goes on along the minus strand of JADJYM010000015.1, from coordinate 527,667 downwards.
TGGCTGCGCCGGCGAAAGGGGCGCGCGCATGCTGGGATCGATCAGATACAACCTAGCCAATCTGGCGAATTTTTCTGGCCGCGATGCGCGTCAGACGTTCTGGTATTATGTGCTGTTCCTCTATCTGATCCAGATGGTTGCGGGGATGCTGGTGGCGATCCCGATGATGGTCACGATGTTTTCGCAGATGTTCGCGGGGATTCGCACCGGGGCCGATCCCGATGCGATGAACGGCATGATGATGGAGGCGATAACCGGCCCGGTTGCCGCCTCGATGTGGCTGGCCATGGGGCTGGGCGCGGCCAGTCTGCTCGCCATTTCGGCCAGCCTTGTCCGGCGGCTGCATGACAGCGATCTTTCCGGCTGGTGGGCGCTGGTGCCCGGGCTGGCCTATCTGGGCTATCTCGCCTGGTTGCCGCGGCAGATCGCCGCGGTGGAAGAAGCGCTGGCGAAGATCGGCTCCAGCGCGAAGCCGCCGAGCGAACTTGAAATGCTCCAGGGGCAGGAATGGTCGATGCTGCTGGCCTATCTGCCGATCGTGCTGCTGGTGATCTTTGGGGTGCGCAAGTCCACGCCCGGCCCCAATCGCTATGGCGAAGCACCGGTCCGGTTCTGACGCGGCACTTGCGCGGCGCGCCAATCGGGGCCACGTCGGATCGATGCCCAATCCCGAAAAGTCCCGCGGTCCCAGGCCGCAGCCTGGAATGCCCAGCCGCAAGCAGATCCTCGATTTCATCGCCAGCAGCGCCGAACCGGCTGGCAAGCGCGAAATCGCGCGCGCCTTCGGCCTCAAGGGGAACGAGAAGATCGCCCTGAAGGCGCTGCTGCGCGACATGGCCGATGAAGGCCTGATCGACGGCAACCGCAGCGCTTTCCACCGCATGGGCGGCGTGCCCCGCGTTACCGTGCTGCGCGTGGTCGCGATCGAGGACGGCGAGGCGATTGCCATTCCCGATAGCTGGAACCCCGATGATGCCGTGCCCCCGCCGCGTCTGCGGCTGCGCGAAAAGGGCCGGGGCTCCGCGCTGCGTTCGGGCGACCGGGTGCTGGCCCGCACCGAAGAGACGGCCATGGGCTGGATCGCCCACCCGATGAAGAAACTGCCCGCCGCCGCCGACCAGATGCTGGGCGTGGTGGAAATCGACGGATCGGGCAAGGGCTGGCTGGCCCCGGTAGACAAGCGCGAGCGCAATTCCATGCCGATTGCCGACCTTGGCGGGGCAGAGGCCGGGCAGCTGGTCCTGGCCGAACCGGCCGGAAAGTCGCCGCGTTCCGGGGTGAAGGTCACGGCAGTGCTGGGCGATCCACTCGCCCCGCGCGCCTTCAGCCTGATCGCGATCCACAAGCACGGCATCCCCCACGTATTCGGATCCGACACCCTGGCCGAGGGTGAGCTCGCCGCGAAGCTGCCGCTGGCCGAGGATCGCCGCGAGGACCTGCGCCACCTGCCGATCGTTGCCATCGATCCCAGCGACGCGCGCGACCACGACGACGCAATCTGGGCCGAGCCGGACGGCGAGGGCGGCTTCCGCGCGCTGGTCGCGATTGCCGATGTCAGCTTCTATGTCCGGCCCGGCGGCGAGCTCGACCGCGAGGCACGCAAGCGGGGCAACTCGGTCTACTTCCCGGATCGCGTCGTGCCGATGCTTCCCGAAGTGCTCAGTGCCGATGTGTGCAGCCTCAGAGCCGGTGAGAGCCGTGCTGCCATGGCTTGCCACCTTTCAATTTCCGCAAGCGGCAAGGTGACGTCATGGCGGTTTAGCCGTGCAATCGTTCAAATTCAGGAAGTTATCGCCTACGAAGAGGCGCAGCGCCGGATCGACGCCGGGGAAGCCGCGAGCAATCTCGTCAACCTCTGGGCCGCCTGGCGCGCGCTCGAAAAGGCGCGGGATGATCGCGATCCGCTGGCGCTGGAACTGCCGGAACGACGGGTGGTGCTCGATTCCCAGGGCAGGATCACCGAAATCGCCCTGCGCGAACGGCTCGATGCCCACCGGGTGGTCGAGGACTTCATGATCGCGGCCAATGTCGCGGCGGCCAAGGCTTTGGAAGAAAAGGTTTCTCCGGTTGTTTACCGGGTCCACGAACCGCCCAGCCGGGAAAAGCTGGTGGCGCTCAAGGACTATCTGGCGACGTACGACCGCAAGCTGGCGCTAGGGCAGGTGATTACTCCGGGGCTCTTCAACCGGATGCTGAAGGATGTTTCCGATGAGTCTGAAAAGGCTCTCATAATGGAAGCCGTTCTGCGCAGCCAGACCCAGGCCTATTACGGTCCGCGCAATGCCGGGCACTTCGGTCTGGCGCTGGGCAGCTATGCCCATTTCACCTCGCCGATCCGGCGCTATGCAGACCTGCTGGTCCACCGCGCGCTGGTCGATGCCTATGGACTTGAACAGCCTGCGCCAAAGCACGGAATCCCGGCGCTTTCCGGCCTCTCCGACCGCGACCGCGCCGACCTGTCGCGGGTCAGCGAGGCGATCAGCGCCGCCGAACGCCGGGCGATGGAAGCCGAACGCGACACCATCGACCGCTATGTCGCGGCCTGGCTGTCGGCGCGGGTCGGCGAAGTGTTCGAATGCCGCATCACCGGTGTCCAGCGCTTCGGCCTGTTTGCGACGATCATCAGCCTGGGCGGCGATGGCCTCGTCCCGGTTTCCGTGCTGGGGGCGGAGCGCTTCTTCCACGACGAGAAGGCGCAGGTCCTCGAAGGCGAGCAGACCGGCACCCGCTTTGCCCTGGGCGATCGCCTGCGGTTGCGGCTTGCAGAAGCCAACCCCTTGACCGGGGCGCTGAAATTCGAGCCCGAGGACAGCGCCGGAGGCCAGATCGAGCCGCGCGGGCGGCCGCTTCCGCTCAAGCGCAAGGGGGATCACCTCGCCGGTCGCCGGGGCCGCCCCGGCAACATCCGCCACCAGGGACGCAAACGCTAGCTCAGCCGGTCCAGTTCCCCCTCGGCCATCGAGCCGGGGATGATGTAGACCGGACAGGGCAACTGGCCCGCGTTGGCCGTGAAGTGCGAAACCAGCGGCCCGGGACCACCGCTGGCGGCCGCTCCCAGCACCAGCGCGGACACTTCCGGGTGCTGGGCCAGATAGTCGCGGATCACCTGCACCCCGTCGCCGCTGATGACCGCGATGACGGGCGGTTTCGCGCCCTCGCTCAGCAAGGAACCGGCGGCGGCCGTCACCAGCGCTTCGGCGCGCACCCGCGCTTCTTCCTCGATGGTGGCCTGGATGGCGCCAAAGGCCACGAACTGCTGGCGCGGCAATAGCGCGAGCAGATGGACCGTGCCCCCGGTTCGCACCGCCCGGCGCGAGGCAAAGCGCAGCGCGACGTTGGCCTCGTCGGTTTCGTCCATGATTACCAGATAGACGCGCATCGCTGTTTTCCCCCGGTATCGAGGTATCCGATACAATCGTATTCGGTGCAAGCGTCTTGCCCCGAAGCGCCATTTTCGCCAAGGGACGTAACGTCAACCAGCCTCCCCAGCGAAGGACTGTCACCACGATGCCGATTGCGATCAAGATGCCCGCGCTTTCCCCGACGATGGAGGAGGGCACGCTGGCCAGGTGGCTGGTGAAAGTCGGCGACACGGTTCGTTCCGGCGACATCATGGCCGAGATCGAGACTGACAAGGCGACGATGGAATTCGAAGCCGTCGATGAAGGCGTCATTGCCTCGATCGACATTGCCGCTGGCAGTGAAGGCGTGAAGGTCGGTACGGTCATTGCAACCCTCGCCGGTGAGGACGAACCTGCCCGGCCCGCCGCCGCGCCTGCTCCCAAGGCCGCTGCAGCCGCTCCTGTCGCGGCGACCGTTGCCGCCCCCCTCAACAGTCCGCCCCCCACGCCTGCCCCCATAGGCGAGCGGATCGTCGCCTCTCCGCTGGCCAGGCGGATTGCCGCCGGCAAGGGCCTGGACCTGACTGCGGTCAAGGGGTCTGGGCCGAACGGACGGATTGTGAAGGCCGACGTCGAGAACGCCGTACCAGCCGTTGCAAGTGTTCCAGCCCCTGCCGCGAAGCCCGCTGCCGCCGCCGCTTCAACCCCGGTTCCCGATTTCGGTATCCCGTTTGAAGCCGAAAAGCTGGGCAATGTCCGCAAGGTGATCGCCCGCCGCCTGACCGAGGCGAAGCAGACCATCCCGCACATCTATCTTACCGTCGATATCAGGCTCGATGCCCTGCTCAAGCTGCGCGGTGAACTTAACAAGGCACTTGAAGCTGATGGCGTAAAGCTCTCGGTCAACGATCTTTTGATCAAGGCGCTGGCCAAGGCGCTGGTCCGGGTACCCAAGTGCAACGTCAGCTTTGCGGGGGATGAACTGCGCAAATATGCCCGTGCCGACATTTCGGTCGCGGTGGCCGCGCCTTCCGGGCTGATTACCCCGATCATCGTCGATGCCGCCACCAAGGGCGTGGCCCGGATCTCCGCCGAGATGAAAGCGCTGGCCGACAAGGCCCGCGAGGGCAAGCTGCAGCCGCACGAATACCAGGGCGGAACAGCGAGCCTCTCCAATCTTGGCATGTTCGGGATCAAGCAGTTCGACGCGGTGATCAATCCGCCGCAGGCGATGATCCTGGCGGTCGGCGCGGGTGAACAGCGCCCCTACGTGGTCGATGGCGCGCTGGCCGTCGCCACGGTCATGTCGGCCACCGGCAGCTTCGATCACCGCGCCATCGACGGCGCGGATGGTGCCCAGCTGATGCAGGCCTTCAAAGATCTGGTCGAAAACCCGCTGGGTCTTCTGGCCTGATCCTCGAATGGCCGAGGAACTGGTCATCCGCGTCACGGCCATGCCGACCGACCTCAACCCCTATGGCGGGGTGTTCGGCGGCTGGCTGATGAGCCAGCTGGCGCTCGGCGCGGGCTCGCTCGCCTCGCGGCGGGGGCAGGGCAAGGCCGTGGTGGTCCATGCGACCGACTTCACCTTTCCAGGTGCCATGCAGGTTGGTGACGAGCTTTCCGTTTACGCCGAGATCGTCGAGCGGGGACGCACTTCGCTGACCATCGATGCGCATGGTATCGGGCGTGAGCGCAACGGCGAGGCAACGGTCGAAGTTGCCCGGGGCCGCTTCAAATTCGTGCTGCTGGGCGATGATGATCGCCCGCGGCCTCTTTCACATTCGGAGTAGGCAATGTCCCAGCAATACGACGTCATCGTCCTCGGTTCCGGTCCCGGCGGCTATGTCGCGGCGATCCGGGCCTCGCAGCTGGGGCTGAAGACCGCCGTTGTCGAGCGCGAGAACCTGGGCGGGATCTGCCTCAACTGGGGCTGTATCCCGACCAAGGCACTGCTGCGCTCGGCCGAGGTGCTGCACACGATGAAGCACGCGGCGGCCTATGGGCTGGCCGCCGACAACATCCGCGCCGATCTGGACGCGGTGGTCAAGCGCTCGCGCGGGGTAGCCAAGCAGCTCAATCAGGGCGTGACCCACCTGATGAAGAAGAACAAGATCGCGGTCCACATGGGCACCGGCACCCTAAAAGGAGGCGGCAAGCTGGAAGTGGCCGGGGACAAGGGCTCCGAGATCCTGACGGCGAAACATATCATTGTCGCCACCGGCGCGCGGGCCCGCGACCTGCCCTTTGCCAAGGCAGATGGCAAGCGCGTGTGGACCTATCGCCACGCGATGACCCCAAGCGAGATGCCGGGCAAGCTGCTGGTGATCGGATCGGGCGCAATCGGAATCGAGTTCGCCAGCTTTTACAATGACATGGGCGCCGAAGTTACGGTGGTCGAGATGATGGACCGGATCGTACCGGTGGAGGACGCAGAAGTTTCAGCCTTCCTCGAAAAAGCGCTGAAGAAGCAGGGCATGACGATCCTCACCGGCGCGGGCGTCGAGAGCCTCGATGTTGGGACAGGCGGCGTAAAGGCGAAGATCAAGGGCAAGGACGGCAAGTTGGTCGATGGCGAGTTCAGTCACGTCATCGTTGCCGTCGGCATCGTCCCCAACACCGAAAACATCGGTCTCGAAGCGCTGGGCGTTAAGGCCGAACGCGGCATCATTGCGATCGACGATTACGGCCGCACCAGTGTTCCCGGTGTCTGGGCCATCGGCGACGTCACTCCTGGACCGTGGCTGGCGCACAAGGCGAGCCATGAAGGCGTGACCGCTGCCGAGGCGATCGCGCAAGAGCTGGGCAACACGGAAATTCATCCGCACGCGATGGACAAGCGCAATATTCCCGGTTGCACCTATTGCCACCCGCAGGTCGCCAGCGTTGGTCTGACCGAGGCGAAGGCAAAGGAAGCGGGTTACGAGGTGAAGGCCGGGACTTTCCCGTTCATCGGCAACGGCAAGGCCATTGCCTTGGGTGAGGCGGAAGGCTTCATCAAGACCGTGTTCGACGCGAAGACCGGCGAACTGCTGGGCGCGCACATGGTCGGCGCGGAAGTGACCGAACTGATCCAGGGCTATGTCGTGGGCAAGACGCTGGAAACCACCGAGGCCGAACTGATGGCCACCGTGTTCCCGCACCCGACCCTATCGGAAATGCTCCACGAAAGCGTGCTCGCCGCCTATGGCCGCGCGCTGCACATCTAGCCGCGCCCCAGAATGCGCGCGTCCTCGTGGGCGACGCGCACCAGGTGCTCGAACACCGCGACGTGCAGCGGCGTCCTGAAGGCGCAGCCCACGGTGGGGCCTTCCTGCCAGCGCACTTCGGCGACCAGCAACTGCATCCCCGGAATCCGGATCGACAAGGGCTTGTTGAGGCTCGGCTGATTGAGGCCGGTGATCCGGAAGCCTTCGGCGGACAGGTCTTCCAGCCGCACCAGTTGCCACGGGCGCGAACTTTGCCGCACGTCGCAGATCAGGTTGATCGCGGCGCGTTCCGCCCGGCCTGTCGAATCGGCCATGTTCAGATTGGATGTCAAAGGCTTGGTCATGATGGCGAAGGGGATTACCGGCAGGTAAGTTGCGATTCGGTTAGTGCCTGGAAGTCGGTGGCCCGGTAATCGCCCCCATCGCGGGCAATTGGGGCGGGGTTGGCCCTGCCCAGGCAGGGAAGGATGCGGATGGACGCTCGCGCAATGCTGCTGGTGCTTGCCGCCTATACCCGGGCCCGCCTGCGTGCCCGGCACCTGTCGAGCCGTGAGCGGCTGGTGCGGTATCAGGACCGGCAGGTGCGACGGCTGGTGGATTACGCCGCCACCCATTTCCCGTATTATCGCGCCTTCGCCCACCAAGACCTTGCGGCATTGCCCGTGATCGACAAAACGATTCTTGTTGGAAACTTTCAGAATTTCAATCGCTTTGGAATCGATACTGATGCAGTTCGTGAAGTCTTGTCAGAAGGGCGCGAACGCATCGGCGAGGCGGTGGTGGGGCAAAGCACCGGCACCAGCGGTAATCGCGGCTATTATGTCATCACCGACGCGGAGCGGTTTGTCTGGCTTGGCACCCTGCTGGCCAAGGCCTTGCCGGACGCGCTGTGGCGACGGCACCGGGTGGCGCTGGCCCTGCCGGGGCTGTCCGACCTTTATCGCAGCGCGACGAGCGGTAGCCGGACCTCGCTGGCCTTCTTCGACCTTGCCCAAGGGGTGGATGCCTGGGCGGACAGGCTGGTGCAGTTCACCCCGGACACGATTGTCGCCCCGCCCAAGGTCCTGCGGCTGCTCGCGGAACGCGGGCAGTTGACGGCACGGCGGATATTCAGCGGCGCCGAAGTGCTCGATCCGCTGGACCGCGCCGTGATCGAGCAGGCCACCGGCGTTCGGGTGCGCGAGATCTACATGGCGACCGAGGGGCTGTTCGGGGTGGGCTGCGCGCATGGGACGCTGCATCTGGCCGAGGACGTGGTCCACTTCGAATGGCGGCAAGACCCGACCTGGCAGGGCCTGGCAGAGCCGGCGGTGACCGATTTCACCCGCCGCGCCCAGGCCATGATCCGTTATCGCATGAACGATCTGATCGAGCTTTCGGACGAACCCTGCGCCTGCGGTTCGATCTATCAGCCGGTGCTGCGTATCGCGGGCCGGGCCGATGACTTGTTGTTGATCGCGGCTCCATCCGGCGAAATCCGCACCGTCACCCCCGACGTGGTGCGCAACGCGATCATCGATGCCGATCCGTCCATCGACGATTACCGGGTGGTGCAGACCGCGCCGGCAGAGCTGACCGTCCACCTTGATGCTGGCGTTTCAGAGACGGTCGCGGCGAAAGTCCGCGCGGCGTTGGCGGCACGGCTGGGCGCCATGGGACTGGTGCCGGAGGTAATTGTCAGGCGCGGGATCACCGTGCCGTTCGATCGCAAGCTGCGGCGGGTCATGCGCCAGTTCAGGGCTGGCTGACCGGCCTCAGAGGTCGAGCTCGAAGCTCGCTTCTTCCTCCGGCGAAGGTTCGCCGTGGGCGTGGCGCAGGATCGAGCGGGCCAGGACATCCAGCGGACCGAACGCAAAACCGCCGGGGCCGCGTGCATCAGCCTGCCAGCCCAGCATCCGGCGGTCCTGCGCCAGGACCGGCAAGTGGAACAGCTTGAGTGCCGCGCGCTTGAACCACGCGGGCAACAGGCCGCGGGTGCTGGCGAAATGGGCATAGGGTCGGGTCAGGTCGTGATCCAGCGGTGAAAACACCACCGCGATCGAAAGCATGGCGCCGCGCGCGTTCTCCAGCCGCACTTCGCCGCAAGTGGGCGGCCAGAGCCGCCCGATCCCGGCCTTGCGCTCCCCCTCCATGACGGCAGACAGCAGCGCGCGGTTGGCCCGCTGCTCGATATAGCGTGCTTCCGCCCCCCACGGGCCGGAGCGGACTTCCACCCGGGTGGTCCGACGCGCCGTTGGCGGGCGGACCAGCCAGGGGTGGACGAAATGCGGGTGGGCCGGATCGAGATGGTTTTCCAGCGCATCGAGCAGCCCGGCCCGCGAAGGCGCGAGCGGCCACCAGAAGCGGTCAAGCGCCGGGTCGCTCATCACAGGCGGGAGATCGGGGAAGGGCGGCGGATCGGCAGCAAGACAGGTCCAGACCAGACCCGCATCCTCGCGCACCGGCAGTGCCCGGGCCTTGACCGGAGGGCAGGTGCGCGCGCCCGGAACCTCCACCAGCCGCCCATCCCCGGCAAAGCGCCAGCCGTGGTAGGGGCAGACCAGCGTTCCGTCCCGCAAGCGTCCTTGCGACAGCGGGACTCCGCGATGAGGGCAGCGGTCCTGCAAGACCGCGATGCCGCCATCCGCATCGCGAAAGGCCACCAGGTTCTCGCCCAGCAGCTGGATCGGCAAGGGGCGGGCGCGGACTTCGGGGCGATAGGCCACCGGGTGCCAGCCTTGCGCGATTGCCCGGGGCCAGTCGCTCACCATCCCTGCCTCCGCATCATCGGCACGACCGCTGCTTGCAGCACGCCGGCCAGCAGGCGCGCGGCCGCGCGGCGCGGCGCGGACAGGTGGCGGGCATGGATCGCCATGTATTCGATTTCCCCCCGCGCCCCTCTGGCCCGCTTGAACTGCGCCGCTCCTGCCGAACCGTGGAGCGAGAGGCCGCGCTCCAGCGTCCACTCGCTCGCAAGGTAGCAGGCGATCCGGTACAACCCTTCGTGCTGCGGGCGGGCGGTATCGTAGCCGACGACCGGACAGGTGGCATGGCCTCCGCGCGCGATCATCCCGGCCACCGCCATGATCGTTCCGTCATCGCGCCGGGCGAGGCGAAAGCGGGTCAGGCCAGTGCGGTCCAGCAGGGCGATGAACGCCGGGGTAAACGCGGGATTGAGCGGCGAATACTTGTCAAGATAAAGCAGTGCGTAGAGGTGGGCGATCCGTTCGCAATCGGCGCTGGAAAGCTGCTCCGGCTCCTCGATGGTCAGGCCGCTGCGGCGCAGGATGCGCCGGTCGTTGAGGCGGTCCTTGCGCGGCAGCCAGTCGCGCGACAGGTCGTCGGTCACCCAGATCTGCCGGGCGGGAGCCATGATCCAGCCATCGCGCCGCACGGCATCCAGCAGGCGGGGGCAGGACCATGCGTCCAGCGTTCGCAGGATCAGGAAATGATCGGGATAGCGCTCGCACAGCGCGGCGCGGAGTTGAGGCAGGCCTTCGCCCTGCCAGTCGCCGTGAAGGTTGGTGGAAAGCAGCCAGTTGTCGACATGAACCGCCCGGTTGATCCGCGCCGCGCGCAGCAACCGGTCGGTCAGCCCCAGCACCGCGCCGACCGCGCGGCGACCATGACGCAGCCCCACCAGATCCATCTCGCGCCGGGCATAATCGACATAGGCACTGTGCGGACTGGCGACATAGCTGCGGCCATGTCCGCCATCGTCGACAGTGAGCGGCAGATCGTGCCCGTTCACCCGGGCCAGCAGCATGGCAGACGACGCATTCGCAATGAACTGCGGCGTGCCCTGCTCCGCCAGGCTTGCGGCGAAGGTTGCGGGAAGCGAGCCGAGGGCGCGCATCTGTGCCGGATCGGTCAGCAGTTGCACCGTCATGGCATCGGCTTCCCGTCCCACTCGATATCGGCGGTGGTCTGGCTTGCCGGAGATTGCCTGGAGCGGATCGCCATCGCGGCAAAGCGCGCGGCGTCGAGCAGGCAACCAAGCGTGACGAGGCCGCCTCGCTCGCGATCGATGGCGTCCCCGCCCGCGCGCCAATCGCGCAACAGGGCGCCAGTTCGGCCGGACAGCAGCGCGGACGGCAGGCCAAGCAGGGCCATCGCCGGGGCAAGGTGGCGCAGGGTTCCGGCAGGTGGTTCGGGCAGGGCCGAAGCTGCGCTAAGCGCTCCGGCCAGGCCCGGCGCGGCATCGAACAGATGCAGGCCGCTGACCGCGCGGGGGTTGCATTCGATCGGCCACACCCGGCCTGCGGCATCGACAATGGTATCGAGCGAGAGATGGCCGGTCAGGCCGGTGGCGCCGGTGATCCGCTCGCTCACTTCGCGCACGGCGGGCAGGGCCACCGCCTCCATCTGGAATGCGGCGGCCCGGCCCTGCCGCCAGCGCGGGCGATAGGCGGCAAAGGCGGTGATCCGCCCATCCACCGCAAAGGCCCACGAACAGACCTCCTCACCGATGATCCGGCGCTGCGCCACCCAGCAGCGCCCGGGAGCGGGGCGGACGGCGGCGATCTGGCGCGCGCCCGGCGCGATCAGCGTGGAACTCGCAAAGCGCGAGAATTCGGGCTTCAGGACCAGTTCCTGCGGCGCGAAGGGCAGGTCTTCCGCCGCGAATGGCGCGTCCAGCACATGGGTTTCAGGTGCGTCCAGCCCGAGCGATCCCGCCAATCCGGCGAAATCGGCCTTGGAGTGAAGCTGGCGAAGGAGGGCGAGGGGCGGAGCAAGCAACCGCGCGCTCCAGCCGTCGCGGTGCGCCGCTTCGGCCAGCCAGAACACCTCCTCGCAGGTTGGCACCACCATGGCATCTTCAACCCGGTCGAGCAGGGTCAGCATGCCTGTCCGAAACCCGGCAAAGTCCTGGCGCGGGGGTGGCAGGCGGTGGATTGGCAGACGCGGTCGCAGCCCGCGCGCGGCGAACGGGGTGACGCTGTCGGCCAGATGAACCTCGTGCCCCGCCGTGCGCAAGGCGCGCGCCAGATCGAGGGCAACCGGTGCGCGCGCGCCGGTTACGATCCAGCGGCTCATGGCCCCGCAATCTCCGCCGCGCGCTCGCTGCAATGGCACGGGGTCAGCCGCAGGTCCGGGTTGCGGCGGTGGAGCTGGTGCAACCGGTGCAGCGTCTCGCGCGTGCGCCCGGTGTTGCCAAGCAGACCCGAGGTCAGCGCCGGGGGCGGAACATCGCGGCGGATGGCGTCAAGCGACCAGGCGGCGTCCGCGACCAGGAAGTGCAGCCCCCAGCGCGCATCGTTGAGCACCAGTCCCCAGTGGCCGGGGCAATGCCCGGGAAGCTCCACCGCCAGCAGCGAACCATCGCCAAGCAGGTCCGCCCCGCGATCAAACGGTGCGCAGGCCGAAGGCAGCGGGAAGGAGGGGCGATCCTCGAAGAAACTGGCCCGCGCGGTAAAATCGGGCGGGATCAGGGCGCGCAACACCCCCCGGCGGGTTGCGGCGATCCGCCCGCCCTTGTGCGCCTCGTCCAGTCCGGCCCGCGCGCAGTGGATCCGGGCATTGGGAAAGGCGTGGGTTCCGGCGATATGGTCGGCGTGAAAGTGCGACAGGACAAGGTGGCGAACCTCTTGCGGCGGATAGCCCAGCGCGGCGCACTGCGCGGCGGCCGACCGCTGCGGATCAAGCGTGACCGGGGTGACCCAGCGGTAGAACCGCTCCGGAAACGGCTCGGTCGCGGCCAGGAACGCCGGATCATAGCCGGTATCGAACAGGATCGCCCCTTCGAGCGGGTGGATCAGCAGCATGGCCACCGCCGGATAGCTGCGCGGCAGCAGGCTCCCGCCGCGCAGGGTCATCATCTCGGGATGGCGGCAGTGCCCGGTGAGCAGCGGGATCGAGGCGAGTTCACGCATGGCTCTGCTCCCGCTGCCGCTCATCCAGCGCCCAGTCGATCGCGGCAAGGGGGTGGTGACGCGGTCCCCAGCCGAGCGTCTGCCTTGCAGCGGCAAGATCGAAGGTCTGCGACCAGCCCAGGGTCAGGGCGGCATGGCGGGTAATGGCGGGCTCGCGCCGCGCCAGCGCTTCGGCCAGCGCCCCTGCGGCCAGTACGAACCGGGCAGGCACCGGCACCAGCCGGACCGGCTTGCCCAGCCGCGAGAAAACGTGGCTGACCAGTTGGCGCAGGCTGATCGGAATGCCCCCCGATACGTTGAAGGCCTTTCCTCCGGCCTCATCGCTGCGCGCTTCCGCCGCCAGCATGGCGGCAACCACGTCGCGGGCATCGGTTGGCTCGACCAGCGCGCGTCCGCTGCGGGGCAGCGGCATCGCGCCCTTCTCCGCCGCGCGCAGCAGGCGCGGCAGCAGGGCCGTGTCGTGCGGGGCAATGATCGCGCGGGGCCGCAGCGCGACGGTGTGCAGCGCGGCGCCATGCGCGGCAAGGACCGCCTGCTCTCCCTCCAGCTTGGTGCGGGCATAGGCGGTGGCAAGGCGCGGCGGCAGCGGCGAAGCCTCGGTCAGGCCGATCTGGTCGCGCGGGCGCGCATAGATCGACGGCGTGGAAACGTGGATGAAGCGGGCGGCGCCCGCAGCGCGGGCGTCGGCAAGCAGGCGTTCCGTCGCCGTGACGTTTGCCGCATGGAACGCTGCTTCAGGCCCCCACGGCGCCGACAGGGCGGCAAGATGAAAGATCGTGCCCACGCCATCCAGCGGCAGGCGACAGGCCGGATCGCACAGGTCGGTCGCCACGAACCGGGCCCCCTGTGCCTCCAGCTCCGCGCCGACCGCCACATTGCGCCCCAGCGCCAGCACTTCGCGGCCATCGGCCAGCAACTGGGCCACGAGCACCCGCCCAAGACCCCCGGTCGCTCCGGTGACGAGGGTCCGCCTGTTCACAGCCGCAGCACCGCGCCGCCAAGCGAAACCCCCGCCGAACTGCCGATCAGCAGCACGGTTGAACCGGGCGTCAACCGCCCCTCGCCGCGCGCAAGATGCAGCGCGTAGGGCAGGGACGTGGCGATCAGGTTGCCGACATCGGCGAAGCAATCGACGCAGCGCGCATGGCCACCGGGTAGCGAGCGCTTGAGGTGTTCGAGCGCGGGAGCGCTGGCCTGATGCGGCACGATCAGGTCGATCCCATCAGGTGCGACCCCGGCGGCGCCCAGCACTTCCTCCAGGAAGCCGGGAAACTGCCGGGCCGTGGCGCTGAACACAGCGCGCCCGTTCATCCGGAAGCGCGACCGGGCAAGGAAGTCCTCCAGATCGTCACGGGGCCGCAGCCGGGTGCCTCCCGCCTCCAGCCGGCAGGCCTCGGCGGCTTCACCATACGTGCGGAAGCGATGGGACAGGCGGCAATGCGGGCCGTCAGCCTCCAGCAGCACGGCTGCCGCCCCGTCGCCGAACAGCAGCGAGGCTTCCGGGTCGGAATAGTCCAGCGCCGCACTGGCGATGTCGGCGGAGAAGATCAGCGCACGGCGCCATTCGCCCAGGGCAAAGCCCGCCAGCACGCGGTCCAGCGCCATCAGGAACGAGAGACAGGTGGCGTTGATGTCGTATGCGGGAATGCCCGAACTGCCCAGCCCGAGCCGCCGCTGGACCAGCACCGCCGTACCGGGGATAGGCTGCTCCATCACGCCGCAGGCACCCACGATCACATCGAGCGAAGCGGGCTCCCAACCGGCCTCGGCCAGCGCCTGCCCGGCCGCCCACGCGGCCATCGCCGAACTCGTTTCGTCCGGGGCGGCGTAGTGGCGGCGGCGCACGCCATAGCGCGCGGCAACGAGGTCCGCCGGAATGCTGCAAAGCGCGGCCAGCTCATCCGCAGTGACCGCACGGCGCGGCAAATAGCTGGCGCTGCTCGCTATTCCGAATCTGAAGTCCTGTCCCGCCATCCCGCCATGGGTTTAACCGTTCGGCCGGCTGACACCAAGCGGCCAGTTCCATTTGACAAACCGGCCATAATTTCCATATTTCAAGAATCATGGAATTTATGGAGTTCGGCATGGAGCCAGAGGCAGTCATCAAGGCGCTGGGCGCGCTGGCGCAGGAACACCGCCTCGCGGTTTTTCGCCTGCTCGTGCAGGCCGGACCGGACGGAATGCCCGCAGGCCTGATAGCCGAGGCAATTGGCGTCGCGCCGTCCTCGATGAGCTTCCACCTTGCGCAGCTCGCCAAGGCCGGGCTGGTCATCCAGCGCCGCCAGAGCCGCTCGATCATCTATTCGGCAAACTTCGGCGCGATGAACGGCCTGATGGGCTATCTGACCGAAAATTGCTGCGGCGGAGTGTCCTGCTCACCGGCTGCCGCCTGCCCCCCTCAAACCTGCGAAGAAAGGGACGTCGCATGAAGCGTTTCCATGTCCATGTCGGGGTTGCCGACCTCGATGCCTCGATCGCCTTCTATTCCAGCCTGTTCGGCGCGGAGCCGTCAGTGACGAAGTCCGACTATGCCAAATGGATGCTGGACGATCCGCGCATCAACTTCGCGATTTCGCAAAAGTGCGGCGCTGCCAAGGGTGTCGAGCATCTTGGCCTTCAGGTCGAGGATGAGGCAGAGCTGGCCGAGGTCTATGGGCGCCTGAAAGCGGCCAACGGTCCGGTGATGGAAGAAGGCGCGACAACCTGCTGCTATGCGAAGTCGGAAAAGAGCTGGATCGGCGATCCCGATGGTGTCGTCTGGGAAGCCTTCCTGACCATGGGCGACAGCACCGTCTATGGCGAAAGCCCGGATTTTGCCGGTTTGGCTTCGGATAACGCTGCCGCGAATGCCTGCTGCGCGCCTTCCGTGACGGCTCCGACCAGAACCTCCTCCTCCACCTGCTGTTGAAGGCAAGTCATGACCGACCGACCGTTCAGCGTGCTGGTGCTGTGCACCGGCAATTCCGCCCGCTCGATCCTGGGTGAGGCGATTCTGGCGCAGTTGGGCAGGGGGCGGATCATCGCCCACAGCGCCGGAAGCAGGCCGAAGGGCGTGCCGCACCCCGGAGCGCTGCGTCTGCTGGCCCGCAAGGGCATCGACACAGCCGCGTTCCGTTCGAAGAGCTGGGACGAGTTCACGGGGCCTTGCGCACCTGTGATCGACCTTGCCATCACGGTCTGCGGCAATGCCGCGGGGGAAGCCTGCCCGGTTTTCATGGGCGCCCCGCTCAAGGCTCACTGGGGCCTGCCCGATCCGGCAGACGTACAGGGCGATGATGCGGCCGTGGACGCCGCTTTCGAACAGACCTGGCGGTGGCTCGACCTGCGGGCCCGGGCATTGCTCGCGCTGCCGTTCGAAACGATGGGCCGCAACGAATTGGCGGAGCACCTTGCCCGCATTGGCCAGATGGAAGGAGCAGTCTGATGGCAAGGGATGCAATGGACGCGCCGAAAAGCAGGCTGTCATTCCTCGACCGCTATCTCACGGTCTGGATCTTCGTGGCGATGGCGACCGGAATCGCGCTGGGCTCGCTGGCGCCGGGCGTGCCGCACGCGCTTGGCGCGATGTCGGTGGGTTCGACCAGCATTCCGATTGCCATCGGACTGATCCTGATGATGTTCCCGCCGCTGGCCAAGGTTCGCTATGAGGAACTGGGCCAGGTGTTCCGCAACGGCAGGATCCTGGCCCTGTCATTCGTGCTGTGCTGGATCGTTGCCCCGGCCTTCATGTTCGCGCTTGGCGCCCTGCTGCTGCCGGACAAGCCGGAATACATGACCGGCCTGATCCTGATCGGAATCGCCCCCTGCATTGCCATGGTGCTGGTCTGGAACCAGCTGGCCGGGGGAAGCGCGGAGTATGTGACGGGCCTCGTCGCGTTCAATTCGCTGTTCCAGATCTTCTTCTACGTGCCCTATGCCTGGTTCTACCTGACCGTCCTGCCGCCCGTCTTCGGGCTTGAGGCGCAGATCGTGGAGATCGATTTCGCCACGATCGCAAAGGCGGTTCTCACCTATCTCGGCATTCCGTTTCTCGCGGGCTTTCTGGTTCGCCGCGCCCTGATCAAGGCGCGCGGCACGGACTGGTACGAAGGCCGATTCCTCCCCGCGATCAGCCCGGTCACTCTGGTGGCGCTGCTGTTCACCATCGTCGCCATGTTCAGCCTCAAGGGTGAGGAAATCCTCGCTCTGCCAATGGATGCGCTGCGCATTGCCGTGCCGCTGGGGATCTTCTTCGTTGTGATGTTCGTGCTGGCTTTCGTGTCAGGTCGGGCTATCGGCGCTGACTATCCGCGCACGGCCGCGCTGTCCTTCACGGCGGCATCGAACAATTTCGAACTGGCCATCGCCGTCGCCATCGCCGCCTTCGGGCTGGCATCGCCCGTGGCATTCGCCGCTGTCATCGGCCCGCTGGTGGAAGTGCCGGTGCTGATCGCGCTGGTGAACCTGGCCCTGTGGTTCCGCAAGCGCTGGTTCTGAAGCGAAGGCGCAGCGCCGAACGAGCATCTTGAAGAACTGGCGGACAGGGTGGGATTCGAACCCACGGTGAGCTTGCACCCACGGCGGTTTTCAAGACCGCTGCCTTAAACCACTCGGCCACCTGTCCGCTGGCGGAGCTTGTCCGCCGTCCGTTCGTCGCCGCTAGCCGCCTTGCTGGCGCTTGTCACCCGTTTTGCGGTTCCAATCCGGCGCTTGCTGTGCGAGACCGGGTGCATGGCATCGCTTCGCAGGACCCTGTTTGCCGCTCCCCTCAGTCTGCTTCTCGCGCTGGCCGGCCCCGCAACCGGCCCGGCGGGGGCGCAGGTTGATCCCGTTGATCACGAGGGAGGATTCCAGGCCTATCTCCATGTCCTTGCCGCCCGTGCCCGGGCCGAAGGGGTGAGCGAACCGACGATCCAGCGGATGACCGCCGGGCTGACCTACAACCCCCGCGTGATCGCGCTCGACCGGGCGCAGCCGGGCTCAACGCCCAATTCGCCTCCGGCCTTCGCGCCCTATTACCGCACCCATGTCGATGCCGCGCGAATCAACGGCGGAAAGGCAATGGCAGCTTCGGCGGCCGCGCTGCTGCCGGGGATCGAGGCGCAGTACGGCGTTCCGTCCAAGATCCTGCTGGCGATCTGGGGGCACGAAACCAATTACGGCCGTTACAAGGGCGATTTCGATCTGGCCCGCTCGCTGGCGACGCTCGCTTTCGAAGGGCGGCGGCGTGATCTGTTCACGGCCGAATTCATCGCCCTGCTGAAAATGGCCGACCGGGGCGTGGAGCGCCGCCAGATGGTGGGAAGCTGGGCCGGCGCCTTCGGCAATCCGCAGTTCCTGCCCAGCGTTTACCTGCGTCTGGCCAGGGATGGCGATGGCGATGCCCGGGCCGACATCTGGAACAGCCGGGCAGACACCCTTGCGTCGATCGCCAACTACTTCCGCGATGCCGGCTGGCGGCAGGGCGAGCCGTGGGGCGTGCGCGCATCCGTGCCCGCCGGGTTCGACCGCGAGGTCCTTTCGCCGCAGCTTGAGGCGCCCTCCTGTCCGCGCGTCCACGCCCGTCATTCGCATTGGAAAACGGTGGGCGAATGGCGCGCGCTGGGCGTTTCGCCGCAGGCACCGATTGCCGACCGGACCATGGCCGCGCTGTTCGAACCGGACGGTCCGGGCAAAGGCGCGTTCCTGTTAACCGGGAATTACAGGGTTATCCTCCAGTATAACTGCTCGAACTACTACGCTCTGTCCGTGGGGTTGCTTGCAGATGAGATTGCCCGTTAACCGAAGCCTGCCGCTGATCGCGCTGGTCCTGCTTTCCGCTTGTGGCGGAGGATCACCGAAAAGCGCCTCCGCCTTGCCGCCGCCCGCCAATGGCCCGGCGGCCGATTATCCGATGGTGCTGGGCGCTCCCTTCACCGTCGGCGGGGTGACCTACACTCCGGCTGACACATGGAACTACGATGCGGTCGGGCGTGCCCTGGCTGGCGGGGAAGGGGGCTCCTCCGTTTCCGGAGCGCACCGCACCCTGCCGCTGCCAAGCTATGTCGAGGTGACCTCGCTCGAAACCGGCAGAACGATCCTGGTCCGCCTTGAACGGCGCGGCCCGATGAGCGCCGGCAGCCTGGTCGATCTTTCACCCGGCGCCGCCGCGCAGCTGGGCATCGCGGGCCGCAGCGATGCGCCGATTCGCCTGCGCCGCGTCAATCCGCCCGAAGTGGACCGCGCGCCGCTGCGCGCCGGTCAACCCGCTCCGGCGCGGCTCGATACGCCCAAGTCGCTGCTTACCGTTCTGCAACGCAAGCTTGACCAGCAGGAGGGACGGGTCACCGTGGCAGCGGTTCCCGCTCCCGAACCCGAAACCCCGGCCAAGGCGGCGGTTGCTCCGGCCCCAAAGCCGGAACCCAAGAGCGCGAAGGGCAAGCCCAAGGCCATCCCGAAACCGCAGCCGGTAATCGCGGTGCCCGCATCCGGCACCACGCCGCCGCCAGCCAAGGTTGCTGCACCGAAACCGCCCGCCGCCGCTCCCGCAGGGGCTCTGGTCGTCCAGATCGGCGCCTATTCCAGCGAGGAACGGGCCAGGGCTGCCGCCGCAAAAAGCGGGGGGCAAGTGCAACCGGCGGGCAAACTGTGGCGCGTGCGCAGCGGGCCGTTCTCCGACCGCGCCGCCGCCCAGGCGGCGCTGGCGAAGGCCCGGGCCGCCGGGTATAGCGACGCCCGAATCCAGCGCGGCGACTGATCTTCAGCCGTCCGTGCCGGGCCCCCGCCGGGCGATGGAGTGGATGGCTTGAAGCCAAGGTTGCTGCCGCTGATGCTGGCCCTCGCGCTGCCCGCAGCTGCGGGGGGCGCAAGTGCGCCGCCGCAGCCCGTGCCGCCGCCGCGCCAGGCCGCGCTTGCTCCGGTTGCGCTGGTGGTTGATCTCAGCGCCGGGCAGACGCTTTACGCCCGTGATGCACAGCGCAGTTTCCTGCCCGCATCGATGACCAAGGCGATGAGCGCGCTGGTTGCCTTCGACCTGATCAAGGCGGGCAAGCTGAACGAGCAGGCCGTGGTGACAGTACGTCCGCAAACCGCACAGCGCTGGGCGGGGAAGGGGACCAGCCTGTCGCTCCGTCCCGGAGAGCAGGTCCGCATGGGCGACCTGCTGATGGGCATGACCACCGTCTCGGCCAACGATGCCTCCGTCGCCCTTGCCGAAGCGGCGCTGGGCAGCACCGAGGCGTGGACTGCGGCAATGAACGCCCGCGCCGTCCGGCTAGGCATGACCGGCAGCCATTTCGGCACGCCCAGCGGCTGGCCCGACCGGGGCGTGACCCGGGTCACCGCGCGCGATCTGGTTCGCCTGGCCCAGGCGCTGATCGTTGAGCATCCAGAGCTTTACCGCCGCTATTTCGGCCATCAGGCGATGGACTGGCGCGGCGCACGGCTGACCAGCCACGATCCCTTCGCCGGGGTTCTGCAAGGCGCGGACGGCATCAAGACCGGTCACACCTTCGAAGCGGGGTTCAATTTCCTTGGCGCGGCGCAGCGCGGCGGGCGGCGGCTGATCGTGGTGGTGGGCGGCGCCCGGACCGAACCTGATCGCGCCTCTGCCGCGCGCGGCCTTGCCGAATGGGGCTTTGCCGCGTGGGACAGCCGGCCGTTCGTAGCGGCGGGGCAGATTATCGGTGAAGCCCGGGTCCAGCAGGGCGATGCCCGCCGTGTGCCCCTAGCCCTGCCGCGCGCATTCGCGATCACCGTGCCCAAGGGCACCACGCCGCGCGTCACCGCCAACATCGTCTATACCGGCCCATTGCGGGCACCGCTGCCCAAGGGAGCGCAGGTAGCCGGGCTGGAAGTGCGGGTCGAGGGGCAGGCGCCGCATTACCTTCCCCTCGTCACCGCGCGCGCGGTTGGCAGGGCGGGACCAATCGACAGGATCGTCAATGGCCTGCTAGGGCTGCTGGAATGAGCACGGCACGGTTCCTGGCATTCGAAGGCGGCGAAGGGGCGGGCAAGAGCACCCAGGCGCGGATGCTGGCCGCCGCGCTTGCGGCGCGGGGCATCGCCAGCGTCGTCACCCGCGAACCGGGCGGCACTCCGGGTGCCGAGGCCATCCGCGCTCTGCTGCTGGGCACCGACGGAGAAGGCTGGAACCCGCGCGCCGAAGCGCTGTTGTTCGCCGCCGCGCGCTCCGACCATGTCGAGCGGCTGATCCGTCCGGCGCTGGCGCAGGGCCAATGGGTGATCTGCGACCGCTTCGTCGATTCGAGCCGCGCCTATCAGGGCGGGGCGGGCGGACTGTCGGACGCCGATGTCCTTGCCCTCCACCGCGTCGGCAGCGAAGGATTGCTGCCCGATCTCACCCTGCTGATCGAGGTGCCCCCGCACGTTGCCGCCGCCCGCACCGCGGCGCGCGATGGCGATGCGACCGACCGGATCGGCGGGCGCGATGCGGCCTATCATGCGCGCGTCGCGGCGTCCTTTGCCCGGCTTGCCGAGGAAGAACCGCAGCGCTTCGCCCGGATCGATGGCGATGGCGAGGCTGCGGTGGTTCACGATCGGATCATGGCCGCGCTGGCCCGCTTCGGGGTGGCACCATGACGGCACTGGCAAAAGCTTTGGCGGGCCATCAGGAAGCCTGGCACGAATGGCGCAGCGCGCTTGGCTCCGAACGGATGCACCACGCCTGGATTCTCGCGGGACCGCAGGGAGTAGGCAAAGGCCTGTTCGCCCGCGCCGCCGCTGCCGAACTGGTCGCCGAACCGGGTATGCCCCAGCCTGCCGCAGACCGGCATCCCGATATCCTGCTGCCCGAGCATCCGCCCGAGAACAAGGACGAGGCCAAGAAGCGCGATGATGGCCAGCCCTATCGCCGCAAGCGCTCGATCCCGATCGACGAGATCCGCGCCATCCAGCACCGGCTGGTGACCCGCCCCACGCTGGGTCGGCGCCGCGCCGTCATCATCGATCCGGCGGACGATCTGGAAAAGAACGCGGTCAACGCGCTGCTCAAGAGCCTTGAGGAGCCGCCAGCGGGAACCTATTTCCTGCTTGTGGCGCACCGTCCCGGACGTCTGCTGCCAACGATCCGCTCGCGCTGCCGGATGCTCCGGTTCGGTCCGCTGCCCGAGGCCGAGGTCGACCGGATTCTGAGGGCCGAAGCGCCAGAAGCCGACGCCGCGACCCGCGCTGCCGCGATTGCCGCCGCAGAAGGCTCGCCCGGCGCGGCGCTGCGGTTCGTGGAGCAGGACCTTGGCAAGCTCCACCAGGCCATGCAGCGCCTGATCCGCGAGGGCGACGATCATTTCGAACTGCGCGGCGCCCTGGCCGAGGCAATTGGCGCCCGGCCCGACCGCGAGCGTCAGCAGGCCGCCGCCGACCTTGCCCGGGCGATCGTTGCCGCCGAATTGCGCCATGGCAGCCGCGCCCGGCAGGAGCGGGTGATCGCGGTCCATGGCGATCTGGTGCGGCTGGGTGCCCAGTTGCCGACCTACAACTTCGATCCCGCGCTGGTGGCGATGGAAATCGGAGCCTTGCTGGCATCGCTCGCCATGCCTAGAGAAGCGGCATCCTGAAGTTACAGAAAGATGCCGCGCCAGCCATGGGCGAACCCTATTACCTGACCACCGCGATCAGCTATCCCAACGGCAAGCCGCATATCGGCCATGCCTATGAAGCGATTGCCGCCGATGTCATCGCCCGCTTCCAGCGCCAGATGGGCCGCGACGTGCGGTTCCAGACCGGGACTGACGAACACGGATTGAAGATGGCCCAGAAGGCCCGCGACCTGGGCATTACCCCGGCTGAACTGGCAACGGAAATGTCGCAGCATTTCATTGATATGTGCGATGGACTGAATGTCTCGTACGATGTTTTCCTGCGCACCACCGAACCGCGCCACCACGCCTCGGTCCAGGAACTGTGGCGGCGGATGGAAGCCAACGGCGACCTCTACCTCGACCGCTACGAGGGCTGGTACTCGGTCCGCGACGAGGCCTATTACGACGAAAGCGAACTGGTCGCCGGGGAGGGGGGCGAAAAGCTCTCGCCCCAGGGTACGCCGGTCGAATGGACGGTCGAGGAAAGCTGGTTCTTCCGGCTATCGAAATACCAGCAGCCGCTGCTCGATCTCTACGCGGCGGGCGATGGCGATTTCATCCGCCCGGAAAGCCGCCGCAACGAAATCATGCGCTTCGTCGAAGGCGGCCTGCGTGATCTGTCCGTCTCGCGCACCAGCTTTGACTGGGGCGTCAAGGTGCCGGGCAGCGAAAACCACGTGATGTACGTCTGGGTCGATGCCCTGACCAACTACATCACCGGCCTGGGTTTCCCCGATGAATCCGGCGATTACGCAAAGTACTGGCCAGCCAGTCTGCACCTGATCGGCAAGGACATCACCCGCTTTCACACCGTCTACTGGCCGGCTTTCCTGATGAGCGCCGGCCTGCCGGTGCCCAAGCACGTATTCAGCCACGGGTTCCTGCTCAACCGCGGGCAGAAGGAATCCAAGTCGCTTGGCAACGTCACCGATCCGATGGCTCTGGCGCAGCAGTTCGGGGTTGATCCGCTGCGCTATTTCCTGATGCGCGAGGTCGCCTTCGGACAGGACGGGTCGTACTCGCCCGAAGCCATCGTCACCCGCTCGAATGCGGAGCTGGCAAACAGTTTCGGAAACCTGGCCCAGCGGGTTTTGTCGATGATTTTCAAAAATCTGAACGGCGAACTTGCGGATTTCGGTGCGCAAGAAGTCGACCGTGCCCTCCTGCGGCAGATCGACCAGGCCTGCAGCGACGACCTTATCAAGGCGTTCAACGAACTGGATTTCTCCAGCGGTATGGAAAGCTGGATGCGCGCGGTTTTCGCCTGCAACCAGTTTGTCGACGAACAGGCGCCGTGGACCCTGCGCAAGACCGATCCCGACCGGATGCGCGCGGTGCTGCTCACCCTGTTCGTCGCCGTGCGCAATCTGGCCATCGCCATCCGTCCGGTCGTGCCGTCCTCGGCGGATCGTCTGCTTGACCAGATGGGCATTCCCGCGGGCGAGCGCAGCTATGCCGATCTTCACGACCAGACCTGGTACCAGCGGCTTGTGGCCAGCGGTTTCACCCTGGCGCAGCCGGTCGGCGTGTTCCCGCGCCTTGAACTTCCGGCGGAAGACGCGGCCTGATGCTGATCGATTCGCACTGTCACCTTGAGTACAAGGGCCTGGTCGAGGATCAGCAAGGCGTGCTGGCGCGGGCCCGGGACGCCGGAGTAGGGGGCTTCCTCTCCATCTCCACCCGGCAGCGCGAGTGGCAGCAGGTTATCGCCACGGCGGAGCGCGAAAGCGATGTCTGGGCCAGCGTCGGCATCCATCCGCACGAGGCCGATGCCCATGCCGACATGGGGGAAGCCGCGCTGCTGGAAGCGGCGGCACACCCCAGGGTGATTGCCATCGGCGAAACGGGGCTGGACTATTATTACGACCATTCCGACCGCACGACCCAGCAGGCGCTGCTGCGGCGGCACATCGCCGTGTCACGCGAGACCGGCCTGCCGCTGATCGTCCACACCCGCGATGCGGAAGAGGACACGGCGGCGATCCTGTCCGAGGAAATGGAGCAGGGGGCCTTTCCGGCGCTGATCCATTGCTTCACCGCCTCGGCGGAATTTGGCCGCAGGATGCTCGACCTGGGACTGACGATCTCGCTTTCCGGCATCGTCACGTTCAAGAATGCCAGGGACTTGCAGGCGATAGCTGCGGAGCTGCCTGAGGACCGGCTGCTGGTTGAGACCGATGCGCCGTTCCTGGCCCCGATCCCGCATCGCGGGCGGGTGTGCGAGCCGGCTTTCACCGCCGATACGGCGCGATTTGTGGCCGAGCTGCGCGGGACAACGCCTGAACAGCTTGCCGAGGCGACCACCCGCAATTTCTTCGCGCTGTTTGCCAAGGCGGCACTGTGAAGCTGCTAGTCCTGGGCTGCGGCACGTCCACCGGGGTGCCCCGGATCGGCAACGACTGGGGCCTGTGCGATCCCGCCGAGCCGCGCAATCGCCGCAGCCGGGTGTCGATCATCGTTGAAAGCAATGCCGGAAACCGCTTGCTGGTCGATACTTCGCCCGATCTTCGCAGCCAGTTTCTGGACAATGGGGTCGACCGGATCGATGCCGTGTTCTGGACCCATGACCACGCCGACCATGCCCATGGCCTCGATGATCTGCGTGCCTTCCGCTATGGCCGCGCCGGGCCGATCCCGGCCTATGCCGCGGAGGAAACAGCGCGGCGGCTGCGCCAGCGGTTTTCCTATGCCTTTGCCGGGCAGCACGGTTATCCGACGATCATGAACCTTGAGAACCTCGATCGGCTGCGGATGTGCGCTGGCTTCGGGGTGGCAAGCTGCCAGATGCCGCATGGTCCGGCACAAAGCACGGCCTACCGCTTCGATGCAGATGGCAAGTCTATCGGCTATGCGGTTGATTTCAGTGCAATCACGCGGGACGTGGTCGAGCTTCTGGCAGGCGTCGACATTCTGGTTGTCGATTGCCTGCGCCGCGAACCGCATCCCACCCACGCGCACCTGGGCATGGCGCTGGAACTGATCGAGGCGGTCCGGGCCAGGCAAGCCGTTCTGACCCATCTCGACAAGAGCATGGATTACCGGACCCTGTGCGACGAAGTGCCGCCGCACGTCCATGTCGGCTATGACGGGCTGGAGTTGACGGCGTGAACGGATATGACTTTGCCGGGATTGTCGTTCTGTTGACCTTTCTCGCTTTTGCCGTCCGCGAGATTTCGGGTCACGGCCTCAGCGGGAAGCGCAAGCTTGCTCTGGCTGCGATCTGGTTGGGTGTGTTTGTGGGTCTGGCGCTGCTGATCGAGCGCTTTGCCACCTGACAGGGGGGCCGCCCCGCCTGTTTTATCTCAGCCCATATTTAACATATATCAACACCACGTCATGTCTTGTGGTGTAGTTTCAATGGCTTGATGGCATTATGCCTGTCCATTGTGTTTCGCTAATTATTTGGACGATCAAGGGAGTTGGAAGTGCAAGACGCCGTAGGCGGCTCACTTCCTACTCGATTGATCGTAACCCGATGGGAGCGGAACGGTTCAGTCTTCGGCGGACGGCAGCGGTTCGGGGGACTGTCCAGGGGACACGCGCGTCAGGACAGCTGTGTAGAGCTGACGCCAGTGTTCGGCTTTGCCGCGCTCACGTTCCGCCGTTCGGTCCGCCTTGGCCTTTTCGGCACGGGCATCCCGCAGTTCGGTCTCAAGCCGCTCGATCTTGTTGCGGAGCGCCGCTTCGATGTGCCGGTATTCCTCGGGCGTTCGCAGCGGGACCTTCTTGCCGTCGATGACCTCGGTTTCTGCACGGGTCTCGACGCGTTCCTCGCCGATTTCATCGGCGAAGTTATTGTAGAGGTACTGACGGCTGACCTTGGCCTCACGAGCCACCGAGACGAACGTCACAGCCTGCCTGGTCTCGCGCAGTTGCATGATTGCGTCCTCGACCGCGGCGCGCTTTTCAGCGCTACGACGGCTGCGGGCATCGTTGAGAGTGGCGATCCGTAGATCAGTCATTGCGTCGCTTCCTCCCGAGCAGCGCTCGGCCTGTAGCGCTGCTTTTGACCTTTGTAGAGACCGTGCTCCTCGATGGAACGGATGATGGTGTCGGTGTTGTGGACGGCGTCCTTGTTGCGTTGTAGCCGCTTGCGCGTGATGTCGGCCAACCGGGTCTGACCGCCTTTCTCGTAATCCCGCGCTTCCTGTTCGAGGCCTTCGATCGCGACGTAAAGTCCGGCGCGCTCGCAGCGGAAGTGCTCGAGGTCGTCGCCATCGGCGCGGAAGAACCGGCAGGTCAGGCAGGCATGGGCGTGCTCGCACCATTCGCCAAGCTGGCCGGGCAGCGTACAGGCGCCGCCACTGACCCGCGTCGCCAGCATGGTTTCCTTGCGCAGCAGGAGATCGCCGACGGCCTCGTCGACCTTGCCCGCGATCGTGAAGAACTGGCCGCCACCTTTCCGCAGCAAGGCGTTCTTCTTGAGGTCGAGACGCTTGTTGACGTACATCGACGCCATATCGGGCGAGGCATGGCCCAGTTCGAACATGATGCTGAGGATGTCATGGCCTTCGGCCGCCATCTGCGTCCCGCGATGGTGGCGCAGTGGATGCCACGAGAAGTCGAACGGCTTGCCCTCGCCATCGACGATTCCATGCCTGAGGCACAGCATCTTGAGTTCCTGCAAGGTCCAGTTGTAGCCGAGGAACGACTCCCGTTTGCCGGAGAAGACCGGGAACAGGTATTTGGTGACGCGCCCGTAACGCTGCCGGACATGATCCCGCTGCGCCTCGATCAGCTTGATCATCGCCTGGTGCGCAGGATCGGTGACCAGCAAGGGCTTGGTATTCCAGCGGCTGACCTTGTTCTGCCAGAACGTGAACAGCATGAAGCGCGTGTCGTGCGGATCGGGCCGCAGGCAGTCGAAGAGCAGGGCATGCAGGTCTTCGGCCCGCGCCCCGGTCGTGACGCCGATCATGAAGATTACCGGGATAGGGGCGGGCAGTTCGTCGAGCCTGGCCACCATGGCCGCCAGGGCTTCCGGCGGGGCGGCCCGGTTGGCACCCTCGCGTGATGCGTAAAGCCGGTTCCGCGGGTCGTCCGGTGCCTGCTTGTAACGGATGCGCCGTGCGGCGCGCTTGTCGAGTGCGATCCGCGGCCATTGGCCTGGCAGCAGGACCGGAGCCGCGCGCAGGAGTTGCACGATGTCGGTGTACCAGTTCTTGCCTGCGGCATTTCGCGCGTTTCCCCATGCGAGGTAACGCTCCATCGTCAGTTCAGTGACTCGCCCGGGCTCGGCGATGCCCTCGCCGTGCAGGAACTGCCCGAAGGTTCGCAAGCGCGATTGCATTCCCACAAGGGTCGCCGGCGCAAGTTCGCCATGTGCGACCTTGTCGAGCAGGAAGCCGCGCATCAACGGGCGCAGCCAAGGCTCGAAGCACAGGAAGTTCAGATAAGTGTCGCTTCGGCGTTGCCGGTCGCGGAAGCGCGTGTCCTCCTCGCTGTAAAGATCGTTGATCCAGATGATGTCGCGGTCATGCATCGGCGCCATCTGCGCCCGATTGATGATCGAGAAGCGATGGATATCACCGAACAGCTGCACTTCCGGTGATCGATACTGGGTGGTGACGATCTCGCCGTCCCGGATCCATTGGCGGGTCTGGCTTTGCCTCCGCCGCCCGTACTGTTCGCCGTACCATGTGGCGTAGAGTTCGAGGACGGCATCGTTGTGGCATTTCGTCTTCGCAGTATCGCCATCTGACGCGCCGAAGCCCGGGTGGGGGATGTCCGCCAGACAGCCCGCTCCAAAATGCTGAAGCAGGCTTGCGCCTTCCTCGACGAGATATCGGATCACCGGGATCCGGCGCTGGAACCATTGGGTGTCGGCCTTGCGATCATCGAGCACCGATGCCGCGAGGTAGGCCTTGATCTCGTTGGTCAGCACCGGAACCGCAGCGCTGAGCGGCAGACTTGCGTATGTCTGGCTCAGCCAGGAATGGCCGAACACCTCGTTCATTATGGCGTCTGACCAGACAGGATTCTCAACGAGAAGGGGGGATAGTCCCCCGAGCCGAGCTTCGAGCCAGTTGCTGTAGCGATCGGTATCATGCGGTGTGCCGCCGACGAGCGCCAGCGGCGTCATGCCCATCGCATATCCCTTCTAAGAAGCTCTGCCTCGCGAAGTTTCTCAAGCCTTTCATGCACCTCGTCGGGACCTGTGAGGTAAAGCCTGCGGATTTCCGAGGCGAACAGGTGCTGGTAGAACGCGGCCGTTGTCTGCGGGCTGGCATGTCCGAGGCGATCGGCCACTTCGAGCAGGCTGTATCCCGCCGCGATCGCTTCGGATGCATGGCTGTGGCGGAACATGTGCCAGCTGAAGTCGATATGCGTGCGCTGCTCGAGCAGGCCCGCGAGCTTTTGGGCATAGGACAGGCTCATGGCGTGCCCGATCATGCCGACTTTCACATTGGCGAAGACGTACTCCGCTCCGGACTCGAAGGCCGGGAGATATTCGTCGCTGGTGAGGTAGTCGACGTACATGTTGAGCACGTAGTCGTGGACCGGCACACCGCGCGTCCGGCCGGATTTGGCGCGGGCGCCATTGGCATTGTCTTCGCGCGGAACGACCCAGACGACCTTTCAGCGAGGTCGATGTCGACATGGCGCAGACCCAGCGCTTCGCCGATCCTGAGACCGGTATTGTAGAGCAGCACGATCAGGAACGCGTCGCGCGCGAGACCGCACGCCTCGATCAGCCGCAGGACCTCGCTTGGCGTCAGGCGCTTCTTGAGCACCTGCTGCTGTACACGGCCGGGATCGCCCGACAGATAGCGGTCCTTGCGCCGCGTCGTGCGACGCTGGCTGATATGCTCGAGGAACGGCTTGTAGATCCGGTGCCCGTCATAGACCTTGCTGACCTCAGCCGTATCGACCGCGAAGTCGTCGGTGCCGTTATAGAAGCGGTAGAACGATTTGATCGCCAGCTGGATCTGGTTGCGCGTCGATGGCGCCAGAACCCGCGTTTCCTGCTTTCGCAGCAGGATCAGCCGCGGGCTCGGCAAGGCATCCTTTCGCCGGGCAAGCCGCCAGGCAAGGAAGCCGTCGTAGAGCGCAACCGTGGCTTCATGGATGCCGGCGCCGTTGGCGCCGAGGAAGTTCGCGAAGTCGACGACATGGCGAACATACGCGCGGATCGTGTTCGGAGACGCGTGCGTCTGCTCGAGATGGACGATCCAATGACGTAGGCACTCGACGACGTCGCCGTGATCATCCAATACCGTCCACGACCGGCGGCCGCCGGGCATTTCGATACGCGCTGCCTGCCAGGGCGTCGTGGCGAACGAAGTGGACACGGTCGCTGATACTGTTGAAAGACCGCCGTGACTGCAAGCCTTTCCCCATCACACTGGACACAGTTTACATGGACAGTTGCGGTATCGCTATTAACATAATATATATTATCACTCTTAAACATGGGCAATAGGCAGAGCTGTCCCCAGGCTCCCCTCTCAGACCTGAGGCATCGCCCGGGCGATAATCGCGCCGCAATCGAGCGAGGCGTCGAACGCGCCATAGGCCATCCCGCGCGGAGCGAGCCGCAGCTGGCAGAATGCATCCGCCAGCGGGTTATCCCACGCCAGCAGGATTGCTGCCTGCGCGGCCAGCGCGGCTTGCTCGACCAGCAGCCGCGCGGTGCCTTCGCGGGCCTTGACGAGATCGATCCCGGCGACGAACCGGTCATAGGCACCGTTCCTGCCGCGCTGGCCCATCAGGAATGCCTGCAAGGCCTCCACGCTCTCCGGCTCCCGGGCCACGGCGCGCAGCACGTCGAGCGCGATGACATTGCCCGATCCTTCCCAGATCGCGTTGAGCGGCGATTGACGGAACAGGCGCGGCATCGGACCGCTCTCCACATAACCGATGCCGCCGTGGGCCTCCATCGCCTCATAGACCATGCCGGGAGCGCGCTTGCACACCCAGTACTTGGCAATCGGGGTCAGCAGCCGGGCCAGCGGATCGTTCTCATCGAAGGCCTGGGCGAGGCGCAGCGCGGTGGCGGTCGCCGCCTCGCTCTCCAGCGCCAGATCGGCCAACACGGCGGCCATCGCGGGCTGATCGATCAGTCGCTTCTGAAACGCCGAGCGGTGTGCAGTGTGCCACAGGGCGTTGGCGAGCGCGAAGCGCATCTGCGCGGCAGACCCGGTCACGCAGTCAAGCCGGGTGTGCTGGACCATCTGGATGATCGTGGCCACCCCGCGCCCCTCCGGCCCGAGCCGCTGGGCCATGGCGCCGTGGTACTCGATCTCGGAAGAGGCGTTGGAGCGGTCGCCCAGCTTGTCCTTCAGTCGCATCACGCGGAAGCCGGCATTGCGCGTGCCGTCCGGCAGCCAGCGCGGCACCAGGAAGCAGGTAAGTCCGCCATCGGCATAGGCCAGCGTCAGGAAGGCATCGCACATCGGCGCGGAGCAAAACCACTTGTGGCCATCGATCCGGTACCAGCCCTC
This sequence comes from Novosphingobium sp., assembly GCA_016719755.1. Lineage (GTDB taxonomy): Bacteria > Pseudomonadota > Alphaproteobacteria > Sphingomonadales > Sphingomonadaceae > Novosphingobium. The sequence goes on along the minus strand of JADJYM010000015.1, from coordinate 497,264 downwards.
CTCCCCCGCAGGCGCGGCGCGGGTGGAATTGGCGCGGACGTCCGATCCGCCCTGCTTCTCGGTCATCGCCATGCCGATGGTGACCCCGGCCTTATCGGATGCCGGACGGCAGGCCGGATCATAGGCTCCCGCAGTAATCCGGGGCACCCACTCCTCCGCCACCGCAGGTTCGGCACGCAGCGCGGGCACGGCGGCATAGGTCATGGTCATCGGGCAACTGGTGCCCGAATCGGCCTGGCTGAGCAGCAGCATCAGCGCGGTGTGGGCGACGTGCCCCGCCCCTACCCCCTGCGCCCCTACCCCCTGCCCCTCTGCCTGCCAGGCAAGGCTGGCGATCCCGCTGCCAAGGCCAAGGTCCATAAGCTGGTGATAGGCGGGGTGAAAGGTGACCTCGTCGATCCGGTGGCCAAAGCGGTCGTGCGTTTCCAGCACGGGGAGAACGCGGTTGGCCTCCACTCCCCAGCCCAGAACCTCTTGCGATCCGGCGCGCGCCCCCATCGCGGCAAGGCGCGGGCCATGACCTTGCGCCCCGGCGCGGCGCACCGCATCGCTCAGCCCAAGGTCGCTGGTGAACAGGTTCACGTCCTCCAGCGGCGGCGGCTGATTGAAAACCTCGTGCGTATCGAAGCTGGAAACTGGGCGCAGCGATGCCATGGGTCAAGCCTTTGAGCGGGTTATGGGTGCAGCCTAACGCGCGGCGGGGCACCCCACAACTCGCCGCTTGCGCGAATCGCCTGCCCCGGGTCTGTGGCGTCATGCCGCACAGTTCCCCGCTCGACCGCCTGCTCGAAATCATGGCCCGCCTGCGCGATCCGCAAACCGGCTGCGAGTGGGACGTGGCCCAGACTTTCGCCACGATCGCACCCTACACCATCGAGGAAGCCTATGAGGTGGCCGATGCCATCGCGCGGGAAGACATGGCCGCGCTGAAGGAGGAACTGGGCGATCTGCTGCTTCAGGTCGTGTTCCATTCCCGCATCGCGGAAGAGGCCGGGCTGTTCGATTTCTGCGCCGTGGCGGAAGCGATCTCCGCCAAGATGGAAGCGCGCCATCCCCACGTGTTCGGCGATGCCCCGGACCTTGGCCAGTCGCGCGAGGACCGCTGGGAGGGCGCCAAGGCCAGCGAACGGGCCGCCAAGGGGGCAACCAGCGGACTGGACGGGGTGGCACTGGCTCTCCCCGCGCTGCTGCGCGCCGAAAAGCTGCAAAAGCGCGCCGCGAGGCAGGGTTTCGACTGGGGCAATACCGAAGGCCCGGCAGACAAGCTACGCGAGGAAATGGCCGAACTCGCCGCCGCGACGACCGATGAAGACAAGGCCGAGGAGGCGGGCGACCTGCTGTTCGCGGCGGTCAATCTGGTGCGCGCCCACGGCGTGGCCGCCGAGGACGCCCTGCGCGCCGCCAACGCCAAGTTCGAGCGCCGTTACCGGGCGATGGAGGCGCTGGCCACCGCGCGCGGGCAGGACTTCGCCGCGCTTGATCTTACCGCGCAGGAAGAACTGTGGCAGGCGGTCAAACGGTCAGAGGCGGGTAAAGCGGCCTAATTCGCGCGGATCGAGCCGGACCTCGATCCGGCGCAGCGGGCCGCGCTCGTCCTCGCCCGCGTCTTCCTCGCCGATAACTTCGCCGTGGGCATGAAGCCAGGCGATCCGCTGGCCATCGCCCTGCGGCAGGACAAAGCTGTGGAGCCTCGCCCCCGCCGTCAGCAGCTTGCTGACCGCTTCCAGCAATGCCTCGCAGCCTTCGCCGGTCAGCGCCGAAACCGGCACGATCACGTCCTCTCGATGTAACGCAAGCTGTTCGCGCAGGTCAGCCGCGCGTTCTGCGTCCAGCAAATCCCACTTGTTCCAGGCCTCTACCATCGGAACGGAAGGAGTGCCGCCCTCCTCCTCGATCAGGCCCAGTTCCTCCAGCACTTCCATCACCTGGCGCTTCTGCGCCGTGGTATCGGGATTGGCGATGTCGCGGACATGGACGATCACGTCGGCGGCGGTCACTTCCTCCAGCGTGGCACGGAAGGCGGCGACAAGCTGCGTCGGCAGATCGGAGATGAAGCCCACCGTGTCCGACAGGATCGCCTTGTCGACGCCGGGCAGACGAATCCGCCGCATGGTCGGATCGAGCGTGGCGAACAGCAGGTCTTCCGCCATCACTTCCGCGCCGGTCAGGCGGTTGAACAGGGTGGACTTGCCCGCGTTGGTATAGCCGACCAGCGCGATGACCGGCCAGGGAGCCTTCTCCCGCCGGCTGCGGTGCAGACCGCGCGTGCGGCGGACCTGTTCCAGCTCGCGGCGCAGGCGCCCCATGCGGTCGCGGATCATCCGGCGATCCGCCTCGATCTGCGTTTCGCCCGGACCGCCAAGGAAGCCGAAGCCGCCGCGCTGGCGCTCAAGGTGGGTCCAGCTGCGCACCAGCCGTCCGGCCTGGTAATCGAGGTGGGCCAGTTCCACCTGCAAGCGCCCTTCGGCAGTCGCCGCGCGCTCGCCGAAGATTTCGAGAATCAGACCGGTGCGGTCGATCACCTTGCGCTTCAGCTTGTCTTCAAGGTTGCGCTGCTGGATCGCGGTGAGCGAGCCATCGACGATCACCAGCTCTGCCTCGCCCTGGTTGCAAGCGATGTCGATGTTCTGGATCTGCCCTTCGCCGAACAGGGTCCCGGCCCGCGCCTCGCGGATCGGGATGGCCATGGCATCGACCACAACCAGCCCGATTGCGAGCGCAAGGCCCTTGGCCTCTTCGATCCGCGCGGCGCTATCGTGCTGCGGTGCGCCCCTGCCCCGGAATTCGGGGTAGACCACCACCGCCCGCGCGCCGCGGGCAACGTCTTCCCTGCTGTCGTCGAGAAAGCTCAGGCGTCGTCGCCTTCGTCGTCGAACTCGCCGCCGGTCAGATCGACCGGGGTGACGGGCTGGATGGTCGAGACGGCGTGCTTGTAGGCCAGCTGGACATAGCCCTCACGCTCAAGCAGCATGCAGAACAGGTCATAGGCCGCGACCCGGCCTTGCAGCATCACGCCGTTGACCAGGAACATGGTGACCTGCACTTCGGCGCTGCGCACGCTGGAAAGGAACACATCCTGCAGCAGCCGCACCTTCTTGCCGCCTTCGGCCGCGCTGCCGAACTGGCGCGCGTCAATCGGAACGCTGGGCATGATGGTGGACACGGCGTGCTTGTAGACCAGCTGCGACTGGCCATCACGGCGCAGCAGGATCGAGAAATTGTCGAACCAGGTCACGATGCCCTGCAGCTTGACGCCCTTCACCAGGAACATGGTGACCGGAATCTTGTTCTTGCGCAGCAGGTTGAGGAACTGGTCCTGAAGGTTTTGCCCCTTGGGCGCCGAGGTTCCGGCAGCAGCAGCGGCGGCGATGGCGGGAGCCGGCGCGGCTTCGGCGGTATCGGCTTCAGGTTCAGCCTTGGGCGGCCGGGGACGCGCGGTGAGCGTGCGTGAGGACATGGACTTCTCCTTCTTGTTGGCGGCCATCATGATGGACCGCATTCTGGCCGGAACGCGGGTGAGGCCCGCAATCCGTCCGCTTGTTGCCTTGCAACATTACCCTGAACGCCGGATGAGGTAAACCGGCTTGTCAGTCAGATTGTCATTCCGCGACCTCTGCGCCCTCCTCGTCCTCGCGCCCGCCGACCATTCCCAGCAGCTTGAGTTTGCGATGCAGCGCCGAGCGTTCCATGCCGATGAACGCCGCCGTGCGGGAAATGTTCCCGGAAAAACGCCGGATCTGGACCCGCAGATACTCCCGCTCGAAATTCTCGCGCGCCTCGCGCAGCGGCACGCCCATCAGCGATGGCAGCGAACCATCGCCGCTGATCCGCCCGCTGAGCACTTCGGACGGGAGCATATCGGCATCGATCCGCCCCAGCCGCTCGCGCGGGGTGAGGATGATCGTGCGCTCCACCACGTTGCGCAACTGGCGCACGTTGCCGGGCCATTCGTAGCTTTGCAGCGCAGCCATCGCCTCCATCGCAACTTCGGGCGGCGCCACGCCCTGGTCGGCGGCGAAGCGGGCGAAGAAATGGTCGACCAGCGCGGGGATGTCCTCGCGCCGTTCGGCCAGTGACGGGATCGCCACCGGCACCACGTTGAGCCTGTAGAACAGGTCTTCGCGGAAGCGGCGCTCGGCAATCTCGCGCTCAAGGTCGCGCGCGGTGGAAGACACCACCCGCACGTCGACGCGGATCTGGCGGTGCCCGCCAACGCGCACAAAGGCCTGTTCGGTCAGCACCCGCAGGATTCGCGCCTGGGTGGACAGCGGCATATCGGCCACCTCGTCGAGGTAGAGCGTGCCGCCATCGGCCATTTCCAGCAGCCCTGCCCGCACCAGCTTGCCGCCCGCCTCCTCACCGAACAGTTCCTGTTCGAACCGTTCGGGAGTGATCCGCGCGGAGTTGACCGTGACAAAGGCATGGCCACCGCGCGGGCTCCAGCTGTGGAGCAGGCGGGCGGCCACTTCCTTGCCAGCGCCCGCCGGGCCGCTGATCAGCAGGCGGCTACCGGTGTTGGAGACACGCTTGAGGGTGGCGCGGACCTGGTTGATCGCGCTGGAATTGCCGGTGAATTCGTCGGCGGTGACAAAGCCTTCGCGCAGCCGGGCGTTCTCACGCCGCAGCCGCTCCGTTTCGGTAGCGCGAGCGACCAGCAGCAACAGGCGCTCGGCCTCGAACGGCTTTTCGATGAAATCCATCGCTCCGCGACCGATCGCGGAAACGGCGGTATCGATATTGCCGTGGCCGGAGAAGATGATCACCGGCAGTTCCGGCTCGCGACTCTTGATCGCGTCGAGCACTTCGAGCCCGTCCATCGGGCTGCCATGAAGCCAGACGTCGAGCAGGACCAGGCTGGGGCGGCGCTGATCGATCATGTCGAGCGCCGAAGTGCTGTCCCCTGCCGTGCGGCATTCGTAGCCTTCGTCGCTCAGCACGCCGGCCACCAGTTCGCGGATGTCGCGTTCGTCATCGACGATCAGGATATCGAGCGCCATTCAATCCACCTTCACTGCTTCACTGTGCTGTTTCACCGGTCCGCTGGCTGGCCAGCGGATCGCGTGCAAAGCGCATGGTTACGACGGTTCCCTCGGGATCGCCGGGCGCGAAGGTCATTTCGCCCCCGTGTTCCTCGACGATCTTGTTGACGATCGCGAGGCCCAGCCCGGTACCCTTCTCGCGGGTCGTGACATAGGGCTCCACAATCCGCTCACGGTCTTGCGGCAGACCGACCCCATTATCGGACACCCGGACCTCAAGCGCCTCGCCCTGCATCCGCAGAGCGACGGCGATCTTGCCGCGATAGTCGGCCCCGGCCTGCTTCTGCCGCGCCTCGATCGCTTCGACCGCGTTCTTCAGCACGTTGGTCATGGCCTGGCCGAACTGATGGCGGTCGCAGGCAATCTGGCCGACGTCCACCGCCGCATCGAAGGCGAAATTGATGTCCGGGCGCGCCACTTCCTGGAGGAACAGCGCCTGCCGCGCGAGGTCGACCGGGTCCTCGCGCCGGAACACCGGCTTGGGCAGGCGGGCGAAAGAAGAGAACTCGTCCACCATGCGGCGCAAATCGCCGACCTGGCGGATGATCGTGCCGGTCAGTTCCTCGAACAGTTCGGTGTCGGCGGTGATCTGCTTGGTATAGCGCCGCTTGAGCCGTTCGGTGGCAAGCTGGATCGGGGTCAGCGGGTTCTTGATTTCATGCGCGATGCGCCGCGCGACGTCCGACCAGGCAGCCTGCCGCTGATCGACCAGCTGGCGGGTGATATCCTCGAAGGTGATGACGTCGCCCGCCTGGCCGCGCGTGGCCTTGACCGCAAGGGTCAGCAATTCGTTGCCCTTGCCGTACTGGACGATCCCGCCGTGCTGGCCGGTTTCGACCAGCGCGGCGATCTGCGGCGCGATCTCCGCCAGGCGCACGCCGATCGGCGGCTCTGCCCCGCTATCCAGCAGCAGCTTGTGCGCCGAGCTGTTCATCAGCAGCACCTCGCCCGCCGGATTGGTTGAAACGATCCCGGCGGTAACCGATTCGAGCACCGCCTCGATAAAGGCGCGGCGTTCGCCCAGCTGCTGGTTGGCGCCGACCAGCGCCTGGGTCTGTTTTTCCAGCTGCTGGGTCATGCGGTTGAACGCGCGGTTGAGCAGCCCGATCTCGTCCGCCCCGGTGCGCCCCTCGACCCGCATCGAGAAATTGCCCGATCCGACCTGCCGCGCCGCGTCGACCAGATCGTAGAGCGGTTTCACCTGCCGGTCGGCAAAGCGCAGCGCGAACCAGATCGATAGACCCACCAACGCAAGGCTGGCGGCAAACAGCGCGACGTTGATCTGCAATTGCAGACTTCGCGCGCGCTTGGTCAGGACGTCGTAGGCGCGGACGATGTTTTCCGCGCGCTGGCCCATGCTGAAGGCCAGCAGGTCCGATCGGCGGGTGGTGAACAGGTAGATGCCCGCGCGCCGGTCGATCGGGGTGATCGCCTCGATCCGGTCGGCGCTGGCCCGCACCACCATCTGTTCGCCGCTGTCGAGCCGGCGCATGTCCTGCGGGGTGATCCGGTCGGTCACCTCCCCCTTGTCCGGATCGGACAGCACGGCGGTGGACAGCGAGCCGTTGGTGCCGCGCTGGAGAATCGCGGAATCGTTCAGTTTGCGGTGCAGGATCTGGTAGGCGTAGAATTCCTTGAACTGGGGATCGTTGATCGGGACCTGCCCCAGCACTTCGCGCAGGTCGCCCGCCATCGCCAGCGATTCGTACTCCATGTCGCGCTGGGTCTGCTCGTAATAACCGCGCGCCAGCTTGTTGGAGTTTTCCAGCAGCCCGCGCGAGGAATCGGAAAACCAGAACTCCACGCCGTACTGGAACAGCCACGAGGCGAAGATCACCACCAGCAGCGTGGGAATCGCGGAAATCAGCGAAAAGAAGAACACCAGGCGGACGTGCAGCTGCCCGCCCCCGCCCGCGTGCTCCGCAGCCCGCTGCAAGGCCAGGCGCCGCCCCAGCAGCACCAGGATCGCCATGGCCGGAACCAGGGTGCCGACCAGCAGGGTCGCGGTAAGGTCGGTGGGGAGCAACTGCCCGCGCTGCGATTGCGCCGTCACCGCATACCAGGTGATCAGGGTCATCAGCAGGAAGCTTACGACCGAGCCTATCTCCATGATCGCGAAGAAATTGGCGCGGCGCGCGGCGAGCTGTACGCGTCGCCACCATTGTGGCCAGCCTCTCTTGCGTCCAGCATCCATCGTTGCGCAGTTACAACACCACTGTTGCAGGGTTGCAAGGATTTTTGGCGGGTCGCGGAAACGAACAGAATATCAGCTGCCGCATCGCCTCCGTTTCGTCAGAGCGGGCGAAGGGCAACCAATTCAGATCCGCTGGAGTTCCACCGGATCGATTGCCAGATCGCTCAGCCGCTTGCGCAGCGTGTTGCGATTAATGCCCAGCAACTGCGCGGCCCGCAGCTGGTTGCCGCCAGTCTCGCGCAGGGCCTCGATGAACAAGGGGCGCTCGAAGGCAGCCAGCGCCTCGTCATAGACCCGGCCCGGCGCCGGACGGTGCTGTTCCAGCCAGGCGACCACCGCTTCACCAAGATTGCGGGGGCGCTCACCCTCATCCTCACCGCGTGTCGCCTGCGTGAGCAAGGGAGCGAGGGTGGCAGTATCGATCCGCTCCTCTCGCGCGAGCAGGGCCAGGCGATAGATGAAGTTGCGCAACTCGCGCACGTTGCCGCGCCACGGCTGGCGGCCAAGCAGGGCGGCGGCATCGTCGGTCAGCTGGTGACGCGGCAGCCCTTCCTGCATTGCCTGGTGGAGGAAATGGCGGGCGAGCGCCGGAATGTCATCGGTCCTCTCACGCAGGGGCGGCAGCAGGATCGGCACCACATTGAGCCGGTAGTAAAGGTCTTCGCGGAAAGTCCCCGCCGCGATCATCGGTTCAAGATCGCGGTTGGTCGCGGCGATGATCCGCACGTCGACGGCAATCTCCTCGCGCCCGCCGACGCGGCGGACCCGGCCGGACTGGAGCGCGCGCAGCAGACGGGTCTGGGCCTGCATCGGCATATCCCCGATCTCGTCGAGGAACAGGGTGCCGCCGTTGGCCTGCTCGAACTTGCCGATGTGCCGCGCGACCGCGCCGGTGAAGGCGCCCTTCTCGTGCCCGAACAGCTCGCTTTCGATCAGTTCGGCAGGGATCGCGGCGGTGTTGACGGCCACGAACGGCCCGTCCTTGCGGTGGCCCAGCTGATGGATCGCCTCTGCCACCAGCTCCTTGCCGGTGCCACTTTCGCCCAGCACCAGCACGGTCAGGTCGTTGCGCAGGACCCGGGTGATCATCCGGTAAACCGCCTGCATCGGCGCCGATCGGCCAACCAGCGGCAGCCCGGCGACGGGCGCCTCGTCGCCCTCGGGTCCGCGCGCCTTGGCCGCCCCCACGGCCTGGCGGACGGTGCGGGCCAGTTCATCGATATCGAAGGGCTTGGGGAAATATTCGAAGGCGCCGGTATCGCTGGCCCGCACCGCCGTATCCAGCGTGTTCTGGGCCGACAGGATGATCACCGGCATATCGGGCGCGGCATCGCGCACCCGGCCCAGCGTCTCGATGCCATCGCCATCGGTCAGGATCACGTCGGTGACCAGCGCCGCGAAGCGCCCCTGCGCCAGCAGACGGTCGCGCTCGGCCACGCTGTCGCAGCGGGTGACGGAGAAGCCCTCCGCCTCCAGCGCGGCAGTGATGACGATGGCGATCGATTCGTCGTCTTCGACCAGCAGGACGCTCATGTCCGATCCTCGCGCAGGTTCTTGCGCCGCTCATCCGCAAGCGGCAGGTGCAGGCGGAAATGGGTCCAGCCACCCGCCTCGTCACGGTCGTGGCCGATCCGCCCGTTCATGTCGCGCACCAGCCGTCGCACCAGGGCAAGGCCAAGGCCCTGCCCGCTTTTCTTGGTGGTAACAAAGGGTTCGAACACGTGATCGCGCATCGCCGGATCGATCCCCGGGCCATTGTCGCTGACCCTCAGTTCAATCGGCAGGCGCACCGGCGTGCCGTCTGCGCCGCGATGCAGCTGAAGCCCGCTGGCGAAGCGGGTGCGCACGACGATCCGGGGCTTGGCCACCCCGGCAGAGGCATCGGCGGCATTGGCGATGAGATTGATCAGCACCTGCACCAGCGCCCCGGCATTGCCCATGACCGGCGGCAGCGAGGGATCGAACTCCTCGATTATCGGCGGCGCCTTGCCGCCCGCCTCGATCACCGCGCGGGCCCGGCGCACCGCTTCGTGCAGGTTGCACGGCGCCAGTTCCTGCGGGGTACGGCGCGACAGCGTCTGCATCTGGTCAATCAGCTTGGCAATGCGGTCAACCTCGTCGGCGATCAGGGTGGTCAGCGCCAGATCCCCGCCTTCCAGCTTGCGCCCCAGCAACTGGGCGGCGCCGCGAATGCCCGCCAGCGGGTTCTTGATTTCGTGGGCCAGCACTTCGGGCGCGCGCAGCACGGTATCCTCGCCGCCGGCGGGATCGCCTCCCGCCGCTTCGGCGCCGCCGCTGTCATGGATGGTGAGCACCTGCCAGCCGGGCCGGTCGATCACCGGCGCGACCGTGACATCGACGACCCGTTCGCGCTGGCCCAGCACCGTCACCCCGGTGGCCCGGGCGGAGACATGAGCGTCTGTTTCGCTGAGACGCAGAGCGAGCCGTTCTTCGGAAAAGCGCAGCAGGGTGCCCAGCTCACGGTCGGCGAGGCGGCGAAAGCTCTGCCCCAGGAACTGCTCGGCGGCGGGATTGGCCGCCGCCAGCCGCTGGCCCGGAGCCAGCAGCAGCACCGCGTGCGGCAGGCTGGCCAGCTGGCGCTGGGCCTCGCTCATCAGGCCGCCTGGCGCTGGAGGAACGGGGCGTAGAATTCGGACAGACGGCGCATCACCTCGTCCGCATCGTCGACGAAGTTGACCATGTTGCGGAAGTTCGCCGATCCGTGCAGGCCGCGCGTGTACCAGCCCAGGTGCTTGCGGGCCATGCGCACGCCGGTTTCGCGGCCATAGAGGTCCAGCATCCACTGGTAGTGTTCTAGGATCAGCTCAAGCTGCTGGTCCAGCGTGGGATCCGCAAGCTGCTCGCCGGTGCGCAGCCAGTGCATCACCTGCGCCAGCAGCCACGGCCGGCCATAGGCCCCGCGCCCGATCATCAGCCCGTCCGCGCCCGACTGTTCCAGCGCCTGCGCACTGTCCTCGATCGAGCAGATGTCGCCGTTGACGATCACGGGAATCGAAACCGCGTCCTTGACCTTGCGCACGAAGCTCCAGTCGGCACTGCCCTTGTAGAGCTGGTTGCGGGTGCGGCCATGAACCGTCACCATCTTCGCGCCCAGATCCTCGGCAATCCGCGCGAGTTCGGGGGCGTTGAGGCTGTCATGGCACCAGCCCATCCGCATCTTGACGGTGACCGGCACCTTGACCGCCCTGACCGTCGCTTCGATCAGCCGGGTGGCAAGCGGCAGGTCGCGCATCAGCGCGGATCCCGCATCGCCGTTGACGATCTTGCGCACCGGGCAGCCCATGTTGATATCGATGATCGCCGCGCCGCGATCCTCGGACAGCTTCGCCGCCTCGGCCATCTGCACCGGATCGCAGCCAACCAGCTGCATCGAAACCGGCTCCTCGATCGGGTCCCACGCCGCTTTCTGCACCGACTGGCGCGTCTCGCGGATCGCGGCCGGGCTGGCGATCATCTCGGTGACGTTGAGGCCCGAGCCGAAGCGCCGGACGATGCGGCGGAACGGCAGGTCGGTCACGCCGGTCATTGGCGCAAGGATCACGGGGCAGTCGATCTGCACCGGACCAACCTGGATGGGATCGATCCGGGGCGGAGGAGGAAGCGGGTTCATGGATTTATGTGCCTAAAATTTGTGCAGCACATAGGGAATTGCCTGGCCCGACTCAAGTGGTAAGGCGCGAGGCCACTATGGAAGCGCCCACCCCCCTGCCCCCCGGCACCGCCGCCGTGGTCGTCGCCGCCGGAGCGGGGCTGCGCGCGGGCCAGCCGCTGCCCAAGCAGTTCGCGGTCTGGCGGGGCAAGCCGGTGGTGCGCCATTCGGTGGAGGCAATGGCCGCGGCCGGAGTGTCGCCGATCATCGTCGCCATTCCGGAAGGCGCGCAGGAGATCGCGCGTGCGGCCCTGGCCGGGATCGAGGGCGTCCGGCTCGTCACCGGCGGGGCGACGCGCCAGCTCTCGGTGCTGGCCGCGCTGGAGGCGCTTGAAGGCGATGCCCCCCGGCTGGTGCTGATCCATGACGCCGCCCGCCCGGTGCTGCCGCGCGCGGTGATCGACCGGCTGGTCGCCGCGCTGGACAGCCAGCCCGGGGCGATTCCGGTGCTGCCGGTGGTCGACAGCCTGACCCGCGCGGACGGCGCCCTGATGGGCGAACCGGCCCGGCGCGAGGATCTGCGGCGGGTGCAGACCCCGCAGGCGTTCCGCTATGCCGATATCCTCGCCGCGCACCGCGCCTGGAGCGGCGCGGCCAGCGCCGGGGACGACGCCCAGGTGGCGCGCGCCGCGGGGCTGACCATTGCCCTGGTCGAAGGAGACGAAGCCTTGCACAAGCTGACCTTCGCGCATGATTTCGCCGCTGCCGCCCTGCCCGTCCGGATCGGCACCGGCTATGACGTTCACCGCCTTGCCGCTGGCGAGGAACTGTGGCTGTGCGGCGTGAAGATCGAGCACGACCGGGGGCTGGCCGGCCATTCCGACGCCGATGTGGCGATCCATGCGCTGGTCGACGCGATCCTTGGCGCGATCGGCGCGGGAGACATCGGCAGCCATTTCCCGCCGAGCGATCCCCGCTGGAAAGGTGCCTCGTCCGACCGGTTCCTGGTCCACGCGGTCCAGCTCGCGCGCGAGGCGGGCTACGGCATTGGCAATGTCGACGTGACCATCGTTTGCGAGGCGCCGAAGATCGGCCCGCACCGCGCCGCGATGCGCCAGCGGCTGGCCCAGATCATGGCGGTCCCGCTTGAGGCCGTCAGCGTCAAGGCGACCACTACCGAGCGGCTGGGCGCCACCGGACGCGGCGAAGGCATCGCCGCGCAGGCCGCCGCCATGCTGATCGCGCTATAGGCTGGATTTTCCCGGGCAACCGCGCCACAGACCGCAACAGCAATTCAACGGGGAACCGAGTCATGCCAAGCCCATTCGTCCGTCTTGCCGCAACGGCGGTGCTCGCCGCGCTGATCCCGGTTCAGGCCGCGCAGGCCCAGGCCGCGAAGTCGTGCATCACGCGTGACGAAATGCGCGGCATGGTAGCCTATTTCCTGCCGACCGTGCTCGATTCGACGATTGCGACCTGCAAGCCGCACCTGCCCGGCGATGCCTACCTGATCGCCCGCGCGCCCGCGCTGCTTGACCGGCTGAACGAAGGCAAGGACAAGGCCTGGCCCAAGGCCAAGGCCGCGTTCATGAAGTTCGGCGGCGGCAAGGCCCCGGAAACCAAGGTGCTCGACGCCATGCCGGACGAGGTCATCCGCCCCTTCATCGAGGCCGCGATCACCGCAGAGCTCGGGCCCAAGGTCAAGCCCGCCAACTGTGCCGACATCGACCGGCTGACCGCAACTCTGGAACCGCTGCCCGCGACGAACATGGTCGACATGTTCGCCGAAATTCTCAACCTTGTGGCGCGCGAGGACAAGAAGCTGTCCAGCTGCCCGGCAGCCTGATCGGCGCATACGCACCATGGACAGCCTGCTTCCCCAGGACCTTGCCGAGCTTGCCGCCCGCGTGGTGGCTGAAAACCGGCTCGCCGGGCGCCGCATCGCGCTGGCGGAAAGCTGCACCGGCGGCCTTGTCAGCGCGGCGCTGACCGAGATCGCGGGTTCGTCCGCCGTGCTCGATCGCGGCTTCGTGACCTATTCGAACGAGGCGAAGCACGAACTGCTGGGCGTCTCGCTGGACATCATCGATACCTTCGGCGCGGTTTCCATCGCCTGCGCCTGGGCCATGGCCCAGGGCGCGCTGAAGCGCAGCGGGGCGGACGTTGCCGTATCGATCAGCGGGATCGCGGGGCCGGACGGCGGCAGCGAACTGAAGCCGGTGGGCACGGTGGTCTTCGCCCGCGCGGTGCGCGGCCTTGACGAGCTGGTGGCCGAGGAACGCCTGCTGCCAGCGGGCAGCCGCGCCGAGGTGCGCCATCAGGCGGCGCTGGTCGCGCTTGAACTGCTGCTGCCGTAAAGCTTTTCGGCGCGTTCCTCGAAGGCGGTGACCATGCGGCGGAAACCGCGGTCGAAATACTGCCCGGCCAGCCGTTCGAACATCGCGTTGCGGAACGAGAATTCGACCATGAAATCGACCTCGCACCCGCCCCCTTCAAGCGCGCGGAACTGCCATTCGTTGTCAAGATCGCGCATCGGTCCGTCAACATAGTGGACCTTGATCGACGAGGGCCGGGTCTTGATCACGCGTGAGGTGAACTTGTCGCGCAGCGCGTTGAAGCCGATCAGCATATCGGCCACCATTTCGGTCTCGCTGTCGCTGCGCACCCGCGTTGCGACCACCCACGGCAGGAATTCGGCATAGCGGCCGACATCGGCCACCAGATCGTACATCTGCTCCGCGCTCCACGGCAGGCGCCGGATTTCGCGGATCCCGGGCATCAGCGTGCCTTGGCGAGCTGGGCTTCGCGCGCGGCGCGCATCTGGGCGAAATCGTCCCCGGCGTGATAGCTGGAACGGGTCAGCGGGGTCGAGGCGACCTGCAGGAAGCCCTTGGCCCGTGCCACCGCGCCATAGGCCTTGAAGGCCTGCGGAGTGACGAATTCCTCTACCTTCACGTGGCGCGGCGTGGGCTGGAGGTACTGGCCCATGGTCAGGAAATCGATTCCCGCCGAGCGCATGTCGTCCATCACCTGGTGGACTTCCAGCCGGGTCTCGCCCAGCCCCAGCATGATGCCGGACTTGGTGAAGATCAGCGGGTTGTGGTTCTTGACCTCTTCCAGCAGCCGCAGCGAGGCGTAGTAGCGCGCGCCCGGGCGGATCGTGGGATAGAGCCGGGGCACGGTTTCCAGGTTGTGGTTGAACACGTCCGGCCCGGCGGCAACGATCGCCTCGATCGACTGGCGCATCAGGCCCCGGAAATCGGGTGTCAGGATCTCGATCGTGGTGGCGGGCGTGTTGCGGCGCAGCGCCTCGATCACCTTGACGAACTGGCCCGCACCCCGATCCGGCAGGTCATCGCGGTCAACCGAGGTGATGACGATATGTTCCAGCCCCAGCTTGGCGGCGGCAACGGCCACGTTCTCCGGCTCCATCGGATCGACCGGATTGGGCATGCCCGTCTTGATGTTGCAGAACGCGCAGGCCCGGGTGCAGGTATCGCCCAGAATCATTACCGTGGCGTGCTTCTTGGTCCAGCATTCGCCGATGTTCGGGCAGGCCGCTTCCTCGCATACGGTGTTGAGCCGCAGGGTGCGCATCAGTTCGCGGGTTTCGCCATATTCCTTGCTGGTCGGCGCCTTGACCCGGATCCAGTCGGGCTTGCGCTGGCGTTGTTCTGGCTGGGGTGCGTTCGATAGATCGGTCATCCTGCGCAGATAGAGGCAAGGGCGCGGGCTTGCCAGCCGGAAATTGCATCGCCAAAAGCGCGCCCATGACCACGGATTCTCCTGCAGGCTTCAGCCGCCTGATCGCCGGTTACCGCCGTTTCCGCGCCCAGGGCTGGGCACCCAACCGCGAACGCTGGGCCACCTTGCGCGAAGGGCAGGAACCGGACGTGATGGTGATCGCCTGTTCCGACAGCCGGGTCGATCCGGCACAGATCTTCGATGTCGATCCGGGCGAGATCTTCGTTGTCCGCAATGTCGCGGCGATGGTGCCCCCGTTCGAGACTTCGCCAGGCCTCCACGGTGTTTCCGCCGCCCTGGAATTCGCAGTGCAGTTCCTGAATGTGAAGGAAATCGTGGTCATGGGCCACGGCATGTGCGGCGGCTGCAAGGCGGCGCTGACCAAGGAAATGCACGGGTCGGAGCCGGGTGAAGGCGGCTTCATCGCCGACTGGATCGGCCTGCTGGACGAGGCGCGCGCGCCGGTGGTGGCGCAGCATGGCACCACGGGGCGTGTTGCCGAACGGGCGATGGAACAGGCCGGGGTGCGCGTCAGCCTGGCCAACCTGCGGACCTTCCCCTGCATCCGGCAAAAGGAACGCGCGGGCGAACTGCGGCTGACCGGCGCCTTCTTCGCCATCTCCGACGGGGTCCTGCACATGCTGGACGAGGCCAGCGGCGAATTCAGCCCGGTCGAATAGGCAAACGAAAAGGGCGGCGATCGCTCGCCGCCCTTTCCCTTGATCGGACCGCTCTGGCTTATTGCGCCGGTGCGGGAGCCGGGGCGGCGGCTGCGGCGGCCGCCTTGGCCTTGCTCGACGCATAGGCCGACCACAGCGCGGCAATCGGCTTGCGCACGCCATCGACCCTGGCGAAAGTCGCCTGGGCATCGGCATAGCGACCGGTGTCGGCCTGGGCGATACCCAGGCGGGTGAGAATGCGGGCGGCATCAACGCCCGGCTTGCCCAGCGCGAGCTGGTACATCTCGGCCGCCTTCGCGTCCTCGTCATAGCTGAGATAGGCATCGCCCGCAGCCATCGCCGTCGCGGCGGTGGAATTGGCGGCACGGGCATCGCGCTCAAGCCCCACCAGCGAGGCCTTGTCCGCCGGGATGCGCGCGGTGGCCATGGTCTTGGCGTCGGTCACGAATGGATCCTTGGGATCGAGCTTGCCCGCGGCGATGCCCGCGTTGATGATCTTCAGCGCTTCGCCCGGCAGGCGGCGCGGATCGGCCGACTGGACATATTCGATGTAATCGCGCGCTTCCGAATAGCTCTTGGTGCGCTCCATCAGGCGCAGCAGATCGATCTGCTCCTGCTGCTGGAACTTGCCGAGATCGCGCACGACCGACACCGCCAGCGCCCAGTTTTCGGTGCTGGGATAGCCGTTCACCAGCTGGATCGAAAAGCCATTGGCCTGTTCCGGCAGACGCGCCTTGTAGGCGACGACTACGCCGCGACGCAGCCAGTCTTCCGGAGCCGCAGCGCCGCGCTTGGCCGCTGCCTGCTGCAGGATGCGCAGGCCTTCGGGCACCTGGTTGTCGTTGATGTAGGCATCGGCCAGCAGCGCCTCGACGCCGTTCTCGGTGTAGCCGCCGGCGATCGCGGTGGAGAACGCGGTGCGGGCACCGGCGAAGTCCTTGAGATCGTAGGCCAGGCCGCCGACGTAGAAGTTGTACTTGGCTGCATCGACCGGCGACAGCTTGCCGCTCTGGATCATCGCTTCAAGCCCGCGGCGCTGCATCGCCTTGTCCGAGGCGAGATTGCCCAGGTTCAGCGCCAGCTGACCCGAAAGCATCGCGTCGTCCGGAGTGGTCCCGGCGGCAAACGCCTGTTCAAGCGTTGCCTTTTCCGCCTGGAGCAGCCCGCCAAGCGCGGCCACCGCGCTGTCGAACCCGGCCCGCGCCTGGGTGCGCGCGGCATTGCCGCGAGCGCTGCGATAGGCGGCTTCGGCATTGGTCACGGCGGTCTTCGCGGCGGCGACATCGGCTCGCTTGCTGGCGGCATCGATCGCGTTGCGGGCCTGGGTGAAGGCCGGGATATAGGCCTTCGACGGAGTGATCTTCGGCGCGCCGGCAGCGGCCTTGTCCTTCGCCTTCTCCTTCGCCGCCGCAGGGGCAGCCATGCCACCGGCCGCAAGGCCGAGCGCCAGGGCGAGCCCAATCGCCGAACGGGTGAAAAGCACGCTGCGGATCATGGTATTCGTCTCCTTCAGGGCCGACCTGCAGGGCCTCGAATGCCCGGCCTGACGGTCAGATTCCTCTGCCTCGCCATAGGCGGGGACCCGCCGGTTTGGCAACAGTCCAGCGCACTAGGGCCAGTCCGGTGAACCACGATTGAATACGCGTGCCGCCCGCCGTTCAGCATCGGGGCGAAGGGTGTGGAAAACCGGCTGGCAAACCGCTGCCCACAAGCCCTTGGGGTGGCCTTCGCGTGCCGCTTGGCCTAGGGCCTTAGGCACTTTCGTAGTCCCATAAACAACCGGCTGTACCACCGCGTGAGCGATACCGACGAAATCCCCGAAACCCCTGGTCCGCTGGGCGAGTTCCCGCGCGTCGACATCGTTGACGAGATGAAGACCAGCTATCTCGATTACGCGATGAGCGTGATCGTGTCCCGCGCGCTGCCCGATGTGCGCGACGGGCTGAAGCCGGTCCACCGCCGCATCCTCTTCGCCAGCCAGGAAGGCGGCTTCGTCGCCGGACGGCCCTATCGCAAGTCGGCCAAGATCGTCGGCGACGTGATGGGCAACTATCACCCGCACGGCGACAGCGCGATCTACGACGCGCTGGCCCGCATGACCCAGGACTGGGTCGATGCGGCTGCCGCTGATCGACGGCCAGGGCAACTTCGGCTCGATGGACCCCGATCCGCCCGCCTCGATGCGCTATACCGAAGCGCGGCTGGCCAGGGTCGCCAATTCCCTGCTCGACGATCTCGACAAGGATACGGTCGACTTTACCGACAACTACGACGGGTCGCGGCAGGAGCCGACCGTCCTTCCGGCGCGCTTCCCCAACCTGCTGGTCAACGGCGCGGGCGGCATCGCGGTGGGCATGGCCACCAACATCCCGCCGCACAACCTGGGCGAAGTGATCGACGGCTGCCTCGCCATGATCGAGAATCCGGCGATCACCACCGAGGAACTGATCGGGATCATCCCGGCACCTGATTTTCCCACCGCGCCGCTGATCCTGGGCACGGCTGGCGCGCGCAGCGCCTATCACACCGGACGCGGTTCGGTGATCATGCGCTGCCGCCACGAGGTTGAGGAAGGGCGCGGCGACCGGCGCTCGATCGTGCTCACCTCGATCCCCTACCAGGTCGGCAAGTCCAGCCTGGTCGAGAAGATCGCCGAGGCCGCCAAGGACAAGCGGATCGAGGGCATTTCCGACATCCGTGACGAATCGAGCCGGCTGGGCGTGCGCGTGGTGATCGACCTGAAGCGCGATGCGACGCCGGAAGTCGTGCTCAATCAGCTGTGGCGCAACACCCCGGCGCAGTCGAGCTTCCCGGCGAACATGCTGGCGATCCGGGGCGGGCGCCCCGAAACGCTGACCCTGCGCGACATCATCGCCGCCTTCATCACCTTCCGCGAGGAAGTGATTACTCGCCGCACCAAGTACGAACTCAACAAGGCGCGCGACCGCGCCCATATCCTGCTGGGCCTGGTGGTTGCCGTCACCAACCTGGACGAGGTGGTGCGGATCATCCGCGGCGCACCCAATCCCGCCGCCGCGCGCGATGCGCTGCTGCGCCGCGAATGGCCGATCGGCGACATCGCCCCCTACATCCGCCTGGTCGAGGCGATCGAGCCGAACGCCGAGCAGGAAGGCGGCACCTATCGCCTGTCCGAAGTGCAGGTGAAGGCGATCCTCGACCTGCGCCTCCACCGCCTGACCGCGCTGGGCCGCGACGAAATCGGCGGCGAGCTTCAGGAACTGGCCGCCGCGATCGAGGAATACCTCTCGATCCTGGCCAACCGCGCGAAGCTGTATGGCGTGATGCGCGATGAACTGGTCGCGGTGCGCGATGCCTATGCCACCCCGCGCCTGTCGCAGATCACCGCGCCCGCCGACGGGATCGACGACGAGGACCTGATCGAGCGCGACGACATGGTCGTTACCGTCACCATGGACGGCTATATCAAGCGCACCCCGCTTTCCACCTTCCGCGCCCAGAACCGGGGCGGCAAGGGCCGCGCCGGCATGGCGACCAAGGACGAGGACGTGGTGACGACGATGTTCGTCACCTCCACCCACAACCCGGTGCTGTTCTTCTCCACCGCCGGCAAGGTCTATCGCCTCAAGGTCTGGCGCCTGCCCGAAGGCGGCCCGGCGACACGCGGCCGACCGATCGTCAACCTGCTTCCCGCGCTCGACAAGGACGAGACGATCCAGACCGTGCTGCCCCTGCCCGAGGACGAGGCGGAATGGGGCAAGCTGTCGGTGGTCTTTGCCACGGCCAAGGGCAACGTGCGGCGCAATTCGATGGATTCGTTCGCCAACGTACCGTCCAACGGGAAGTTCGCGATGCGCTTTGACGAGGACAGCGAGGATCGCCTGATCGGCGTCGCCCTGCTCGATCCGACCGACGACGTGCTGCTTGCCACCCGTTCGGGCAAGGCGATCCGCTTTGCCGGCGACGAAGTGCGCGAGTTCACCAGCCGCACTTCCACCGGCGTGCGCGGCATGACGCTGAAGGGCGATGACGAGGTGATCAGCCTGTCCATCCTCCACCGCGTCGGCGTGAAGGACCAGGACGAGCGCGACGATTACCTGCGCCATGCCCCATGGAAGGCCGAGCGCGAAAGCGAACCGGCGATGAGCGCGGAACGCTTTGCCCAACTGGCGGAAAAGGAACAGTTCATCCTGACCGTTTGCGCCAATGGCTATGGCAAGCTGTCCTCGGCCTTCGAATACCGGCGGACCGGGCGCGGCGGCCAGGGCATCACCAATATCGACAACATCGCCCGCAACGGGCCGGTGGTCGCCAGCTTCCCCGCGGCCCAGGCCGATCAATTGATGCTGGTCACCAATCAGGCCAAGCTGATCCGCCTGCCGCTGGAAAGCCTGCGGGTGATCGGGCGCGGCAGCGCGGGCGTGCGGCTGTTCAACGTGGCCGACGAGGAACACGTGGTCAGCGCGGTGCGCCTGGCGGAAGATACCGGCGGCGAGGAAGATGCGGACGTGGCTGGCGAAACGGCTGCTGCGCCGGAGACCGGAGAAAGCTGATGGCACTGCGGGTCGAACCCTCGGGCGGATCGTGCGGAGCACGGGTCACCGGGGTCGACCTGTCGCAGTCGCTCGATGCCGATACGGTTGCCGCAATCCGTGCGGCCTGGCTGGCGCACCATGTTCTGGCCTTTCCGGACCAGGCCATCGGCGACGACGATCTGGAACGCTTCACCCTGGCCTTCGGCGGGTTTGGCGAGGACCCGTTCTTCGCGCCGATAGCAGGACGCAAGCACATTGCCGCGATCCGGCGCGAAGCGGACGAGCAATCGCCGCTGTTCGCGGAAAACTGGCACGCCGACTGGTCGTTCCAGGCGCGGCCTCCGGCGGGGACCTGCCTGATGGCGGTGGACATTCCCCCGATGGGTGGCGATACCCTGTTCGCCAACCAGCACCTGGCCTGGGAAACCATGCCCGCTGACCGCAAGGAGCAGCTGGCCGACCTGATCGCGGTCCACTCCGCCCGATTGCCCTATGCCCCCGACGGCACCTATGGCGCGCGCGACAAGGGGCGCTCGATGGACATCCGCCCAAGCGAGGCCGCGCTCGCCACCCAGACCCATCCGCTGGTGCCCGCCCATCCTGAAACCGGGCGGCGGGGGCTCTATTCGACGCTTGGCTACATAGTCGGGATCGAAGGCATGGCCGACGAGGCCGCATTCGGCCTGCTGATGGATCTCCAGAAATGGCAGGGGGACGAACGCTTCGTCTTTGCCCAGCGCTGGGAGCCGGGGATGCTGGTAATGTGGGACAATCGCTCGGTCCTCCACCGCGCGACCGGCGGCTATGAAGGCTATCGGCGCGAACTGCACCGCACGACTATTGCTGCCGCCCCGGGGCCGGTGTGGCGCGGCTGCTAAGCTCGCCGATCACCCCGGTGCAGATCAGGAACTGCCCGAAGTAATAGAGCGGCCAGATCAGCAGTCCGGGCAGCGCGCTGTGCGCCAGCGCCCCGACATGGGCGAAGATCAGCAGGTCGGACAGCGCAAACATCACTGCGCCCAGTCCCACGCGGTAACGCGGGAACGAACTGGTCCAAGCCGCCGCAGCCATCGCCGCCAGCCCTGCCGAATAAAGCGCGATCCCCGGCGCGGCCGTGCGGTCGGCGGGAAGCGACCAGGCGATGAGCGGGATCGTCACCAGCAGGACCAGCCCTAGCAGCTTCTGGCTGGACGCCAGGGCTTCGCGCCGATGCCGCCAGTAAAGATGGATGGCGATCAGGTGCCCGATGAGGAAGGCAACCGCCCCGATCTCGATCCGGTCGGCAAACCATTCCAGCAGCACGTCGCCCAGTGCGCCAAAGGCCATGACGGCGGCAATCTGGCGCGAATCCGCGCCGGTGTGGCGGACCAGCGCATAGACTGCCAGCAGCGCCACCCCCGCCCCCTTCCACGCCATCAGGTAGAGCCCGGGAATCTGGCTGTCCTTGACGAAGTAATAGCTGATCCCCGCAATCAGACTGGCCAGCAGCCAGGGCCGTTTCTCGATCAGTGCGCGCTGCGGCATCGGCTTTTCTCCCCTGCCAACACCTAACCGTTCGTGTCGAGCGAAGTCGAGACACATTCGCGCAGGCTCTCGACTCTCCCTCGGGTGAACGGCAAGGGGGCGCAATGCAATACGATGTCCACATCATCGGCGGCGGGCTCGCCGGAAGCGAAGCGGCCTGGCAGCTCGCGCGGCGCGGGTTCAAGGTGCGCCTGTCCGAAATGCGCGGGACCGGGGAACGCAGCCCGGCCCACCAGACCGACGCGCTGGCCGAACTGGTCTGCTCCAATTCGTTCCGCAGCGACGATCACGAAAACAACGCGGTCGGCCTGCTCCACCACGAGATGCGCGGGCTGGGATCGCTGGTCATGGCGGCGGCGGCGAAAGCGCAGGTGCCCGCCGGGTCCGCGCTTGCGGTGGACCGCGACGTGTTCTCTGCCGAGGTCGAAGCCGCGCTGGCGGCCCTGCCCAACCTGACCGTGGTGCGCGAGCGGATCGATGTCTTGCCGCAAGCAGGCCTGACCATCGTTGCCACCGGGCCGCTGACGGCAGAGGCCCTCGCCCACAGCATCGGTGCGGCAACTGGGGCGGAAAGCCTTGCTTTCTTCGATGCCATTGCGCCCATCGTCTACCACGACACCATCGACATGGACGTGGCTTGGAAGGCCAGCCGCTGGGACAAGGGCGAAAAGGACTATATCAACTGCCCGATGAATCAGGAGCAGTACCTTGCCTTTCACCAGGGCCTGCTTGACGGCGAGAAGACCGAGTTCCGCGAGTGGGAGGCCAATACCCCCTATTTCGAAGGCTGCATGCCGATCGAGGTGATGGCCGCGCGCGGGGTGGATACGCTGCGCTATGGGCCGATGAAGCCGGTCGGGCTGGACGATCCGCGCACCGGGCGCTGGCCCTATGCCGTGGTTCAGCTGCGCCAGGACAACAAGCTGGGCACGATCTGGAACATGGTCGGCTTTCAGACCAAGCTGAAGCACGCCGAGCAGGTCCGCCTGTTCCGCACCATTCCGGGGCTGGAAAACGCCGAGTTCGCGCGGCTGGGCGGGCTGCACCGCAACACCTTCCTCAATTCGCCCGAACTGCTCGACCGGCAACTGCGGTTGAAAGGCGCGCCGCACGTGCGCTTTGCCGGACAGGTGACCGGCTGCGAGGGCTATGTCGAAAGCAGCGCCGTGGGCCTGATCGCCGGGCTGATGGCCGCAGCCGAACTGGCCGGGCGGCAGTGGACATCGCCCCCGCGCACCACGGCGCTGGGTGCGCTGCTATCCCACATCACCGGAGATGCCGAGGCGGAGTCCTATCAGCCGATGAACGTCAACTTCGGCCTGTTCCCCCCGGTGGAGGGCAAGATGAAGAAGGCTTCGCGCAAGCAGGTCTACACCACCCGAGCCAAGGCCGACTTCGCGGAGTGGATTGCGGCGGCGGCACTGTAATCAGCAGCGGCAGGCCGGCTTTTTCGGGGCCTTCGGCTTGGTGGTGGCAAATTCCGGACGGGTCAGCTGACCATCGCCATTCGCGTCCGCGCCCTTGAACTTGTTGGACGTGGCAACCGCCCATTCCTCGAAACTGAGCAGGTTGTTGCCATCGGTATCGAGCTTGCGGAAGGCGGCAACGCGGGGTGACAGCGCCTCGGTGCGGGAAATCAGGTTGTCGCGGTTGCGGTCAAGCCGGTTGAAGCGGCGTTCCTCACGCGTGGCGGGGCTGGCCTGGGGCAGACCATCGCCGGTCAACCCCTCCCCGTCCTCGGTCGGGATTTCATCGGGCGGCGGGCCGATCGGCTCTTCCAGCGGCGCGGCCACCGGCGGGGCGGCGTTTTCGGTGGCGGCCTTGCCCTGCCACCAGAACAGCCCTGCCCCGGCCAGCAGCAAAGCGGAAACGGCGCCCAGCACGATCCGGTTCATAGCTTCGATTCCCTTCCGCGGCCGAACATAGCCTAACGCCCAAGCAAGCCAAGCCGCAGCGCCGTGACCAAGGCCCCGCTCCCGCTCAGCAGCGGCGCCCGGCCGCGCGTGCGCCCGGCCAGGCCGCTGAGCACCAGCAGGGGGCGCAGATCGCGCGGCAGGGCGGGCCGGCGCCAATCGTGGGCGGCGGCAAGGTCCAGCGCGGCGGCGCGTTCGCCCGGATGGCTGAGCCGGGGGGCGAGATCGGCCAGCGCCCAGCCCTGCCCGGCCCGCCGCGCTTCATCGGGATCGTGGCCCAGCAGGTCCGCCAATGCCGCCCAGCCCTGCCCCCGCGCCGCCGCGCAGGCCGCCAGAGCGGCACGGTTCAGCGGAGGTTCGCCGATCATCTCCTCCCACCCGTCGGCCAGTGCGGCGAGCTCAGCGCGGCGCTCGCCCCAGGCAGCCAGCGCGGCCAGCAGGGGTTCGCCCCGGTCCGCGCCGCCGCCTGCGGACTGCAACTGATCGCGCCACCAGGCCAGGCGGATCTGCGCCAGCACCGGCTCGCGCACGGTGCGAATCGTGTCGGCCAGCCGCTGATCAAGCGCCAGCAGGCCAAGCGCGAGCGGCCGCGTCCGCGCCGGCGCATAGGCCAGCGCCAGCCGTGCCGCCGGTGCCAGCGCCGCAAGAAGGGGAGAGGAATCAGTCATTGCCAGCCCCAGACTAGGCCTGCGCCCCCGGCTTGGAAACCTGCCGGAAAACAGCCGCTCTAACAGCCTGTTAACCTTGCTCCTTCAAGGACCGCAAACCACCACGGTCTATTGGCAGGCTGTTCGGAAACTCACGCGAGGGCGCCATGCTAGCATCCATTCGACGCAAGCTCGGCCAGTTGAAGGCCAATACCAGCGGCAACGCGACCCTGCTTGTCGCGCTGGGCGTGCCTGCGCTGATCGGCGGCTCGGGCCTCGCGGTCGATACCGCGCAGTGGTACATGTGGAAGCGCGAATTGCAGTTCGCGGTCGATCAGGCGGCGCTGGCCGGAGCCTGGGCCCGCAGCGACAGCGACACCGCCAGCACCTATTCCGCCCGCGCGCAGACGGAATACGCGGCCAATGTTGCCGCCGTGACCTCGATCGACACCACGCCCAACGTCTCGCTGGCCGATTACAACGGCGGCGACAACAACAGCGTGGTCGTCTCGGCCAGCGCGGCGCGGCGACTGCCGTTTTCCGCCTTTCTGACCGGGCGGACCACCACGGTTACCGCCTATGCCCAGGCGACCTTTTCGGAAGGCGAATCCTATACCGCCTGCCTGATCGCGACCGACGAGGACGACAGCGGCGCGGTGACCATCGGCGGCAACGCCTCGCTGACCGCCGCCTGCGGCATCGCCGCGCTGTCCACTTCGGACAGCTCGATCACCATCAACGGCCAGCCCACGCTCGATCCGGGCTGGGTGGTTTCGGCGGGCGGGATCGACAGCTGGATCGAGGAACACACTGACGCCGAAATCCACGAATACATGAACGGGCTGAGCGATCCGTTCGCCGCGTTGACCACGCCGACGCCCAGCCCGAACCCGGCGCAGAGCTATGCCTGCGTGCCCGGCAGCACCACCACGACCGGCGACCGGCGCACCCGCACCGATACGATCTATACCTATTGGAAGGGATCGAACACCAGCAACGCCACCCAGCTTGCGACCTATGCGGGCACCGGATTTCTGGCCAATGCCACGGGGACCTGGGGTGCGTGGAGCTATAACATCTCGCTGCCCGCGAACACCGTTGACGGGACGACCAATGTCGATGGTGCGCCGACCTGGACCCAGGTGAGCGGCAGCGGTTCCAAAAAGGTTTACCGCAAGCGGGTCTACAAGACCTATTCCGAACACGCCAACACCGTGACCGTCACCACCCAGGAAGGGGCCACCCTCAACCAGGGCACTTACACCGGCGGCTTCGACGTGCGCTGCACCACGGTGCTCAATCCGGGCGTCTACGTGATCAACGGCGGACGCGTAAAGATCACCGGCCAGTATCAGGTGACGGGATCGGGCGTGCTGTTCATCCTCAAGAACGGGGCCTATATCGACATTGCGGGTGGATCGAACATCACGCTGACCGGGGCAAGTTCGGGCCAGCTCCAGCAGATCGGCGGGCTTTCCGCTGCGCAGGCCGACCAGTTCGACGGAATGCTGGTATTCGAGGACCGCGCTTCGGACGGCACCAACAACCGCAACAGCTTCAACGGCAATTCGAGCACGATCCTCAACGGCAAGATCTATCTGCCCAAGAGCGACGTGACGTTCAACGGCACGGCCGGCATCACCAGCGCCTGCCTGCTGATCGCGGCCCGCAACATCACGCTGGGCGGCACCACCAACATGAGCACGTTCTGCCCATCCGGCATGGAGCACGATGACGAAGTGTCGACCGGCCGCGCAACCGTGAAGCTGGTCGCATGATCCGCCCGCGCGCCCTGCTCACCCGCCTGCGCGACGATCAGGCCGGAACCATGCTGATCGAAACGGCGATGGTCACCCCGGTGCTGGTGCTGATGGCCCTGGGCGCATTCCAGGTCAGCGTGATGATCGCCCGCCAGACCGAACTGCAAAGCGCCGCCGCCGAAGGCGCGGCCATCGCGCTGGCATCGCTGCCCGATACCGCCGCCAAGCGGACCACGCTGGCCCAGGTAATCCGCACCTCGACCGGGCTGGCATCGGACAAGGTGACAGTCGATCTGGTATTCCGCTGCGGCAACGAAACCACGATCCGGACCAACAACGACAACCCCTGCGGATCGCAGGCGACCACCAGCTATGCCCGGATCCGCCTGACCGATACCTATACGCCCGCCTGGACACGCTTCGGGGTCGGCTATCCGCTGACCTTCCGCGTCAACCGCCTTGTCCTGCTGGAACAGGATTGACCGCGATGACCCGTCTTTTCAAACGCCTGGCCCATGACCTTCAGGGATCGGTCGCGATCGAATTCGCCCTGATCGGGCCGGTGTTCCTGACGATGTTCCTGGGCGTGCTGCAGATCGGCATCGGGATGCAGAACTATAACGCCCTGCGCGGCATTTCGGCGGACGTGGCGCGCTATGCGGTGGTCAATTACCAGACCTCCAACCGCCTGACGACCTCGCAGCTGGAAGATTACACCCGCTCGGTCGCCGCATCGCCGCCCTATGGCCTGACCCGCGGCCGCCTGACCGCATCGGTTTCCACGGCGGCAACCCAGCGCGTGGAGGGCGCGACGGAATATACCGTGGCGCTCAATTACAGCGTCCCCTCGGTGCTTGGCATCATGGGGATGCAGGACATCCCGCTGACGTACAGCCGCCCGATCTTTGTCATCGGCAGCTGATCCGCGCCGCGATTGGCGCACAAATTGCTGAATTTGTTAACCATGTTCGTTCGCCAAGGCCTTACCTCGGCATGGCATTGGGAAGGCGAGGAAAACTCGCCCAGATGAACAGCACACCACCCCAGCCCGCCAGACCGGCCCCCGCCACCGCCTTCCTGCGGCGCCTTGCGCATGATCGCGGCGGCAATACCCTGGCGCTGATCGCGGCCGGACTGGTGCCGCTGCTGGCCATGGTCGGCGGCGGGATCGACATGGGGCGCAGCTACCTTTCGCAGACCCGCCTGCAGCAGGCCTGCGATGCGGGCGTGCTGGCGGCGCGGAAGAAGATGGGTTCCTCCGTGGTGGTCAGCGGCGAAGTGCCCGCCGATGTCCAAATCACCGGCGACCGGTTCTTCAATCTCAACTTCCGCGACGGCGCCTTTGGCACCCGCAACCGCAGCTTCCAGATGACCCTGGAAGAGGACTATTCGATCAGCGGCGTGGCCGATGTCGACGTGCCGACCACCATCATGAACGTGTTCGGCTTCACCGAAGTGCCGGTCCATGTCGAATGCGCCGCGAAGCTCAACTTCTCGAACACCGACATCATGTTCGTGCTGGATACCACCGGATCGATGGCCTGGACCAATCCGGACGATTCAGAGCCGCGCATCAATGTTCTGCGCGATGTGGTGAAAAGCTTCCACGCGCAGCTGGAAGGCAGCAAATCGCCCGGTACACGGCTGCGTTACGGCTTCCTGCCCTATTCAACCAACGTCAACGTCGGCTATCTGCTCAAGTCCGACTGGGTAGTCGACAAGTGGACCTATAACGGCCGCGAAAACAAGGACACCGGCAAGTCGGTGACCTACGATACCTACGACACGACCTATACCTATGTCAGCGGGTCGGCTGACCCTATGCCATCGGGAATCGTCACCACCTGCCCGCCCTATACGGCGGTCTATACCACCCTGTCCTATTCGGTGGATGCGGATGGCACGGAACGCGGGCGCACCATGATCAACGGGGACAGCCCGTGGTGCGATATTTCCGCCGATAGTTCGGGCTTCGAAGTCTACGGCACCCGCTTCGTCAATTACACCTATGACTGGACCCGTAAAAAGACCGGCAGCGTCACCCGGCCGATCTATAAATGGCATTACAAGCCGATGCAGTTCGACGTCAGCTTCCTGAAGGGGGCCACCGGCGAAGACACCCTGAAAGGCGGTTCGCTCGACGTGCTGATGGAGGGCTATCCCTCCCCCAGCCCCGAGATCATCACCGCCTGGTTCCGCGGCTGCATCGAGGAACGCGACACTTACGAGATCAAGGACTGGGACGACGTCGATCTGGGCAAGGCGCTGGACCTTGACATCGATCTGGTGCCCAACCCCAGCGACCCGAAGACCCAGTGGCGCCCGATGCTGCACGAGATTTCCTATGAACCGGAAATCTGGTGGAATGGCACCGGCACTTTCAAATCCCCGGTGATGAGCGAGAACGGCTATCTTCAGGCGCAGTGGGCCGGGCTTTCCGCCTGCCCGGCGGCAGCGCGCAAGCTTGACGAGATGAGCACTGCCGATGTCGCCAGCTATGTCGACAGTCTCTATCCCGATGGCAGCACCTATCACGATATCGGCATGATCTGGGGCGGACGGCTGCTTTCGCCGACCGGCATCTTTGCCGCAGAGAATGCCGACGTCGACGGCAAACCGACCTCGCGTCACATGATCTTCCTGACCGACGGCGAAACCTCGCCGCTCGACATCAGCTATGGCACCTATGGGATCGAGCCGCTCGACCAGCGCCGCTGGTCGCAGAAGTCGGGCGAAACGCTGACCCAGGTGGTCGAAGGCCGCTTTGCGGTGGCCTGCAAGGAAGTGAAGAAGCGCAACATCACGGTCTGGGTAATCGGATTTGGCACCTCGCTCAATCCGGCGATGACCGAATGCGCCGGTCCCGGCCACTTCTTCGAAGCACAGGATTCGGCAGAGCTGAACGACGTCTTCAACAAGATCGCCGCGCAGATGGGCGACCTGCGGGTGTCGAAATGACCCTGCGCCCGCTGTCCAGCCTGGGCCGCGAAAGCGAGGGCGCGACGATCGTCGAATTCGCGCTGGTCCTGCCGGTGCTGATGGTCACGCTGATGGGGCTCTTCGATCTGGCCTACAACATGTACACCCAGCAGCTGTTGCAGGGGGCGATCCAGAACGCGGCGCGCAGCTCGACCATCGAGGGCGCGTCCGGCAGCGAGGCCGCGATTGACGCGATCGTTACCGAGGCCGTCCACGCCATTGCGCCCACCGCCACCATGCAGTTCGAGCGCCGCGCCTATGCCAGCTTCGCCGACGTGGCGCGGCCCGAAGGACTTTACCGACGTCAACGGCAATGGCGCCTGCGACAACGGCGAACCGTTCGAGGACGTCAACGCCAACGGCAGCTGGGACGCGGACCGCGCTGCGGCCGGTTTTGGCGGCGCGCGTGACGCGGTGCTCTACAGCGTGACGGTGAACTATCCGCGCGCCTTCCCGTTGGCCAAGTTCATCCCCGGCCAGACCGACGATTTCACCCTGCGGACCCAGACCGTGCTGCGCAACCAGCCCTATGGCCTGCAGGAAGTCAGCCCGCCCGCCACGGGGAACTGCGCATGATCGCCGCGCTGCGCGCCTTGCGCCGCCTGCGCCGCAACCGTTCCGGCGTGGCGATGACCGAGTTCGCGCTGGGCGCGCCGTTCCTGCTGATGGCCGGGCTGTGGGGCACGGAAATGGCCAACTACGCGCTGGTCAACATGAAGATCGGCCAGCTTGCCGTGCACATCGCCGACAATGCCTCGCGGATCGGCGACACCTCGATGTTGCAGGATCGCAAGATCTACGAAGCGGACATCAACGACGTGATCTATGGCGCGCATATGCAGGGCGGCCCGGGCATCAACCTGTACGAGAACGGCCGGGTGATCATTTCCAGCCTGCAGGTCGCCCCCGGCCCCTCCGGCGGCACTGGCCCCCAGTACATCCACTGGCAGCGCTGCCGGGGCAGGAAGCCATCAGCCTCCACCTATGGCAACGAAGGCGATATCCTGGCCACCGGGATGGGACCGGCGGGGCAGGAAGTGCTGGCGATGGACGGCGACGCGGTGATCTTCGTGCAGATCGCCTACACCTATCAGCCGCTGATTTCCGCCCAGTTCATGGGCAGCCTGGATATGCATTCGATCGCCGCGTTCAACGTGCGCGACGACCGCGACCTGTCGCAGATCTATCAGCGCGATCCGGGCAGCCCCGATGCGGTGCAGCGGTGCAGCGTGTTCAGCGGCACGCCCTCGATCTCCGCCGCCGGCAAGATGACCTGACGGGCCACGCGGCCCGTCAGGCGCAGTCTCATCAGCGATAGCAGACCTTGCGCACGGCGGCGGCGATCCGCCCGGCGTCGATCAGCGCGGCGCGTTCCAGGTTCGCGGCATAGGGCAGCGGCACGTCCTCGTTGCAGACGCGCAGCACCGGCGCGTCGAGGTGGTCGAAGCCCTCCTCCATGCACAGCGCCATCACTTCGGATGCGATCGAGCACTGCGGCCAGCCTTCCTCGGCGATCACCAGGCGGTTGGTTTTCGCCAGCGAGACCAGCACCGCCTCGCGGTCAAGCGGGCGCAGGGTGCGCAGGTCAAGCACTTCGGCCTCGATCCCCTCGCCCGCCAGCGTTTCCGCCGCTTCCAGCGCCAGTCCGACGCCGATCGAATAGGACACGATGGTCACGTCGCGGCCTTCGCGCATGGTCCGCGCCTTGCCGATCGGCAGGACATGATCGTCCAGTTCGGGGAGTTCGAAGCTGCGTCCATAGATCAGCTCGTTTTCAAGGAAAACCACCGGATCGTCGCTGCGGATCGCGGCCTTGAGCAGGCCCTTGGCGTCCGCCGCGTCATAGGGCGCGATGACCACCAGGCCGGGGACGGCTGCATACCACGGCGCATAGTTCTGGCTGTGCTGCGCGCCAACCCGGCTGGCCGCGCCGTTGGGGCCGCGGAACACCACCGGGCAGCGCATCTGCCCGCCCGACATGTAATTGGTCTTGGCGGCCGAATTGATGACATGGTCAATCGCCTGCATGGCGAAGTTGAAGGTCATGAATTCGACAATCGGACGCAGGCCGCCCATCGCCGCGCCGGTGCCGATCCCGGCAAAGCCGTATTCGGTGATCGGCGTGTCGATCACCCGCTTCGGCCCGAATTCGTCGAGCAGGCCCTGGGTAACCTTGTAGGCGCCCTGGTACTGCGCCACTTCCTCACCCATCACGAAGACACGGGAATCGCGGCGCATTTCCTCGGCCATGGCATCGCGCAGCGCCTCGCGGACGGTGACGATCTTCATGTTGGTGCCAGCGGGAACGACGGGATCCTGCGCGCGCGGCGCGGGCGCGGGACGGACTTGCCCACCCCCGGCCCCTCCCGCAGGCGGGAGGGGTGAACCTTGCGCGGGAGACTCCCCTCCCGCCTGCGGGAGGGGTTGGGGGTGGGCTTCGCCCTCTCCGCCATCCTCACCGATCACGGCGATCACCGTGCCGACCTTGACGTTCTCGGTCCCGGCCGGAACCAGGATTCTGCCGATCACGCCCTCGTCCACGGCTTCGAATTCCATCGTCGCCTTGTCAGTCTCGATCTCGGCAAGGATGTCGCCGGAACGCACCTCGTCGCCTTCCTTGACCAGCCATTTGGCCAGGGTGCCCTCCTCCATCGTCGGGGAAAGCGCGGGCATCTTGAGCTCGATTCCCATCAGTAGCTCTCCACCAGGACGTCGGTGTAGAGTTCGGACATTTCAGGCTCCGGTGAATTCTCCGCAAAGTCGGCGGCTTCGCCCACCACCGCGCGGATGCGCTTGTCGATTTCCTTGATGCGGTCTTCCGCGATGCCGCGCTCGATCAGCTCGGCGCGCGCGGCGTCGATCGGATCGTGCTTCTCGCGCATTTCCTGCACTTCCTCGCGGGTGCGGTACTTGGCGGGATCGGACATCGAATGACCGCGATAGCGATAGGTCTGCAGCTCCATCAGCACCGGGCCCTTGCCGGCGCGGACGTGGGCCAGCGCCACTTCGGCGGCGGCGCGCACTTCCAGCACGTCCATCCCGTTGACGTGCATGCCGGGGATGCGGAACGCCGTGCCGCGCCGGTAGAAATGCGTTTCGGCAGAGCCGCGCGGCACCGCGGTGCCCATCGCATAGCCGTTGTTCTCCACCACGAAGACGATCGGCAGCTGCCACAGCGCGGCCATGTTGAAGGCTTCGTAGACCTGACCCTGGTTGGCCGCGCCGTCGCCGAAATAGGCCATGCAGACGCCGCCGTCCTCGCGGTACTTGTGGGCGAAGGCCAGACCCGCGCCCAGCGGCACCTGCGCGCCGACGATGCCGTGCCCGCCGTAGAACTTGTGGTCGACGCTGAACATGTGCATCGACCCGCCCTTGCCCTTGGAAATGCCCGCCCCGCGCCCGGTCAGCTCCGCCATGATCACCTTGGGATCGATGCCATAGGCCAGCATGTGGCCATGGTCGCGGTAGCCGGTGATGACGCTGTCGCGCTGGGAATCGAGCGCCGATTGCAGCCCCACGGCAACCGCTTCCTGGCCGATGTAGAGGTGGCAGAAGCCGCCGATCAGGCCCAGCCCGTAAAGCTGGCCGGCCTTTTCCTCGAACCGGCGGATCAGCACCATCTGTTCGTAAAAGGTCAGCAGTTCGTCATCGGAAGCCTGAAACCTCGGGCTTGCCGCATGGGCATCCTGCAGGCTGCGCAGCACGAAGCCTTCGTCAGCGGTCGCGCCGCCCTTTGGGGCAGCCTTTTTTGGCGTGGCGGTCTTGGCCAAGATTTCGTCCCCCGGGGAAAGGAATTGCACGAGCCCCTATAGGGACAAGCATGCCGTAGGGGAACCGCTCCATACGTATTTTGTGATTGCGCCCGCGAACAAATGTTTCGCCCGCGTTTTGCCAACCGCCCCTCAGTCGATCAGCATCACCATCTCGTCAGGGTGAACGACGTTGAGATTGCTGCGCAGCAGCTGCCCGGCCATGTCCGGATCGACGTTGCGCGGATCGAGCAGGGCAACGCGGTTGCGCAGATCCTCGCGCTCGGCCTGGAGCTGTTTCAACTCGGCCTGACGTTGGGCCAGCAACCGGTTGTTTTCGCTCCACGCCAGAAGGCCGCTCGGCCCGGCGAGGGCCATGCCGCCCATGAACAGCAGGCAGACCAGCGCAATACCCTGAGTCAGGCTTTCCCGCGGGAGTTTCGGTTCGTTGCGATTGCCCCTCATGCGTCCTAAGAATCACAGTTAATTCAGGGTTTCAAGCGCTAAATCGAAGGACAGGTGCGAATTGCGCCCGGCGGATTCGCGCGAGCGCCAGCATATGCACGTAACCGTTTGATGACAGGGGAAAATGGTGCGCCCGACGGGATTCGAACCCATGGCCCCCAGATTAGGAATCTGGTGCTCTATCCGGCTGAGCTACGGGCGCCCCGCTGGCGGCTTTAAGCGGCAAGCCCGTTTCGCGCAACAGGCCCGACGGGATTGGCCTGCGCTTCGCTGCGGCCGTCTCCGGCACAAAGTGCCTCCGACTCCGAACCCATGGCCCCCAGATTAGGAATCTGGTGCTCTATCCGGCTGAGCTACGGGCGCCCCGCTGGCGGCTTTAAGCGGCAAGCCCGTTTCGCGCAACAGGCCCGACGGGATTGGCCTGCGCTGCGTCTCCGGCACAAAGTGCCTCCGACTCCGAACCCATGGCCCCCAGATTAGGAATCTGGTGCTCTATCCGGCTGAGCTACGGGCGCCCCGCTGGCGGCTTTAAGCGGCAAGCCCGTTTCGCGCAACAGGCCGGGCGCGATTGGCCCGCGACGGCAGACAGTCAGTTGAGTTCATCCGGCGGCGCAACCGGGAACGGCAGCGGCATGACCGGTATGCCTTCTTCCAACAGTTCCCGCGCCTCGCCGAGTGTTGCCTGGCCGTGAATCGTCTCGGCATCGGCCTCGCCGTAATGCATCTTGCGCGATTGTTCGGCGAAATTGCCCCCAACCCAGCGCGATTGCTTGAGCGCTTCGGCCTGCATCGCCGCCAGCGCCTGCATCATCTGGACCGCTTCCGGGGGGAGCTTGCCGGCAGCATGCTGCTGCGCCGGTTCAATACCGCGTTCTGCCGCGCGCGTTGCGGGCAGCTGGTTGCCCTTGCGGCCGACATTGGGGGCCATCACCGCTTTCACGACATCGGCGCTGCCGCATTCCGGGCAGGAGACCAGCCCGCGCCCGGCCTGCGCGGCGAAATCGCCCGAGCTGGAAAACCAGCCCTCGAAGCGGTGCCCGCCGGTGCGGCATTCAAGATCGAAGACTATCATCGATCCTCAGATGGGAATGACGCGCTTGTTGGCAAGACTGGGCAGCTGCGCGCGCACTTCGGCAATCCGCGCCGGATCGATCTCCGCAAAGGAGAGGCCCGCCGCTTCTCCGCCCATGTCGAGCAGCACTTCGCCCCACGGCCCCACCACCAGGCTGTGGCCATAGGTGACGCGGCCGTCCTGATGGCGGCCGACCTGCGCCGCGGCGACGACATAGGCGCTCGCCTCGATCGCGCGGGCGCGCTGCATCACGTGCCAGTGGGCCGCCCCGGTGGGTGCGGTGAAGGCGGCGGGAATTGCGATCAGATCGCAGCGTTGCCGGCCAAGTGCCTCGAACAAGGCGGGAAAGCGCAGATCATAGCACACCGCCAGGCCCAGCCGGCCAAGCGGCGTATCGACCACCCCCAGCGCCTCGCCCGGGGCATAGGCGGCGGATTCGCGCCAGGATTCACCGGTAGCCAGATCGACGTCGAACATATGGATCTTGTCATAGCGGGCCACGATCGATCCGGCCGAATCGATCACGAAGCTGCGGTTGGCCCAGCGCCCGTCCTCGCGCGCCACGGCCAGGCTGCCCAGCGCCACCCAGATCCCCGCACGCGCCGCCGCATCGCGCACGGCGGCCAGCACCGGGTCCTGCTCCTCGGGCACGATACTCTGCGCCGCGCGGGCCCGCTCACCGTCAAGCAGGCCCGACATTTCCGGCGTGAAGACCATGGTCGCCCCGCCCATCTCAGCCGCGCCGATTGCCCCGGTCAGCACCTGGGCATTGGCCCCGGGATCGATCCCCGAGGTCATCTGCAGCACGGCGATGCGGTTCATCCTAAAGCCCCAGCAGCGGATCGAGCCTGCCCGCGCGGTCCAGGGCGTGGATGTCGTCGCAGCCGCCCACCGCCCGCCCGGCGATCAGGATCTGCGGCACGGTCATCGCGCCGGGCACCCGTTCCTGCATTTCAACCTTCTTCGGGCCGCCCAGGGTGATGTCGTATTCCTGATAGGTCACGCCCTTGCCATCGAGCAGCGCCTTGGCCCGCACGCAATAGGGGCAGCCCCACTTGGTATAGATCTCAACCTGTGGCTGCGCCATGCGATGTCCATCCTTTCGGGCAAGGGTCTTGAAACACGCCTCGCCTAACATATCTCGGCATCGGTGTCATGGTCCCTGGCGGAGATGGCACCGCCTGCGGGGCGCCAATCGACGGGCCCCGCAATCGTCAGAATTGCTCATTGGAGGATTTTGCCATGAACCGTTTCGATTTCACTCCCTATCGCCGCACCATGGTCGGGTTCGACCGGCTGTTTGACCTGCTCGAGAACCAGAACCGGTTCAATGCGGGCGACAATTACCCCCCCTTCAACATCGAGCGGCGCGGCGAGGATGCCTATCGCATCACGCTGGCGGTCGCCGGGTTCAAGCCCGCGGAC
This sequence comes from Novosphingobium sp., assembly GCA_016719755.1. Classification (GTDB taxonomy): domain Bacteria; phylum Pseudomonadota; class Alphaproteobacteria; order Sphingomonadales; family Sphingomonadaceae; genus Novosphingobium. Next base: position 461,949 of record JADJYM010000015.1, on the reverse strand, counting down.
ATCGACATCACCGCGCAGCAGAACCTGCTGGTGGTCCAGGGCAAGAAGGGCGAGGAAACCCCCGCCGGCCAGTTCCTGCACGTCGGCATTGCCCAGCGCGGGTTCGAGCGGCGCTTCGAACTGGCGGACTATGTCCGCGTCGATGCCGCCAACCTTGAGGATGGACTGCTCACCATCGATCTGGTGCGCGAAGTGCCCGAGGCGATGAAGCCCAAGAAGATCGCGGTCGGCACGCAGAAGACGCTCAGCGTGGTTCACGATACCGCCCGCACCGACGGGGCCGACAGCGCCGCCGCCTGATCCCTTACCGGGTCATTATCCAGTCCCGCTAAGCAGTTTGGGGGTGGAGCCTTGCGGTTCCACCCCCACGACGTTTGCACGCCGTCCTGCCGCTCAATGATCGTCCGGGTCGCAGAAGACGATCAGATCGCGACAAGCCCGTTTCCCCGGCCAGCCAGTTTGATCTGGCGGCCTTCCCGGCGGACTGGACGCATCCTGCCCGCCAGAGGGTAGCGAAGTCGCAACGAACATGCCTGAGATTGTCTTACCGGTACCTTTTCCGGCCTGATCCCGGGCGCTTGTTGCGATTCGATTTCAATTACCTCCCGCTAATATTTTAGACCTGCCCAATGCAAGCCAAAACCGCAGCTTAGAGTCCGATTTGTTCAAGTATGATGCCTTGCGGCCATGCCCCGAGGCCATGCCCTGACCCTCAGACCAGGCGCGCCTGCTGCAGGGCCGCTGCGATGAAACCGGCGAACAGCGGGTGCGGGTCGAACGGACGGCTTTTCAGTTCGGGATGGAACTGCACGCCGACGAACCAGGGATGGTCCGGACGCTCGACGATTTCGGGCAGGAGGCCATCGGGCGACATGCCGGAAAACACTAGCCCGCCCGCTTCCAGTGCCGTGCGGTAGGCGCCGTTCACTTCATAGCGGTGGCGGTGGCGCTCCGAGATCGTCGTCACCCCGCCATAGATCGCCGAGACATGGCTGTTGCCGGCCAGCTTCGCCTCATAGGCGCCAAGCCGCATCGTGCCGCCCAGATCGGTATCGGCGCCGCGCTTCTGCAGTCCTTCCGGGCTCATCCATTCGGTGATGATGCCGACCACCGGCTCGCTGGTTTCGCCAAATTCGGTCGATCCGGCACCGGCAATCCCGGCGGTGTTGCGGGCCGCCTCCACACAGGCCATCTGCATGCCCAGGCAAATGCCGAAGAACGGCACCTTGCGTTCGCGGGCGAAGCGGACCGAGGCGATCTTGCCTTCGGTGCCGCGCACCCCGAACCCGCCGGGGACGAGGATGCCGTCCATCGGTTCAAGCCGGCTGACGATCTCCTCGTCGCCCGCCTCGAACAGTTCCGCGTCGATCCACTTGATGTTGACCTTGACCCGGTTGGCCATGCCGCCGTGGACCAGCGCCTCGTTGAGGCTCTTGTAGGCGTCCGGCAGGCCGACATACTTGCCGACCACGCCGATCGTCACCTCGCCCTCGGGGTTCTGGTAGCGGTCGACGATGTCTTCCCAGCGCGAAAGGTCGGGCGCGGGGCTGTCCAGGCCGAAATGGTGCAGGACTTCGGCATCCAGTCCTTCGGCATGGTACTGCAGCGGCACGGCATAGATGCTGCTGGCGTCAAGCGCCTGGATCACCGCCTGCTTGCGCACGTTGCAGAACAGCGCGATCTTGGCCCGCTCGTTCTCCGGCAGCGGATGTTCGCAGCGGCACAGCAGCAGATCGGGCTGGACGCCCAGGCTGGTCAGCTCGCGCACCGAATGCTGGGTCGGCTTGGTCTTGAGTTCCCCCGCCGCCGAGACATAGGGCACCAGCGTGACGTGGATCGAGCAGGTCCGGTCGCGTCCCAGTTCGTTGCGAAGCTGGCGCAGCGCCTCGATGAAGGGCAGGCTCTCGATATCGCCGACCGTGCCGCCGATCTCGCACAGCACGAAATCGAGGTCATCAGTGCCGTCCAGGGCAAACTGCTTGATCGCATCGGTGACGTGCGGGATCACCTGGACGGTCGCGCCCAGATAGTCGCCGCGCCGCTCGCGCGTGATGATGTCGCGGTAGATCCGCCCCGAAGTGATGTTGTCCGCCTGGCGCGCCGAAACGCCGGTGAAGCGTTCGTAATGGCCAAGGTCGAGGTCCGTTTCGGCGCCGTCGTCGGTCACATAGACCTCGCCGTGCTGATAGGGGCTCATCGTTCCCGGATCGACGTTCAGATAGGGATCGAACTTGCGGATCCGGACCTTGAATCCGCGCGCCTGCAGCAGCGCCGCGAGGCTGGCCGCCATGAGGCCCTTGCCAAGCGACGAGACCACGCCGCCGGTGATGAAAATGTACCGCGCCATGGGAGTCGGGCCTTAGTCGCAAGCCGGGTGTGCGGGCAAGCCGAACTTGCCCTAATCCACAGCTGTGGAGTGAAAACAGCACGGCCGGCGGTTCGCGGGAACCACCGGCCGCAGCGGTGAGAACGGGATCAGAGCTTGGTTGCGTCGCGCAGCGGATCGCTGACCGGAGCCGGGCTGGCGGCGGGCGCCGTGGCCGGGGCAGCACCAGCGGCCGGAGCCGCGGGGGCGGCATCGACCGGAACGGCGGCGCGATTGAGCGAATCGTCGATCTTGCGGCCCGAGCTTTGCCCGACGGCCAGCGTCGCCAGCGCGATTGACAGCACCACGAACACCGTTGCCAGAATCGCCGTGGCGCGGGTCAGGAAGTCGGTTGCGCCGCGCGCCGACATGATGCCGCTGGGACTGCCGCCAACGCCCAGCCCGCCGCCTTCCGACTTCTGCATCAGGATGACGGTGACCAGCAGGGCCGCAACGATGGCCTGGACGACCATAAGGAAGATGAACAGCGACATGGTGTTCCCGGGAAAAAGACTGTTGAGCGCGCATCTAGGCGCGCGCGTTCCCTAACGCAAGGTGCGCGCACAGCGCCAAGGAGGTCAGTCGCCCAGCGGACCGGCGGCCGCGACGATGGTGAGGAAGCTTTCCGCCGTCAGGCTTGCCCCGCCGACCAGCGCTCCGCCAACTTCATCAGCGCAAAGCAGCTCCGAAGCATTCGCCGCATTGACCGAGCCGCCATAGAGAATCGCGACTTCCGCCCCCGCCTCGCCATAGATCGCGCCCAGCACGGCGCGGATCGAGCGGTGCATCGCACCAACATCGTCCACCGAAGGTACCCGACCGGTGCCGATCGCCCAGACGGGTTCATAGGCAACCGTCACGCCCTGCGCGGCAGTCTCGCCCCGGGGGAGCGAGCCTTCAAGCTGCGCGGCAACAACCGCTTCGGCCTGTCCGGCATCGCGCTGGGCCTCGGTCTCGCCCACGCAGACGATGACTTCAAGGCCTGCTTCGAGCGCGGCTTCGGCCTTGGCGCGGACAGCGGCGTCGGTTTCGCCATGCAGCGCGCGGCGCTCGCTGTGGCCGACGATCACGAACTGCGCGCCCGCGTCCTTGAGCAGCGGCGCCGAAACGTCTCCGGTAAAGGCGCCCGAGGGGCTGGCGTGGCAATCCTGGCCGCCCACCGCGATCGCGGTGGCATCTTCCGCCATGGCATGGACCAGAGTGAACGGCGGGGCGATGGCCACCCGCACCGCCGGGTGGCGCGCTGCCCCGCGATCGATCGCGCGCGCTTCGGAAAGCATCGCGCGGGTGCCGTTCATCTTCCAGTTGCCGACAATGTAGGGCCGGTTAGCCATGGTGTTCGATCTTGCCCCTGATCTGTGCTGAGATCCGTTTTACGGGATGTCCCTGACGGGCAGCGCCCGCGATTCCCCCGCTAGGCGAGCGCGGGGGGGCTTGTCAAAGCGCTTGCGGTGGATCGCGCACAAGCCGGTGCAGCAGCCACCCTGCGCCATTGCGGGAAGCGCGTTTGCCGCCTAAAGCCCGCTGCACGTGCGCCGGGTTGCGGCGTAAAGGGATTTGGCGAACAGGCAATGCTGACGTTTTTCCGCAACTTCTTCAGCTCCAAACTGGGCATCGGCGTAACCATGGGCTTCCTGGTGCTGATCGCGGTGGCCTTTGCGGGCGGCGACATTGCCAACACCGGGCAGTTCGGCGGCGTGGCCGGGGGCGACCGGGTCGCCACGGTCGGCAAGGCGCGGATCGACAATGCCGACCTTGAGCGCGCGGCGACCAACGCGGTCGAGCAGCTGCGCCAGGACGATCCCAAGATGACGATGAAGACCTTCATCGATCGCGGCGGGCTGGAGCAACTGCTGACCAACCTGATCGATCTGGCCGCCGTTCGCGAATTCGGCGAGCGTCACGGCATCCACATCGGCGACCGCCTGATCGACAGCGAGATCGCCAAGATCCCGGCCGTCCAGGGGCCCAATGGCAAGGTCGATGACCGGCTGTACCAGGCGTTCCTCAATCAGCGCGGCATTTCCGATGCGGCGCTGCGCCGCCAGATCGCGGAAATGCTGGTTGCCCGCCAGCTGCTGACTTCGGCCAACATCGGCCTGACCGTGCCGCAGGAATCGGCGCTGCGCTATGCCGGCCTTGCCACCGAACAGCGCACCGGCAGCATTGCCATCCTGCCCTCTGCCGCCTTTGCCCCCAAAGCCCCACCGAGCGAGGCCGAAGTTGCGGCGTGGTATGCCAAGAACGGCAAGGACTATCAGCTGCCCGAACGCCGCACCCTGCGCTATGTCACGTTCGACGACAGCGTGGTGAAGTCCGTTCCCGCGCCGACCGAGGCGGAAATCGCCGCGCGCTATCAGGCCAACAAGGCCGAATATGCCGCCAGCGAAAGCCGCCGGATCACTCAGCTCGTGGTCCCGACCGAAGCCGCGGCGCGCGCGATCCTGGCCGAAACCGCCACGGGCAAATCGCTCGACGCGGTCGCCGGGGCCAAGGGCCTGACCGCCGCCTCGCTTGGCACCCTGACCAGGGAAGCGCTGAGCGCGCAAAGCTCGAAGAGCGTGGCCGATGCCGCCTTTGCGGCGCCCGCTGGCAAGGTTGCCGGGCCGCTCAAGGGGCCGCTCGGCTGGCTGCTGCTGCGGATCGACGCGGTGGAAGGCAAGCCCGCCCGGACCCTCGATCAGGTGCGCGGCGAACTCAGCGCCCAGATCGCGGTGGAAAAGCGCCGCACCGCGCTGACCGAGTTTTCCGCCGGGATCGAGGAAGAGTTCGACAATGGCGCGGCCCTGTCCGATGTCGCGGCGAAGCTGGGCCTTACCCTCTCCACGACCCAGCCCCTGACCGCTGACGGGCGCGTGTTCGGCAATCCGCAGCAGGCGGCGCCGGAAGTGCTGGCCCGCGTTATCCAGACCGCCTTCCTGATGGAAGGCGAGAACCAGGCCCAGCTGGCCGAAGTCGTGCCGGGCAAGCAGTTCGTGGTGTTCGACGTGGGCCGGATCGAAACTTCGGCCCCGCCCCCGCTGGCGCAGATCCGCCAGGCGGTGGAGGTCGATGTCCAGCTGTCGAAGGGCGCGATTGCGGCCAAGGCGGCCGCGCAGAAGGTTGAAGCGGCGCTGCGCAAGGGCACGGACATCTCCGCCGCCCTGGCCAGTCTTGGCGTTGCCCTGCCGCCGGTCGACCAGGTCAGCATGAACCGCCAGCAGTACCAGGGCATGGGCCAGCAGGTCCCGCCGCCGCTTACCGTGTTCTTCGCCACGCAGAAGGGCGGCGTGCGCCTGCTCGGCGCGCCGCGCAATCGCGGCTGGTACGTCGTCCAGGTCAGGGACATCGTCCCCGGCAAGGTCGACCCCGCCGATCCGCGCCTGGCTGGCCTCAAGCAGAACGTCTCGGGCGAGATGGGCGAGGAATATTTCCAGCAGCTGCGCGCCGCGATGCGCAAGGAAGTGGGCGTGAAGCGCAACGAGACCGCGCTGGCCGCCGTGCGCCGCCGCCTGCTCGGCCAGCAGAACTGAGCGCAGCAGGCGATGAGCGGCGGGCTGGTCGAGAATGCGCAGGCGGCACGCGCCGCGCTTGAAGCGGGCAAGCCCTCGCTGGTCTGGCGGCGGCTGATCGCGGATACCGAAACCCCGGTCGGCGCGGCGCTGCGCCTGATCGAGGACGGGCGGGGCGATTTCCTGCTCGAATCGGTCGAAGGCGGCGAAGTGCGTGGGCGCTACAGCCTGCTTGGCCTCGATCCCGATCTGGTGTTCCGGGCGACCGGCGCGGCTTGCGAGATCAACCGCGACTGGCGCACCGACCGCGCGGCTTTCAAGCCCCTTCCCGGCGACAGCCTTGGCGAACTGCGCGCGCTGGTCGCAAGCTGCCGGATCGAGGTGCCCCCGGCCCTGCCCCCGGTGCTGGCGATGCTGGTCGGCTATTTCGGCTATGAGACTTACGGCCTGGTCGAAAAGCTTCCCCGTCCGCCGCAGAGCGCGCTGGAACTGCCCGATATGCTGTTCGTGCGGCCCGCGCTGATCCTGGTGTTCGATCGCCTGAGCGACGCGCTGTGGTGCGTCGCGCCGGTCTGGCCCGGTCAGGGTGCGCCCGAAGTCGTGCTCGATGCCGCGCGGGAGCGGATCGATGCCGCGCTGCGCCGTCTTGCCGATCCGATCCCCGCCCCCGTGCGCAATTCCGACCTGCCCGAGCCGGTGCTGACCCCCACCCTTCCCGCTGGTCGCTATGGCGAGATGGTGGCGCGCGCCAAGGGCTATATCGAGGCGGGCGACATCTTTCAGGTGGTGCTGGCCCAGCGCTTTACTACTCCGTTCACCCTGCCCCCGCTGGCGCTTTACCGCGCGCTGCGCCGGGTGAACCCCTCGCCGTTCCTCTATTTCCTCGACCTGCCGGGCTTTGCCCTGACCGGATCGAGCCCGGAAATCCTGGTCCGCGTGCGCGACGGAGAGGTAACCATCCGCCCGATCGCCGGAACACGCCCCCGCGGCAGCACGCCCGAGGAAGACCGCGCCAACGAGGCGAGCCTGCTCGCCGATCCCAAGGAGCGGGCCGAACACCTGATGCTGCTCGACCTGGGCCGCAACGATGTCGGCCGGGTGGCAGAGGCCGGCACTGTCAAGGTGACGGAAAGCTACACGATCGAGCGTTACAGCCACGTCATGCACATCGTCTCGAACGTGGTCGGGCGGCTCGATACGGCGAACCACGATGCGATCGACGCGGTCTTTGCAGGGTTTCCGGCCGGGACCGTCAGCGGTGCGCCCAAGGTCCGCGCCTGCGAGATCATCGCCGAACTGGAAAGCGAAACGCGCGGTGCCTATGCCGGCGGCGTCGGCTATTTCGCGCCGGACGGCAACCTCGACAGCTGCATCGTCCTGCGCACCGGGGTGGTGAAGGACGGTATGCTCCACGTCCAGGCGGGCGCGGGGATCGTCGCCGATTCGGACCCGGCCTATGAACAGCGCGAATGCGAGGCCAAGGCCGGGGCACTGATTGCGGCGGCACGGGAAGCGGTGCGCGTGGCGGGGGAACCCGGGTTCGGGCAGTAGCCTCTGCCAAATCCAGCAAATTTCTTCCCCGTTCGTGTCGAGCTTGTCGAGCTTGTCGAGACACGTCGCGCCAACGTGTCTCGACAAGCTCGACACGAACGGACGAAGGGGAAGGATTACCTTTTGCGATAGGGCCGCTATCGTGTGGCCATGCGCAAACTGATCCTCGCCCTTGCGGCCCCGCTCGCAGCCCTGCTGTCCGCCCCGTCCCACGCCGAAGACTGGCAGAAGCGTTCCGCCGAACGCGACGTGACGCTGAAGGACTTCCGCTTTTCCACTGGCGAAACGATGGATCTGCGGCTCCACGTCACCACGCTGGGCACGCCGCGCAAGGGGCCGGACGGAAGAATCGACAACGCGGTGATGGTGCTGCACGGCACGGGCGGATCGGGCTGGCAGTTCTTCCGCCCGCAGTTTGCCGACGAACTGTTCGGCAAGGGGCAGCCGCTCGATATCACGAAGTATTACGTGATCCTGCCCGACAACATCGGCCACGGCAAAAGCTCCAAACCCAGCGACGGGATGAAAATGGCCTTCCCCCGCTATGCCTATGCCGACATGGTCGCGGCGCAGAAGCGGATGCTGGCCGAAGGGCTGGGGGTGGACCGGCTGGAGCTGATTCTCGGCACCTCAATGGGCTGCATGCACGCCTTTGTGTGGGGCACCGAATACCCCGGCGTCGCCCGCCGGCTCGCGCCGTTTGCCTGCAACACGATGGAGATTGCCGGGCGCAACCGGATGTGGCGGCAGATGTCGATCGACGCGATCAAGGCCGATCCGCTGTGGAATGGCGGCAACTATGCCTCCCCGCCTGAAAGCGGGCTGCGCACCGCGCGCTATCTCTCGATGATCGCGGGCGGCAATCCGGTGGCGCTGCAAGACCAGCACCCGACCCGCGAGAAGGCTGAGAAATACCTGGCCGGCGCCTATGCCGCGGCGGTCAAGGGCAGCCTCGATGCCAATGACCAGATCTATCAGCTCGACAGCTCGCGCGATTACAACCCTGAACCGAAGCTCAAGGCGGTTACCGTGCCGGTGCTGTGGGTCAATTCGGCCGACGATTTCATCAACCCGCCCGAGCTCGGCCTGGCGCAGCGCCATGCGAAGCGGATGAAGCAGGCGAAATTCATCCTGCTGCCCGCGACCAGGGACACCAAGGGCCACAGCACCCACACCTGGGCGAAGTTCTGGAAGAAGGACCTGGCGCGGCTGCTGCGGTCCAAGGCCCCCTGACGCGGGAACCGGGTGACGGAAGGATGCCCGGCTCACGACGGGCAAATTCGCGGGTCTGGCAAAACCCGCTGCACCCGCCTATGGAGCCGGCCATGCCCGACATCCTCGTCATCGACAATTACGACAGTTTCACCTGGAACCTGGTCCATTACCTGATGGAACTGGGCGCCGAAGTGGAGGTCGTGCGCAACGATGCGATCTCTGCCGGACAGGCCGTGTCGAGCGGAGCCAGGGGCTTCCTGATCTCGCCCGGCCCTTGCACTCCGAACGAGGCGGGAATCAGTCTCGACCTGGTTGGCGCCTGTGCGGACGCGAAGCTGCCGCTGCTTGGCGTGTGCCTGGGCCACCAGTCGATCGGCCAGTATTTCGGCGGCAAGGTGGTGCGCGGCGGCCTGATGCACGGCAAGACCTCGACCGTGACCCACGATGGCACCGGCCTGTTCGCCGGTCTGCCCTCGCCGTTCCTTGCCACGCGCTATCACTCGCTGATCGTCGATGACGTACCCGAAGGGCTGGTGGTCAACTGCACGTCTGATGACGGCCACGTGATGGGCTTCCGCCACCGGGAGCTGCCGATCCACGGCGTCCAGTTCCATCCCGAATCCATCGCCACCCAGCACGGCCACGCCATGCTGGCCAACTTCCTGCGAATCTGCGGGATCGAGGCGCGCGAGATCGCATGACCCTGCGGATGGACGAATCCGAGGCCCTGTTCGGCCGGATGCTCGACGGCGCGATGGACGACGAGCAGATCGCCGCCACCCTGGTCGAGATGGCCGATCGCGGCGAAACCGCGCAGGAACTGGCCGGCGCGGTCCGCGCGATGCGGGCGCGGATGAAGTGCATTACCGCGCCAGCAGGCGCCATCGACGTCTGCGGTACCGGCGGCGACGGGCAGCACAGCCTCAACGTGTCGACCGCCGTTGCGCTGGTGGTTGCCGCCTGCGACGTGCCGGTGGCCAAGCACGGCAACCGCGCCGCATCGAGCAAGGCCGGAGGCGCCGATACACTGGAGGCGCTGGGGCTTAACCTTGCCCGTGCTTCCGATCTGGCCGAGCAGACCCTGCCCGACCTTGGCATCGCGTTCCTGTTCGCCCAGGCGCACCATCCCGCGCTCGCCCGGATCGGGCCGATCCGCAAGGCGCTGGGGCGGCGGACGATCTTCAACCTGTGCGGCCCGCTCGCCAACCCGGCCAGCGTGCGCCGCCAGCTGGTGGGCGTCTCGCACCCCTCGCTGATCGCCCTCTACCGTGACGCGATGAACCTGCTCGATACCGAGGCGGCGCTGATCGTTTCGGGCGCCGAAGGGCTGGATGAACTGTCGATCGCCGGGACCAGCTATATGGCCAGCATCGGCCTGACCGGGATCGGCAGCGAAATCACCCCGGACCGCGCAGGGCTGGCCCCGCACCCGCTGGACGACATTCGCGGCGGCGATGCCGAGTTCAACGCCGCCGCGCTGCGCCGCCTGCTGGACGGCGAAGGCGGGGCCTACCGCGATGCCGTCCTGCTCAATTCAGCCGCCGCGCTGCTGGTGGCAGAGCAGGTGGACGACTGGCTGGAAGGCGTCGAGGAAGCGGCCGAAGCGCTCGACAAGGGCCTCGCCAAGGCACTGCTGGACTGCTGGATCGAGACGACTTCGTAATTCCGCCCAGTTTCCGTTCGTGTCGAACGGCTAGGGGGAAGCTGGCAACGGGTAAGGGACCCAGATGGATAAGCTCACCGAAATCTGCGACACCAAGCGCCTCGAAGTCGCCGCGCGCAAGCCGCTCGCCAGCCTGGCCCAGCTTGACGCCCGCGCCGCCGAACAGACGCCGCCGCGCGGGTTCGAGGCGGCGCTTCGCACCCGTGCCGCGAACGGCTTTGCCCTGATTGCCGAAATCAAGAAGGCCAGCCCTTCCAAGGGTCTGATCCGGCCCGATTTCGATCCCCCGGCCCACGCCGCCGCTTACGAAGCGGGCGGCGCGGCCTGCCTTTCCGTGCTGACCGACGCGCCCTATTTCCAGGGGCATGAGGACTACCTTGTCGCCGCCCGCGCGGCCTGCGCCCTGCCGGTGCTGCGCAAGGACTTCATGGTCGATCCCTGGCAGGTGGCCGAGGCCCGCGCGATCGGCGCCGACGCGATCCTGATCATCGTCGCCGCGCTGGACGACGGCGCGATGGCCGAGATCGAGGCCGCCGCGCGCGAACGCGGCATGGACGTGCTGGTCGAAGTCCACAACGAGGCGGAAATGGAGCGCGCGGCGCGCCTCACCAGCCGCCTGATCGGGGTCAACAACCGCGATCTCAAGCGCTTCGTCACCGACATCGGCACGACCGAGCGGCTCGCTCCGCTGGCGCCGGAAGGCACGCTGCTGGTCAGCGAAAGCGGGATCAATAGCCACGCCGATCTGATCCGCCTTTCCGCCTGCGGCGCGCGAACCTTCCTGGTCGGCGAAAGCCTGATGCGCCAGGCCGATGTCGCCGCCGCGACGCGGGCTCTGCTGGAAGGCTGAGGAGCGGCAGACTGTCCTACCGTGTGCAATTCTGTCATGCAGCGGCTATGGACCTGACCCGCCAGCCCGTTGCCCTGCTGCCTGCCGCGCCCTTCCCGGACACCGTCCCCCCCTCCGCCACAGGGGCTCAAGATGAACAAGCTCACCCATCTCGATTCGCAGGGCAAGGCGCGGATGGTCGATGTCGGCGGCAAGGCCCAGACGCAGCGGGTGGCGATTGCCGAGGGCCGGATCCGGATGTCGGCGGCCGCGCTCGAAGCGATCCGCGATGGCGCCGTGCCCAAGGGCGACGTCCTCGCCGCTGCCCGGATCGCGGGGATCATGGCCGCCAAGAAAACCGCCGAGCTGATCCCGCTGTGCCATCCCCTCGCACTCGACGCGGTAACGCTGGACTTCACGGTGGAAGCGGGCGCGGTGCGGGCCACGGCCACCGCCGCGCTCACCGGGCGCACCGGAGTGGAAATGGAAGCGCTCACCGCAGTCTCGGTGGCGCTGCTGACGGTCTATGACATGGCCAAGGCGATCGACAAGGGGATGACGATCGAGGGCGTGCGGCTGATCGAGAAGCGCGGCGGCAAGTCGGGTGACTGGAAGGCCGGCGCCTGATGGCGCTGCTGCCCCTCGATGAAGCCCAGGCCCGACTGCTCGCGCTGGCCGTGCCGCTGCCGCTAGAGCGCGTGCCGGTGGCCGAGGCTTTGGGCCGCTATCTTGCCGAACCGCTCGTCGCCCGGCGCACCCAGCCCCCCGCCGACCTGTCCGCGATGGACGGCTATGCCGTGCGCGCTGCGGACCTGCCGGGTCCGTGGCGGGTGATCGGGGAAAGCGCCTGCGGCCATCCCTTCGCGGGTGAAGTCTTGCCGGGCAAAGCCGTGCGAATCGCCACCGGCGCACTGATGCCCGCTGGCGCCGACATGGTGCTGCTGCAGGAAGACACCGCGCGCGATGGCGAATCGCTGGTGCTGACCGGCACCCCGCCACAACCGCCCGGTAGGCACATCCGCCGCACGGGCCGCGATTTCGAACGGGGCGTATCCCTGCTGGATGCCGGCCGGCGGCTCGGCCCCGCCCAGATCGCTCTCGCGCTGGGCGCGGGGCACAGTCATGTCGCGGTCCGCCGCAGGCCGCGCGTGGTTGTAATCGACAGCGGTGATGAACTCTCCGCCGATCCCGCCGCCTGCGGGGCCCATCAGATCCCCGCCAGCAACGGCGCGATGATCGCCGCGCAGATCGAGGCCGCCCTGCCCTGCACGGTCGAGCGGATCGGCCCGGTTCCAGACCGGCTTGACGCCTTGACCGAGGCGCTCGAGCGGGCCGAAGGCGCGGATGTCGTGGTGACCACCGGGGGCGCTTCGGTGGGCGACCACGATCTGATCCGCCCGGCGCTCGCGGCCTGGGGTGCCGAACTCGATTTCTGGAAAGTGGCGGTCAAGCCGGGCAAACCGGTGCTGGTTGCCCGCAAGGGACGGCAACTCGCCATCGGCCTGCCCGGCAATCCGGTCTCCAGCCATGTCACCGCCTATCTGTTCCTCCTCCCGTTGCTGCGCACCCTGTCAGGATCGGGCGCACCGCTGCCCCGGTCGATCCGCGCGGTTGCGGCTGATGATCTGCCCGCAGGTGGGACCCGGCGCGAGTTTCTGCGCGCGGCATGGGACGGGGAACGGGTAACGCCCCGCACCAACCAGGATAGCGGCGCCCTCGCCGCACTTGCCGCCAGCAATTGCCTGATCGACCGCGCCGCGAACGCGCCCGCAATTACCAGAGGCGAGGCTGTGACCGTCTATTTGCTCGAAAATGGCGGAATTGCTTGACGCGATTCGGGAAGTTGCTTAATTGTTCCGTATTCGTTCACTGAACGGCGCAGGAACATTGACCCTGCCCGCTCCCACGGAGTGATGCGCATGCTGACCCGCAAGCAGCACGAACTGATCCGCTTTATCCAGGCACGCCTGGAAGAGACTGGCGTTTCCCCCTCGTTCGAGGAAATGAAGGAGGCGCTGGATCTTAAGTCGAAGTCGGGCGTCCATCGCCTGATCTCCGCGCTGGAGGAACGTGGCTTCATCCGCCGCCTGCCCAACCGTGCGCGCGCGCTCGAAGTCCTGCGTCAGCCGGAGGACGTGAACAGCAAGGCGCCGCCGCTGGCTGCCGCCAATGCCAACGCTGCTGCCGCCGCTGTGATCCGCCCGCCCGAGGCGAAGCCTGCTCCGGCAAACGACGTGATCGAAATTCCGCTTCACGGCCGGATTGCCGCGGGCGTGCCGATCGAGGCGCTGGAAACCTCGGCCACCCTGCCCGTCCCCGCCGCGCTGCTCGGCGCGGGCGAACACTACGCGCTCGAGGTTTCCGGCGATTCGATGATCGAGGCCGGGATTCTCGACGGCGATTACGCCCTGATCCGCCGCACCGACAGTGCGCGCGACGGGGAGATCGTTGTCGCGCTGGTCCGGGGCGAGGAAGCAACTCTCAAGTACCTGCGCCGCGAGAACGGGCGGGTTCGCCTCGATCCTGCCAACTCCGCCTACGAACCGCAGATCTACGATCCGCGCGAAGTGGTGGTTCAGGGCAAGCTTGCGGGGCTGCTGCGCCGCTATCACTGAGGGTCGGGCGGCACCCTTGCGGCGTTGTCTTCGCGGCGGGGTGACCGGACAGCGGGGCGCCACCAGCCATGTGCGCCCTGCTCCTGGGCCACGGTCCGGACAGTCTGATCGGCAAGGTCGAATGACAGTCCGCCGGTCCGGGCCAGCATCGCCCGGTCGGCCTTGATCCAGCGAGGCCGGCACGAACCCGGCAGACGGCGTTCGGCGATGACCACATCGACCCGTTCGCAAGCCGCAGCCAGCGCCCGTTCCTCAACCAGATCCTTGCCACGCGCGATCAGGAAACGCCACGTCCGACCGCCGCGCTCAAGCGACACCGCGCAGAAGTCGGCATTGCAGCGCGCGTTCGGCCAGTCGGCGAGAGCCCGGGTCTCGCCCGCCATCCCGGCCAGTTCGGTCAGGTTGTCACGCGCGAAGCTTGAGCGGGTCTCACGCAGAACGAGCAGTTCCTTGCCCGCACCGGTTATGCCGACATGGCGCCCATCCCCGGAAACCAGCACGTCGGGCGCCCGCACACCGCCCAGCAGCGCGAGCCCGAGCGCGGCCGGTGCCAGCCCCCACAGCCGCACCCTGCCCTGCCACAGCGCCAGCCACAGCCCTCCGGCTATGAACAGCGCGAAAGCTCCACGCCCCATCGACGGCAGGCTCGTTACAGCGCCCGGCATGGCCGCCGTCCAGTGCGCCAGGGCGAGCAGCCCTTCGAGCGAGAGGCCCGCCAGCCACCAGAACGGCGCACCGGCTCCGGCAATGTCGGCCAGCAATGCCAGGGCGATAAGCGGCATGGAGATGAAAGTGGTAAGCGGGATCGCGATGACGTTCGCGAGGGCGCCATAGACCCCGGCGCGGTGGAAGTGGAACAAGCCGATCGGCATCAGGGCCAGTTCGATCACGATGCCTGTCAGCAGCAGCATCCCAGTCTGCCGCAATCCTTTCGCCCACCATGGCTCCTCGCGCGGCGCAGTGAAGCGGCGCAGCGGCCCCGCCCCGTGCAACGCCACGATCGCAATGACCGCGGCAAAGCTCATCTGAAAGCTCGGCCCGGCCAGGGCTTCGGGCCACAGCAGAAGCACGATCAGCGCCGCCACGGCCACCATTCGCAGGCTCAGCGGTTCGCGGCCGATCGCCATGGCACCCAGCACCAGCAAAGCCGCAACACACGAACGAATCGTGGGCACCTCGGCGCCGGTCAGCAAGGTGTAGCCGATCCCGGTCAACGCACCGCAACTTGCCGCCAGCAATGGCACGCGGACGCGCAGGGCGAGCCACGGCCAAGCCGCCAGCAGCTTCATTGCCAGAAAATAGGCCGCAGCGATTACTGCGCTGACGTGCAGCCCGCTGATCGAAAGCAGGTGGGTCAGACCGGAATTGCGCATCGCTTCCTCGTCGGCCTCCGCAATCGCGCCGCGGTCGCCGCTCGCGAACGCGGCAGCGATCGTCCCGGGCGAACCGTCAAGCCTGGAGCGCACGTGCTGGGAGAGGCGCCGCTGGGCCTGTGCCAGCCAGCCACCACCGTCCCCCGCTTCGCGCACTTCGACCTTGCCGAGAACACTGCCCGTGGCGGCAATCCCCTGGAACCATGCGGCGCGGGCGAAGTCATAGCCGCCCGGCAGCATCGGTGGTGCGGGCGGGACAAGGCGTACCCGCATGCGCAGCACTGCTCCCTCGGCCAGTTCCGGCCTGTCGCCGTCCAAATCGAGATTGACCCGCACCCTGATAGCCCGGCCCGTCCCCGGTTCGCGGGTCGCCAGAAGCAGGCGCACGCGGTGCTGGGCCGGCTGCTCGTCACGCTCAAGCAGGCGCCCTTCGAGTGTCGTGACCAGCGGCCTGGCGATTCCGCCCGTACCGACCAGCGCCGACTTGCTCCAGGCGACGCCGCATCCTGCCGTCACCGCCAGAGATACGAAAACAAGCGCCTGGCGCAGGTATGGATACCGCCCTTCCCGCCTCATCAGGGCAAGTGCAGTAATGGCGATTGCGATTCCCACGGCCATCAGGGCCAGCCAATCACCGGGGTCGGGAAGCGCGAACCAGGCAGCGATCCCGCTAGCGAAGGCGGCAACCAGCCACGGGGCCCGGTCGAAGCCTGCCGTTTCGAGGAAATGTTCTACGCTTGCAAGGCCGCTGGACAAGTCCGCGCGCTTGCGCCAATGGCCATGTTGCAGTGCAGCGCCCAGCGGCGCTGGGCTATCGATCGGCACGTCGGGCGGGACCACGCTGGCCATGGCGCGACAAGACAGGAAGGAACGGGCAATGGCAAGCGCAAGCGCAGGCAACGGGGCAGTGGCCGAGGGCCGCGGCGTCGTCACCCGCTTCGCCCCCTCGCCAACCGGTTTCCTCCATATCGGCGGCGCGCGAACCGCGCTGTTCAACTGGCTCTATGCCCGCCACCATGGCGGCAAGTATCTGCTAAGGATCGAGGATACCGACCGGGCCCGCTCGACCGAGGCTGCGATCGGCGCGATTTTCGACGGGCTGGAATGGCTTGGCCTGGCAGGCGACGAGCCAGCGGTGTTCCAGTTCTCGCGCTCCGATCGGCATGCCCAGGTAGCCCACCAGTTGCTGCAGGCGGGCCATGCCTATCGCTGTTATCTGACCCCGGAAGAACTGACGGCCCGGCGCGAAAAGGCGCAGGCCGAGCGCCGCCCTTTCCGGATCGAGAGCGAATGGCGCGATGCCGATTCCTCCACCTGGCCGGAAGGCCAGCCCTACGTCGTGCGGATCAAGGCTCCGCGTGAAGGCGAAACGGTGATCGAGGACCAGGTCCAGGGCCAGGTAACCGTTGCCAATGCCGAACTGGACGACTTTGTCCTGCTGCGTTCGGACGGCACGCCGACCTATATGCTTGCCGTGGTGGTGGACGATCACGACATGGGCGTAACCCATGTGATCCGGGGCGATGATCATCTCAACAACGCGTTCCGCCAGCTGGTGATCATCCGCGCGATGCACGCGATCGAGGGTGGCTGGGCCGATCCGGTCTATGCCCACGTCCCGCTGATCCACGGCGCGGACGGCGCCAAGCTGTCCAAGCGCCACGGCGCGCTGGGGGTCGATTCCTATCGGGATGAACTGGGAATTCTGCCCGAGGCGCTGTTCAACTATCTGCTGCGGCTCGGCTGGGGCCATGGCGATGACGAAATCATCGCCCGCGACCAGGCAGTCGAATGGTTCGACATCGGCCATGTCGGGAAGAGCCCCTCGCGCTTCGACCTTGCCAAGCTGCAGAATCTCAACGGTCACTACCTGCGCGAAGCGGAGGATGCGCGGCTTGCTGCCCTCGTGGCTACCCGCATCGAAGGCGCTGGCGACTCCACCTTGCTCGAACAGGCCATGCCGTTCCTGAAAGTCCGGGCCAAGGACCTGAACGAACTGGCCGGTGGCGCAGCCTTCCTGTTCGCGCAACGTCCGCTGGCAGTGGACGCCAAGGCCGAAGCACTGCTGACAGACGATGCGCGCGGCCTGCTCGCGCAGGTGCAGAGGCGTCTGGGCGGATCGGCTGACTGGAGCGCCGAGGCGCTGGAAGCCGAGCTAAAGGCCATGGCGGGAGAGTTGGGGCTTGGCCTCGGCAAGCTTGCGCAACCCCTTAGGGCTGCGCTAACCGGGCAAACCACTTCCCCGGGTATTTTCGATGTTCTTGTCCTGCTTGGACGGGACGAGAGTTTGGCGCGGATTGCCGAACAGGCAGCTGCGGCAGAGCAGATTTGAGGAGGTAGACAGGTGGGCGACGTTAAACTGAACACCGGCAACGGTGAATTCGACTATCCGGTCCTTTCGGGCAGCGTTGGCCCGGACGTGGTCGATATCCGCAAGCTCTACGGCCAGACAGGGATGTTTACCTTCGACCCCGGCTTCACTTCCACTGCCAGCTGCGAAAGCGCGCTGACCTATATCGATGGCGATGAGGGCGTGCTGCTGCACCGCGGCTACCCTATCGGCCAGCTGGCCGAGCATTCCTCGTTCATGGAAGTCTCCTACCTGCTGCTTAACGGCGAACTGCCGAGCAAGGCCGAGCTGGCCGCATTCGAAACCACGATCACCCGCCACACCATGCTGCATGAGCAGCTGGCCACCTTCTATCGCGGCTTCCGCCGCGATGCGCACCCGATGGCGATCATGTGCGGCGTAGTCGGCGCGCTTTCGGCGTTCTACCATGACAGCACCGATATCTCCGATCCGGTGCACCGCAAGATCAGCAGCCACCGCCTGATCGCCAAGATGCCGACAATCGCGGCGATGGCTTACAAGTATTCGGTCGGTCAGCCGTTCGTCTATCCGGACAATTCGCTGAGCTATACCGGAAACTTCCTGCGTATGACCTTTGGCGTTCCGGCCGAGAAGTACGAGGTGCACCCGGCAGTCGAACGCGCGATGGACCGCATCTTCATCCTGCATGCCGACCACGAGCAGAACGCCTCGACGTCGACCGTGCGGCTTGCCGGTTCCTCTGGCGCCAACCCGTTCGCCTGCATCGCGGCGGGCATCGCCTGCCTGTGGGGCCCGGCCCACGGCGGCGCCAACGAGGCCGCGCTCAATATGCTCAAGGAAATCGGCACGCCCGACAAGATCCCTGAGTACATCGCGCGCGCCAAGGACAAGAACGATCCGTTCCGCCTGATGGGCTTCGGTCACCGCGTCTACAAGAACTACGACCCGCGCGCGACTGTCATGCAGTCAACCGTGCGTGAAGTGTTCGACGCGCTGAAGGTTGATGATCCCCTGTTCGAAACCGCGCTGCGTCTGGAAGAGCTCGCGCTGAGCGATCCCTACTTCATCGAGAAGAAGCTGTTCCCGAACGTCGACTTCTACTCGGGCATCATCCTGTCGGCGATCGGCTTCCCGACCACCATGTTCACCGTTCTGTTCGCGCTTGCCCGCACCGTCGGCTGGGTGGCGCAGTGGAACGAGATGATCTCTGATCCCAACCAGAAGATCGGGCGCCCGCGCCAGCTCTACACCGGACCGACCCACCGCGATTACGTGTCGATCGACGAGCGCTGAGCAATCGGAGATGTTCCGCCCGGGCGAGTCCGCATCAAGCGGCTCCCCGGGGGGAACACGGTAGCCCTTTCCGCGCGCAGCCTGTCTACGGCGCCTTGCTCAAGCGGGCGATAAACAGACTAACCCTCGCTGGCGTCCGGGCGATCGTGCTGCTTCTGTTGCGCGGTCGTCGGAGCTGAGGCAAGCAGATCGGCGGGTACGTCAAGGTTGAAGCGAGCGCCCTGCCCGGGCGCGCTTTCAACCGTCAGATCGCCGCCCATGGCCCGCGCAAGGCGGCGCGAGATATAGAGCCCGAGCCCGGAACCCGTCTCGTCGCTTCGGCCAAGCCGTTCAAACTTTTCGAACAGCTTCGCCTGCTGCTCTGCACCAAGACCTGGCCCCTGATCGGCGACGACGACGCGGGCGCGGGTGCCAGCATCCTCCAGGCGAAGCCATATCTGCGAATTATCCGGCGAATAGCGGATCGCGTTGCCCACCAGATTAAGCAGTACCTGGAGCACACGGCGAAATTCGGCAATCGCTGGCAAATGCTCACCCAACTTGGGCGCATCGATCGTGATCCCGCGTTCCTGCGCACGCACCCCGAGAATTCCCGCAGCGCGGCGTGCAACGTCGGCCAGGTCGATCCGGTCCGGAGCGGTATTGAAGTCCTCCGCCTCGACCACTTCGAGATCGGCCAGATCCTCAACGAGCGACAGCAGGTGCTGCCCCGCTGCCGCAATATCAGCCGCGTACTGGCTGTACTCCTCGGCCAGGGGACCCGCCATCCGGGTCCGGATCGTCTCGGCATTGGCGATGATTCTGGCGATCGGCTGGCGCAGGACCGGCGCAATGTCGCGGCCGACCAGCCCGGGTGGATTGCTGGGCATGCCATTCACCGTTTGCGGCGGAGGCGGTGGTGGCGGCGGCGCTAGCGGAGTGTCGGCGGTCAGGCAGAGTTCGAAACCGGCGGGCGGTCCTGCGGGCACGTCCTGGGGCAACACGGCAGCGCGCCACCGCCTCCGGGATCCCGGGATGGTGAGATTGGCGCCATCAAGCAATCGCCAGTGCAGCGGCTGATGATGGTCGCTTCCTTCCACGCTCACGAAGTCAGTCCAGGGCTTGCCCATCCCGGTTCGCATGGCGGTTACGAGTTCTGCAAGATCCGGCGCGTCGCTCTCGACCGAAAGCACCCCCTGCTGCGCATCGAGCCGGGCGACCAACTCGGCGACAGTCCGGTCGATTGCCGTTCGATGCGCGGCAACCGCAGCGACGTCCTCGGGCGGCAGTGGAGCGGTTTGCCAGTTCTGCACCGTGATTCTGCAACCACCCGCGCCGTCAGGTTCCACCGAAACCCAGGCGGTAACAGCCTCGCTTCCGTCACTGGCACGGATCAGGCGAGCCAGCTTCAGCTCGAAAGCACGGACTTTGCGGACCAGTTCCAGCAGTGCGGGAATGGCGATAGTCCCGGGAATCGTCCCGCCGCAGCGCAACTGCAATCCGGCCAGCGGCTCATCCGCGGCAACCAGGCAGCCGGTTGAATCGACCCGGGCCTCCGCCAGGATGGGGCTGCCCGCACTCATCGATCAGACGCCCGGATAGACAGACGAGAGCGCCAGCAGAGCCGCGGCGCGGTCTGATCCGAGTTGCTCGAAACCTTCGGGCAGCGACACATCGGGATGAAGCGCCGCAAACTGCTCCTCGATTGCCGCATGCTTGAGCCCCGAAGCCCGCAGTGCCAAGGCCAGGCGCGCAAGCTGCCCTTCGTTGGTCGCCAGAATCGCCATGTCGCGATCCTGACCCGAGGCCAGCCCCAACGCCGTCAGAAACAGCCCAGCACCCGCATGCGTCACCGACAGGGCAGCACTGGCGCCGCCCCCCATTCCGGCAACCAGTCGGGTCATCAGCCCGAGCCGGTTGCGGCTCTCGTCGTAGCGGGCACGGATCGCAGCCTCAGCGCCAGCGGCGGCAGCCTGGCTGACCTCGTCCTCCGCAGCAAAGCCGCGTAGCGTCAGCAGGGCCGCATGGACCAGATCGCCTGGGAGTTCACAGATTGGCAGCTGCATCCGGCGCTGCGCCTGGGCAAAGCGCGCCTGCGCGGCCAGCAGCGCCACGGCCGTGGCTGCCGTCGGCGCGTCCGATGAAGCGATGAGCGCCTGAAGCAGCGGCGAAAGCACCGGATCGACGGCGAGACGGGCCTGCAATCGCTCCGTCAGTTGCCATTCCAGCGCCAATGCATGGACATGGGCCAGGAAGCCCGCATGACCGACAAAACCGCCAACCAGCGCCTCCACCAGATCCTGCGCATGGTCCCGTGCTTCGGGAACACCCGCAGCCTCGGCCTGGGCATCGAGCAACTGGACAGCCAGATCGCTCAACATCCCCCGCACTCGCGCAATGATCTCGTCCGAGAACACCGAATGCTCGTCATTGGCCAGAAGATGACGCAGGATCGGCGCGATGGTCCCGACCAGGGCGTCACCATGAGCAAGCTCGACGCGCATCACGGCTTCCACCGTCTCACCGGTCACGACTGGGGCAGCACTGTCATTCATGGTCACTGCCTTAGCGCGGGGTGGTTAAAGGCGCGTTATCCGCTTCTCACCGCGAGGAATGATAATTCCCGCCATCAGCACGAGTACGGCGGCAACGTGCACGGCAAGTCCGCCAAACCCGGACAGCAGCGCCGCAGCCAGCCCGGCGCCCAGCAAGGCCCTGTCCTCCGACCACGCCCGCCACCTTCCGCCCAGTGCGCGGGGCAGGAGGCGCAGCAAGCCTACCAGCATCAACGGCGGGAAAAACCGCTCCCAGGCCGTGTGCACGGCATGATCTTGCATCCCCCAGCCCATCAGCAAAACCATCACCGCGTCGAGCAGCCAGCCATAGGCAGCGCGGCTATCCACACCGCGACGCACGGGCGCATGGTCGGCCTCAACCCGCGCCAACAGTGCCGCCGCCTCGCGCAGAACCCAGCCAAGCGCGCAGATACCAAGGCCCAGTGCGGCCAGGTCGAACCAGCCCGCAACCAGCGCGATCAGGGCCGAAACGGCGGCTGCGGCAGCGATCACCCGTCCCCCGCTGCCCGAATGAAGCAGTGCCGGACCAAGCCCGCGCACCGCAAAGCGGGCAAGCATCCGCGCCGGTCCAAGCGGGCCGTCCTCGCTCGTGCGCTGACGAATCCACAGGGGTTCGAGCGCGTGCGCCTCATCTTCGCTCCGGATCATGGCCCAGAAAAGTTTCCCATCCGCCAGCGGCGGAATGGTCCGCTGCCGAATCCCGGCCTGAAGGGCAATCCGCTGCAGGGCGGACAGCGCATCGCAATCGGGCGGAAGTTCGCCTAGCGGCTCGACGAGCCGACCCGGAATCCGCAGCGCCGCTGCGGAGGCATGATTGATATCGATCCGTTCAAACCCTGCCGCCAGGCCCTGCTCGATCGGCTGGACAAGCACTGCCTGGCCCTGCGCCAGAAGATCGATCGCGGCCTGGGCGGAAGTGAACAGACCATCGCCCAGCACGATCAGTTCGTCTCCGGCTGTGACCAGACCAACCAACGCGCGAGCATTCGAAATGATATGGAACTGCGCCCCTGCCCCCTCGGCAGCGTGCTGAAGGTCGATAATCGCGGGACTTACGCCGCCCGCGATGCACACCACCCGCTCGCACTCAAGCGCCAGCGCCAGGCCTAGTTGCTGGCGCCCGATGCTGAGCCCGCCAACGCGCAAGGCCGCACGCGGCATCGTGCTGCCTTGGGAAGCAGGTTCCAGCATGGTCAACAGGGCGACCCGCAGCGTCTTTCTCCGCGCTAATCAGGGAAGCGCGCAATGTAGGGATGTCCGCACGAGGTGCAACCCCGACTGGCAGTCAGCCGCGCGCGAAGTCGTCCAGAAATGCCTGCAAGCGCCGCACGACAGCAGGTTCGCCAGGAGCCGCCTCAAGCGCCTCATCGGCCAGAACGATCAACTGGTCGGCATGAAAGCTTGCAGCCAGCCCTTTGAGACGCAGAGCCGCCATCTGCCAGTTGCCATCGCAACGCGACCGGCGCAGCAGATCAACCTGCCGGGCAAGGCTTTCGGCAAATGCCTGCCGCAGTTCGGCAAACAGTGCTGAATCCTCGCCAGCAGCAGCGGCAAGGGTCGCATCAAGGGCTCCAGCTTCGTATGCCATGGCACAGTCGATAGGCCGATCTGGTTAAACACGGTTTAATGCGGCCCCGATCATGGTAAACGCAGCGGATGACCGGCAATTCGCGTATCGTCCCGATCGATCCCTCCGCTAGCGATTCAGCGCCTGACGCCCTGCGCGACGCGCGCCCCGTCGAGCCTGGATACGAAAGCTCCGAATGGATGGAGGATGCCGCTCCGGCTGAAATCACACGATGGCCCGCCATAGCTGCCGCCATTGTGGCGGGCCTGGCGGTACTGGCCTGGACCATCCTGTTCGTGCAGGCTCACCCTGTCATGCTGGACGGCGGGACTCCTGCGGAATGGAGCGGGTGGATCCGCGACTGGTCGATTCCGGTGATCCTGATCGCGGTCGCCTGGTTGCTGGCGATGCGCAACAGCCGCCGCGAAGCAAAGCGGTTTGGCGACACCGCGCGATTGCTGAGCGACGAATCCGCCCGGCTTGAATCACGGCTGACCACCATGAATCGAGAGCTTAGCCTCGCGCGCGAATTCCTTGCCTCGCAAACTCGCGATCTCGAATCGCTGGGCCGCGTCGCGACCGAGCGAATCAGCCAGAATGCCGATCGCCTCGCCGAACTGATCCGCGACAATGGCTCACGGCTCGACACGATCGGAACTGTCAGTTCCGCCGCCCTTGAAAACATGGAGCGCCTGCGCGGTCAGTTACCGGTGATCGCCAGTTCGGCAAAGGACGTGACCAACAATATCGGTGCGGCGGGCCGCACGGCTCAGGCGCAGCTTGAGGACATGATCAGCGGATTCAACCGCCTCAACCAGTTCGGGCAGGCAAGCGAGCGGCAGGTGATTGCCTTGCGGGGCATCGTCGAGGAAACGCTGGAGGGTTTCACGAAGCAGACCGAACAGCTCGACACGGTCGCCGGGCAGCGCTTTGCGGCACTCAACGCCCGCAGCGAGGAATTCCGCGCCCAGCTTGACGGGCATGAGATCGAAGCCCTGACCGCCATCCGCACCAGGGCCAGCGCCCTTTCCGACGAGCTGGACGCGAGCCGCGTCGCGCTGGATGAACAGGAGGCTGCAAGCCTCACCTCGCTGCGTGCCAGACTGGGCGCGCTGCGCGATGAAAGCGCGGCGATGTCCCGCGCGCTACGAGACGGCGAGGAAGCCGCGCTTGAAGCCTGGGCACTGGCCGTCAGGCGGCTCGAAACCGACCTCGCCAAGGCAATCTCGGATTTGGCGACAATGGACACGCATGCGATTGAATCCGCGCACAAACGGCTGGAGGCCCTTCAGGACGAAGCAGCAGAGGTGCGCGAGTACATGGCTGAACGCGATCACCAGTTCGCCTCCGAACTGGAACGTCGGCGCGTCGAACTTGAAGCAAGCCAGACCGAGTTTTCCGAAGCCCTCGCAGCGCGCATGAGCGAACTGGACGCACTGATTTCCGAACGCCGCACCGGGCATGAGGAACAGACGCTCCGGATGGCCGCGCTTAGCGATGCTACTGCGGCACGCCTGGCTGATGTGGCGCGACATCTCGATGCGGCATCGCAGCTTGGCAGCGAGGCGGAAGAACGCATTGCAGCCAGTCTAGAGGCGCTTGGTGCGAAACTGGCCCGCAGCCGGGAGGCGCTGAACGGCACCGATGCAGCAGTTGCCAAGCTGACCGATGACAGTGTGCGCCTGCTTGAGCTTATCCAGGCGAGCGCCCGGCATTCATCGACGGAGCTTCCGCAAGCGATTGGACAAGGTGAAAGCAAGCTGGCTGACCTTGAACGCCGCGCCGATAGCCTGCTCGCAAGTGTCAGTGCTGCTGAGGCAGCCGGTGCATCGCTGAGTAGTCACGTCGATCGCGGCAATGAATCCTTGCGCACGTCGCGGTGCGAGCTGGAAGAACTCCATGCCAGCCTTGCTGCCCAGGGCACGGCCCAGGCCGAAACCATTGCGAGCCTTCGGACCTCGCTTCAGGCTGTACGGGACGAAACCCTCGCCCAGTCCGAGGCCGCCCAGTCGGCGCTGCAACGCGCCATCGAGGATCTGACCGAAGCGAGCCGAACCGCGGTAGCCGGGATCGAGGGCGAAAGCGCCGCGGCACTTTCCGCTTTGGCTGCCCGGCTTGGCGAGGAAAGCGCCAGCGCGATCGAACGTGCCGTGCGGCAAAGGACCGCGGAAGTGGCGGGTCAACTCGAGCAGGCGGCCGCGCACGCTGCCGGGGTCAGCCGCGAGGCGGCGGTGCAACTGCGCGACCAGCTAGCCAAGGTCAACGAACTGACTGGTCATCTTGAACGGCGGGTCGCCCATGCGCGCCAGCGGGCCGAGGAGCAGGTCGACAACGATTTTGCCCGCCGGGTAGCCCTGATCACCGAAGCGCTCAATTCCAACGCTGTGGACATCGCCCGGGCTATGGATGCTGAGGTGACCGATACCGCCTGGGCCGCCTATCTGAAGGGCGATCGCGGGATCTTCACGCGCCGCGCAGTCAGGTTGCTTGAAGCTCCGGAAGCAAAGGCCGTGGTCCAACTTTACGAGAGCGACGCAGCCTTCCGCGACCACGTCAGCCGCTACATTCACGATTTCGAGGCGATGCTGCGCCAATTGCTGTCGACCCGCGACGGCCATGCGCTAGGGGTTACCGTGCTGTCCTCTGACATGGGCAAGCTTTACGTCGCACTGGCTCAGTCGATCGAACGGCTTCGCTCCTAGTTGCGCGAGCCGTCGTAGTTCGGCGGCCCGCCGGTGAAATCCAGCATCGCCGGGGTGATCCACCCGAAAGTGTAATTTGCGTAGTACAGCCCGAACAGCACCAGGGCGAGAACGGTAGCCCGCTTCGCGATCTTGCCTGGCTGGAAGTGCGCCGGGGCGCTTTCGGCCTGTCCGGGGATCTTTGGAATCCCGGCCTCGTCATGGGTGCGAACCCCGAAAGGCAGCACCATGAAAGCGCTCATCACCCAGAACAGGCAGTAGATCGCGATTATCGAGGTCAGCTTCATTGATTTCAATGCTCCGGCAGGATGACCCGCACTTGCGGCTTCTTGCCCGACCAGCGCTGCGCTGCACGGCGGGCGGCAAGGCGGGCGGCTTCGGTCATTGCATCCCGGTCGTGCTTCTGCCCGCCTTTCAGCTTCGTCAGTGCGGCCTTAACGTCTGCGCAGGCTTCATCGACAAAATCATCCTGGTCCTCGTCAAGCGGCAGGCCGATGCTTTCGACATGAACCCTCCCCTTGCCGTCAAGCACCACGATCACCAGCCCGTTTGCGGCAAGGCGGCGGCGCATGACCATCGCTTCACCGTCTGCCGGCGTGATGATATCGCCATCGAGCACGAGCCGCCCGGCCCGCACTTCGTCGATCTTGCCGGGCTTTCCGGGGGCGAGCCGAACCAGATCGCCGTTCTCCTGCGCCACGGCTTTTGGTATGCCGCAGGCACGGCCAAACCGCGCCTGCTCGCGCATGTGCCGCACCTCGCCATGCACTGGCAGCAGGATTTCCGGACGGATCCAGCCATAGAGCGCCTGCAGTTCCGGCCGGCCTGGGTGACCCGACACGTGGATCGGGCTCTGCCGGTCGGTCACCAGAGTGATGTCCCGCGCCGCTAGCCGGTTCTGGATGCGGCCAATCGCGATCTCGTTGCCTGGAATCTGGCGGCTAGAGAACAGCACGACATCGCCCGATTCCAGCGCAAGCGGATGGTTGCCTTCCGAGATACGGCCAAGCGCCGCGCGGGGTTCGCCCTGCCCCCCGGTCGCGATGATCAGCACTTCGCCGCGCGGCAAACCCATCGCCGTGTCAAAGTCGATTACGTCGGGCAGGTCCTTGAGGTAGCCGGAAGCCTTGCCAGTACGGATGATCCGGTCGAGCGAACGGCCCGCTACGCACAGTTGGCGCCGCGAGGCCCGCGCCACCTCGCCCAGCGTTTCAAGCCGGGCGACGTTTGATGCAAAGGTGGTGACAAGCACCCGTTTTCCTGGATGGCGTTTCACTTCCTCGATCAGCGCGCGCCGGACATCGCCTTCGGAGCCAGAGGCCGAAGGATTGAACACGTTGGTCGAATCGCAGACCAGGGCAAGGATGCCCTCGTCACCGATTGCGGTGAGTTCCTCGACACTCGCCGGAACTCCGACCAATGGCTCGTCATCAAGCTTCCAGTCGCCGGTATGAAACACGCGGCCATAGGGGGTGTCGATAAGCAGGGCGTTGCCCTCTGCGATCGAATGGGCCAGCGGCACATAGCGGATCCCGAACGCCCCCAGTTCAAAGCGATCGAGGTGGTCGATCACTCGCAGATCGACGCTGCCATGGATGCCAGCTTCTTCCAGCTTTTCCGCTACCAGACGCGCGGTAAACGGAGTCGCATAAAGCGGAACCCCCAGCTCCTTCGCAAAATAGGGTACGGCGCCGATATGATCCTCGTGCGCGTGAGTCAGGACAACGCCCAGCAGATCCTTGCGCCGCTCCTCGATGAAATCGAGATCGGCAAAGACCAGTTCGATCCCCGGATACTCGGCGGCGCCAAAGGTCATGCCAAGATCGACCATCAGCCACTTGCCATCGCAGCCATAGAGATTGACGTTCATGCCAATCTCGCCCGAGCCACCGAGCGCGCAGAACAGCAGTTCCTTGCCCGGCTTCATGACCGATCCGATCGCGTTGCGTAAAGCCGGGCCAGGCCTTGCAGGGTCAATTCCGGTTCAACCCGGTCAAACAGGTCGGCATGGCGCTGGAACAGCGCGGCCAGGCCGCCGGTTGCGATGACCTTTACCGGTCGCCCGATCTCTTCCTTCATCCGCCGGATCATGCCTTCGATCATGCTGACATAACCCCAGTAAATGCCGATCTGCATCTGCCCCACCGTATCGCGGCCGATCACGCTCGATCCGGGCGGCGGCTCAATGGCGATGCGCGGCAGCATAGCAGCAGCTTCATAGAGGGCATCGAGCGAAAGGCTGACGCCCGTGGCGATGCTGCCGCCGCGATAGGCACCGTCAGCATCAATGTGATCGAAGGTCGTGGCGGTACCAAAGCTGATGACGATCTTGTCACCCGGCACAAGCGCCTGCGCCGCGATCGCGTTGACTGCCCGGTCCGCGCCCAGTGCGCGCGGCTCGTCAACCTTGAGCGCGATACCCCATTCGATCGGCGGCCTGCCCGCGATCAGCGCATCGGTGCCGAAGTACTTCTGCGACAGGACCTGCAGATTGTGCAGCGCGCGCGGCACCACCGTGGCGATGATAACATCGCTGATATCGGTGCGCGAATAACCCTCCATGCGCAGTAGCTGATCAAGCCAGACCGCATACTCATCAGCCGTCCGCTTGGCATCGGTCGCGATGCTCCAGCGCTGGAGGATCTTCCCCGCATCATCGACCAGCGCAAATTTCACGTTGGTGTTGCCGTTGTCGATCGCGATCAGCATCCGTTTTCCTCGATTGCCCCAAGGCGTACTTCGCCTGCGTGCACGCTGCGGGTCGTGCCGTCAGCGAGCCGCAGTTGCAAGGCTCCATCGCTGGAAAGACCAGCGAATGTTCCCTCCAGAGACGGTTCACCGGGTTCGCCCACCCGCAAGGGCGTGCCCAATCGATGGGCGGCGGCATTCCAGCGACGGATCAGCGGTTCAAGCCCGCAGGTTCGCCAGGCGACAAGCTCGGCGGCAAATCGCTGGGCGAGATCCTGCGCGAACGCATCCCGCTCTGGCGTCGGGCCAAACGCGGACAACGCAATCGTCCGCCGATCCGGCAGGTCCGGCGCGACAGCAAGATTGGCGCCGATTCCGACAACAACCGCACCGCCACTAGCTTCCAGCAGGATGCCGCTCAGCTTCGCTCCGCCAATCAGCAGGTCGTTCGGCCATTTAAGCAGCGCGAGGTGCGGCGGTGGAACATGACGGGATACGACTTCATGCAGGGCAAGCCCGGCGAGCAGCGCCAGACTGGGCGCTGGTGGATCACCAGCCCGCAGGCGAACGACGGTCGAGCCCATGAAGTTTCCGAATCCGTCAAACCAGGCGCGGCCCTGCCGCCCCCGCCCCGCGCTTTGACGATCGGCCACCAGCCAGTCGCCCTCGTCCACCGCCTCACCAGCTGCAAGAGCGGCGACGAGATCGGCATTGGTTGAGCCGGTTTCGGGTACGAAGTGGATCAAGCCGCCGTCAAGAGCGCGGCTACCGCAAGATCGGCCAGCGCGGTCAGGCACTTCACCACCAGATAGCCAAGCGGCGAGAGGAACAGCACGCACAGCGCCAGAATCGTCTGGTGCACCCCGTCGCTCTTGCCCAGAGCCTTGCCCGCAGGCTCATCAAAGTACATGACCTTGACGACCTTGAGGTAATAGAACGCGCCAACCACGCTGCCCAGCACGCCCAGCACGGCCACCGGGAACATCCCCGCCTGAACCGCAGACTGGAACACCACAAGCTTGCCCCAGAAGCCCAGCAGCGGCGGAATGCCCGCAAGGCTGAACATCACAACCGCAAGACTGGCGGCGAGCACCTTGCGCTCGCGCGAGAGGCCCGCGAGATCGGATATCGCCTCGACCGGATTGCCCTCGCTGTCCTTCAGCATGAGCACCGCGACAAACCCGCCAATGGTCATTGCGACGTAGATCGCAAGGTAGACCAGCATGGCAGAGGCGCCGGCCGGGGTCGCTGTGGCAAGCCCAATCAGCAGGAAGCCGACGTTGTTGATCGACGAATATGCCAGCAGGCGCTTGATATTGGTCTGCCCGATCGCGCCCAGTGCACCCCAGTAAACCGAGGCCAGCGCGGCGAAGATCACGATCGGTTGCCAGGCCGGAGCCTGGGTGCCGAATGCCTTCAGCGAGACAATCATCGTCAGGCCCAGTGCCGCGACCTTCGGAGCAGATGCAAAAAAGGTGGTCACCGGGGTCGGCGCGCCTTCGTAGACGTCCGGCGTCCACATATGGAACGGCACGGCGCTGATCTTGAAGGCAAGGCCGGCCAGCACGAACACCAATGCGAAGGCACCGCCCGCAGGCAGACCGTCCTTGAACGCGGTAGCGATGCCGGCGAAGTCTGTCGTGCCGGTAAAGCCATAGGTCAGGCTCATGCCGAACAGCAGGATGCCGCTGGCGAGCGAACCCAGCACGAAGTACTTTAGCCCCGCTTCTGCCGACCGGTCATCCGTCTTGAGGAAGGCGGCGAGGACGTAGGCGGCGAGCGAGTTAAGCTCCAGCCCGATGTAAAGCGTGAGCAGGTTGGTCGCAGAGACCATCATGCTCATGCCGAGCACCGCGAACAGCACCAGCACCGGATACTCGGCGCGCATCGCCCGAAACCGCTCGAAGAAGGCGGGCGCCACCAGCAACGAAGCGCCAGCGGCGGCATAGATCAGCAGCTTTGCGGCAGCAGCAAACGCATCGGCGGCAAACAGACCACTGAATGCCAGTGTTTCCGGCCCCTTGGCGCCGGCAAACAGCACGGGAGCGGTCATCGCCCCCGCCACGGCAAGCACTACCACCGCCAGCCAGGTCGCGAGGCGGGCCGCACGCGGGCCATTGGCCCAGGCCGAGGCAAGCAGGATCACCAACCCGGAAAGGCTGAGAAGAATTTCAGGCGCAGCAAGGCGCAGAGACTGCAACCAGTCCATCAGTGCGCTCCCCCGTGCGCGGCAGTTTCATGAGATTGGGCTTCATAGGCCTTCGCGGCGGCCGGATTACCCGGCGTCAGGCGGGCATCGCCTTCAGGTCTGGCCTCTGCAAGTCGCGCGTCAAGCGCGGCGATATCGGCCCGCATCGGGGCCAGGAAGCTTTCCGGATAGACGCCCATCCACAGCACGACAGCAGCGATTGGCGCAAGCATCAGCCACTCCCTCGCGCTGAGATCGGGCATTGCTGCGGCATCGGCATTCTTCTGGTCCCCGAAAGCGACCCGGCGATAGAGGTACAGCATGTAACCCGCCCCCAGGATGATGCCGGAACCAGCCACCAGAGCGACCCAGCTCGACATCTTGTAAATGCCGGTCAACGCCAGGAACTCGCCAACGAACCCGCTGGTACCCGGCAAACCGACCGAAGCCATGGTGAACAGCATGAAGAACAGCGCGTACTTGGGCATGTTGATCGACAGACCGCCGTAACGATCGATCTCGCGCGTGTGCAGCCGGTCGTAGATCACGCCAACGCACAGGAACAGCGCGCCCGAGACAAGGCCGTGGCTGAGCATCACAATCATCGAGCCTTCAAGGCCCTGGACGTTGAAGGCGAACAGCCCGACCGTGACAATCGCCATGTGCGCGACCGATGAATAGGCAATCAGCTTCTTCATATCGTGCTGCACCAGCGCGACGAGGCTGGTGTAGACCACCGCGACCATCGACAGGACGAAAACCAGCCACGCGAAATCGGCACTCGCCTGCGGGAACATCGGCAGCGAGAACCGGATGAAGCCGTAGCCCCCCATCTTAAGCAGAACACCCGCCAGGATCACGGAACCGGCAGTAGGCGCTTGCACGTGGGCATCGGGCAACCAGGTGTGGACCGGCCACATCGGCATTTTTACCGCGAAGCTGGCGAAGAAGGCCAGCCACAGCCACTTCTGGGCGTCAGCCGGGAAATCATAGGCCATCAGCGTCGGAATGTCGGTCGTGCCTGCTTCATTGATCATCCACAGCATCGCGATCAGCATGAGAACCGACCCGAGCAGCGTGTAGAGGAAGAATTTGTAGCTGGCGTAAATCCGCTCCGCCCCTCCCCAGATGCCGATGATCAGGTACATCGGGATCAGTCCGGCCTCGAAGAAGATATAGAACAGCAGCAGGTCCTGCGCCGCGAAAACGCCGATCATCAGCGTTTCCATAAGCAGGAAGGCGGCCATGTACTCACCAACCCGCTTTTCGATCGACTGGCTGGCGAGGATGCAGATCGGCATCAGGAACACGGAGAGCATGATCAGCATCAGGGCGATGCCGTCGATCCCGAGTTTCCAGGCAAAACCCTGGAACAGCGCGACGTTTTCCTGGAACTGCCACTGCGCGCCGCCAATGTCGTATTGCGCCCAGAGCACTGCTCCGAGAACGAGATCGATCAGGGTTGCGATCAGTGCAATGGTGCGGGCCGCCGCCGCTCCCGACAGCAGGCAGGCAAGCGCGGCCACAAGCGGAACCGCGAGCATCACCGAAAGGATGGGAAATCCGGACATATCAGTTCACCATCGCCCAGGTGATCGCAGCGGTCACGCCCAGCAGCATGACCAGCGCATAGGAATAGAGGTAGCCCGACTGGATGCGCTGTGCTGCGCGGGTGCCCTGCAGCACCACCCAGGCTGAACCGTTCGGACCGAAGCGGTCGATCAGGCCCACGTCGCCCAGCTTCCAGAACTGCCGCCCAAGCCAGAAGGAGGGTCGCACGAAGACCAGGTTGTAGAGCTCGTCGAAGTACCACTTGTTGAAGAAGAACAGGTGGAGCGGACGGACTGCGGCAGCGAACTTCGCCGGGAAGCCAGGGTTGGCGATATAGCCGTACCAGGCGACCATCAGGCCGGTGATCATCACCGCGAACGGCGCCCACTTGACCCAGGTCGGAACCGCGTGGAGCTCGTGGATCAGATGTTCGGTAAAGGCGATGCTGCCCTGCCAGAAGTGTCCGGTACCCTCGCTGATGAACGAGTGGTGGAACAGGTAACCGGCGAACACGGCGCCCAGCGACAGCACGATCAGCGGCACCAGCATCGGCAGCGGGCTTTCGTGTGGATGATAGCCCGCCGTGCCATCGTCATGCTTGGCCTGGCCGTGGCCATGATCGCCGTGGCCGTGGTGTTCGTCATGCACGGCGTGCTGAATATGCTCCGACTGGTCCCAGCGCGGCTTGCCGAAGAAGGTCAGGAAAATCAGGCGCCAGGAATAGAAGCTGGTCAGCAGCGCGGCGGTGATGCCCATCCAGAAGCCGAACCGGCCGCTGGCCGAGGCGCTGGCGTAAGCCGCTTCGAGGATCGAATCCTTCGAATAGAAGCCCGCGAAGCCGAACACGTTGACGATACCGACACCGGTAATGGCCAGCGTACCCATCATCATCGCCCAATAGGTCAGCGGGATCTTCTTACGCAGTCCGCCGTAGTACCGCATATCCTGTTCATGGTGCATGGCGTGGATCACAGAACCCGCGCCGAGGAACAGCAGCGCCTTGAAGAAGGCATGGGTGAACAGGTGGAACATCGCCGCACCGGGAGCACCGACGCCCGCCGCCACGAACATGTAGCCAAGCTGCGAACAGGTCGAATAGGCGATCACGCGCTTGATGTCCCACTGCGTGGTGCCAACCGTCGCCGCGAAGAAGCAGGTCGCCGCGCCGACATAGGTTACCAGCATCATCGCCGTCTCGCTGGTTGCGAACATCGGCGAAAGACGGCAAACCATGAAGACGCCAGCGGTGACCATGGTCGCCGCGTGGATCAGCGCCGACACCGGGGTCGGGCCTTCCATCGCGTCGGGAAGCCAGGTGTGCAGGCCCAGCTGCGCCGACTTGCCCATCGCGCCGATGAACAGCAGCACGCACAGGATCGTCATCGTATCCCACTCAAGCCCCAGGAAGTGGATCGTCGATCCCGCCATTCCCGGCGCACGGACCAGAATTTCAGGGATCGACACGGTGTTGAACACCAGGAAGGTCCCGAAGATTCCAAGCATGAAGCCAAGGTCGCCGACGCGGTTGACCACGAATGCCTTGATCGCGGCCGCGCTGGCCGAAGGTTTGCGGAACCAGAATCCGATCAGCAGGTACGAAGCGAGCCCCACTCCTTCCCAGCCAAAGAACATCTGCACCAGGTTGTCAGCCGTCACCAGCATCAGCATGGCGAAGGTGAACAACGACAGGTAGGCAAAGAAGCGCGGCTGATCGGGATCCTCGGACATATAGCCCCAGGAATAGAGGTGGACCAGTGCCGAGACCGTGGTGATCACCACCAGCATGACCGCAGTCAGCGTGTCGACGCGCAGCGCCCAGTCAAAGCTGAGGCTGCCCGATTGCACCCAGTGCAACACCGGCACGACGTGCGCTTCGGCATGACCGCCGAGGAAGCTCAGGAAAATCGGCCATGACAGCGCGCAGGATGCGAACAAAGCGCCGGTCGTCAGCGACTTGGCGACCGTATTGCCCAGCGTGCGGTTGCCCAGCCCGGCGACAATCGCTGCCAGTAGCGGCAGGAAAACGATGAGGAGGATCGGATCCACGAGGCCTTACCCCTTCATCCGGTTGACGTCGTCGACGG
The DNA here is from genome assembly GCA_016719755.1 of Novosphingobium sp. Classification (GTDB taxonomy): domain Bacteria; phylum Pseudomonadota; class Alphaproteobacteria; order Sphingomonadales; family Sphingomonadaceae; genus Novosphingobium. The sequence continues at coordinate 427,887 of JADJYM010000015.1, read as the reverse complement.
CAATGGTGCCGCGATCGCGGAAGTAGATGACGAGGATCGCCAGACCGATCGCCGCTTCGCCCGCCGCCACTGTGAGGACGAACATCGCGAAGATCTGCCCGGTCAGGTCCTGAAGGAAGCTGCTGAACGCAACCAGGTTGAGGTTCACCGACAGGAGGATCAATTCGATCGCCATCAGGATGACGATCACGTTCTTTCGGTTGAGGAATATCCCCAACACGCCCAGCACGAACAGGATCGAGCTGACAGCCACATAGTGTTCGATACCAATCACAGCTGAACCCCCTTGCCGACTTCAGGCTGCATGTTGACGGTCGCCTCTTCCGGCCGGCGCGCGTTCTGGCGCGGCACGTTCTGGCCGCGTACGCCGGGGCGCTTGCGGTGGGTCAGCACGATCGCGCCGACCATGGCGACCAGCAAGATGATGCCCGCCGCTTCGAACAGGAACAGGTACTTGGTATAAAGCAGCTGACCGATCGCCTGGATGTTGCTGATGTCGGCAGGCACTGCGGCCGAACCGTCAGGCGTGCCCAGCGCGATTCCGCCCTTCCCCACGGCACCAAGGCCAAGCAGAAGCTCACCAGCCAGGACGGCTGCAAGCAGAATACCGAGCGGAAAGTTGCGAATGAATCCTGCGCGCAGTTCGGCGAAGTCGATGTCGAGCATCATGACGACGAACAGGAACAGCACCGCGACTGCGCCGACATAGACGATCACCAGAAGCATGGCGATGAATTCGGCGCCGAGCAAGACCATCAGCCCCGCCGCGTTGAAGAAGGCGACGATCAGCCACAGCACCGAATGAACCGGATTGCGCGACAGGATCGTCAGGCTGGCCGCCACGAGCATGATCGCGGCGAAAAGGTAAAAGGCGAAGAGCTGGATCATGGCTGCGCGCCCCTACCGGTACGGTGCGTCGGCTTCAAGGTTAGCGGCCAGAGCCCGCTCCCACTTGTCCCCGTTCGCCAGAAGTTTGGCCTTGTCGTAGAGCAGTTCTTCGCGCGTTTCGGTCGCGTATTCGAAGTTCGGCCCCTCGACGATGGCATCGACCGGGCAGGCTTCCTGGCAGAAACCGCAGAAGATGCACTTGGTCATATCGATGTCATAGCGCGTGGTGCGGCGGCTGCCGTCCTCGCGCGGTTCGGCTTCGATGGTGATCGCCTGGGCCGGGCAGGTTGCTTCGCACAACTTGCAGGCGATGCAGCGTTCCTCGCCGTTGGGATAGCGACGCAGCGCGTGTTCGCCGCGGAAGCGGGGCGAAAGCGGGTTCTTCTCGAAGGGATAGTTGATGGTCGCCTTGGGCCTGAAGAAGTACTTCAGGGTCAGCCAGTGCGCCTTCACGAATTCCCAGAGGGTGAAGCTCTTTACGAGTTGAGCAAGTGTGCTCACGGTCACTTCCCTGTCTGCGCGGCCGAATAGCCGACAAAATCGCATTGCATGATCTCGACGTCAGGATCCTTGCCCTCGCCCAGAGCAAGCAAAAACGCCTGGATCCGGCCGGGCTCAACGGTGAACTGGGCCCTGAACTCATAGCCTTCGTTGATGCCCTTGAGCACATAGGCCGACGAAGGGCTGCCGTCCGTGCCAGAGGTGCGGGTCAATTCCGCCTGCCTGAACATCTGCGGTCCGGGGAACGGAAACTTTGCATTTCCCGCCGGCTGAAAGGCCACCATCGTCGGCCCGGGGGATACCCGGAACATCAACGAGAATTCCGACTTCGGAACCGACGCATCCTGAACGCACTTCAGGATCGCAAATGCCGGAGCTGATTGCGCCGCAGCCGGTTGAACTGCCGCCATGCTGCCAGCGCCGACCAATCCGAGCAGGAGCGAACGCATCATGCCCCGTACCTCGTCAGCATCAGATAGCCGCTCACCAGCACCACAAAGCCCAGCGAAACCGGCAGGAACACCTTCCAGCCCAAACGCATCAGCTGGTCATAGCGATAGCGCGGGACCGTGGCCTTCACCCAGCTGAAGATGAAGAAGAAAACGAAGATCTTGATGAACAGCCACAGCCAGCCTGGGATCAGGTAGAGCGGAGCCCACTCGATCGGGGGAAGCCAGCCACCCCAGAACAGCGTGGCGTTAAGGGCGCACATCAGCAGGACGTTCGCATACTCGCCCAGCCAGTATAGCGCAAAGGCCATCGATGAATATTCGGTCTGATAACCGGCGACGAGTTCGCTCTCCGCCTCGGTCAGGTCAAAAGGAGCGCGCTGGGTTTCGGCCATGCCCGAGATCAGGAACATCACCGCCATCGGAAACAGCAGCGGATTGAATCCGAAGCCATTAAAAATGCCCAGGATATTATGCTCACGCTGGGCGAGCACTATCGCGTTCATGTTGAACGAGTCCGCCCACAGCACGACGCAGATCAGGATAAAGCCGATCGAGACTTCGTAAGAGATCATCTGCGCCGAGGCGCGCATCGCCGAGAAGAACGGATACTTCGAGTTGGAAGCCCACCCCGCGATCACCGTGCCGTAAACACCCAGCGACGAGATTGCGAGGACGTAGAGCAGGCCGACATTGATGTCCGCCAGGATCGCGCCCGAATTGAACGGGATAACCGCCCAGGCCATCAGCGCGACGGTAAAGGTAATGATCGGCGCTATCAGGAACAGGCCCTTGTTGGCCGCTGCCGGAATGATCGTTTCCTGCAGCATGACCTTGAGGCCGTCGGCGAAGCTCTGTAGTAGGCCCCACGGGCCGACCACGTTGGGCCCGCGCCGCAGCGCCATCGCCGCCCAGATCTTGCGGTCGGCATAGATGATCATCGCCACGCTGAGCATCAGCGGCAGGGCGATCAGCAGGATTCCGGCGATGGTTGCCGTCAGCCAGGCCCATTCATAGGGCATCCATTGTCCGAAGAACTCGGTCATTCCGCCGCCTCCGCGAAGTCTTCACCGTGGAGCAGTTCGGCCGAACAGCGCTGCATCGTCTCGCTCGCCCGGGCGATCGGATTGGTGAGGTAGAAATCCTTGACCGGGTAGGCTTCGATAACGCCTTCGGCCTTGGCCTTGCCGGCCTTGGGCAGCGCGCCGTAGTCCGCCAAACCCTCGCGGCCCAGTGCCGGAACTTCGGCGACCATCGCATCGCGCAATTCGTCGAAGCTGTCGAAGCCGACTGACACGCCGAGCGCATCAGCCATCGCCCGCAGGATCGTCCAGTCCTCGCGCGCATCACCCGGCGCGAACACCGCCTTGTCACCGCGTTGCACCCGGCCCTCGGTGTTGACGTAGGTTCCAGCCTTCTCGGTGAAGGCGGCTGCGGGGAGGATGATGTCGGCCGCGTGGGCGCCCTTGTCGCCGTGGTGACCGATGTAGACGATCATCGAGCCGGCAAAGCGGGTATAGTCCACCTCGTCCGCGCCGAGCGAAATCAACATCTTCGGCTTGGCATCCACCAAGTCGGCAATCCCGCCCGCCTGGAAATAGCCGAGCATCAGTCCGCCCATCCGCGAGGCGGAAAAGTGCAGCGCGTTAAAGCCATTCCAGCCCTCACGGACCATGCCGTACTTCTCACTGAGCGCAAGGCACGCACCCAGCGCGCCCTTCGCGAGGCCCGCACCGCCGATAATCAGCGCCGGACGCTCCGCGCCCTTCAGCGCCGCATCGGCATCCTTGGGCAGCTTGTTCAGCACGGACAGATCGTTGCCGAGGAATGTGACCGGATAGGTCGCATCCCATTCCGGCCCGACCACGAACACTTTCGCACCGCGCTTCGCCGCCTTGCGCAGGCGCGCATTAAGCACGGCGGCTTCCCAGCGGACATGGCTGCCGACGATCAGCAGCGCGTCGGTCTCCTCGATCCCGGCGAGACCGGAATTGAAGTTCACCGCCGCAAGGTTGGTGCAATCGTAGGCGAGGCCGGTCTGGCGTCCCTCAAGCAGGCTGGATCCGAGCGCCCCGGCCAGCTTCTTCGCCGCGAACATGGTTTCGCAGTCAAGCAGGTCGCCAGCGACCACTGCCACGCTGTTGCCCGGATTGACCTTCGCGACCGCAGCCAGCGCCTCTTCCCAGGTCGCCGCTTCAAGCTTGCCGTCGCGGCGCAGCCAGGGCTTGTCGAGCCGGCGGCGGGTGAGTCCGTCGACCTGGAAGCGGGCCTTGTCGCTCAGCCATTCCTCGTTGACGTCGTCGTTGACACGCGGAAGCACGCGCAGCACTTCGCGGCCCCGGCTGTCGATCCGGATGTTGGAGCCAAGCGCGTCGGACACGTCAACGCCCAGCGTCTTCTTCAGTTCCCAAGGACGCGCCTCGAAGGCGTAGGGCCGACTGGTCAGCGCGCCGACCGGACAGAGATCGATCACGTTGGCGGAAAGTTCGTGGGCCGAGGCCTTCTCCAAATAGGTCGTGATCTGCATCGCCTCGCCGCGATAGAGTGCGCCGATCTCGTCCGCTCCGGCGATTTCTTCCGAGAACCGCACGCAGCGGGTGCACTGGATGCAGCGGGTCATCACCGTCTTGATCAGCGGGCCCATGTACTTCTCGGTCACGGCCCGCTTGGGCTCGTGATAGCGCGAATGGCCCCGGCCGTAGGCGACCGACTGGTCCTGCAGGTCGCATTCGCCGCCCTGATCGCAGATCGGGCAATCGAGCGGGTGGTTGATGAGGAGAAACTCCATCACCCCTTCCCGCGCCTTCTTGACCATCGGGCTGTCGGTCTTGATCACCTGACCTTCGGCGGCCGGCAGCGCGCACGAAGCCTGGGGCTTGGGCGGACCGGGCGCAACCTCGACCAGACACATCCGGCAATTACCGGCGATGCTGAGGCGCTCGTGATAGCAGAAGCGGGGGATTTCCTTGCCGGCCAGCTCGCAGGCCTGCAGCACGGTCGCGCCGGCAGGGACTTCGATTTCAAGGCCGTCTACGGTTACCTTGGGCATTACGAGCTCGCTCCATTCGAGGTCGCGGCGTGGGACAGGCGATAAAGAGCGACCGCGAAGGCGCCCCGCAGGGTCTCACGATCGAAACCGGCGGTTTCACCGGGTGCAAGACACTGGCTCATCACAGGGGCCAGCGCCTTGATCGCGGTCAGTTCGGCATCGGTTTCGATAGCGGTATCGATCACGGCGCGCGACAGCACCGGTTCGCGCCTCACAATGCATTCCCCAAAGCGAAGCCGCGTATTGGCGAGCACCTTCTTGGCAATTCCGCGCTGCTGCGACTCGATCCTGTCCTGCGCCAAGGGCTTTCCAGCCTTGTCAGTGGTCCGGACCGGGGTCGGCTCAACGTAAGCCAGCGGCGCGATCTGAGCCAGGCCTGCCGCAGGAAGCGCCGTTCCGTCGGTCTTGATCAGAGCCTCTGCCAGCGATCCCAGCATGGTATCGTTGCTCATGACCGAAACCATGCTGCTTTTCGGCAGACATTCGCCCTGGATCAGGCGTTTGCCCGACCGGTCCAGCTGGCCCCAGTCGCCCCCGGACAGCACAAGCGAGCGCGCGAGATCATGCTCCCGCTTGACTACGCACTCCCCCATGAAGGCGAGGACGCGGCGCCCCTCTTCCTTGCTCAGCACAGTCACCGGGCGCGCAGAGGCGCTGACCGGCAGAGCCGTCGCGAGGATCAGGGCCAGGGAAAGCCGCAGCTTCACTCTGCCGCCTCCCGCACGTTATCGGCAATGCGCCGCTCGATCTCGGGGCGGAAGTGGCGGATCAGACCCTGGATCGGCCAGGCCGCGGCATCACCCAGCGCGCAGATCGTGTGCCCTTCGACCTGTTTGGTAACATCCCACAACATGTCGATTTCGGACACGTCCGCATCACCAGTCCGAAGACGCTCCATCACGCGCCACATCCAGCCCGTGCCTTCGCGGCAGGGGGTGCACTGGCCGCAGCTTTCGTGCTTGTAGAAGTAGGACAGACGGCTGATCGCGCGGACGATGTCGGTCGACTTGTCCATGACGATGACCGCCGCCGTGCCGAGGCCTGAGCCGACCGCCCGAAGGCCGTCGAAGTCCATCGGCGCGTCCCAGATTTCCGCGGCTGGAACCAGAGGGACCGACGAACCGCCTGGGATTACCGCCAACAGGTTATCCTTGCCCCCGCGAATGCCGCCGCAATGCTTCTCGATCAGTTCGCTGAACGGGATCGACATGGCCTCTTCGACCACGCACGGCTTTTCGACGTGGCCGCTGATCTGGAACAGCTTGGTACCCTTGTTGTTCTCGCGCCCGAAGGACGAAAACCAGGCCGCGCTGCGCCGCAGGATCGTTGGGGCAACGGCAATCGATTCAACGTTGTTGACCGTTGTCGGGCAGCCATAGAGCCCCGCGCCTGCAGGGAACGGCGGCTTGAGGCGCGGCTGGCCCTTCTTGCCCTCAATCGATTCGATCATCGCGGTCTCTTCACCGCAGATGTAGGCGCCCGCGCCCCGGTGGACGAAGACGTCGAAATCGTAGCCCGACTTGCAGGCGTTCTTGCCGATCAGGCCCGCGTCATAGGCTTCCTGCACCGCCGCGAACAGCGTCTCCGCTTCGCGGATGTACTCGCCGCGAATGTAGATGTAGGCAGCGCGCGCGCGCATCGCGAACCCGGCGACCAGTGCGCCCTCGATCAGCTTGTGCGGATCGTGGCGGATGATTTCGCGGTCCTTGCACGAACCGGGCTCGGATTCGTCAGCGTTGATGACCAGGAAGCTCGGACGACCGTCCTTGCTTTCCTTCGGCATGAACGACCATTTGAGGCCGGTGGGGAAGCCCGCCCCGCCGCGCCCGCGCAGGCCGGAGGCCTTGATCTCCTCGATGATCGCGTCCGGGCCGCGTTCGAGCAGCTTCTTGGTCTGGTCCCAGTCACCACGCGCCTGCGCAGCCTTCAGGTTCCACGGCTGGTAACCGTAGAGGTTGGTGAAGATGCGGTCCTTGTCAGCGAGTGACATCGCTCACCACTCCTTCCGATAATCGTGGTTAGCGGAAACCATTTCCTTGAGAGTGGTCGGCCCGCCCAGCGGTTCGACAGTATGCCGTCCAGGTTCCTGCGTCCCAGCCTTGGGCGTCTGCCCGGCGGCGAGCGCATCAAGAACCGTATCGAGCCGATCGGCGGTCAGGTCCTCGTAATTATCATCATTAATCTGGACCATTGGCGCAGAGGCGCAGTTGCCCATGCATTCCACTTCGGTCAGCGTCCACAGCCCGTCTTCGGTGGTGTGTCCCTTGTGCATCCCGCGCTTTTTGCAGGCGGCCAGGATATCGTCCGATCCGCGCAGCATGCACGGCGTGGTGCCGCAGACCTGCACGTGGAACCGGCCAACCGGCACCAGGTTATACATGGTGTAGAAGCTGGCCACCTCGACCACGCGGATGATCGGCATATCAAGATAGGCGGCGACGAATTCCATCACCGGGATCGGCAGCCAGCCTTGCGTGTTCGTTTCCGCACCGACCTGGCGCTGGGCGAGGTCGAGCAGCGGCATCACCGCCGAGCGCTGGCGCCCGTCGGGATAGCGGGCCACGATCTCCTTGGCCTTGGCCGCGTTCTCAGCGGTCCAGGCGAAATTGCCCCAGCGCGCGCGCAAGGTCGCGGTATCGGGTTCGAGATGACGGTCAGCCATTAGCGGACGAACTCCACGCGAGAGCATTTGTCGCCCTCGAACGAATAGATTGCGATGACCTCGAACGGCTCGACCAGCGGCGAACCGTCGGTCGCGGGGCCGCGGGTCACGTGCTCACGAAACAGGACATAGTTGCCGATAACCTGGCTGTCCTTGATCTCGGCCCGGTTCTGCGGCCACCTGGCGAAAGCGGCGGCAAGGCCCGAACGTGTGCCTTCCTTGCCTTCACGCACCACGTCGCCGCGATAGTTCGCCTCGCAGGCGTCGTCGGTCATGTACGAGACATAGGTATCGACGTCCTGCGCATTGTAGGCGGCGATCATCTGGGTAGCGATTTCAAGCGGACGAGACATCAGCGGTCACACTCCCCGAACACCACATCGATTGCGCCAAGGATTGCGGTCGCGTCCGGCAGCATGTGGCCCTTGCACATGAAGTCCATCGCCTGAAGGTGACTGAAAGAGGTCGGCCGGATTTTGCAGCGGTAGGGTTTGTTGCTGCCATCCGACACCAGATAGACGCCAAATTCGCCCTTTGGGCTTTCGGTGGCGACGTAAACCTCGCCCTCCGGCACGCGGAAGCCTTCGGTGTAGAGCTTGAAGTGATGGATCAGGCTTTCCATCGACTGCTTCATTTCTGCGCGCTTGGGCGGCACGACCTTGCGATCGAGGCTGGAAACCGGACCCGAAGGCATATCACGCAGGCACTGCTTCATGATGCGGGCGGACTGGCGCACTTCCTCGACGCGGACCATGAACCGGTCATAGCAGTCGCTGTTGGTGCCGACCGGAATGTCGAATTCCATGCGGTCGTAAACGTCGTAGGGCTGGCTCTTGCGCAGATCCCACGGAATGCCCGCGCCGCGGATCATCGGGCCGGAAAAGCCCCAGGCAAGCGCGTCGGCCTTGGAAACCACGGCGATATCGACGTTGCGCTGCTTGAAGATGCGGTTGTCGACGACCAGGCTCATCGCGTCCTCGAACAGCTGCGGCAGGCGCGTGTCGAGCCATTCGCCGATGTCGGCCAGCAGCTTTTCCGGCACGTCCTGATGCACCCCGCCGGGGCGGAACCAGGCCGAGTGCATCCGCGCGCCAGAAGCGCGTTCAAAGAAGTTGAGACAGTCTTCACGGACTTCGAAGAGCCACAGATTGGGCGTCATCGCGCCCACGTCCATCACGTGCGACCCCATGTTGAGCATGTGGTTGCAGATGCGGGTCAACTCGGCGAACAGCACCCGCAGGTACTGGCCGCGCAGGGGCACTTCGACGTTGAGCAGCTTTTCCACTGCCAGCACGTAGGAATGCTCCATCCCGAGCGGCGAGCAATAGTCGAGCCGGTCGAAATAGGGCAGCGCCTGGAGGTAGGTCTTGTGCTCGATCAGCTTTTCGGTGCCGCGATGAAGCAGGCCGACGTGCGGATCGACGCGTTCGATGATCTCGCCGTCAAGTTCCAGCACCATGCGCAGCACGCCGTGCGCGGCCGGGTGCTGGGGGCCGAAATTGATCGTGTAGTTGGTGATGACCTCGTCGCCGGTGGTCGGCGACTGTTCGAGAGTGAAGCTCATCGCCCGCACCCACCCCCCCCGCCCCCCCAAACCCCCCCCCCCCCCCCCCCCCCCCCCGCCCCCCCCCCCCCCCCCCCCCCCCCCCCCCCCCCCCCCCCCCCCCCCCCCCCCCCCCCCCCCCCCCCCCCCCCCCCCCCCCCCCCCCCCCCCCCCCCCCCCCCCGCCAGCTCGACCGGCTGGTAGACAACGCGCTTGTCCTCTTCGGAATAGCGCAGCTCGACATAGCCAGTCAGCGGGAAGTCCTTGCGGAAGGGATGCCCTTCGAAGCCGTAATCGGTGAGAATCCGGCGCAGGTCCGTGTTGCCTTCAAAGATCACGCCATACATGTCGAATACTTCGCGCTCGAGCCAGCCTGCGACCGGCCACAGCGTGGTGACGGTGGGCACCGGAGTGTCCTCGGCGGCGCAGCACTTCACCAGCAGGCGGTGGTTCTTGGTCACCGACAGCAGCATGTAGACCACCTCGAACCGCTCAGGCCGGTCGGGATAGTCAGCCCCGGCGATTTCCATCAACTGCTGGTAGTCATGCTCATCGCGCAGCTGGCACAGCGCTTCGGCAATCTGCGGGCGCGCGACGGTCAGCACGATCTCGCCGTGGGCTTCCCTGCCGACGACCAGCTTGTCACCCAGCGCCTTGGTCAGCGCATCGAGCACGCCTTCGTTCGAAGCGAAGCGGGGGGCGGAATGGAGAACTGCAGCCATGATCCGCTCCCTCAGCGCTCAAGCGTGCCGGCGCGGCGGATCTTCCGCTGCAACTGCATCACGCCGTAAAGCAGCGCCTCGGCAGTCGGCGGGCAGCCCGGGACATAGATGTCTACCGGCACGATCCGGTCGCAGCCGCGCACGACGCTGTAGCTATAGTGGTAATAGCCGCCGCCGTTGGCGCAGCTGCCCATCGAGATGACGTACTTGGGCTCGCTCATCTGGTCATAGACCTTGCGCAGCGCCGGGGCCATCTTGTTGCACAGCGTCCCCGCCACGATCATCACGTCCGACTGGCGCGGGCTCGCGCGCGGGGCAACGCCGAAGCGCTCCATGTCATAGCGCGGCATGTTGACATGGATCATCTCGACCGCGCAGCAGGCGAGGCCGAAGGTCATCCACCACAGCGAACCGGTGCGGGCCCACTGGAACAGTTCCTCGGTATTGGTGACAAGGAAGCCCTTGTCGTTCACCTGGGCGTTGAGATCGTTGAAAAACGCCTGATCAGGCGCCACGATTCCAGAGCCGGCTGGCAATGGCGAAGCGGGTGCAGACATCTGGTTCATTCCCAATCCAGTGCTCCGACTTTCCAGGCATAGATCAGCCCGGCAACCAGTTCGGCAATGAAGATCATCATCGTCACCCACCCGGCCCAGCCGATCTCCTTGAGGCTCACCGCCCAGGGAAACAGGAACGCGGCTTCAAGGTCGAACACAATGAACAGGATCGCGACCAGATAGAAGCGCACATCGAACTGGCTGCGCGGGTCCTCGAACGCGGGAAAGCCGCATTCGTACTCCGTCAGCTTGGCGGCCGTCGGGTTATGCGTCCCCGTGACCAGCGAAACGCCCATCGGCAGGAACACGAACAGCGCCGAAAGCGCGAGGGCGATCCCAAGGAAAATCAGGATCGGCAGGTATTGCGAGAGGTCGACCAAGGGACTGACTCGGCTTAGCTGGAGGATGTGGGCGCCCTAGTCCCGTGGCCTCCCCCGCGCAAGTGGGGGATGCCCGGGTTTGCTATGGCGAAGCGCAATTTATGCCCTATTTGCGCAATTCGCGCTTCAGGGTGGCCTCCGTTTCCTTGCCATAGGGCGGCTTGAAGCCCGACAGCTTGCCGACATCAAGCCCGCTCTGGCGATAGACCGCGCGGGCGTGGCTGAAGGTCTTGAACCCGTCCTGGCCGTGATAATTGCCCATGCCCGACGGGCCGACGCCGCCGAACGGCAGGTCCTCCATCGCGTTATGGAACAGCACGTCGTTGACTGTCACGCCGCCGGAAATCGTGCGGCTGAGCACCTTCTGCTCCTCGGCCTTGTCCTCGCCGAAATAGTACAGCCCCAGCGGACGGTCGTGCGCGTTGACGTAATCGATGGCCTCATCAATCGTCTCATAGGTCTTGACCGGCAGCAGCGGGCCGAAAATCTCTTCCTGCATCACCTTCATGTCATCGGTGACACCTCGCAGGATGGTGAGCGGCATCTTGTTGCCGTTGGAGGAGGCAAAGTCCTCTCCCGCCGGGTTTACCTCGATCAGTTCCGCGCCCTTGGCCTTCGCATCGTCCAGATAGCCCTTCAGCCGCTCGAAATTGCGGCCATTGACCACTGATGTGTAGTCATCGTTAGCCAACAGCGAGGGGTACATCGCGCTCACCCCTTTCACCACCGAGCCGATCACCTCGTCTTCCTGCTCACGCGCAACGAGCAGGTAGTCGGGCGCAAGGCAGATCTGCCCGGCATTCATCATCTTGCCCATCGCGATCCGCTCGCCCGACTTCTTCTTGTCGGCGCTGCGGCTGATGAAGGTTGGCGACTTGCCGCCTAGTTCCAGCGTTACCGGCACCAGGTTGTCCGCCGCCGCGCGCATGATGTGCTTGCCCACGCTGGTCGCGCCGGTAAAAATCAGGTGATCGAAGGCGAGCTTCGAGAATTCGGTGCCAACTTCCACGCCGCCCGTAAACACCGCGATTTCCTCTTCGGTGAAGTACTGCGGGACGACTTCGGCAAACAGGTCGGCAACCCGCTCGGTAAACTCGCTGGGCTTGATCATCGCCCGGTTGCCGGCTGCCAGGATCCCGGCCATCGGCACCATCACCATGCCGATCGGGAAGTTCCACGGGGCGATCACACCGACCACGCCCTTGGGCTGATAGACAACCTTTGCCTTTGCTCCGATCAGGCCCAGGGGGAACATCGCCTTGCGCTTTTCATCGCGGCTCCAGGCCTCGAAGTGCTTCCTTGCGTGCTTGAGTGCGCCGACCGAGGGCATGATGTCGGTCATCAGGGTCTGTTGCGTGCTGCGGTGGCCAAAGTCTGCCGAGACCGCCTTGGCAAAGGCATCCTTGTGATCGACCAGCAAGGCAATGGCCCGGTCGATCCGGTCGCGGCGGACGCTCAGCGGTTCGGGCAGCGCCGCCGTGAACGAAGCGCGCTGCCTGGCCAGAACAGTTTGCATACGGGCGATTTGGACTTGTGACACGGCGGCTCCTCCAGTTTTGGTTTGCCACCTTTTCGGGCAAGTCCCACTTATTGGCAAGCACGGCCCAAGCCGCCTCGATTGCTTTTGCCGCAGTGCAACATTAGACCACGCGGGACTCACCCAGTTTCCAGTCACAGAAAGGCGCTGTCATGCCCACCTTCTCCGCTCTCGATCCGGTTGTCATCCTGTCCTATGCGCGCACCCCGATGGGCGGCATGCAGGGCGATCTCTCCGAAGTCCCCGCTCCGGAACTCGGTGCGATCGCGGTCAAGGGCGCGGTCGAACGCGCGGGCGTTGCCGGCGCGGCGATCGAGCGGATCTACATGGGCTGCGTGCTCTCCGCCGGTCTCGGCCAGGCTCCGGCCCGGCAGGCGGCATTGAAGGCGGGCCTGCCGACTTCGGTCGAGGCAACCACAGTCAACAAGATGTGCGGATCGGGCATGCAGGCTGTCATCATGGGGGCCGAAGCCCTTGCTTCCGGTACGGTCGATTACATTGTCGCTGGCGGCATGGAATCGATGACCAATGCCCCCTACCTGCTGAAAAAGCACCGTTCTGGCGCGCGGATCGGCCACGACACCGCCTATGACCACATGTTCCTCGACGGGCTGGAAGACGCTTACGAGCCCGGCCGGGCGATGGGCAGCTTTGCCCAGGTAACCGCTGACGAGTATCAGCTGACGCGCGAAGCGCAGGACGAGTTCGCGATTGCCTCGCTCACCCGCTCGCAAGCCGCGACCACCGAAGGCAAGTTCGCCCGCGAGATCGTTCCGGTCACCATTCGGACCCGCGCCGGTGAAGTGACGGTTGTCGAGGACGAGCAGCCCAAGAAGGGTCGCCCGGACAAGATTCCCGCGCTGAGGCCCGCCTTTGCCAAGGACGGCACCATCACCGCTGCCAATGCCTCGTCAATTTCGGACGGCGCCGCGGCGCTGGTCATCAGCCGCGAATCGGTTGCCAATGCCAATGGCCAGAAAGCGGTAGCAACGATCGTTGCGATGGCCGCCCATGCCCATGAGCCGGCGAAGTTCACCACCGCTCCGGTCGGCGCGATCACCAAGGTGCTGGACAAGGCCGGGTGGAGCGTCGGCGATGTCGACCTGTTCGAAATCAACGAGGCCTTCGCCTGCGTCACCATGTTCGCAATGAAGGATCTGGGCATTCCGCACGACAAGGTCAACGTCCACGGCGGCGCGACCGCGCTGGGCCACCCGATCGGCGCTTCGGGCGCGCGGATCATCGCCACGCTGATCTCGGCGCTGGAAACCTATGGCAAGAAGCGCGGCGTCGCGGCGCTCTGCATTGGCGGCGGCGAGGCTACCGCGATCGCCATCGAACTGGCCTGAACCGGAACTGACGGGGGAGCCTCAGGGTTCCCCCGTCCCCCACAGCCGGGCCTGCTCGACAAAGCCTTTGCGTGGTCCAACGGCGAACTCGCACCAGCCACCGCCGCAGTCGCCCAGCTTGCCGACCACGCCAGGCGCAACCTTCCAGAGCAGGCGGGCGGCAGCCTCGCCCTTTTCGCGCAGCGGCGCGGGCGCGCCCTTGGTGACAAAGCCGGTCCGCTCACGCGTGAGGAAGCGGGCCAGTACCCAGCCTTCCGCACCGTCCGGATCGCGGACGTAGCGCCAGCCTTCCTTTACCCGCAGCACCTTCATCGGCAGCATTGGCCGGTGATAGACCCACAGGATGCGGTAATCCTCGCCCGGTCCGACCCGCATGTTCACTTCGGTCGAACGGATCGAGGACCAATAGGGGGTCGCGGCGTCCTGTGCGACGGCAGGAACGGGAATCGCAAGGGCTGCGGCAAGGGCAAGTACATGAATGCGGAAATTGGCCATCGGCTGCTGATAACGCCGCATACCCCTGCGCTTCAAGCCGCTTGACCGCCTCCCCCACCCCGGCCTAGCGATTTGTAATGACCGTTGTGACCGACACCCGCCTGGCCCGCCGCGTCGAAGGGCGCCCGCGCGTTCATGTGACGCGCCGCCTGCTCCCCTCGATCGAGGCGCGGATGGGGGAACTGTTCGATGTGGTGCTCAATGCCGAGGACCGCCCGCTGTCGCGCGCCGAACTGGTTGCGGCAATGCGCGAAGCCGATGTGCTGGTGCCCACCGTCACCGACCGGATCAACGCGGCGATGCTGGAAGAAGCAGGCGACCGGCTGGGTCTGATCGCCAATTTCGGGGCGGGAATCGAACATATCGATCTCAATGCCGCCCGTGCCCGCAAGGTTATCGTCACCAACACGCCCGGTGTGTTCACGGATGATACCGCCGACGTCACCATGATGCTGATCCTGTCGGTCCCGCGCCGCGTGGGCGAAGGCAGCCGCCTGGTGCGCGACGGCAAGTGGACCGGTTGGGCGCCTTCGGCCCTGCTCGGGCACCGCATCGCCGGGCGCCGCCTGGCGATCCTGGGCATGGGCCGCATCGGGCAGGCCGTGGCCCACCGGGCACGCGCCTTCGGACTGGAGATCGTCTACCACAACCGGCACCGCCTGCCCGCCAGTCTCGAGAACATGCTTGGCGCGCGTTACGAGGCGGACATCGACACGCTGATCGCCGAGGCGGACATCCTGACCCTGCACTGCCCGGCCGCGCGCGAAACGCATCACGTCCTGAACGCCGCGCGGATCGCGTCGATGAAGCCGGACAGCTTCGTCATCAACACCGCTCGCGGTGAACTGATCGACGAGGAAGCCCTGATCACCGCGCTGGAACAGGGTCGGCTCGGAGGCGCCGGGCTCGATGTCTATGCCCGGGAGCCGCAGGTCGATCCGCGCCTGATTGCCCTGCCCAACGTCATCACCCTGCCTCACCTTGGCAGCGCGACGATCGAGGGGCGCGAGCACGCCGGGGAAAAGGTCATCGCCAATATCCGCTTCTGGGCTGATGGTCACCGTCCGCCCGATCAGGTTCTTGAAGGCTGGGCATAAGGGCCGCCCGCGCAACAAGGCTACGCGGCGCCGCTTGCTTAGGCGGCAATCGTTGCTCTAAGCCATCGCGCAGAAGAATCGCGGGGATTCCCGCGCCCGGGGGAGTTTTCGATGCGCAGGTTTCCAGCCCTTGCCCTGGCCACCATGGCCAGCCTGTTTCCCGCTGCGGCCCGTGCGCAGGACACTGCCGAAGGTGCGCTCAACAGCGGGGACAATGCCTGGCTGCTGATCTCTGCCGCCCTGGTGCTGCTGATGACCATGCCGGGGCTGACCCTGTTCTACGGCGGTCTGGTCCGCGCCAAGAATTTCCTGGCCGTGCTGGTGCAGGTCGGCGCCATCGCCGCGATCGCCTCGCTGCTGTGGATCGTTTGCGGTTACACCTTTGCCTTCGGTGAAGTGACGAGCGGCTGGCTCGGATCGGGCAATGCGTGGATGCTGAACAACACGGCTGGGCTGCTCCACGGCGACCTGCCGATTTCCGAGCGGACTTTCGCGCTGTTCCAGCTGACCTTTGCCGCCATCACCCCGGCGCTGATGGCTGGCGCCTGGGTTGACCGGGCACGGTTTGGCTGGGTTCTGGGCTTCTGCGCGCTATGGGGTCTGGTCGTCTATGCCCCCGTGGCGCACTGGCTGTGGGGCGGCGGCTGGCTGGCTACCACGATGAACACCAAGGATTTTGCGGGCGGCATTGTCGTCCACACCACCGCAGGCGTTTCGGCGCTGGTCGCGGCGCTGCTGGTCGGCAAGCGCCAGGGCTTCCCCAAGACCCTGATGCTGCCACACAGCCCAAGTCTGACCATGGCCGGCGCGGCACTGCTGTGGGTGGGCTGGTTCGGTTTCAACGGCGGCTCCGCACTGGCCGCTGATGATGCCGCCGCGACGGCCATCATCAACACCCATGTCGGCGCCAGCATGGCGGCGCTGGTCTGGCTGGCGATCGAGCGTTTTACCGTGGGCAAGCCGACTAGCGTGGGCTTTGCCACCGGCGCGATAGCGGGCCTTGCGACCGTCACCCCGGCGGCAGGCTTTATCGGTGCGGGCGCGGCCATGCTGCTTGGCGCCATCGCGGCGCTGGTCTGCTATCCGATGATCCAGGTGGTCAAGAAGCGCCTCAAGATCGACGATTCTCTCGATGTTTTCGCGGTCCATGGGATGGGCGGCATCACCGGCTCGCTGCTGCTTGCGGTGTTCATGTCCAGCAGCCTCGGTGGCACTGGCTATGACGAGGGCTACACCATGGTCAACCAGCTGGCCGCGCAGGCGGTCGGGGTGTTCGTGGTGGCCGTCTGGTCCGCCGTGGCCAGCGCGATCATCGCGGTGGTTGTGTCACTGGTGATCCCGATGCGGGTCAGCGAAGACGCCGAACGCGAAGGCCTGGACATCGCCAGCCACGGTGAGCGGGCCTGGGAGTTCGACTGAGCGGCGAGGAGCCGCGCTAATCCACGCGCGAATAGTGTTCCGCCAGCAGCGCGCCGATGGCTGCGATGCCCCTGGCGGCGCGCGCATAGTTCAGGTGCAGGCAATCCACTTCCACCTGGCGGTCGCTTTCGTGCGGCAGCCCCCGCGCGGCATGCGGGGCGATGATCCCATCGCGGCGCGACCAGACGGCGATGGTCGGCACCGGCGGCTTGGCGGCCAGGTTCACTGGCAGCGGCGGATTGTCGACCGGGTGATCGTTGAGCAGTTCGTAGACCCGCCAGGCATTGTTGTCGCGCGGATTGCCCGAAAACGGACTGCCCAGGGTCATCACCAGCGTCACGTCCTGCGGTTGCAGCTTGGCGATTTCGCGGGCGAAGACGCCGCCAAGGCTCCACCCGACCAGCGCCACGGCCTCACCGTGCCGCTGCGCGATTGCATCGACCCTGCGCCCGAGCCGGTCGAGCAGGGAAGCCCGCGCGCCGCGATTCCGGCCCAGCCCCCAGCCATAGGCGTGATAGCCCGCCGCGCCGAGCGAACGGCGCAGCCGGACCGAGGAGGTATCGGTGGTGAGATAGCCCGGCAGCACCATCACCGGCTGCCCCTGCCCCGCCGGAATCGGCACGGGCGGGAGAAGCGGTGAAGCGATCAGGCCGGGTATCTCCAGCCCTTCGCGCATCCAGCGCAGCAAGGGCGGCGGTCCGCTCTCCTGCTGAGCGGCCACGTCCATCAGTCCCCGGTCAGGATCCTGTCGACAAGCTGCTTCACCGTGGGGGTGAAGTTGTTCGAATAGAACGGGTCCTGCTTGAAGCGATAGGCCGCATGGCCTGCGAACATCAGGTTGTCGTCGATCTCGCCGCCATGGGCGATGTCCTGCAGGGTCTTCTGGATGCAGAAGCTGCGCGGATCGGCGAGGCGCCCGGTCGAGTAATCGTCATGGTCTTTCCACGACGAGAACCCGCAATGCGAAAGGCAACCCATGCAATCGGCCTGATCCTTGCGGATCACTTCGCGTTCGGCATCTCCGACAAACACCAAAGTGTCATCGGGTGTGCGGATCGCCGAGGTGAAACCGGCGCCAAACCAGGCGCGCGCCCGATCGCGGTCGGCGGTGGTCACCCAGAAGTTCTTGCCTTTGACCCCGACGTCAAGCTGGACGGTATGCTCGCCCGCCTGGACCCGGGAATAGGGGATCTGACGCTCCGAACGCGCCTCTAGGCTGCGCAGAAACGGATTGCGCACGGCAGAGCTGTAAAAGCCCGTGGGCGAAAATCGGTGGAGCAGCACGTCACCCGGTTCCAGATCGCGCAGGCGGTCCTTCCAGGCCTGCGGGATCGGGCTTTCCTGGGTCAGCAGGGGACGCGTGCCATACTGGAAGGCGATCGTGCCAAGCTCGGGATTGTCGATCCAGTTTTCCCACTCGCGCAAGAACCAGACCCCGCCAGCCATCACGATCGGCACGCTGTCCGCGATCCCTTCCGCGCGCATCGTTTCGCGCAGGGCTTTGACGCGGGGATAGGGATCTTCCGGCTTGAGCGGATCTTCGGCGTTCGACAGGCCGTTGTGGCCGCCAGCCAGCCAGGGGTCTTCATAGACCACCGCGCCCATCAGATCCGAGACCTTGTGATAGGCCCGCTTCCACAGCGCGCGGAAGGCCCGGGCAGAACTGATGATCGGCAGGTAGTTGACGTTGAAGCGCTGGGCGATCTCGGACAGCTTGTAGGGCATCCCCGCGCCGCAGGTCACACCGGTGACCATGCCGCGGGTGCGTTCCAGAACGCCCTCCAGCACCTGCTGCGCGCCACCCATTTCCCACAGGACGTTGATGTTGATCGCGCCCTTGCCGCCCGAAATCTCGTAGGCGCGGCGCACCTGTTCGACCGCGCCGTCGATCGCATAACGGATCAGCTGTTCGTGCCGTTCCTTGCGGGTCAGCTGCTCGTATATCTGGGGCACGATCTTGCCTTCGGCGTCATAGCTGTCGGCATTGACCGCGCTGACCGTGCCGATGCCGCCCGCCGCCGCCCAGGCGCCGGAACTGGCGTGATTGGACACGGCCACGCCCTTGCCGCCTTCGACCAGCGGCCAAACTTCGCGGCCGCCGTAGATAATGGGCTTGAGACCCTTGAAACTCATTGCATCCCCGTCTTTCCACTCGCCGACTTGCACGGCTTGATCTTGTCGGGCGCCGGCCGGGGGCCGACCGCCTCGAACTGCGCATAATACCCGTTGAGTTCCGGTCTACGGACAAATTCCGCCAGGCGAAAGCCCACGGCGGCGAATTCGCAAAACAGCAGTTGCGGCGGCATGCCGTGCTGATCCGTTGGCCGATCGGCATCGACGACGATCACCTGCCCGCCCGCCTTCAGCGCTGGTCGCAGCCGCCACAGGAAGGCATAGGGCTCGCCCACCTCGTGATACATGTGGACCAGGAATATCCGGTCGAAGCTGCCTTGCGGCAGGCGAGGATCGTCCGGCGCACCGGTCTTGATCGAGACATTGTCAAGCCGTTCGCGTTCGACCCGCTGGCCAAGCCGCTGGATCGCCCCGGCATCGATGTCCTGCGCCAGCACGCGCCCGCGCGCGCCGACCCGTTCGGCCAGGCGCACGGTATAGTACCCCTCACCCGCGCCGATATCGGCAACGCTGGTGCCTTCGCGAATCTGGGCGAGGTCCATCACCACCTGCGCCTCGCCAAGATTGTCGCGCTGGTCCTCGCTCGAAAACTCGTTGCTCGAAATCTGGGCAACCGGACGATCGGCTCGCGGAAACTCGCGCGAGGTAATTGGCCGGTCGCTATCAGGATCCTGCTTCGAGCAGGCCGCCAGCGCTGCCAGGGCAAACGCAAGGACGGCGGTGCGGACGATCAATCGACGTCCTCCACGTTCACCTTCTCGCCCGTCACCCGCTGAGCGAGCGCGGCGGCCATGAACGGGTCGAGCGCGCCATCGAGCACGTCGGCCGGCGTCGGGCTGGTCACCCCGGTGCGCAGATCCTTGACCATCTGGTAGGGCTGGAGAACGTAGGACCGGATCTGGTGACCCCAACCGATGTCGGTCTTGGCCGCGTGTTCCGCGCTCGCCGCTTCCTCGCGCTTGCGCATTTCCTCTTCATAGAGGCGCGCTTTAAGCATCCCCATCGCGATTTCGCGGTTCTTGTGTTGCGACCGGTCAATCTGGCTGGCCACGACGATGCCGGAGGGCACGTGAGTGATGCGCACCGCCGAATCGGTGGTGTTGACGTGCTGGCCGCCCGCGCCCGACGCCCGGTAGGTATCAATGCGAAGGTCGGACGGGTTGATATCGATCTCGAAGCTGTCGTCGATCACCGGATAGACCCAGACCGAGGAAAAGCTGGTGTGGCGCCGTGCCGAACTGTCGTAGGGGCTGATCCGGACGAGGCGGTGCACACCGCTCTCGGTCTTGGCATAGCCATAAGCATTCTCGCCGCGCACCTGGATCGTGGCCGACTTGATGCCCGCCTGCTCGCCCGACTGATATTCGATCATGTCGACCTTGAAGCCGCGCTTTTCCGCCCAGCGGCTGTACATCCGCAGCAGCATTTCAGCCCAGTCCTGGCTTTCGGTGCCGCCCGCGCCGGCATGAACTTCGATAAAGGCATCGTTGGCGTCCGCCTCGCCGCCCAGCAGCGCCTGGACCTTGTCCGCGTCGGCGCGCTCCGCCAGCGCGGCCAGCGCGGCCACGCCCTCGTCCACGGTCGCCTCGTCGCCTTCCATTTCGCCGAGTTCTACGAATTCGATCGCGTCGGCCATCCGGCCCGAGATGTCGTTGACGGTGCCGACTGCGGCTTCAAGCCGGCGGCGCTCCTTCATCACGGCTTCGGCTTCCTTGGGATTGTCCCACAGCTTCGGGTCCTCGACCCGAGCGTTAAGCTCGTCGAGGCGCCTGAGCGCGCGATCCCAGTCGAGAAACTTGCGGACGAGCGCCAGCGCGGCTTCGATCCGATCGATATGAGCCTGCCCTTCGGCACGCATGGTCGGGTAACTCCAATCCTCTGGATTGAGCGCCCTAGCCGGATTGCCCGCAAAGTAAAGGGCCGCGCTGGCAGCTTGCGGCACGTGCTCTTCCTGCGGCGGGAAATTCAGGCGGCGCGGCGCAGCCTCCTCCGCAGTGGCAGCAACGCGCTGGCGGCCCCGAACAGCAGCAGCATCCCGGGCTCGGGAACCGGCGTGGCTCCGCCGGCCTGGGGCAGGCTCCAGGAGCCAAGGAAGGACAGGCTAAAGACTCCCGTGCCAGTGCCACTGGCTGGATCGGTCGACAGCACGCGGACATTGGCGACATTGACCCTAGACCCGTCAGCCCCGCCGGAAAGCGAAGACAGGATCGGATCATAGCTGGCGGATGGCAGGCAACCGGGCTGACCGGAAGTTCCGCAAAGCAGATAGGCACCGCTGGCCGCATCATAGAGATAGCCGGGCAGGGAATAGGCGCCGCTGACGAACGAGCCCGATCCCTCGATCGCGTAGCTGTCGGTGTTGTAATCGTAGACGATCGTCATCCGGGTATTGGTCGGCTGGCCGGAGTTCAGCGCCGGACTAATCGGTCCCGAAACGTCCGCAGCGGTAGAGTTGCCGATCCCGCCCGGCGCGGTTCCACCGTTGTAGTACGGCGAACTGACCGTGATCCGGTAAATACCGTCCGCCGCCTTTTGCCCGGCGTAGACGGAATCGTAGAATTCCCGCGTCGGAAGAGTGGCATTGAAACTGATCGTCACCGCATCGCCAACCGCATAGGGATAGTCCGGAAGCGGCCCCGCATAGGGCGTCATGCTTCCATCAGGCTGGCGGACCATCAGCGAATCGCCCGCGCTGCCGGTGACCGTTCCGGTGAAGGTGACCGGTATCGTGCGCGAAATCGGCGCTGTCTGAGCCCATCCGGTCGATACCCCGAGCACCGCTGTTCCTGCGGCGACCATTGCCCATTTCATTGCCTGCATTTGCGCCCCCGAGCGAGATCATTCCCTGCTCGGCAGAAGCGCGGAATCCGGGGTCGCCACAAGCGGCTGTTTGCAGCCGCCCCAATACGGCACAAAATCAGAGGGTTGAAAGATTAACGCCGTCCCTTGCCGAGTAACTTCACCGCTTCAAGCGTCAGGCGCACATGATCGCGGTAATCCATGTTGGAATGGACCAGCCTGATCCGCCCGTCGCGAGCGATGACATAGGACGTGCGAGTGGTGAGCCCGGTCGAGACGCCGTCCCGCTTGAGATCGACATCATAGGCCTTGATCACCGCAGGAGAAGCAATTCCCACGGCGAATTTGTCACGGCAGGCCTCTCGGCTGAACTTGACTAGGGCCGGCAGATCGTCCGCCGACATGCCCACCACGATTGCCCCGGCCTTCGCGAATTCGGTGGTCGCCTCGGCAAAGGCGTGGGCCTCCAGTGTACAGCCCTGGGTGAAGGCCTTGGGGTAGAAGTAGAGGACGACCGGCCCCTTTCTCAGCGCCTTCTTCAGATCGAACGTAAACGGCTTGCCAGCCAGGGCGCCCTGCGTTGTGAAGTCAGGAGCGGCCGCCCCCTTGGGCAGCTCTGCAATGGCGGGCGCGGAGAGCGGGGCCGCGCAGATGGCGGCGGCGAGCAGGACGTTCCTTATCATCCTGCGATAGTCGCGCGGCAGCCCCGGTCTGTCCAGCCCGCCTGCACCAATTGGCAGGTTACTGGACCAGGACCGAACTATCCGCCGCGATCGTCGGGCTGGCGGCGGGCGCGGCGGCTGATGGCGCATCGGTCGGGCGGGTGCGGGCTGCCGCACCCTTGCGGATCGCTGCCAGCAACGCATCGCGCTGGGCGGCAAGCTCCGCACCGCCGATCCCGCGCTTCGCTTCGGTATCGGCCTTGAACGCTTCCCAGATGATCGAACTTTTGGGATCGTCCCCGGGCATCCCGTCAAGCACACGCTTGCCGCTGACCCGGTCGATCCGCACCATGTGAATCCCGGCCGGAGCCACGAACGGGCGATGGCTCCAGCGGTTACGGGTCTGCTGCACGACCTGCTTGAAGATCGGCGCGGCGAAGGTTCCACCCTGCGCATAGCCGCCAAGCGAACGCGGCTGATCAAAACCGATATAGACCCCGCCGACGATGTCCTGATTGCCGCCGCAGAACCACACGTTGGTGGGGCCTGACGTGGTGCCGGTCTTGCCGAACAGCGGCAGACCCAGATCCCGCAGGGTTACCGCCGTGCCGCGCGTCACGACACCTTCCAGCATATGCACCACCTGATAAGCGGTGCGCGGGTCCATGACCTGCTTGCCGCGCGTGGCAAAGCGGGGCATCGGCTTGCCGTCCCACTCGGCCATGCTGCACTTGTCACAGCGGCGCGTGTCGGCGCGCCAGATCACCTTGCCGGACCGGTCCTGAACGAAATCGATCATCGATGGCGCGAACTGAAGCCCATTGTTGGCCAGCGCCGCATAGGCATTGACCATCTGCATCACAGTCGTCTCGCCGGCGCCGAGCGCGAAAGAGAGGTAGGGCGGATACTTGCCGATCCCCACCCGGTCGATCTGCCGCACCACGTTGTCCATGCCGCTATCGTTGGCGATCCGCACGGTCATCAGGTTGCGCGACTGCTCAAGCCCCCAGCGCATCGTGTGCGTTCCGCTGCCACCGCTGCCGCCGAAGTTCTGGAAGCATTTCTGGCCGAGCTTGCCGCCCTGGTAGACGCAGAACTTGCCGTCGAGCACTTCGCTGGCCGGGGTCATGCCGAAATCGAGGCCGGTGCCATAGACAAACGGCTTGATGGTCGAACCGGGCTGGCGCTGCGCCTGGGTGGCGCGGTTGAAGCTGCCGAGCCCGGAATCGAACCCGCCCTGCATGGCGAGAACCCGGCCGCTGCGCGGGTCCTGCAGCACCAGTCCACCGGAAACCTCGGGAATCGCGCGCAGCGCAAAACCGCTGCCTGAAGGCGCGGCGGCGACCACGTCGCCTTCCTTCAGCACTTCGGGAACCCCGGCCAGCGGCCCCGTCGTGCCGTCAGCAAAACCAATCCGGGCAGACGGCCCGCGCCGCTCGATAATGATCCCGACACGCCAGTCCTGATAGTTCACCGACTTGTTCAGCAGCGCGAGCTGCGACTGCCATCTGTCCTTGTCGAGCTTGACGTGTTCGATCGGCCCGGTCCAGCCACGCCCGCCGTGATAGCGCAGCAGTCCGGCGCGCAGCGCGTCCTGTGCGGCCTTCTGCAACTGAGGGTCGAGCGAGGTGCGCACCCACAAGCCGCCCGCATAGATAGAATTGGGGCCGTCCTCGGCCTTTTCACCGTACTTGTCGATCAGGCGGCGGCGCACTTCCTCGACGAAATAGCCGGCCGAGGGATCGTAGTTTTCGACCCGCCGGGCGACCACGCCAAGTGGCTGCGCCTTGGCCAAAGCGGCTTCCGCCCCGGTCGCGTGGCCGTTCCTGACCATCTGATCGAGCACCCAGTTGCGCCGCTCCAAAGCGCGCTCCGCATATTTGGCGCGGCCATAGGTTTCCGGGGCGCGCGGCAGGATCGCCAGGAATGCGGCCTCATGCAGTTGCAGATCGCCCACGTCCTTGCCGAAATAGGCGCGCGCCGCAGCCTGGACGCCAAAGCTTTGCCGTCCGAGCGGGATTTCGTTGAGATAAAGCTCGAGAATCTGCGGCTTTGACAAGACGCTTTCAATACGCCGCGCGAGGATCATCTCCTTGAGCTTGCGGGTGATCGAGTATTCGTTGCCGATCAGGATATTCTTGGCGACCTGCTGCGTGATGGTCGACCCGCCCTTGGCCCTCCGTCCCGACCCGAACTTGGAGAAATAGTCGATTACCGCACCCGCCAGCCCGGGGTAGTCCACGCCGCCGTGAGTCCAGAAGGTCTTGTCCTCCGCCGAAAGGTAGGCATTCACCAGCGGCTTCGGAAAATCGACATAACGCAGTTGCACCCGCCGTTCGCGCGCGTAGGAATAGATGATACCGCCATCGGCCCCGCGCACCATCGTCGGCAGCGGCGGCTGGTAGGTCAGCAGACTTTCCGCTGATGGCAGATTGCGCGTGACCGCTACCCACAGCAGCAGGTTGAAAGCGACCAGCGCAGCGAGTGCATAGTTCGCATAGCGGAACCATCTGCTTGCCTGCCAGCGCGCGCGATACCAGTCCCCGGCCCGGCTGTTGCGCAGGCGCCCCAGCAGGCCGCCAGCTTCGCGGCGGATGCGCAGGTGCACCGCTTCGCCTTGTCCGGGAGTTTCGGGATCAGCCATCGGATTCGCGGTCTAGCATGAGCGGTGCGTTTTTCCAGCAGCTTCCTAGGGCAGAACCAAAGGCGCGGCCTGAGCATCGCTGCGCGCGAAATAAATCCGGATCGCCTGGGCAGTCACCTCGGCAAATGCCCTGCGCCCCTCTGGCGAGAACAGGCGCCCGGCATCCTCCTGATTGTTGATGTAACCGCTTTCGAACAGGACCGAGGGCAGATCGGGCGATTTGAGCACGGCGAAGGCCGCCGACTGGGCAGCCGTTTCGCGAAACGGCAGCCGCCCCCGCCCTTCCCGCAAGATCAGGTTAGCGAAGGCTTCGGACTTCGCCTGGGTCTCACGTTGAGAAAGGTCGACCAGGATCGCGCTGACTGCATCGCTCTGGTCGGCAACCTTCACGCCGTTGACCACGTCGGCGGCATTCTCTCGCGCGGCGATCTTTTCGGCCGCTTCGTTGCTGCCCTTGGCCGACAGGGTGTAAACAGTTGCGCCGCTTGCACCGCTTTCGGCCGCAGTGCTGTCTGCATGGATCGAAATGAACAGATTCGCCCCAAGTCTGCGGGCAATTGCCGAACGCTCGCCGAGCACCAGATAACGATCGTCGCTGCGGGTCAGGGCCACGCGCACTCCGCCCTTGCGCAGCAGTTCGTCGCGCAGGGCCTGGGCCAGCATCAGGGTAAGGGTCTTTTCCCTGATCTGGCCGGTGCCCGCCCCGGGGTCCTTGCCGCCATGCCCGGCATCGATCACGACCAGCGGCCGGGATGCGTCCATCGGCCCTTCGATCTTCGGCAGGCCCAGTCCGGCATCGCCCTGTGGCAGATCAACCGTGATCACATAGTCATAGCCGCGCCCCGGCCCGCCGAACATCCGGTCTGCCGCGACCATTGCCGCGAATACCGCCACGGGTGCAACAACCGCCGCCAGGATCAGGAATATGCGCCGCATCGCCGCAGTGCCTAAAGTCAGGAACGCCGCTGCGCAACGCCTGACGCCAATCCCTGTCGCAAAGCCGCTCTTCCAAGCAACAAACTTGCCCGCATGACAAAGCGGTGCTAGGCATCGCTGTCCGGTACCCACCGGTCCGTTCCGCTCGCGGCCAGCGCAGCCATTTGGCAGCGTCAGGCGCCAGGAACGTAAGAGTGGGCCGGACAGGGGGAAACCGGGCGCTTTGCCCGGATTCGAACAGGTTGATGCTGGAATGAGAAGCCTTTCGCCGTTCTGCCTGCCGCGCGCCCATCGGGCCGGGGCGGTATGGATGGCCGGTTGTGCGCGCATGATTTCGCCGCGCCTTCGCGTTCCTGCAGACACGCACCACGCCGCCGTGGCCCTTTGCCATGGCTTCACCGACATCGCCGGAATGCGACGCGCCCATCGGGCCGCCGTACATTCCGGCGTTTCCGCACACAGTCGCGCCAGCTTGCCGGGTCTAAGCCCGCCGCGGGGCGCACGGAGAATTTTAAATGAATACGCGCATGCTGATCGATGCGCGCCACCCGGAAGAAACAAGGGTGGCGGTGCTCAAGGGCAATCGGATTGATGAATTTGACTTTGAATCTGCGGATCACAAGCAGATCAAGGGCAATATCTATCTCGCCAAGGTAACCAGGGTAGAACCTTCGCTGCAGGCGGCTTTCGTCGATTTCGGCGGCAACCGGCACGGGTTCCTCGCCTTTAGCGAAATCCATCCCGACTATTACCAGATCCCCAAGGAGGACCGCGAGGCACTGCTCGCTGAAGAGGCTGCCCACGCCGAGGAAGAGGCCGCGCTGCGTGCCATTGCCGAGGGCGAGGAAGACTTTGTCGGCGATGACGATCTGGGCGAGACCCTGGCCGACGACATGGCCGGAACGTCGCATCAGAGCTATGCCGACGAGGATAGCTTTGGCGGGGTGACCGAGATCGACACGTCCGAGAAGGATGAGGTCGCAACGATCGAGGACGGCCACGTCGAAAATGGTTTTGACCACGACGGTGAGGAAGCGTCCGAGGACACCGACAGCGCCAATGACCGCCGCCGCCGGGGTCGCCGCCGCCAGGGCGGGCGCGGCCATGCCAAGGAAGCGGACGAACTGCGCGCCAAGCGCATGGCGCTGCGCCGCCGCTACAAGATCCAGGACGTGATCCAGCGCCGCCAGGTGCTGCTGGTCCAGGTCGTCAAGGAAGAGCGCGGCAACAAGGGCGCCGCCCTGACCACCTATCTCAGCCTCGCGGGTCGTTACTGCGTGCTGATGCCCAATTCCAGCCACGGCGGCGGCATCAGCCGCAAGATCAGCTCGGCATCCGACCGCAAGCGCCTGAAGTCGATCATTGCCGAACTCCAGCTGCCCAAGTCGATGGGCTGCATCGTCCGCACCGCCGGCCTCTCGCGCACCAAGCCTGAAATCAAGCGCGACTTCGACTATCTCGCCCGCCTGTGGGACGGGATTCGCGAAACCACGCTGGGAAGCTCCGCTCCGGCGCTGATCCATTCGGACAGCGACCTGATCAAGCGCGCGATCCGCGACATCTACAATCGCGACATCGAGGAAGTGGTGGTCGAGGGCGACTACGGCTACCGCGCCGCCCGCGATTTCATGAAGCTGCTGATGCCCAGCCACGCCAAGCGGGTGAAGCAGTATGCCGATCCCGTGCCGCTGTTCCAGCGCTATGGCGCCGAGGATCAGTTGACCGCGATGTACGATCCGGTCGTCCAGTTGAAGAGCGGCGGCTACATCGTCATCAACCCGACCGAAGCCCTGGTTTCGATCGACATCAACTCGGGCCGTTCCACGAAGGAACACGGGATCGAGGCGACGGCGCTCAACACCAACCTTGAGGCTGCCCGCGAGATCGCGCGCCAGCTGCGCCTGCGCGACATGGCAGGCCTGGTCGTCATCGACTTTATCGACATGGAGTATAACTCCAACGTCCGTAAGGTCGAAAAGGCCATGAAGGACGCGCTCAAGAACGACCGCGCCCGCATCCAGGTCGGCCGGATTTCGGGCTTCGGCCTGATGGAGATGAGCCGTCAGCGCCTGCGCACCGGCGTGCTTGAGGCAACGACCCGCTCGTGCCCGCACTGCGATGGCACCGGTCTGGTCCGTACCGCCTCGAGCGCCGGCCTTTCCGCGCTGCGCCTGATCGAGGATGAGGCTGCCAAGGGCAAGGGAACGGTTATCTCGCTGTTCGCCTCGACCGAAGCGGCGGTCTACCTGCTCAACGCCAAGCGTGCCGATCTCGGCGAGATCGAAGAGCGTTACGGCGTGCGGGTAGAAGTGCTGCCCGAGGGTGAAAACGAAGGCGCGAAGATGCGCGTCGGCTCGTCCGGTCCGCGCCCCGAATTCGTCCCCCGCTTCGAGCCGATCGCGTTTGAAGAAGACGAAGGGGAAGAGGTCTTCGAGGACGAGGACGATTTCGACAGCGAATCCGAGGCCCGCACTGACGAGGACGAAGGTCGCGGTCGGCGCAAGCGCAAGCGGCGGCGGCGTGGTGGGCGCGGCCGTGAGGAAGACGGCAGCGAGCCGCGCGACTCTGCCGAAGGTGAGGCCGAATCCGATGGCAACGCCGAGGACGAGGATTCCGAAGAATCGGGCCAGTCCGACGAGCAGGGCGAAAACGGCGAATCGCCGCGCAAGCGCCGCCGCCGCGGTCGCCGTCGGCGCGGTGGCCGTGGGCGCGGTGAAGGCGAAGGCTCCGAAACCGAAGGAGCCGAGGGTTCCGACGAGAGCGAGCCGGACACCGCTGCTGGATCCGGTGAACCTGCCGAAGCGGTAACTGAAGAAGCTGGCGAACCGGCCGCAGAAACTCCGGCCAAGCCCAAGCGGACCCGCAAGAAGAAGGCTGAGGCCGAGCCTGCCTCCGAAACGCCGGAAGCCGCCGCCCCGGAAGCTGCTGCAGAACCCGCCGCAGAAGCCGAAGACGAAGCTCCGGCCAAGCCCAAGCGTAGCCGCAGGAAGAAGGCCGATGCCGAGGTTCCCGCCGAAGCCGTGACCGAAGTTGCCGTCGAGGTGGCCGAGGAACCGGCGACGGAAGCTCCGGCCAAGCCCAAGCGGACCCGCAAGAAGAAGACCGATGCAGCAGAGGTTCCGGCTGACGCTGGTGCCGAACCGGTTGCCGAAGCCCGGCCGGAAGCGGTCGCCGCAACCGAGGCTCCCGCCGAGGACGATGGCGAACCTGCCCAGCCGCGTCGCGGCTGGTGGCAGCGCACTTTCGGCGAATAACGCGTCGCTGGAATAAACGGCCCCGCCGCGCCGGATCGCTTATGCGACCGGTCCGGCGGGGTTTCGTTTGCCTGCCATTGCGCCGCTGATGCGGCCTCTACCCAGCCTTCACTGCCACACCCCATTCCATCCAACCGGCGAATTTGGGGGTCTTCGGACTGTAACGCTCTCCCAGCCGCTCAACCGCAAAGCCGCCGCGCTCGATCTCGCTGGCAACTGGACGCGTCAAGTGGCAACCGCCGGCGAGTTTCTTCCACGCTGGCTCGATCCGGTCCTGCCACTTGCGGACATTGGCATCGGGCGCTCGCCCATGTTCGGCATAAAGCAGACGCCCACCAGGGCGCAGGATGCGGCGCAGTTCGGCGATCGTGCCCGCCTGGCTATCCACCGAGCAAAGCGTAAACGTGCACACCACGCAGTCGAAACTGGCGTCCTCGAACGGGATCGCCTCGCCAAAGCCCTGGCGGATATCGGTGGCCCAGCCTTTCCGGGCAGCCTCTCCCCGCGCAAAGTCCAGCCCCTTGGCGGAGGGATCGAGTCCGGCATAGCGGGTGATCCGCGCCGGATCGTAATACTGCTGGTTGATCCCCCCGCCGCAGCCGATCTCGAACACATCGCCAGAAGCGAGCGGCACGACCTTTTCCCGCAGTTTCATGATCGCCGCACTACTGCAGGCACATTTGATGAAGCGTGGCACCACGTGCGCGTCATACCAACTTGCGAAACCCATGCCCTTGGCCCTTCCCCGTCCTGTCGATTGAAGCCATGATGCCACAAATGCTGCCGGGGGAAAGCCGCAATGACCGTGTTCCGCACGCCTGATGAGCGCTTTGCCGCGCTGCCCGATTATCCGTTCGCACCAAACTTCCTGACGCTGAAGGACGGCTTGCGGCTGCACTATCTGGATGAAGGTCCCCGCGATGGACCGCTGGTCTTCCTGCTCCATGGCGAGCCGACGTGGAGCTACCTGTTCCGGCACATGATCCCGCTGCTCACCGCAGGGGGATTCCGCGTAGTCGCGCCCGACCTGATCGGCTTTGGCAAGTCCGACAAGCCGCTGGCCCGCGCGGCCTATTCGTATGCAGGGCAGGTCGCCTGGATGCGCGAATGGATCGAGGCTCTGGACCTGACCGCACTGACGCTCGGCTGCCAGGACTGGGGTTCGCTGATCGGGCTCCGGCTTGCCGCTGAGATGCCAGGGCGGTTCCACGGGATCGCGTTGTCAAACGGCGGCCTTCCGGCAGGGCAGGATCCGCCGCGCGCCTTCGCGATCTGGCGCGCTTTTTCGCGCTATAGCCCGGTCTTTCCGATCGGCGGGATCGTCAGGCGCGGCACGAAACGGCCACTTTCGCCTGAAGAGGTCGCCGCGTACGATGCTCCCTTCCCCACCCGTGCCAGCAAGGTTGCGGCGCGCGTCTATCCGGGGCTGGTCCCGTTCGCCGGCAATCCCGCAGTGCCGGATCAGCTGCGCGCCTGGCGGGTGTTCGAGCGCTGGGAGAAGCCCTTCCTGTGCTGCTTTGCCGACGGCGATCCGATCACGCGCGGCGGCGATGCGATGTGGCTTGAACGCGTTCCGGGAACGCGCGGAATGTCCCACCGCACGCTTCACGGTGGACACTTCATTCAGGAGGATGATCCGGCTGGCTTTGCAGGCGCAATTGCCGAAGTCGCCCGCACCCCACCCCGCCCGGCCTAAGCGAGGCCGCGAATCGCGCTCCGAACCGGAGCAGCCCGGTCCGCCCCGCGCCGCCGGATGGCGGCCTTCAGCCATCGCCACCGGGCAGTGCCCATACACCCTTCCGGTCTTCTAAGCCCTTATGCACAAACAGGAGATTGTTATGCTTGGCGGGTAAGGCTAGGCTTCCCCAGGGAAAGACCGATGGCCGAACCGGAAAACATAGCAGCCGTCTTCCAGGCCCTTACCGCCAAGCAGCGCGAAGTGCTGGCGCTTGTCGCGGACAATCGCACCAGCAAGGAAATCGCCGGGCTGCTGGGAATTTCCGAATCGGCCGTCAATCAGCGCATCGAGATCGTCCGCGCACGCCTTGGTGGCCTTCCCAGGGGCGAGCTCGCCCGCCTTTACCGCCAGGAATTCGCCCAGCCTGCCGCAGATGAGCCGACATGGAAGAAAATTCATGTTCCCAGCGACGGCACTTTTGGCGAGTTGGCCCGCACGGAGAGCATTTCTTCCACCACCGCCGCAGAGCCTGGCTCCCAAAGCGATGACGGGGGAAATGGGTCGCAGCTCTCCGGACTACTCTACCCAGGCAAAACACACTGGCTGGCGCGCGAAACCCGCGCGACAGCCTTTGTGCGCGGGGTGATCATCACCGGAATCCTGGTCGCGGCGATCGTCGTGGCGGCAACCGTCACGCAGTACCTGCTGGTCAATCTTGACCGTCAGCCTGGAAAAGGCGCGCCGGGCAATCTAACCACCCTTGCCCCCCGGCCATGAATCGCTAGAGAGGGCGCCGAAGCGGCATTGCACGCCGCACAGTCACAGGGACAGACATGGCCAGTTTCTCTCTTCCCGCGAACAGCACGATCACCGGCAAGCCCCGCCACCACCGGGCCGAAGGCGCCTCGCGGGTGAGGAAATTCACGGTCTATCGCTACGATCCCGACAGTGGCGAGAACCCGCGCTACGATACGTTCGAGATCGATCTCGACAATTGCGGGCCGATGGTGCTCGACGCGCTGATCAAGATGAAGTCGGAAATGGACCCGACTCTGACCTTCCGCCGCTCGTGCCGCGAAGGGATCTGCGGGTCTTGCGCGATGAACATGAATGGCCGCAACGGCCTCGCCTGCACCACCGCGATCGAGGACCTCCCGGGCGACATCCGGATCACCCCGCTGCCGCACATGGAAGTGATCAAGGACCTGGTACCGGACTTCACCCACTTCTACGCGCAGTACGCCTCGATCCGCCCCTGGCTGCAGACCGTCAGCACGACGCCGTCAGGCAAGGAACGCCTGCAGAGCCCTGAACAGCGTGAAAAGCTGGACGGCCTTTACGAGTGCATCCTGTGCGCCTGCTGCTCCACCTCGTGCCCCAGCTACTGGTGGAATTCGGACAAGTTCCTTGGCCCAGCGATCCTGCTTCAGGCCTATCGCTGGCTGGCCGACAGCCGCGACGAAATGACCGGCGAGCGGCTCGATGCGCTTGAGGATCCTTTCCGGCTCTATCGCTGCCACACCATCATGAACTGCGCCAACGTCTGCCCCAAGGGTCTTTCGCCCGCGCGCGCGATCGCCGAAATCAAGAAGATGCAGGCGGAGCGACATCTTTAAGTGAGCGAATTTCCGCGGATTCTCCACGAGCCGGATCCGGACAATCCGGGCTGGTACACTTGGAACCTGGCAGACGACACCCGCTTCAACGCCCAGACAATGGGCCACATGCTGGTGCGCAAGGACAGTGACCGGTTGTGCCGGGTGCGGATGTTCCCGGAGCGCCGCCACACCAATCTGCTCGACATGGTCCACGGGGCGATCAGCCTCGCCCTGATGGATGTGGCGCTATTCGCCTCGATGCGGCTTCTGCTGGATGCCGACGCAGGCGGATCGGTGACGCTCGAACTGTCGAGTCAGTTCATCGGCGCCGGCAAGCCAGGCGTCCCGCTCGATGCCGTGGTCGAAGTGCTGCGTGAAACGAAGCGCCTGGTCTTCCTGCGCGGCACCGTGGTTCAGGGCGAGGATGACGAGCACCTGATCGCCTCGTTCTCGGGTATCGTCCGCAAGCCATCGCGATGAGCGGAGTTCTCGCGCGCTACGACGAGCTTGTCGCGGCGGGGGAACTGCGCCCCGATCCCGAACAACGCGCCGCCGCCAACCGGCTCGAACGCCTGCAGCGCGAACTGGAATCCCCCCCGGCGGGAAGCGGCCTGCTGGGCCGCCTGTTCGGGCGCAAGCCTGCCGCATCGCCGCGCGGTCTTTACCTGTGGGGCGGCGTGGGGCGCGGCAAGTCGATGCTGATGGACCTGTTCCACGAGGCACTGGCGATCCCCGAAAAGCGCCGAGTCCACTTCCACGCCTTCATGCTCGAGGTTCACGCGCGGCTGCGCGAGGCGCGCAAGAGCGAGGCCGGCGACCCCATCCCGCCAGTGGCAGCGGCCCTTGCCCGGAACCTGCGCGTGCTGGCCTTCGACGAGATGGTGGTCAACAATTCTGCCGACGCGATGATCATGAGCCGGTTGTTCACCGCCCTGATCGATGTGCACGGGGTGACAGTCGTCACGACATCGAACCGGGCGCCGGGTGAACTGTACAAGGACGGGCTCAACCGCGAGCACTTCCTGCCCTTCATCGCGCTTATCGAGCGCGATCTGGATGTCTTGCCGCTGAATGGCCCGGTCGACTACCGGCTGGAACGCCTTGCCGGTCTCGACACCTGGCATACTCCGCTGGGCGATGCGGCAACCGCGCAGGTGCGCGAGGCCTTCTTCCGCCTGACAGACTACCCGCCCGAGGACAGCGCCCATGTACCGTCGGCCGACCTTGACGTCGGCGGCGGACGGATGCTGCACGTGCCCAAGAGCCTGAAAGGCGTGGCCGTGTTCAGCTTCAAGCGGCTCTGCGCCGAGGCCCGCGGCGCCTCCGATTATCTGGCGATTGCGCAGACCTATCATACGGTGATCCTGGTCGGCATTCCGCGCATGGGGCCGGAGAACCGCAACGAGGCGGCCCGCTTCGTCACCCTGATCGATTCGCTTTATGAGAACCGGGTAAAGCTGTTCGCCACCGCCGAAGCCGATCCCGAGGAACTTTATGAAGCAGGCGACGGACGGTTTGAATTCGACCGCACGATCAGCCGCCTAAAGGAAATGCAGAGCGATGACTACCTCGCCGCCGGACACGGCGAGGAATAGTCCGCTAAAGCTCGATCCGCGCGGTCAGGCGGATATCGCGGCCCGGCAGCGGGGCATAGTCCTTGAGCAACGAGGCATGGCGGCGAGCTTCGACATCGAACAGGTTGTTGACAGACAGCATAAGGCTGAGCGGGCGCTGCTTGCCCCAGGGCCGCCACGCTACCGATGCGTTGACCATGGTATAGCCCGGCGTGGCTGTTTCAAACGCGGCGGTGCGGTTTTGCCCGGTGACCCGCTCAACCTCGGCCTCGAAATCCAGATCGGACGAATTGGCGGCCAAAGCCCCCTTCAGGCGCAGCGGCGGAATGCGCGGAGCGGGGCCTGCCCCATCGATCGTCGCGTGGACATAATCGGCCATGGCCTGTGCTTTGAGTGTCCAGACCCCGGCGCGCGCCAGAACCACGTCGGCCTGGGCTTCGAAGCCATAGATGCGGGCGTCGGCCTGGGTGATCTGATACTCCGGCAACCCGTCGGAAAAGCCACCGGTCCGTGCTTCGTAAATGAAGTTGGCAAACCAGCTGTGATAGGCGGAAAGCTCCAGATCGAACCCGTCCCCGCTGCCGCGCAGGATTGCCTCGATGCTGCGCGCGCGCTCCTTGCGCAGCACCGGATTGCCGATCTCGAATGTCTCGGTACCGTGGTGCGGCCCGAAGGCGAACAGCTCTTCCGCTGCCGGAGAGCGCTCCGACTGCGACAGGTTGATCCCGGCCTTCCATCCCGGGGCAAGATCGTAAGCGGCGCCGACCGAGGCAGAGAAGGTATCGAAGCTTCGTTCACCCGCAAAGAACTGCGGCTGGTCAGGCCCCGGAAGCGAAGCAAGGCGGCTTGATTCGTACCGCAGACCGGCCTCCAGCTTCCACGAACCCGTCTGGAGCTGCTGCAGGGTGAACAGGCCGAACTGGCGGGTTTCATTGCGCGGAAGATAGGCTTCATCCCCGACCACGTCGAAATCGCGCAGGACGAACTGCATACCGCTCGCCCCGGTCCACCCACCGCGCGCGGTCTGGACTAGTTCGAGCCGGCCTTCCATGCCCTGGTTGAAGAAACTGGTGGCAACAGTGCCATCTTCCTCGATCTCGAAATGGCTGTAGTCGGCAAAGCCGTAACGGAAGACCAGCTTGTCGAGCAGATCGCCGCCCAGCTTCAGTTCGGCGCGCGCATCGATCCGGTCCTGCCTGATCTGAAGCAGCGGCGCTTCCTGCCCCTGACCCGGCTGGGTCGCATAGCGGATTGGCACGCCGTAGCGGTTGTCGAGCTTGCTGTAGGCCAGGCCGATGCTCCCGCCTTCGCCGACATAGGCCAGACCCGCCGCCAGGTTCCAGGTGCGCGCGGCGCTGTTGGCCAGGCGTCCGCGCACCGCCGCGTTGGCCGCGAAATCGACTTCGCCATGTTCGTGGCCCTCACCCTCATGCTCACCTTCGTGAGCCTCTTCGTCCTCCTCGATCAGACTGCTCACCAGGGCTTCGGTCCGAAGTGCGGGGGTCAGGGCATATCCGGGGATGCGGACGTTGTCGGCCTTGAGCCAGGAACCATCGAAATGGGCGACCCACCCCGATCCCAGCGAGAGATCGACCGATCCCGATGCCATGCGCTCGCTGGCGGCGGACCCATAGCCGACAAGCGCGCCGATATGCACCGGCTCGTCCGGAATCTCGGTCGGGATGCGCCGGTCGATCACGTTGACGACCCCGCCAATCGCCGCAGATCCGTATTGCAGCGACTGCGGCCCGCGCAGAACCTCGATCCGTTTGGCCAGCAAGGGATTGATCGCCAGCGCGTGGTCGGCCGAAGTATTCGAAGCGTCGATTGCGCCGATGCCGTTAGAAAGCACCCGCACCCGTTCGCCCTGCAGTCCACGCAGCACCGGGCGCGAAGCGTTTGGACCAAACGAGCTGGCCGAAACGCCTGGCGTATCGGCCAGCGTTTCACCCAGCGAAGGCCGCAGCGCCTGATCCAGTTCAGTCCCGCTCAGGACCGCGA
The DNA here is from genome assembly GCA_016719755.1 of Novosphingobium sp. Taxonomy (GTDB): domain Bacteria; phylum Pseudomonadota; class Alphaproteobacteria; order Sphingomonadales; family Sphingomonadaceae; genus Novosphingobium. The sequence continues at coordinate 391,960 of JADJYM010000015.1, read as the reverse complement.
CACCGGACAGCACGTCCTTGCGCGAAACCGCCACTGCGCCGGTTACGACAATCGTTTCGTCCTCCCCGGCGTGATAGTCGTTTGGCCCCGAGTGATCGTTCGCTTGCTGCGCAGCGGCAGGGCTTGCTGCGGACATCAGGGCAAGGACGATCAAGCTGGCGGAAGAACGGAACGGAAATGACATGACGACTCCGGATGAATTCCAGAGCTCTCTAGTCAAGCTCGCATAATGTTACAACATTACATTTACAGCCGCGACGCTATTTCCCGCAAGAACCACTCGGCCCAACGTAAGCTCGACCGATCAGGCGGCTGCCTTGGAAAGCTTGTGCTGTGCAGCGGCCAGACGGTGCATCAACTTGAGGTCCTGTTCGCGCAGTTGCAGCGCAGAATCGGCCCAGTGATCGACCACGTCGCGCAATTCTCCAAGCGAAATGGCCTCTACCCTGCGGCTCGCGCGACGAGCGCCGACCAGGCCGGAATGACGCCGGTTGGACCGCGCGATGAAATCACGCACGGCCTGTTGACCTTCGCCAGGCTCGGCCAATGCGTGGACGATCCCAAGCTCGAACATCTTCTCGGCGCTGTAGCTTTCGTTCCCCATGATGACCCGCTCGGCCATGGCAGACCCCAGTCTGCGGGAGAGGAACGCATGGGCCCCCATCCCTGGAAACAGTCCGAACATTACTTCGGGCAGACCGAAGCTGGAGCCACGCTCGGCAATGATGTAGTCGAACGACAGCAGCGCTTCGAACCCGCCGCCCAGCGCCTGGCCCTGAACCAGCCCGATAGTCAGCATCGGCAGGTCGAGCGCACACATATTGCGATGGAGGATTTCGACGCAGCGATAGCCATAGGCGGCAAGACCATCGCGATTGCCGCTGCGGATCAGCCCTTCGAACAGGGTCAGATCCCCGCCAAAGCAGAACACACCCGGTGCGCGACTGCCAAGGACGAGGTACTTGAGCGGCACCTTTTCCGGTCCGAAGTGCCCTTCGATCTGATCCTGCCACACCGCAAAATCACTCAGCATCGAAGGAGTGAAGCTTGGCCGTCCGGCCGGACGCATGAAGGTCCACAGAGCCTCATCGCGCTCGTCATAGAGCACGTCGAGTTCTTCCAGAGCGAACAACTGATCAGGAATGCTCAGCCTGATCCGGGAAGCTTCCAGCAGCGGCTGCGCTTCATCCGGCACGGCTGCCCCGCCATCGGAAAATCCGTCGCCGGACCGACCGCCACCTGCGAGATCGCTCGAAAGTCGATCCATAAGCTCCTCGAATTACTTCCCGATTTTCAGGCGACCATGCGCTTGTGATCGGTGGTTAACAGGAACCTAAGCTATTGCGGAGTCGGTTGGCAAAGGAATTATCGGGATCGTGCGATGGGATGAGTCCCAAAACCGGTCAATCGTGGCGTAACCTCATCAATCCCAGCGCGAGCGCCAGGGCCGCCAGCGCCACGGCCATGATCGGTGCGATCTGGGGCAGGATGGCGCTGGCTGGCAGGCCCTTCAGGAACAGGGCATGGCTGATCGTCAGCATGTGACTGAGCGGATCGATCCCCGCCACAACCTGCAGCCAGCCCGGCATGCCATCGACCGGACTGGCATAGCCCGACAACAGCATCAGCGGCACGATCACCAGGAAGCCGCCAAGGAAAGCCTGCTGCTGGTTCTGCGACACGGTCGAAATGGCCAGACCGATCCCGGTGATCGCCAGGCTGAACGCAGCGATAGCCGGAAGCATCAGCAGCAGCGAGCCATTGAACGGCACGTCAGAAACCAGCGGGATCATTACCACATAGAGCATCCCGTTGAACAACCCGACGCAAAACGCGGGCACGCACTTGCCGGCCAGGATCTCCCAGTGCCGCATCGGCAGGGCCATCAGTTCGTCATAGGTCCCGAACTCCCGCTCGCGGGCGATGGCCTGGACCGAAACCGAAAGGACGATCACGGTGGTAATCAGGGTGATCATCCCCGGCAGGGTGAACCAGCGGTATTCGAGGTTGGGATTGTACCAGTGCCGGGCCACCACCTCGGGCTCGGGGTGAGCCAGCTCCGGGCGCATCCGCCCACCCGCCTCATGCGCGATATCGGCCATATAGCCAGCGACGATCTGCGCCGCATTGATCCGCCGCCCGTCGAGCAGAAGGCCCATTTCCGCAGTCTCCCGCCGCGCATAATGGGCGGAAAGATCAGGAGGAATCAGCAGACCGGCAATGACCTCGCGCTCCTCGATCGCATCGCGCAGGGCCGCTTCGCTCGGATAGAAGCGAATCTCGCGCATGTTGCGGTTCCCCGCCATCGCGGCAAGGAACTGCTCCGAGGCGACTCCGATATCGCGGTTGACCACGCCAATATCGATATTGCGCACCTCAAGAGTGGTGGCAAAGCCGAACAGGATCAGCTGGATGATCGGTGAGGCAACCAGCGTGGTCAGCACCCGCCGGTCGAGCAGCACGACCTTCAGCTCCTTGAGCGCCATGGCGATGATCCGGGTCCAGGCGCCTCTCACGCGATCCTCCGTCTGATGGCCTTGGTCACGCGCAGGAAGAAGAACAGCCCGAACAGCAGCAGGATGGCGATATTGGGCAGGAACAGCTTCCAGACATCCCCGACCAGAAAGACGCTCTGCAACGAGGGGATAAGGTAGCGCGCCGGGACAATGTAGGTCAGCCACTGGATCGCGCGCGGCATCGAGTCGATCTCGAACAGGAAGCCCGAAAGCAGCAGCGAGGGCAGGAAGCCCGAAAGCAGCGCGAACTGGGTGGAGACGAACTGGTTCTTGGTCCCTGCCGAGATCAGCAGCCCCTGTCCCAGCACCGCCGCCAGAAACGCCGATGCGATCATGAACAGCGCGAGGATCGATCCCCGGAACGGTAGACCGTAACCCCAGACCGCCACGGCCACGCAAATCGCGGTCGAAGCCAGCCCAAGCGCGTAATAGGGCAGCAACTTGGAGATGACGAGCGTCGGGATCGAGATAGGCGTGGCCAGCAGGCCCTCCATCGTCCCGCGCTCGTACTCTCGTGCCATGATCAGGGCGGTCAGCAGACTGCCGATCATCGCCATGACGATACCTATGGCGCCCGGAACCAGCATGTAGCGGCTCTCCAGCCCGGGATTATAAGTGTAGCGCGGCAGTATCTTGAGTACCGGAGTTACGGGAATATCGAGCTCTCGCGCCTCGGCCTCCACCCATTCCTTGAGCGCGCCGCGCAGATGGCCGGTGAGGAATGTCGCGGTGTTGACCTGCGATCCGTCGGTGATCAGCTGGATGTCGAGCGGCTCCAGCCTGACCAGGCCGTGCTCGAACCCGTCCGGGATGACGACGATCCCGCGCAATTCACCCGACTTCAGTCCTGCCTCCAGTTCGGCCACCGACTGCCCTTCGCGCACCGCGAAATAGGAATTGCGGGCAAGGTTGTTCACCAGTTCGCGCGAGGCGCGGGTGTGATCCATGTCGACCACCCCGGTGCGGGTGCCGTGAACGTCAAGCGTAACCGCGCTGCCGAACAGGAACATCAGGATCAGCGGCATCAGCACGACCAGGCCGAAGGTGGACGGATCGAGCCATATCTGCGCCCATTCCTTGGCCCGGATCGCCCGCGCCCGGCGCGCGGCAAGCGGATCGCGCTGGCTCATGCTGCCGCCTCTTCGCGCTGCGATCGGATCAGGGTGATGAAGGCCTCTTCCAGCGTCGGCTCCCCAGCCATGCCGCGCGCAAGCCTGCGCAGCTCTGCCGGGGTGCCCTGGGCAATCGCCTCCGACTGGTTGATCAGCATCAGGCGGTCGCAGTTCTCCGCCTCGTTCATGAAGTGCGTGGTTACCAGCACCGCCGTTCCGCGCGCGGCGATGGCATTGATGTGATGCCAGAACTCGCGGCGGATCAACGGATCGACGCCCGAGGTCGGCTCATCGAGGAACAGGACTGGCGGGGTGTGCAGTACTGCCGCCCCCAGCGCCAGGCGCTGCCGGGTACCCAGCGGCAATGCGCCGGCAGCACTGGCGAAATAGCCCTCCAGCCCCAGCGCACCGACGACCCGCTCAATCGCCTCGGCAGCGCGCGAACCTGACAGGCCATAGGCCCCGGCAACGAACTTCAGGTTCGCCGCAACAGTCAGGTCACCATAGAGCGAGAACTTCTGCGGCATATAGCCCAGCGCCTCACGCGCCTGGGCACGGGCCACGGTAAGATCGCGCCCCGCCACGGTGCCGCGCCCGCCACTTGGCGCGAGCAGCCCGCACAGCATCCGGAAGGTGGTCGATTTGCCTGCACCGTTCGGCCCGAGCAGGCCGAAGATCTCGCCGGGGCTGACCGAAAAAGATATGTCCTGCACCGCCGTGAAACTGCCATAGCGCCGTGACAGGCCAATGGCCGCGATAGCCGGAACCGCCGGATCGGCGCTGCGCACCGGAAAGGCTGCTGCGAGCGCGCTGGGCGGCAGGACAACGCCGGTGTCGAGGCTGACAGCAAAGCCGTCATCGGCATCGGGCTTGGCCACTTGCCAGTCTGGCCCCGGCGGCACTGCCGCGCGCGTTACCGCGTGGACCCTGTCTCCGGCAATCCCGGCGGTGACAATTTCGGGCTGCTCCAGCAACGCCTGCACCGCATCGCGCGGGCGGGCGGTGCCGAGGGCGCGCGAATAGGTCCGTCCGGCGGCGCGCTGTGCCAGGCCACCGGGTGGTCCAGCATAATGGACCTTGCCCTCGTGCAGCAGCAGCAGTTCATCGCAGCGCTCGGCATCGTCGAGAATGCTGGTAGTCCAGACGATCGAGCTGCCAGCCCCGGCCAGTTCCTGCGCGAGTTGCCAGATTTCGCGCCGCGAGACCGGATCGACACCGACCGAAGGCTCGTCCAGCAACATCAGCCGGGGCGCGGCAACAACCGCGCAGGCCATCGCCAGCTTCTGGCGCATCCCTCCGGAAAGCTGGCCGGAAGGACGATTCTCGAACCCGGCAAGCCCGGTCAGCCGGTAGAGCTGCGCAATCCGCTCGGGACTCTCCTCGGGCTCGATACCGCGCAAACGGGCATAAAGCTCAAGGTTCTGCCGCACGCTTAGTTCAGCATAGAGCCCGCCGCCCTGCGGCATGTAGCCAACCTGCGAGCGGTCGATCTGCGCCACCGGGTCGCCCAGAACCTCCACCGTGCCTTCGTCCGGCTCGACCAGACCGGCCATGATCCGCATCAGGGTGGTCTTGCCTGCCGCATCCGGCCCAACCAGTCCCAGCGTCCTCCCGGGGGGCAGCGTGAACGACACACCATCAAGCGCCAGAACCGGAGGCGAGCGACGGCGCGGTCCCTTGAAGCGCTTGGTCACGCCTTCGAACCGGAGGTGCGGTGCCTCCGCCATGGCCGCGCCTCAGCGCTGACCGGTGGCGGTCGGGACGATGACCGTGACCGGCTGGCCCTGTCGCAAGTCACCGCGCGGATCGTTCACCGTCAACCGCACCCGGTAGACAAGGTCGGTGCGCAGCTGTTCGGTCTGGACCGTCTTGGGCGTGAACTCGGCCACGGAAGAAATGAACCCGATCTTTGCGGGCCATTCGCGGTCGGTCCCGTCGACCCGAACCTTGACGTCCATGCCGGGACGGATCCTGGGCAGATCAGGTTCTGCGACATAGGCGCGCACCCGCACCGGCTGGGTCAGGGCGAGCGTCAGCACGGTCTGACCAGGCTGGACGATCGAACCGGTTTCGCGCGCGCGGGTCAGCACTTCACCCGGTTCGCTGGCGCGGATCACCGCATCGGCGATGTCGGTCTGGACCGCGCGGCGCTCGGCCAGCACGGCTTCGCGCGTGGCGGCGCTGGCGGCTCGGTCTTCCACCCGCGCACCTTCCTGAGCGAGCGACAGGGCAGCCTGGGCCTGGGCAAGGCTCGCCTGCGCCGCGCTCAGCGCCGCTTCGCTGGTCTGGAGATCTGCGCGGCTGATAAAGCCCTTGCCAACCAGCGACTGGCGCCGCTCATACTGGCGGCGCGCCTCGGACAGCGCGGCCTCGGCAGAGGCGACTGCGGCGCGCGCCTCGCTGACCTGCTGCGGACGCGAGCCGTTGGCATCGCGCGCGGCGGATGCGGAGGCGGATTCGTAGCGTGCCTCGGCGCTGGCAAGCCGGTCAGCGAGCGGGCGCTTGTCGAGCTCGGCCAGCACCTGTCCCGGCTCCACACGATCGCCCTCATCGACGAGTATCCGTTCGATCCGGCCACCGACGCGGAAGCCCAGCTGCACTTCGCGGATTTCGACATTCCCGTATAGCCGCAGCTTGCCGTCGCTCGCGCCGCCCCACCATCCAAGCGCGCTCCCGCCAAACCAGAGCCCGGCTCCGATGGCAGCAACGACAATGGCGAGCCGCAATTTGCTGCGTGCCCTGCTCGATTCGGGCGCAGACCCCATGTTTTCCCTCCCCGCGCACCCTGTGGATGCGATCCGGAATGAAGGTAGACCAAGGGTTTGTTGCGTCAAGCGAGAGTCAGGCGGCGATCCCCAGCCGGGCCAGCGCCCGATCAAGCATCAGCAATTGCCAAAGCAGCCGCGAATGGTCGCTGCGCCCGGTGATATGGGCATCCGCCATGGCGCCGATCCGGCCCGCATCGAACCACCCGGTGCGGGCCAGCGCCGCACTCGATCCAATCGCACGGGCGCTTTCCGCCAGAGGCCCCCGGAACCACTGAGCGATGGGAGTGACAAAGCCCTGCTTCTGGCGAAACAGGATGTCGTCCGGCAGGTAGCGTCGCATGGTCTTCTTGAGCAGCCACTTGCCCTCCCCGCCCCGGATCCGCAGGTTTTCCGGCAGGCTGGCGGCAAATTCGATCAGGCGGTGGTCGAGCAGCGGCTCGCGCGCCTCAAGGCTGACCGCCATGCTGGTGCGGTCGACCTTGGTCAGGATGTCGCCTGGCAGCCAGAACTTGAGATCGGCATATTGCGCACGGTCGAGCGCGGAGCGCGCCGGTGCCGCGCGCATCGTCTGCTCGAACATCGCTTCCGCGCGGTAATCGCCGCGCAGGCGGAGAAATTCGGGCGAGTAAAGCGTCTGCCGCAATTCAGGCGCCAGCATCCCGACCGAGCGGGCATAGCCGGCCTCGCTCGTCGCGGCGAGGCTGAGCAGCGTCGATCGGGCACGAAGCGGACGGGGCGCCCAGTCCGCCTTGGGGTAGATCGCCCCAAGCGCGCCGAACAGCGGGCCGCGCAGGCCCTGCGGCACGACGGCACGCAGCCTGTCCTCGCCCCACTGAAAGCGCTGACGGCGGTAACCGGCAAAGGCCTCGTCCGCGCCGTCGCCGGACAGGGCCACGGTCACCGTCTCGCGGGCCAGCTGGCAGACCCGCCAGGTCGGGAGGGCCGAAGCATCGGCGAAAGGTTCGTCGAACATGGCGGCGAGCAGATCAACATGCTCGAAATCGTCGGACGCCACGGTGCGGGCGCTGTGCGCGGTGTGGAACCGGTCGGCGACCTGCCGGGCATAGCCCGTTTCATCGAGCGCGCCGACGTCGAAGCCGATCGAGCAGGTCTTGACCGGATCGCGGCTGGCCTCGGCCATCAGCGCGACCACGGCGGAACTGTCCACCCCGCCCGAGAGGAACGCGCCCAGCGGCACATCCGAGACCATCCGCGATGTCACCGCCTGGCGCAGCAGGTGGAGCAGTTCGGCCTCAAGGTCGCTGGCCCGGCCCTGCCGCCGTTCGGCAAAGGACACGTCCCACCATTGCCTGGGCGCGGGCAGCGGCTGGCCGTGGCGCAACAGCAGGCTGTGTCCGGCGGGCAGTTTCTGCACCCCCGCCAGGAACGAGCGGTGATCGGGCACGTAGCCCCAGGCGAGGTAGTCCTCCACCGCCAATGGATCGACCTCACGCCGCAGCAGGGGATGCGCGGTCAGGCCCTTGAGCTCGGACGCGAAGGCCACGCTGCCATCGCTGAGCCGGGCATAGAACAGCGGCTTCACCCCCAGCCTGTCGCGGGCAAGGAACAGGGTGCGCTCAGCCGTGTCATAGATCGCGAAAGCGAACATGCCATGCAGGCGCGGCAGGCAATCAGGGCCCCAGCGCTGCCAGGCGGCAAGGATCACCTCGCTGTCGCCGTCGGTCCGGAATTCTGCCCCCAGCCCGCGCAGTTCCTGGCGCAGTTCGCGGTAGTTGTAGATCTCGCCATTGAACACCAGCATGGCGCGGCCATCGCTGGAAGCCATCGGCTGCGGCGAACCGGCAACATCGATGATCGACAGGCGCCGGTGCCCCAGCCCCACCCCCGGAGCAGTCCACACGCCGCCGCCATCGGGGCCGCGGTGCACCATGGCGTCGCACATCCGCTCCACCCGCAGCGGATCGACCGGCTTGGGCGTGGGAAGGTGATAAATTCCGGCGATTCCGCACATGGTTACGGCGCCTAGCGGACTGCGGCCATGCGGTCCATCCACGCCCCCGTATCGCCGGTCGCGGTTCGGAACCGGGTCAGCGCGGCAGCGGCCGGCTCGCCGGGGCGGCTCTCGGCGGAGAGGATCAGCAGCATCGTCGGTTCGCGGCGCAGCAGCAGCCGGTCGCGGATGTTCGCCGCCTTCAGGGCAAGGTTGCTGCCCGTCAGCAGATCACCCGTCCGGTAATAGGTTTCGGCGAGACGCTCGACCCGTGCGCCATGGATCAGGCGCTCGCTGCGGCCATGCGGCACGGCAGGGCCAGCGCTGGTCCAGTTCCAGCCGCTGTCCGGGCGGAGCGCGCCTTCACCGAACCCGCCAGCCTCGCGGCCTTCCTCTTGCGTGGCATAGAGCGCGAAGAACACGTCGACCTGCCGACCCTTCCCATCAGCATAGCGGCCCAGCAGGCGATGATCGCTGCCCGATGCGCGCGGCTCCCACCAGGCCAGCGGCGCGTAGTCCACCCGCGTCCAGCCAGGAACCTCTGGCAGAGCGATCCGCTCGGGCATGGGCGCGGCAAGGCCGTCGGCGGCGCGCACCCAGGCGAGGCCACCAGCGCTGAGCAGCGCGATTGCGGCAAGCATAGGCATTAGGCTCCCGCCCGCCCGCTCAAGCCAGGCCAGGCGCGGATCGGCGGTAATGGCCATGGAATCGATCATCGGATCGTCCACGGCGCGATCGAAGAAGCGCCAGGCAAGACCCAGGACCATGGCCATGACCAGCGCGAAGAACACCCAGCCATAAATCAGGTGGTCGACCCCGCCAGCGCGTTCGGCACCGATATACTGCGCGGCATAGATCGTCCCCCAGGCCCGCACCCCGTTGGCGAGGATCGGAACGACAACGCATAGCCCCATGAAAGCAATCCGGCGCGCCCACGAACGGAAGCAGACATTGGCAACCAGCGCACCCAGAGCGACCATCGCGATCAGGAACTTCACGCCCGAACAGGCCTCGGCGACTTCGAACAGGCCGGCGGGAGTATCGATGAATACCCCGTCAATCGCCGCCGGAATCTGGCTGAGATGAACAAGCGCGACGGTCAGCTTGGCAGTGATCGTCTGTAGCGGGGGCACCAGTTCATCCCCGAACGGAACCAGAAAGCCCATATAGGCGAACGGAAACAGCAGGGCTGCAAACACGCGCGGCCCCAGCAGCACAAGGGCGCTGGCAGGGAGCATCAGCACCGCCCCGGCCTGGCGGAACAGGTTGAGCCCGGCCAGGGCGCCCAGTCCCCACAGCAGCATCGCCGCGGCCGCCGCGATCAGCCCGGGCCACCATGGGCGCGGCGCAATCCGCGCCACTTCGGTGCGGCGCTGCCAGACCAGCCAGGCGATGATCGCCGGAACCAGCAGGATATGGTTGTAGGTCGAGCTGTCCCACCACTGCGCGAACATTGCCAGCCAATCGGACAGGAACGCCGTAATCAGCGCCAGCCAGGCACCCCCGGTTGCCACCATCGCGCGGCGCCAGGTGCCGGCTGTGCCGTCCGCCCGCGATGGCTGAGCTTCAAGCGCGAGTTCAGGCGGCATGGCGCGCCGGCGCTTCCTTGCGGCCGACCATCACCGCCAGCGGGGCGAGAGTCGCCTGCCAGCTCAGCTCCTCAACCACATAGCGGCGCGCTTCCAGCCCCAGGGTCCAGCCCTGGCGCGGGTGGGAAAGCAGCGCGGTGGTCCGTTCCACCAGATCGTCGTCGCTGTCGGCCACGACCAGATGCTTGCCGTCCTGCGCCCCGATCCCGGTCGCCGCAGCGCTCGTCAGGACTACCGGCAGGCCCATGGCCATCGCTTCGAGCACCTTGTTCTGCACTCCCCGAGCGATTTCCAGCGGCACGAGCGCAAGGTCGGCCCCGCTCAGCCAGGTGCGCATATCCTCGACCCCGCCCCAGACATTGACACCGTTCCGGCCATGATGCTCGCGCAGTTCCTCCGCCGGATTGCGACCCACCACGTGGAATGTGGTGCGCGGGATCAGTTCCCGGATGCGCGGCAGCAACCGTTCGATCACCCTGAGCGCCGCTTCGACATTGGGGGCATAGTCCATCTGCCCGCTGAAGATCAGGCGCGGCCCTTCGCAATCGATCAGGCGCGGTTCCGGCTTGACTGCGGCGGGATCGAAATAGCGGCTGTCGATCCCGTTGCGCAGGGCGCGCACGTCGCACACCGCCCGGTCCTCGATCGGCAGGCGCGCGCGGAACAGCGCCGCCTCTTCCGCTGAAACCAGCAGGCTGACCCCCGCGCGGCGCGCCAGCCGGGCTTCCTCGACCGCCAGAAGGCGGCCCTCGCGCGCGTTGATCCAGCGGCGCACGCCGTGGTCGCGCTCGGCATAGGCTTCGAACTTGGCCGAATCGACATCGACGAAATCGAAGATCACTTCGCCCGCAAAATCATCGGGGATATATTGGCCCATCTGTCCGGAGAAGACATAGATCGTCCCGATCGGATGCTCGCGCAGCGTCCGCGCGACATAGTCGGCCAGTTCCGCGCTCTGGAACGCAGGAAGGCTGACCGGCTGGCGCCGCAGCAACGATTCGACCCCGGCAAAGACCAGCGGCTTCACCCGCCGGACCAGGCGATAGCTGCGCGCGAGCGCGGCAAGCTCCACTTCCTCGGCAATGTCGCGGTCATCATCGGCAAAGGTCGCGACATGGACCGGCGCGAGCCCGGCGAGTCGCTTCAGCACGTGGTGCGAACGGATCTTGTCGCCGCGATCGGGCGGAAACGGCATTCGGTGCGACAGGAACAGGATTTCGTTGGTCACGCCAGCCCCCGCGAAATGATCGGGCCGGCAAGATTGGCCACGGCCAGAGGTAGCCGTTTCCACAGCGCGATGCGCGCGGCGTGGCGATTGCTGGTGGGATCGGCATCGCGCGCGGGCTGGCCGGGCGCGGTCCAGCTGGCATAGCCCAGCGGCTGCGGATCGAAGCCCCAGTTGCGCTTGAACTCGTAGGCGCCGCTGCCAGTCTTTGAACGCCCGAAGTCGAACGCCAAGCAGCCCCTGCGGCGGGCGTGGAGCATCAGTTCGAAGTACATCCTGTCATTGGCGCGCAGCCGCCGCGCACCCATGGTGCCGCCGCCCCAGTAAGGCATCACCGCCCCCCGGTGATAAAGCGATAGCACGCTGGCCACCGGGGCGCCCTTGTGCCGGACGGTCAGGATATCGGCATCCTCGCCGAAGGCATCCAGCACCTCGGCGAACAGACGGCGCGGGAACACGGGCGTACCAAGATTGCGAACGCTTTCGGCATAGACGGCGTAGTGATCTGCGCGGTCAGCTTCACCCCGGCCAATCTCGACCGTTAGGTCCGTCCCCAGCCCCTTGCGCACTTCGGCCCGCTGCTTGCGCGGGATGGCAAGCAGTTGCGCCTCGTCATCGGCGGCGAGCGGGGTTACGAAACCGCAGTGCGAATCGAACCGCACCTTCCAGCCCGCGCGTCCTTCGGGCAGAGGTCCACCGCGCAGTTCGGCGGCCGGGCAGGACAGGCGCAGCGCCAGTTCCTCAAGCGCGGCAAATAGCGGCCCGGCATCCTCGCCACCGGCCAGCAGGATCCCGCCACCGACGCCAAAGCCGCTTGAAGCGAGCATCCCGCCGAACAGCGGCGAATGGACTTCCAGCAGCGGAAGATAGCCGGTCAATTCCCAGCCGCGCTCCAGCAACACGGCCCGCGCGCGGTTGCCGGTACCGCGCGCGGCGGCCAGCAGCCAGGCTGGACGGTGGAACGGGGTTGCATCCGGGTGACCGGCGACAAAGGCCTCGATCCGGCGGACCTCGTCAACTTCAGCAAGGCTGGTGGCGCGCACGGCAGCAAGGCTGGGGCGAAACGGAGCGTTCATGCGGCAAGCTCCACCGCCAGCTGCTTTTCGCGGTGGGCCAGCACATCCATCCGGCCCCAGTGGAAATCGCGGATCAGCGCTTCCAGCTTTTCCGCCATGACCGCCAGATTGGTATAGTGTCGCACGCGTGAGCGCAGCGGCGCCCCGGGTACACGGGGCTGCTGGGGGTCGATCTCCCAGGGGTGGAAATAGAACACCGCCGGGCGGCCATCCCGGCTGTTGACCTGGCGGATCGCCCAGCGCTGGAAGGCATAGGGCAGCACGCGGAAAAAGCCCCCTCCCCCCGCCGCCAACCGCTTGCCGGCAAAGTGCGCGGTGGTGACCGGAATTTCGATCAGGTCAGACCATGGCAGGGGCTTGAAGGCAAAGCGCGGCGCTTCGCGCCAGCCATAATGGTCATGGACGATCGGCGCGACCGAGGAGCTGTATTCAAAGCCCTGTTCCGCCAGCGCCATATAGGCCCATGGCGTGCGCTGATCGATCGAAAAGCTCGGCGCACGGTAGCCGGTGATGCGCGTTCCCGCGGCATCTTCCAGCACCTTGCGGCTGCGTTCCAGATCGGCGGCGAAGCTGGCCTTGTCGAACCGGAACACGCGCTCATGATCCCAGCCGTGGCTGGCCAGTTCATGGCCTGCTTCAACAATCCTGCGCATCAGGGGGCCGTGACGCTGGGCAACCCAGCCAAGCGTGAAGAAGGTTCCCTTCACGTCGGCAGCGGCGAACATCTCAAGGATGCGCTCGCAATTGCCAACCACGCGGTCGGACTGCGAATCCCAGCTCTCCCGGTCGATCACGCCCTCGAAGGCGCCGACCTGGAACCAGTCCTCGACATCGACCGACAGGCCGTTGACCACGGGGGAAGAAGGCATGGCGACCGCTCCGCTCCTCCGCTCAGGCAGCGGCGCGCTGGGCGTCGTCGGATTCGATCCACTCGATCAGCATGGTCAGGGTGTGACGGATGGTGCGTTCCTGCTCCAGCATCTTGCCTTCCAGCGCGCCAAGCTTGGCCTCGATTGCGGCAAGCGCCTCATCGTGGGCAGGATTGGCGAGCGGCGACGGCGCCGCGTCGCGTTCGTTGGCCAGTTCGATCACGGCCTGCTGAAGCTCGCGGATCTGGGCATCGCGCTCGGCCAGCATGGCCTGCAGTTCCTCAAGCGCAACCACATCGACCGGAAGCGCGGCAGGTGCTGCTGCTGGCGCGGTGGCCGCAGCCTGTGCATCGGCGGCGGGCTGCGGGGCTTCGGGGGTAATCCGCTTGAGCTGGAGCGTCCCGTCGAGTTCAAGCTCTTCCAGCACCTGGCTGAGCATCGCGCCATCGATCCGGCTGCGCTGTTCGACCGCACCAAGCAGCATCAGGCGATTGCAGATCTGGTTGATCCGGCGCGGCACGCCACCCGAAGCTTCATAGAGCCCGGTGAACACGCGCTGGTCGAACTGGGGATTGCCGGTCCAGCCCACGCATTTCAGGCGGTGCTCGATGTAGGGCTGCACTTCACCCAGTTCCATCGCATCAAGATGGTGGGCCGCGATCACGCGCTGGCGCAGCTGTTCAAGCTGCGGATGATCCTGGATCGTCTCGCGGAATTCCGGCTGACCCAGCAGCAGCGTCTGGAGCAGCGGATGCGCGCCAAGCTGGAAATTGGAGAGCATGCGCAGTTCTTCCAGCGCGTCGATCTCAAGGTTCTGGCTTTCGTCGACCACCAGCAGGCAGCGGCGCCCCGAGCGGGCCTCGTCGTGCAGGAAGGCCTCGATCGCGCCGAGCGCGCTGGCCTTGTCATGCCCGTCGACGATCAGACCGAACGCCTGGGCGACGACATGAACCAGTTCCTCGCCATCGAGCTTGGAGGTGACGATCTGCGCGGCGGTGAGCCGCGCGGGATCGATCGTCGCCATCAGGTGCGCGACCAGGGTGGACTTGCCCGCGCCGACCTCGCCCGTGATGACCACGAAGCCTTCGCCCTGGGCCAAGCCATAGGACAGGTAGGACAGCGCCTTGCGGTGGGTCAGGCTCTCGAAATAAAAGGTCGGGTCGGGGGTCAGCTGGAACGGCCGACCGGTGAGCCCGTAAAAGTCATTGAACATCGTGATCTACTCCCGGCAGGCTCAGAAGGAATACCGCACGCCGACCAGCGCCTGGGCGGACCAGACATCGTCGACAAGATCGCGGCTGACCCCGTCCACGCCGACCGCGGCCGTCGCGGTCAGGTGGCTGGTGATCGAACGGTAATAGGCGGCGGTTGCGCCAATCGAGTTGGAATCGCCAGTCAAGGCGTCTCCGCTTTGGTACCAGTTGGCCCAGACATTGGTGCCAAAGCTGGAATCGCGGTCGATCCGGCCATTGAGATATCCGGCAACCCAGACGTTCTCGTCGACCACGCCATTGGCGACCGCCAGCACCGTGCCTGGCGCGGCCAGGAACTTGCGCCGGTCATAGCCAGCCCCGACGCCGTATTGCAGGCGGTTGCCGCTGACGCCCACGCTGGCCATCACCCCGCGTGCCCGGAACACCGAGGAGCGGACCGAGCCGAGCGCGCCGCCGAAGCAGTTCGATTGCCCGGCCGAAACCGTGCCAGTTGCCGCAACGCAGCCGCCCAGATCGCCATTGAGCGGATTGCGGACCGCCTCGAACTGGGTGGGCAGCGCGGCGAGCGACTGGTTCAGCATTCCGCCGAATCCGCTGACGTTGTCATAGACCGACACGTTCACGCTGGTCCGCGGCGAAGGCGCATAGGCGAAGCTGCCGTAATAGCTGGTCGATCCATAGCGCTTGCCGACGTGGGCCTCGAGCGCGGTGCGACGGCTGGGTTTCCAGATCACTCCGGCATCCCAGATCAGCCCTTCGGCGTCATAGGCCAGCACGCGCGGGGCGCTTCTGTCGGTAACATAGCGCCCGTCGCTGCCGATCAGGGCCAGCCCCGTCACAGGGTCGCGCACGGCGTCGCGGCTGGAGATCTTGACGTTCTCCCAGCCAACGCCGCCTACAAGCGCAAGGTCGTTGCCAACCGGAATGGTAATGTCGGCGCGCAGGTGCTTGTCGTCGACCCTCTGGTCGAGATTGGAGACATCTTCGCGGTTCCAGCCAGCGCCTACGCCGATGCCGACGGGCAACAGTTCTCCCGCGCGCGTCCCGGCATGAACCTGGGCGTTGTGGACCACCGAATCGTCGAACACGTCGACCAGCGGCTGGCCCGGCGCAATGGAGAGCGAATTGGGACTTTCTACCCGGTTGTAGCCAATCCGGTATTGCGCCGAAACATCGACATCCCCCGCCCGGGTGCGCAGCGACGGCCCGGCGTAGATCGAATAGATCTGGGTGACGCTGTCGCCGAACTCCAGACCCGATACTGTCGCGCCATTGTTCTCCACGCTCATCCGCGAAGCGAGCGCGCCCGCCTCGATCGTCAGCGTGCGCGGGACGATCGCGGTGGAGACGCGGGCAATGCCGCTCATCGTATCGCTGTCGGAAGTGTCCTTGCCCCAGCCGAAGCGGCGCTCATAGCGCAGCGAAAGCGCGCCCTGGGTGTTGCGTCCATCCACCGCCACGTCGGCACCGGCGGCGATCGAGGTATAGGTCAGCACCTCGTTGCCGGGAGAAAGCTCGGCCAGCATGACCTGGCTTGCCTCGATATAGGGGGTGATCTTGACCCGCCCGCCGTGTTTGGCCAGCGGCACGGCATCGAGGCCGCCTTCATCGGAGGCATCGCTTTCGCTGTCGCCCGAGGCCGTGGCGCCATCCATCCCGGCGCCGCCCCCCATGTCCCCGTAGGACACGTATTGCGCATGGACGAGGCCCGGCGCACAGGCGGTAAAACCCGCAGCGAGCAGCGCCAGGCGCCGCAAGAGGTGGGACTGCATAGTCATCCCCCGTATCCGTAATAGGAGCCGAAGCGGCGACCGCTCGGGCTGAAGTGGACTGCATTGAGCAGCAGCTGGATGTTCGGACAGGCCGAAAGCAGCGAAATCGCGTCTTCCAGCGCCCCCTGCCCGGTCTTGTCGGCGCGCGCGACAACCACTGCCTGACCCACGTACTTGGCCAGTTCCGCCGCCGGGCTGGCCGCCAGTGCGGGGGGCGAATCAAAGATCACGAAGCGGTTGGGCGAACCCTGCACCAGCCGGTCGAGCACCGTGCGGGTGCGCGAGGAAGCGATGAATTCGCTGTCCGAATTGGTCGCATTGCCCGCAGGCAGCACCCACAGGCCGGAAATATCAGTGCCGATCACGCAGTCGGCCACGTCGATCTCCGGATCCGCCAGCGCGTCCATCAGCCCAGGTCCGCCCGGCAGGCCGAGCATGGAAAGTACCGAGGGCTTGGCGAAGTCGGCATCGACCAGCAGCACCTCGCTTTCCTTTTCGGCCGCGATGGCGAGCGCCAGATTGACCGCGGTAAAGCTTTTGCCTTCGCCCGGATGCGGCGAGCAGATCAGAACGCGCTGCGATGCCGCGCCCATGCCCTGCTGGCCAAGCTGGATCGCATTGAACAGCAACTGGCGTTTGACGATCCGGAACTCCTCCAGCAGCGCGGTGACGCTGCCTTCGGGAACGATCAGGCCTTGATCGCGCAGGTGCAGGCGGTTGACCGGGTGGCGTTCGCCGTTGAACACGACCGCTTCGACCGCTGGCACCGGCAGGTTGGCCGGCGCAGCATCGGCAGCCCCGGGGGGGGCGGCGATGACCTCCGCGCTGACGACTTCGGGCTTTTCAACCGCAGGCAGCGGTCCGGTCGCGGCTACCAGTGCCGGGGCGACCGGCGCGGCGGGAGCTTCGGCCACCGGGGTGACTTCGGCCTCTTCGATCTCTTCATGCGCGCGGCGATAACGGCGGCGCTTGGAAACCGGCGGGATCAGATCCTCGGGAATCGGCGCGGGCGCCAGTTTGATCAGATCATAGTTGCGCACCACCCGCTCGATCAGCGAGGGCTTGCCGTCTTCCTGATCGTGCCCGGGCACGGGGATCTTGCTGTGTTCAGTCATTGCGATCCCCTCACGCGACCATGCCGACCTGGATGAATTCGATCACCAGCAGCAGCACGAACAGTCCACCCAGCGCGGCACTGGCGCCGTAGAAATACTTGAGCCGCCGCGAGCGCAGTTCGCGGGCGGAATCGGTCAACGTCTGGCTGATCGCACCCAGCACCGGCAGACCGGTCGCCCGTTCAAGCTTGCTCACCGTGGCGAACGTCGAGCGCAGCTGGCCAAGCGCGAAGGCCGCCCCAGCGCCTGCCCCCAGCCCGACGATCAGGACGGCAAGCAGCAGCAGCGGGCGGTTGGGTGCCACGGGAGCGCGCGGGCTGGTCGGCGGATCGATCACCTGGAAGCGGATCGAGTTGTGCTCGGTTTCCACCTGTCCACGCAGCCGCAGTTCCTCGCGGTCCTGCAGCAGCTTGTCATACTGCTGCTTGAGCACGTCGTAGTCGCGGTTGATGCGGGCCTGTTCGGCAGCCACGGTCGGATTGCTGATCTGCTGAGTGGTGATGCGCGATACCTCTGACTGCACCGCCGCGCGCCGGGTGGTCAGCGCCTGGACATTGGCCTGACGCTCCGCCTTGATCGACTGGAGCGAGGTATAGGCCGGGTTGGGCATCCCGCCCGCCCCGCCGCCATTGCCTTCGGCGGCGACAGCCGCGCGGAGCGAGGCAACCTGGTTCTTCGCGGAGATCACGTCGGGGTGATTGTCGGTCAGCCCGCGCGCCTTCATGCCCGAAAGCTCGGCCTGAGCCTGCGACAGTGCCGAGCGCGCCCCGCCCGTTGGGCCGGAGCCGGGCAGGCTTTGCGGTGTGCCCGCAAGCTGGCCGTTGATCGCGGCAAGCGCGCTCTGCGCGGCGGCGAGATCGGCATCGATCCCGCGCAGCTCAGCGCGCGAGGCCTCAAGGCGCTGCATCACCGAAACGCCGCCCTGGACCAGGTCCGGGTTCTGCGCCTCGAAGGCCAGGCGCTTCTGTTCGGCGCTTTCCAGTTCCTTCTGGCGCGAAGCCAGCTGCTGGTCCATGAAATCGAGCGACTGGGTCATCTGCCCGCGGCTGCCCGAGAGGTTTTCCTCGCGGAAGATGTCGATCAGCTTCTGGACGATGTCCTGAGCGATCTTGGCGTTCTCGGCATCGCTGCGCGATCCGTCGCCATAGCTGGCGGTGATCGTGAACAGGTTGTCCTTGACGCTTTCGACCTTGATCTTCTTTTCCAGCCCCAGGACCGCGCCTTCCATCTGCTTGGGCGTGGTCACTTCCTCGCCGACGGCGGTGCCGCGGATCACCTTTTCCAGGTTGATCGCGCTGGTCAGGGTCTGCTGGACTCGGTCGATCTCGCGCTTGCGGTCACCCATGCCGATGCCGGTCGTCTCGGCGATGACATCGTCGATCTGGACGTAGATGCGCGCTTTCGATTCATAGCTGTTGGGGATCAGCGCCACCACCAGCCAGCCGAGCAGGCACACCGCCCAGGCGACGCCCAGCGCCAGCCAGCGGCGGTGCCAGACCGAATGGAGCGCCGAGCGCAGTTCGTCGTAGATGTTGGTCATGCGTTGCCCCTGGCCCGCCCCTTCCTCAGAACGTGCTTTCGGGGATGATGATGACGTCGCCCGGCATCAGCATGACATTGGCCTTGCTGTCGCCGCGCTTGAGCAGATCGCCCAGGCGGATCGCGAATTCCTTTTGTGTGCCGGATTCTTTGTCAAAGCGGATCAGCTTGGCGCGGTTGCCCGAAGCATATTCGGACAGCCCGCCAACCGCGATCATCGCATCGAGCAGGGTCATATTCGCGCGGTAGGGAAGCGAGGCCGGCTTTTCGGTTGCGCCGACAACACGGACCTGCTGGCTGAAGGTGCCGGCGAACTTGTTGACGATCACTGAAACCAGCGGGTCCTGGATGTACTGCGAGAGTTGGAGCTTGATGTCTTCGGCCAGCATCGAAGGCGTCTTGCCCACGGCCGGCATGTCGGTGATCAGCGGGGTGGTGATCCGCCCGTCGGGCCGGACCTGCACTTTCGCGCCAAGTTCAGGATTGCGCCAGACGAAGATCGTCAGTTCATCCAGCGGACCGATGACATATTCCTCGCCCGGGCCTTCCTGCATCGCCACGTAATTGGCGGGCGGCAGCTGCGGTCCATTGGCGCCCCCGGCACAGCCGGACAGGGCCAGACTCAGCATGGCGCTACCGGCAAGCAGGCGGGAGAAACGGGTCATCGGCATCGGGCATTTCCCTTGATCAACGCCGCGCCGCCCCTGGGAGCATGCCCCTATCCCCACGGAAGGCCCGGCTATTCAGGCTCCGATATCGGTAAAAAGGGTGAATATTGCGTTAGCCTTGTGTGCAGATTCGGTGGCGAAAACACCCCGGTCCCAAAGCGGGACAGTGCACCAAGCAGGTGTTAAACCAGCATTTCCCGTGCCGGACCCTGGCCCAGAAAGGCCGCCGGGCTGGCGCTGGCGCCGTATGCCCCGGCGCAGAACACGGCGACGAGATCACCCACTTCCGCACGCGGAAAGCCGCCCTTGTCGGCAAGCCGGTCCAGCGGGGTGCACAGGCAGCCGACGACATTGGCCTCCTCTTCCACTTCCGCCCCGAAGCGGCTGGCGATCGCCACGGGATAGTTGCGGCGCACCACCGTTCCGAAGTTGCCGCTGGCTGCCAGCTGGTGATGAAGCCCGCCGTCGGTGATCAGGTACAGCTCGCCGTGGCTGAGCTTGCGGTCGACGATGCGGCAGAGGTAAACTCCTGATTCACCGACCAGATAACGTCCAAGCTCGATACAGAATGCGGTCTCTTCAAGAACCGCCGGAAGCTGCTCCAGCCGCTCGCCCAGCATCGCGCCCACGGCGGCAAGATCGACCGGAACGTCGCCCGGGAAATAGGGAATGCCCAGCCCCCCGCCAAGGTTGCAGTGCGGCAGCGCCGCGCCGGTCTGCTCTGCCAGCCGCGCGGCAAGGTCGAGCGTCTGCGCCTGGGTATCGGCAATGGCGGCGGCATCGAGCGCCTGGCTACCCGCGAAGATATGAAAGCCGCGCCAGTCCGCCCCGGCGGCGATAATCCGGCGGGCAAGCGCGGGCACCCGCTCGGCATCGATCCCGAACGGCTTGGCCCCACCGCCCATTTTCATGCCCGATCCCTTGAGATCGAAATCCGGATTGACCCGGATCGCCAGGCGCGGTTTGACGCCAAGCCGCTCCGCGATTCCCAGCGCGCGGTCGGCCTCGCTTTCGGATTCTAGATTGAGCGTTACCCCTGCCGCAATGGCAGCCTCCAGCTCCGCGTCCCGCTTGCCCGGCCCCGCAAAGCTGACGCGGGCCGGATCGATCCCCGCTGCCCTGACCATGGCGAGTTCCCCGCCAGAGGCGATGTCGAACCCGTCAACCAGCCCCGCCATCAGTTCAAGCACCGGGCGATAGGGATTGGCCTTGACCGCATAGTGCAACGCCACGCGCCGTGGCAGGGCCGAGCGAAGCTGGGCCACACGGGCGCGGATCAGGGCGGCGGAATAGACGAACAGCGGGGTGTCGCCCGCCTCCTCGACCAGCGCGCTCACCTTGCGACCAGCAATCGCAAGCTCGCCGTCGATGGCGGTGAAGCCTGGGGGAATCGGGCCAAGCGGCTTCATGCGGTAAGTTCCTGATAGAGCCCGGTACGGTCGAGCTTGCCGTTCGGGGAAACCGGCATGACATCCCGCCAGTGGATCACGCGCGGCTGCATGAAGTTGGGAAGCTCCTTCAGCAGGATGCGCGGCAATGCTTCCTCTGCGCCCGAAGTTCCCGGAGCGGCGCGGACCACCAGATGAACCGCCTGCCCCAGCCGCTCGTCGGGAATCCCCAGGGCCACGGCCTCGGCCACCAGACCGGTTGCCAGCGCGGCCTCCTCAATCTCCTGCGGACTGATCCGGTTGCCCGCGCTCTTGATCATGGCATCGCGGCGTCCGACGAAATAGAGCAGTCCGTCAGCGTCGCGCCGGACCCGGTCGCCCGACCACACCGCCGTTCCGCCATGGCGCGAGGCGGCGGGCGCGGGGCGGAACCGTTCGGCGGTGCGCCGCGCATCCTGCCAGTAACCCTGCGCCACCAGCGGCCCGCAATGGACCAGTTCACCCTCCTCGCCGTCCCCAGTCACCGCGCCATCATCGCCAATCACCAGGATTTCCGCGTGCGGAATGGCCTTGCCCATCGATGTCGGATGGCTGTCAATCAATGCGGGATCGAGGAAGGTTGAGCGGAACGCCTCGGTCAGCCCGTACATGGCGAATAGCCGCGCCTGCGGGAACAGGCCGCGCAGCCGCTGGACGAGATCGACGGTCAGCGCGCCCCCGCTGTTGGTCAGCCGCCGCAGCTTCGCGGCGGTTTCGGCCGGCCAGTCCAGCTCGGCCAGTTGCACCCACAGCGGCGGGACAGCGGCAAGCGTGGTCACCCCATGGCGGTCAATCGCCTTCACGACGTCACGCGGGGCAAGATAGTCCAGCGGTACCGCGCTGCCCCCGGCATACCAGTGCGACAGCAGCTGGTTCTGCCCGTAATCGAACGACAACGGCAGCACGGCGAGCGCGCGGTCATCCGCCTGAAGTCCAAGATAGGTCGCAACGCTCTGTGCCCCCAGCCACATATTGGCATGGCTGAGCATCACGCCCTTGGGGCGCCCGGTCGATCCGCTGGTGTAGAGGATCGCGGCAAGCTCATGCGGGTCTGCCTGGCTTGGTGGCAGCGGATTGGCGGCCCGCGCGGCGGCCAGGGCATCAGCCTCGGCAATTGCGCGGCAACCGGCGGGAATGTCGGAATCGCCAAGAGTCGCCAGCCGCGCGGGCGTGCCGATCAGCAGTTTTGCCCCGCTGTCCGCCAGGATATGCGCGACCTGCGCGTGCTTGAGCAGCGGATTGACCGGAACGTGCACCAGCCCCGCGCGCGCGGCAGCCAGCGGCATCAGGCAGGTCAGTTCACCCTTGGCGGCCCAGCTCGCCACTCGTGCGCCAGCCTCCGGGACCTGCGCCCTCAACCAGCCGGCAAGCCGCGCGACACGATCCCTTAAGTCCTTGTAGCTAACAGTGCCCTCGCGCAGCACCAGCGCGGGGGCATCGTCGGCCCCGCGGGATGCGAGATGGTCGAGCGGCCGGATCGTGGTGTCATCAGGCGCGGACAAGGGTCGTAAGGCTCCGTTGCAAGTGGGGTTAGCCGGTTGGTTTCCATCGTCTATCACGATGATCTTAAGGAAGTGCAAGACGATGCCGCGCTTGCCGCGCTGCTCGCCGGCCCGGCTGACGCGCCGTTCGACCGGCTGGAATGGTGGCGGGGGCTGGTCGAGGAATGCGACCTGTTCCCGCTGATCGCGGTCATGCGCCAGGGCAAGCAGCGCGGCGTGATCGCCCTGCACCGTCAGCAGCGGCGGATTCACGCCCTGGCTAACTGGTACTCGTTTCGGGTGCGCCCGCTGTTCACCACCGGCGCCGACATGACCGCGATGCTGAACGAACTGGCCGCGGATCTGGCCGGAGAGTCCCCTCACCTTGTCCTCGCCCCCCTGCCCGACGAGAACGGTGAGGCAAGCGCGCTTGCCGCCGCCTTGAGGCGCGCGGGCTGGACGGTGTTTTTCAGCCAGTGCGACGTCAACCACGTGCTTCCGGTCAAGGGCCGCAGCTATGCACAGTACATGGCCACCCGCCCCGGGCAGCTGCGCACCACGCTGAAGCGCAAGGGTGGCAAGGTCAGCGTCAGCATCGAGACAGCCTTCAACCCTGCCAGCTGGGACGCTTACGAGGCAGTCTACGCCCACAGCTGGAAACCGCACGAGGGATCCCCTGCTTTCCTGCGCCGTTTCGCCGAGGCGGAGGGCGCAGCAGGCCGCCTGCGTCTGGGCGTTGCCCGCGCCGATGGCCTGCCGGTCGCAGCCCAGTTCTGGACAGTCGAGGGTGGCACGGCCTTCATCCACAAGCTTGCCTATACCGAGGAATCCAGGCCGCTTTCGCCCGGAACCACGCTGACTGCCGCGCTGATGGAGCAGGTGATCGATCGTGACCGCGTCACGCTGGTGGATTTCGGCACCGGGGACGATCCCTACAAGCGCGACTGGATGGAAGCGGTGCGCCCGCGCTACCGGATCGAGGCTTTTCGCCCACTTTGGCCCGGGAACTGGCCTGCAATTGCCCGCAATGCCTTGCGCGGTCTGGCCCGGCACGGCTAGAGCAGCCCCCGATCAATGGATGGAAGACCCATGCGCTCCGATACCGACCGCAAGCTACGCCGCATTCTCTCCGACGTACTCGGCCTCACGGAAGACCAGGTTGAGGAGCTGACCCCGGACACCGGGCTGTTCGGCCATCTGCCCGAACTCGATTCCATGGCTGTCGCGGGCCTGTTCACCGAAATGGAGGACCGGCTTGGCATCTCGATCGACGATGACGAGATCGACGCTGACCTGCTCGAAACCTACGGAGCCCTGCTCGCCTTTGCCGAGGCCAAGCGCGAGGCAGCGTGACCAGCGAAAGCTATCCCTGCCCCCTGCCAGGCGGCGCTGCCGCCCGCGAATACGCGCTCTCCTTCGACAAGGGCCGGGCCGTGCGGATGCTGGTTGTGCCCGCGCTGTTCGATGAAGCCAACAAGCTGCGCCACCTGACCGTGGAAGTGATGCGGCGGCTGCATGGCGCGGGGATCGACTGTTTCCTGCCCGATCTGCCCGGCACGAATGAAAGCCTGCGCGATCTTGCCGGGGTCGAGCTGGAAGACTGGCGCATGGCGGTCGAGGCGGCGGCACGGCACTTCGGCGCGACCCATCTGCTGGCGCTGCGCGGTGGCGGCCTGCTCGTGCCCGGCGGCTTGCCCGGCTGGCTCTATGCGCCGGTCAAAGGCGCGAGCCTGCTCAAGACCATGCTGCGCGCCCGGATTCTCGCCTCGCGCGAGGCCGGGTTGGAGGAGACAAGCGAGGCCCTGCTGGAACGCGGGCTTGAACAGGGTCTGGAACTGGCCGGATTCATTCTGTCGGGCGAAATGATCCGTCAGCTGCAAGCCGCTATGCCCGCCGGAGACGCCCGCCTTACCGTGATCGAGCAGGATCTGGTCGAAGGCCGTCCACTGTGGCTGCGCGCCGAACCGGATCACGATCCGGCACAGGCCGATGCCTTGGCCGCAATTGTCTCGCTGGGCTGCAAGGCATGATCCGGCGGCACTTCACCTTCGCCTGCGAAGGCGCCGAACTTGCCGGAACGCTCGATACGGCGGATTCGACCACCGGCCTGCTGATTGTCAGCGGCGGCAACGAAGTGCGGTCCGGCCCGTGGGGTAGCCAGGCACAGCTCGCGGAGCGGATTGCCACGGCGGGATTCCCGGTGATGCGCTTCGACCGGCGCGGCGTGGGCGACAGCAGCGGAGAGAATGCCGGATTCGAAGGTAGCGCTGCCGATATCGCGGCCGCGCTGCGCGCCTTTCGCGCCCATGTTCCGACCCTGCGGCGCGTGGTCGCCTTCGGCAACTGCGATGCCGCCAGCGCTCTGATGCTGGCGGGCGGCGCGGGGTGCGACGCGCTGGTGCTGGCCAATCCCTGGACCTTCGATCCCGAACCGGAAACCCAGGCGGTTGCCGTGCAGGCCGGAGAGCCTGAAAGCGCCCCGACCCCGATGCCGCCGTCGGCCCTACGCCGCCACTACTTCAAGCGCCTCACCAGTCCGCGCGCGATCTGGCGACTGCTGACCGGCAAGGTAGATGTGGGCCGGATGGCCTCCAGCATCGTCGAAGCGGCCCGCCCCGATGCCGGGCCAAGCCCGCTGGCCACGCGGATGAACGAATCGCTTGCCGACTTTCCCGGGCAGGTCACCATCCTGCTCGCGTCAAACGATCGCACCGCGCATGCCTTCATCGCCAACTGGGACCAGGCCGACCCGCGGCTGCGCCGCTGCCCCGATGCCAGCCACAGCTTTGTCGAGCCACAGGCCCGGATCTGGCTGCAGGGCCAGATCCTCGCCGCCTTGCGCAATCCGGGTTGAAAGCCCTGGAATTGACGCGGCGCCCGGTTCGTCGCAAAGCCGGGCGCATGACACCGCATGGACCGACCGCCAACAGCTTCATCTCCCAACGCCTGCGTCTTCACTATGTTGACT
Organism: Novosphingobium sp.; assembly: GCA_016719755.1. GTDB lineage: Bacteria > Pseudomonadota > Alphaproteobacteria > Sphingomonadales > Sphingomonadaceae > Novosphingobium. The sequence continues at coordinate 366,670 of JADJYM010000015.1, read as the reverse complement.
GGGGCAATCCTGAAGCGCCGCCGCTGATCCTGCAGCACGGCGGACGCGACCATTGCCGCAGCTGGGACTGGGTGGCCGAGGAACTGGCAAGGGACTGGCACGTCATCGCGCCTGATCTGCGCGGCCACGGTGACAGCGCCTGGGCGCCGGATGGCAACTATGAAATGCCGGGCTTCGTCTATGACTTTGCCCAGCTGGTTCACACCCTGGGGCATGACCAGGTGACCATCGTTGCCCATTCGCTGGGCGGCAATGTCGCGACCCGCTTCACCGGGCTCTATCCCGAAAAGGTCCGCAAGCTGGTCTGCATCGAGGGGCTTGGGCCCTCCCCCGCCGTGCGGGCGGAGCGCGAGGCGGCGGGCTATGCCAACCGCTTCCGTCAGTGGATTTCTGAGCGCCGCGCCGCCGCCGGCCGCTCGCCGCGCCGCTATCCCACGATTGAGGCCGCCTATGCCCGCATGAAGGAGGAAAACTCCTTCCTGACCGACGAACAGGCCCGCCACCTCACCATCCATGGCGCCAGCCGCAACGAGGACGGCACCTGGAGCTGGAAGTTCGACCCCTATCTCAACGTCTGGCCTTTCGAGGACGTACCGGCCGACCGCACACAGGAACTGTGGCAGGCGATCACCTGCCCGGTGCTGCTGCTCTATGGCCTCGACAGCTGGGCCTCAAGCCCGGCGAAGGACGGACGGCTGGAGCATTTCCGCAACGCCCGGGTCGTCGAATTCGAGAATGCCGGACACTGGCTGCACCATGACCAGTACGACCGGTTCATGGCCGAAGTTCGCGGATTCCTGGCTGAATAGCGGCCCGGCCCGGCCCGGTCAGAGGAACCGCGCGAGGCCCTGAACGAACCCTAGCCTTCGAGGTAGCGGGCGCGCAGCGCAGCCACGCGCGGGGCGTCCACACCCAGCACTTCGGCCAGGTAGGCGTCCAGATCGCCGTGACGTTCGCGGATTGTCCGGAACGCCTCGGCAAGGTAGCTTTCCTCCACCCCCATCAGTGTGCGGACAGTCTCGTCATCGATCGCGCCATAGCGCTCGCGGATCTGGCTGGCACCGGCGGCAATGCGCGCCTCGACCCGCCCGGCGACATTGGTCATCAGGTAATCGGCCAGGATATCGTCGGCATGGACCCCCAGCACGTGGTGGAGCATGGCGACGGCAAAGCCGGTGCGGTCCTTGCCGGCAACGCAATGCACCAGACTGGCCGAAACGCGGCCCTCCAGCACATCGAAGTAGCGGCGCAGCATCGGCACCAGATTGGGCCGCCAGGCGATACCGGAATAAAGATCCTGCATCGCCCGCCGCGCCTCGGCCGCGCTGATCGCGTCCTTCGCCGCATCGACGTGCAGCGCAAGACCCGCCGTCTCGTCGTGATGGTGCAGCACTTCGGCCGCGAACCCGGGATAGCGGCGGCAAGGCTTCGCTTCGCGCTCGCTAGGGCCACGCAGATCGATCACCGTGCCCAGGTCCAGCGCCCTGATCGCTTCAAGATCGGCATCGGTCGCATCGCCGTGCTGGGCGGAGCGCCACAACAGGCCCGTGCGCAGGTGCGCGCCATCGGCCCCGGCATAGCCGCCATAGTCTCGGAAATTGTGGACGCCTTCAAGCGGCAGGACGTGTTGGTTCATGCCCCGCGCATGGCAGCTAGCGACCAGCGGATCAAGCGTGAAGGCGGCAGGAGTCAGCCTCTGCAATGAATCCAATTCCGCACTTAAGTTACTGTTATATCGATTTTATGTCGTAGGATATCGACCAAAGAATCAGCTAATTCAAATCGTCTGCGTAAAATCACCGGCAGAATCTCCCCGGGCCGAATGGCGGTTGACATCCATGGCCGACAAATCTAATCGGCGATTAAATTGAGTTCGATTTAATTTGATTAGATCATCAGGGCTGGCGCGCCAGAAAGGGTCCAACATGTCCTGACAGCCCGTTGCGGTTTTGGACGGCCAACATCTAATCATTGATTAGTTATCGTAATCAATCGCTAAGGGAGGAGATACCATGGCTTACAGAACACTCACCAGGCTACTCGCCAGCACTGCCCTGATCGCGGCCGTTCCGGCCTTTGCGCAGGATGCCGCGCAATCGGGCGACGACGCCGCGTCAACGAGTGCAAATGAAATCATCGTGACGGCGCAACGTTCGTCGCAGCGCCTGCAGGATGTACCGGTCAGCCTCCAGGCAATTTCGGGCGATACCCTGCGTGACAAGGGCGTAACCGATCTGCGGCAGCTGTCGACGATCGCCCCGGGCCTTCAGGTTCAGACGGACAACAACTATTCGATCCGCGGTATCGGCACCCAGTCCTTCGCCGGCACAATCGAAGGAAGCGTTGCCACCGCCATCGATGACGTCACTCTTGGCTCGCGGGTGCTGAACGGAGTACCTCTTCTCGACATCGGGCGGATTGAAGTGCTGAACGGACCTCAGGGACTGCTCTTCGGCAAGAACTCGTCCGCAGGTCTCGTCAACATCACGACAACCAGGCCGAAGATCGGTTCACTGGGTGTAAATGTCGATCTGCAGGGCACCTTGTCGACCCGTCCGGGGGACAACGCCCAGGGCGTTCAGGCGCGCGCGACGATCAACGTCCCGGTTTCGGCAAATTCGGCCCTGCGGGTTAGCGGAGCATACGTTTTCCAGCAGCCCACGATCGCCTATCGCCAGGTCGGAACCCCGGGCCGCACCGATACGGACCTGCGTCAGTATGGCGTCAAGGCAAAGTACCTGCTGGATTCGGGAAGCGGCTTCAGCCTTTACCTGATTGGTGACTACTTTGAATCGCACGGCATCGGAACGCTGTTCGATATTACCTACCGGACACTTTCCCCGACCAGCGTGAACACGGCGCAGCTGACCGCTGACGGGATCACGGTGGGCACGCGCAATTTCGTCCAGACATCGGATGCGCCGCAGTATCGCGATTTCAAGACCGGCGGCCTGCAAGGCACGGCAAGCTACGAATTCGGCAACGGGATGGTCCTGTCGAATACCCTCGCCTGGAAGACCTATAATCTCGATCAGCAGATCGACGCGGACTCGACCGGTGGAAACGGCGCCAACATCAATCGCAACAAGTCCAGTTTCGACCAGTACAGCAACGAGCTGCGGCTCGCCCTGCCCAATTCTGGACCGCTGACCGGCCAGGCGGGGCTTTATTACTTCGCGTCGAATTACGATCAGGACAGCCAGATTGCGGGTAACAATCTGCTTCCCGGCGGAGCACTGCCCCGCTTCCCGTTCTGCGTGGGCGCCACGGTTTCGAACCCTTCGCCGCCGGGATGCGCACGCTCGAACAGCTTCTTCCTGGGTACGGACAAGATCTACCGGATCGAGAACCGCAGCTATGCCGCCTTCGGCCAGCTGAACTATGCATTCACCGAGCAGCTCAGCGTTTTTGCCGGCGGCCGCGTGACCCATGACAAGGTCTCGCTCAACCTGACCCAGAACACCGGGAAGTATTTCGTCGTTCTCGGGTTCCCCAACGGGGTTTACGATCAGACCTACTCGAACACCAATTTCAGCTGGAAGGGCGGCATCCAGTACAAGCCGACTTCGGACATCATGCTCTACGCAACCTACGGCCGCGGCTACAAAGGGCCTGGCATGAACGATGCGGGACCGACCGCAACGGCAAACCTGACCGTATTCCCCGAAACCACGAGCACCGTTGAAGCAGGCATCAAATCCACCTGGCTTGACCGTAAGTTGACTTTCAACGTTTCGGGCTTCCACACCAAGTTCAAGAATTTCCAGATCCAGTCATTTGATCCGAACCTGCGCACGTTCGTGATCGGCAATGCCGCCGCAGTCACCAGCAAGGGCTTCGAGGCCACGCTTGAGTTGCGTCCATTGGAAGGACTGACGCTGAGTGCCAACGGTGCCTATGCGGACAGCCGCTTCGATAGTTACATCGCTCAGTGCTATCCCGAGCAGACAGCTGCCTCTTGCGCGGCCACCAAAAGCTTCGACGCTGCAGGATACCAACTCGCCTTTGCGCCGAAGTTCACCTCGACAGTGGGAGCGGCCTACGAAGTACCGCTTGGCAGCAACGGAACCCGGCTCATGCTTCAGGGTGACTGGTACCACCGGTCGATGATTGAATCGAACGTCAACCATGCTCCTGGCAGCCAGATCGCAGGTATCGATTTGCTGAACGCCAGCATCGGTATCAAGGGCGATCATTGGTACGCCAGCCTGTACTGCAGGAACTGCACGAACAAGGTTTATCCGCTTAGCATCAGCATCGAAGCCGGTGACGCCAGCGCTCAGCCGCCACGACTGAGTTATACCCAGCGCTTCGGCCTCGATTCGATCCGGACCGTCGGCATCCGGATGGGCTTCAACTTCTGATTATCCAGATCCGGCTCCGCTTAGGCGGAGCCGGGTCCTTGCTCCCGGGCTGGCTCAAACCGTAACGCCTTGTTGTCACCGCGCGGCGCGCTTGTTACGGCCACCGCGGGCCTCAGCGGGACAACGCGTCAAAATGGCATTGCAGACGACATCCTATCATCGTGAAGACCTGAAAGGCGAATTGATCGAAGCCGCGCTGACTCACGTTTCGCAGCACGGCCATGCCGATCTGTCGGTGCGCAAGATGGCCCAGGCGGTCAAGGTTTCGCCGGGCGCGCCCTATCACCACTTCCCCGACCGCCGATCGCTGCTCCTCGCGGTTGCGCTCAAAGGCTACCAGCGGCTGACCAGCGAGGGCCGCCTGGCGGTTGAAGGCTCTGCCGAGCCCGGCCAGAAGCTGTTCAAGCTGCTGCGCAACTTCCTTGACTTCGCCGAACGCAATCCCCGCCTGTTCGCCCTGATGTACGAAAGCGAGCTGACCCAGCCAGTGGTCGATCCGGCGATTGCCCGGGCGCAGCGCGGCGGGTTCGATCTCGTCAGGGCGACCGTGCTCGCACTGGAAACGAATATCCCCGAAGGCGAAACCGGCGCGCGAATTGCGACCATGTGGTCGGCCATCTACGGCTTTGCCCTGCTCCGCACCCGTCAGATGATCCAGCCCCACGACGAAATCTCCGACCCGTTCGAGAACGCGATTTCCGATTCCATCGTCAAGCAGGCCGTGCGGCTGGTCCTCACTTGATGGGCCATTTAACGCGTCTGACTTCGCAATATACCCGCATTCAGGTTGACAATGGCAGGCTCCGCAATCTAATCGATGATTAAATATCCGGCGTGACGAGCAGACCTCAATTGCAGCGACGGAAACAGAACGGAGTGCCGGTTGGTGAGCGAGAAGATCAAGCGGGGCGTAAGCCTCTATTCCTTTCAGGAGGAAATGTTCCTCGGCAAGATGACCGTGGAAGACTGCGTTGCGTTCGCGTCTTCCATCGGCGCCAAGGGGATCGAGATCCTGCCAGAGCAGAACATGCCGACCTTCCCCGACCTGTCGGACGCCCAGGTTGATGAATGGAGGGCCATGATCGCCCGCCATGGCTGTCACTTCACCGCCTACGACATGTTCCTTGATACGAAGCGGCGCAAGGACCGCCTGATGTCCGACGACGAGCAGGTCGAGAGCATCGTGCGCGACCTCAGGCTCTGCAATCGCCTGGGTATCCGGAACATGCGCGTCCTGGTGTTCGTGCGGCCCGATATTCTGGGTCGCTGCGTCCCCTATGCCGAAGAGCTTGACGTTCACATGGGCGTAGAAGTGCACGCTCCCTGGCATATCGAGCACGCGTGGATCCTGCGCACGATCGAAGAGGCCGACCGGCTTGGCACGAAGCATCTCGGCATCCTGCCCGACATGGGCATCTTCATGAAGCACTACCCGCCGGCCTTCCGCGCGCGCTTCGAGCGTCAGGGCGCACGTCCGGAAGTAACGCAGTTCATCGTGGATCAGCACGAGGCCAAGATCATGTGCGAATACACGATCTTCGAAGTCGCCGTGAAGATGCAGGGCAACAAGGCCGAGATCGCGATGGCCGAAACCCTGCGCCACGCACCCTATGCCAACCCGAAGCGCCTCGCTGACTACGCCCCCTATTTCCGGCATATCCAGGCCAAGTTCTATGAAATGAACGAGGACTGCACCGATCCATCTATCGCCTATGACGAGGTCATAGACACGCTGGTCGGCTGCGGGTGGGAAGGCACTCTTTCGAGCGAATATGAAGGCAATCGCTGGATCCAGGACGTTCACGAGGTCGACAGCCGCGAACAGGTCCGCCGCCAGCACGTGATGTTCGACCGCCTCATCGCCCAGTCCGTAGCCAAGCATTCGGCCAAGGAGGTCGCATAATGTTCGACAAGTACATCATCGATCCCGGCAGCATCCGCAACACCGGCCCGTCAGAGGCCCCCAACCGGGTTCTCGTTCGAATCCAAGCTTGGCTATTATCGCGGGCTCGGCCTGTCGATGGTGGAGGAACTCAACGTCAGCCTCGATGGCGAACCGATCCCGCGTTCGGCGATCAGGTTTGACGAGGGGCCCGGTCCGCTGACCCTCGACGAAATGGAAACCGCGTTCGACCGCCGCTGGGCGTTTGGTGCGCCGGCCACCATCCTGGTCGAGTATCCCGGCGGTTTCCCGAACGGCGAGCACAAGCTCTCGCTTCAGCAGAAGCTGCGCATTTCCTATATGCCCTTCCCTTCCTTCAACAACGACGAGAAGCTGATCTCGCTGGGCTGATTGCCCGCAGTCGCCAATCAGGCGCCGCTGGTTCCAACGGCGTCCATCTGGCGTCAGTCCGGCGGCTACGAAACAGGGGAGAGAGCGCAATGAAGGCAATCTGGCTGCCAGGGATGTTGTCGCTGCTCCTTGGGGGCTGCGCGGCATCGGGCTCGGAAAGCGGGCGCGCCTTGCCGCCAAAGGCCCGCTTTGCGTCATTGGGCAGTTCATTTGCCGCCGGGGCCGGGATTGGCCCCTTGCAGGCCGGAACGCCCGAGCGATGCAGCCGCACGACCAACAATTACGCAACGCTGCTTGCGGCCCGCCTTGACCTGAATCTGGTCGATGCAAGCTGCGGCGGGGCGACCAGCGAACATGTCCTACGAGGCTGGAGCGAGCTTCCGCCGCAAATCGACGCGCTCGATCGCGAAACACGGCTGGTTACGATCACTGTCGGCGGCAATGATCTGGGCTATGTCGGCTGGCTGTTTGCGAGCAGTTGCCGCCTTGGCGTAGCCGCCTTCCCCGGCCCTTGCCGACCGGCTGCGGAACCGACCGATGCTGACTATGCCAGGCTTGACCGGAATCTCCGGGCGATTGCGCAGCAGGTCCGGGTCCGGGCGCCTCAGGCCCGGCTGGTCTTTGTCCAGTATGTGACCCTGCTGTCAGATACGGCCTGCGGGCTGGAGACTGTCACCCCTGCCGATGCAGCAGTCGCGAGGCGGATCGCCCAGCGGCTGGCGTCAGTGACGGACGGTGCCGCACGAGCCAGCGGCGCCGACGTGCTCGATGCCGACCGCTTGTCGCGGTCCCACACGCCCTGTTCCCCTGAACCGTGGAGCAACGGCCTGTCGCCCGGTTACAACCGGACGCAAGGTGCGCCCTGGCACCCGAACGCAGCAGGCCATGCCGCGATTGCCAGGGAACTTGCCAGCCTACTTCAGGCAAGGCCCGCCTTGAACCGGAAATAAGGCGGGCTGTGTCCCTCTCCGCCTAGCTGGCGTCCGCGAGGACTTTACTTCAAACATAAAACAAATAGTCTGCGATTGTGCGACTTGTGCGCCCTTGCCCCGCAAGAATCGCGGTGTGCGGGCCGTTTTGCATGACGAAGGACAGCGCGCCTTCGCCACATCGCCGCCCGGCCGGGAATCGCACCCGAACAGGATTGCCCCAATGCCATTCGTCACCACTGCCAAAGTACGCTTCGCCCATGCAGATGCGGCCGGCATCGTGTTCTATCCCCGCTACTTCGAGATGCTGAACGGCGCGGTGGAAGACTGGTTCGAACAGGACATCGGGCTGGATTTCAAAACCCTTCACCTCGACCGGAATCTGGGCCTGCCGACGGTCAGGCTGGAGGCGACCTTCGTTGCGCCCAGCCTGCTGGGAGATGTCCTGACGATAACGATCACGCCGCGCGAAGTGGGCCGCAGCTCGTGCCGGGTATCGATCGTCTTCTCGTGCAACGAAACCGACCGGCTGCGCGCCGAAGTTGTGCTGGTGTGCATGGACCTCATGGATAAGCGCGCCGTCGCCTGGAGCGATGCCGTGCGCGCACGGCTTGAAGCGGATTTGCCCGCTGCCTGATGCGCACCAGCCGCAGCTTCGGGCCAGCGCGGGTGCGATTGCGCGTTGAAAGACGATCGGTAGCTGTCGCGGTGGGGCTCAGGCTGCGGCCAAAGCGGCGAGAAATTCCCGGATTCGCCGCGCATTCACGCCAAGATCGCCAACCCCCACCCGGCTGACCGAGCGCATGTCGACACGACTGCCCTTGCCGTCCTGCGTCGGCACGATCCGCAGCACAACGTCATCGTTGAAGCGGATGTAGGAGACGCTGGCCGTAGCTTCGAGATGGCCACGAGCTGGATCGACCTTGGCGACCTTCCAGCCAGCCTGTTCAGCAAGGCGCGCGGCGTCCGCTGTCACCGCTGCCACCGGTCTGGGTATCGTAACGGGGCCAAGGTCGGCGTAAGCCCGCTCATGAATCCGTCGCCAGTTTTCAAGCGTTCCGACGCCGACGAGATTATCGGCCCGCAGCGGCAGCACCTCGAACTGCGGGGGGCTTGCGAGATCAGTGGTCACGTCATGAATCGCCGGAGCATCGCCAGCAGCAAGCGGCCGGCTCCCCAGAAAGCCGACGTAGAGTAGCGCCACAGCTATGCCGATCCAGGCCGTGCGGCGAGATGGCGCAGCGGCCCCGCGCCCGGAGAACAGACTCCCCAGGCCGAGGACAAGCGCAAGCAGGGCGACCAGGCCACCACCCAGCAGCGCGGAAAATCCGGCCAGTTTCGCGATCACATCATAGCGCGCCAGTGTGAGCCCGGTTCCGGCCACGACCAGCGCGGCGACCGCCGCCGCCAACGACCACCGGGCAAGCCGCCTGGCCCGGCCAACCCGTTTTGCGATGTCTGAATCCTGCAATGCCATAACGGGGAAGTCAGCAGGAAACCGGTGCAGCGTCAATCGCTGCTCAAATTATCATGGGCAGAGTTGCCAGGTGCGGCGGATTTGCGCGACAAGCGCGCACCCAACCCGAAAGACCGGTCCAAGAATGACAAGGCGCGTTATCCTGGCAGGCGGCGGCCATGCGCATCTGGCGGTCCTTGCGGACTGGGCTGCCCGGCCGCTGGCCGATACCGAGCGATGGCTTGTCACGTCCTCGCGTCACACCGCCTATTCCGGGATGCTGCCGGGCTGGCTGGCCGGGCATTACCAGGCAAGCGACCTGCTCATCGATCTGGCGCCGCTGGCCGAACAGGCCGGAGCGAAGCTGGTCATTGCCGATGTGGCCGGGCTCGATCCCGCCCGCCAGATGCTGAATCTGTCATCCGGCGAAGAGGTTCGCTTCGATCTCCTGTCCCTGGCGACCGGCGGAGAAACGGACATCGCCAGGCTGGCGGCGCTTGGCGACAGGCTCTTGCCGGTAAGGCCGGTCGGCACCTTCATGGAGCGGTGGTCGAATTTCCTCGGCCGCCAGACGCCCGGCTCAACCATCGGCATTGCTATCGCGGGAGGCGGCGCGGCGGGCGTGGAACTGGCCCTGGGGGCCGAAGCGGTGGTCCGCCGCCTGTTCGGCACTGCCAGCATTTCCCTTGTGACGCCGGAAGCCGGTTTCCTGTCTGGCCATGCGCGGCAGGTGCGCAAGCTCGCACTGGCGGAACTGGCCAGACGCAACATCGCCGTTCATTTCGCCCATGCGGAGGGGGTGGATGGCGGCCTGCGCCTGTCCAATGGCAATTTCCTGCCCGCTGATTGCGTGATCGCCGCAACGGGCAGCCGCCCGCCGCGCTGGCTGGCGCGATCCGGTCTTGCCTGCAACGCGGCAGGATTTGTTTCTGTTGGCGCGGACCTGCAAAGCATTTCCCATGGCGCGATATTTGCCGCCGGTGACATCATCGACCGGGTCGACCGCCGACTCGAACGATCCGGGGTCCACGCGGTCAAGGCCGGTCCGGTCCTGGCGGCAAATCTTCGCGCTGCCCTGAACGGAGCGGTGCTGAGGCAATACCAGCCGCGACGCCGGACACTTTACCTGCTCGCTACCGGAGAGCGGCGGGCGATAGTTTCATGGGGCGGTCTGGTCGCTGCCGGGCACTGGGCCTGGGTCATCAAGGATTGGATCGACCGCGGCTTCGTCAAGCGATACCGTTGGCCGCAAGGGCATGGCGGATCGCGTCCGAAAGGGGAGCAAGGGCAATGAACGAACTGCGTGGCTTCGATCAGTTCAAGGTGCTGCGAGCGAAACAACCAGCGGCTATCCAGCAAGGAGCAATCTGTTGAAACGCACTGCCGTTGCCGGGCTGCTTCTGCTTGGCCTTGCCGCTTTCTTTCTATTCGATTTCGGGCAGTACCTGACCCTCGATGCGCTCAAGGCGCAGCAGGCGACCATCGACGGGTTCTACCGTGCCAATCCGCTGCTAGTTCTGGCGATCTTCTTCCTTGTCTATGTATTGCTGACCGCGCTTTCCGTGCCGGGGGCCGCGATCCTGACCCTGGCTGCGGGCGCAATCTTCGGCGTGGCCGCCGGCACGGTTGTGGTGTCCTTCGCTTCATCGATCGGCGCGACCCTGGCCTTCCTCGCCTCGCGCTACCTGTTCCATGATGCGGTGCAGGCCCGCTTTGGCGCGCGACTCAAGCCCGTGAACGATGGTGTCGCCCGCGACGGAGCGTTTTACCTGTTCTCGCTGCGGCTGGTACCGGTCTTCCCGTTTTTCGCAGTCAACCTGTTGATGGGACTGACCCCGATCCGAACCTGGACCTATTACTGGGTGAGCCAGGTGGGAATGCTGCTGGGCACGGTCGTCTATGTCAATGCAGGCACGCAGCTGGCTGCAATCGAGACACTGGGCGACATAGCGTCCCCGGGCCTGCTGGCCTCCTTCGCGGCCCTGGGCCTTCTTCCCTGGCTGGGCAAGTGGATCCGGGCTGTCATTCTGCGCCGCCGGGTCTACGCGCGCTGGCAGCGGCCAAGGCGGTTCGATCGCAATCTTGTGGTGATTGGCGCCGGTGCTGCGGGGCTGGTGTCTTCATTGATCGGGGCGACAGTCCGCGCCAGGGTTACGCTGGTCGAAGCCTCGAAAATGGGCGGAGACTGCCTCAACTATGGCTGCGTCCCGTCCAAGGCCCTGATCAAGTCCGCGCGCGTTGCGCAAGCGATGCGCCAGGCCGACCGGTACGGTCTGGAAGCTGCCGACCCGCACTTCAGCTTCAGGGCGGTGATGGGCCGCATCCATGATGTGATCGCGGCCATCGAACCGCACGACAGCATCGAGCGATACACGGGCCTGGGGGTTGACGTGGTCAAGGGCTATGCCCGGATTGTCGATCCCTGGACGGTCGAGATCGCGCGGGAGGATGGATCATCGCAGCGGCTTACAACGCGCTCGATCGTCATTGCGGCAGGTGCCGAGCCACTTGTGCCCGACCTGCCGGGATTGGGGGAATCGGGCTATCTCACCAGCGACACCCTGTGGGAGGCCTTCGCCCGCCTTGACGAAATGCCCCGCCGCATCGTGGTGCTTGGCGGCGGTCCGATCGGGTGCGAACTGGCCCAGGCCTTTGCGCGGCTGGGCGCAGAGGTGACCCAGGTGGAACGCGGCGAGCGCCTGCTTCCGCGCGAAGACGAGGACGTGGCCGCAATCGCCCGCGCGGCGCAGGAAGCTTCCGGCGTGACAGTACTGACCGGCCACGAAGCAGTGCGGGTGGAAAACGGACCAGACAGGCACCTTGTCCTGTCGGCTGGCGGCGATCGGAAATCGATCGGCTTTGATGCCCTGATCGTGGCCGTCGGCCGCACGGCCCGGCTTTCGGGATACGGGCTGGAGGAGCTTGGTATCGAAACGCAAAAGACCGTCGTGACGGACGAGTATCTCGCGACGATCTATCCCAACATCTACGCCGCGGGCGACGTCGCCGGCCCCTATCAGTTCACCCACACGGCCGCCCATCAGGCCTGGTTCGCCAGCGTGAATGCCCTGTTCGGGCAGTTCAGGCGCTTCAAGGCCGACTACCGCGTCATTCCGTGGACGACCTTCATCGATCCCGAGGTCGCGCGCGTGGGCCTGAACGAGCAGGAAGCGGCAGCGCAAGATATCCCGCACGAGGTCACGCTGTTCCCCCTGCACGAACTCGATCGTGCCATCGCGGACAGTGCGACCACTGGCTTCGTCAAGGTGCTCACCCCTCCGGGCAAGGACCGCATCCTGGGCGCCACCATCGTCGGCGAACATGCCGGGGAACTGCTCGCCGAATATGTCCTGGCAATGAAGCACGGACTTGGCCTGAACAAGATCATGGCCACGATCCACACCTATCCGACCATGGCCGAGGCCAACAAGTATGCTGCTGGCGAATGGAAGAAGCGCCATGCCCCGGAAGGTCTGCTGAAGCTGGTCGAGCGCTATCACACGTGGCGCCGGGGATGATCTGCGCAAACGCGCTGCAAACCTTGTTCGCCGCAGCCGCCCGACCGACAGCCTTGTGCGAACCCTTGTCCTGATTTTGGAGAACCTGCTTGCGTCCCTCCCGCCTCTTGCTGTCCGCAAGCGCATTCGTTGCCGCCGCCCTCGCCGCTCCCGCCCAGGCGCAGCAGGCCGGCATGCAGATAGCGCTGGTTGATGCGGCCAGCGGCGAACCGGTTACCGGTGCAGACGTGATCATCGAAAACCCCGCCATCGGATATTCCCGCAAGGCGCGTTCGGATGCCCAGGGTTTCGTGCGAATCGAAGGTCTCAGCACTTCCGGTTCCTACCGCGTCACCACATTGCACACGGCGAGCCATCCGGGACGCTTTCAGAACGACGAGCAGGCCGAGGTAGAGCTTCGCGCCAATTTCACCAGCAGCGTAACCCTGCGCCTGACTCCAGTGGGTTCCGGGACCATCACGGTGACTGGCACGCGCCGGATTACCGGGCTCAACACCGTGAATGCCGAAGTCTCCGCTTCGCTTGGCAGGGAGGAACTGGCAGCCCTGCCGATCGAGGGACGCGACGTGTTGGGCTCGCTCGTCCGCCTGCCGGGTGTGGTGGCATCGACCGGCTTCTTTGCGGAAGCGCCCGCGGTTTCGATCAACGGCTCGAACGGCCTTGATACCAATTACCTGCTCGATGGGCTCGATAACAACGAGAACTTCCTGGGCGGCCTCAAGTTCCCGGTCCCGCTGGGCTTCACCCGCGAAGTGACGGTGCTCGCAAACTCCTATTCGGTTGCCTACGGGCGCACTGCCAATGGCATTGTCAATTACACCTCGCCGTCGGGCACCAACGACCTGTCCGGCGAAGTCTATGCGCTGGTCCGGCCCGGCCGCCCGCTCGATGCGCGCTCGCCGTTTCCGCGCCGCGATCTCTCGGGTAACGCGGTCGGCGAAAGCTTCAGGCGCTACCAGGCGGGCGCCGCCATCGGCGGCCCGATCGTGCGCGACAAGACCTTCTTCTACGCCAATTTCGAATACACCCGCGATCGCAATCTCCAGATCGTCGATGCCCCCGCGCTTGGCGCCGTTGGCAATGTCACGGGGAACAACGCGTTCCATCTCGGCTCGGCCCGGCTCGATCATCGCCTGACGGAGGACTGGACGCTGGGCCTGCGGGCGAGCTTCGGCCGTGTCACTATCGAAAGGCCCGGTGGCGGACTTGGCGGCGGCAACGTGACCTTGCCTTCGGCCGGATCGGACCAGGACCGGTTTTCGACGCTTGTTGCGGCAATGGCCAGCTATTCGGGCGACGAATGGAGCTATGACGGAGCGGTCCAGTTCAGCCGGTTCCGCTGGAACTATGGCAAGCCCAAAGGCCCCGCCGGGCCGCAGGTTGTGATCCGCGATCCAAGCGGGCTGACCGTCGGCATCGCAGGACACCCGGGCTTCGTGTTCAACGACCTGGAAAAGACCTGGCAGACGACGCACCGCCTTCAGCGCAATCTTGGCAGCCACAAGCTGAGCCTGGGGGCAGATGTCATCCGCTCGGATTTCGCCCTGCTGGGCGGCGGCAATCCCGACGGGAACTTCACTGTCGACCTGACGGCAGGCCAACTCGCGAACCTCGTCGCAAGCGGCAGGGGGCTGGGGCTGACGGCACAGGACGTCCTTGCGCTCAATCCGGCAGTCGCCAGCTATTCGGTCGAACTGCGCCCGCAAAGCTTCGGCACCGGGCAAACCCAGCTTGCCTTCCATATCGAGGATGAATGGCAACTCAGCCCGCGGCTGACGGCAACGCTGGGATTGCGCTGGGACTATGACAGCCTGACAGCGCAGGGCGGCGCAGGCGGCGACTATGATAATTTCGCCCCGCGCCTTTCGCTGAACTATCGCCCGGATGCGCGATCCACGCTGCGGTTCGGCGCGGGCTTGTTCCACGGCAAGCTTTCCTACGCCGTCATTTCCGACGCGCTTCAGCGCAACACCACCTCGCCAGGGTTCCTGGCACAGCTCGGCCAGCTTCAGGCCCTTGGCATCATTCCGCCCGGCACGGACCTGTCACAGGTGACATTCGACGGCAATCTGACCGTCTCGCCAAACTGCGCCACGGCAACGGCCTGCCCCGCACCGGCCCAGGTCCAGAGCCTGCGCGATAGCGCCACGCTGGGCGAAGGGCGCATCCTGAGCCCACGCGGCTACCAGAGCCCGTGGAGCCTGCAACTGAGCGGCGGCTACCAGTATCAGGCCAGCGACACTCTCACCCTTTCGGCTGACGTGATCTACAGCCGGACGCGTAATCTGGTGCGGCTGCGCGATCTCAACGCACCGACGCCGTTCACTCCGAACCTCGCCAACTTGACTGCGGCGAATATCGCGCTGCTCCGGGGACAGAGTGACAATGCAGCCCGCTTCGCACTTGCCCAAAGCCTTGGCCTGGTGCGCTCGGTTGCCAATGCTGACGCGACGCGCCCGGTCGCCCTGGTGCCCGGCGGCGCACGGCAGATCACGGTATCCGAGACCGCCGGCGAGGCCGAATACAAGGCGCTGATCCTGCAGGCGAACAAGGTTCGTGGCAGTGATCGCTATGCCTTCCGGCTGAGCTACACCCTGTCCAGGCTCAACAACGACACCGACGACATCAACTTTCGCGCGGCCAACTCCAATGATTTCAGCACCGAATGGGGGCCATCCGCCAACGACAGGCGCCATGTGATTTCCGCTGTCGGCTATCTCTACCCGCTGGACGGCCTGACCCTGAGCCTGGCCGGGCTGTTCCAGTCAGGCCAGCCGGTCAACCTCGTTCCTGATGCGCAGATCTTCGGCACGCAGGACCTCAACGGCGACGGCGCATCCTTTGGCGAAAACTTCGTCGGCAATTCCGACCGCTATCCGGGGGCACGGCGCAATTCCGCCCGGCTGCCGTGGTCAGCCACGGTCGATCTGGGCCTGCGCTATGCCATCCCCGGCTTTGGCGGCCGGTTCGAACTGAGCGCCGACGTGTTCAATCTCTTCAACGCCAACAACGAATCCGGCTTTGCCAATGCGGCGACCACGTCCAATCAGGTACAACTGGGTGGCGGCGCACCGTTTGTGCAGCGCAATGCCGGTCCGCCCCGCCAGTTCCAGTTCGGCGCGGCGTACAGGTTCTAGGGGGAGCGGGCAGCATGGCGGCATTGCAGAACCTTCAGGGGCTGATCGGCATAGCCGCCATCCTGCTGCTCGCATGGGCCCTGTCGGAAGACCGCAAGGCCCATCCGGGCTGGCGCTGGATTGGCGGCGCCCTGCTGCTGCAATTCGCCATCGCCGTGGTGGTGACGCGGGTGCCGTTCGTCTGGACCTTGGTCGGTTATGCCAACAAGGCGGTTTCGGCGGTCGAGGCGGCCACGCTCGTCGGCTCATCCTACATGTTCGGCTATACCGGCGGAGCCCCCGTTCCGTTCCTGCTCAAGCCCGGGGCAGAACCACCGGTCATCGTCGCGTTCCAGATCCTGCCGCTGATCATCGTCTTTTCGGCGATTTCGGCCCTGTTGTGGCACTGGGGCGTGCTGCGCGCGGTGGTGCGAGGGCTTTCGTGGGCCTTGCAGCGCACCCTTGGCGTCAGCGGCGTGGTCGGCCTGGGCGGCGGCGCAACGATCTTCCTGGGCGTTGTCGAATCGCCGCTGGTCCTGCGCGCATGGTTTGGCCGGATGAACCGCGCGGATCTGTTCATGATCATGGTGCTGATCATGGCAACAATTTCGGGCGCGATTCTGGTGCTCTATGCCACCACCCTGTCGAAGACCGTGCCGGACGCGGTCGGCCACATGATCGTCGCCTCGCTGATCTCGCTTCCCGCCGCGATCCTTGTTGCCAGGTTGATGGTGCCGGGCGATGGCAGGCCCGACACTTCCCCGGCCGAGCCTGACCTGCGCTATGAAAGCACCATGGATGCCATCATCCGCGGAACGATGGAGGGCGTCACGCTGGTCCTCGCCGTGATCGGCATCATCATCACCGTCTTCGCGCTGGTGAACCTGGTGGATCAGGCGCTGGCGCTGGCGCCGCTGGTCGATGGCGCGCCGCTGACCTTGCGGCGAATGCTGGGCTGGCTGATGTCTCCGGCGATGTGGGCAATCGGCGTCCCCTGGGACCAGGCCCCCGCCGCCGGTAGCCTGATGGGCACCAAGGCGATCCTCAACGAATATGTCGCCTATCTCGATCTCGCCGCTCTCCCTGCCGGAACGCTTGATCCGCGCAGCCTGCTGATCGTGACCTATGCGCTGTGCGGGGTCGCCAACCTTGCCTCCGTCGGCCTGATCGTCTCGACCATCGCCACCCTCTCGCCCGAACGCAGAGGCGAGGTTGCCCGGCTGGGCATGAAAAGCTGGCTCGCCGGCAACATGGCCTCGCTGATGACCGGCGCCGTGATCGGCCTCGTTACGTGGGCCTGATGGAATCGGGGGACTGAGGAACACGCCATGTTCGATGCCCGCCTGCGCCCGCTGATCGATCCGCCGCTGAACGCCATGGGCCGCAAACTTGCGCGCCTTGGCATCGGCGCCAACGCCGTCACTTTGGCCGGAATCATCCCGGCACTGGCCGCAGCCTTCGCCATAGCCCATCACCACTATCTCGCCGGGCTGGCTCTGGTCCTCCTCAACCGCCTGATCGACGGCCTAGATGGCGCGGTGGCGCGTGCAAGCGGGCTAACCGACTTCGGCGGCTACCTCGATACTCTTGCCGACTATGTGTTCTATGTCGCGGTGCCGGTGGGCTTTGGCCTCGCCGCCGTTGACAATGCCATCGCCGCCTTGCTGCTCGTCGCCAGCTTTACCCTGACCTGCGCCAGCTTTCTCGTATTCGCGGCTCTTGCCGCCAAACGGGGTCGGCAATCCGGGAGGCATGGGACGAAGAGCTTTTTCTATTCGACCGGCCTGGCCGAGGGCGCGGGAAACCATCGCCGCATTCGTCGCCATGTGCCTGTGGCCCGGCCAGTTCGCCGCAATCGCTATCGGATTTTCCACGCTATGCCTGTTGACCGTGGCGCAGCGCAGCCTGCTGGCCTTCCGGACATTCACACCCGGTTGAAGCGGCTTCCGAGGAGCAGCGTCGACCCGGCGGACCATCGGGATTCGCTTAAGGTATCAGCCTCAAGGTCAAGCCAGGCTGCGGAAAACCGGCAAGCCCATCGCCTTGGAACAAACAAGGGAACGCATTCAGACCCTCGCGAGCTATGCAAAACTGGTGCGTGATCGATTCGTTAGGCGATGATCCGGACTGTAGCGCCTAATTGGCAATCAGGGGGGCTGTTCGGCTCCAATTGAACCGCATGGCAACACGCAGACCAAATACCAGTGCGTCTTTTGCCACGGGATCGGACCCGGGTGACAATATCCATTGCGTGCTCGGCTGGAGCGTAAGCCACGGATTCAGGCGAAGAAGATACGTCGCCTCAACCACTTTTTCGGATTTGGTAGACGGTACCTCTAACCGATACTGACTGGAGGTTAGACCTGTACTAACGGCAATCCCCACTGCATCATCGGGTCGAACGGAAAATGGTGCGAGCAAATGAAGCCCTCCACTTGCAAAGCGATCCATCTTGTTAAATTTTCCGCTCGCAGTACCGAGGCGGAAGAAGGCTGACAGGCGTTTGCTGGCTTTCTGCCATAGAGTTGCCTCACCGCGCAGGTACCAACCTTCGTTTCCGTGATCTGATGCACCATCGTGCCGATTGAAGGTCGCAGTGTAACGCCAGTGCCCTAGAAGGAAGCGCGCGCCTTCGATCCGCATGTCGGCCTCACCGATCAGGAGCGCGCCATCGCCCTTGCGCAGAAGAATTGCCGTTCGCGAAGGATTCTCGGGGTCGCCAGGCACGGCATCTAGAACGGCCGCGCGAAAGAGCAAGCCGGGTTTCAATTCTACATCTGCGCGCAGCGCGAGGGAGGTTACAGGAAAGATCGAAGGCCCATTCCTTCCACTCTGTCCAATGTCCGTGCCGATGCCGTGAGAACTTCCAACAAAAAGCGATGAACTCTCAAGGGCGTCGAACTCGGAATTCAGGTCATACAGACCGATGCGAAAAGACGTGGAGGCAAAGCGCTGCTCAATCCACGCCTCATAAAGGCGAACGGCCTTGACACCAGTCTCGATGTTGCTTGCACCGTGGTCGTCTCCTACGAACTTTCCAAGTGACGCGCCATTGTTGTAAAGCACGGAAATTGCTGCCTGACCGCCTTTCCAGCCGGCCAGTTGATCAAGATCCGCTACCGCCGCCAAGTAGCCATTGTCCAGATAGGCCGCGCCACGGTTCTTGCCTCCCGCCACAGTCCCCACAACCTCACCGACATAACTTGCCTCAATTTCAATGACTGGCGAAGGTTCTGCGGGCGGCGAAACTTGTTCAATATGATGAATCGAAGGGTGCGGCGGAGCGATCACGGGATCGGCCCAAAGAAACAGCAACGGCAGGAATGCATTCGGTTCCATATCAGCGTCCGCCTCCATGCTCCGGACCTCGCCGGCTCCGCCACAACAGGACTAGACCGTACTTTACTTCCAGAACCAGCCGGGCTTGAGATCCCTCGCGGCGCGGTTGCGCCACATCGCGATATACATCCAAAGGCCCGAGAAGGCGAAGAACAGCATGGCAAGCCCGGTGAGCGACATCACTATCGTACCGAGCGGACCAAACTTCTCACCGGAATGCAGCTGATGAATTAGGCCAACATTGAGTAAGCTGGCCTTCTCCGAGCGCTTGGGGCGGCAAGTCATGCTTTCGGGACAGGAAAATCCCGCCGGGGCAGCAGGTTCTGCCTGCGGCCGTCCTTGCTCCCCGGAGACGATATCCCCAAGGACCGGAGCCTGGCTCAAAATGCCGGTGATGGTTATCCACAAACCGAAAACACCAAAGACAATCGACAGCCAACGATGCCATTTGCGCATTAGGGCCTACTCCAAGGCTCTCCTCTCCTTACTGATAAGGACAGGATGGCTAGCTATCCCACCGGCGGTGGATAGCTAGCCTTGTGTTACAGAAATTGACGTTCGCTTCGGGCTGTCATGCCACTCAAAAGCGGACGCCGAACTGGGCACCAAAGGTCCGCGGCGCTTGAAACATGAAGGTATTCAAAAATGCAGACCCAACGCGCTGCCGGGTAGCGCGAGCAAAGACCTTTTCGTTAGTGAAGTTGCGAACGAAAATTTGGAAATTCCAGATCTTGTCCGCACTTTCAAAACGAAGCGAGGCGTTGCCTATGGCGTATGCCGGGCCGGTAGTGTCCGGATTGCCAATGTTGGCATATTGAACGGGAGACGAGTATTTTCCGTCGACCCGTGCAGTTACAAGTCCCACCCCAATATCGAATCCCTGCTCAATCGCACCGACCAGAACCCACGATGGCGCGTTCGCGAGCCGCTTGCCCGACACGTCTACCGTGCCATCGGTCCCATTCAGGAATGGCACCACGTTGTCGCCGAAGCGTCCATGAAGATAGGTGCCGCTGAAATCGATCTTGGTCAGTTCAGCTACGCGCGCCGAGGTCGAGAATTCAAAACCATAGGTCTTCGTCTTGCCCGCGTTGACCGTAGCGCCGCTCTGCAGTCTGGCCTGGAACCCATCAAGGACCTGGTAGAACACATTAGCGTTTACCGTCAGGCGATTATCAAGAAACCGGTTCTTCGAACCGAGTTCAAACGACTGCACGGTCTCCGGACCGAACGAATTGTTAGGATTGGCAACGTCAGTGCTGAAGCCGCCTGGCTTGTAGCCGGTGTCGAACTTCGCATAAATCAGGCTGGTCGGGTTGACCTCCCAATCAAGACCAAAGCGATAAGTGAACTTGTCCGATTTGTTAGGCACCGCGTTCGCCACCGTTGTGACACCCGTAAAGCCGGTATTGCTTCCGGTTCGCGTGACCGAGTCCCAAGTCTTCCTCGCACCTACTGTCACCTTAAACTCGGGCGTCAAGTTGTAGCTTGCCTGGCCAAAGATCGCCTTCGACGTCGAGACGACGTCGTAGTTGAACGTCTGGGCACCAAAGGGCAGTACCACTTTTGCCACCAGCGGATCGTTGCGCTCACGGAAGTAGTAGACGCCAAATTGCAACGAAAGGGCATCGGTCGGCTTCGCCGCATAGCGAAGTTCGTGGTTGACCGTGCGGATCGTCTCGGAGCGGGTGAGGTTCACTGTGGTACCGCCCGGCACGGTGCCGTCGGTGACAATGTCGGCCTTGAACAGTTCGGTGCCACCTGTGTAGGTCAATGTGCCATCACCGGGCAGGTCACTCAGGTTCCCGACCCATGTAACACGTTCCACATCCAGGTCCGCACTTGACGGAACGGTGCCAGAAAAGTTGTTGGGATCAAGGTTGTAGATCACGCCGAACGGAGCAGCCTGTTCTACCGGGCCAACACCACCGGAGTGGTCCTTCTGATAGCGAACCAGGATGTCGAAGTTTTCGAACGGCCTGACAAGGATTTGGGCACGTCCTGAATATGACTTGTCGTCCTCACTGCGCTGGACGAAATTGGTCCCGGTGATTTTGCGATAGCCATCCCGGCGGCGCCCGAAGCCGGACAAACGCACCGCAATCTTGTCACCAATGGGGACGTTGACTGCCCCCTCCCCTCCGAACAGGCTGTAATTCCCGACAACGGCATTAGCGTAACCGGAAACCTCGCCAATTCTCGGCTTGGCCGTAATGATGTTGACGAGGCCGCCAGTGGAACTCCGGCCGAACAAAGTTCCTTGCGGCCCCTTCAGCACCTCGATCCGGTCAAGGTCATAGAACGACATGCCGAGGCTGAGGGTACGGCTCGTGAAAAATCCGTCGCGCGCGATGCTGACGCTGGGGTTACCTACTTCGGTAGTGTTCGTGCTCTGGATACCGCGGATCGCCACATATGGCGTGGTACCGGCTTGGGTAATGTTAATGCTGGGATCGATCGCCTGCAGGCTTTGCAAAGTGGTTACGTTTTGCTCAAGGAGATCCTGCCCGCTGTAGACATTGAGCGCCATCGGGGTTTTCTGCAGCGTCGTCTCGGACCGGGTGGCGGTCACGACGATTTCGTCGACCGCGGGCTTCGCGTTGGTCCTCTTGGGCGCATCAAGCTGCTGCGCAACAACAGGACTGGCGGCAAGCAACGACGTGGTAGCGAGCAGCTTTGCGGCCTTTTTGAATGACATGAAATTCCCTCCCTGCAATTGATTGCTCAATTCAATCGGTGATTAGATGCAGTTCGAGAAATGAGTACCTCGCCGCCATTGCGCCCGACCCGTATCATCCCCAACGCACCCTAATCAAATTTAATCGATGATTAGATAGATAGGATTTAGCTGTCAATTGCGAACTGCCCAATCTACAAGATGCTGTTTTTCAACATTCATTCGGATAGGACAGCGTTTTCCGATCGTCCGCCCCTTTGGATCGAGACACAATCCTGCGTGTTAGGCGATGTCGCCAAGGCCTGACTCTGATCGACTGCGCCAATCGCCATCCTGCTGGCTCAAGTTGCGAAACTCGTTTCGGTAAATCACCGCATGGCGCAACAAACTGCTAGGGGATCTTGTAGCCTTGTGCTTCGAAATTGGCACGAAAGGCAGCCGCACGCTCAGGCGTGGATATCCTGACGATCCTCCCGGTTCCATCGCCGATGGCAGTCACGCCACTTGCTGCGCTTTCGACAGCGTCAATGCGCGGCAGCCCTGGACCGTTCGGATTGCCGCTGCGCATGAAATTGATCCAGTACGACTGCATCGTACGCGATACAACGCGATCCGCTGCGGTAAAGGTGCGGTTTGGCAGGTCGAACGTCCCGAAAAGATAGGGGATGTCGGCCGTATGGAATGCCCCGTACCTAGCGCTTTGCGGCCCGGGCAGAGGGTGGTTGAACGTGTACGGATAAACAGTCTGGCCGCGCTGCTTGCGGCCTGCGCCCCACATTACCAGACTCGCCACCGCGCCGTCAGTAAGGAGTTGCCTTGTCGATACGGACACCTCGGCATCGGTAGCATGCGGGTAAAGGGCAAGGAGACGGTCCGCGCTGGCGGAATAGCGGGTGCGGACCAGCTTTTCGAATTCGGCTGGAGTGGACGCGACAATCCGGCCATCAAGCGAACCAAGTTCGTCGGCCATAAAGCCGCTCATCAGCGGAACCGGGTTGGCAACCGGGGCGGAACTGTCGGAGCTCTGCGCCGTCCAGACCTCGCCGCCGATCGGCGGGCTGAAGAACCAGCCACGGGCGGGTGCGCCCGCAGGCAGGTTGCCCTCGGCAGGAGCCTTGACGTTCCACACTTGGTCCGAAGGCATTCTGCGCAATTCCGCGACATCGGCCGCCCCAGATGCTGCAAGGAATGCCTGTCCGGTTTTCTCGCTTTGCTCAAGCGTGCGCCAGGTTCGGCCAAGACCCGAGCCACTGTGCGTGATGGCACGCTGGAACAGCCCCTTGGCAGCAGGAGACATCATCAGAGCGTTGACACCAGTTGCCCCTGCTGACTGGCCTACGATTGTAACGTTTCGCGGATCACCGCCGAATGCGGCAGCATTGCTGCGTATCCAGCGCAGCGCTGCAATCATGTCCTCGATGCCGTAGGTGCCTGAGGTCCCCAGCTTCGATTCAGCGGTCAGTTGAGGATGGGCAAGGAAGCCAAACACCCCCACCCGGTAGTTCAGATTAACAACCACAACGCCGCGCGATGCAAGGTTTGCGCCGTTGTAGATCGGAACAGAGCCCGAGCCGCTGCTGAAGCCCCCACCATGAATGAAGAGCATCACCGGCATCCTTGCCTTCGGGGCTTTCGCCGGGGTCCATACGTTAAGGTAGAGGCAGTCCTCACTAGACGGGGGCTGAATCAGAAACTCTTGGGTAAAAGGGCCGAACGGTTCCGGCTTCGCTTGATAGCAATTGGGGGCAAAGTGAGTTGCTTCGCGCACGCCGCGCCATCTTGCCGCAGGCTGCGGGGCTTTCCAGCGGAAATCCCCAATCGGCGGTGCTGCATAGGGTATCCCCAGAAAGGCTTTGCTGCCACCTTCGCCCTTGCCGCGAAGCACGCCGTCAGCGGTCGTTACCAGCAGTGTCTGGTCGATCGGCTTGGCTAAAGCTGGCAGCGAGAGAATGAGCACGGTCGCCACCATCAGCGTCGTTTTTTTCACTCTGGCTTTACCTTTCATGCAATTGGCACTCCCGCAAAGCGACCGGTTCAGGCCTGGCGAAAATCCGGCAAGGACTTCATCCAGCTCCAGCGGCGGTGCATCGCTTCCTCTCAGTTTGCATTCTCAACCAAGATCTTTTTTCTACTATATAACAGAGGTTTGCACCAGCCAACTCGACTGAACTTGGTGAGAGCGCAGCACATCGACAATGATGGGAAGGTCGGAATCTTTGCCAACTCCAAGCATCTCCAATCGATTTAATCATTGATTAAATCGATTGGAGATGCTGTCAATCGCAAATTGGCCGAACCACCCCCGCCCCGGGAAATCCCGCCGGTGAGAAGAGGAAGAAACAACCTCGCTATGCCGAGGGGGACTAGCCGTGGGGGTAGGTCACGATCCGAATCGACAGATTTTAATAAAGGGGATACAATGGCATGACATTCCGACCATTTAAGCACCTTGCCGCGATCGCCTGCGTATCACTTGCTTCGCCCCCCGGGGTTGCGAGCGCCGAGACGGTCCTGTTCGTTGGTAACAGCTTCA
The DNA here is from genome assembly GCA_016719755.1 of Novosphingobium sp. Classification (GTDB taxonomy): domain Bacteria; phylum Pseudomonadota; class Alphaproteobacteria; order Sphingomonadales; family Sphingomonadaceae; genus Novosphingobium. Next base: position 342,445 of record JADJYM010000015.1, on the reverse strand, counting down.
CCTTCGGCGCCTATTCACCGGTAAGAGCCTATGCTCCAGCCACGGTGAACGACCTCAACCATGAGCAGATTGGCGGTGTCCCGGCTATCTTCAAGACTTTCACCAGAGCAATGGGCATGGAGTGGGACGTCAGTCTCGAGACATCGCCGGGCCAGGATCTGGCTTTCCATCTGACCCAGAAGAGAGCAGAGATTGGCAAGCACTGGGACTATGTCATACTGCAGGGCCTGAGCACGCTATCCATGAGCGAGCCAGGCAATCCGGCGACTCATGTGGCTGCGGCGAATGGGCTTGCCGATCTGTTTCATCAACAAAACCCTAAGGCCAAGGTCTTTCTGCAATCCACCTGGTCGCGGGCAGACCTTGCCTATGTTCAGCAGAGCCCATGGCTTGGCCAACCCATCGAACGCATGGCTGAAGACATTTCGGAGAAATCCAAAGCCGCAGTGGCTCCAAGTGGAAAACTCGCAGGCACGATTGAAGTCGGCAAGGCCTGGAACCTAGCGTTTCAACAGAAGATCGCAGATCCCAATCCTTATGATGGCATCGATTTTGGAAGGGTCAGCCTTTGGACATGGGATCAATATCACGCGAGCGCCGAAGGTTATTATCTGGCAGCCTTGATGATTTTTGGGTCGATCACCAAGATCGATCCGCGCTTGTTGACGGGCAAGGAGACTGCGGCGCAAGATCTGGGAATCAATCCCCAGGTCGCAAGGCGGCTGCAGGACGTCGCGGCAACCGAACTGAAGTTTCCTCCGCTTCCGGCAGAAGTCGAGGCAGAACGCGCCAAGGTGTTCTGGATTGGCCCCGACGGCAGACCGGTCGGACCGGTCGGTGGTCGTTCAGCCACTCTGCCAGGCCCGGCCGATCAGTCAAATACCTCCCACTCACCTGCCGCCTCTGCTCCAACGCGCCCGCATTGATTCACTCAGGGCAGGATCAACTCAATCAACTTTAGCGGTCAACGCCATGCCTGCAACCGGAACCGAAGGAACGATTGCAAGCATGGCGGAGGGCTATGAAACCTGCACCCTCAACGCCAGTTGCCCTCTTTTACGCGATCAGTCGCAATGCTTGGCGAACAACTTCTGGGGCCAAATCATCAGGGGTCGGCTCCAGCGGATGCGCGCGAAGCATCGAGCGGTTTGACTGTAATGCAAAACCGAAGATCGCGCTCCAAATTGTAGCAATCCTGACTGCGCGCTGCTCTTCGGTTAGATGCTTAGCCAGCCGTGCAACTTCGCGTCTGATGAGCTTAAAGCCGATCGTCTGCGCTTCTGCAATTTCGGGCGCGAGAACGGGTCGCACAAGTTCGCTCTCGTACATCAGAGTGAACATATTGGAGTTTTCACGAGCAAATCGGATGAAGCCCACAAATGTGTGAAACAGGGTTGAGTACTCGTCATCTTGTGGGCTTGCGGGGTCCAGCGTGGTCGCTTGAATGAACATCAGACGATAGCCCTCAAGCGCAACACCGATAAGCAGTGCACGCCGGTCAGGGAAATGATGATAGGGCGCGGCCGAGGACACACCGATCTCTTCGGCCAACTTGCGCATTGACAAGCCTTCATGTCCTTCACGGGTTACGTAAGACACTGCCGCAGCCAGCAACTCCCCGCGCAGGTCTTCACGGTGCGACGGCTTTCCGCGCCTTTCGCGGCTTTCAACCTTAGTCTCCATACCCCTTCTTTGCGGCCGTTATCCCGCTTTCGCAAGCATGACATGGCCTTATCTATCACCGCTTATTTTACCACTTGCTAGCAAAACAAGCGACGCTTATTAGCAAGGCTAATGATCGACGGTAAATACCGCTTCTCATATGGGAGGGAACTTCGTGAAGAGCTTCGACGTCGGCGATCATTTCACCTTTGTCGAGCCTAACCCCGGCGGCCTGAAGCTCTGCGCGCACCGTATCGGCAGCGCGATCCGCTATCGCCCCTCCTGTTTCCCGCACGAGTTCCGGCCCGCCCTCGTTCGCAATGCCCCCCGCGCAACGATCATTCTGCCCTGACAACCAGGACCGAAATAGGCGGATCGTCCAGCAGTCAATGTCCACAAGAACTAAAAATGGAGGATACAACGTGCTTGTTTTTCAGAGGCTTTGCCTCATCCAGTCAGCTTCGGCCGCCACTCTTGCACTGCTCTCGTCTATGCCCGCAATGGCCCAGGCCACCGCTGAGAAGGAAAGTGCCGAGCCGAGCGCGGCAGACGAAATCATCGTAACAGCGCAGCGTCGCAGCGAGCGGCTTCAGGACGTTCCAGTCAGCGTCACGGCGGTCACGGCAAGTTCGCTCCGGTCGCTTGGCGTCAACAGCCTCAGCCAGCTGAACCAAGCGGCCCCAAGCCTACAGGTGAGCGGTGAGAACAACTTCACAATCCGTGGCATTGGCACGCTCGCCTTCCAGCAATCACTGGAAGCAAGCGTCGCGATCCAGCAGGATGAAGTAAACCTCGTCAATCCGATCCTCGCTGGCGCTGTCGGGGCATTTTTCGATGTAGAGCGCGTTGAAGTACTGAGCGGCCCACAGGGAATGCTGTTCGGTAAGAATGCTTCCGCCGGCCTTCTCAATATCGTGACCCGCCGTCCCGAATTCGGCGTGACCGGCGGAACGGTCGAAGTCGAAGGCGTCGTCCGTCCGACCGCGGCAACAGAGGGTCTTGGCATTACTGGCCGTGGTACGCTTAACCTGCCGGTTACCGAAAAATCGGCCCTGCGCATCAATGCGGTCTACTCGTCGCAAGATCCCGTGGTGAAGTTCATAGGCAGCGGGAAGGGCGATTTCGGCCAGGATCAGTGGGGCATCCGCGCAAGGTTTCTGGCCAACCTTACCGAAGGCCTTTGGTTTGACGTGATTGCTGACTACAACCGGGAAAAGGGCATCGCCACCTACTTCGACCGGACTTATCGCACGCTTGCGGCCAATGCCGATGTCAATCCGCTCAATGCGGCACTGGGCATCAAAGCAGGCCCTGACAATCTTCTCATCGGCGGCAACAGCAACTTTTATCGCAACGCGAAGCGTGGCGGGCTGCAGGCGACGCTGGCCTACGACCTTCCTTCGGGCATTGAAATCAGCAATACGATCGCCTGGAAAGCCGCCAGCCGTGAGCAGAACTTCGACACCGACTATACCAACAGTAACGGCGCCGACATCAACCGCTCGCAGACGCACTTCAACCAAATAACCAATGAGCTGCGGCTTGCGCTGCCCCCTTCCAACCGTCTGACCGGGCAGGCTGGTTTGTTCTTTTATCGCGGCCACACCGACGTCGAGGCGCAGTTGGCTGGCAACAATCTGTTTCCATCGGCTATTCTGCCCAACTTCCCGTTCTGCGTTGGGGCAACGGTTTTGGGCACAGCCCCCCCTGCCTGTACTGTCAGCAACAGCTATTTCCTTGGACAGGACCGCAACTATACTCTGGTCAGCAAGAGCTACGCAGCCTTTGGTCAATTCACCTACGAAGTCGTCGATAACCTGAAAATTATCGCCGGTGCGCGGCTCACCCATGATGTCCTTGAAATCGATGCAGTCCAAAACATGGACCGCTACTTCGTTACTCTGGGCGCCGCTCGTCGCGCTTTCACGGCCAAAACAGTGAACACCGACTTCAGCTACAAGCTTGGTTTCCAGTACAATTTTGCGCGTGATGTCATGCTCTATGCGACCTATTCACGGGGCTACAAAGGGCCGGGATTTGCCGATCTGCTTCCCGCTACGGTTAACTCACCGGTGGTGAAGCCGGAAACCAACCGCAACATCGAAGTCGGGCTGAAGTCGACCTGGATGGATGGCAAGCTGCTAATCAACATCACCGCCTTCCGCTCCAAGTTCAAGAACCTTCAGGTTTCTTCGTTCAACGCGGCAGCGGCTGCGGACTTTGTGCAAAACGCTGCTTCGGCCACCAGCCAGGGCCTCGAACTGCTGACAGTAATTCGTCCGGCAAAGGGCTTGACGCTAACCGGCTCGGCAACTCTGCTCGATTCCGAGTTCAACGATTTTCCGGGCGCGGTTTGTTATCCGGGTCAGGTTGCGACCGGATGTCCAACCGCCTTCAATGCTCGTGGCTTGCGCACTCCGGTCTCGCCGAAGCTCGTGGCCAATGGGCAAATCAAGTATGAATGGTCTCTTGGTGACTCGCTCGACGCTTTCGTCGAAGGCAATATCACTCACAGATCCTCGCAGTGGTTCACGATCAATCAGGCCCCTGGCACACGTCTGCCTGCTTACGACCTGCTCGGCGCAAGCATCGGCGTTACCAGTAAGGCCGGGTGGCGCGTTTCGGCATTCTGCCGCAACTGCACCGATAAGCGCGTACCCACCGGGCTCGGCCTCGATCCGGCCGAATCGGTGGCTGGACGAATCGGTATCGGGCAGCTTTTCGGATTTAACTCTGTCCGCCAGATTGGCGTGAACCTTGGAATTGATTTCTGATTTGAGCCTTTCCCCACGGGCGGCTGTGCAAAGTCGCCCGTGGAAGGAATGAACAAGCAGAAAGAGCACTCGCTATCGGCAAGCCAATAAGCTCTCTCGCATGGTTTGGCTTTCTGCGCTTGAGTCTCCGTCAGGAGCGCTGGGGGTATCGCGCTCCTTTCCGATACTCCGCAATACCATCCCCAAAACTCCGCCAAACCAAATCTGGCTGCATTTGGAAAGTACCGGGCGCATGTGGTCCCAATCCATCCATAAGTTAATGCTTTGTGATGATTTTGTTGTAATCCTCCGGAAGCGTCCGAGAGGGGATTGGTAGCGGAGGAGGCGCTATAACTTTCGTCTCGGGCAATTTCAGAGCGTCTCCAACTACTCTGTAAAATCAGCGATTTATCTTGTAACGTGTTCGCGGTCGGTCGCCCTGAATCGCCTAAATTCCCGCTGAAATGTGGGAACGATTGTGGGACCAAATACCCCCGTTTTTGGCGGTATAAATCCCTGACAGGGACTCGAACCTGATGGCGCTGACAGTATTGAAAGTGAAGAACGCGAAGCCCGGTCGCCATGTCGATGGCAGGGGCTTGTGCCTGGTCGTAAAGCCTAGCGGCGCGCGCACCTGGGTGCTGCGCATGCAGTTGAAAGGCCACCGCCGCGACTATGGGCTGGGATCGGCGCATGATGTTTCGCTGACCGATGCCAGAACAGCGGCAGCAGAATTGCGCCGCCGGGTTCGTGACGGCTTCGATCCTGTCGCCGAGCGGCGAAAGGCGCGCAAGGTCATACCGACCTTCGAGGCGGCAACCCGGACGTGCCATGAAACCCTGGGCGACGGTTGGAAGGATGGCCATCATGCCCGCTGGCTTTCGGGGTTTGAGCGACACCTCTTTCCGCGCATCGGCAAGAAGCCGGTCGATAAGGTGGACAGCGCCAGCGTCGTCGAGGCTCTCTCACCGATCTGGCTTGAGATACCGGAAACAGCCCGGCGCTTGCTCCAGCGCATCGGCGTTGTGCTCGATTTCGCGCATGTGAAAGGCTGGGTGCCAGAAGAGGTTTCATTGCGTTCGGTGCGCAAGGGGCTGCCGCGTCAGAACGACAAGCGGGGGCACATGGAGGCCATGCCATATTCCGATGTCCCGGCGCTGATGCAGAAGCTTGCCGCCGCCTCCCCAACGACGGGGCGCGATGCCTTGCGCTTCACGATCTACAATGCAGTGCGGTCCAACGAGACGCGCCTTGCGGTATGGGCCGAGTTCGATCTCGAGAACGCGGTATGGACCATTCCGGCTGCACGGATGAAGGCGGGCGAAACCCATGTGGTGCCGCTTTCGGCAGCGGTTGTGGCACTGCTGCGCAAACGCTGGGAAGAGCGGACCAGCGATACGGGCTTGGTCTTTTCCAACGATGGCAAGAAGCCGATCAGCGACATGACTATGACCAAGCTGCTGCGCGACGATGGTTTCGCGAGCATCACCGTGCATGGCTTCCGATCCACCTTCACAGACTGGGCTGCCGAATGCACCGACTTCCCCAAGGAGGTTGCTGACAAGGCCCTCGCCCACAAGCTGCCCAATAAGGTCGAAGCCGCCTACCGCCGAACCGATTTCTTCGAGAAGCGCCGGACTCTGATGTCGCAATGGGCGGACTATCTGGGCAATCGCGCCCCGGCAGCAGATCAGGTGGCAGGCGAACCTATTCCCGCCCGCGTTGCCGCATGATCAGTTCGTGCAAACTGGCGGTTGTGATGCGCGTTGACTTGCCGAGCTTGATGGCCTCGATTTCGCCTGACGCAATCAGCCCGTAGAGCTTGGTGCGACCAACGCCGATCATGCGCGCAGCGTCATTGACCTTTACGCAGATCGGCTCGACCGGAGGCGGCGCTGTCATTGCGCCGCGCTCTCATTCCGATAAGATACCGGATCATCAATCCAGCGGTTCACGGCGGATTCCCGCCAGCCCGCACCGTGAACGCTAATCTTCACCTGCGACGGGAAAGTCCCCTCTGCGATCTTGCGATACATGGTGGAGCGGGACAGGCCAGTTCGGGCGAGAACGGTCTTGAGGCGGATTATCTTGTCAGAGTTGGACATGAGACGTGCTTCCATTCGTTGGCAGTTATTGGTGCCCCCTGATCCAAGAATTTCGCTATGAGGCATCCAGCGCAACAGAATTCGCAGTCCCTGATACGGTCACCGTAGAAGCGGATAGAATAACTTGCGGAAGGATAGGCACGGATACGGAAGAGTAGAGAAGACAGCGGACGCAAACACGCGGTGCCTTGAGGCGACGTTTTTGTACCGTGATGAGAGCAGACGCGGGGTTATGCCGGTAAATCTGCGCACAAGCGGCGGATATTTGCGCCACACCTAGCGATGCTTGCGCGCGAATCAGCCTTCACCTTGCGGTTCACGCTGGTGCACAATCCAGTTCTGGCTTTTCAGCAAGCCGATAGGCATGTTGAGCCGATGAATGACGATTTTCCCACCCGGCTACCTTGGCCTTCGAACTTTCCTGAGGTGATCATCCATACCGATGTTCGCTCTCGCGACGGCCACCCAGGGTATGTCGCAGCAAAGAGCGGCGATGCAGACGCAGGCCTGATTCTGGCTGCGGACCTCCTCTCTCCTGACGGATTGGCTCGCATCCAGGCACTGGTTGCAGGCCGCTCCACCCTTCTTCTGCCGGTGGTCGCGGACGAATTGACTGGTTTCAACGCAATCCCCGATGCAATGGCCCAGGTTCTGGGGAGCAAACTCGGCTTGCCGGTTATCGCCGGTGAAATTGTTCAGACCAACAAAGTCGGCCATACCCGCGCCCCGGCATTTCAGCGACTGGTCACCCCGGCGACGTTCGAGGGGCAGGTGCAACCGGGTGCAAACTATGTGCTCGTGGACGATCACGTCGGTCTTGGCGGCACGCTCGCTAACCTGCGCGGTTACGTCGAGGCACGGGGTGGAGAGGTCATCGCGATCACAACCCTGACCGAGAGCCGGGACGCGCGCATAATTTCATTGCAGTCAGCAACAAGAATTGCAGTCAGCAACAAGAATTGTGCTATGGGAGCGGCATGGCCAAGCACTTGACGAACTCTGGCACAGCCAATTCGGCTACGGGATCGACTGCCTCACGGAAGTTGAAGCCCTCAACCTATGTCGTCAGCACTCCGTTGCCGCCATCGAGAATTTCTTGGCTCAGGCAGCAGTCGAAGCACGTGGCCGAGGTCTCCAGACAGCGGTTAAACCAGGCGACTGATCTTTAGATAGCGGAACAAGCCCGCTATCTACCTTGCCAATTTCAAAACGTCACCGTTACCCCGGCCTTCGCCGCATGGGCCTGCGCGCCGTTGCGGAAGGTGCCGTCATAGCCGAGCCACAGGTGGACACTGCCGCCCACCGCCGCATCCAGCGATCCACCGAGTTCGGCGACATCGCGGCCCACGCCGGGGCCGAGCGCCTGCATCACCGGGCCATTGGGCGCGCTGACGAAGAGCAGGTCCGCCGTGCCGCTGGCATCGCCGCTGTCATGGGCATAGCGGGCGTGGAGGCGCGGGGTGAGCGTGATGTTACCAAGCGCGATCCCCGCCTGCGCCTCTATCCCGGCATAAGCGCGGGTGCGGTGGACGGTCTGGTCGCGGCCGAGCAACGGGCTGGGTCCGCCGGTTTCGGTGAAGGCTTTGAGCTTTGCCGCAGTGTGCCGCACCCCGCCGACCAGTTCAACGCTGGCGCTCTTGCCGAGCGGCACAGTATAGCCCGCCTGCGCGCCGAGTGACCAGCTCCGCACATCGCGCGATGCGGTGGCGGGGGTCGTCGGTGTGGTGAGCGAGGTCTTCGCCGTGCCAAATCCGTATGCCGCCGCGCCGTTCAGGCTGAAGTGGCCGGTCTGCCAACCACCATACAGCGCCACTTGCGTGTGCTTGAGGCTGAGCGATTCAGGATAAGTCGTATCGCGCACGGTGTAGTTCGACGTGCCATGATCGACCGCCACGCCTACGCGGGCCGCGCCAAGGCCCTTTTCCAGCCCCAGCACAAAGCCGTTGGTGGAGCCCTTCACATCGGCGACCGGAACGGTGGGGTCTGCATCGATGTGCTGCCAGTTGCCGAAATAGCCGCCGAACATCGTCAGGCCACCGTTCTCGCCGCCAAGGCCATTGGCATCCTGCATCGGCATGGCGGCGCGGGCGACGTGACTGTCGCTTCCGCTAGACTGTCCGCCACCCATGCCGAGCAATTGCCCGATCAGCCGATCCCCACGATCAAACGCCGCAACCCCGCTCAGCGCGTGAACCGTGCCGAACTGGTTGCCCGCCGTGGCGCTTACCTGCCACTTGGCAGAAATCAGCTGGTTGACTGTGGTTGTGGTCGTCGGCGTGACCGTATTCAGCGTGTTGGTGAACACGTTGGAGTTCAAAATCCCCGCATCCACCGTCACCGGCGTTCCCGCCAGAGAGCAGCCGGTGGGGTTGGTGTTGTTCGCCGCCGCCGTGGCGCAAGTGCCAAGGTCGCCCGTAGCAACCGTGGCGGGGCCGAAGGTATTGACCGTCGCGGTGCTGGTGGAGGTGCCGCTGGCGACATCGACCACGGCATTGGTGGTGCCCAGCAACGTGGTCGTGTTCGAGATCAGCACCGGCGCGCCGATCACCACGCGGCGCAGGCCGCCGCCGACCTGCAAGGCGCTGCGCGCATCGGCCAGCGCAGTCACCCCGCCAGCTCCGGTGATCGGATCGGTAACGGTGCGGGTAAACACGCTTGTGCCGTTCAGCAGAGCATCCACCTGCGTGTTGAACGTCTGGTTGACGATGGAGGTTTGCGTTACCCCCGGCAGGCGGATCGTGACGATCAGGCGCGATTGGGTGACCTGGGCGAGTTGCAGGACGTAGCCGAGAAACTGGCCCTGCGCCGCGTTGAACGAATTGCCAGTGATGAACTGGCCGTTGTCGGAAACGCCTACGGCATCGGTCAGAACGAAGCCGTTGAGGTTGAGGCCTGCATTGGTGGCAATCAGGTTCAAGTCTTGCATCCCGCTGGCGGCGGTCCATCGCCAAGCACGGTCCAAGCGATTGGTGCCGACGATTATGCTGCCATCTGCATTCGCAGCCCGTGCTTCCGTTTCGGCGCTGGCCGGATTGGTCCCAGGAACATACCCCAATGCAGTGACGGATAATCCCCGCCAAAACACCGCTTGAACCAAATTATCCGCGCCGCGAGAAACACCAACGATAGTGCTGCCGTCACGACTGATGCCATTTGAAGATGCAAAGCTCGGCGATCCGGCTGCCGGTGTAAGGGAAGGCAGTGCCTGCAGGCCGTCGCTGGGTGTCCAGCGAAAGGCTGTGCCAATCAAAATACTTGAGGGGGCGGCAGTGTCATAAGCATTGCCTGAAATCACATTTCCATCACCGCTGATGCCACTGGTACTCAGGCTCCATGTCGCGCCAAAAGTGCCGAGGCTTTGATAGCCTCCCGCTACACTCCACCGATAAGCGCGGTTGATAACGCCGCAGTTATAACTGCGTGTGCAGCCCGGAAATCGGCCATCGTCGACGTTGCTCGTTACTGCAAAAATTGATCCGTCGCTATTGACCGATGGACTAAAGATAGCGACTTCGTTTGCAGAAGGATCAGGCAATGCTGAAAATCCAATATTGTTTCTGTAAATCAACGCTACTCTGGTCCCTGAGCTAGTATTTTCTCCGGTGATTGTCTGACCGTCCCCGCTAATTGCTGATGAACGAAATCCCCCACTTGCAGGAACCGGAACCTCCACAGGCACCCCATTAGTCCAAATATATAGACCGTTGAGACCCGGTGCCCCAGCAATCGTGCGGCCATCGGCGCTAATCGCACGTGAATCAGTGTCAGGCGACGAAGCTCCTGCCGGGGCAGGCAAAAACACCACCGTCGGCTGCGGAGCCGTCTGTGCGCTCGCCCCCTGCGGTGCGGCGAACAGGGCCAGCGCAGTTGCGCTGAGCAGTATGGATTTGGTGCGGTTCATGGCGGTGTTCCCTGTTGGTCGGTGAATTCGGATTGCGGGCGCGGTGATGGTCATTGGACTGTCCACCGTCCGCCCCGGCATATCTGCCCGTGGCCCGACTGGTTCATTTGGCCCGATCCCTCGGGCGAACAGGCTGAGCCGATCAGGCTGGGGTAGCGTTCGGGATGATAATTGACGTCATACATCTGCCAGAGCATTCGCTCATATTCGCCATAGGGCAGGCCATAGGGGTTGCTGTCGTGCCAGCGGGCCTGCACCACGCCCGCGCATTCGCGGACCCAGGCCGGATATTCCAGACGGGGCGCAGGCGGGTTGCAGCCTTTGGCAGAGGCTGGCTGCGCGCTGCCAAACAGCGCGAAGGCTGCGGCGAGCAATAAGGCTTTATTGCGGTTCGCCTTCACCACCTATGCCCCTGCGAGCACATATGCGGCCCGGAATGGTTAGGCGTGAGCTGACAATAATTCAGATAGGTGCATTCCTGGCAGGTGGAATCATCCGCCCGGATCACCGTATCGGTATCGTCGGCAGGTGCGGTGGTCTGGTTCTCAAAGTGAGTGTGTTCAAAGTTCTGCTCAAGACACGCCATCTGCTTGCCCTCCGGGTTTCGGCCCGCTGCGCCTTCGCGCAACGCTCCGTTGAAATCTGTTTCCTGCGAACCCGTGTTTTCGGCGAAGTCTTGTGCTTCACTTATGGAATCGCAAAGCAGCGGAAAATCTGGCCACATTGCCAAAAATAAATTTTGCCTTTTATGCCAAACTGTTGGAAATCCGGGGGAACGGGGGTTCACTTTTGTCAGCCAATCTCGATTTGAATGATTTGTGGAGCGGCTTTTCTCGCGGAGAGGCTGTGGCGCGGGACCGTCTGCTCTCGCTTTATTATGACGAGTTTCGCCGCATCGCGCGGGGAGTGCTGAACGGGGACAGCAGCCGGATGCACCTTCAGCCCACTGATCTGGTCCACGAAGCCTCGCTGCGGATCATCAAGAGCAGCGGTATCGAGGTGCGCGACCAGAACCACTTCCTCAGCCTCGCCGCGCGGGTGATGCGGATGACGCTGATCGACGAAGTGCGCAAGCACAAGGCCGCCAAGCGCGGCACCTTGATGACGCTGTGGGATGATGTTGCCCCGGCGGGCGAGGCTTTCGATATCGAAGACTTTGACGATACGCTGGAACAGCTCGCCCGGTTTGAGCCGGAGGGCGCCAAGGTAATCGAACTGCGCTTCTATGCCGGGCTGACCCTGCCCGAAATATCCGAAGTGATGGAGATTTCCGAACGCACCGTGCAGCGCCGCTGGCGCACTGCGCGGGCGTGGATGCTCAAAGAACTGACTCTGGCAGCCTGAACGATGGACCTGGCGCGCGAGAAGAGGGTTATCCGGCTGTTCGAACAGGCGCTGGATTGGCCTCCTGCTGCGCGCGAAGCAAGGCTACGCGAAGTGCTGGCGGATGAGCCGGATGTGCTGGCATCGGTGCTGGCGATGCTGAAGGCCGATGATGCCTCGGCGATGTTGCCCACCTTGCCGCCCGAACCTGCCTCGCTGGACGACCTCGACCACGTAATGCCCGAGCGGATCGGCAATTACCGCATCGTCGAAGAGATCGGGCGCGGCGGGATGGGGCTGGTCTATCGCGCCGCGCGCAATGATGGCCTGTTCGATCAGCAGGTGGCGATAAAGGTGATCCGGCGGAACATCTTTTCCGCCACCACCCACGAACAATTCGCCACCGAACGCCGCATTCTCGCCCGCCTGCACCATCCGCATATCGCCCATCTGCTCGACGGCGGGGTCAGCGAGGACGGCGCGCCCTATATCATCATGGAACTGATCAAGGGCGTGCCGATCACCGAGCATGCGGCTTCGCAGGGCCTTGATCTGGCGGCGCGGCTGGCCCTGTTCCGCGATGCCTGCGAGGCGCTGGAATATGCCCACCGCGAGCTCGTGGTCCATGCTGACGTAAAGCCCAGCAATGTCGTGGTGGCCGAAGGGTTTGGCGTGAAGTTGCTCGATTTCGGCATCGCCCGCCTAGTGGGGGAGGACGGCGGCAAGGCAGGCTCTGCGCATACCCCCGGCTATTCCAGTCCGGCGCGGCTTTCGGGCGAACGATCTACGCCAACTGACGACGTCTTTGCCCTTGGCGTGTTGCTCGACAAGCTCATCACGGGCGTTGCCGGTACGGACGATGATTTGCGCGCCATTGCGGCCAAGGCTGCGCAGGAGGACGCGGGCGAACGCTACGGCGCGGTCAGCGAACTGATAGCTGATCTGGATCGCTGGCAGAGGCATGAGCCGGTGATTGCCCGTCCGCCAGACCGGAAGCGCGGGCTGCTTCTGCTTTGGCGGCGCAACAAGCTGCTGATCGCAGGCGGAGTGGCTCTCGCTATCGTGGCAATTGCAATGACCGGCCTGTTCCTGCGCGCTGCTGCTGCCCGCGATTCAGCCGAACAACGCTTTGCCGAAACCCGCAGCCTGTCCAACTTCCTTGTCAGCGATGTTGTCACCGATCTGGAGACCATGCCCGGCACCGGCCCGATGCGCCAGCGCATCGCTGATCGCGCCCGGATTGCACTGGAAAAGCTGAGCCAGGTGCCAGGCGCACCAATCGATCTGCAAATTGAAACCGCCAATGCCTATGCCCGCGTCGGTGCAATTCTGGCTGCTGAAGACTTGCGCGATGTGATGGACCCGGCGAACGGGGACGCGGTGCTGGCACGGGCTGAGCGATCTTTGCGCGCTCTTATCGCAAAAATGCCGGATCGCTCGGATCTGCGTCTCTCATTGGCGCAAACGCTCTACGCTCGCGCATTGTTCGCGGGTGAAGCAAAGATCGACCAGGCCCGCACATTCAAGGTGCTGGACGAGATTGAGGCTTTGCTGGGGCTGGTTCTGAAGAACGAACCCGGCAACTTCCGCGCTCGCCTGCTTGGCGTGCACGCGCGCCTGTTGCGAGCAGACAGCCACAGCACGGAAGCGCAATATGCTCAGACGATCGCGCTCTGCAAAGCCGCGCTGGCCGATCTTGGCACAATGGCCGGACATACATCGCGCGAAAAGGCTGACATCGCGTTGGCCCGCGAGCAGGCCAATACCTTGATCGGCGATGCTACCTGGTACGGCGGCGATCAGGCAGGGTCGCTTCCGTGGTATCAGGCAGGCAAGACGGCTTTGAACGATCCGGCACTCGGCTCTGACGTGCGGGTACTCAAGCGCCGCGCCTACACCACGTTCACGGTCGCAAGTTCGCTGTTCGGACTAGGGCGCAAGGCAGAGGGCGTGGCGCTGTCCGAAGCAGGATTGGCCGAGGTTGAACGATTGCGCCGCTTCGACGACAGCGCCAGTGCCCGCCGCATGGAAAACATCGTGCGTGAGGAGTACAGCTACGAGTTGCAAAACACCGGGCGCATCGCAGAGGCCTATCGCCAGAACGATCTGGCCATAGCCGGATACCGTGAGAATGCCCGGATGCAGCCGAACAACTATCAGGTGCTGCGCGCCTTGCCGGTTGCTCTAAGGCCATCGGGCGAACTTTATCGCGACACCGGTAATCCCGCCAAGGCGTGCGAGCGCTTTCGCGAGGCCGATGCCATATGGACAAGGCTTGCCCGAGAGAACCGGGTCAGTGCATTTGATTTTGGTAATGACGTCAAGTTGATCAAAGCGCGGTTGGCGAATTGTGGGCCTGTGTGAATATCCCATCATCTGACGATGGCACAGCTATTCGTTTTCAAACGCCCGCTTCCCCTTCCGCTTCCATAGCATAAGCGCCTGTTCGCGTTCGTCGCCGCGCAACTTGGCCGCGACGGTAAGAAACGCGCCGTAGAGCGTGGCGCGGTCGTCATCGGCGAGTTCGACCAGTCCGGCCTTCACGACCAAGCCGCCCAGTTCGATCAGTTGCCGCGTGCGTTCACGGCGCTGGACTTGCCATTCGCGCATGTCAGTTCGCGCCTTCGCTGCTTCAAGCCGATGCCGCGCCGCCGTCAAGCGGGAGAGTGCCGTCCGGTTGGCGTTCAGCTCCGTCGCCACGTTTGCGCGCCTTGTTTTGAAAAAATGCAGCGCCGCGTTTGCGCCAAGCCTCCTTCTTTCCGGCGTCGGTGGTATCGGCGATGACGAGCAGCGCACCGGCCAGCGTTTCCGCGTCGGCCGCATCGGCACCGGTGGCAATCACCAGTTCGCCGAGTTGCTGCACGCGGCGTTCCTTCAGTTGCTTTGCCTTATCGGCAAGCGCCTTCAATTCTGAATCGAAGTCACGGGGTTTGCGCATCGAAGTTCTCCATTGAGAGGTGATGCGCTGATGATAATATCGATGCTCTCCCAATGCTGTAGAGTCGTCGAGACGGCCTGATACTGAATAGTCCCGAGCAGGATTTTATCATGGGAGGGCGCGCTTATACGTCGTGCCGACGTCGCGCTCATGGCGTAGATGGATTGCCGTCATGGCGATCTTCCACCTCTCCGTCAAAGTCATCAGCCGGTCGAGCGGGCGCAGCGCTGTGGCCGCAGCGGCCTATCGCGGGGCCGAGCGACTGCATGACGAACGGCTCGACCGCGAACATGATTTCACCAACAAGGACGGTGTCATCCATTCCGAGGTGATGTTGCCCGAAGACGCGCCGGAGGAATTCGCCGACCGGGAAAAGCTATGGAATGCCGTCGAGGCCGCCGAAAAACGCAAGGACGCGCAGCTTGCCCGCGAAGTCGAGTTCGCCATTCCGCGCGAGCTGACCAAGGAACAGGGCATTGAACTGGCCCGCGAGTTTACCGAGGCCGAATTCGTCGAAAAGGGCATGATCGCCGACCTCAATGTCCACTGGGATTTTGGCAAGGACGGTCAGCCCAAGCCCCATGCTCATGTCATGCTGACCATGCGCGAGGTTGGCAAAGACGGCTTCGGCGCGAAGGTGCGCGACTGGAACAAGGCCGAGCTGGTCGAGCAGTGGCGCGAACGGTGGGCCGATCACGTCAATCAGCGCCTCGCCGAACTCGATATCGACGCGCGGATCGATCACCGCAGCCTGGAGGCGCAGGGCATTGCGCTGGAGCCGCAGGACAAGATCGGCCCCGCCGCTTCGCGCATGGGCGTGCGCGGGCTTGAGGCAGAGCGGATCGAAGAACACCGCGCCGTCGCGCAGCGCAATGGCGAGCGGATCATCGCCACTCCCGCTGTCGCGCTCGACGCGATCACGCACAGCCAGGCCACCTTCACAGGCCGCGATCTGGCAATGTTTGTGCACCGACACAGTGATGGAAAAGAGCAGTTCGATCAGGCGATCAGTGCGGTGCGCGGATCGTCGGACCTGATTGCTTTGGGCAAGGACGGACGCGGCGAAGATCGGTTCACGTCGCGCGCCATGATCGAGACCGAGCAGCGATTGCAGCGCGCATCGGAATTGATGGCGGAGCGCGAGCGGAATGGCGTCGATCAGAAAGGCCGGGAAGGAGCGCTGGCGCGCGCCGAGACAAGCGGCCTGATCCTGTCCGGCGAGCAGCGCGCAGCATTCGAGCATGTGACCGATGGGCGCGGCCTCAGCGTTGTCGTTGGCTATGCGGGGACCGGCAAAAGCGCGATGCTGGGCGTGGCGCGCGAGGCCTGGGAAAGCGCTGGCTATACCGTTCGCGGTGCCGCGCTGTCAGGCATTGCCGCCGAGGGTCTGGAGCACGGTTCGGGCATCGCATCGCGCACCATCGCCAGCCTTGAGCATCAGTGGGGTCAGGGCCGCGAATTGCTCACGTCACGCGACGTGCTGGTCATCGATGAAGCAGGCATGGTCGGCACGCGCCAGATGGAGCGCGTGCTGTCCCATGCCGCCGATGCGGGCGCGAAAGTTGTCCTCGTTGGCGACCCGCAGCAGCTCCAGGCCATCGAAGCAGGAGCGGCGTTCCGTGCGATCCATGAACGGCACGGCGGCGTCGAAATCAGCGAGGTGCGGCGGCAGCATGACGGCTGGCAACAGGAGGCCACACGGCACCTTGCCACCGGGCGCACCGGACTTGCCATTCAGGCCTATGACGAACGCGGCATGGTCCACGCCGCCGAGACGCGGGAGAGTGCACGCGGCGAACTGATCGAGCGCTGGGATCGCAACCGGCAGGCCAGCCCCGGTGATACGCGTATCATCCTCACCCACACCAATGACGAGGTTCGCGAACTCAATGACGCAGCACGCGGGCGGCTGCGTGACGCGGGCGAACTGGGCATGGACGTGTCGATCAGCGCGACACGCGGAGAGCGTCAATTCGCCAGCGGCGACCGCATCATGTTTTTGCGCAACGAGCGGAGCTTGGGCGTCAAAAACGGCACCCTTGGCACCATCGAGCAGGTGACGCCGCAGCGCATGGCCGTGCGCACCGACGATGGCCGCAACGCCGCTTTCGATACCAAAGACTATGCGCACATCGATCATGGCTACGCCGCCACAATTCACAAGGCGCAGGGCATGACGGTGGACCGCGCCCATGTGCTGGCCACGCCGGGCATGGACAGCCACGGTGCCTATGTAGCGATGTCCCGCCACCGTGACGGCGTGGCCCTGCACTATGGACGCGACGACTTCGCCGATCAGTCGAAACTGGTCCGCACTCTGAGCCGCGAGCGCGGCAAGGACATAGCAAGCGACTACAAGCCCGAGCAGCAGTTTGCTGAACGGCGCGGTATCACTTTCCGCGAGCGGATCGTGGAGATCGCCCGGCAATTGCCGGAACGAGCGAAGTCGATCTTCGCTGGCTTCCGTCCGCAGGCCGACCGGCTCGAAGCACTGCCGACCGATCAGGCTGGCTTGTTCGATCAGCGCCGGGCGGTCGAACGCTATGCGCGTGCCTCCGCTGACATTGGGCAAATGCGCGAACAGGGATTGCCGGTCCTGCCACACCAGCGCGACGCGCTGGAGAAAGCCGGAAAGGCGCTTGACGCGATCCGGCCCCATGGCACAGCTGACCTCTCCAGTGCCTTGCAGCGCCAGCCTGCGCTCGCCCGTGAGGCCGCCGATGGTCGCAGCCAGGGTGCAATCCGCGCCATGCAGGTCGAAGCCGAAATCCGCGTCGATCCCGCGCAGCGTGCAGACCGCTTTGTCAGCGACTGGCAGCGGCTTGGGCAAGCACGGCAAGCGATGCAGCGCGATGGCGACAGCAAGGGCGCGCAGCGGCTCACCAACCGCATGACGGACATGGCGAAGAGCCTGGAGCGCGACGCCCAGGTCGATTCCCTGCTGCGCGGTCGAACCCGCGAGCTTGGCATCAAGACAGAACTCGGTCGCGATCTGGCCCGCGACCTTGCCGCCTCCATCACCATGGAGCGGAGCCGGTCAATCGGCATGGGCCTATAGGAGAAACGCGATGGATACCGATACGGATGACGTGGAACTGACCCTGGACCTTGAGCCGGAACCCGATCCCGACCCGCCAGCCCCAGATGTCGTATGCGATCCCGCCGCTGAGGCCTTCGCCCGCCTTGAAGGCGAACTGGCGCTCATGCGCCGGGCGGTCCAGCACCTCGCAGCCGAACGCGCCGACATTGTCATCCCCGATTATGGCGCAACCCTGACCGACATGGCCAAGCGGATGGGCGCGATTGACGGGAGCCTGAAGAGCATGGCTGGCCATCCGGCGATGCAAATGACCCCTGACAGCATCGGCAATCGGATTGCAGCCGCAGCCGAGGCAGCACGGCGCAGCGATCAGGACAGGATCAGTCAGGCCCGGAGCGACTTGAATCACGCCGCTCAGGAGATGCGCAGCGTCACGGCCCATGCGCGCTCCGCCGCCGAGCAGCGGCAGCAGCTCTACCAGGTGGCAGGCGGAGCTTTGCTGGCAGGCATCCTGCTATGGTCATTCCTTCCCGGCACCGTTGCCCGCGCTATGCCGGAAAGCTGGCACTGGCCCGAGCGTATGGCAGCGCGGATGGTGGGCGCATCGTCTCGCTGGGACGCAGGCGCACGGATGATGCAAAGCGACAGCCCCGAGGCATGGAATGCACTGGTACAGGCCGCTGACATCCAGCGCGACAATCGCGACGCCGTTGACGCTTGCCGGAAGAACGCGGCAACCTCGCAGCAGCCGGTGCGATGCACCGTCAAGATTCGTCCGGACAGCTCGGAGAGGAAGACGGCAACAACGCGAGAGGGGGCCGAGCAACGATCCCAGAAAGGGGCATACCAGCCCATCCCGGCCCGCACAAAATGTGGGAACAAATGTGGTTTCGATTTTCCGAAAAAGTCATTTTATCCTTTGAAAACAAAGCGATAAATGACTTGAATGGTAGCGGAGGAGGGACTCGAACCCCCGACACGCGGATTATGATTCCGCTGCTCTAACCAGCTGAGCTACTCCGCCCCGAGAGGCAGCCAGGCAGCGAAAGCGCCGGGCAGGCGGCGCACATAGGCGGCAAGTGCGGCATGGTCAACCACCCTCTTTGCCGCGAAAGCGCCAGGTTCGCAGCTCTTCCCAGTGCGGACGGCGATAGATGTGCAGACCCATCCCGGGAAAGATGAAATCGTGCGGCTTGAACTGCGGGGAAAGCCCGGCCTGAAGCGCCTGGGCGGTGGCCCGGGGCACCTTGTTCTGGATGGTGATGTGCAGGCGCGGAGGGTGGCGGTCCTGCGCGGTGAGCGCACCGTGGAAACGCTCGGCAATCGCGGCGCGGATCGCCAACATGCCGGGACTGCGGATCGCCAACGCGGTGCCTCCACCCAGGTCCATCAGCCCCTCGATGCGCGCGCGCGGCGGGGCGTATTCGCCGGCGTACTGCCCCAGCAGCCCCAGCAACTCCTCGCGCAGGCTGGGCGCGAAGGCATGGAAAAGGGTGACATGAGCCTTCAACCAGTTGCGTTCGGGCGGGAAGTGCGCGCGGCGCAGCGCATCGGACCAGGCCAGCAGGTCGGCCGGAAGCTCGGCCGTGACGATGAACGGCGCCGCCGAATCTGGCAGCGGAGTCTGCAATGGGGCCGGTGCGGGCGGCGGAGAGGGGGTGTCAGAAACCACCGCCCGCACCTAACCGGTTCAGGCCGCAGCCGCCACCGGTTCCCGGGTCAGCGCGCCAAGCAGACGCTCGGGCGCGGTTTCGCCATAGGGGTCGCTGTCAGCGCCGGTATCGTTGATGCCGGGTTCCTCGAACCAGTGGGTGATGGTGTTGTCATCCACGATCATCGCATAGCGCCAGCTGCGCATCCCGAAGCCGAGGTGGTCCTTGTCAATCAGCATGCCCATGCGGCGGGTGAAATGGCCCGAGCCGTCCGGCAGCAGCTTGACCTTCTCAAGGCCCAGGCTCTTGCCCCACTGATACATCACGAAGGCATCGTTGACTGACAGGCAGTAAACCTCGTCCACGCCGGCGGCCTTGAACACGTCGTAGAGCCGCTCGTAATTCGGGCACTGTTCGTTGCTGCAGGTCGGCGTGAAAGCGCCGGGGAGCGAGAACACCACCACCTTCTTGCCGGCAAATTCTTCGCGCACGGCAAGGTCCTGCCAGCGGAACGGATTGGGGCCGCCAATCGATTCGTCGCGCACGCGGGTTTTCAGGGTCACGTCGGGAATGGTACGTCCAAGCATTGTGAAATCTCCTTTGTCGCCGCCCCTCTAGCGACGGCAATTTGATCGGCAAAGTCGCTAATAATCGTCACTGTTATCGTATTTACCTATTAAATTGCCAATTAACCTGCTTGTCAGCAAGGCATGGCCGGGTAACCTCCGAAGCGGGAGGGAATTCCAGATGAAGACTGCCAGACGTATCCTGAGCGCACGTTTCCTTGGCGCCACCGCGGCGCTACTTGCCACCACGTCCGCTTTTGCCGGGCCTGCCGCCCCCACGCTTGATCCTAAGCCCGCCAGCCCGGCCACAGTTGCCGCGCAGCGCGCAGTCGCTGCGAAACTGCCTGCCGAGGACGGACGCGATGCCGATTTCGCGGCGCGCGGCTTCATTGCCACCAGGGCCGATCCGGTGATCCGTAACGCTGCGGGCAAGCCGGTGTGGAACCTTGGCGCCTATGATTTCATGACCGGTCCTGCGCCTGACAGCGTCAATCCCTCGCTGTGGCGGCACATCGGGCTGCTGCGCAAGCACGGCCTGTTCAAGGTGAGCGAGGGCGTGTGGCAGGTGCGCGGCTTCGACGTCTCGAACATGACGATCATCCGCGGCCAGACGGGATGGATCATCGTCGACCCGCTCACCACCAAGGAAACCGCCGCCGCCGCGCTGGAACTGGTCAACCAGCAGCTCGGAACCCGTCCGGTTACTGCCGTGATCTACAGCCACAGCCACGGCGATCACTACGGCGGTGTGCGCGGCGTGGTGAATGAAGCGGACGTGATCGCAGGCAAGGTGGCGATCATCGCTCCGGCGAACTTCATGGAGGAGACGGTTTCCGAAAACGTGATGGCCGGCGCGGCAATGGGACGCCGGGTCACCTACCAGTTCGGCGCCGGATTGAAGCCGGGACCGCAGGGCCAGATGGGCAGCGGGATCGGTCCCGCGCTTGCAGCCGGGGAGATAACCCTGATCACGCCGACCGACACGATTCAGAAGACCGGCGACACCCGCATGGTCGACGGTGTGCCGCTGGAGTTCCAGATCGTTTCGGGCAGCGAGGCACCATCGGAGCTGAACGTCTATATCGTGCCGGCTCGCAGCTTCCTGTCATCGGAAATGTCGACCTGTTCGTTCCACAACATACTGACCCCGCGCGGAGCCAAAGTGCGCGATACCCGGGCCTGGGCAGGCTTCCTGGACGAGGCGGCGCGGACCTGGGCCCCGAAAAGCGACACGCTGATTTCCAGCCACTGCTGGCCGCGCTTCGGTACCGGCGAAGTAACCGGATCGCTTGCCGCGCAGCGCGACAACTACCGCTACCTGCATGATCAGAGCGTGCGACTGATGAACCAGGGCGCAACCCAAGCCGAAATTGCCGAGGCGCTGGTCCAGCCCCCTGCCCTTGCCAGGGACTGGTTCAACCACGGCTATTACGGGACCTACAGTCACAATTCGAAGGCAGTCTACCAATTCTACCTGGGCTGGTACGATGGCAACCCGGCCAATCTTCAGCCGCATCCTCCGGTCGAACGGGCCAAGCGCATCATTGCGGCGATGGGCGGGGCAAGCAAAGTGCTGGCTGCCGCGCGCAAGGCGATGGCGGCAGGCGATTATCGCTGGTCGTCCGACCTCCTCAATCAACTGGTGTTCAGCGATCCCGCCAACAAGCAGGCCCGCGCGCTGCTGGCTGACAGCCTGGAACAGCAGGGCTACCAGGCCGAAAGCGCGATCTGGCGCAACCAGTTCCTGATGGCCGCGAAAGAACTGCGCGAGGGCTACAAGGGCGGAGCGGTTTCCGGACAGGGCGCGGACATGATCGCTGCCGTCCCGACCCGCGAACTGCTGGATACGGCCTCTACCCGGTTCGATCCGGTCAAGGCGGGCGGGCGCAAGCTGGGGATCAACCTGGTCCTGACCGACCGCAAGGAGCAGGCCAGCGTCGAGCTGACCGAAACGACCATGATCGGCCGGATGGCCCCCCTGCCCTCTGCCCAGGCGACGCTAACCGGCCCACGTCGGCTGCTGCTGGGACTGTTGTTCATGAAGCTGCCGCTGGAACAGCTGGAAATGGCTGGCCTCAAGGTCGAAGGCGACCGCGTGGCGGTGGAGACCTGGCTGAACGCGCTCGATCCGGTACCGACCGGTTTCACCATAGTCGAGCCGTAATGGATCCGTCGTCCCGGGTATGACCCGGGACGACGCTGAATTCAGAAATCGCCGCGCTGCTTGCGGATCGTGTACCAGCGTTCGACATTGGCGTTGTGCTGTTCCAGCGTTGTGGCGAAGAGGTGTCCCCCAGTGCCATCGGCCACCATGTAGAGCGCATCGGTCTGCGCCGGATTCAGCACCGCTTCGATCGAGGCACGCCCGGGATTAGTGATCGGTCCCTTGGGCAGGCCCAGCATCGAATAGGTGTTGTAATCGTTCACCGCCTGGATCTCGCTCTGGCGGATGCGGCGGCCCAGCGGCTTGCCTTTGGTGATGGGGTAGATGATCGTCGGATCGGCCTGAAGCATGATCCCCTGCCGCAGCCGGTTGGAATAGAGACCGGCAACGATCCGGCGCTCTTCCGGCTTGCCGGTCTCTTTCTCGACGATGGCGGCAAGCGCAAGCGCCTCTTGCGGTGTCCGCACGGCAATGCCCGGCGCGCGCTTTTCCCACGCTTCGGCCAGGGTGCGCTGCATCGCCGCCTGCATCCTCAGCAAGACCGCCTGACGGCTTTCGCCGCGCTGGATTTCATAGGTATCGGGCAGGATCGAGCCTTCGGGCGGCACGGCGATGCCGCCAGTAAGGCCCGGATGCGCCATCAGCCGTTCGTAGACCATGATCGAAGGCATGCCTTCGGGAATGGTCACGAACCGGCGGAGTATCTCGTCCCCCTGGATGATCGAGAGGATCTTGGCGGGGCTGGCCCCCTTGGGGAGCATGAATTCACCTGCCTTGATCGGCGCTCCGCCAGCGAAAATCCGCGCCCTCCAGCGGAAGGCAGAGGCCGAATCGACCGCGCCTTCGGCCTCCAGCTTGGCCGCCACGCTCGACAGGCTCGACCCGTCGGGTACGACGAAGGCGGTGGATGCCTTGAGTGGGCCGGACAGGTACCAGCCGCCCAGCACCCAGCCCAACGCCCCCAGCAGCAGCAGGCCGGCCAACAGGGCCGGCAGGCACCCCCGCCGCATGGTCATCAGTCGGTAACCGCCCTGACCACCAGGCTGGCGTTGGTCCCGCCGAAGCCGAACGAATTGTTGAGCGCGGCCCGCACGGTGCGCTTGCGCGCCTGCTTGGGCACCAGATCGACGCCCTCGGTGCCTTCGTCGGGATTGTCGAGGTTGAGCGTCGGCGGCACGATCTGGTCGCGGATCGCCAGGATGCAGAAGATCGTCTCGACCGCGCCGGCGCCGCCCAGCAGGTGGCCGATGGCGGACTTGGTACTGCTCATCGAAGCGCCGGACAGGTCATCGCCCAGCACGCGCTTAACGGCCGCCAGCTCGATTGTGTCGGCCATGGTTGAAGTGCCGTGGGCATTCACATAGTCGATCTCGTCAGCGGAAATACCGGCCTTACGCAGCGCCATGCGCATCGACAGTTCCGCACCCTTGCCCTCAGGATGCGGGGCTGTGACGTGATAGGCATCGCCCGACAGCCCATAACCGACCACTTCGGCGTAGATCTTCGCGCCGCGCGCCTTGGCGTGCTCGTACTCTTCCAGCACGACGACGCCCGCGCCTTCGCCCATGACGAAACCGTCGCGGTCCTTGTCATAGGGGCGGCTGGCCTGTTCGGGACGGTCGTTGTAGCTGCAGTTGAGCGCACGCGCCTGGGCGAACCCGGCCACGCCCAGCGGATTGATCGTGCCTTCGGCGCCGCCCGCCAGCATGACATCGGCATCGCCATCCTTGATCATCCGCGCGGCGTCCCCAATCGAGTGCGCACCGGTGGAGCAGGCAGTTACCACGGCGTGGTTCGGCCCCATCAGGCCGTATTTGATCGAGACCTGGCCGGAGATCAGGTTGATCAGGCGGCCGTGGACGAAGTGCGGCGAAACGCGGCTCGGGCCCTTTTCGTGCAGGACGATCGATTCGCTTTCGATTCCCGGTAGACCGCCGATCCCCGAGCCGATCGAGCAGCCGGTGCGCAGCTTCAGGTCATCGTCCATGTCGACCAGGCCGGCATCTTCCAGCGCCTGTCCGGCGGCATCGATGCCATAGATGATGAACGGATCGACCTGACGCTGGACCTTGTGATCGACGCGTTTGTCGGGATCGAAGCCCCAGGGATGGTCCTTGCCCTTCACTTCACAGGCAATGTGGCACTTCTGGTTGCTGGTATCGAAGCGGGTAATGCGCCCCGCGCCCGACTTGCCGGCGATCAGGTTGGCCCAGGTGGTTTCGACATCGGCGCCCAGCGGGGTGACGAGGCCAAGACCGGTAACGACGACACGACGCATGCGTCTCTCCAACTTGCAGAATAAAAACAGGCCCAGCCCCATAGAGGCTGAGCCTGTCAAAAGCCATCACTCGCCGTCAGACCGCCCAGGCTCGAGCTGTTGTCCGGCTCTGCAGGCGGGCGGCCAGAGGCAATCAGCCCTTGTGTTCGTTGATGTACTTGATCGCATCGGAAACGGTGCTGATCTTCTCGGCAGCGTCGTCGGGAATTTCCACGCCGAACTCTTCCTCGAAAGCCATGACGAGCTCGACGATGTCGAGGCTGTCTGCACCCAGGTCATCGATAAAGCTGGCGTCCTCGTTCACCTTTTCGGCTTCGACGCCGAGGTGTTCGACAACGATCTTCTTAACCCGGTCGGCGGTGTCGCTCATGGATGTGTCCCTTCGTGAACGGCAGATTAAATGTCACGCCCGCCCTAGAGAACGCCGCGCGCGCTGGCAAGGGGGTGCACGGGATGATCACCGCGAACCCTGCAAGGCCGTCTCTGCCCCCGCGCGGCGAGACCGGTCACTTCGCATAGTGGGCTGCCAACTGGGCGCGGGCGCGCTCCTTCGCAGCGATCCGGGCCAGGCCGGTGCGCGCCATGGAATTGCGCGGCTCGCTTGCCTGAACCAGGCGGTAGAGCGCGGCAGCATCGCTGTCGCGGCCCTCGCGCTCGGCGCATAGCGCGAGGTTGGCCAGCGTGGGCAGGTGGCCGGGGTTGTCCAGGCGGATCGATTCGAAAGCCGCGCAGGCCCCCTGCTGGTCATTCTTGGTCAACCGCACCGCTGCCTTGAAGCGCTCCCCATCCGGTTTGGACAGGCCCTTGCGGTTCTCGTCGATCCGCACCGCCTCGCGCCGCAGCACCGGGGCGATGTCAAAGCGCACGCGGGTGGCGATCCGGCCAACCAGTTCGCGTTCGACCGAGCTGCGCTCGCGCGGTTCGCCCGAATCGCCCTCGCAGCGGCTGTCCTCATAGCGTTCCGGGCTGTCGGTGGAGTAGATCAGCGTCCCGTCACCGCGCACCAGCCGCAGCGCGATGGCCAGCTCCAGAGTGCGGCGGGTGCACTGGATCTGAACCTTTTTCTTCTCCTCGCACTGCTTGAACTGGTTCTGCTTGATGCATTCCTCGCGCTCCCGGGTGAAGCGGGTCTGCCTGCCTTCGCCATAGGCGGTGCCGGTCATGTACCCCTCGCCCTCGCCGCCTGCGCGCGCGGGCAGGATGCGCAGCCAGGGGCGGCCGTCGACATTCACCTGGCGCAGTTCGTCCTCGATCCGCAGCGCCAGAGAAGCGCCGAGATCGCCGCCGAAGCGCTCAACCGTGATCGACTGGAGCGCCGCAGCTTCGTCATTTCCGGCGGGATAGATGCCCGACAGGTCGAGCGTCTCGGCCTGCGCCGGAGCGGCCAGGGCGAGCGCCGTGCAAGTGGCGATCGAGATGGTGCAACGCATGGTTTCCCCCCGTTTTGAAAACGAGCGGAAACCTGCGTCAGCCATTGAAGCGCGTCAAGCGGCGCGCGATCAGCTCTTGGGAGGCTCGACCACGCGGATATGCAGTTCGCGCAGTTGCTTGAGAGCAGCCGGCGAAGGCGCGCCCATTAGCAGATCCTCGGCGCGCTGGTTCATCGGGAACAGCGTGATCTCGCGCAGGTTCTGCGCGCCGCACAGCAGCATGACCATGCGGTCCACACCTGCCGCCATGCCCCCATGCGGCGGAGCACCGTACTGGAAGGCGCGGTACATTCCGCCGAAGCGTTCCTCGACATCGGCCTGGCTGAGGCCGGTCAGCTCAAACGCCTTGACCATCAGGTCCGGGTGCTGGTTGCGGATCGAGCCCGAGGCCAGCTCATAGCCGTTGCAGACCATGTCATACTGGAACGCCTTGATCGTCAGCGGGTCCTGCGTGTTCAGCGCTTCCAGCCCGCCCTGCGGCATCGAGAACGGGTTGTGGGCGAAATCGACCTTCTTTTCGTCCTCGTTCCATTCGTAGAACGGGAAATCGACGATCCAGCAGAAGCGATAGGCGTCCTGGTCAATCAGGCCCAGTTGCTCGCCCACGCGGGTACGCGCGGCGCCAGCCAGCTTGGCCGCCTGCTCTTCCTTGCCGGCAGCAAAGAAGGCGCCGTCATCGGGACCAAGGCCCAGCGCGTCGAACAGCGCAGCCATGCGGTCCTCGCCGTGGTTCTTGGCAATCGGGCCGCCAAACACCCCGCCCTTGCGGGTGACATAGCCAAGGCCGGCATGGCCCTCGCTGCGCGCCCATTCGTTCATGTCGTCAAAGAACTTGCGGCTCTTGTCCGCTGTGGCGGGCGCCGGGATCAGGCGAACAACGCCGCCCGAACCGACGATCTTCTCGAACAGGCCGAACCCGGACTGCTTGAATTCCTCCGTCACGTCACGGATCACCAGCGGGTTGCGCAGGTCCGGCTTGTCGGTGCCGTAATCGAGCATCGCCTGGGCATAGGGGATGCGCGGGAACTGGCCAGCCGGCGTCACCGCCTTGCCCTCCGCGAATTGCTCAAAAATCCCGGCCATGACCGGCTCCATCGTCTCCCACACCTCTTCCTGGGTGACAAAGCTCATTTCCAGGTCGAGCTGGTAGAATTCGCCCGGCAGGCGGTCGGCGCGCGGGTCCTCGTCACGGAAGCAGGGGGCGATCTGGAAATAGCGGTCAAAGCCCGCGACCATCAGCAGCTGCTTGTACTGCTGCGGCGCCTGCGGCAGCGCGAAGAACTTGCCCGCGTGAATCCGGCTCGGCACCAGAAAGTCACGCGCGCCTTCGGGGCTGGAGGCAGTGAGGATCGGGGTGGAATATTCGGTAAATCCGGCGGCTTCCATCCGGCGGCGGGTTTCCGAAATGATCTGGGTGCGCTTGACGATGTTCGCGTGCAGAGTTTCGCGCCGCAGGTCGAGGAAGCGGTAACGCAGTCGGATTTCCTCAGGATATTCCTGCTCCCCCGCCACTGGCAGTGGCAGTTCCTCTGCGCGGCTGAGCACGGTCGCGCCGCGCGCATAGACCTCGATCTCGCCGGTCGGGAGGGCCGGATTGACGGTCGACTCGCTGCGCGCCTTGACCTCGCCGTCGATGGTGACGACGCTTTCCAGCCGCAGGCCTTCCAGCACGGCCAGCGCCGGGCTGTCGCTGTCGGCAACGATCTGGGTCAGGCCGTAATGATCGCGCAGGTCGACGAACAGCACGCCGCCGTGGTCGCGCTTGCGGTGGACCCAGCCTGACAGGCGGATTGTCTGGCCAACGTCATGGGCGCGCAGGGCGCCGCAGGTGTGGGTGCGATAAAGATGCATCGAAACTCTTTCCAAGCGGCCCGCTTTGTTGCAGGGGCGAAAGCGCGGCTAACAGGCGATGGCCGCGTTTTTGTCAAGCCGGGGGCTCGCACGGGCCCGCATACAGAAAAGAAACATGAAGATACACCCGCTGATCACGACGACGGAAGCGCTGGCTGAATTGTGCGAGCGCTGGGCCAAGGCCGATTTCATCTGCGTCGACACCGAATTCATGCGGGAAAACACCTATTGGCCGGAACTTTGCCTGGTCCAGGTGGCCGATACCGAGGAAGCCGCGGCAATCGATCCGCTGGCGCCGGGGATTGATCTTTCGCCGCTGCTGAACCTGCTGGTCGATAACGAAGACGTGCTGAAGGTGTTCCACGCAGGCGGGCAAGACGTGGAAATCGTCTACAACCTGACCGGCAAGACCCCCCACCCGATCTTCGATACCCAGATCGCGATGATGGCGGTCAGCCAGTCCGAACAGATCGGCTATTCCAACCTGGTCGAATCGTGGATGGGCGTCACGGTGGACAAGGGCGCCCGCTTTACCGACTGGTCGCGCCGCCCGCTGACCGAACGGCAGATCGATTATGCCATCGGCGATGTCACCTACCTGGCGAAGATCTTTCCCAAGCTGCTTGCCCGCCTGAGGAAAACCGGGCGCGGGGTGTGGCTGGATATCGAGATGGAAAAGCTCGCCGATCCCGAAAACTACCGCAACGACCCCTCGGTTGCGTGGCAGCGGATCAAGGCCGCTGGCCGCAATCCCGCCATGCTGGGTCGGCTGAAGGCGCTGGCCGCCTGGCGCGAGGGCGAGGCGCAGGGAAAGAACATCCCGCGCGGCCGCATCGCCCGCGACGAGACTCTGGCCGATCTTGCCAGCCACCCGCCCAAGGTTCAGGCCGACCTCGCCAAGGTCCGCGGGCTGTCATCAGGCTGGAAGGACAATGAAATCGGCAGACGCCTGATGGCCACTCTGGAAGCAGCCCGCCCTCTGACGGACGAGGAACTGCCGCCGCGCACCGCGCGCGGTGCGCCGCTGGGCAAGGAAGGCGCGCTGGTCGCCGATCTGCTCAAGCTGCTGCTCAAGATCCGCAGCCGCGAAATCGACGTCGCCGCCCGTCTGCTGGCGCGCAGCGAAGACCTGGAATTGCTGGCAGCGGGTGTGCGCGAACTGCCGCTGCTGGAAGGCTGGCGATTCGAACAATTCGGCAAGGATGCGCTCGACCTGGTCGAAGGCAAGATGGCCTTCGCGGTGGTGAACGGCAAACTCAAGATGACGCATGTTGATGACGTGGTCGAGCCGATTGAAGTTACTGCTGTGGAAGATTGATTCGCTCAGTGGGCTGAGCCGCAAGGATAGAGCCAGTCCCTGAGCGGCCACTCTGGCCGCCGCAGGCCTCTTTGAAACCGGGCGCTTTGGCCCAATTCCGGCCTCGGACATTCGGGAGGCCGCTGCCCGCCAGCGGTTTTGCCCTGCGCGCGTCGCCTTCTCTGCCAGAACCGCCCGCCCCCCGATTCTTCTCTGCGTTTCCGCGTGAACCTGCACGGCCTGCCTCTTTCTGCGTCTCTCCCCGCCATTGCCTGAACCAATTCTTGGCGAACCGGCGCCGCCTGTGCGATAGCCGCTGCAGATGACCACCTACCTGCCCACGCTCAAGCAGCTGCAATACCTCGTCTCCCTGCACGAGCATGGCCATTTCGGCCGCGCGGCGGACGCCTGCTTCGTCTCGCAATCGACGCTGTCGGCGGGTTTGCGCGATCTGGAAACGCTGCTGGGGGTGATCCTGGTGGAGCGAACCAAGCGTGCGGTGCGGTTCACCCCGCTGGGCAATGCGGTGGTCGCCAAGGCGCACCGCCTGCTGCGCGAGGCCGAGGAACTGTCCGACATGGTGCAAAGCGCCGGGCAGCCGCTGTCCGGCGAAGTGCGGATGAGCGTGATTCCGACCATTGCCCCGTTCCTGCTGCCCAGGATGCTGCCGCGCCTGCGGCGCGAGCGCCCGGCGTTGAAACTCTACCTGCGCGAGGAGACCAGTTCGGCGGCAATCGAATCGCTCCACCATGGGCGCAGCGACTGCGTGCTGCTGGCCCTGCCCTACCCGACCGGCGAGGTGGAAAAGGAAACGATCGAGCTTGACGCGCTGTGGGTTGCCTTTCCCAAGGACGATCCGCGCGATCCGCCCGCCGAGATCCTGCCCGACCTGATCGACGAGAACCGGCTGCTGCTGCTGGAAGACGGGCACTGTCTGAAGGAACACGCGCTGGCGGCTTGCAACCGCCCGGAACTGCGGGCCTCAGCCACGATGATCGGCACTTCGCTGCATACTCTGGTGCAAATGGTGGACAATGGTCTGGGGCTGACCATGCTGCCGGAAATGGCACTGGATGCGGGGATCCTCAACGGCACCAATGTCGTCGCCCGGCCGCTGCGCAGCGACACCGCCAACCGCGAGATCGCCCTGGTCTGGCGCAAGAACAGCCCGCGCGGCGAGGAGTTCCGCCTGCTGGCCGAGGAACTGCGTGCGGGGTAAGCCATCGCGCGCGCCTCATCGACCCAACCCCTGTTTTGTTCGTATCGAACGCATTCGATAGATCCCGGCGTCAGCAGGCAATTGCCCGGTTGGCCCGCCCGTGGCATCATCGGCGCATGGTCCGCAGACTCTCCGCGCTGCTCGCCGCAGCCTCGCTTGCCGCTTCCGCCAGCCTTGCCGCCGAAGCACCGCCCCCCGTGCCCGCCAGCATGATGAACAAGGCCGGCGTGGTCTGCGTAAAGGTCACGCCCAAGGGCAACGTCGCCGACGCCTTCGTGGTCCGCTCGACGGGAGACGGGACCGCCGATGCCGACATGGTCGACTATGTCTCGTCACTGCGCTGGCCTGCGGCGAAGCGCACCGACGCCTCGCGCGGGACCTGGCAGCCGGTGCCGGTGGCAATGGGCGCGGTCGCGGTGCCGCCTCTCCCCGCTGCCTGCGCGCCTCCACCCGCCAAGCGCTGGTAGGCTTGCGGGCATTTTCCCGCCCGGGGCGCGGCTGTCAGTATACGACCCGCTCAAAGCTTTCAGCGAGTGTTCTCAATCCATGTGCTTAAGGCCGACCCGCAAGTAATCCCACCCGGTCACCAGGGTCAGCGCCGCAGCCGCCCAAAGAGTGGTGAAGCCGACGCTGGCCGGGGTAATCCAGCCACCGGTAAAGGGAATCGCGAAGTCAGGCGCCCCGCCCATCAGCACCAGCGCACCGAACGCGACCAGCTGGAAGGTGGTCTTCCACTTGGCGAGCTGCGAAACCGGGACTGAGACCCTGAGGCCCGCAAGGAACTCGCGCAGCCCCGATACCGCGATCTCGCGCAGCAGGATCACCAGCGCGGCGATGACGTGGATCCCGTCGATCATGCCCTTGCCGGTCAGGATCAGGATCACGGCGGCGACCATGATCTTGTCGGCAATCGGATCGAGAAACTGCCCCAGCCGCGACACCGCGCCCTGCGCCCGGGCAAGGTAACCGTCGAAATAGTCGGTGATGCCCATCAGGCAGTAGAGCGCAAAAGCGATCAGGTAACCGGTCTGCCAGGTCGGCCACCATAGCAGGGCCACCAGCAGCGGCACGGCGAAGATCCGCGAAAGCGTGAGCAGATTGGGCAGCGACAGCATCGCCGCATTGCATAGCCGGGGTTGGGCCGGGGAAAAAGGGGGCGGTTTGGGCTTGTCCGCAACACAAGTCCCGCTAGGTTCCGCCGCACCCGGGGCGACCAGAAGCAGGCGAATGACAACCCAGACCCACCTGATCCACAGTCGGCGCTTCCTGCCGCTGTTCGTCACCCAATTGCTTAATGCCTTCAACGACAACCTGTTCAAGAACGCGATGGTCCTGTTCGTGGTCTACAGCGTCTACAACTCGGAAGAGGCGGAAGGGCAATTCAGCGCGCTGGCTTCGGGCATCTTCATACTGCCATTCTTCCTGCTTTCGGCACTGGCCGGGCAACTGGCCGATATGCGCGACAAGGCCCGCATCATCCGCATCGTGAAGGCCTGCGAAATTGCGATCATGCTGGTGGGCGGCGCGGGCCTGGTGCTGGCCTGGCAGGGCGTGGCCGTCCACGCGATCGCGATTCCGCTGATGCTGATCGCGCTGTTCGCGATGGGGGTGCATTCCACCTTCTTCGGCCCGATCAAGTACGCGATCCTGCCCCAGCATCTCCATTCGGACGAGGTTCTGGCGGGGACCGGGCTGGTGGAGGCGGGGACCTATATCGCGATTCTTGCCGGCACGATGATCGCCGGCTGGATCGAGGTGGAGTGGGCCGCGCTTGGCGTGATCCTGACGGCGCTGGTGGGCTACGTCGTCAGCCGCGAAGTGCCTCCCGCCCCGGCTCAGGGCAAGATCGAACCGCTGGACTATAACGTGCTGCGCTCGTCGATCGCGCTGGTCCGAAACACCAGCCACGACCGGCGGGTCTTCCTTGCAATCATGGCGATCAGCTTTTTCTGGACCATCGGCGCGGTGCTGTTCATCCAGTTCCCGCCGCTTGCCAAGAACGTGCTGTCCGCCAGCAAGGAAGTCGCCAGCCTGTTCCTTGTGATCTTCTCAATCGGCGTTGCGATCGGCTCGATGTCGGTCAACGCCCTGCTGAAAGGCACCGTTTCAGCACGCTATTCGCCGGTCTCGGTGCTGGTCATGGCGCTGTTCGTCGTGGGCTTTTACGCCGTGTGCCAGGCCTGGCCCGCTCCCGACGCGCGCGGCCTGCTCGACGTGGCGAGCTTTGTGGCAGAACCGCTGGCCGTGCCGCTGCTGCTCAGCCTGCTGGGGATCGCAACGGCTGGCGGCATGTTCGTGGTGCCGCTCTACGCCTTCCTCACCACCTTCGTCGACAAGACCCAGACCGCACGGACCATTGCCGCGAACAACATCGTCAATTCCGGGGCGATGGTGATCGGATCGGTGATCGCCGTGGTGCTGAGCGCGGTCGGCGTGCCCGTGGTGCAGCAACTGCTGCTGGGTGCGGCGATGTGCCTGTTTTCTGCCTGGCTCGGCTACCTGCTGGTCAAGGCCGAGCGGGCCGCTGCCTGAGCGTCAGGCGATGAACAGGCTGACCGCGACGAAGCAGGCACTGTAGGCGGCCAGGAAATCGCGCAGATCATGCAGCGTCAGGCGGGCACGCCGCGCGCGGACAGGCTCGCCCCCGCGCCGCACGTGCGGCGGCAGGCTGGCAAGGAACGGGTGCCGTGCGGCATCGTCGGTGAGGACCAGTGACCTTCTCATAGGCTGGGCCTTAAGAATTTCTTCACCATGTCGCCAGACGTGGAATCGCCCGGATGATCCACCATCCCGTTCCGGGACAGTAACCATTGCGCCGGCAAACCGGGGGTCACGCGTTGCGGAGCCCGCCGCGTGCGGATAGTCTTGGCCTTATGAGCGAGAACAAGACCATCAACGGCGGGCGGCTGCTCGTCGACTGCCTGATCGCCCAGGGGTGCGACCGGGTGTTCACCGTGCCGGGCGAAAGCTTCCTTGCCGTGCTCGACGCGCTACACGACTCGCCCGGGGTCCAGACCATTGTCTGCCGCCAGGAAGGTGGCGCCGCCTTCATGGCATGCGCGGACGGGGCGATGACCGGCCAGCCCGGAGTGTGCTTCGTCACCCGCGGGCCGGGCGCCACCAACGCCTCGATCGGGGTTCATGTCGCCTTTCAGGATTCGCAGCCGCTGATCCTGTTCATCGGCGATGTCGACCGCTCGATGCGCGACCGCGAGGGCTTTCAGGAAGTCGATTTCGGCATGATGTTCGCGCCGCTTGCCAAGCAGGTGCTGCGGATCGACGATCCGGCCCGGATTCCGGAATATGTGGCCCGTGCGTGGTCGACAGCGATCGCCGGACGACCGGGTCCGGTAGTGGTCGCGGTGCCCGAGGATATGCTGCTCGACACTGTAAGCGGCATTGCTCCGCGCCCGGCGGTCGTCCGTCCCGCACAGGCCTCCTGCCCCGATGCCATGGGCGTCATCATGGCCTTGCTGGAGGATGCCGCCGCGCCAGTCGCCATCGTTGGAGGGGCCGGCTGGCACGGCAAGGCGCGCGACCATTTCACCCGGTTCGCCGAAAAGATCGGCCTGCCGGTCGCGTGCGCGTTCCGGCGGCAGGACGCGCTTACCAATTCCAGTCCGGTCTGGGCAGGCAATCTGGGCTATGGCCCCAATCCGAAACTGGTTGAGCGCATTCGCCAGGCCGACCTGATCCTCGCCGTCGGCGCGCGGCTGGGAGAGGCAACGACCGATGGCTACGACCTGATCACCCCCGACCATCCCGGCCAGACGCTGATCCACGTCCACCCCGATCCGGAGGAGCTGGGCAAGGTCTACCGCGCCGACCTCGCCATCTGCGCCGACATGGGGGAATTCGCCGAAGCCGCGCTGATGTTCTGCGACGATGTCGTGCCGTTCGATGCGGGTGAGGAGGCGCATTGCGAGTGGCTCGACTGGACAACCGCCGCACCCGCCCCCCACCGCCTGGATCTCGCCGCCTTGGTCACCGCGATGCGCGGGATCTATCCGGACGACAGCATCCTCTGCAACGGGGCGGGCAACTTCTCGGGGTGGTGGCACCGCTACTGGCACTACAACGGCTTTCCGGCACAACTCGCGCCGACCGCCGGAGCGATGGGGTACGGAGTGCCCGCCGCCGTAGCCGCCGCCCTGCGTCACCCGGACAGGCAGGTGGTCGCGCTGGCGGGCGACGGGGATTTCCTGATGAACGGGCAGGAACTTGCCACCGCCGCGCAATACGGCTGCGATCTTACCGTGATCCTGGTCGATAACAGCGCCTATGGCACGATCCGGATGCACCAGGAACGCGAGTTTCCCGAGCGGGTTAGCGGTACGGCACTTGCCAATCCCGACTTCGCGGCACTCGCCCGCGCATTCGGCGGCTGGGCGGTGCGCTGCGAGACCACCGCCGAAGCTATTGAAGCACTTAAAGACGCACGGCAGCGCAAGGGCCTGCGCCTGCTGCATCTGGTGATCGACGTTGAGCAACTCAGCGCCGGCGGCGCTACCGTCTCCGGCCTGCGGCTCAGGACCCGGCCAGCTTGAGGATATGATCCCACTCGGCCGGCTTCACCGCCGAGACCGAGAGGCGGAACTTGGTGATGAGATCCATGTCGGCCAGCGCCGGATCGGCCTTGATCTGCTTGAGCGTGACCGGCCTAGGCAACTTTCGCACGGGCTTGACCCTGACTGCCGACCAGCGCCCGGTTTCGTCACTCGGATCCTGGAATGCTTCCTCGCTGACCTCGGCGATCCCGACGATCTCCACTCCGATATTGGAGTGGTAAAAGAACACGCCGTCCCCCGTTCGCATCGCCCGCATGTTGTTGCGCGCAGTGTAGTTGCGCACCCCGTCCCAGGTTCCCTCCCCTTCGGAAACCAGGTCATCCCAGCTATAGACGTCGGGTTCGGACTTCATCAGCCAGAACGATTTGATTTTGGTCATGCGCGGTCCCGGGTTTGCGGCTATCAGCGCCCCATAGTCAAATCTTCGCGGATACGTCCACCCATGCCTCTCAGCTCACTTCCCATCCTCTCGCTGGCCGACGATGCTGCCAGCTTCTCGAAATCCATTGGCGACAGCTTCAGGACTTTCGGATTCGCCATGGTCAAGGACCACGGCATCGATGCCAGCCTGATCGACCGTGCCTGGCAGCTGACCGAAGCCTTCTTTGCCTTGCCGGTCGAGGAAAAGCTCAGGTACCACAATGCCGCCATTGCCGGTGCGCGCGGCTATACCCCGTTCGGCGTGGAGATCGCCAAGGACGCCAAGGCCCACGACCTCAAGGAGTTCTGGCACATCGGCCGCGACCTGCCCGAAGGCAGCCCTCTGGCGGATTCAATGCCGCCCAACGTCTGGCCGGACCGCCCGGAAGGCTTCCGCGAACTGTTCCAGGAGCTCTACGCCCAGTTCGATCGCACCGGCGCGACAATCCTCTCGCGCATCGCGGTTTACCTGGGACTTGAGGAAAACTGGTTCGACGCCGGGATCGAGGACGGCAACTCGGTAATGCGCCTTCTGCACTACCCGCCGCTCGAAGGCGTAACCGGCGAGGCAATCCGCGCCGGAGCGCATGGCGACATCAACCTCATCACCCTGCTGCTCGGTGCGGAGGAGGCGGGCCTCGAGCTCCTGACCAAGGAAGGCGCCTGGATGAGCGCCTCGCCGCCGCCCGGCGCACTGGTCATCAATGTCGGCGACATGCTGGAGCGGCTGACCAACCACGTCCTGCCTTCCACCATCCACCGCGTGCGCAATCCCGATCCCGAACGGGCGCGTTTCAGCCGCTATTCGATGCCGTTCTTCCTCCACCTGCGTAGCGACTTTCCAATTGTCACCCTGCCGCAGTGCATCACGGCGGACAATCCGGATCGCTATCCGGTCTCGATTACCGCAGACGATTTCCTGCAGCAGCGCCTGCGCGAAATCGGCCTCAAGAAATAGCGACAGCAGCGCCGATCCGGTGGGTAATGTGCTCGGCAAGTCGGTTGCCGGGGCATCTTAACCCAAACTTCAGTCTATTCTGACAGCTTCCTCCTTGCTTAAGCAGGCAAAGGGGCCAGCAATCGATGGCAGACAGGGACAAGCCGGCGGATGACGGAGGCGCTCGCCTGCGCACCGCCGAGCGCGATCTCATCGCGCTGGGCATCGTCGCGGCGGCGATCATCATGTTCGTCGGTTCGGGCGGCTCGGCCCTGCCGGCCGTAGTGCGCTCGCTTCTGGGACAGGGTGCGTCTCCCGATCCGCTGCTGACCAACACCGTCCTGCTCAACATCGCGCTCGTGATCTTTGGCTGGCGCCGCTACCGCGAACTGACCAGCGAAGTGACCGAGCGTCGCCGGGCCGAGGAACAGGCGCGGTTCCTTGCCGAGACCGACCCGCTGACCGGCTGCCTCAACCGCCGCAGCGTCGCCCCTGCCACCGACAGCCTGATCGAGCAGGCCTCCGCGCGCGGCGAGGCGGCGGCGTTCATCATGTTCGATCTGGATAACTTCAAGCAGGTCAACGACGTTCACGGCCATGCCGCCGGTGATCTGATGCTTCAGGAAGCGGCGCGGCGGATCAGGGCCTGCCTGCCCGAAGGGGGGCTTGCCGCGCGGCTTGGTGGTGATGAATTCGCCTGTGTGGTCCCGTTCGACCCCCGTCAGCCTCACACCATCGATCGCCTGGCCGCCGCATTGATCGAGGAGGTTTCGCGCCCGGTGAAATTCCAATCGGTAGCACTGGAAACCACGATCTCGGCCGGGATTACCCGCAGCGACAGCGAAGATGGCCAGCTTGATTCACAGACCCTGCTGCACATGGCCGATATTGCGATGTATCATGCCAAGAAGCAGGGCCGGAACCGGTACTTCTGGTTCGAGCCATCGATGGAAAGCGAACTGCGCTTTCGCAGCGAACTGGAGGCGGGGATCCGCCGCGGTGTCCAGCAGGGCGAATTCGTGCCCTACTATGAGAAGCAGGTCGATATCGCGACGGGCGAAATCGTCGGCTTCGAAATGCTCGCGCGGTGGAACTCTCCCACGCTTGGCTTGATCAGCCCGGAAATCTTCATTCCGATTGCCGAGGAAATCGGTGTGATCGCGCAGATGTCCGAAAACCTGATCCGGCAGGCACTGAACGATGCGCGAAAGTGGAACCCGCGCCTGACCCTGTCGGTCAATATCTCACCGATCCAGCTGCGCGACCCGTGGTTCTCGCAGAAGCTGCTGAAAATGCTGGTCGAGGCAAATTTCCCGCCCAGCCGCCTCGATATCGAGGTGACCGAAAGCTGCCTGCACGAAAACATCGGCCTAGTCCGTTCGCTGATCACCAGCCTCAAGAACCAGGGCGTGAAGGTCAGTCTGGATGATTTTGGTACCGGCTACAGCTCGTTGTCGCAGCTGCGGACCCTTCCGTTCGACCGGATCAAGATCGACCGCAGCTTCGTGACCTCGCTGCCCGGGAATCCCGACAACGCGACGATCGTTCAGTCGATCGTCGCGTTGGGCGAAGGCCTGGGTCTGCCAATCACGGCCGAGGGCGTGGAATCGGAAGAAGTGCTGCGCGAATTGCGCCGGTTCGGCGACTTCAAGGTCCAGGGCTATTTCTATGGCCTTCCAGCCCCTGCCGAACGGACCCGCCATGAACTTGCCCAGTTGGACCTGCTGCTGGAAGTGACCGGTGTGCCCGAGGCTGACCAGGCCACTCTCCCGCTCGTCGGCAACGCCTGAGGGCGCTTCCACGGTTGCCGCCGCGCGCGGCTGCGCCTAGAGCGCGGACATGCGCGTTCCGTTCATCAAGATGCATGGCCTGGGCAACGATTTTGTCGTGCTCGATGCGCGCGCTCAGCCGCTGCCATTGCTGACCGGACAGTTCGCCCGCGCGCTGGCCGACCGGCGCAGCGGGATCGGCTGCGATCAACTCATCGTTCTTGAACCGTCCGCCAGCGCTGACCTGAAAATGCGGATTTTCAATCCCGATGGCGGCGAAGTGGGCGCCTGCGGCAATGCCACCCGCGCCGTCGGCCTGCTCGAAGGGCGACCCGTTCGGATCGAGACCCTGGCCGGGGAACTGACAGCCGAGCCGGGCAGCGGCGGCGTTGCCGTCGATATGGGCGAGCCCCGGCTCGAATGGGAACAGATCCCGCTCGCCTATGCGATGGACACGCTCTGTCTGCCGGTCGCCTGGGAAGTGCTGGAAAGCCCGGTTGCCGTCAGCATGGGCAATCCCCATGCGGTGTTTTTTGTTCCCGATTGCGACGCGGTGGAACTTGACCGGCTGGGACCGGAGATCGAGCATGATCCGCTGTTCCCGCAGCGCGTCAACGTCAACGTCGCAACCGTCGTCGACCCCGGTCACATCCGCCTTCGGGTCTGGGAGCGCGGGGCCGGACTGACGCTCGCCTGCGGCACCGGGGCCTGCGCCACCGCCGTTGCCGCGATGCGCCGGGGGCTGACCGGACGCGTGGTGACGGTAACGCTACCCGGGGGTGACCTTGGCATCTCGTGGGGCGCAGATAACCGCGTAACCATGACCGGCCCCGCCACCGAAAGCTTTCGCGGCAGCTTCGAAAGCGCGGACTTCGGAGCCTGAGCTTGGCCGTTGATGTCATTTCGCTCGGCTGCCGGCTCAACCTGTCGGAAAGCGAGGAACTGCGCGCGCTGCTTGCGGGCGAGGACGCGCTGGTGGTGGTCAACAGCTGCGCGGTGACCGCCGAAGCTGTCCGCCAGACCCGCCAGGCAATCCGGCGGGCGCGGCGCGACCGGCCCGATGCGCGCCTTCTCGTCACCGGCTGCGCCGCCGAAGTGGAGCGCATGGCGCTCGCCGCCATGCCCGAGGTCGACGGGTTTATCGCCAATGCCGTCAAGCTCGATCCACGCGCCTGGAATGTAGCTACCGCCCGTACCCCGGGCACCGCGACGCACACCCGTGCCTTTGCTGCCGTGCAAAACGGCTGCGATCATGCCTGCACGTTTTGCGTAATCCCGCAGGGGCGCGGACCAAGCCGCTCGCTTGCTGTTCCGGCGGTGCTGCGTGAGGTGGAGCGTCACCTTGCCGCAGGCGCGGGCGAAGTCGTGCTGACCGGCGTCGATCTGACCAGCTGGGGGCATGGCCTGCCTGGCGAGCCCCGGCTGGGCGCTTTGGTCGAAGCCATACTCAATGCGTTTCCAGCGCTCGGCCGCCTGCGCCTATCCTCGCTGGACGGGATCGAGATCGATCCACTGCTGCTCGACCTGCTGGCGAGCGAGCCACGCGTAATGCCGCACATCCACCTCTCGCTCCAGCACGGCGATGATCTGATCCTCAAGCGGATGAAGCGCCGCCATTCGCGCGCTCAGGCCGCCGCACTGGTTGAGACGCTGCGCAGGCGCCGTCCGGAAATCGCTTTTGGCGCTGACCTGATCGCAGGCTTCCCTACCGAGGACGAGGCTGCGCACCTTGCCAATCTCTCGCTGATCGCGGAGCTTGGCCTGGTTCACCTCCATGTCTTTCCCTATTCCGCCCGGTCCAAAACCCCGGCGGCGCGGATGCCGCAATTGCCCCATGCCACGATCCGCAAACGCGCTGCCGAGCTGCGCCAGGCCGCAGCGACAGAGCGGGCAAGATGGCTCTCTTCCCAGCTCGGCCACTCGCACCGGGTGCTTGCCGAACGCGACGGGACAGGCCATGCGGAAAACTTCGCCAGGGTGCGGCTCGCACCCGGAATTGCAGCCGGAACAATCGTGACCGTTATTCCCACCCGTGTCGAACAAGGCCTGCTGGCATGAGCGCCGAAACCTGGACCGACCGCCTGCTGGGCGGCCTGCGCAAGACTTCGGAGCGGCTGACCGAAAACCTCTCCGGCATCGTCAGCAAGACCCGGCTCGACGAAGCGCAACTCGACGATATCGAGGATGCACTGATCCTCTCCGACCTTGGGCCGCGCGCCGCGCGCCGCATCCGCGACCGGCTGTCGGACGAACGCTTTGAGCGCGGTGCCGACGAAGCCGCCATTCGCGAGGCGGTGGCCCAGGAAATCGCCGCAATCCTGCGTCCGGTCGCCCGGCCGCTTGAAGTCGTCGCCTTCCCGCGCCCGCAAGTCGTGCTGGTGATTGGCGTCAACGGCTCTGGCAAGACCACGACAATCGCCAAATTGGCCCACCTGTTCCAGGAACAGGATTATGGCGTGATGCTGGCGGCCGGCGATACTTTCCGTGCCGCTGCGATTGGCCAGCTTGCCGTCTGGGCAGAGCGGATCGGGGTTCCGATCATCAAGGGGCCGGAAGGCGGCGACCCTTCGGCGGTGGTGTTCGACGCGGTTCGGGCGGCAACCGAACAGGGGATCGACGCGCTGATCGTCGACACGGCCGGACGCTTGCAGAACAAGCGCGAACTGATGGACGAACTTGCCAAGATCCGCCGTGTTCTCGGTCGCCTCAATCCCGAAGCTCCGCATGATGTCGTGCTGGTACTCGATGCCACCAACGGGCAGAACGCGCTCCAGCAGATCGAAATCTTCAAGGAGGTGGCAGGGGTGACCGGCCTGATCATGACCAAGCTCGATGGCACGGCGCGCGGCGGCGTGCTGGTCGCTGCGGCCGAACAGTACGGCCTGCCGATCCATGCCATTGGCGTTGGCGAGAAAATGGACGATCTGCGCCCGTTCGATCCCGATCTGGTCGCGCGCGTGATCGCGGGGGTCGCATGATGGCCGAAGCCGCTTCTGCCCCCAAAAAAGCAAAGTCCGGCCTGCTCAACCTGCTGGTCGATTATGCGCCGATTGCCGTCTTCTTCGGCGTCTACCGCTATAACGCGCCAGGCAACCACGAAGGCATTGGCGAGGTTGCCGCGGTCATTTCCGGCACAGGTGCCTTCATGGTCGCCGCAGTGATCGCGCTACTGGTATCGAAATGGAAGCTGGGGCGAATCTCGCCGATGCTGTGGCTATCGACGGTCCTGATCGTCGGCTTCGGCGGCCTGACCATCCTGCTGCACGATCCGATCTGGATCCAGGTCAAGCCGACTGCGATCTACGTGCTGTTCGGCGCCGTGCTGCTGGCGGGCGTGCTGCGCGGCAAGGCACTGCTCAAGATCCTGCTCGAAGCCGCCTTCGAAGGGCTGAGTGATGAAGGCTGGCTCAAGCTGTCGCGCAACTGGGGCGTGTTCTTCTTTTTGCTGGCAGGCCTCAACGAAGCCCTGCGCGCGCAGCTTTCGTTCGGAGACTGGATCGCGGCGAAGCTGTGGGTTTTCCTGCCGTTGACCTTCCTGTTCACCTTTCTCCAGATTCCGATGCTGCTGCGCCACGGCCTTGCCCAGGAAGCTGAGCCCGAGGTGCTTTCCGATCCTCCCCACGAATGACAATGGCTCGCAAAAAGGGCTGACAAGCGCGCGTTTCCGGCGCATGGAAAGAATCGCGGGCCGGAACCGGCCCAAGGAAACAAGCGGGTTCGCTTCAAATTATTAGGGGGAAGCAATGGCCAAGTTTTTCGGAAACCTGCACCTCGTGCTGCTGACCGGGCTGGTGCTGGCGGTTGTCGTGATGGTTCGTTTTGCCGGGATGCCCGATGGCGCGCTGCCAATCAACGCAGCCTCGGTGCTGAGTTGGCTGCATGTGTTCTTCGGCATCGTCTGGATCGGGCTGCTCTACTATCTCAACTTCGTTCAGGTGCCGACCATGCCGGCAATTCCGGCCGAACTGAAGGGCGGCGTCACCGGCTATATTGCGCCCAAGGTGATGTTCTTCTTCCGCTACGGCGCGCTGCTGACGGTGCTGACCGGTCTCGGCATCGCCATGGTCAAAGGCTACATTGGCCGTGTCTTCCAGTTCGCGGGCAACAATGCCAACGAAAACCTGATCGGTCTCGGCATGTGGCTGGCGCTGATCATGGCTTTCAACGTGTGGTTCATCATCTGGCCGGCCCAGAAGAAGATCCTGGGCCTGGTCGAAGCCAGCGCCGAGGAAAAGGCCGCCGCCGCACCGCGAGCGCTCTATGCAAGCCGCACCAATGTGCTGCTGTCGATCCCGATGCTCTACTGCATGGCCAGCGCCAACCTCGGCTAATCGCAGTCCAGGCCAACCGGCCTGATGATATGAAGGCAGGCGCGGTGCCCCAACGGGCGCCGCGCTTTCCTTTTGTGCGCGCTGCCGGTAACCGGCGGGAATGACCGCACAGATCGACCCGTTCCACGCCATTGCCATCAGCGGCATCGCCCACCGGCTGAAGGCCGAGGGGCGCAGCGTGATCCACATGGAATTCGGCCAGCCCAGCACCGGCGCGCCTGCCGCCGCGATCGCCGAGGCGCACCGGGTGCTCGATGCCGATCCGATGGGCTATTGGGAAAGCCCGGCACTGAAGGCACGGATCGTGCGCCACTATGCCGAATGGTACGGGGTGGAGATCAGCCCCGCGCAGATCCTGCTGACCTGCGGTGCCTCCCCTGCCCTCGTCCTCGCCCTGTCGATGAGCTTCGCTCCGGGTGACCGAATCGCGCTCGCTCGTCCAGGCTACGTTGCCTACCGCAACAACCTCAAGGCGCTGCACATGGTGCCGGTGGAATTGCCGTGCGGGGAAGCGGAGCGCTTTCAACTGACCGCCGGGGCGCTCGCCGCACTCGATCCCGCCCCCCGGGGCGTGATCGTGGCCAGCCCCGCCAATCCGACCGGAACCATCATCCCGCGCGAGGAACTGGCCGCGATTGCCGCAGTCTGCCGTGAGCGCGGCATCACCATCATCTCCGACGAGATCTACCACGGCATCGCATACGGCCTGCGCACACCCTCGATCCTTGAGGTTGAGCCGCAGGCGCTGGTGGTCAACAGCTTCTCCAAGTACTTCAGCATGGCCGGCTGGCGGCTCGGCTGGCTGGTGGTGCCGCCCGGCGGGATCGACGCGGCGCGGGCACGGATGGGCAACCTGTTCCTGACCCCGCCCAGCCTGGCGCAGCACGCCGGCCTTGTCGCGATGGACTGCCGCGATGAACTGGAGGCCAACATCGCCACCTATGCCCGCAACCGCGAGCTGCTGCTGGCGGCACTTCCCGGCATGGGCCTTGCCCGCATCGCACCGCCCGACGGAGCCTTCTACATCTACGCTGACGTATCGGACTTCACCGACGACAGCATGAAGTTCTGCAAGCAGTTGCTGGAAGCGACCGGCGTTGCCACGGCGCCGGGAATCGATTTCGATCCGGTCGACGGTCACCGCTTCGTCCGCCTCAGCTTTGCCGTTTCGACGCCCGAGATCGAGGAGGCGATCCGCCGGATCGAACCGTGGCTGAGGGAACGCAACCGACGCCAAAGCGGGGGCTAGCCGCAGGACCCATCCGGCAATAGGCTGGCGTCATGCGAACACTGCTTCCGCTGCTCGTCGCGCTTGCGCTTGCTGCCCTTCCGGGATCGTCGGTGTATGCTGACACCCCCTCTCCCAGCTTCTCCTGCGCCTCAGCGAGCACCGTGGTGGAAAGGGCGATCTGTGCCAGCCCTGCACTGGCGCATGAGGACGCTGTGATGGCGCGGCTCTATGCGGCGGCGAAACGGGGTGCGCGCGGCGATGGACAGTCCGGACACGGCGCTGCCCAGCTTGCGTGGCTCAAGGAGCGTGCCGCTTGCAAGGACTTTGTCCGCGCGGCTTTTCCAACGCGCGCGGATTGCCTGATGGCACGCTATCGCGACCGCAACATAGAACTGGCGACCGCTGCC
This sequence comes from Novosphingobium sp., assembly GCA_016719755.1. Taxonomy (GTDB): domain Bacteria; phylum Pseudomonadota; class Alphaproteobacteria; order Sphingomonadales; family Sphingomonadaceae; genus Novosphingobium. The sequence goes on along the minus strand of JADJYM010000015.1, from coordinate 298,603 downwards.
CTATTCACCAACCGGGACGCGGCACTGGCGACGTTGCGGCGGCTCGATCCCGCTGGAGCAACGCTGCTTGAGGCATTGACCATCTATGCGCTGCAGCCCGGGTCAAGCAACTGGAGCAGCCCGGCGCTGCGGCAGGATCGCGCACGGATTGCCGAACTGCTGGGTCCGCCGTGGCGGCAACTGGGCGGCGATCCGGCGCAGGGCTATGGCAGCGGCATCCTTGCGAGCGATGGCATTGTCAGCCTCGACGATGCACTGAAATCGCCCGCGACCTTCGCGCAGACGATCAAGGTTCTTGCAACCTACGCCGAAGGCGCGCGTACGCCGCTGTTGTTCCCTTGCGAAGTGCTGCTGCGCCACCCGGACATGATTGAGCTGGAACAACCGCTTTATGGATCGAGTCTCGACAATGCCCTGCCGCAAAGCAATTGCGAGGCTGTGCTGCCACCCGCTCCGCGACTTGCTGTACTTGACAGGGCAATCTGGGATTCCTGGCCCGAGTGCGACGGAACTATCCGCTATCTTTTCTATCGCGCCTATGGCGCAAAATTCGACGCAGTCTTGCTGGGCCAGCCAGCAGCGCGGGCGTTCAGCAAACGCCCGATGCCGCGTCGCAAGGGCATTTCAGCGACAGCGCTTGCCGCAGTTCAGCAAGAGCTTGCCGCGCGCTATGCCGCATTCGGGTACGCCCCAAGCGCCGCGCGCGCTACCGCCCGCGAGCGATTGGTTGATATGCTCTCAACGGCTCACAAGTGCGGTTGAGCGGTCAGATTTCGACCTGACTACCCAGTTCGACCACGCGGTTGGTCGGCAGACGGAAGAACTCCATCGCGCTGGCGGCATTGCGCAGCATCCAGGCGAACAGCTTCTCCCGCCACAGTGCCATGCCCGGCTTCGCCGAGGCGAGCAGTGTCTGACGCGAAAGAAAGAAGCTGGTCTTCATCATCTCGAATGGCTGCCCGCACAGATCGACCGTCTTCAGTGTGGCGGGAACGTCCGTCTCCTCAAGGAAGCCGAACTTCAAGGTCAGGCGATAGAACCCCGCGCCAAGATCGATGACACTGGCCCGGGTCGCCGGATCGACGAACGGCACGTCCTGGATCGCCACGGTCAGGATCACCACGCGCTCATGCAGCACCTTGTTGTGCTTGATGTTATGCAAAAGCGCCGAAGGCACGCCCGAACTGGTAGAAGCCATGAAGATCGCGGTCCCGGCAACGCGGGTGGCACTTGAATGAGCGCTCTTGGCGAACACTTCTATCGGGATCGAGCCATCGTCCATCGACTGGCGCATCAGCGCCCGGCCGCGTGACCAGGTGGTAAGCAGGGTGAAGATTGCCAGACCGATGGTCAGCGGCACCCACCCGCCATCGGGCACCTTGATCAGGTTCGCCCCGAGATAGGCCATGTCGACCACGATGAACACGGCAACCAGCGGCGCGGCCTTCCACAGCGGCCAGCGCCACAGCGAAATCAGAACGGCGGCCAGCAGCAGCGTATCGATGAACATCGCGCCGGTCACCGCAATACCATAGGCCGCCGCAAGGTTGCTCGATGAGCGGAAGAACAGCACCAGGACGATGACCATGATCATCAGTCCCCAGTTGATGACCGGGATGTAGATCTGCCCCGCGGTAGAAGCGCTGGTATGCTTGATCTGCATCCGCGGCATGAAGCCGAGCTGGATCGCCTGCTGGGTGAGCGAAAACGCGCCGGAAATCACGGCCTGGCTGGCGATGATCGTCGCCGCGAGAGCCAGGAAGATGACTGGCACCCGCACCGCGTCCGGGATCATCAGGAAAAAGGGATCCTTGATGAGCTGAGCGGCCTCGGCAGGAGTATGTGAGAGCACCATCGCCCCCTGCCCCATGTAATTGAGCATCAGCGAAGGCAGGACGAAGGCCATCCAGCTGATCCCGATCGGCTTGCGCCCGAAGTGCCCCATATCGGCATAGAGTGCTTCCGCACCGGTAACGGCAAGCACAACGCTGCCCATCGCGATGAAGGCGCGGAAGCCATCGGTGATGAAGAAGTTGACCGCGTTGAGCGGATTGATCGTCTGCAGGATGATTTCCGGCATGATCGCCAGGTGACTGACGCCAAGCACCGCCAGGGTCAGGAAATAGACCATCATGATCGGCCCGAACAGGCGCCCAACCCGTTCTGTGCCATAGGACTGCATCCCGAACAGGAGGACCAGGATCGCCACCGCAATCGGCACGATCCAGTCCTTGAAGCCCGGAGCCACGTATTGCAGGCCTTCCGTGGCTGAAAGTACCGACATTGCCGGGGTGATCATCGAATCGCCATAGAACAGCGCGGTTGCGAACACCCCCAGCAGCACGAAAGGACCGGTCCAGCGGGCATGCTCGGACTTGCGGTTGATCAGCGCGAGCAGGGCCAGGCTGCCGCCCTCACCCTTGTTGTCGGCCTTCATGATGGTCAGGACGTACTTGAACGTCACCACGATCATCATCGACCAGAACACCAGACTCAGCACACCATAGATATGTACCGGATCGACGTGAATTCCCGGCGCACCGTGATGCGAGGCAAAGGTTTCGCGGAAAGCGTAAAGCGGGCTGGTGCCGATGTCGCCGAAAACGACGCCGATTGCACCAATCGCCAAGGGCACCAGGCGACCATTGTTATGCCCGTGCCCGCTGGCCTGGCCGTAATCCGCAGCAGGGTTGCCGGTATCCTGCACCGCTTCTGTTTGGTCCGCACTGGTCATGCGATGCGCCGTCCCTGGCTATGCTTTGCGGCGCTCCCTGCGGGAGTTGCGGCAATAAAGTCCACGCGCTTAGCAGCATGCAGGCACCCCGGCAACAGCGTCCGGAGAGCCCGCAAATCAGACAAAATCAGCGTGTCGGCGCGCCCGGGTCGCGTCCTGCGATCAGTTCATCGAGCTGGCCGATTCGGGCCGAAAGGTCCGCTCGCCACGGTGCATCAGCCGGACTGCTGGCAAGCAGACCCGCCCAGAGCGTGCGGCCCTCCTCCAGCCTGCCATTCTGGATCAGGGCAAGGCCCATAAAGAACGGCGGTCCGGGATGCTCCGGGTCGGCCAGCGCCGCCCGGCGATAGGCATAGAGTGCCGCGGGCGTGACGCTGCCTTCGGCATGGGCAACCAGATTGTTGGCAAGTGAAAGCCAGGCGTCGGCATTGCGCGGGTCTTTCTCGACAGCGCCAAGCACGACCCCGGCTGCATCACCGAACTGGCCGTTGCGGGCGAGTCCGTCGGCGATCACCATCCATTGGTTGACCGCTCCCGCACCGTCAGCCTGCGCCAGCTGTTTGCGAGCGGATATCAGGGCAGCGCCTGAATCCGCAGACTTTGCCTCCACAACCTTGGGCACACCCGGCTGGGCCGGACGGGCCTGCAAGGCAAACCCGGCGATACCCAGCAGCAAAGCCGCACCGATCGCTTCCCAACCCTTGCGCGGCGCCTTGAACAGGAACGCGCAGGCACCGAACGAAGCGAGCGCCAGCAAGGCCACCAATACCCAGGTCATGCGCCTCCTCCTCCGCGAATCAGCCGACGCCGCAGGACCATGAAAGCGAAAGCCAGCAGCAACAGCGGCGCCGCGAACAGTGGCCAGGTGGTCGCGGTAACGCGCGGCGCGTAGCTGACATAATCGCCGTAGCGATCGACCAGCCATTGGCGGATCGCCTCGGGATCCTCGCCAGCATCAATCCGCAGGCGGACCTGGTTGCGCATATCTCCGGCAATCGGAGCGTCCGAATCCGCAATCGACTGGCCCTGGCATTGCACGCAGCGCAGCGTTTCCATCAGGGCCTTGGCGCGCGCTTCCTTGGCCGGATCGTCAAGCTGCCGATAGGCATAGGGCGCGGGCGGCAATTTGTCCTGAGCAGCGACAGGCATGATCGCCAGCCCAAGCAGCAGAGCGCAAAGGAACCGGATCACTGCTCCGCCTCCTTCAGCTTGGTGAGGATCATTTCAACCTGATCAGGCCGGATTTCACCGATGTGCTGGTAGCGGATCACCCCGCGCCCATCGACGATAAAGCTTTCCGGATAGCCGGATGAACCCAGCGCGAACTGAACCTTGCTGACCTCGTCCGCACCGATCCGGGCGAAGGGATTGCCGTGGCGGGCCAGGAACCGTTCAAGGTCCTCGCGCTTGTCGCGCACCGCAACACCGTGAATTTCCACCCCGGCCTGCTTGAGCGCGGCAAGCTGCGGCGCCTCTACCGCGCAGGGCACGCACCAGCTGGCAAAGACGTTAAGCAGTCGCGGCTTGCCCCCCCTGAAATCGGCGGTCGCCAGGCCCGGCCGCTCCGGAATCGCCTGCGGCAAAGCAAACTCGGGCAAAGGCTTGCCGATCAGCGCACTGCGCACTTCACGTTCTGCTGGCCGAAGCAGCCCTATCAGAAACAGGATAACGAACCCGGCGAACACCCCCAGCGGCAGCCACAGGGTCCAGCGGCGCAGAGAAACAGGCGGCGTAGGCTCGCTCATCGTCCCTGCCTTTGGCGACGGTACGCGATCTTCTCGCGCGCGAAGATGCGGCGCAGGTCGCTGGCAACGCGGCCGATCAGCGCCAGCAGGCCGCCCAGCGCGATCAGCAGCCCGCCGTACCAGATCATCGGCACAAAGGGCTTCCACCACAGCCGTAGCTGCCAGCGCCCATCCTCGGCCTGCTCGCCCAGCACGGCGTAAAGCTGGCCGTTCCAGCGGGTCACCAGGGCGCTTTCACTGGTGCCCTGCGGCGGGGCCCAGAACGAGCGTGCCTGGGGATGGATATCGCGTGCCGGCCCGTCCTTGTAACGCGCGTCCATATCGGCCTGCAGCGCGGTCCAGTTTGGTCCGGCAATCGGCACGACATCGCGCAGGAACACCTTCCACGGCCCGACCACTACGGTTTGCCCCGCCCGCGCCGCGACGAGCCGTTCGGTGGTAAAGGCGGCATCGGCTGCCATTCCGAACAGCGCGACCGCAACGCCGAAATGCGCAACGACCATACCCCAGAGCGGCAGTTTGACAGTGCGCAGCTTGCGTCCCGCAAGCGGCAGGAAGGATGCCACGGCCAGTCCCGCCGCTAGCGCCAGACCCAGCACCGGCAGAACCCCGACAAACCCGCTTCCGGCGAACCAGGCGCCGACGCCAATCGCCAGCAGTCCGGGCACCGCCAGCATTCGAGCGACCCGGCCAAGCCTGTCGCGCCGCCAGCGCAGCAACGGCCCAACCGCAAGCACCACCAGCATCGGCACGACAAACACCGCGCCCATCGGGTTGAAGTAAGGCGGGCCGACCGACACCTTCAGCCCCATCGCCTCGGCCACCAGCGGATAGAGCGTGCCGATCAGCACGATCCCCAGTGTGCCGGTCAGCATCACGTTGTTGAATACCAGCGCGCCTTCGCGGCTGGTCAGGGCAAAGCGTTCGCCTTCGGTGACGCTCGCGGCCCGCAGGGCAAACACCAGCAGCGCCGCGCCGATGTTGATCACCAGCAAGCCAAGGATGAAACTGCCGCGCTCGGGATCGACGGCGAAGGCATGCACGCTGGTGAGAATGCCGGACCGCACCAGGAAAGTCCCGACCATCGACATCGAGAATGCGACAACACCCAGCATTACCGTCCAGGCCCGCAGCGCATTGCGCGATGCCAGCACCGAGGCGGAATGGAGCAGGGCGGTTGCTGCCAGCCAGGGCATCAGCGACGCATTCTCGACCGGATCCCAGAACCACCAGCCGCCCCAGCCGAGTTCGTAGTATGCCCAATAGGACCCGGCAGTGATGCCGATCGTCAGGAATAGCCACGCCCCCAGCACCCACGGCCGCATCGCCCGTGCGAACGCCGGCCCGACCTCGCGGGTGAGCAAGGCACCGACCGCGAAACTGAATGCGACCGAAAGCCCGACATAGCCGATGTAAAGCGTGGGCGGATGGAACGCGAGGCCCGGATCCTGGAGGAGCGGGTTCAGCCCCTGCCCTTCAGGCGCTGCCGGGCTGAGCCGCTCAAACGGATTCGACGAGATCAGCAGGAATGCATAGAATCCCAGGCTGACGAAAGCCTGCGCGGCAAGCGTCGCCAGCATCGTCGGCTCCGGCAGACGGCGCTCGATCAGGGCTACGAAACCACCGGCAAGGCCCATGATGGTCACCCACAGCAGCATCGAGCCTTCATGGTTCCCCCATGACCCGGCGATCTTGTAAAGCAGCGGCTTGGCCGAATGCGAATTCATCGCCACCAGCTTGACCGAAAGATCGGTCTGCCAGAACACGATCACCAGCGCGGCGAACGACAAGACCGCGAGCAGTCCCTGCACCGCCGCCACCGGACGGACGAGCCCGGCAAGCGCGGGATTGCCGCCACGCAGCGACAGCCCGCCGGCCACCAGCTGGAGCGCCGCAAGCGCTGCCGCCATCCACAGCGCGGCAAGGCCGAGACTGGCGATCACCGGGTTTCCGCCACGGTCTGGCGGGCCTGCGCGGCAGTCATGTCCTTCATTTCCCGGGGCACGTATTTCTCGTCATGCTTGGCCAGCAGGTTGTCAGCCACGAAGGTTCCGTCAGCGCGCAGCTTTCCTTCAGCGACCACGCCGGAGTTTTCCTGGAACAGGTCTGGTGCAATTCCGCTGAAGTTGACCGGAATGCGGGCCTTGTTGTCAGACACCACGAACTGGATCGTCACTCCGTCCGCCGCCCGCTTGATCGACCCGGACTCGACCATGCCGCCCAGTCGCACGGCGCGGTCCGGCTCGGGCGGATCGGCGGCCATGTCGGCCGGCAAATAGAAGAACGAGGCCTGGCTGCGCAGCGCCCAGGTTGCCATCAGCGCCGCGCCGATCAGGGCGGCGAGTGCGACCAGCACGAGGATCAGCCGCTGATGCTTGGCCTTGATTGCACTGTTCATCGATCACGGCTCCGGTCGCGGCGGGCTTCGGACCTTGTCATGGCCAGCCACGACCACAGCACCATTGCCGCCGTGCCGCCGATCCCCAGGGAATAGGCCGCCCAGATGAATGGCCAGTGATCCAGTCCCTCACGCATCGGCTGCCTCCATGGCGCGGCGGCGCAGGCGCGCTTCTGCCTGCTGGTCCGCCAGGATCGTTCGCATCCGGATCAACACAACCGCCCCGAAAACAAGCGAGAACCCGGTCGTTCCTGCCAGCAGTCCCCACAGGAACTCCGGCGCCATCTCAGACTTGCCAGCGGTGATCGACGGTGGCTGGTGCAGGCTGTTCCACCACAGCACCGAATAGTGGATCACCGGAATATTCACCGCTCCGACCAGCCCGAAAATGGCGGGAATCCGGGATTGTCCGTTGCCATCCCGGTTCGCCGCATCGCTGAGCGCAATGTAAGACAGATATAGGAACAGCAGGACCAGCATCGACGTCAATCGGCCGTCCCACACCCACCAGGTACCCCAGGCGGGCCGCCCCCAAAGCGAACCTGTAATCAGGCACAACGCGCTGAAGAATGCTCCAGGCACGGCGATCGCCCGGGCGGCGATTCCTGCCAGCGGATGGCGCCAGACCAGTTCGGTCAGGCTGGCGACAGCGATCGCGCTCCATCCACCCATGCCGAGCCAGGCGGCGGGCACATGAACGAACAGGATACGCACGCTGTCACCCTGCAAACGCTCCGCCGGCGCACCGAACAGGCCCCAGACGAGCGATGCAGCGCACAACAGCACTCCGGCCACCAGCATGGGCAAAGTCAGCTGGCGCGCAAGGCGCAGGAAACGGGCGGGATTGGCAAAGCCGTGCATGAAGGATTCGGTATCCCTGAGGATCGGCTGCCATTTGGCAGGAGAGCGGCCACGGAGCAAGTGCGATCAGGTGCTCAGAGCCGCAAACCTGTGGCGGCGGCGTGGCCTTCGGCGTTTCCCGCGAAAATGAGAAAATGGGGCGATCGATGGGGTTCGAACCCACGACCTCCGGTACCACAAACCGGCGCTCTAACCAACTGAGCTACGATCGCCACAGCCTGCGCACCGGGGTGCGGCAAGGACAGGCGCGGCCTCTTGCACAGCCGCTGGAGGATTCAAAGCAAAAATTGCGGTAAGGCGCCCGCAAGGCGCGCTTCCCCCTCCCCACCGGGCATCGCAAAGTGCGAAATTCCTGCATCAGGCAAAGGCGGCATCAGGCAAATCTTAACGGCATCCCGATAGCCATCGTTCATCGCTCCGGGCGATTCCGGATTGGAGAGACAACGATGGCAGGCAAACAGAAACTGGCACACTCTCCTGCGGAAACCAGCCGCCCCCTAACCCGCAAGGGCACCCGGCGCCCGGCGAGCAGCCTGGTGCTGGTTACGTCTTCGCACGGCGACCGGGCCAAGGCGCTGCTGCGCGACATCTCGATTTATGGTTGCAACCTGGTCAGCGAGGCGGGATGGCTGCGCACAGGTATGTTCATCGGCATCCGGCTCAATCCCGAGCGCACGGTTCAAGCCATCATCCGCTGGTCGCGCGAGGACACTTGCGGGGTAGAATTTCTGCGCCCCATCCCCGATGCGGAGGCCGAGGAACTGTCCGGCGCCTGGTAATCCCGCCCGGCACTCCCAAAACGAAAAGGGCGGCCCCGCGAGGCCGCCCTTCGTATCTGCGCAAGCGAAGCGCGATCAGCCCTTCTTGAGGGTGAGCCCGCCAAAGCGCTTGTTGAACTGCGCGACGCGGCCACCCTGGTCAAGCTGGCGTGTGCCACCGGTCCATGCCGGGTGCGAGGTGGGATCGATTTCCAGCACCAGCGTGTCGCCTTCCTTGCCCCAGGTGGAGCGGGTTTCGAACACGGTGCCGTCGGTCATCTGCACCTTGATCATGTGATAATCGGGATGGGTATCGGCCTTCATCGCACTGTCTTTCGCTGGTGGCCGGTTCCGACCGGCCTGCAAGAGGAAGGCGCGCGCTTAGCGGCAGCGCGCCATTTTGTCCAGCCTTTCGGCTGGTCAGCTGTTTCGCACCGTCCGCTTCAGGAATCCGCGATCATCGCGGTGAACTGGACGTCGCAGGTGACCTGTCCGGCAATCGAGGCCTTGCCCCAGAATTTGCAGACCCGGGCGCGCTTCTGGAGGAAGCCAACCTCAAGGTCGAGCAGCACGCCCGGTTCAACGGGCGCACGGAACTTCGCCTCGTTGATCGACATGAAGTAGACCAGCTTGCCCGAACCGGCGAGGTCCAGCGTCTCTATAGCAAGGATCGCGGCGGCCTGGGCCAGCGCCTCGATCTGAAGTACGCCCGGCATGATCGGCCGTCCGGGGAAATGCCCCTGAAAGAACTGCTCGTTGAAGCTGACCGCCTTCACCGCATGAATGCGCTCGCCCACTTCGAGCGAGAGCACACGGTCGACCAGCAGCAACGGATAGCGATGCGGCAGGGCGCCGAGGATCTTGACGATGTCATAGGCGGGCGCGGCCGGAGCCGCGCCCTTCCCTTCTGTGCTTTCGCTCATCGCTGCACCCAGCTGCCAGGCTTAGCGGCCGTCAGGCTGCGGACCAGCCGGACGCGGCGCCGGAGCAGCTGCCGGAGCGGCAGCGGCCGGAGCCGAGGCAGCCTTCTGGGCAGCGGCCTGCTGTTCACGAGCCTCGCGCACTTCGCGCGGCATCCAGCCCTGCGGCGGAACGATCTGCGCGTTGGGAATCAAGACGTTGAGTTCGGTGACGATTTCGTCAGTCAGCTCATAGGCGTTTGCGCGGGCGATCACCGTGCCAGGCTGGAGCAACAGCGAAACGCGGTGCTTTTCCATCGCCTTCTGCACGGCCTGATCCAGCTTGTCCTCGATCTGCTCACGCACGTAGGCTTCCGACAGGGCGGGCGGCATCAGGATCTGCTGGATCTCTTCCTTGCCGCGTTCCTGCAGCTGCTGAATCGTCTGAGCCTGCTGCTGCAGCGCCGGAACGTTGGGCTTGGCCGCCGCGCGGTCGGCGTTGAACTTGTCGATCAGCGGCTTGAGCTGCGCGTCGAGCGCGGCGCCGCGGGTCTTCGCATTGTCGAAGTTCGACTTGTAGGTCACCGGGCGCTGCTGGGCTGCCAGACGGTAAGCATCGGTGTTGGCGACCGCCGCTTCGAGATTGGCGACCGCGATGCCGGCCACGATGTTGCCGGTTCCAGAGGCTGCCGGGGCGGCGGCAGCGGCAGCAGCGGCGGCTTCAGCCTCCTTCTGCTTCTTGGACTTGGCGTAGGCGGGCTGGGCTACCAGGGCGAGCACCATGGCGGCGCCAAGCAGCGGCTTGTAACGGCTGATCATCAGAATTGGGTTCCCACATTGAAGGTGAAAGTCTTGGTGTCGTCGCCGTCCTTCTTCAGCAGGACATGAGCGAAATCGAGACGGAACGGACCGAACGGCGAGTTCCAGTTGAAACCGATGCCAACGGACAGGCGCGGGCTGGGCGAATCCCCCAGGAACACTTCCTGGAACGGCGGGATCGTGCTGCCGAGCGCGGTGTTGTTGACCGTACCTGTACCCAGACACGTCGGCGGCGCCGGATTGATCGGGTTGGTGACCTGCGCAACCGAAGTCGCGGTGCAGACATTGTTGACCAGCTCCGCCGCATTGATCTGGGTGAAGAGAGCGTTGCCGGCCGTATCGCGGGTCGGGATGAAAATGCCGTTCGGGAACGGGCTTGTCTGCAGCTGCGGCTTGGTGATGCCCCAGACAGAACCGACGTCCATGAAGATCGACGGACGGATACCCAGTTCACGCGCGCCCGAACCAAGTGGAATTTCGAGCTCGACATGGCCAAGGTAGTAGTACTTGCCGCCCAGCGCGTCGTCGACCACCCGGTCACGGTCGGTAATGACCACCGGATTGCCGTTGCCGTCATCGGTGATGAACTGGCGCAGCACGCGCGGGCCAACGCCGCGGATGTCGAAGCCGCGCATCTGCGGCTCGCCCAGATAGAAGCGGTCGGTCAGACGTACGCTGTCGATCCCCAGCGCGGCATTGCCACGGCTGTCGAACGACTTGATCGCGCCGCCTTCCCCACGCACCGAGAAGATCCAGCCCTTGCCCAGCGGCCAATACTGCGCGACGTTGGCGCGGACGCGGCCGTACTTGACCGAGCCACCCAGCCCCGCAAATTCGCCGGTGATCGACATCGAGCGCCCACGCGAGGGCCGCATGCGGTTGTCGAGCGAATCGTAGATCAGCGACAGGCCAAGGATCGAACTGGTCCGCTTGCCCAGTGCATCGCACAGGTAACGCCCCGCGATCAGCGGATCGCATTCGAAGGTCGGCGGATTGACGCGATCGGAGAAGTACTGGTTCTTGTCGACGGTGATGTCATCGATGTTGAAGGTATAGCTCGCCACGGCCGAGACATATTCGGTCAGCGGCAGACCCATGCGGATCTGGGCGCCGGTCTGGGTCTGGCGGTACAGCGTGTTGCGGTCCGCATTGGCGTAGTTGAAGCTGTTGTAGTCACGCCGGTAGACGTTGACGCCCAGCGAAACATTCCGATCAAACAGGTACGGCTCGGTAAAGCTGACCTCGGCGCTCTTCGAATACTGCGAATAGCTGATCGACAGGCCAACCGTCTGGCCACGCCCTCGGAAGTTGCGCTGCTGCACCGATCCCTGGAAGATCAGCTTTTCAAGGCTGGAATAGCCTGCGGAAAGCTGCAGTTCGCCGGTAGGCTTTTCCTCGACGTTGGCTTCCAGCACGATCCGGTCGGCTGCCGAGCCAGGCTTCTGCTCGATCTCGAACTTCTCCTGGAAGTAGCCGAGCGAGTTGATGCGGCTGGTCGAGCGCTTGACCTGAAGCGAGTTGAAGGCGTCGCCCTCGGCAATGCGGAACTCGCGGCGCACGACCTTGTCCTGGGTCAGCGTGTTGCCATTGACGTCGATCCGCTCGACATAGACGCGCGGCGCCTCGGCGATGGTGAAGGTCAGGCCCATGGTCAGCTCTGACTTGTTGCGCGAATAGTCAGGGCGGACGTCGGCAAAGGCGTAGCCGAAGGTGCCCAGCGTTTCGTTGAGCTTGTCGATAGTGTCTTCGACCTGCTTGGCGTTATACCAGCTGCTCTTCTTCATGGGCAGTTGCTCGGCCAGACGCTCGCCGTCGAAATCGCGCAGCTGGCTTTCCACCTTCACATCGCCGAACTTGTAACGATCCCCTTCCTCGACCACGTAGGTCAGGATGAAGTCCTTCTTGTCGGGCGTGAGTTCGGCAACCGCCGAAACGATGCGGAAATCGGCATAGCCCTGGGTCAGGTAGAACTGCCGCAGCTTCTGCTGGTCGAAGGCCATGCGGTCAGGGTCATAGCTGGTGCCCGAGCTGAAGAAGCGGAACATCCGCGCCTGCTTGGTCACCATCTCGTCGCGCAGTTCGCCGTCCGAGAACTTCTCGTTTCCGAGGATGTTGATCTGGCGAACCTTGGACTTGGGCCCTTCGGTGATCTCGAACACGATATCGACGCGGTTCTGGTCGAGCATCACCATCTTGGGTTCGACGCTGGCGGCGAAACGACCCTGGCGTTTGTAAAGCTCGATAATCCGCGAAACGTCGGCGCGGACCTTGGAACGGGTGAATATCTGACGCGGTGAAAGCTTGATTTCGGGGAGGATCTTGTCCTCCTTGAGCCGCTTGTTGCCTTCCAGAACGATGCGGTTGATGACCGGGTTTTCCTTCACCTCGATCGTCACCGCGCCGCCATCATTGCGGATCTGGACGTCCGCGAACAGCTCAGTCGCGAACAGGTCCTTCAGCGCCTGGTCGGCGGACTGTTGGGTATAGGGCTGGCCGACGCGCAGCTTGATATAGGAACGGATCGTATCAGGCTCGAGGCGCTGGGCGCCGGCCACGGTGATCGACGAAATGACGGCCGGCATCTCAGGCGCGGGGGCAGGCGCCTCGACCGCCGCAGCCGTGGGAGCGGCTACGGCCTCAGGCGATGCGGTCTGCGCCAGTGCGGCTGCCGGGAGGCCGGCCAGGACCGTGCTGCCCATCAGGACGGTGGCCAGGCGCAGGGCCCGGCGGGCATGGTCGTGGTTTTCCATGGTGTGTCGGTTCATCGGCACGGTCGTTCCCGTTATTGGTTGGCGCGGAGAAACGTGCCCGGACAGGGCTCCCCTCACCTTTGCAGATATGACGCTGCCCTCTGCCCGATGCGCCCCCGCCAATCAAGCATAGTCACTGCGCCGTCACCAGTTTTCCCGGTTTACCGGGACGCTGGCAGCCCGCCTAGTTGCCCGTTGGCAGCAACGAGACAATGTCGTTCAAAGTGACAAACAGCATCAGCGCCAGCACAAAAGCCAGACCGGTGCGGAACGCCCACTCCTGACTGCGAATGCCCAGCGGTCTGCGCCGGATCGCCTCCGCCGCATAGATAACCAGGTGCCCACCGTCGAGCGTCGGGATTGGCAGGAGGTTGATGAATGCCAAGTTAATTGAGATCAGTGCGGCGAAACCAACGAAATCCAGCCAGCCACGCTGCAACTGCTCGCCCGAATACTTGGCAATCTTGAGCGGGCCGCCCATCTCGTCGACCCCGCGTTCGCCGGTCACGATCTGCTTGAGCCCGATCGCCATGGTCCGGACGATGCCCATGCTCTGCTCGAAACCGGTCGAGAATGCCTCAACCGGGCCGACCCGCACGAACTCAAGTTTGGTGGAGCGCACTCCCAGAAGGCCGCGCCGCATCTCGTTGCCGAATTCGTCCTTTTCGACCGAGACGGCGAGCCTGACCGGATAGGTCAGCCGCTGCCCGGCCCGTTCCACTTCCACGGCAACGGCCTTACCCGGGTAGATCATCACGTTTTCAGCGATGTCGCGAAAGGATTCGATGTCCGTCCCGTCAATCGCAACGATCCGATCGCCTTCACGCATGCCGGCGGCCTGAGCGACCGAGTTCGACGCAAACCCGCCAATCACGGAAGACGCCTGCGGCACGCCGTAAGCCATGTTGAAGGTAGCAAAGATTGCCACGGCCAGGAACAGGTTCATCATTGGCCCGGCCAGCACGATCAGCGAGCGCTGCCACAGTTTGGCGCCCTGGAACGTGCCTCTGAGCTGTTCGGCGCTGGCGCCGGCCAGTTCCGGATCTGGCGCGCTCACCGCATCCATGTCGCCCGCGAACTGCACGTATCCGCCCAGCGGCAGGGCGCACAGCTTCCAGCGCGTACCGCGCCGGTCGGTCCAGCCCACAAGTTCCTTGCCAAAGCCGATCGCGAAGGCATCGGCGCGGACCCCGAACAGGCGGGCCATCAGGTAATGACCAAGCTCATGCAGCAGCACCAGCGGACCCAGCACCAGCAGGAATGCGCCGATCATCATCAGGATCGAAGGGGACTGGATCAAGTCAGGCCAACTCCAGAAGGGCGCGCGCCCGGACCCGCGCCTCGGCATCAAGGGCGATCACATCGCCCAGCGATACCGGATTTGCGGGAACATAGCGCGCCATAAGTTCCTCAACCATTACCGCGATGCGGGTGAACGGCAGGTGTCCGGCAAGGAAGGCGGCAACGGCAACCTCATTCGCGGCATTGAGCACCGCCGTAGCAGCCCCGCCCGCTTCCGCCGCCTCGCGGCACAGCCGGGTCGCGGGAAAGCGCACCTCGTCCGGCGCGCGGAAGGTCAGTTCGCCCAGCGCCGCAAGGTCAAGCGGAGCGCAGGGCGTGTCCATCCGCTCCGGCCAGGCGAGGCACGAGGCGATGGGAACGCGCATGTCCGAGGGGCCCAGCTGGGCCAGGGTCGAGCCATCGCGGTACTCGACCATCGAATGAACCACCGACTGCGGGTGAACAATGATCCGCAAGCGTTCGAGCCCCACCGGGAACAGGTGGTGCGCCTCGATCAGTTCGAGGCCCTTGTTGAACATCGTCGCCGAATCGACGCTGATCTTGGCGCCCATCGACCAGTTAGGGTGCTTTACCGCCTGCTCCGGCGTCGCGGTGGCGAGCTGATCAAGGCTCCAGTCGCGGAACGGCCCTCCGCTGGCGGTCAGCGTGATCGAGCGGACATGATCATAGCTGTTGCCCGCAAGGCACTGGAAAATGGCGTTATGCTCGCTGTCGGTCGGCAGCAGCGTCGCGCCGTGGCGGGCGACCGCTGCGGTCATCACCTCGCCCGCCGCCACAAGGGCTTCCTTGTTTGCCAGCGCGATGGTGCGGCCCTGCTCGATTGCCGCCATGGTCGGGGCAAGACCCGCGCAGCCGACGATGGCCGCCACCGTGATGTCGGCCGGGCGCTGCGCGGCTTCGACAAGCGCCGCCGCTCCCCCAGCCGCCTCGATCCCGCTTCCCGCCAGCGCCTCGCGCAGCGCGGGCAGCGCGGCCTCATTGGCGACAACCGCCACCTCCGCCCCAAATTCGCGCGCAAGTTTGGCGAGTTCCCCCGCATTGCCATTGGCCGTGAGGGCAACGACCCGCCACTTGTCCCGCTCGCGCCGGATCAGGTCGAGGGTCGAGGCGCCAATCGAGCCGGTTGCGCCGAGAAGCGTGAGCGAACGCCGGGTCATGACAGCGCGCTCACAAGCCAGGCCAGCGCTCCTGCAGCCATGACCGCCAACAGGCCATCGACCCGGTCGAACAAGCCGCCATGCCCTGGAATCAAGGAACCGGAATCTTTCACCCCTGCTCGGCGTTTCATCCAACTTTCGAAGAAATCACCCGCCTGGGCCACGGTTGCCACAATCGCGCCCGCTCCCAGCGCGCTGGCGACCATGCCGCCGTCGCTGACGCAATGCCAGGCGCGCATATCGCAGGCCAGCGAGCTGCGCTCGGTCCAGAGATAGACGCCCATCACAAGCGATGCACCGGCAATGCCCCCACCAAGTCCCGCCCAGGTCTTGGAAGGACTAATCATCGGGGCAATCTTGGGACCACCGATCATCCGACCCGCAAAGTAGGCGCCGATGTCCGTCGCCACGACTGCGCCGACGATCGTTAGCACTGGCAGGACCGAACTGTCGGGGCCGCGCAGGAATAGCAGCATGGCCGCGCCAAGCCCGACATAAATCATCCCCGCGACGATCCACGCCGCAGCCTTTGGACCCGAAGCGAACTTCAGCGCCAGCGCGCGCCATTCCCACAGCACGCCCACGGCTACGGCCATGACGAACAGCATCCATGCTGTGCCGCCAAGCCACAGCGCCGTCCCAGCCACGCCGACCATGACCAGTGCAGAAGCCGTCCGCACCCCAAGGTCGGACTTTTTCGGCCTGGCCTCAGCGTCCGCCATAACGGCGCTCCCGCTGCGCAAACTCGGCAAGGGCCGCTTCAAGGTGGGCCGGCGTGAAGTCCGGCCAAAGCACGTCGGTGAACACCATTTCCGTATAGGCCGCCTGCCACAGCAGGAAGTTGGAGAGCCGGACCTCGCCCGAGGTGCGGATCAGCAGGTCGAGCGCCGGCAGGCCTGCGGTATCGAGCTCGGCCTCGATAGTTTCGGGAGTGATCGGCCCCTTGGCAGCTGCCCTGGTCGCGGCGCGGGCAATCTCGTCCTGTGACCCATAATTCAGTGCGACCACAAGGGTGGTCCCATTGTTTCCGGCGGTTCGCGCCAGCGCGTCGTCCAGCAGCGCGACGATATCGGAGGCAAGGATGCTGTAATCGCCAATTATCCGCAGGCGGACATTGTTGGCAACAAACTCTTCCAGATCGGCGAGGATGTAGCGCTTGAGCAGGCCCATCAGGGCCGAGACCTCGTCCTCCGGGCGGCGCCAGTTCTCGGTCGAGAAGGCGTAAAGGGTTAGCGCCTCCAGCCCCATCTCGCGCGCGGCGCGCACCAGCTTGCGGACCGCCTCGACTCCGCGCTCATGCCCAACCACGCGCGGCAGGTGGCGCTTTTTGGCCCAGCGGCCATTGCCATCCATAATGATGGCGACGTGGCGGGCCTTGCTCACCGCACTTGCGCTCGCATGATCGTGGCCCGCACACGGATCACTTGCCGAGGATTTCCTGTTCCTTCTGGGCCGCGATAGCGTCGGCTTCCTTGATCATTTCGTCAGTCAGCTTCTGAACCTCGGCCTCGCCGCGCTTGCGGTCGTCTTCCGAGATCTCCTTCTTGTTCTCGTCGGCCTTGAGGTTGTCCATCCCGTCGCGGCGGACGTTGCGGATCGCGACGCGGGCCTTTTCGGCATAAGAATGCGACAGCTTGGCCAGCTCCTTGCGGCGTTCCTCGGTCAGATCCGGGATCGGCAGGCGCAGGGTGGTGCCGTCGTTAATCGGATTGAGGCCCAGGCCAGCCGAGCGGATTGCCTTCTCGACCGGCGTTACGTTCGACTTGTCCCACACCTGCACGGTCAGCATCCGGGGTTCCGGCGCGGACAGCGTTGCCACCTGCGAGATCGGCATGTGGCTGCCATAGACCTCGACCGTGATCGGTTCGAGCAGCGCGGTGTTGGCGCGGCCGGTGCGAAGGCCGGACAGGTCATGCTT
Source organism: Novosphingobium sp. (assembly GCA_016719755.1). Classification (GTDB taxonomy): domain Bacteria; phylum Pseudomonadota; class Alphaproteobacteria; order Sphingomonadales; family Sphingomonadaceae; genus Novosphingobium. Next base: position 281,262 of record JADJYM010000015.1, on the reverse strand, counting down.
AAGCGATTCGACCGCGCCCTTCATCCGGCGCTCGAGATCGGCCTTGTCGTACTTGGCCATGGTTCAGGCTCCTTTCTGGACGACCGTCTTCATCCCCCCGCCCGCGAGAACCTGGGCAAGATTGCCCTTCTCACGGATCGAGAAGACGACGATCGGAATCGAATTGTCGCGGCACAACGCCACGGCAGAGGCATCCATAACCTTCAGGTTGTCTGCCAGGACCGTGTCGTAATCCACTGTATCATAACGCTTTGCTTCCGGATTCGTCTTGGGATCACTGTCATAGACCCCATCGACGCTGGTGCCCTTGAGCAGCGCATCGCAGCGCATTTCCGCCGCGCGCAGGGCCGCGCCGCTATCCGTGGTGAAATAGGGTGCGCCGACCCCGGCGGCGAAGATCACCACCCGGCCCTTTTCCAGATGGCGTTCGGCGCGGCGGCGGATCACCGGTTCGCACACTTTGTCCATCTCGATGGCGGACTGGACGCGGGTCGGGACACCCAGCTGCTCAAGCGCATTTTGCATGGCGAGCGCGTTCATTACCGTGGCGAGCATGCCCATGTAATCGGCCTGGGCGCGGTCCATCCCCCTGGCCGCCCCGGCCATGCCGCGAAAGATGTTGCCGCCGCCGATCACCAGGCAGATTTCCAGGCCGGAATCCTTCGCCGCCTTCACTTCGCGCGCAAGTTCCGCGACGAATTCCGGATCGATCCCGAACTGCTGGCTGCCCATCAGCACTTCGCCGGACAATTTCAGCAGGATGCGCTTGTAGCGGGGCTGGCTCATGGATCTGGACATCGCTCTCGGCAAGGGTTTGGGGGGCCTTATACTTTCGGCTGGATGATTCCAAGCAAAGAGGCTGCAATCGCTCCGCCTGCACGGCATTCGCGCGGAACCTGCAACGAAAAGGGGCGCACCCTGCGGCACGCCCCCGTTCGTTCGGTCCCGGATCAAGTCCGGGACGACGCCTGGCTCAGTTCAGACCGGCAGCCGCCGCGACTTCCGCCGCGAAATCGCTTTCGACCTTCTCGATGCCTTCGCCCAGCTGGAAGCGGACGTAGTCCTTGAGGACGATCTTGGTGCCGGCGGCCTTGCCGGCAGCTTCCACGACCTGCGCAACCGGGGTCTTGTTGTCCATCACGAACACCTGGCTGAGCAGCGCATTGTCCTTGGCGAACTTGGCGGCAGCGCCGTCGGCGCGCTTGGCCAAGATGTCGGCCGGGATTTCCTTGCCGGTCTTGGCAGCTTCCTCGGTCGCCTTTTCGAGAGCGATCTTGCGTTCGCGCTCCAGAACTTCGGGATCGAGATCGTCGGCCGAAAGCGCCATCGGGAAAGCAGCGGCGATGTGCATCGCGATCTGCTTGCCCAGCGGCTCCAGCACGTCGGCACCGGCTTCGGATTCAAGCGCGACCAGCACGCCGATCTTGCCGAGCATCGGCGCTGCGGCGTTGTGCATGTAGGGCACGACCAGACCGCTGCTGACCGAAACGGTCTTCATGCGGCGGACCTGCTGGTTCTCGCCGATGGTGGCGACGTTGTTGGTCAGCGTATCGGCAACCGTGCCACCGCCCGGATAGGCAGCCGCCTTGAGCGCTTCGACATCGTCCGAAGCGGCGCCCAGCGCGACTTCGGTGGTCTTGCGCACGAAGTCCTGGAACTGGTCGTTCTTCGCAACGAAGTCGGTTTCCGAGTTCACTTCCACGGCAACGCCCTTGGTGCCCGAAACGGCAACGCCGACCAGGCCCTCGGCCGCGGTGCGGCTGGACTTCTTGGCGACGGCAGCCAGGCCCTTGGCGCGCAGCAAGTCGACCGCAGCTTCCATGTCGCCGCCGGTTTCGTCCATCGCCTTTTTGCAGTCCATCATGCCGGCGCCGGTGCGCTCGCGCAGGTTCTTCACGTCAGTGGCGGTGTAAGCCATTGAACTGGTCCTTCTGAATGATCACGGGTGCCGGACGCTTGCGCCCGGCACCCTGCAATTATGTGACAACCGGGCCTCAGGCCTCGGTCGCCGCTTCCTCGGCCGGAACTTCGACCACGGCCTGCTCGACCGGGGCTTCTTCCATGGCGCCGATGTCGACGCCCGAATCGACCACAGCTTCGCGGTGACCCTTGGTCGCGGCCTGAGCGACAGCTTCGCAGTACAGGCGGATCGCGCGGCTGGCGTCGTCGTTCGCCGGGATCGGGAAGGCGATGCCATCGGGCGAGACGTTCGAATCGAGGATCGCCACAACCGGGATGCCCAGCACGTTGGCTTCCTTGATCGCCAGCTCTTCCTTGTTGGCGTCGATCACGAACATCACGTCGGGAATGCCGCTCATGTCGCGGATGCCGCCAAGCGACATTTCGAGCTTGTCCCGCTTGCGGGTAAGGTCCAGCACTTCCTTCTTGGTCAAGCCGGTGGTGTCGCCCGACAGCTTTTCCTCAAGCGCCTTCATGTGCTTGATGCGGGTGCTGACAGTCTTCCAGTTGGTGAGCATGCCGCCCAGCCAGCGGTGATTGACATAGTGCTGGCCGCAGCGGCGCGCCGCTTCGGCGATCGGATCCTGCGCCTGGCGCTTGGTGCCGACGAACAGCACCTTGCCGCCAGCGCGGACGGTGGCGTCGATGAAGTCGAGCGCGCGCGCGAACAGCGGCACGGTCTGCGACAGGTCAAGAATGTGGATGCCGTTGCGGGCGCCGAAAATGTACGGCTTCATCCGCGGATTCCAGCGGTGGGTCTGGTGGCCGAAGTGGGCGCCAGCCTCGATCAATTGCTGCATGGTGACGACAGGGGCCGCCATAGGACTTTCCTTTCCGGTTTAACCTCTGGGAAGCTGGAACCGTGCGGATAGAGCCCGCTGCGGCACCGGTATGTCAGTGCTTCCCATGTGGATTTGCCTGCGCGTCACGAAACGCCGGTATCCGGCACCTCGCCCGCAGGCCCGGGGCCCTTAGACGAGGTCGCTGGTGGAATCCAGCGCAAATTCGATCCTGAGCACCCGGGCAATCGCACCAACCCGGACGGCGCCGCACTTTCTCGCTTGACACCATGGAACAAATAAAGAACACAAGGCGCATTGGAACGGAATGGGAACGAATAGCTCATCCCATTGTTATCCACAAGGTCATACACAGCCTGTCCGCAGGCTGATGCAAAAGAGGACTCGCACGATGCTCAGCCTTGCTCTCACTCTCTCGTTTGTTTGCAGCGGCCTGTTCGCGGCCACGGTCATCGCGGTTTCCCTGAGCCACGCGCTAAAGCAGGTTGCCCCGCTGCGCCGCGCGCTGGCCAACTGCCCACAGACTCAGGAATATCGCTACCGCGTGATCGAAACGGTGACGGCCAGCGATGACGGCAAGGTACTGGCGCTGCCGGTCAGGGCTCGCCGGACTCTTCCGGCTGTGCGGGACGGGCTGCGCGCTGCCGCTTGATCCGCCAGTACATGGTCACGCCAACCGGCAACAAGGCGAGGTAGACCACGCAGATGCCGACCAGCGTCCACCACGGCTCGGTCAGCAGAGCAGCGCCGACCAGGCCGAAGAAGGCAATCATTTCAAGCCGAACGTGCTTGCGCGGACGCAGCTTGCCCCAACTGAGCGTCGCAACGCTGGAGATCAGCAGGAAGCCCATCGCCACCAGCCAGCCGCTGACCAGCACCGGATTGCGCAGCGGTTCAAGGCCCGAGACAAACCACAGGTACATCGGCAAGAATACCAGCCCCGCACCGACTGGCGCAGGGACTCCGGTCAGGAACCCGGCCTCCTTGCGCGGCTCGTCCGCCATGTCGATCCGCGCATTGAACCGCGCGAGCCGCAGGGCGCAGGCAATCGCGAAGGCAAGCGCGGCGAACCAGCCGACCCGCGGCAGTTCCTGCAGCGACCAGAGGTAGAGGATCAGGGCGGGAGCCACCCCGAACGAGACATTGTCGGCCAGACTGTCAAGCTCGGCACCAAAGCGCGACTGGGCCTTGAGCAGCCGCGCAATGCGGCCATCGATCCCGTCGAGCATTCCCGCGAGGATCACGGCAAGTACGGCCTTTTCCCATTCCCCCGAAATGGCAAAGCGGATCCCGGTCAGGCCCGCACAGAGTGCAGCTGCCGTGATGGCATTGGGGACCATCGAGCGCAGCGTGAGGCCACCCGGCAGGCGCCCGGGCGCAGGCAGGTCTGCCTCACCGGTCACTGGCTGATGCCCTCGATCAACGGCTGCTGGCCGATTTCCGCCAGCACGGTTTCACCCGCAACGATCTTCTGGCCCATCAGCACGCGCGGTTCAGTGCCAGCCGGCAGGTAGACATCAACCCGGCTGCCGAAGCGGATCAGGCCGATGCGCTGTCCGGCTGCCAGCATGTCGCCTGGCTTCACGAAGGGCACAATGCGCTGGGCCACCAGTCCGGCGATCTGGGTGAAGCCAATCTTCAATCCGTCGCCGCGTTCGATCAGCAAATGCTGCCGCTCATTCTCCGCGCTCGCCTTGTCGAGGCCCGCGTTCATAAACTTGCCAGGGATGTAGACCACCCGGCGAACCGTACCGCCGATTGGCGCGCGGTTGATGTGGACATCGAACACGCTCATGAAAATGGAAATCCGCGTGACGACTGCAGGCTCCAGCCCCGGCGTACCCGTGCCGTCATCCAGCACCAGTTCGCGCGGGGGCTCAACCTGCTGGATCAGCGTGACCATGCCATCCGCAGGGGAGACAATGAACTGATCCCCTTGCGGCGTTACTCGCAGCGGATCACGAAAGAAGGCAAGGATGCCGAGGGTCAGCGCGCCAAGCGGCCAGGCGAGCGTTTCCCAGGCGAAAAAGGCTGCCACCCCGCAGGCGATTGCCGCTGCGATGGCGAACTTGTAGGATTCTGGATGGAACGCGGGCCAGTGCCAGCCCGCTTCGCCGCGCCCGCGATTGTCAAGGATCTCTCCGGCCATGGTCAGGCGACCTTGCGCACGAAGACCGTGCCCGCCGAATAGCCCGCTCCGAACGAGCAGATCACGCCGGCATCGCCGGCCGCCAGATCCTCGCTGTTGAGATGGAACGCGATGATCGAACCCGCGCTTGAGGTATTTCCATAAGTATCGAGCACGGTGGGACTTTCATCGTCGTTGGCCTCATGCCCCAGCACGCGCTGGGATATCAGGCGGTTCATTCCCTGGTTGGCCTGGTGAAGCCACAGCCGCCGCAGCGCGCCGCCATCAAGGCCAAGTTTGGCGGCCTCCTCGACGATCAGGCTGGCAACCATAGGCACCACTTCCTTGAAGACCTTGCGTCCTTCCTGGACGAAAAGCTTGTCCGCCGCGCCCGCAGTTTCTGGCGTGGCGCGGTTGAGGAAGCCGAAATTGTTCCGGATGTTGTTGGAAAATACCGTCTTGAGCCGGGTGCCAAGGATTTCCCAGTGCGGCTGCGGCGCGATATCGACCGCCTCCACCAGCACCGCCGTGGCAACATCGCCGAAGATGAAGTGGCTGTCCCGGTCGCGCCAGTTGAGGTGGCCAGAACAGATTTCCGGGCTGACCACCAGCACCGAGCGGGCGTGGCCCGCACGGATATAATCGGCCGCCGTCTGGATACCGAATGTCGCGGACGAGCACGCAACATTCATGTCAAAGGCGAAGCCTTCAATCCCCAGCGCTGCCTGGATCTCGATCGCCATGGCCGGATAAGGGCGTTGCATATTGGACGCGGCGCACAGCACGGCATCGACGTCTGCAGCATCGCGTCCGGCCCGGGACAAGGCATCGCGAGCCGCCGCAACACCGATTTCTGCGAGCACCGAGATTTCCTCGTTCGCCCGCTCCGCCCAACGCGGAGCCATGATTGCCGGATCGAGAATCGGCGCCTTGCTGATCACGTGGCGCGCCTTGATCCCGCTCGCCTTCTCGATGAATTCAGCGGAACTGGGTTGCAACTCGCTCACCGTCCCCGCCGCGATTTCGACGGCATGATCGGCATTGAACCGCGCCACATAGGCGTTGAAGCTCTTAACCAGTTCCTCGTTCGAGATCGAATCCGGCGGCGTGTAGAGCCCGGTGGCGGAAATGACTGGGACAATTTCACTCATGGCGTCGCGGTCTAGAGTGCCAAGCGGGCGGGGACAAGCCGGAAGCCTGAGGTGGGTCTGGTTGCAGACCAGAAGCAGGGTGGTGGACAGGGCTAGATTCGAACTAGCGTACGCTTGCGCGGGCAGATTTACAGTCTGCTGCCTTTAACCACTCGGCCACCTGTCCACACCTGCTTTGCCGGTGGCGGGTTGCCCCGCAGCGATGGCCCCGAAAGGCCCTCTCCGGCCGAGGGAAGCGCGCCAATGCCGAAGTGTGTCTTGCCTGTCAATGGGGTGACTGGCAGGGAGCGGCGATGAAACAGGGAATCCATGCATGAGCCGCAAGAATGACAGCAAGCCCTCCCGCGCCCTGCGCGGCCGCGCGGGCCGGATGCAGGGCGGGCGCGGCTCTGGCCGGGCGAGCACCGGCGCGGTGCGGCTGTGGGGCCGCCATGCGGTGGAAGCCGCGCTGAAGAACCCCGATCGGCGGCACCGCAAGCTGTGGGCGACGCGCGAGGGCGTGGCTTCGCTCGACGGAGAATTGCCGAGCGATTTTCCGGTGGAATGGGCATCGCCCACCGATCTTGCCCGGCTGGTGGCGCGCGATGCGCCGCACCAGGGGCTGGTGCTGGAATGCGACGCGCTGGAGGACGTGTTCCTGGAAGACGTGCTTGATGGTGATCCCGCGCGCCCCCTGGTGGTGCTCGACCAGGTCACCGATCCGCACAATGTCGGGGCCATCATGCGCTCGGCCGCCGCTTTTGATGCCTGCGCGATCGTGACCCAGGATCGCCATGCGCCGCCCGAATCAGGCACCGTGGCGAAAAGCGCCTCGGGCGCGCTGGAAGTGGTGCCGTGGGTGCGGGTGGTGAACCTTTCCCGCGCGCTGGAGGAAATTGCCGAGGCCGGATACTGGCGAATCGGCCTGGACGGGGATGGCCCCGCGACGCTCGGCGATGCATTGCCGGCCGGTCCCGTCGCCCTGGTTCTGGGAGCGGAGGGTGACGGGATGCGGCATAATATCCAGCAGCACTGCGATGCCCTTGCCCGTCTGCCGATCAGCAGCGCGATCGAAAGCCTCAACGTGTCCAACGCCGCCGCGATCGCGCTTTATGCCATCGCCGTCCGGGAGACCGCCGAATGACCAAGCCCTTCCCCCGCTTCGCAGTTGCGGGAATCGCCGCCGCGCTCAGCCTGCTGCTCACCGCCTGCCTGATCTCGCCGGGCAAGTTCACTTCGGCGCTCGATCTGCGCAAGGACGGGCGTTTCAGCTATTCTTACCAGGGCGAAATTTACATGCTGGGGCTTGGCAAGCTGGCGGAAATGGGCGCCAAGGCGGATGCGGCGAAGGAGTGGGAGGCAACCCCCTGCACCAAGGAAGACAGCATGGACGAACGTCCCTGCACCAAGGACGAACTTGCCCAGCAAAAGTCCGACTGGGAGGCCGAACGCGCCGCCAAGGCGGAAAAGGACAAGAGGGATGCCGAAATGGCCAAGGCCATGATGGGCGGGATCGATCCGAGCGATCCCAGGGCGGCCGAAGAGTTCGCGACGCGCCTGCGCCGCCAGGCCGGGTGGAAGAGCGTGGTCTACAAAGGCGACGGGATGTACATCGTCGACTTCGCGATTACCGGGCGGATCGATCACGATTTCGCCTTCCCGACGATCGAGCGCTTCCCGATGGCCAACCCCTTCGTGATGGTGAACCGCCGCGCTGACGGCTCGGTGCGGGTTGACGCGCCGGGTTTCGGTCCGGCCAGCAACGGCGGCGGCATGAACGGCCTGGCCCAGCTCGCCGCGATGGGGGCAATGTCCGACAAGGCTGGCGAGGGCGGCGACGCGCCCAAGCTGCCGGTGCTGGAAGGCACCTTCACGCTTACCACCGACGGCCAGATCCTTGCCAACAATACCGATGAGGGTCCCGTTACCGACACCACTGGCAGCCGTCTGGAATGGAAGGTGACCCCGCGCACCGCCGCCGCGCCGACCGCGCTGATCAAGCTGGTTCCCTGAAGCCATCCCCCCGCCGAGGTGATTGCTCCGGCGGGGATTGCGGGCTAACCCGCGACCCATGTCAGAAGCCGTCTCTCCACTCGCCCGCCCCTTCCCCGCCATGCCTGCCATTGCAGGCGTCATCCCCCGCGTCGCGCGCGCCGGGTACAAGGACTGGGGCCGCTGCGATCTGACCTATGTCGAGCTGGCAGAAGGCACGGCGGTGGCGGGGGTGTTTACGCGGAACGTCTGCTGTTCGTCAGAAGTAGAACTCGGCCGCGCCAATATTGCGCAGGGCCGTGCCCGGGCGCTGGTCGTCAACGCCGGCAATTCCAACGCTTTCACCGGCTATCGCGGGCGCGAGGCGGTTGAAGCGATCATGGCGCAGGTCGCCGGGAATCTTGGTTGCCCGCAGGAGCAGGTATTCGTCTCCTCCACCGGCGTGATCGGCGTGCCGCTGCCCAAGGACAAGGCGAAAGCCGGGATCGAGGCCGCCCTCACCGCCCAGCCATGCAGCTGGGAAGATGCCGCCCGGACCATTGGCACGACCGATACCTTCGCCAAGGGCGCCACGGCCACCGCCATGGTTGGCGGGAAGACCGTGACATTGGCCGCGATCATCAAGGGCAGCGGCATGATCGCACCCGACATGGCGACCATGCTGGGGTATATCTTCACGGACTGCGCGATTGCGCCCGGTTATCTCCAGGAACTGCTGTCTGGCGCGAACAAGCGCACTTTCAGCTGCATCACGGTCGATTCTGACACTTCCACCAGCGACACCGTTCTGGCCTTCGCCACCGGCATGGCGGGCAATCAGCAGATCAACTGCGATGGCTGCCCGGGCGCCGACGCTTTCGCCGCCGCGCTGGAGGATGTCTGCCGCCAACTTGCGCACCTGGTAGTGCGTGATGGTGAAGGCGCGCAAAAGTTCATCTCGGTCAGCGTCAGCGGTGCGGTTTCTGACGAAAGTGCCCGCCGGGTCGGCCTGTCGATCGCCAATTCCCCGCTGGTCAAGACCGCCATCGCCGGGGAGGATGCGAACTGGGGCCGGGTGGTCATGGCCGTGGGCAAGGCGGGCGAGCCTGCCGATCGTGACCGCCTGTCAATCGGCTTCGGCGGCACCTGGGCGGCAAAGCAGGGCCAGCCGCTCGCCGATTACGACGAAGCCCCGGTCGCCGCGCACCTCAAGGGGCAGGACATCGCGATCGAGGTCGATCTTGGCATGGGCGAAGGCCGCGCCACGGTCTGGACCTGCGACCTGACCCACGGCTACATCTCGATCAACGCGGACTACCGCTCTTGACCCTGGCCCTGACCGGCAAGGTCGCGGGCGTCATGGCCCGCGCGGCAGAGCGCGCGATCCTGCCGCGCTACCAGAGCCTTGCCGCGCACGAGATCGACGCCAAGGCGGCGGACGATGTTGTGACCGTGGCGGACAAGGAAGCAGAACTGATCCTTGCCGAGGGTCTCCTGGCCTTGCTGCCCGAGGCCACGCTGGTCGGCGAAGAGGCTGCCCATGCCAACCCGGCGCTGCTCGACCGGCTGGGCGATGCCCTGTGCTGGATCGTCGATCCGCTCGATGGGACCAACAACTTCGCCGCCGGCAAGCCGCCGTTCGGCGTGATGGTCGCACTTGCCGAGGCTGGCGAGACGGTGGCGGGCTGGATTTACGATCCGCTGTCCGGGCGATTGTGCCACGCCCATCGCGGTGGAGGCGCATGGATCGGCGAAGAACGCGTGAAAGCCCGAACCACCGGGGCAGAGCCGCCGATAGCCGCCATCTCGCTGGTCTTCATGGACCCGGAGCGGCGCGAAGCGGTGAAACGCGGGATCGCGCCGTTCTATACCCTGGTCGACATTCCCCGCTGCGCGGCGGAGCAATACCCACGCCTGGCGCTGGGCGTGAATGACCTGTCGATCTTCGAGCGGACCCTTGCCTGGGATCACGCAGCCGGAGTGCTGTTCCTCAACGAGGCTGGCGGCAAGGCCGCACGGCCAGACGGACGGCCGTACCGCGTGAACGAGGCGCACCTGCCGGGACTGCTGGGCGCGGCTAGCCCGGCACTGTGGGATGATCTGGCCGGGCGGATGGCGGCGCTTTAGCACACTATCTTCAACTCGTCCGTTCGCGCCGAGCCTAGTCGAGACGCGCTGGCACTGGATGCGTTGAGACTGCGCTCAAGACGATCGGCACGGGCTCTGATTGTGTCTGGCAACCAGCCCTCCCCCAGCCCCTCCCGCAAGCGGGAGGGGAAGAACAAGGCACCGGCCGCAGTCGCGGCGGCGGTTGTGCTAGAGGACCGATTCCAGCCAACCCTTGAGCTGGCTCTTGGGCGCGGCGCCAAGCTTCTGGGCGACCGGCTCACCGTTCTTGAACAGCACCATCAGCGGGATCGACTGCACGCCATACTTGGTTGCGATGTCGGTGTTTTCCATGATGTCGACCTTGGCAATCGTCACCTTGTCGGCCAGTTCATCGCTGATTTCTTCCAGCGAGGGGCCGATCATCTTGCACGGGCCGCACCAATCGGCCCAGAAATCGACAAGCACGGGCTTGTCAGAGCCGAGCACATCGGCGGCGAAGCTGGCATCGGTTACGGCTTTGGTGGCCATGGGAATCTCCTTGGAAAGCTTGTCTGCCAATCTAGGCCGCCCGGCGCCTTTGGCAATCGGGGCGGCTCAAAAGGATTACTGCGCTGGCGTCAATGCCTGCTTGTGGACTGCCAGCAAATCGCCCGGGATCTCCAGCAGCATCGGCACCTGGGTATAAAGCAGCGCGGCTTCCACCGTTCGGCCGGGATAGGCCGCTTCCAGCGCTGCGGAATAGGCCGCCATTTGCCGCAGGATCGCCACGGGCACCTCGTCCAGCCCGGCAGGCGGGCGGCGGGCGGTCTTGAAATCGACCAGGCGGATGCGCGTGCCCTCCACCAGCAAGCGGTCGATCGTCCCGGCGATCACCTGCCCGCCCACCGTCGCGGCGATCGGCACCTCGGCGAGCGCGGCTGGAGAAAAAAGGTCGGCCCAAGCCCGGTTTGCCAGCACGGCAAGCGCCGCATCGGTCATTTCCGCGCGCGCGGGAGCGGCTAGATCGGCCGCAGAGCGTGCCAGCCAGGTCTGCGCCGCGGCCTTGCGCTCCGCTGCGGGAACATCTGGCAGGCGCTCGAGCATTTTGTGCATCAGCACGCCGCGCCGTGCCGCCTGAGCACGCGCGCCCGGCGGCAGCGGTGGATCGGGAGACAGTTCCTCACCCAGCGACGAAGGCGCGAGCGGACGCGGCGGGCGCGGCTCGGCGGCGACCGGAGTTTCCAGCCACGGCGGCAGCAGCCCAAGCCTTCCTGTCTCGGCCACCTTCGGGGGCGGCATGACCACTGGCGGGGCTCCATGCTCCAGTCGCGCGCCCCATAGCGGGTCCTCGATCCATTCGTCTTCCAGGAACAGGCCCTGCAAACGGGCATACCAGCTGTCGGCGGCAGGGGCCTTTTCACGCCCGCTCAGCGCGCCCGCAATGAACAGCGCTTCTTCCGCGCGGGTCATGGCAACGTAGAGCAGCCGCCAGTGTTCCTGCCGCTCTTCGGCTTTCGCCCTCGCTTCGGCCTCGGCAATGCGGCCCAGCTTCTCCGCCTTGCCCAGCGCGGGAAGCGGGATCAGGCGGGCTGGATCCCGCGGATCAGCCAGCGCCAGCGGGCTGGTGCGTGACTTGTCGGGATCGTCGGCGGCATCGGCCAGGATCACGATCGGCGCCTGCAGACCCTTGGAGCCATGGACGGTCATCACCCGCACCTCGTCCGCCGCCTGACCGGCCTCGCGTTTCAGCTCGCCCTCACCCGCATCGAACCAGCGGATGAAGGTATTCAGGCTGGGCACCTCGTTGGTGGCAAAGGCGCTGGCCGCGTTGAGCAGTTCGTCGATCGGGTCGTTCGCCTCGTGCCCCAGCCGCGCCACCAGCTTGCGGCGACCCTGCCACGGGCCGACCAGCACCCAGTGGAGCAGGTCGAGCGGGGTATCGTAGTCCGCCCGGGCCAGCAGTTCGAGCAGCCGGGCCATGGCCGGGTCGACCACCCCGCCCCGCTGGCCGCGCAGGTGGACCCACAGCGGCACCCCATCGTCGCGGTAGCCATGGGCGAGCAGTTCGTCCTGGTTCCAGCCGATCAGCGGCGAGACCAAAAGGCAGGCGAGATTGAGATCATCCAGTGGCTGGGCGGCGAACCGCAGCGCCGCCATCAAGTCGCGCACGGCGAGCGGCGCGGCAAGGCGCAGCCGATCCACCCCCGCCACCGGCACTCCGGCGGCGTGGAGCCGCGCGACGATCAGCCCGGCCAGTTCCTTGCGCTTGCGCACCAGCACCATGACATCGCCGGGACGGGCGCGGCGCCGGGTGCCCTTCTCCAAAGCATAGCCATGATCCATCCATTGCCGCACCTGCCGCGCCAGCTTGTCGGCGAGCTGGCGGTCGGAACGGGACAGCCAGGATTCCTCGCCCTCGTCGTCAGCCTCCTCCTCGCCCGCGCTGTCGCCGACAACGCGCCACAGGGTGACAAGGCCCGGACGATCCTCGCCCACATGGGTGACTGCCTGATCACCCAGCCCGAGGCTCTCCGCGCCGATCCGGCCAATCGCCATGTCGACGAATTCGAGAATCGGCTGGGCGGTGCGGAAGCTGGTGCTCAGGCCGAGCTGCTGCAGCGTCCTTGCTCCGCCGCCTCCGCGCAGGACGCGGACGTTGCCGGCGATGCCGTCCATCGCCAGTCTCACCCGCTGGCGCGCGGCCTCGAAATTCTCCGGGCTAGTGCCCTGGAAACGGAAGATCGCCTGCTTGTAGTCGCCCACCACGAACAGGGTGCGCAGCTTGTCGCCATGCGCGCCTTCGCCCGCGAAGAAATCCCCGGTCAGGGCAAAGATGATCTGCCACTGCGCTGCATTGGTATCCTGCGCCTCATCCACCAGTACGTGGTCGAAGCGCCGGTCGAGCTTGTAGCGGATCCAGTCGGCGAGGTGCGACTTGTCAAGCAGGGCGGCCGCGCGGCGGATCTGATCGTCGAAATCGATGAACCCGGCGCGCTGCTTGGCATCGTCCCACATCCGTGCGAACCGCCCGCCAAGTTCGAGCACCGGGGCGAGGAAGGCGGCGAGTTCCAGCATGGCCCGCCGCTCGCGCACGGCCATCAGCGATTGGCGCACCGCTTCCCCGGCCTCTGCGAAATGTTCCTCGAACTTCGTCAGGAAACGCAGGTTTCGGAGGTTGTCCTCCTTGGTGAACAGCGCATCGTAAAGCTTTTCGACCAGATGCAACCGGCCTTGCGGTTCGGCAACCAACCAGATTGCGAGAAGTGCGCGCGGATCCTCCGCGCTCTTGGCGCTCCACTGGCGATAGGCGGAAAACAGGCATTGCAGGGCATCGCCATCGAACACATCGTCGGCGCAGAGCGGGGCAAGGTCGGCCTCGCTGGCATCGCTGGGCAGCCCCAGCAGCTGGTAGACCCGCGGCAGCATCGGCGCCTTCCACGCACCGGTTCCTTCCCACGCCTCGCGCGCCTCGGCGCAGCGCAGCAAGTAGTCTTCGACCGCATCCGGGCCGAGCCGGATCGAAAGCTGGGCCAGGGCATCGAGCGTGGCCGCGTCGTTGCTGCGCTCTGCCTCGACCAGCAGGTCGGCCAGCACCTCGCGTAGCAGGAGGTCGCGATCGCGGTCCTCCATCGCGCGGGCGCCGGGAACCAGACCCGCTTCGTGCGGGAAGGCGGCGAGCAGCCACTGGGCAAAGGCGTGGATCGTATCGATCCGGAGGCCCCCTCCCGGACAATCGAGCACGGCGGCAAACAAGGTGCGGGCATGGGCCAGGGTGTCCGGGCCGATGTCAGCGCCAATGGCCTTGAGCTCGGCGGCCAGCTCGGTTTCGCCCAGGCGCACCCAGCGCGCCAGCACCTCGTTGATCCGCGCCGCCATTTCGGTCGCGCCGGCCTTGGTGAAGGTCAGGCATAGCACTTCCGAGGGGTTCACCCCCGGCTGAAGCAGCAGGCGCAGCACCCGCGCCGACAGGACCTGGGTCTTGCCGGTCCCGGCAGAGGCGGAGAGCCAGACCACTTCGCCCGGATCGACCGCAGGCCGCTGCTCACGCGTGAGCGGGAAGAGCCGCTTGCCGCTCATGCCCCCGCCCCGTCGCTGCGCCCGCGCGCCTGCCATTCGTCGAGCCGCATCAGCTGGTCGTACTCGTTGTAGCCATAAAGGTCGGGCTGAAGGCTTGCGGCAAAGGGCTCGTTCCCCAGGATGAAGCGGGCAATCGCTTCGTCAAGCTTGGCCTGGCTGGCATCGAGGAAGTCCTCGCGCTCCAGCCCGTCGGCGCGGTCGGTCCTGAAGGGCGCGAAAACATAGCCGAATTGCCCGCCCTCGCTGCGCGGACGCTTGGCCAGCGACCAGTATTCGAACCATTCCGGATCGCCGGAAATCTCCGGGAAGCCGTCCGCCGCCGCAATCAGCCCGATCAGGCCCAGCTGCAGCGCGAACCCGTCCTTCACCCGGCGGCGGCTCGGAGGTGCGCCGGTCTTGTAGTCGATGATCGCCAGGCTGCCATCGGGCATCCGGTCGATCCGGTCAGCCTGGCCATGGACGCGCACCCCGCTCACGCGCATCTCGCCCCTGATCTCGGTCTTGAGCACCTGCCGCCCATCAGCCGCCTGCGCGGCGATTTCCGCATCGATCCATTCGAGCGCGCGTTGCAGGCGCGGCCACCACAGACTGCGCACCAGCGGATGGGCCTGCATCGCCGCCAGTTCCTCGCTGGCGCGCGCCAGCAGCTCTCCAGCCCGCCCGCCCGCCTTGTGCCATTCATCCAGCACCTTGTGGACGACCGTGCCCTTCCACGCCGCAGTGGGTTCGGCATCAAGCGGATCGAGCACCCGCAGTCCCAGAATGGCGCGAGCATAGAACTGATAGGGATCGCCCAGCAGCCGGTCGAGCGAAGTGACCGCAAGGTCCACCTTGCGCTGTTCGCTGCCGGGGCTGGGCATGGGTCGCTCTGCTGCGGCAACCTTGCTGCCCCGGTCGATCTCGCGTGCCAGCTCGACCGCCTCGATCTCGCGGTGGCTTTCGGCAAGCTCGCCAAGCATTGCCTGAACCCGAAGAACGAAGCGGCTGGGGATCACCGGTCCGCCCTCGTCGCGGCGTGCCCAGCTGAGCACGACCTGCGGGGCGCCAAGCGCTCCGGCCAGATCATGCGCGGCAAGACCAATGCGGAACTCTCCGCCCGGCACGCCCAGGGCGCGCAGCACGGCGGGCGGCAGCAGCGGTTCGGCGCCGGGGGAACCCGGCCAGCTACCCTCTGTCAGCCCACCACAGATAACAAGGTCAGCGCGGCTCATCCGCGCCTCCAGCAGGCCGTATACCGCGACGCGCGGGTGCCCACCCCAGGGCGGGCGCACGGCCTGCCGGTCCATCGCATCGCGCAGCACGGCAGGCAGCTCGGCCGGGGTCAGGCGGGTTCCCGCAGCCTCGGCCGCGCCGCGCAGGTCCTCGATAAACGAGGCGAGCGCGCGCCCATCGGCGCGGCTCCACAGCGCTTCGCCGCACAGGGCCTCGCCCGCCGCGGTCAGACGGTCGAGCGCATCGGAAAGCTGAACTTCGCCCGCCAACTCCAGCAGCGGCCCCAGCACCGACTCGATCCCTTGCCACCATTCGGCCAGCGCCTCGCCGCCCGCCCGTTTCGCCAGTCTGGCGACAGCGGCCTGAAGCGGCGGCAGACCGGGAGCCGGCCGCGGCCCGCGCAGCCTGAGGTCAAGGGCGCGCGCATGGGCTAGCCAGTCTGCCCGGCCTTCTCCCGCTCCCACCAGGGGATGGTTCAGAAGCGCAAGCAGCGGCACTGGCGCAGCTGACTGGGCAACCACTTCGGCCAGCAGCAGCAGCACCCGGCCCGCCGCCGTCAGCGGCAGGGCCGTGCCCGCCGAATCGTCGGCCTCCACGCCCCAGCGCCGCAGGTGGGAAATAACGCGTCCCGCAAGACCGCGATCTGGCGTGATGACGGCAACGCGCCGCTCGGGCGTTTCCAGTACCTCGCGCACCAGGATGGCGATGGCCTGCGCCTCTTCGCCCGGGTGGGCGCTTTCCATCAGCCGCACCCCGGACAGACGGCGGCGGTTCGCGGGCAGATCGACCCATCTGGCGCTCGCCGTAGGGGGCAGGAACAGATTGGAAATCGCGTGACTGCGTTCGGGCGGCGCGGCGGACAGGCCGGCACGGTGCCAGGCGTCGACCTCGTCCCGATTGATACCCATGCGATTGAGCAGCAGCTTCAGGTGATACTGCGGATGGGTTACTGCATCGCGGCTGCCGAAGGGCGGCTCACCCGGCCCCGGTGCCACCCCCGCATGGCCAAGCGCATCCCAAACCTCTGCCCCCAGGGAGAGATCGAGATCGGGCAGGATTACCGCCCCGCGCGGAAGTTCGCTGACCACCCGCAGTAGCCCGGCCAGCGCGGGTGAGGCGCTGGTAATCCCGGCAGCTACAACCGGATGTTCGGGCGGATGCGCCCGCCAGAGCTCCGCCGCATGGGCGAACAGGGCATTGCGCCGTTCTGGCGCATCGACCTCGCCGCGCATGGCAAGCTGCGCCAGCCAGCGCGCCTGGACCCGGGCAAACAGACGGGTGCTTTCCCGCCAGTGATCGGCCAGTTCGCCGACGATATCGGCGACCCGCTCAGTCAACAGGTCGCCCAGATCGATCCCTTCCACCGCCAGCCGGTCCATCGTCCGCCCGGTTTCAAAGGCAAGTCGAAGCAGGCCCGGGGTCTTTGGCGCGTCCTTGCCCATCTCCTCGCGCAGCAATTCGGCCAGCCTCAGCCAGCGATGCGCGGGATCGGCGGCGGGCGGGATCGCACTCCCCGCACCCAGGGGATCGAGCAGCGGCCCCAGCACCTCGTCAAGATCGAGATCACCCACCACAGCCATGCGCGGCAGCAGCATCCCGCCGCCAGACAGGCGCACGAAGGCTTCGGTCACGATCCGCTCAGCGCGGCGGCTAGGCAGCAACAGGGTCAGCCGGGCCAGGCCAAGGTCCGCCTCGCCATAACGCGGGATCAGACCGGCCACCAGCGCATCGGCAAAGCCCCGGTGGGCGGCAATCGAATAAATCTGCGGGCGGGCGGGCTCAGCCACCGGCCAGCCGCAGTTCGGTTGGCGCGATCGCCTCGGGCGTGCCGACCTCGAACCATTCGCCGGTATGCACCAGCCCGTAAAGCCTGCCTTCCTCGATCGCCCGCTGCCACAGAACGTTGGTGGAAAACGGACCTTCCGGCGCATCGCGCAGCAACCGGTGCGAGACGATCTGGATGCCGATGTAGATATAGGGCGCGACCCGCCCCGGCTTGCGGCGGCTGATTCGCCCGGCGGCGTCGAGGTGAAAATCGCCCATGCCGTGGTGATGGTGCGCGCGCGGATGCGGCACGACCAGCAGCAGCGCATCCATGATTGCCGGGTCCCACCGGTCCGAAAGCTCGACCAGCGCGTTGCGCGGGCCATCGAGCCAGACATTGTCACTGTTCACGCAGAAGAACGGATCGGGCAGCATTCCCTGCGCCCTGATCATGCCGCCCCCGGTTTCCAGCAGCTGGTCGCGCTCATCCGAAATCGTCACTTTCGGGACAGCGCGATGCGCAAGGTGCGCCTCGACCTGTTCCGGCAGGTAATGGACGTTCACGACTGCCCTGGTAACACCCGCCTGTTCCAGGTGATCAAGCGCATAGTCGACCAGCGGTTTCCCCGCGACGCGGACCAGCGGTTTGGGCGTGGTCGTGGTCAGTGGGCGCATCCGCTTGCCAAGTCCGGCAGCCATGACCATCGCCGTGTCCGAAACCAGGGGCTTACTACTCACGCCGCGAAGCTCCCCCCACCCGCCTGGCGCATCTCCGCGGGGATATTGGCATCGAACCAGGCCGCGACCGGGGCAAGCGCGGGATGAGCCAGATCGCGTTCCAGCAGCGCCCAGACGCGCGGAATATAGCCAAGGTACTTGGGCTTGCCGTCACGCTTCCACAGCCGCACAAAAATGCCCACGATCTTGGCGTTGCGCTGCGCGCCGAGCCGGGCGTAGTCCGCCAGAAAATCGCCTCCCGCTCCGGTTGCGGTCACGTAGTAATCGAACATCTCCGCCTCAAGCGCGGCTGAAACATCGCGGCGTGCATCCTGCAGCAGCGAGACAAGATCATAGGCCGGATGACCGACCAGCGCGTCCTGGAAATCGAGCAGGCCCTGCTTCTGGAGCGAGCCCAGCAGCATGATGTTCTCGGCATGGTAATCGCGCAGCACCGTTACCCCGGGCCGCTGGCGCGGCAGCATCGGGCTGAGCACCGCCTCCCACGCGGCAGTGTAACCGGGACCATCGACATAGAGGTTCTGCGCCGGGCAATACCAATCGACCAGCAGCCGCGCCTCGCGCAGGTATTCCTGCATCGAATAGTCAAGGAACGGCCCCGGCGGCAGGCGGTGCAGTTCGGTCAGCGCGTCGATCGCCGCAGTGTAGACGGCGCGTTCGTCCTCCGCCCAGGCATCAAGATACTCGCGCACCCGAACATCGCCGAAGTCTTCCAGCAGGACCAATCCGCGCGCGGCGTCCTCGGCCAGAATCTGCGGGGCGCGCAGGCCATTGGCATCAAGCCACCTGGCCGCGCGCAGGAACGGCTGCGAATCCTCGTGCGGGGGCGGCGCATCCATCAGCATGGCGGTACGTGTTCCACGCCGGATGCGGAAATAGCGGCGGAACGATGCGTCCCCGGCCAGGGGTTCGATCTCGGCACCAGTCCAGCCGGCGTTTGCAAGGAAGGCTTCGACGCCGGCGGGAAGATCGCTGCTCATGGCAAGCGCCCTAGCCAATCGGAGCCCGGCTCGACAATGGCAATCCGGCCCATTTCCGCAGTTTCGATAGCTATGGAAAGGCAGCCGGGTTCCTGCGCGAATCCCCCGGCGTGCTCCGGCCATTCAGCCAGCAACGCCGCGCCATCGCGGTAGTGGTCCAGCCCCAGTTCGGCAGCTTCTTCGGGCCGCTCCAGCCGGTAGAAATCGGCATGGACCAGCGGCAGACGGACCTGCGGCGGATCATAGGTCTCGATGATCGCGAAGCTGGGCGAAGGCACTTCCCCCCGGTGCCCCAGCGCGGCGATAATCGCCCGGGCCAGAGTGGTCTTGCCAGCCCCCAACCCGCCGGAAAGCGCCACCACGTCCCCGGCGCGCAGGCGCATAGCGATTCGCGCGCCAAAGGCATCGGTCGCGGCCAGATCCGGTAGCGGAACCCTCACGGCAATTCGACGATCGCAGCTGTACCCTGCCCCGGTTCGGAGAGCAGTTCCAGCGAGCCGCCATGCGCCTCGATCAGTTGGCGGGCGAGCGGCAGGCCAAGCCCCTGGCGGCGCTCGATGGTCTGGCCGTCGGCGCTGAGCTTGATCCCGTCCAGCGCGCGGGCGAGCGTCGCCGCGTCCATGCCCGGACCGTTGTCAGACACCACGATCCGCGCCCCATCCTTCAGGCCCTTCAGTTCCAGCAGGATCCGCCCCCCGGGCGGGGTCGCGGAAATGGCATTGTCGATCAGGTGGCCAAGTGCCCGGGCAAGGCGCCGCTTGTCGCCCGTGATGCGCCCGACATTGCGGTTGCCGCGCAGATCCAGAGTCAGCCCGGCCTCGCGCACAGCAGCCGCGCGGTCCTCGACCAGCCGGCTGACGAATGGCAGAAGATCGATCTCCTCGCGGGCCAGCGGCAGCAGACCGGCCTCGCTCTGCGAAAGGTCGAGGACACTTTCGATCTGCTCGCCCAGCCGCCCGACCGAGGTCAGGATCGCTTCGACGTATTCGCGGCCCTGGTCGGAGAGGTCGCCGCCCAGACCGGCCTGGAGCAGTTCGGCAAAGCCGCCGATCGAAGTCAGCGGCGTCCGGAACTCATAACTCATGGTCGCAAGGAAGCGCGTCTTCATCGCGTCGGCTTCTTCAAGAGCCGCGTTACGCTGCTTGAGAGCCTCTTCCGCCTTTTGTGAATCGGTAATGTCGAGCACGGTCAACAGGCCATTGCCATCGGGCAGCGGTACCCCCGCATACTCCAGTGTCCGGCCATCCGCCAGAACGGCTCGTCCGCCAGTCTGCTTGCGGTCGAGAGTCGCGGAGCGCACCGCATCGCCCACCGCCTTCGCCCGGGCAGGTTTGGAAAGCCGTGCGCCGATCCGCTCCAGCAGGGCCTCGATCCGGGGATGAGTGTCGAGGAATTCCGTATCGAGCCCCCAATCGGCGGCAAAGCGACGGTTCCAAAGCTGCATCCGCCCATCGGGTGCGAACACGGCAACCGATTCAAACAGGCTGTCGAAGGTTGCGGTGCGGGTCCGCAGCAGGGTGTCACGCGCGGCGGAAAGCTGAAGCTGCTCGGTCCGGTCTTCGGCAACCAGCATGATCCCGCCATCAGGCAGCGGCTGGGCCACGATCCGCAGGTGGGTGCCATCGGCAAGGTTCCAGGTTTCTTCCTGCGGCGTGCTGGCCTGAAACCAGCTGGCCCGTTCCCGCCGCCAGGCGGGAAAGTCGCGCGCTTCCGGCACTCGTCCGTTATCCCGGGCGAGGTCAAGCAGCCGCTCGAACGGCGGCGGATCAAGCATGACGGCGGGCTTCAGCGCGAAAATCCGCTGGAACGGAAGATTGGCAAAAGTCAGCTGCCGCTTTGCATCGAACTGCGCGACCCCGGCCGAAAGCTGATCGAACATGGTGCGCTGCGCTTCGCGGAAAGCGCGCAGCGAGCGGGAGACTTCCTCCATCTCCTCGACGTCGACCGCATATCCGGCGATGCCTTCGTCCCCAAGCGGCAGGTCGGACACCTTCAGCGCGCGGCGCTGCCCGCCGATCGTCGCCGAAACCATCCGCTCGATCGGCAGGTGCTTCGCTGCGGCCTGCAGCGCAACCTGCCGGGCGGTAAGGCCATCGACCCGCTCAACCAGCTCGATCCCGTCCGAAACGACCTGCTGCGCGTCCTGCCCGGCCACCGCCTCGACATAAGCGTGGTTGACCAGGCGCAACGCGCCGTCCGGTCCGCGAAACCACATCGGCATCGGTGCAGCCTCGATCAGGCCAACCAGTGCCGCGAAATCCTCGCGCGCGCGCTGGGCCTCGGCCCGCAGCTGGACCAGTTCACTCTCGCTGTCGGAAAAGTCGAACACCCAGACCAGCGCCGCGCCGCCCGGCGAAACCTGCGGATCGGCAAGATGCCCTCGCAGCGCCAGACTGCGCCTCGACCCGCGCGGAGTGGCGACCATGCGGAATGGCGCTGCGGTGCGCTGGGTGCGCCGCACGGCCTCGGTCAGCTCGGCGAGCTGTTCGGTGGTAAGGCCGCCGCCGCCGCCATCGATCCGGCCGCCATCGAGTTCGGTGAGGAACTGGGGGACGGCATCCAGCCCCAGCCAGTTGGCCAGCCGCTGCGGCGCCTCGATCTTGCCGTCCGCGCGCACCAGCAGAGGCAGTGCCGGGCTTTCATCGACCATCCGCCCCAGCCGCCGGGCATGGCGCTGGGCGGATTCGGCGCGGCGTTCACGGCCGCGCGCCCAAAGAACTGCCCAGGCCGCGGCAACGGTCCAGGCCGCCAGCAGCAGGCCCAGCAGCACCATGGCAATGGGGGATAGCGTCATGCCTTCCAGCTATGCGCCGGGGCACGGAATGGCAAGGCCCGGACGGGCTCTATCGCCCGCCCGGACCTGCTCGGCGATCAATAGCGGTAATGTTCCGGCTTGAACGGCCCCTGCTGCGGCACGCCGATGTAGTCGGCCTGCTTTTTCGACAGGGTGGTCAGCTTCACGCCCAGCTTTTCGAGATGCAGCGCCGCCACCTTCTCGTCGAGGTGCTTGGGCAGGACATAGACCTTGTTCTCGTAATCGGCATTCTTGGTGAACAGCTCGATCTGGGCGAGTGTCTGGTTGGTGAAGCTGGAGCTCATCACGAAGCTGGGGTGGCCGGTGGCGCAGCCCAGGTTGACCAGACGGCCCTTGGCGAGGACGATGATCTGCTTGCCATCGGGGAACTCGACCAGGTCCGTGCCCGGCTTCACTTCGGTCCACTTGTAGTTCGACAGGGCCGAGATCTGGATCTCGCTGTCGAAGTGGCCGATGTTGCAGACAATCGCCATCGGCTTCATCGCCTTCATGTGCTCGGCGGTGATGACGTCCTCGTTGCCGGTCGCGGTGACGAAGATGTCGCAGCGCGTGACCGCTTCTTCCATGGTGACGACTTCGTAGCCTTCCATGGCTGCCTGCAGGGCGCAGATAGGGTCGATTTCGGTGACCATCACCCGCGCGCCGCCCTGGCGCAGCGAAGCGGCGGAGCCCTTGCCGACATCGCCGAAGCCGGCCACGCAGGCGACCTTGCCTGCCAGCATCACGTCAGTCGCGCGGCGGATCGCATCGACCAGCGATTCCTTGCAGCCATAGAGGTTGTCGAACTTCGACTTGGTGACCGAATCGTTCACGTTGATCGCAGGGAACGGCAGCTTGCCATCCTTTGCGATCTGGTAGAGCCGGTGGACGCCGGTGGTGGTTTCTTCCGACACGCCCTTGATGTGCGCAACCGACATGGTGAGGTAGCCGGGCTTGCGCTTGATGAATTCCTTGAGCGCGCGCTGGAATTCGATTTCCTCGGCATTGGCGGGTTCGGGCATGGTGTCGCCAGCTTCGATCCGCGCACCCCACAGCGCGAACATGGTAGCATCGCCGCCATCGTCGAGGATCATGTTGGCAGTGCGCCCGGTGCCATCGTCCCAATCGAAGATCGAGCCGACATAGTCCCAGTATTCGGCCAGCGTCTCGCCCTTCACCGCGAACACCGGAATGCCCGCAGCAGCGATCGCGGCGGCGGCGTGATCCTGGGTGGAGTAGATGTTGCAAGTGGCCCAGCGCACTTCGGCGCCAAGGTGAACCAGCGTTTCGATCAGCACGGCGGTCTGGATCGTCATGTGCAGCGAACCGGTGATCCGCGCGCCCTTCAGCGGCTGCGAAGCGCCGAATTCCTCGCGCAGGGCCATCAGGCCAGGCATTTCGGTTTCGGCAATGGCGATTTCCGCACGGCCGAATCCGGCCAGGCCGATGTCGGCAATTACGTAATCCTTGGCGGCATCGAGCACAGTGGCCACGGGCAAACTCCTGAATGAAAAGCGGCGGTGTCCGGCCCGGACGCACGTAGGGCGGCACCTTGGATAGCGCCGCCCTTAGCCGCTTGCCTGCCCGGAAGCAAACATAACGATATCTTTATATGCAATTGGCGAAGCGGGTCTGCTTCCCGCCAAAGTGAATTTTGCCAAGCCAAACCGTTGCCGCCCGCGTCTGCCTGCCTATATCCTGCGACAGATTCGCAAGTTGTGCGATGACAGGAGACGAAGCGATGACCATTGCAGTTGGCGACAAGCTGCCCGACGTGAAGCTCGTGGTACCCGGCGAAAGCGGGCCGGAAGCGGTCCAGTCGGCGGATTATTTCAAAGGCAAGCGCGTGGCGCTGTTCTCGGTCCCGGGGGCCTTTACCCCGACCTGCTCGGCCAAGCACCTGCCCGGCTATGTCGAAAAGGCCGCCGACCTCAAGGCGCAGGGCATTGACGAAATTGCCTGCACCGCAGTCAACGACCCCTTCGTGATGGGCGCGTGGAGCAAGGCCGCCGGGTCGAGCGACGTGACCATGCTGGCCGATGGCAACGGCGATTTCGCCGAAGCGCTGGGCCTGACCATGGACGGCAGCGGCTTTGGCCTGGGCAAGCGCGGCCAGCGCTTCTCGATGGTAGTCAACGACGGCGTGGTCGAACAGCTCCACGTCGAAGGACCGGGCGAGTTCAAGGTGAGCTCGGCCGAATACATGCTCGACCAGCTCTGAGGCTGACGGACTGACCAGCAAAAAAGGCCCCCGCGTCGGCTGACACGGGGGCCTTTTTCATGCGTTTTGCAACAAGGGCGGTTTAGCGCCCTTGGCCGCCACTGCGTCCGCCAAAGCTGCGGCGATCCCCGCCGCTGCGCTGCGGGGCGCGGCTGCCATCACCGCGCGGCTCGGCACGGCGCGGCTGGCCGCCGTCGCCCTGTCGCACCGGACGACCTTCACCGCGCGGGGCGGTGCTGCGCGCATCGCGGCGCGGCGGCTGGGCGGTTGCCGGACGGCGGTCGCCCGCGCGTTCGGTGCGCTCATCGGGGTTGACCGCAGGCGCCCAGGTTGTGCGAGGCGCGGCGGCATCGCGATCAATACGCAGATGCGCATCGCGCGAGCGGCCATCGCGGCCCTGCCCGCCCGGAGCGCGGTTGCCGTTCCGGCCGGAAGGTCCGCCACGCTTTGCACCGGCACCGCCGCGCCCACGCGCATCGCGTTCGTCGCGGCGGGCATCCTGCTCCATTTCGGCCGGCTTGCGGACCGGCAGCGGCAGGCGGGCGGCTTCCTTCTGGAAATCCTCGGGCAGCGGCTGAGGCATAAGCTTCACGTCGGTGAGGCGTTCGATATCGCGCAGGTAGGGCTTCTCGTCCGGGGCGACGAAGCTGATCGCGATGCCGTCGGCTCCGGCGCGCGCGGTGCGGCCGATGCGGTGGACGTACTGTTCGGGCACGTTCGGCATCTCGAAGTTGAACACGTGGCTCACCCCCGAAACGTCGATCCCGCGCGCGGCGATGTCGGTTGCCACCAGCACCGGGGTCGAACCCTTGCGGAAGGCCAGCAGCGCGGCGGTGCGCTGAGCCTGGCTCTTGTTGCCGTGGATCGCGGCGGCATTGACGCCAGCGGTCGCCAGGTGGCGAACCACACGGTCAGCGCCGTGCTTCGTGCGGGTGAATACCAGCGCCCGGTCAATCGACTGATCGGCCAGCCCCTGGCGCAGCTTGAGCGTCAGCAGGGCCTGCTTTTCCGACTGGTTGACGTAGGTCAGGAACTGATCGACCCGCTCGGCCGTGCTGGCCTGCGGGGTCACTTCGACGCGCACCGGGTTGGAAATGAACTGCTTGCCCAGGTCCGCGATCGCCTTGGGCATGGTGGCGGAGAAGAACAGGCTCTGCCGGTCCTTGGGCAGCAGGTTCGCCACCCGCTTGAGCGGCACGATGAAGCCGAGGTCCATCATCTGGTCAGCCTCGTCGAGCACGAAGATCTCGACATTGCGGAGGGTCAGCGCACGCTGGTCGATCAGGTCGAGCAGACGGCCGGGAGTGGCAACCAGAACGTCACAACCCGGCACCAGGGCGCGGGCCTGCTTGCCGACGGGAATGCCGCCGAACACGCACTGGACCGATAGGTTGAGGTAGCGGGCATAGCCGCGCATGTTCTCGGCGATCTGGGCGGCCAGTTCGCGCGTTGGCGACATCACAAGCATCCTGCACGAAGCATTGCTGCGCGGCTTGGGATTCGCTGCCAGGCGATGGAGCGAAGGCAGCGAGAACGCGGCGGTCTTGCCAGTGCCGGTCTGGGCAATGCCCATCAGGTCGCGGCCTTGCAGCAGGGCCGGAATGGCTTGGCGCTGAATCGGGGTGGGATCGGTGTAGCCCTTGGTTTCAAGCGCGCGCAGCAAAGGCTCGGCAAGGCCAAGATCGGAAAAATAGGACATGGAAAACTCTCAAATTGAAGCGGCGCGCGCGCAGCAAAATGCGCAACGCGAAGCGAGGTGTCGTTCGATGCGACCCTGCGTGAAAAAGGCGGCTTCAGGCGATTTCGGCGACCGTAAGTCCGGGCAAGTCTGGCGTGGAAACGCCGACCTCACGCTACCCTGAACTGCGGCGGAACAAGGCCCGCGCGCCGATCGTTGGGCTGCAGATAGTATGCATTGCAGCGAAAAGCAAGATAATTGCTTGGAGCCGAACCGCGTTGCTCAATAGCCCATCAGGCTGAGCACTTCCTTGCGACTGCGCGAATCCTCAAGGAAGCAGCCCAGCAGGCGACTGGTGACCATCGAAACGCCCGGAGTCTTAACCCCCCGACCGGTCATGCAGCCATGCTGCGCCTCGATCACCACGGCAACACCGTGCGGATTGAGGTTGTCCCAGATGCATTGCGCGACCTCGGCGGTCAGGCGCTCCTGAATCTGCAGCCGACGGGCAAAGCCGTGGAGCACGCGGGCGAGCTTCGAGATACCCACCACACTGTTGCGCGGCATATAGGCAATTGCCGCCTTGCCGGTGATCGGCGCCATGTGGTGTTCGCAGTGCGACTGGAACGGAATGTCCTTGAGCAGCACCAGCTCATCATAGCCGCCCACTTCCTCGAACTGGCGGGAGAGATGGTAGGCCGGGTCCTCGTCGTATCCCTGGCAATACTCTTTCCAGGCGCGGGCGACGCGAGCGGGCGTATCAACCAGGCCTTCGCGCGCCGGATCGTCGCCCGACCAGCGCAGCAAGGTGCGGATTGCCTCCTGAACCTCGTTGGGCACAGGCAGCTTGGCCATCGGGCCTTCATCGTGGCTGTCGTGCTCGCAGCTCATGGGCAAGTCCTCTTCCTCACTTCGGGCGCCGCAGAAAGCCGCCGCGGCGGAACAGTCCGCGCTTCTGACTGAAGGGCTCGAACAGTTCCTCCGGGCGTTCGGGATCGAACAGCGCCTGGTCGGCCACCGCTTTCTCCGCTTCGGCGAGGGGACGCAAGACAAAAGGTTCCAGCCGTTTGCCATTGCGGGGGGCGGACTCAATCAGGGCGATCATCGACGGTTTCAGCTCGAGCGCTTCCTCCACCGCCTCGCGGGCAAGGCCGGTGTGTTCGGCCAGCAGGTTGATCCGCAATCGCCTGATCGCGGGCATCGCATGGCCATTGCCCGGCCGCGCCGCGTCGATGAACAGATCGCATTCCGAATCGAGCCCCATCGAGCGGTTGTTCATGTTGGCCGAGCCGATCCGGACGATCTCGTCATCCACGATCATCGTCTTGGAATGAACGTAAATTGCTGTTCCAGCAGCGTTATAGGGCATGAAGATGCGAAACCTTCCAGCCGGATCGCGCTCGGAAATCGCGTGACACAGCCGCACCCGCGCGCCATCCATCGCGGTCTGTTCAAGCCACCCATCGGCGCTTTCCGGATTGATCAGGACAATCTCGGGCGGAGCTGGCTGGCTCAACCGCTCGGCAATCGCCTCGGCAATCGCCCGCGAGGCGAAGTACTGGCTTTCCGCATAGATGAAGTGCTTCGCCCGCAGGATATGTTCCACGAACAGCGCCTCGATCTCGCGCACTTCATCCGCATCGCGCCAGGCGGCGCGGGTACGGGCGATGCCGATCTCGACATCGCGGAATTCCGCGCGCAGCCGGTCCGGCCAGGCGGTCTCCGGCTGAGGAACGCAGGGATCAAGCGGAGACCCGCCGGCCCGCAGCCAGCGTTTGCGGCCCAGTTCTGCCAGCGCCGCCGCGGCCTCCCCCTCGACCATCATGGTCAGATCGTGCCACGGACCGTAGAGCCGGGTACCATAGGGACGGCGTCGGCGGGGATCGTTTTCCAGATGTTCGGGCGTGTCCCAGCGATCGGACGTCATGTCGATTCCGCCGCAAACCGCGAAACTGTCGTCGATCGCCACGATCTTCTGGTGGTGACTGCAACCCAGAGGATGGGCTGAATCGAACTTGAAGGCGATCCCCCGCTGGAAATACCAACGCACCAGATCGAGCACCATCGAGCCCCGGAAAACGAACTTCAGCGCCCCGAAATTCCACTTGAGCACACGAACCTGCAAACCGGGTCTACGGCGGCAGAGCCATACTACAAAGGCACCTAGGCGGGCCGGATGGCGTTTACGGCTGGGCCCATTCCACCACCGCCTGCCCGGCCCCAGCCGAACCCGCGTATCGAAGTCCCAGCCGATCATGTGGATCCGCTGACGGGCCTTCAGCATCGCCTCCTGCATGAGCGCGAAATAGGCGGCGGCATCGATTACGACATGCGCGCGGGTGGCCCTGACGAAGCGCCAGACCGATCGCGTCTCGCCCGGGTCCTGCTTGGCAGAGGAAGTGGCTTCGGTCATCGCGGCAAGGTTACCACCGAAGATCGCGCCGCGCACACCCTTTCCCTTCGCGCGGCAATATGGGATGGCGCGGGCATGGACCCCGCCGCCGAGCATCGCGATCGCCTTGAGCCGCTGCGCATGGCGGCGCGGCTGGTGCCGGGGGGCATGGCGCTGGGCCGCTGGCTGCGCCGAACGGTCGATCCGGACCTGCGCGAGATCGCGCGGCTGCGGCACGCCGAGGCGGGGCAACTGTTCCAGCCCTTCCCCGATACTTCCGAGGATCGCTACCCCACCCTGTTCGACGCGCTGGCCGAGCGGCTGGCGGATCTCGAAGCCCCTCGCCTGCTGTCGTTCGGCTGTTCCAGCGGGGCGGAAGTGCGCGCGCTGCGCCGCCGCCTGCCGCTGGCGCGGATCACCGGGATCGATCTCAACCGCCGGGCACTCGGCAAGGCGCGCGCAGCGGACCGCGATCCCCGCTCCGTCTATCGCCAGGCCGCCGCGCCCGATCCGGGCGAGAGGTTCGACGCGGTGCTGGCCATGGCCGTGTTCCGCCACGGTGAGCTGGAGGCCAGACGCCCCGCCAGCTGCAGCACCGTACTTCCTTTCGCCCGATTTGCCGAAGGCATTGCCGCGCTGGACGAGGTGCTGGAACCCGGCGGCTGGCTCGCCATCGGCAACGCCCATTTCCGCTTTGCCGACACACCGGCCGCCGCCAATTACGAGGCCGATCCGCTGCGGATCGCTGACGCGCCGCCCCAGGCACTGCTCTATGGCCCTGATGACCGCCAGCTTGCCGGGGTGACCGAGCCTGCCGTGCTGTTTCGCAAGCATCCTGCGTGAGAGCGGCAATAGCCCCCCTGCTCCGCCATCCCCGGACGCTTGCCACGGCGCTGGTCATGGCGGTGATGGCGGTGCTGTGCTTCGTCCAGCTGGGCCGGGTCCAGGCCCCGGTCTGGGACGAAACCTACTATATCGCCTCGACCGCCCGCTTTCATGAGGGGCGCACCCAGTTCGCCTCGCACCCGCCGCTCGGCATCATGCTGATCGCGGGGGGAGACATGGCCAGCGGGCTCAACGCAGGCGCGGACTGGCAGAAGGTCGGGGCTGAACGCGCGATTCCCGCAGAAGCCATGCCGGCGGGCTTCGACTATCGCGGCCCGCGCCTCGCCCCGGCGCTGTTCGGCGTGATCGGCGCAGGCCTGTTCTGCCTGCTGATGATCCAGCTGACGGCAAGCGCGCGGGCAGGCGCCCTGCTTTCGCTGCTGTTCGTAGCCGACACCGCGCTGCTGGTGCAACTGCGTTCAGCCCAGCTCGACAGTTTCCAGATGGCCTTCATCCTCGCCGCGCTGCTGGCCGCGCTGGCGTCATGGCGCAGCGGCAAAGCGCGGCATTTTGCACTGTTCGGCCTGTTCATCGCCTGCGCCGCGCTGGTCCGGGCCAATGGACTGGTGACGGGCCTGATCGGCCTGATCCTGCTCTGGCCCGCGCTGCGCCGCCGCGACTGGGCGCTGCTGCTGCGCCAGGCGGGCGCGGGCGCGGGCGGAGGCCTTGCCGCGCTGGCGCTCACCTTCGCCGCCTTCCACGCACTCAGCCCCCTCCCCCCCGATCCCGCCACGGCGGTCGGCCGGGACAATGCGCGGTTCCTCTCGCCGCACCATGCGGCCACGCTGGAGAGCGGCGGGCGCGACCTCAGGGGGGCGCTCGAAGGCCTGTCCGATTACCGCCGCTACATGGCCAACGATCTGGCGATCACTCCCGCCGCCGATGCCAATGGCTCGCACCCGGCCCAGTGGCTGCTGGCGCGCGGTACGATCCTCTATCGCGCCGACCGCCGCCCGGGGTATGAGGAACTGATCGGCCTGGTCCCCAACCTTGCCGCCTGGCTCGTTTCACTGCTCGGCGTACTGACCAGCCTGCTGCCATCGCGCCTGCGCGGCGATCCGCCGCGCGCGATGCTGCTGGCGGCGTGGATCGCCAACATGGCGGTGCTGCAATACCTGGACGGAATGCGGGTGCTCTACCTCTATCACTACTTCATCCCGCTGCTGCTGGGCCACGCGATGGCCGCGCGCGAGTGGCAGCGCCATGGCCTGCCCTGGTTGCCGGGAGCGATCATCGGAGCCCTGGTGGCTGGGGCAGGTATCGCCGCGATCGGCTACGCCACCTGATCCGGGGCGCACTGCACGGCCATTTGCAAAAAGACCGCCCTCCATGCGGAGGGCGGTCTTTTTGCAAATGGCGCGCCCGGAACGATTCGAACGTCCGACCCTCAGATTCGTAGTCTGATGCTCTATCCAGCTGAGCTACGGGCGCGTTGGAGAGGCGCCAATAGGCAGGTGATCCAAGCTTGGCAAGGGCCTAATTCGCTGTCGCGATCACATTGTTCAACGCCCGCGCAAGCGGCACGTCGAGGGGCGGCATCGGCAGTGCGAATATCTGATCGAGCGTGAACCAGCCGATTGCCTCGCCATCAAGGCAGACGGGTTCCCCGTCCCATCGGGTGCAAGTGTAAAGCATCAGGACAACCGGATCGTCCGGCAGCGCGGCGAAGGTCAGCGGCTCGATCGCTCCGGGATCGACCGTGATCCCCAGTTCCTCGCCCAGTTCGCGCACCAGCGCCTGCGCGGGCGTTTCCCCGGGTTCAACCTTGCCCCCCGGAAATTCCCATAGGCCGCCGTGACGGCCCGAAAACCTGCGCTGCTGCATCAGGACATGCCCGGAGCCATCGAGCAGGGCGGCCGCGACCACCGGGATCATTGTCGGATTTTTTTGCATGTCGTGCGCAGGCTTAAACCAATTCTTAGGGATGAACCCGTTAGTCAGGTCAACACTGCCCGAAATCTGCGGGGATGGGAAACGATGACGAGCATTCTCAAAAGGCTGTTCCGTGACGTTCGCGGCACGTCCGCGATCGAAATGGGGCTTATCTGCTCGCTCATCATTCTTGCGATGATGACTGCTCTGCAGAACTTCGCGAGCGAGAGCCAGCTCACCTGGACCAACGTGTCCAGCAAGACTTCGGCAGCAATACAAAATGCGAATGCCGGTTAAGTAAATTTCAAGAACTCACCCTTAGTCCGGTCATTGCTCGATCCGGGTAACAGGGAAAGAGCCGGGTAACTGAAGACTGCCAAACAGGAGACTGACCATGAAGTTCATCAACAAGCTGTTCCGCGACGAAGCTGGTGCCACCGCCATCGAATACGGCCTGATCGCCGCTCTTATCGCCGTTGCCGCGATCACCGCGATGCAGGGCCTGGGCAGCGAACTGCAGACCACCTTCAACACCACCTCGGGTGCGATGTCGACGGCCAACGCTTCGGCCGCGTAATCGAAGCCTGACGGCTGAAAACATCGGGGCGGCAGGGAAACCTGCCGCCCCTTTGCTGTGCGCGGCAGACGCGCGATCAATAGGTTACAAGCTTGACCTTCTGGCCTTCGGCAATTGCGCTGGTGGCGGACAGGCCATTGAGCACCAGGAACCGGTCAAGCGGCGCATCGGTATAGGCCATCCGCGCGGACAGCGATTTCACGGTGTCGCCTTTCCTGGCAGTCACGACCACCAGCTTGCGCGGCTTCACCGCCGCCGCTTCGCTATCGCTGATCCGGCGCATCGATCCGTACATCGCGTTGAACAGCGCGCCCGTTCCGGCCGGAACCATGGTCACGAAATGGTAGGCCTGGGTATCGCTGAACCGGTAAGCGAAGACCGTGACATCGACCTGACTGTTCCCCGATGCCACCCGCGCCGTCGCATAGGCCGCAGGCAGGCCGTTCACCGTGGTCTTTTCAATCGCACCGGGATCGATTGCCGCCTGGCCAGACTGGGAAAGCCCGGCAAAGGCTGCGCGTACATAAGCGTCAAGATCGCCGCTGAACTGCCCGGCGGCAAACTGGCCCTTGCCCGACTGCCCGGTAATCGCCACCGCGCGGGTGCCGTTGACCATGTAGAACCCGTTCGGGGTTTCAAACGAAAGGCGAAGGTCCGGATGGGTAAACTTGCGCCCATCGACCACCCCCTGCCTGGGATCGTCGCCATAGGTCAGCCCGGTAATCCGGCTGAGGAACAGGTCCCGATTCGTCAGCCCCTTGGCGTTCGTTCCCGCCCGGGTCAGCGCCGCGCGCACCCGCGATGCGGGGTCAGGGTGGGTAGAGGCCCAGGCCGGGACCTGATTCGTGGTGCCCATCAGCCGCGCATCCAGCGCATTCTGATTCGCCAGGCTTTGCAGCACGGTCGACATCGCGCGCGGATCGTAGCCAGCCTTGCGCAGGTATTCGACGCCCAGATTGTCCGATTCGGTTTCCTGGGCGCGGGAATAACGCAGGGTCAGCAGCTGCGACCCCTGAAGAAAGCCCTGTTGCAGCACCTGGCCGATCTGGCTGTTGCCCAGCAGCACACCCGAAAGAATCGCCAGGCCCGCGCCGAGCAGGGTATTCTTGGTCGCCGCGCTCTGCCGCTTGTTGGCGTGGCGGGCGGCAACGTGGCCAACCTCGTGCCCCAGCACCGCGGCCAGTTCCGCCTCGTTGTTCATCAACGCGACGAGCTGGCGGGTGGTGTAGATATAGCCGCCGGGAATAGCGAAGGCGTTGTTGACCGGCGAATTGAGCAGGGTGACAGTGAAATCGCCCTTCGCATTGCTGAGGCCCGACTGGACGGCGATATTCTTGCCCACCGCCTCGACATAGGCGGCCTGGGTGCCGGTCTGCGCCCCGCCGAATTCGGCAACCAGCTCGGGATGGGCCTTGGCGCCCGCTTCCTTGTCCTTCGCGCTGATCGACTGGACGGGCGCGGCGGTCTGCGCGCCAAGAGACACCGGCGAGATGGCCAGCGCAAGCAGCGCGGCAGAAGCCAGCAGGCGCCCGGCCGGATTGGAGCTGCGCGACATATAACCTCCTGAAACTTATGGTTAGCGGCACGTTACGACGTAAGCAACGCGCTGCAAACCGCTAAGTTCCAGAGGCGTTCACCCTTCGCCGATGCGCAGGAAGCGTTCCTCGCGCCGGGCGCGCAGCTTTGCGGCGGGCAGGGTCGAGAGCTGGGTCAGCTCTTCGTCGATCGCGCTGGTCAGCGCACCGATCGCGGCGGCGGGATCGCGGTGCGCTCCGCCCACCGGTTCCCTGACGATCCGGTCGATCACGCCAAGCGACAGCAGATCCTGCGCGGTAACCTTCATCGCCTCGGCCGCGTCGGCGGCCTTTTCCGAGGTGCGCCACAGGATCGAGGCGCAGCCTTCGGGCGAGATCACCGAATAGACCGCGTGTTCCAGCATCAGCACGCGCTCGGCGCTGGCCAGCGCCACCGCGCCGCCCGATCCACCCTCGCCCACCACGGCGGCAACCATCGGCACCGGCAGACCAAGGCAGGCCTCGGTCGATCGGGCAATCGCCTCGGCCTGGCCGCGCTCTTCCGCCTCGACGCCGGGGAAAGCGCCCGAGGTATCGACCAGCGTCACCACCGGCAGGCCGAAGCGCCCGGCCATTTCCATCAGGCGGATCGCCTTACGATAGCCCTCTGGCTTGCCCATGCCGAAGTTGTGGCGGATGCGGCTTTGGGTGTCGTTGCCCTTTTCATGGCCGATCAGCATGATCCGGCGGCCCTTCAGCCGCGCGAAGCCGCCGATGATCGCCTGGTCGTCGCCGTAGTAGCGATCGCCTCCCAGCGGCATGAAGTCCTCGAAGCCGAGGCTGACGAAATCGCAGAAATGCGGCCGCATCGGGTGACGCGCCACCTGGGTCTTCTGCCACGGCGTCAGCGCCTTGTACGTGCTGGCAAGCAGGTCCGCGCTCTTCATTTCGAGCCGGCGGATCTCGGAGGCGAGATCAACGTCGCCCTGTGCCGCCGTCTGGCGAAGCTCGGAAATGCGGGCCTCGAGCGCCGCAACCGGCTTTTCGAACTCTAGGTAGGAAATCATGGGTTCCGCGCTAGCCGCGCGCGGGGCGGACGGCAAGAGGGTGGCGGGCATTGACCAGCGCCACCAGCCGCGCCGAATCGACATGAGTGTAGATCTGCGTGGTCGCGATGTCGGCATGGCCAAGCAGGGTCTGGAGCACCCTCAGGTCCGCGCCGCCCTCCAGCAGGTGGGTGGCAAAGGCATGGCGCAGCACGTGCGGGCTGACCTTTTCGGGGTCAAGCCCCGCCCTGCCCGCCAGTTCACGCAGCAGCTGGAACAGCCTGACCCGGGTAAGGTGCCCGCTTTCCCCGCGCGAGGGGAACAGCATCCGCCCCCCTTCCCCGCGCAGCGCGGTCCAGCGCGACAGGGCGGCGCGGGCGCGGCTGCCCACCGGCACCATGCGCTGCTGTCCACCCTTGCCGGTCACGTTAAGGAACGGCGCATCGCGCGGCACCGCGGCCAGCGGCAGAGACACTAGTTCGGTCGCGCGCAGGCCCGACCCGTAAAGCAGCTCAAGCAGGGTAAGCAGGCGCACCGCCTCGCGCCGGTCGCCCGCCGCTTCTTCCTCGGCCCGGGCAAACAGCGCCTCGACCTCGGCATGGGAAAGGATGCGCGGCAGGGGACGGCGGCTGCGCGCGCGCGGCAGGGCGGCGGACGGATCGTCGGCCCGCCAGCCCTCGTCGACCAGAAAGCCGAAACACTGGCGCAGCGCGGAGCTCTTGCGGGCAAGACTCGATGGCGCCAGCACCGACCAGGCATGGCTCAAACGCGCCAGTGCCGCGCCATCCGCCGCCACCAGAGAGCCGATCTCCGCTTCGGCGCCTTCAAGATCGCGGCGATAGGCGGCCAGCGTGTTGGCCGCAGCGCCCCGCTCTGCTGCGAGCATGGCCAGAAAGGCCTCGATCGCGGCTGACAGGGCCTAGCCCCTTGCCACCGCCTCGGCCGCGATCATCCGCGCCTCGGCGGTCAGGCCCACGCGATTAAGCGCGGAAACGATGTGGTAGAGGTGCATCGCGGTCATCCGGTCCCACCCGTTGCCCTGCATTCCAAGCCCCGCCAGCAGCGCGACAAGCGCCTGATTGTTGGCATCGGCCGCCTGCTCGATCAGGCTGCTCCAGCGCGATTGGCGGTTGAAATCGAGATCGAGCTTAGCCGCGAAATCGCGCGCCGCGTTCTGATCGACCCGCCCCAGCCCCATCAGGCCGGCCAGCAGGAACCGCGACTTGCGGTAGTCCGCACTTTCATCGTTGCCATGGAAACCGTCCAGCGCGCCGCCGTCGACCGGAGTCGAGCGCTGCGGCGCCGCCAGCGCGAGCTGCCCCCAGGCGAGCGATCCCGCATCGGCCTGCGGCGCCCAGCGCAGGGCATTGGCATCAAGCCCGGCGGCAAGCATCGAGGCGACAAGGTCCGGCGCGTCGGCGGCGAAATCCCCGCTGACCGGCATGCGCGCCGCCGCATAGGCGGTGAGGACTTGCCGCGCATAGCGCGTCTGCGGTTCGGCCCCGCCGTCCCACAACTGGCGCATCGCCGCCATCCGCGCCTCGGCCGTCTCCGCGACATAGGCATTGCGCAGCGTTGTCGCGTTGGCGGCCCAGTCGCCCGTAATGTCGTCCTGCGCATAGATCTGTGCGTAAAGATCGACCATTGCCGCTGACGACAGGATACCCTGACCCCCGGCGCGGTCCGCAGCCGCCGCGCGCGTCGCCAGCGGCAGCATCGGCGCGGTCGCGGCGGCATAGGTGTAGCGGATCGGCGCCGCCTTGATCAGTTCCGCCGGCGGCTCCAGCCCGACCGCGATGGTCAGGGCATAGCGCCAGGGATTCAGGTCGTTCACCCCGTCCCATTCGATCTTCACCGCGCGCCGCGATTTGCCCGCGGCACCGGCGTATTTCTGCGCAAGCAGGATATCAATCTTGGGCCAGGCGCCTTCGTTCTGCAGTCGGTCAAGCTGGGCCATTCCCGCCGCGCCATCGCCCTGAAACGCCGCGCAGACGCCGCGCAGCACGCGCCAATCGGCATCCTTGCGCGCCCCGCCGTGAACCATCACCACCGGGCAGGCCCCGGTAACATCGGCCGTGAAGGCAAAGGCATCGATCGCCGCCTGGGTCAGCGCCGGGGTGTAGTTGCCCGCATCGATATCCTGGACCAGCGCGCGCGCGGCCTCGCCCTCGCCCATGCGGAGCAGCAGGGCGGCGCGCGCGGCGGCAAAGTCTGCCGGGTTCATGCCTGTCGGCGCATCCAGCCGCGAGGCCAGCGCGCGGCGCAGCAGGATGTGCCCCCAGCGCGAAACCAGCTGCCCCCTGTTGCCATCGAGCGCGGCCTTGACCAGCGCCGGGTTCTGACCGGCCAGCGAACCGGCGGCGAATCCGCCCTCGTCCAGACCCAGCACACCGATCTGCTTCATCGAGCGACGCGCGGCGGCTGGCATATCGAACTTGGGCTTCAGCCCCAGCGCCTCGTCAAGCTCGTCCGGCGACATCGCCTCAAGCTCTTTGAGTGTCGGCACCCTGACGCCAGAGGAAAGTGTCGGCGCGGCACCGCTGCTGGCAGCGCCGCTACCTGGCAACTGCTGAACCACCGGCACCGAAACCGATCCACCGCTGCCCGCTGGACTGGCTGCCGGGCGCGGCGAAGCGCTGGACTTGGGCCGGTCAAATCCCGGCGGAAGCAGGGATTCGGGCGCATCCTGCGCGGTCGCCCAGACCGAAGTAAGCCCCAGCGCAGCCCCGGCTGCAATCAGGCCGAACCGTTTCATGCGCAAGCTCACCGGCTTGCCCCCGGAATCGTCACCGGTTCGCTGACCGGGCGCAGCGGCTGTTCGCCGCCATCGGCCCAGGCCCAACCCAGCAGCGCCGCCAGCCCCACAGCCGCCACGCCCGCGATCAGCCCTGCCTTGCGCAATCTCAATGCCACGCGAACCTCGTTCCCCGATGCTTGCGCTGGGGACTAGCCCAACTATAGGCAAAGCCGCAATGGACCATGACGCTTCCTTATCGCTGACCCCCACCGAGATCGAAACGCTGGCCCAGCGGATCGATCGCCCCGTGGTGCTGGTGGGCATGATGGGCGTGGGCAAATCAAGCGTCGGGCGCAAGCTGGCCGGCCTGCTCCACATGCCCTTCGTCGATGCCGACGAAGAAATCGAGCGCGCCGCGCAGATGTCGATCTCGGAGATCTTTGCGACTTACGGCGAACCCTATTTCCGTGATGGCGAGCGGCGGGTGATCGCGCGCCTGCTGGATGGGCCGTTGGCGGAACGCCGCAAGATCATCGCCACTGGCGGCGGCGCTTTCGTCAATGCCGAAACCCGCGCATTGATCCTGCGCGATGGAATCGCGGTCTGGCTGGACAGCGATGTCGACACGCTGGTCGAACGGGTCGGGCGCAAGGATACCCGCCCGCTGCTGCGCGGCGGCAACCCGCGCGAAATCATCGCCCGGCTCAAAGCGGAGCGCGAAGGCGCCTATGCCCAGGCGCCGATCCACGTGATGAGCACCAGCGGGCCGCAGTCGCGCACCGTGGGCAAGGTCCTCAAGGGAATTGAACAATGGCTGTGATCCCCGTCGATATTGCCGGGCGGCCCTATGAGGTAAGGGTCGGCACCGGCCTGCTCGCGGGGCTCGTCGAACAATGCAGCGGCCGTCTGCGCAAGCGGCGTGTGCCGATCGTCACCGATGCGCAGGTTCACGCCGCGTGGGGACCAGTGGTTGAAAACGCGCTGCACCAGGGCGGCCACGAGGCAGCCTGGCGGATCCTCCCGCCGGGCGAGGCGAGCAAAAGCTGGGAGCAACTCGCCGCGACGGTCGACTGGATGCTGGCCGAGGAAGTGGAACGCGGCGATCATGTGCTGGCGCTGGGCGGCGGAGTGATCGGCGACCTCACCGGCTTTGCCGCATCGATCCTCAAGCGCGGCTGCAACTTCATCCAGCTGCCCACCAGCCTGCTGGCGCAGGTCGATTCGAGCGTCGGCGGCAAGACCGCGATCAACACCCCCGCGGGCAAGAACCTGGTCGGCGCCTTCCACCAGCCCGCGCTGGTGCTGGCCGATCTTGCCGTGCTTGACACCCTGCCCGCGCGCGAACTGAAGGCGGGCTACGCCGAAGTGGTCAAGTACGGCATCCTTGGCGATGCCGATTTCTTCGCCTGGTGCGACGAGCATGGGGCGGCAGTGCTGGAGGGCGATGCCGCCGCGCGCGAATATGCGGTGGCGCACTCGGTCGCGGCCAAGGCGCGGATCGTCAGGGAAGATGAGCGCGAGACGCTGGGCCTGCGCGCTCTGCTCAATCTGGGCCATACCTTCGGCCATGCGCTGGAAGCGCAAACCGGCTTTTCCGATCGCCTGCTCCATGGCGAGGGCGTGGCGCTGGGCATGGTCCTCGCCGCCCGCTACTCGGCCCGGCGCGGCCTGATGCCAATGGCCAGCGCCGACCGCATCGCCAGCCACTTCGCCGCACTCGGCATGGTGGGCGAACTGTCGGGGCTTGGCCTCAACTGCGACGGGCAGACGTTGACCCGGCACATGCTGCACGACAAGAAGATGGACGCGGGCACCCTGCCCTTCGTGCTGCTGAAAGGCATCGGCGAGGCGTTCCTGGCCAAGGACGTGGCGCTGGACGATGTCGCGGCGTTCCTGGACGGGCAGCTGCGGGGCTAGCCAGACCTCCATTTCCTCATTTCGTGCGTATCGCCACAATCCACGGAATGCGTTGCGCGCTGCGGCAATATCGCTAACCCGTTGCAAACGAAACGAACGGGAAGCCGCCCATGACCGCTGCCGAAGCCACGCCCGAACTCGACGCACCGGCGCACGATCGCGCCTTCCTCGGCCATCCCAAGGGGCTCGGCTATCTCTCGTTCGTCGAGGGATGCGAGCGGTTTTCCTACTATTCAATGCAGTCGCTGCTGGTCCTCTACATGACCAAGTACCTGCTGCTGCCGGAAAATATCGGCAATGTCGCGGGTCTCGCCTGGCTGCGTTCTTGGCATTACGAAGGGCTGGAAGGCCAGCCGCTCGCCTCAGCAATCTTCGGGGACTACACCAGCCTCGTCTATCTTACCCCCATCCTCGGCGGGCTGATCGCGGATCGCTGGCTGGGCCGCCGCGCCACGTTGATCCTGGGCGGGGTGGTGATGGCGTTGGGCCATTTCCTGATGGCGTTTGAGGGAATGTTCCTGTTCGCACTGATCTCGCTGATTGTCGGCGTGGGCCTGTTCAAGGGCAACATCGCCAGCCAGGTGGGCGAACTGTATGGCCCGAACGACCTGCGCCGGGCGATGGCGTTCCAGATATTCTACATCGCGATCAACGTCAGCGTGATCGCTGCACCGCTGATTTCGGGCACGCTGGGGGAAAAGGTGGGCTGGCATTATGGCTTCGGCACGGCCGGCGTGGTCATGGTGCTGGGCCTGCTGCTCTATCTCAAGGCCGGGCCGTGGCTGCCGCAGGACAGCCGCGATGCGGCGAAAAGCGGCAATCCCGCTCCGCCAATGACCCGCGCCGACTGGCCGCGCCTGTTCGCGCTGCTGCTGCTGATCCCGGTGCTGGCGCTGTCGATGCTGACCAACCAGGAGATCTTCAACGCCTACCTCGTCTGGGCGGACGAGCAGTTCCAGCTGACCTTCTTCGGCACCACCCTGCCCACCACCTACATGATCACCATCGACGCGGCGCTTAGCTTTGCCATGCTCGCCGCTGTGGCGCTGTTCTGGAAGTGGCGGACCGACCGGGGGCACTGGGAACCGGACGAGATCGGCAAGATGATCCTGGGCAGTTTCTTCGTGATCGCGGGCGGACTGTGCCTCTACATGGCGGCAGTGACGCAAGGGAGCGGCAAGATCGGCCTCGGTTGGCCGCTGCTGTTCCACCTGTTCAACTCGATCGGCTTTGCCCACATCATGCCGGTCAGCCTGGCGCTGTTCACCAAGGTTGCCCCGCGCGCGCTCAACGCCACGGTGATCGGGATCTATTACCTGACCTTCTTCTCGGCCAACAAGATCGTGGGCGTGATCGGCGGCTGGTATTCCAGCATGCCGACCCCGCAGTTCTGGTTGCTGCACGTCGGCACGGCCGTGGCGGGGCTGGTCGGGTTCGTGCTGTTCAGGCTGGCGATGGGCAAGGTGCTCAATCAGCCCGCGCCAGCTTGAGCAATCATCAGCCGAACAACGCGATCGACTGCACTCCCACCGCCACCGCCTCGCCATCGGCGGTCCAGATGCCCATGTCCTGGCTGGAGCACCCTTTTTCCGCATAGTTCCCGGCCGAGCGCAGGAACCACCAACCATCGCGGCTGGCCGGCAGCGGGGTCAGCAGGTTGACCAGCCAGGTCATCGAACTGATCGGCGCGGCGCTCTGCATCATGAATAATACGCCCGGCGGCAGGGCATCGCCGCACAGCAGCAGCTCGACCATCGGATCGAGCCCTTCGCGGTCCTTGAGCTGGACCCACCAACCGATTTCGGGCTCCGGCGCATCGGTGCGCGGCAGGCCGAAGCGGCGGTTGAAGTGACCAGCAAAGCCGGGTCCCCGCCCTTCCGGGATCGGCTTGGCCTGCTCGACCGGCACGACCTTCGCGGGCAGCGGCACCTCATGCAGGTGGAGCGAACTGTCCACCGGCCCCATGAACACGAAAGTAGCCGTCAATCCCACCCCGGCATCGCTGGTAATCTCTGCACTGATCCAGCTGGCGTTGCGCCCGCGCCGCAGCACTTTCGCGCGCACCTCGACCTCGCCCGAAAGCGGACCGACAAAGCTGACCTGCGCGGAGCGCAGCGGCGGCAGATCGGGGGCAAGCCCGCGCGCGGCTTCCAGCGCGAGGGCGGAGGAAAACCCGCCATAGCAGGTGCGTCCCTGCATCCAGTCCTCGGGGACCGTGGTGGCGAAACCGCCGTCGATGCGGCGGATGCTGGAAAGGGTATCGGGCAGGCTCATGCCCCAGCCATTGACGTAAACGGAAAGGAGGTCAATCCTCCGCGCCATGACGACTTTCATCGACCTCTCGATCCCGATCACCACCCGGGTGATTTCCGACCCGCCGATGATGCTGCCGCAGATCAGCTATACCACGCACGAGAGCACCTGGGCGCAGATCGCGCTGTTCTTCTCGGGGCTGGAAAAGGCTGACCTGCCGGATGGCGAAGGCTGGGCGGTGGAAACGCTGACCCTGTCCACCCACAACGGCACCCACATGGACGCGCCGTGGCATTACCATTCCACCACCGATGATGGCGCGCGCCGCGCGCCGACCATTGACGAGGCCCCGCTAGACCGGTTCTTCCGTCCCGGCGTGAAGCTGGATTTCAGCAATCTGCCGCACGGCCACGTAGTCAGCGCGGCCGAGGTGGAGGCGGAACTGGCCCGCATCGGGCACGATCTCCAGCCGCTCGACATCGTGCTGGTCCAGTCCGGGGCGGTCTATGGCACCGACAATTTCACCGATCAGGGGGTCGGCCTTGGCGCCGAAGCGACGCTGTGGCTGACCGAGCGCGGCGTGGAGGTGGTTGGCACCGATGCCTGGTCATGGGATGCCCCGTTCAGCCACACCGCGCGCAAATGGGCCGAGACGCGCGATCCGGCAATCATCTGGGAAGGCCACAAGGCCGGCCGCATCCGCCCCTACTGGCAAATCGAGAAGCTGGCGAACCTGGCCGCCCTGCCCGCGCATGGCTTCACCGTCAGCTGCTTCCCGGTCAAGATCGAAGGCGCCAGCGCCGGGTGGATCAGGGCCGTTGCAATGGTGGAGGACTAGTCGCTCCCCCGTCGTCCCATATCGGATCGGGTTCGGGACGCAGTCAGGGCAGGAGGTCTTCCACCGCAAAGCCCGGCAGCACCGCTTCGTGCAACAGCGTGCGGTGGCAGCAGCCGGGATCGCGTTCATAGCACAGCAGGGCCACGCGGCGCGTTTCGCACAGGTCGGCAAGCTGGGCGGCGGCGGCCATCGCCTCGGGCAGTTCAAGCTGGCCCGCGTAGATCCGTTCCAGCTTCGGACGATCAAGCGCCCGCGCCGCCGCGCGGCCATCCGCCGGCGTGCCAAGCGCGCGGAAATGGCGGTATTCGATCCCCGCTTCGGCCAGGCTGGCCGCCAGCGCGGTCTTGGAAAAGCCCGGGCGGCGCGAGACCGCGATGGCGCGGACATCGGCCACCACTTCCACCCCCGCGCCCTTCAGCGCGGCAAGGAAATCAGGCATCGCTGCCTGTTCGTAACCGATGGTCCAGACACTGGGCATGGCACCGAAGTGAGGCTTGACGCACCTGCGTGCAAGCCCCACCCGCTCCACCTGCCTATTCCAGTTCGAGGATGATTGCGTCCACCGCCAGGCTGTCGCCGGCCTTGGCGTTGACGGCCTTGACCGTGGCGGACTTTTCCGCGCGCAGGATGTTTTCCATCTTCATGGCTTCCACCACCGCCAGCGGCTGGCCGGCCTCAACCTTGTCGCCTTCGGCCACGTGCAGCGCGACCAGCAGGCCGGGCATCGGACAGATCAGGAACCGCGAAAGATCGGGCGGCACCTTCTCGATCATGTGCTGGGCCAGCGGAGCAATCCGCCGGGGCAGACAGCGCACGGTGTAGATCCGCCCGCGCGTGGTCATCTTCCAGCCAGTACGGGTGCGCGCCAGCTTCACACCCAGCGCGCTATCGCCGACTTCCGCCGCAACAAACTTGTCGCCGGGGGTGTAGGCAAGGCTCAGTTCCACTTCCTCGCCATCGACCTTGATCTTCTTGCGCCCCACCTTGACCTTGTGGTCCGCGCCATCGATCGACACTTCCCACTTGTGCACCGGCTCAAGCCGGTCGCCCAGCTGGCCGTCGATCCGCCGCGCGCGGTCGGATTCGGCGGTGGCGATGAACCCGGCAATGGCGGCGAGCTGGCGGCTCAGTTCCTCGCTCGGCGCGGCGC
This sequence comes from Novosphingobium sp., assembly GCA_016719755.1. Taxonomy (GTDB): domain Bacteria; phylum Pseudomonadota; class Alphaproteobacteria; order Sphingomonadales; family Sphingomonadaceae; genus Novosphingobium. The sequence goes on along the minus strand of JADJYM010000015.1, from coordinate 238,541 downwards.
CGGTGAAGCCGTCCGGATACTCCTCGGCGATGAAGCCGGTGGTCAGTTCGCCCGAGCGGAAGCGCGGGTGCTGCATGATCGCCGAGACGAAATCGATGTTGTGGCCCAGCCCCTCGATCTCGAAAGCATCGAGCGCGGCGATCTGCTTGTCCGCGGCTTCGTCGCGGGTCTTGCCCCAGGTGATCAGCTTGGCGATCATCGGGTCGTAGAACATCGACACTTCGCCGCCTTCATAGACGCCGTCGTCCACGCGCACACCGTCCACGCCGCGCCGCCCGTTCTCCTCGCCGTCATCGGTCCAGCCATCGACCGGCGGGCTGTAGCGCACGAGGCGGCCCGTGGAGGGCAGGAAGCCGCGATAGGGGTCTTCGGCATAGACGCGGTTCTCGATCGCCCAGCCGTCGATCTTCACGTCCTTCTGGTCGAACGCCAGCTTTTCGCCAGCGGCCACGCGGATCATCTGTTCCACCAGGTCGACCCCGGTGATGCATTCGGTGACCGGGTGTTCCACCTGCAGGCGGGTGTTCATTTCCAGGAAGTAGAAGCTCTCCCCCGTCGGGTCCGCGCCCGAGACGATCAGTTCGACCGTGCCCGCGCTGTAGTAACCCACCGCGCGCGACAGGGCGACGCACTGTTCGCCCATCGCTTTGCGCATCTTTTCGGTGACGAACGGCGAAGGCGCTTCTTCCACCACCTTCTGGTGGCGGCGCTGGATGCTGCATTCCCGTTCGTTGAGGTAGACGATGTTGCCGTGCTTGTCGCCCAGGATCTGGATCTCGATGTGGCGCGGGTTGAGGATGAACTTTTCGATAAACACGCGGTCATCGCCGAACGAGTTCAGGCCCTCGCGCTTGGTCGCCTCGAAGCCTTCGCGCACGTCCTTTTCGTCATAGGCCAGGCGCATGCCCTTGCCGCCGCCACCAGCGGAGGCCTTCATCATCACCGGATAGCCGATCTCGTTCGAGATGCGCACCGCGTGCTCGGTATCCTCGATCTCGCCGACGAAACCGGGAACCACGTTGACCCCGGCTGCCTTGGCTAGCTTCTTGCTCTCGATCTTGTCGCCCATCGCGGCGATGGCGTTCACCGGGGGGCCGATGAACTCGATGCCTTCCGCCGCCAGCGCCTCGGCGAACGAGGTGCGCTCGGACAGGAAGCCGTAGCCCGGATGGACCGCTTCGGCGCCCGTCTGCTTGCAGGCCGCGATGATCTTGTCCGCGATCAGATAGCTTTGCGCGGCGGGCGACGGGCCGATGTGCACGGCTTCGTCGGCCATCTGCACGAACGGCGCGCGGGCATCGGCATCCGAATAGACCGCAACGGTCTGGATGCCCATGCGACGGGCGGTCTTGATCACCCGGCAAGCGATTTCGCCGCGATTGGCAATGAGGATTTTCTTGAACATGCTAGCTATTCCAATCGCTTAAATCTGTTCGAGCGCCTGCGCGAGGTCGGCGACGATATCGTCGATATGCTCGATCCCGACCGACAGGCGGACCACATCCGGCCCCGCCCCGGCGGAGATCAGTTCCTCCTCGCCCAGCTGGCTGTGGGTGGTGCTGGCCGGGTGGATGATCAGGCTGCGGGTGTCGCCGATGTTGGCAAGGTGGCTGAGCAGTTTGACCGAGGAGACGAGCTTGACCCCGGCCTCGTACCCGCCCTGCACGCCAAAGGTGAACACCGCCCCACCCTTGCCGCCAAGATAGCGCTGGGCAAGCTGGTGATAGGGGTCTTCCGGCAGGCCGGCATAGCGCACCCAGGCCACCTTGGGATGGTTCTGGAGCCACTGGGCCAGATGCAGCGCGTTGGCGCAGTGGCGTTCCATCCGCAGGGCGAGCGTTTCCATGCCGGTCAGCGTCAGGAAGGCGTTCATCGGCGCCAGCGCCGGCCCCAGATCGCGCAGGCCCAGCACGCGGCAGGCGATGATGAAGGCCATCGGCCCCACCGCATCGCTCAGCACCGCGCCGTGGTAGCTGGGGTTGGGCTGAGTGAGCGAGGGATACTTGCCGCTGGCGACCCAGTCGAACTTGCCCGCATCCACGATCAGCCCGCCAACCGAATTGCCGTGACCATTGAGGAACTTGGTGGCCGAATGGACGACGATGTCGGCCCCGTGCTCGATCGGGCGGCACAGCAGCGGGGTGGCCATGGTGTTGTCCACCACCAGCGGCACGCCCGCGGCATGGGCAACCTCGGCAATTGCGGCGATGTCCTGCACCACCCCGCCCGGGTTGGCGAGGCTTTCGATGAACACCGCGCGGGTCTTGTCATTGATCGCGGCGGCGACATTGGCCGGATCGTCGGCATCGACGAACACGGTCTTCCAGCCAAACTTGGCAAAGGCATGGGCCAGCTGGTTGAGGCTGCCGCCATAGAGCTTCTTCGCCGCCACGATCTCGCAGCCCGGCTCCATCAGGGTGTGGAACACGATCATCTGCGCGGCATGGCCCGATGCCACCCCCAGCGCGCCCACGCCGCCTTCCAGCGCGGCGATCTTGCCTTCCAGCGCGGCGTTGGTGGGGTTCATGATCCGGGTGTAGATGTTCCCGAATTCCTTGAGCGCAAACAGGTTCGCCGCGTGTTCGGCGCTATCGAACACATAGCTGGCCGTCTGATAGATCGGCGTGATCCGCGCATTGGTGGTCGGATCGGGTTCGCATCCCGCGTGGATCGTCAGCGTTTCGAGCTTCTGGGTCATCAAAAACCTCCTGTCCTTCCCTCTCCCCTCCAGGGGAGAGGATAGCGCAGCTTGCTCCGAACGGAGCTAGCGTAGCTTGGAGAGGGGCCTTGCGGCCTATGGGGCATGCCCCCCTCTCCAACTTCGGCTAGGTCGCTTCGCTCCCCAGCCTTCGTAACCTCTCCCCTGAAGGGGAGAGGGATATGCTCACTCGTCGAGCGGCGGCATGTTGTGGCCAAGCAGGCGCAGCATGTCGGCGGCGCATTCGACCACATTGGAACCCGGGCCATAGATCCCCTGGACCCCGGCCTCGCGCAGATAGTCATAGTCCTGCGGCGGGATTACGCCCCCCGCGACGACCTTGATATCCGCGCGCCCGGCGGCTTTCAGGTGGCCGATCAGTTCGGGGATCAGCGTCTTGTGCCCGGCGGCGAGCGAGGAGGCGCCAACCGCGTCGACCTCGTTCTCCAGCGCCAGCGCGCAGGCTTCCTCGGGGGTCTGGAACAGCGGGCCGCTGGTCACGTCAAAGCCCATGTCGCTGAACGCCGAGGCAATCACGTTGGCCCCGCGGTCATGCCCGTCCTGCCCCATCTTGGCGACCAGCATCCGGGGCTTGCGGCCCAGCCGGGTGGTGACAGCCTCAACACCGTCGAGAACCTGCTGATAGCGCCGGTCAAAGGCATAGGCCGATCCGTAGACGCCCTTCACCGGGGTCGGCACCGTGCCATAGCGGCCGAACACGGCTTCCATCGCATCGGAAATCTCGCCCAGCGTGGCGCGGGCGCGGGCCGCGCGCACGGCGTGTTCCAGCAGGTTTCCACCGGCCTTCGCGGCGTGGGTCAGTTCCTTCAATGCGGACTGGCAGGCGCTTTCATCGCGGCTGGCGCGCACCTGCTTGAGCCGGGCGATCTGCGATTCGCGCACCGCGTGGTTGTCCACTTCCAGCGTTTCGAGCTGGTCTTCGCTAGCCAGGCGGTACTTGTTGACGCCGACGATCACGTCTTCGCCCTTGTCGACGCGGGCCTGGCGGGCGGCGGCGGCTTCCTCGATCATTGCCTTGGGCCAGCCGGCGGCAACCGCCTTGGCCATGCCGCCCTCGGCCTCGACCCGCTCGATGATTTCCCAGGCCTTGTCGACCAGTTCCTGGGTGAGCGCCTCGATGTAGTACGACCCGCCCAGCGGATCGACCACCTTGGTCATGCCGGTTTCTTCCTGGATCACGATCTGGGTGTTGCGGGCGATGCGCGCCGAGAAGTCGGTCGGCAGCGCGATGGCTTCGTCCAGCGCGTTGGTGTGGAGCGACTGAGTGCCGCCCAGCATCGCCGCCATCGCCTCGATCGTGGTGCGGATGACGTTGTTGTAGGGGTCCTGCTCCTGCAAGCTGACGCCCGAGGTCTGGCAGTGGGTGCGCAGCATCTTGGAGCGTTCGTCCTGCGCGCCCAGCTTCGTCATCACCCGGTGCCACAGCACGCGCGCGGCGCGCAGCTTGGCGACTTCCATGAAGAAATTCATGCCGATGGCGAAAAAGAACGAGAGGCGCCCGGCAAACTTGTCGATGTCCAGCCCGCTGGCCACGCCGTACTTCACGTATTCCATGCCGTCGGCAATGGTGAAGGCCAGTTCCTGCACCTGCGTCGCCCCGGCTTCCTGCATGTGATAGCCGGAAATCGAGATCGAGTTGAACTTCGGCATCTTGGCGCTGGTGTAGGCGAAAATGTCCGAAATGATCCGCATGCTGGGTTCGGGCGGATAGATGTAGGTGTTGCGGACCATGAACTCCTTGAGGATGTCGTTCTGGATGGTCCCATCAAGCTGTTCGGTCGGAACGCCCTGTTCCTCGCCCGCGACGATGAAGAACGCCAGGATCGGGATGACCGCGCCGTTCATGGTCATGGAAACGGACATCTCCCCAAGGGGGATGCCGTCAAACAGGATCTTCATGTCCTCGACAGAGTCGATCGCGACGCCCGCCTTGCCGACATCGCCCACCACGCGCGGGTGATCGCTGTCATAGCCGCGGTGGGTGGCAAGGTCGAAGGCGACCGACAGGCCCTTCTGCCCGGCCGCGAGGTTGCGGCGGTAGAAGGCGTTCGATTCCTCGGCGGTCGAGAAACCGGCGTACTGGCGGATCGTCCAGGGACGGCCCGCATACATCGAGGCGCGCACGCCGCGCGTAAACGGCGCGAAGCCCGGCAGGCCGGGATCGGCCGTAACGTCATCCGCCGTGTAGAGCGGCTTCACGTCGATCCCCTCGGGCGTGTGCCAGGTCAGGTCCTTGCCCTTGACCTCTTTCGCCGCGGCGGCCTGCCAGTCGTTGATATCTGCCATTTCTCACCTCATTGCCCTCTCCCCATCCGGGGAGAGGATACGCAGGCTTGGCGCATTTGCGCCTAGCCGGAGTTGGAGAGGGGCGCGTGCGCGCACCCCCTCTCCCAACCCTCTCCCCTCGAGGGGAGAGGGCTCATTGTTCACTTGCCCTGGAAGTTGGGCTTGCGCTTCTCGAGGAAGGCCAGCCCGCCTTCCATCGCGTCCGCCGAATTGCCGGCGATCCGCTGGCCCTCGGCTTCGGCGAGCAGCTGCTCGGCGTAGCTGTTTTCCATCGCCACCAGGATGTTCTTGCGCATCGTGGCGTAGGAAATGGTCGGGCCATTGGCGAGCCGGGTGGCGAGCGCGCGGGCCTCGGCCTGCAGCTCGGCATCCTCGACCACCTTGTAGATCATGCCCCAGTCCAGCGCCTTGTCCGCGCTGATCTTCTCGCCCAGCATCATCATTTCGGTGGCGCGGGCCTTGCCGATCAGGCGCGGCAGCATCCAGCTGGCGCCGCCATCGGGCACCAGCCCGATATTGACGAAAGCCTGAAGGAAGTAGCCGCTCTTGCCCGCGATCACGAAATCGCCGCACAGGCCGATCGAGCAGCCCACGCCCGCCGCCGCGCCGTTGACGGCAGTGATGACCGGCATGTTGAGGCGGGCAAGGTTGATCATCAGCGGGTTGTAATGGCGCGTCAGCGCGACATAGCTGCCCTCGCCGCCGGAAATCGAGGATTGGCCCCGCGCCTGAAGGTCAGCGCCCGAACAGAAGCCCCGCCCCGCGCCGGTGATGATCAGGCAGCGCGCATCGCCCATTTCGGACGACAGCGCGTCATTGATCTCGCCCGCCATGTCGAGGCTGCACGCGTTCATCCGCTCCGGGCGGTTGAGCGTGATCGTGGCAATCTTGTCACTGACGTCGACGGTGATGGTTTCGTAAGCCATTCCAACTCCCTTTCCCTGTCCCCTCTCCCCGTGCCGGGGAGAGGATGGCGCAGCTTGCTCCGTATGGAGCTAGCGAAGCCTGAAGAGGGGTGCGCAGCCCGCGAGGCCGGAGCCCCCTCTCCAACTTCGGCTAGGCGGCAAGCCGCCAAGCCTTCGTATCCTCTCCCCGGTTCGGGGAGAGGGTTAACTCAATGCCCGTCCTGCGGCGTTTCCATGATCTCGGTCAGAACCCCGCCCATGTCGCGCGGGTGGACGAAGAAGATCAGCGTCCCGTGGGCGCCGATCCGGGGTTCGCCCAGCACGCGCTTGCCCATGGCCTCGAATTCAGCCTTGGCGGCGTGGATGTCGGGCACTTCGTAGCACATGTGGTGCTGCCCGCCGGCCGGGTTCTTCTCAAGGAAGCCCTTGATGCTGGCGTTGCCGGGCAGCGGCTCGATCAGCTCGATCTGCGTGCCGTTCAGCGCGCCGTCCGCACCGGGGGTATCGACGAAGCACACCTTCACGCCCTGATCGGGCAAGTCAAACGGCTCATGGATCTTCGTCGCGCCCATCACGTCGCGGTAGAACACGATGGAATCGGCGATGGACGGCGTGGCGACGCCGATGTGGTTTAGTCGGCCGAGTTTCATGGTGGCTGATCCTTACAGCGGAATGTTGTCGTGCTTCTTCCAGGGGTTCTCGAGGCTCTTGTTCCGCAGCTTCCTGAGCCCCAGCGCAATCCGCCGCCGCGTCGAGTGCGGGTGGATCACCTCGTCGATGAAGCCCTTGCTGGCGGCAACGAACGGGTTGGCGAAGCGGTCCTCGTATTCCTTGGTGCGTTCCGCGATCTTGTCGGGATCGCCAATGTCCGAGCGGAAGATGATTTCCACCGCGCCCTTGGCGCCCATCACCGCGATTTCCGCCGTGGGCCAGGCATAGTTGAGATCGCCGCGCAGGTGCTTGGAGGCCATCACGTCATAGGCGCCGCCATAGGCCTTGCGGGTGATGACGGTGATCTTCGGCACGGTCGCTTCGGCATAGGCGAACAGCAGCTTGGCCCCATGCTTGATGATGCCGTTGTGTTCCTGCGCGGTGCCGGGAAGGAAGCCCGGCACGTCGACGAAGGTCAGGATCGGGATGTTGAAGGCATCGCAGAACCGCACGAACCGCGCGGCCTTCTTGGATGAATTGATGTCGAGGACGCCTGCCAGCACCATCGGCTGGTTGGCGACCACGCCCACGGTCTTCCCCTCGATCCGCCCGAACCCGCACAGGATGTTACCTGCATGGGCGGGCTGGACTTCGAAGAAATCGCCTTCGTCCAGCACTTTGCGCACGACCTCGTGCATATCATACGGCTGGTTGGCATTGGCCGGGATCAGCGTATCCAGGCTGTTGTCCAGCCGGTCCCACGGATCGTTGGTCGGCCGCGCGGGCACTTCCTCACGGTTGTTGAGAGGGAGGAAATCGAAGAAGTCGCGCGCGGTCAGCAGCGCCTCGATGTCATTTTCCAGCGCCAGATCGGCAACCGAGGTCTTGGTGGTGTGCGTTACCGCGCCGCCCAGTTCTTCCTGCGTGACGATCTCGTTCGTCACGGTCTTGACCACGTCCGGGCCGGTGACGAACATGTAGGAGCTGTCCTTCACCATGAAGATGAAGTCGGTCATCGCGGGCGAGTAAACCGCCCCGCCCGCGCACGGCCCCATGATCAGGCTGAGCTGCGGCACCACGCCGCTGGCCAGCACGTTGCGCTGAAAGATCTCGGCATAGCCGCCCAGGCTGGCGACGCCTTCCTGGATGCGCGCGCCGCCCGAATCGTTGAGGCCGATCACCGGCGCACCAACCTTCATGGCGATATCCATCACCTTGCAGATCTTCATCGCGTGGCGTTCCGACACGGCCCCGCCGAACACGGTGAAGTCCTGCGCGAAGACATAGACCAGCCGGCCGTTGATCGTGCCGCTGCCGGTCACCACGCCGTCGCCCGGGATGACCTGATCGGGCATGCCGAAATCGACGCAGTTGTGTTCGACATACATGTCGATTTCTTCGAAACTGCCGGAATCGAGCAGAATTTCCAGACGCTCACGCGCGGTAAGCTTGCCCTTGGCGTGCTGGGCATCGATGCGCTTCTGGCCGCCCCCAAGCCGCGCGGCATCGCGGCGGCGTTCCATTTCGGCGATATTTGCGGACATTGAATTCCCCGTCCCGGACTGTTCCAAGCCTTCTTCCTGCGCGCGCATTGGCGCAAAGTCCAATGTGAACTTGCAAAGTTGCGAAGTGTCACTTTGCAAAGTAGAATGGAACCATGAACCAGCGCCGCATCTTTGCCGGAGCCCGGCTTCGCGCGATCCGGATCGAGCGCCGCCTGAAGCAGTCGGAGCTGGCCGCTTCGCTGGCGATCAGCCCCTCCTACCTCTCGCAGCTGGAGAACGACGACCGACCGCTGACCCCCGCGCTGGTCGAACGGCTCAGCCGCGCCTTCCCGCTCGACTGGCGTGAGGTCGCGGCGGACGATGCCGCCAGCCGCCTTGCCGCGCTGCGCGATGCCAATGCCGATCCGCTGTTCGGTGAACCGCTCGATCCCGCGCAGCTGGCCCGCTTTGCCGAACAGCAACCGGCGCTGGCCGAACGCTTCATCACGCTGCACGAGGCCTATCGCCGCACCGGCCAGCGGCTGGAGATGGTTGACGAGGCGCTCGCCAGCGACAGCACCAGCGCCGCCCGCCTGCCGTGGGAGGAAGTGCGCGACTGGTTCCACTTCGCCAATAACTACGTCGACAGCCTCGACCACGCGGCAGAGGCGCTGGCGGCGCGGCTGGGCGGCCTTTCGCCCGAAACCGGAGCGATCGAAGGTTATCTGCGCGATGCCCTGTCAGTTTCGCTGATCTACACCGGGCAAGCGGGCCTGCGCTCGTTCGACGCGGAAATGGGCCACCTGACCATCGACCCTGCCCAGCCGGTCGAAAGCCGCCGCTTCCAGCTCGCCCACCAGCTCGCTGCCCTGGCCTTGAAGGACGAGATTGCCGCCGTGGTGGAAAGCGCGGCGCTGCGCAGCGCGGCATCGCGGCAACTGCTGTTCATCGGCCTGTGCAACTATGCTGCCGGTGCATTGCTGATGCCCTATGCCCGATTCCGGGCCGAGGCGCGCGCCGTGCGCCACGATATCGACCGGCTGGCGCAGGCCTTCGGCACCAGTTTCGAGCAGGCCTGCCACCGCCTCTCCACGCTCCAGCGCGAGGATATGCGCGGGGTGCCGTTCTTCTTCTGCCGGGTCGACATGGCAGGCAACATCACCAAGCGCCATTCAGCGACCCGCCTCCAGTTCGCGCGGTTCGGCGGCGCCTGCCCGCTGTGGATCGTGCACGAGGCCGTGGCGATTCCGGACCGCATTCTGGTTCAGCTGGCCGAAACGCCGGACGGGGTGCGCTATGTCTCGATGGCCAAGGGGCTGGTGAAGCCTTCGGGCCGCTATGACCGCCTGCCGCGCCGCTATGCCGTGGCGCTGGGCTGCGAAGCGGAGCACGCCAGCGAGTTCGTTTATGCCGACGGACTGGACCTGGCCAGCCCGCGCGCGGCGACCCCCATCGGCATCTCGTGCCGCATCTGTCCCCGCGCCGATTGCGACCAGCGCGCCTTTCCCCCCAGCGACCGCCCTATCGCGGTCGACCCTGATCGGCGCGGCGTGGTGCCCTACCGGGTGGGTTAAAACCGGATCATGATCCGCCGGGCGAGCGCCGGCGAGATCGAGTTGACCACCTGCAGCAGCTTGACCACGCCGACATTGGCCTCATCCGCATTGCGCTCCATTGCGGCGACGAACTGGCGTGCGCATTCGGCGGCGGGCATCTTCTTGTTGGTGCGCCCGGCAGTCATCTTGGTTTCCACCACGGGAGGGAGCGCTTCGAGCACGTGGACGGGCGTGTCTTTAAGCTGGACCCGCAAGGCCTGGCTGTAACTGCGCAGCGCCGCCTTGGTCGCGCAATAGACCGGCCCGCCCGCACGCGGAGCGATGGCGAGGCCGGAGGTGACGTTGACGATCATCGCTTCGGGGCGGGACCGAAGCATCGGCATCAGCCCCGCGATCAGGTGGATCGGGGCGTTGAGGTTGAGGAAGATGCAGGCATCCGCCGCCGCCATGTCGGGCGCGCCAGGATCGCGGAAATCATGGTCCGCGCCGCTGCCGGCGTTGTTGACCAGGATGTCGATGGGGCGCCCCTCGACCGCCTTGAGCAGGGCGGCGGCGCCCACCGCGCTCGAAAGGTCGGCTTGCACCACCTCGAACCCGGCGGCCCGCGTCGCCTCTACCCGCGCCGGATCACGGCCCGAAGTGATGACGGTGACGCCCTTGTCGCGCAGCTGGCGGATCAGTTCCGCGCCGATCCCGTCAGTCCCGCCGGTAACCAGCGCGGCCTTGCCCTGCAGATGCATGGCTTTCTCCCCTGTTGTTTGCGGGGGAGACTAGCCGAACGGTTGCGGATGGCAACGGGATGGCTGCACCCGTCAGCGCATCAGCACCAGTTCTTCCGCCATCGACGGATGCAGCGCGACGGTGGCGTCGAAGTCCGCCTTGGTCAGCCCGGCCTTGACCGCGATAGCCGCCGACTGGAGGATTTCCGGCGCATCCGGGCCGATCATGTGGACGCCCAGCACCCGGTTTGTCGCGCCATCGACCACCAGCTTGTAAAAGCCGCGCTCCATGGTGGCGGAGAACATGTTCTTCATCGGCCGGAAATCGGACGTGAAGATCTTCACCTCATGCCCCGCACCGCGCGCCTGGGCCTCGGTCAGGCCGACGCCTGCCAGTGGTGGCTGCGAGAATACGGCGCTGGGAATCGCGTCATAGGCTGTGGAACGCGGATTGCCGCCGAACACGGTATCGGCAAAGGCGTGGCCTTCGCGGATCGCCACCGGGGTCAGTTGCACCCGGTCGGTCACGTCGCCCACGGCATAGATGCTGTCGCAGGCGGTCTTGCTGAAATCGTCGACCGGGATCTCGCCATTGGCGCCAAGCGTAATGCCCACGCTTTCCAGCCCCAGCCCATCGGTCTTGGGGCGGCGACCGGTAGCGACCAGCACGACATCGGCGGGAATCGGCTCCCCTTCCCCGGCGTGGACCAGCAACGAGCCATCAGCCTGCTTCTCGATCCTTTTCAGCGGACGGTTGAAGCCGAACTCGATCCCGCGCGCCTGCATGATCGGCAGCAGCCGGGCGGTGATGTCCTCGTCATAGCCGCGCAGGATCTTGTCGGACCGGTTGACCACCGTCACCTGGCTGCCCAGCGCGTTGAAAATACCAGCGAACTCCAGCGCGATGTAGCCCGCGCCCTGGATCACCACGCGGCGGGGCAGTTCCGGCAGGTGGAACACCTCGTTGGATGAAATGCAGTGCTCCGCGCCTTCAACGTCCGGCATCACCGGCCAGGCGCCGACCGCGATCAGGATATATTTCGCGCTGATCTCGCGTCCCGAGGCGAGCCGCACCGTGTTTGGCCCCGCCACAACCGCGCGTTCGTGGAAATGATCGACCTTGTTGCTGTCCAGGGTGGAGGTATAGGCCCGCTCCAGCCGGTCGACATCGCTGGCGACGAAATCGCGCAGCTTCGCCCAGTCGAACGAGCTTTCCCCCAGCGTCCAGCCGTACTGCGCGGCATCGTGCAGCTCGTGCGCGAAGTGCGATGCGTAGACCAGCATCTTCTTGGGCACACAGCCCCGGATCACGCAGGTCCCGCCAATGCGGAATTCCTCCGCCACCGCCACCCGCGCGCCGTGCGATGCGGCGATCCGGCTGGCCCGGACCCCGCCCGAACCGGCGCCGATCACGAAGAGGTCGTATTCGAAGTCTGCCATGAAATGCTCCTGTCGGGGCGGGATATGGCGGCGCCAGGGCGCATTTGCCAAACGGTTTTGCCGGTCAGTGTGATTGGTGGAACACGAACTTGCCCCGTGCGAGTCATTGCAGGCCCCAGTCGCCGCCTAAACCGCCGATGGATTCCCGCGCGGCCGCGCCGCTCGCAATGACGAAGGGTGGGGGGCAGGTCCGGTGCATGCCGGGACATCCGCTCCCATTCGATCGGGTTCCCCCCTCAAGTCGTCATTGTGCTCAAAGCGAAGCAATCCAGGTGCGGCCTGAATCGCCCCTCGATTGCCGTGCAGCTTTGCCATTCGGGTTCCTCAGCGGATCCCGGCCTCGGCCAGCAGCGCCTGGGTGCTGGCATCGAACCGCGCACCGCCGCCCAGCATCGAGCGGGCGATGTCCTTGCCCAGTTCCACGCCGAACTGGTCGAACGGGTTGATTTCCATCAGCACGGCATTGGCGAATGTGCGGTGTTCGTGGAACGCGATCAGCGCGCCCAGGCTTGCGGCGTTGAGCTCATCCAGCAGGATCGTCGCGGATGGACGGTCACCCGGATAGCTGCGCGCCGCGTCCTTCGCCTCCTTGCCCGCCATCAGCGCCGCGCCTTGCGCGAAGCAGTTGGCGAGGAGGTTGCGGTGATGATCCGGCGAAAGGTCATCCCCCGGCGCGATCGCGGCTATGAAATCGACCGGGACCGCGCCAGTGCCCTGGTGCAGCAGCTGGAACACCGCGTGCTGCGCATCGGTCCCCACTCCGCCCCAGGTGACCGGCGCCGTCGGCCCATCAACGGGCGAGCCATCCAGCTTCACTGACTTGCCGTTCGATTCCATCTCAAGTTGCTGGAGATAGGAGGGAAACAGCCGCAGCCGCTCGTCATAGGCGAACACCGCCCGGCTCTGGCAGCCGCGCAGGCGGACGTAGAGCTGATCGGCAAAGGCCGCGCGCAGCGGGAGGTTGGCCGCACCGTCCGTGTTCAGGAAATGCTCGTCCATCGCCGCAGCCCCGGCCAGCAGCTGTGCAAACTCGTCCCACCCCAGCGCCAGCGCGACCGGAAAACCGATCGAGGACCACAGCGAATAGCGCCCGCCGACTGTCTCGGGAAACGGCAGGACGCGGGTTTCGTCCACGCCCCATTCGACAGCCTTTTCCGGATTGGCGGTCAGCGCGATCACCTGGCCATAGGGATCGCTCACCCCGCCCTCGCCCAGCCAGGTCAGCGCCGACTGGGCGTTGGTCATTGTCTCGGTGGTCGTGAAGGTCTTGGAAGCGACCGCGACCAGCGTGGTGCGCGGATCGCACTTCGCAAAGGCCGCTTCCAGCGCGCAGCCATCGATGTTCGAGACGACATGGACATCGACCATCGCCCCGTCGCGGGCCAGCGCGTCGATCGCCAGCGCCGGACCGAGCGCGGAGCCGCCAATTCCGACGTGAATCAGGTGCCTTACCTCGCCCAGGGCGCCCTGGTGAATCGCCTCAACCAGGCTTTTGGTGCGCAGGTGCAGCGCGAAGGCCTCTTCGGTGCTGGTATCCCGTCCCACCCCGCGCTGCGCGGTATGCTCGGCGGCGCGCCCTTCGGTGCTGTTCACCGCCTCGCCCGCGAACAGTGCCTCGCGCCGGGCAGCAAAATCAACCGCTTCGGCCAGTTGCGCGAAAGCGGCGAGATGCGCGGCGTCGAGATGGGTCTTTGACCAATCGAAGCGGATGCCGCCGCCCGGCAGATCAAGCCGCGCCGACAGCGCTTCCAGCCTTCCGGCAGCCGCAAACAGCTCTTCCAGCCGGGGACGCGGCAGCGCCATCAGGGTTGTCCAGGCCGCAGCGGCAATCTCGTTCATCGCAAATCACTCCAGATCAGCGCCCGCCTATGCCCTGCGGCGGCCCATCGGCCAAGCGCCTAAGCGGTCGGGCCGGTGCGTCTTGCGGGCGTACTGTAGCATAACCATAATACACCTTGCCCCTTGACTATCCCTGCCCCGCCCAACAAGGAACTGCGATGAGCGAAACCGAGGCCCCTGTCGTGTCGACCGCCGTGCAGACCGCCGCAAAACCAGCGAAGAAGAAAGAGGAGGAGAGCTTCATCGCCTTCCTGCTCAAGCTGGTGATCTTTGTTGCGGTGCTGCGCAGTTTCATTTTCGCCCCGTTCAGCATCCCCAGCGAATCCATGCTGCCGCGCCTGCTGGTGGGGGATCACCTGATCGCGGCGAAGTGGTCCTATGGCTTTTCCTATCGCTCGCTGCCCTTCAGTCTGCCGCTGCTGCCAAGCGAGCGGATTCTGGCCGACACTCCCGCACGCGGCGACGTGGTGATCTTCCGCGCCCCGCCGGTGGGCGATACCGACTATATCAAGCGGGTGGTCGGCCTGCCGGGTGATACCGTGCAGATGGTGGACGGCGTGCTCCTGCTTAACGGAACGGCCGTGCCGAAGGTGCGGATCGCCGATTTCGAAGTGCCGGTCAGCGGCAACACCCGCTGCTATTCCCGGGCCTTCGCGGCCAAGCTGTCCGACGGAACCGATGTCTGCCGCTATCCCCGCTACCGCGAAACGCTGCCGGAAGGCAGGACCTACGAGGTGCTGGACCTTGGCCCGCGTCCGCAGGACAACACCGACCCGGCGATTGTGCCCGAAGGCCACGTGTTCCTGATGGGCGACAACCGCGACAATTCGGAAGACAGCCGCTTCCCGGCGGAACCGGGGCGCGGCATTGGCATGGTGCCGATGGACAACCTGGTCGGCCGCGCCACGGTGATGATGTGGTCAACCGATGGCGGGGCCGCGTGGCTCAAGCCGTGGACCTGGTTCACCGCCGCCCGCTGGAGCCGTATCGGCGGCACGTTCTGAGGACGCCGTGCTGGAACCGGAAACCCACGAATTCCTCACCGCGCTGGCGGGGCGGCCACCGGTCGACGAGCCGCTGTGGCTGGAAGCCTTGACCCACGGCAGCACCGGCGCGGCGCGCGATTACCAGCGCCTCGAATTCCTGGGTGACCGGGTGCTGGGCATGGTGATCGGCGAATGGCTCTACAAGCTTGAGCAAGGCAACGAGGGTCGCCTTTCGCAGCGGCTCAACGCACTGGTCAGCGGCAGCACCTGCGCCGCCGTCGCGCGGCGGATCGGGCTTGGCGGGCACATCCGCCTCGGCAAGCAGGCGCGCGACGATGGCGGGCAGGACAGCGACAATATCCTGGGCGACGTGATGGAGGCGCTGATCGGCGCCAGTTTCGTCACCCACGGCTTCGAGGCAACGCGCGACATGGTCCGCCGCCTGTGGCAGGATGTGATCAAGGGCAAGACTGGCCAGGCCAAGCATCCCAAGTCCGCCTTGCAGGAATGGGCCGCCGGCAACCGCCGCAAGATGCCCGAATACCGGCTGGTCGAACGTTCCGGTCCGGATCATGCCGCGCGCTTTACGGTCGCGGTCAACATCAACGGCGTCGGTACGGCGGAAGCAACCGGATCAAGCCTGCGCGAGGCGGAAACCCTTGCCGCCGAGGAATTCATGAAGAGGTTCGGATGACCCAGCACTGCGGCCTCGTTGCCGTGATCGGCGCACCCAACGCGGGCAAGTCGACACTCGTCAATGCCCTCGTCGGGCAGAAGGTGGCGATCGTCTCGGCCAAGGCGCAAACCACCCGCGCCCGGCTGATGGGGATCGCGCTTGAGGGCGAGGCGCAGATCATCCTGGCCGATACGCCCGGCCTGTTCGCGCCCAAGCGGCGGCTCGACCGGGCGATGGTCAGCGCCGCCTGGGAAGGCGCGAGCGAGGCTGATGCGATCCTGCTGGTGGTCGATGGCCGCAAGAAGAAAAAGGACTACCTCGCCCCGATCCTCGAAACGCTGGCCGGACGGCCCGAACGCAAGATCCTGGTGCTCAACAAGGTCGATGAAACGCGCAAGGAACCGCTGCTGATCGCCGCGCAGGAACTGGCCGGCGAAGGCCAGTTCGACGAGGTGTTCTTCATTTCCGCGCTGACCGGCGACGGCGTGCCCGAACTCAAGGCGCGGCTGGCCGAGCTGATGCCGGAGAGCCCGTGGCATTATCCGGAAGACCAGGTGTCCGACGCCAGTGAGCGCCTGCTGGCCTGCGAGATCACGCGCGAACAGCTCTATCGCCAGCTCCACGACGAGCTGCCCTATGACAGCATCGTCCGCCCCGAAAGCTATACCCCCCGCAAGGACGGCAGCCTCGAAATCCACCAGCAGATCGTCATCGCCCGCGACAGCCAGAAGGGTATCGTGCTGGGCAAGGGCGGTTCGAAGCTGAAATCCATCGGCGAGGCGGCGCGCAAGGAACTCACCGAACTGCTCGGCGTGAAGGTCCACCTGTTCCTGCACGTCAAGGTCGACGAGCGGTGGGAGGACGACAAGGAAATCTATGAGGAAATCGGGCTGGACTGGGTGAAATAGGGCCGCAGCTGGCCCCACTTTTGGCTCTATCGCCCCATTATCCGTACCCCTGAACCTGTTTCAGGGTCCATTCCCTGGCAAACCCGAATTGGTGCTGAAACACGTTCAGCGCCCTCATTGGCCTAGCGCAGCCTGGCGATCCCGATCCCGTCCAGCTTCGCCCGCTCCTTGGTCGATTCCTCGCTGCGGTTCAGCGCCTTGGCGATTTCCTTCAGGCCCTTGCCCTTGGCCGCGAGAATGCGCAGCTTGGCGACCTCGTCGGCGTTCCAGGGCTGGCGGTGCTTGGTGAATTGTTCGGCCATGGCGGGTTAGTAACCAGGGAATAGCTCCCCGTCACGCCCCGCGTTCAATTGCCGGATTTGTCGCCTGCGGCAAGCTGGTGTAGCATATCTTTATCGGAACCGCGGTTTCTGTGGGGTGCTGCCGATGAGTACCTATCATTACATTGCGCTGGGCATGTTCATCATCCTGGCACTGCTCGATTATATTGGGCGCGGGCACAGGCTTGACGATGTTCCGGGCTGGCGTCTGCGCGGCACTGTCTCGACCATCAGCTATTTCGCGATCCTCACCTATGCGCCGCTGTTGTGGGACAGCGCACTGGGACAGTATCGCCTGATCCCGGCGGATACCTACCCGCTCTGGATGCAGGTCGTCGGCGGCCTGTTTGTCTATGAACTGGGGGTCTATTGGTGGCACCGAACGATGCACCGCTTCGACTGGCTATGGCGCCATACGCACCAGATGCACCATAGCGCCGAACGCGTCGATATCTGGGGCGCTTTCTGGTTTCACCCGCTCGATTCCCTGGGCTGGGCGTTGCTCGGTTCCCTGTCGCTGGTCTGGATCGTCGGCGTGTCGGCAGAAGCCGCTCTCATCGTCAGCTCGATCGGGACCTTCCCCGCGATGTTCCAGCACGTGAACATTCGCACGCCGCAATGGCTCGGCTATATCGTCCAGCGGCCGGAAAGCCACTCGGTCCACCACCAACGCGGGCTTCATGCCTATAACTACGGCGATCTGCCGATTTTCGACATCCTGTTCGGCACGTTCCGGAACCCAAAGGAATGGCAGGACGAGGCCGGGTTTCATCCCGGCTCTTCTGGGCAGATCAAGGAGATGCTGGCCTTCAGGAAGATCAGCTGAAGGCCGGTTTTTCAGTGACGCATCACGCCTTTTCCGCCTTCGTCGCCGGAGCCTTCTTCTTCGGCGCCGCCTTCTTGGCCGGAGCCTTCTTTGCCGGAGCCTTCTTCGCCGGGGCCTTCTTGCGGCCCTTGCCCTTGGCCGGACCCTTCGCCGCCTTTTCGGTGATCAGCACCGCCGCCTCTTCCGCCGTCAGGTCCTCGGGCGCCTTGTCGCGCGGCAGGGTGGCGTTGGTGGTGCCGTCGGTCACGTAGGGGCCATAGCGCCCCGCCATCAGCTTGATCTCGCCGCCGCTTTCGGGGTGCGGTCCGAAGGTCTTGAGCGGCTCGGACGAGGTGCGGGCGCCGCCGCGATTGGCGGCCTCGGCCAGCTTGGCGACCGCGCTGTTCATTCCGGTTTCGAAGACTTCGGCGGTCGAGCGCAGCTTGGCATACTTGCCGTTATGGGCAAGGTATGGCCCGTAACGTCCTATGCTGGCTGTGATTTGTTCGCCCGTTTCGGGGTGGGCGCCGATCGTGCGCGGCAGATCCAGCAGCTTGACCGCCCAGTCGAGCGTCATTTCGCCAATGTCCTTGGGGATCGAGGCGCGCTTGGCCTCCTTGCCGGTGCCCATCTGGATATAGGGGCCGAAGCGGCCCGAATGGCGGGTGATCGGCTCGCCGCTTTCGGGATGCTTGCCAAGCTCGCCCTCTTCGGCCGCCCCGGCCGCCCCGCCCGGCTGCGCGAACTTGCGGGTGAACTTGCACTCGGGATAGTTCGAGCAGGCGATGAAGGCGCCGTAGCGCCCCCCGCGCAGGGACAGGCGCCCCGCCTCGCATTGCGGGCATTTGCGCGGATCGCCGCCATCCTCGCGCGGCGGAAACAGGTAGTCGCCCAGGAACTCGTCAAGCGCTTCGGTCACTTCCGAAGGCTTCTTTTCCATGACTTCGTCGGACTTTGGCTTGAAGTCCTTCCAGAACTTCTCAAGCAGTTCCTTCCACGCCCCGCGCCCGCCTGAAACCTCGTCGAGCTCGTCTTCCATGCCCGCGGTGAAATCGTAGCCGACATAGCGCGAGAAGAAGCGTTCGAGGAACGCGGTCAGCAGCCGTCCGCTTTCTTCGGCGAAGAATCGGTTCTTTTCGGTGCGGACATAGGCGCGGTCCTTCAGCACCTGGATCGTCGCGGCATAGGTGGAAGGCCGGCCGATGCCGAGTTCTTCCAGGCGCTTCACCAGCGTTGCTTCAGAATAGCGCGGCGGCGGCTGAGTGAAGTGCTGGCTGGCATCCACGCCCTGCTTGGCCGGGGTATCGCCCGCATGAAGCATCGGCAGCAGGCCGGTGTCTTCCTCATCCTCGCCGGGCTTCGCGTCGAGCGTCTCGTCATAGACCGCAAGAAAGCCCGGAAACTTCACGACCTGCCCGCTGGCGCGCAGCTCGTGCTTGCCGGTGCCTTCGCGCAGGGTGACAGTGGTCCGCTCGATCACGGCGGAGGCCATCTGACTGGCAATCGCGCGTTTCCAGACCAGCTCATAGAGCCGACCCTCATCGCCGCTGCCATAGCGATCCTTGCCGAAGTCGGTCGGGCGGATCGCTTCGTGCGCTTCCTGGGCGTTCTTGGCCTTGGTTTCATAGTGGCGCGGCTTTTCCGGCAGGTAATGGCCATTGGTATACCGGTCGGAAATGGCCTTGCGGGCCGCCGAAATCGCGCTGGGGTCCATCTGCACCCCGTCGGTCCGCATATAGGTGATAGCGCCCGCCTCATACAGGTTCTGGGCCACGCGCATCGTGTGGGCAGCCGAGAAACCCAGCTTGCGCGCGGCCTCCATCTGCAGGGTCGAGGTGGTGAACGGCGGCCAGGGGTTGCGGCGGGTGGGCCGGGTATCAACCTCTTCCACGCGGAAGGTTGCGGCCTCTACCGCCGCTTTGGCCCGCTCCGCGCTGCCCGCGTCACCCAGGCTCAGCTTTTCCAGCTTCTGCCCGTCGAACTTGACCAGCCGCGCCGGGAACTGCGTGCCCAGGTGCTCTAGCCGGGCAAGGACCGACCAATATTCCTGCGGACGGAACGCCTCGATCTCGCGCTCGCGCTCGACGATGAGGCGCAGCGCCACCGACTGGACGCGCCCCGCGCTCTTCGCGCCGGGCAGCTTGCGCCACAGCACCGGCGAAAGCGTGAAGCCGAACAGGTAATCAAGCGCGCGGCGGGCAAGGTAGGCGTCGATCAGGTCCTGATCCAGCTCGCGCGGGCGCTGCATCGCCTCGGTCACGGTCTGCTTGGTGATCGCGTTGAAAGTGACGCGCTGGACGTCCTTGGGCAGGACGCGGCGCTTGGCCAGCAATTCGCGCACGTGCCACGAAATCGCCTCGCCCTCGCGGTCAGGGTCGGTGGCGAGGATCAGGCGGTCGGCCCCCTTGGCAGCATCGGCAATCGCCTTCACCTGGCGCTGCTTGTCGCCATAGAGCTCCCAGTCCATGGCAAAGTCCTCGTCGGGGCGGACAGAGCCGTCCTTGGGCGGCAGGTCGCGGACGTGGCCATAGCTGGCGAGAACCTTGTAGTCCTTGCCGAGGTACTTCTCGATGGTCTTGGCCTTGGCCGGGGATTCTACGATGACAAGTTGCATGGTGTTCGGGCGTGCCCTTCTACGCGTATGTACACGCGCGAGGGTGGGAGCGGTGGCGGTGCGCCGTCAAGGCCCTCAGGAAAAGACCTCGTGCAGTTCGCCGCCTGCGGGTTTGACCAGCCGGTAGATCGCGGCGGAAAGCAGCCAGCTGGCGATATAGGCCGCGGCGGAGAGGACATCGTAGGCGAGCCGCTCGCCAAGGCTCGATCCCTCTGAAATGCCGAACAGGGGAAACACCCCGATGAGCCCGCCGGTCAGGAACGAAGCGAGGATGATCAGGGCATAAAGCAGCATCAGCCGGACCCGCGAGCCGGCCGTCAGCCGCCAGCTCTCGCCCAGCCCGGCCACGCCGCCGCGCCCTTCGGCAACAATCACCGGTCCGGCGGCCGCCCAGCTGCCCATCAGCAGCGCCCCGGGCAGGATCAGCATCATCATTCCGAACATGACCGGCACAAACGAGAGCAGGCCCGCGACGGCCAGCGCCAGAAACATCTCTGCCTGACCCGGCCGGTGCGGCGCAACGCGATCAGCCAGCAATCTTTCGAGGAACAGGCCCTGGCCGATCACCGAGACGATGATCGCCACCAGCAGTCCCGACAGCGCCGCGAGCCCCGAAACCGCGATGATTGCCGTGATCGCGCCGAACGCCTTGAGGATGAACCGGCCATCGCGCGCGATCAGGGCGCGCAATTCGCCCGGAAGGTCCGGCAGACTGATGATTGCGGGCGGTGCCTGCATCAGGCCGCCACGGTGCGTCGCCAGGCAATGAAAAAGCCCAGGCCCAGCAGCAGGTCGATCCCCGCGAACACGGCCACCGGGACAGGCGTTGCCCCCTTGGCGAACAGCACCAGCGCGGGCAGGCCGAATACCAGCTTTTCCGCAACCGCCACCGGCATCAGCGAACGATAGCGCACCGGATCGCCACTGATGATCCAGAACATTGCCTGGAATACCAGCGCCAGCCCGACGAAGCCCAGGAACACTTCAGCGCCCTGGACCGGCAAGGGAGTGAGATACATCGGCGTCAGCACGATCACGCCATAGATCGCCGCCCAGCGGAACATCCGCCGCGCGAAGAGGTTACTCCCCTGTCCTGTGCTGGTGTCGGTCATAGCCCGGTCCTTATTGCTCATCCTTGATCTGTCAGCCAGCCAGGCTGACCCGCCCGCCCGCATGGCGCACCAGTTGCCCGCCCAGTTCCAGTTCAAGCAGGGCCAGCTGGACCGCGGCGGGGCTTTCCCCGCTCTGCCGGATCAGTTCGTCCACAGCGACCGGGGCGGTGGTCAAGAGCGCGGCAACGTCCGCCCGGTCATCACCAAGGTCCTCGGGCAGGGCATAGGGCTCGGCGCTTTCGCGCAGCATCGAGCGCGGCTGCCCCTCGAACGTGGTCAGCAGTTCGGCCACATCGCTGGCCGACTGCACCAGCACCGCCCCTTCGCGGATCAGCTGGTTACAGCCCTGCGCGCGCGCTTCCAGCGGAGAGCCGGGTATCGCCATCACCTCTCGCCCCGCCTCCGCCGCGAGCCGCGCGGTGATCAGCGAGCCGGAGCGCGGCGCGGCCTCCACCACCAGGGTGCCCGCCGCGAGGCCCGCAATGATC
Source organism: Novosphingobium sp. (assembly GCA_016719755.1). Lineage (GTDB taxonomy): Bacteria > Pseudomonadota > Alphaproteobacteria > Sphingomonadales > Sphingomonadaceae > Novosphingobium. The sequence goes on along the minus strand of JADJYM010000015.1, from coordinate 217,033 downwards.
CGGTTGCGCGAGGGGAAATGGCGGGCCAGCGGCTCGGTTCCCGGTGGCTGTTCGGCCAGCAGCAGGCCTTCCATGGCGACCTGTTCCTGCAGATCGGCGTGTTCGGGCGGATAGGTTACGTCGATACCGCTGGCGATCACGCCGATCGTCCCGCCCGCCAGCGCCGCGCGGTGGGCCGCCCCGTCGATCCCCCGCGCCAGTCCCGAAACCACGGTGAAACCGGCCTCGGCCAGGTCGCCCGCGAACTGCCGCGCCAGCTTGACCGCCGCCGCAGAGGCATTGCGCGCGCCGACAATCGCGACACAGGGACGCTGCGCCAGCGCCGTATCGCCCCGCACGGTCAGGATCGGCGGGGCACTGTCCAGCTCGGCCAGCAGCGGCGGATAGTCGGCCGCATCGTGGAACAGATAGCGCGCCCCGGCGGCGCGGACAGCGGACACTTCCCTTGCCACCCGCTCCTCCGGCGCCAGGCGGTACCCGCCTCCCCCGCGCCCGACCAGATCGGGCAGCGCCTCCAGCGCGGCGCGGGCCGTGCCGAAGCGGCGCAGCAGCTGGCGATAGGAAACCGGGCCGACATTGGGAGAGCGCAGCAGGCGGATCCGCGCGAATGCTTCCTCCTGCGTCAGCGCGCTCATCAGTTCTTCGATCCGATCTTCGGTTCGGTGCCGGCCAGCAGCCGCTGGATGTTGGCGCGGTGGAGCACCAGCACCAGCACCGCGATGGCCACCAGCACCGGCACCAGTTCCGGCAGGCCAAGCGCGAAGGCCACGACCGGCGCGGCGACCGCAGCGGTCATGCCCGCCAGCGAGGATATCCGCGTCACGGCCAGCATTGCCAGCCAGACCCCGGCATAGGTCGCGCCAATCGGCCAGGCGAGGGCGAGCGTGACGCCCATGGTGGTGGCCACACCCTTGCCGCCCTTGAACTTCAGCCAGACCGGGAAGCAGTGCCCCAAAACTGCGCCCAGCGCGGCCATGCCGGGAACCTCGGGAAACCAGCGCCACGCCAACCAGACCGCGAGCAGACCCTTGCCGAGATCGAGCAGTAGCGTGGCCGCAGCGATTCCCTTGCGCCCGCTGCGCAGCACGTTGGTGGCTCCAATGTTGCCGGAACCGATATCGCGCGGATCGCCCGCCCCCAGCAGCCGCATCAGGATCAGCCCGAATGGCACGCTGCCCAGCAGGTAGCCCAGGCCCAGCGCATAGAAACTATCCATTCCCGTTCCTCCCCGTTACGGATGCAGCCTAGCGGGCCGCCCTCGTCGGCGGCAAGAGCGGGCGGGAGGTTTGGAGCGAAAATGGACGAAGCTGCGCCGCTGCTGCTGTTCGATTCCGGGCTTGGCGGGCTGACCGTGCTGGAGGAAGTGCGGCACCAGTTGCCCCGGGCGCCCGTGATCTACGCTGCCGACAACGGCGGCCTGCCCTATGGCACCAAGACCGAGGCCGAGGTTGCCGCGCGGGTCTGCGGGCTGCTGGGGCGGATGTCCGAACGGTTCCGTCCGCGCCTGATCTGCATCGCCTGCAACACCGCTTCCACCATCGCGCTGGGCATGGTGCGCGATGTGCTGGCCGTCCCGGTGGTGGGCACGGTCCCCGCGATCAAGCCGGCGGCGGAGCAGACCCGCAGCGGAGTGATCGGCCTGCTCGGCACGGCGGCCACGATTCGCCAGCCCTATGTTGACCGGCTGGAGGCGGAATTCGCGGGAGACAAGGTGCTGCTGCGCCATGGCGCGGGCGAACTGGTTGGCGCGGCTGAAGCCAAACTGCGCGGCCAGCCGGTCGATCCGGAAGTGATCGCGCGCGCGGTGGCGGGCCTGCGCGACCAGCCGGGCGGCGGGATGATCGATACGGTGGTGCTTGCCTGCACCCACTTCCCGTTGCTGGCCGACGAACTGGGCCATGCTTTCGGGCCGGATGTCGCGCTGGTTCACGGCGCGGCGGGAATCGCCCGGCGCATCGCTCATCTGACCCGGGGACAGCCCTTTCGCCGCGCGGCGCCCGACCTTGCCCTGTTCACCCGCGCCGAGGAGGGGCTTGACCTCGCCCGCCCAGCCCTGCAGCGCTATGGGCTGGAGAGGGTGGAGGTTCTATGACGCGGCGGCTCAACTGGTTCCTGCTGGCGCTGCTGCTGGTCGTCGGCCTGCCGTTCTACTGGCTGATGATCGACAACCGCCCCGGCGATGCCCCGGTGAAGCCGGTCTCCATCGCCCAGTTGCGCCAGCTTGCCTCCAGCGTTCCGGGCCCGGCTCCATCTGCGGTCGAAATGGAGCTGGTCGGCTGGCGGCGGCTGCCGGGAAGCCTGTTCGTTGCGGGCAGCGGGATCAAGCGCAAGCTGGTGGGCGTGATGGCCTGGCGCCTGCCGGTCGATGGCGGGAAGGCCGTGGTGATCGACAGCGGGCTGACCCGCACGGATGCCGAGGCAATGGGGATGGAGGTCTATTACCCCCAGATCCAGGCCCGGATCGAACGCGCCCTGGACGAGGCCGGCCTGGTGCTGGTGACGCACGAGCATCCGGACCATCAGGGTGCCCTGGTGGCGCGCGGCGGGGCGCCGCTGCTGCAGGCCGCACGGCTCAATCCCGGACAGCTTCCGCGGGCTCCCCTCGCCGCCACCCTGCCCTGGCCCACAGGCGCTGCGCCCACCGCGCGGCTCGCACCTGACGGACCGCAGGCTGTCGCTCCAGGCGTGGTCGTGATCCCCGCTCCCAGCCACACCCCGGGATCGCAGATGATCTATGTGCGCCTGTCCAGCGGGAGAGAGTTCCTGTTCGCGGGCGATATCGCAACCTTTGCGCAAAGCTGGCAGCAGGTGCGCGCCCGCTCGCGCCTGGTCGGAGACCATCTCGCCAAAGAGGACCGGCGCGAGGTCTACTCCTGGCTGCAAACCATCGCCGCGCTCAGCCGGCAGGCGCCCGGGCTGGTCATCCTGCCCGGCCACGACACCGAATGGATCGGCGATCCCGAACACAGGGTGCCGGTGCGCAGCGGCTTCACCCTCGGCCCGGTTTGATCCAGCGCAACGATAATCCGCTGGTTTTCAGCCAGGCGATGCATTAGATGCGCGCGCAGGAGGCCCGTCCCAAGTGAACTACGACCATATCTTCGACCAGGCGATCGAACGGCTGCATTCCGAAGGCCGTTACCGCGTGTTCATCGACATCCTGCGCAACAAGGGCCAGTATCCCAACGCGCGGTGCTTCGCCGGTCACAACGGGCCGAAGGACATCACCGTGTGGTGTTCCAACGATTACCTTGCCATGGGCCAGCACCCCAAGGTGATCGCCGCCATGGAAGAAGCGCTGCATGATGTCGGCGCAGGCTCTGGCGGAACCCGCAACATCGGCGGCAACACGCACTATCACATTCAGCTGGAACAGGAACTTGCCGACCTCCACGGCAAGGATTCGGCGCTGCTGTTCACCTCGGGCTATGTCTCGAACGATGCAACGCTCTCCACCCTGGCGAAGGTTCTGCCGGGCTGCGTGATCTTCTCGGACGAACTCAATCATGCCAGCATGATCGCCGGCATTCGCAATTCGGGCGCCGAAAAGCGCGTGTTCCGTCATAACGACGTCGAACACCTGGAAGAACTGCTGGCGGCAGAGGATCCCTCGGTCCCCAAGCTGATCGCCTTTGAATCGGTCTATTCAATGGAAGGCGATGTCGCCCCGATCCACGCGATCTGCGACCTTGCGGAAAAGTACAACGCGCTGACCTATATCGACGAGGTCCATGCGGTTGGCATGTACGGCCCGCGCGGCGGCGGCATCACCGACCGTGATGAGGCCGCGCACCGCATCGACATCATCGAAGGCACGCTGGGCAAGGCATTCGGCGTGATGGGCGGCTATATCGCCGCCGATGCGAGGATCGTCGACGTGATCCGCTCCTATGCGCCGGGCTTCATCTTCACCACCTCGCTCTCACCGGTACTGGTCGCGGGCGTGCTGGCGAGCGTTCGCCACCTCAAGAGCTCCTCGGTCGAGCGCGAAGGCCAGCAGGCCGCCGCAGCCTTCCTGAAGGCGCAGTTCCGCGATGCCGGACTGCCGGTCATGGATTCGACCACGCACATCGTGCCGCTGATGGTCGGCGATCCGGTCAAGGCCAAGAAGATCAGCGACATCCTGCTCGCCGAATATGGTGTCTACGTGCAGCCGATCAATTTCCCGACCGTGCCGCGCGGGACCGAGCGCCTGCGCTTCACGCCGGGACCGGCCCACACGCAGAACATGATGCAGGCCCTCACCAAGGCGCTGGTCGAGATCTGGCAGCGCATGGACCTGCGCCTGGCGGCCTAAGTCGGGTGGGACCAGCCGCAGACACGGAGGCTCCGGTCCTTTTCGGGGTGTGAACCCGACCCTGCACCGTTGTTTCATGTAAATGGCGCAGCGGCGATAAGGCCGCTGCGCCGCTTATCGTTTCAGCGCAGGCTGACCACGTTATCGCTCTGACGCGGGTCGCGGCGGTTGCCCAGGTACTGGCTGGCCATCGGCTCATCCGTGGACTCAACCACCAGGCCTTCGCCAAACCCGTTGAAACGGGTCTTCATCGCCGCACCATAGGCACCCAGCATGCCGATCTCGATATAGTCGCCAGGGCGGATATCGGCGGGCAGCAGGAAGGGGCCTTCCATGTAGTCCGCATCGTCGCAGGTCGGGCCGTAGAACGCGAAAGGCGCCAGCACCTCGCTGCGGCCTTCGGTCAGGCAGCGGACCGGGAAGCGCCAGCCGACATGGGCTGCATCGTAGAGCGCGCCATAGGCGCCATCGTTGATGTAAAGCTCGTCGCCCCGGCCCTTCTCAACCCGCACGACCAGCGAGTTGTATTCCGCGCACAGCGCACGGCCCGGCTCGCACCACAGTTCGGACGAATAGGACACCGGCAGCGATTCCGCCGCGCGGTGGATCGCGCCGAAGTAATCCTCCAGTGGGGGCGGTTCCATGCCCGGGTAGATCGACGGAAAGCCGCCGCCGACATCGATGATGTCGACCGTGACCGACGCATCGACGATCGCCGCGCGCACGCGCTCAAGCGCCTGGACATAGGCAAACGGGGTCATCGCCTGGCTGCCGACGTGGAAGCAGATCCCCAGCGCATCGGCGACCTGGCGGGTCGCCTGCAGCAGCGGCGCGGCATCGGCCAGATCGACGCCGAACTTCGAGGCAAGGCTCAGCTCCGAATAGTCCGACGAGACCCGCAGCCGCACGCACAGCGACAGATCGGTGGCGCCATCGGTGGCGCGCACGATCTTGTCGAGCTCTTCCGGGGTATCCAGGCTGAACACGCGCACGCCGTGGACCTTGTAAGCCTCGGCAATGGCGCCAGCCGGCTTGACCGGGTGCATGAAGCACAGGACCGCCTGCGGCAGGACCGAACGGACCAGCCGCACCTCGGCGATCGAGGCAACGTCGTAATGGGTGACGCCCGAGGCCCACAGCACCTGCAGAAGCTCAGGCGAAGGATTGGCCTTCACCGCATAGAGCGACTTGCCCGGAAACTTCTCGGCAAAGAAGCTTGCGGCGCGCGCAGCGGCGTGCGGGCGATTGATGATGACGGGTTCGTCGGGCGAAAGGGCGCGAACTACTGCCGATGCGTCGTGATAGCTGTGCAATTCAAGGGACCCCCAATAGGCCTTTCGGCCAGGTAACACGAAGACGAGGCTGCCTTGCGGTTATTGGAAGTCCCCTTGGGGCAGCGGGGTGGGGCTATAGAGATTCGCGGCTTAACTGCAAGTGAAAATGGCTGCGGATCACCCCCGCATGAGGTGTTCCGCAAGCGCGCGATAGGCGGGCAGCGAAGTGGGGTCGTTGCCGCTGCTGGCCGCCACCGGATGCGAGCCAAACCGCGCAATCACCAGCTCTGCGGCCGGATCGACATAGATCGCCTGACCGTGGATCCCGCGCGCGGAGAAAGCTCCGTGATTGCCCGGCATCATCCACCACTGGCTGCGATAGGAACAGTCCGGCAAGTAGACATAATTCGCCGGAGCGAAGGCCGCCCTGCTGCCGCCTGCCCGGATCGATTCGACGACCGCTGTGGCAATGGCCTGCCCGCCGCCGCCCTGCCCGCCGCAGCGGATCGCCTCGCCAAACCGGGCCATGTCGCGCAGCACCGGATTGAGGCCGCCGCCGGCAAACGGCATGCCCGTTCCATCCAGCAGGAAATCCGCATCCTGCTCCATCCCCAGCGGCTGCCAGATGCGCCGCGCCAGCACCCGGTCGAGCCGCTCGCCTTCGATGCGGGCGACGATCCAGCCCAGCACTTCGGTGTTGCAGGTGCGATAGGTGAAGCGCTCTCCATGATCGCCGTTTTTCCGGATCGTCGGCAGAAAGGCATAGACATCGCCAGGCCCGCTGTAGCCCGGCGGGCGCGGGGTCAGCCCCAGCGCCATGCTGAAGGCGCCGATGCCCGAGGCCGGATCGGTATATTCCTCCGAAAAGTCGAGCGCGGTGGTCATGTCCATCACCTGCCGCAGCGTCGCATCGGCAAAGCCGCTGCCGGCAAGCTCGGGGATCAGGTCCGCGACAGGTGCGGCGGGATCGAGGCGGCCTTCAGCCACCAGCATTTCGGCAATCGTACCGACGAAGCTCTTGGTCACTGAAAAGGCGATGTGCGGCGTGTCGCGGCGGGTGACGCCAAGGTAGCGTTCGTAAACGATCGTGCCCCGGTGCAGCACCACCACGCCATCCGTGAAGTTGGCAGCCAGCGCCTGTTCCCAGGTGAGATCACGCCCATCATCGAGCGTGGCGAAGCGCACCCCATCCAGATCGTCGCGCAGCGCCACGGGTAGTTCCCACACCGCCCCCTGCCCGCGCGAGACCCGCGCCGTGGGCAGGAACTCGCGCATGTGGGAAAAGGCATGGCGATGCGTCGGGAAACGCATGTGGTCCGCGCGCGCCCAGGCCAGCCGCTTGTCCGGCGGCGGGGGAAGACCCTCCATCCAGCCCATCAAGGCGGGATCAGAGCTGTGCGCGTCGAGCAGCGGACCGGCCATGATGCAATCCCCTACTGGAACCGGACCTGCGGCGCAGCGCCCATCACGGGGCGCTCCTCGGCGGTCAGGGCGTGAAAATCGGCCTGCTGGAAGCCCAGCGCGCTGGCGAACAGCACGGCAGGGAAACTCTCGCGCGCCGCGTTGTAGCGGGCCGTGGCAGCATTGAGCGCGCGGCGGGCCGCCGCCAGCTTGTCTTCCACGTCAGCCAGTTCGCCTTGCAGCGCCTGGAAGTTGGCGCTGGCCTTGAGCTCGGGATAGGCCTCGCCCAGCGCCAGCAGGTTGCCGATCGCCTTGCTCAGCGCGGCCTCGGCCTCGGGCGTGGCGCTGCCGCCAGCGCTGTTGCGCGCGGCGATCACCTGCTGGAATGTTTCCTGCTCGTGCCCGGCATAGCCTTTCACCGTTTCGACCAGGTTGGGAACCAGATCGTGGCGCTGGCGCAGCTGCGCGTCGATATCGGCCAGCCCCTGCCTACAGTTCTGGCGCAAAGCGACCAGCCGGTTATAGATGCCGATCAGAACAATCGCGAGAATGACGATGATTGCCAGCAGGATAAGCATTCCCATCGCGGCCATTTCCTTGTGCGCAGTGGATTTCCTGCATGGCTATCATGTCCCGGCAGGCTGGCAAGCACGATGATCGAGAAGCCCGATGCCGATGCGCTGCTGGCAGGTGACCTGGGCCGCTGGCTGACCGCGCAGAACGTGGAGCGCGGAGAGGTTGCCCGCAAGGCACGCAAGGCAAGAACCACCGGCATCATCGTCGCTGGGGTCGCGTTTGTCGTGCTGGCGGCGCTTGGCAAGGTCGACTGGGGTTTCAAGATCGGGTTCGGCTGCGCGGTCATCGGGTTCGCCTGGGCGGAATGGTCCAAGCGCCCGATGCTCAACAAGCTCAAAGGCGGCATCAACGGCGCGATCGCCCGGGCGCTGGGGCTGGACTACAGCGTGGAATGCACACCCGGGCAGACCTTCGCGCGGGCGAAAGCCTTCGCTCTGGTGCCTGCGCATGACCGTTCCACGTTCCAGGACCTTTGGTGGGGCGTGCTGGGCACCAGCCCCTTCACCCTGCACGAAGCCTGCCTGACCGAGCAGCGCGGATCGGGCAAGAACCGGCGGACCGTCACCGTGTTCCAGGGCTCGATCATGTCGCTGGGCTTCAACCGCGCCTTCACCGGCACCACCGTGATCGAACCGCATGGCGAACGGACCCGCCTGTTCGGCGGAGAGCACGAAACCACCACGATCGGCGGGATCGAAATGGGCCGGGTCGACATGGTCGATCCCCGCTTCGAGGACCGCTTCACCGTCTGGTCGGACGACCAGGTGGAGGCGCGCTATCTGGTCCACCCGGAATACATCGAACGCCTGATCGCGGTGGAGCAGGCCTTCGCCGGATCGGACATCCGCGCGCTGTTCCATCAGGGCGATCTGCTGATCACGTTGAAAAGCGGCGACCTGTTCGAAAGCGGCTCGCTGGATGCCGGCCAGGACCGCGCGCTGCTGGAACAGAGCATCGCGCAGTTCGGCGCGCTGGCGGACCTGGCAATCAAGCTGAACGAGCGGGCGCGGATGCGGATGGCGGACCTGCCGGGCAGCTAAGCCCGCAGCCCCGCTCGGGAAACTGGCCGACGATCAGCTCAACCGGCCCCGGAAATCCTCGTAACCGAAGCGGCGCACGCATTCGAGGCTATCCGCCTCGCTGTCCCACAGCCAGATCGAGGGCAGCGGCACCCCGTTGAACGTGGTCGTCTTGACCATCGAATAGTGCGCCTGATCGAGGAAGGCGAAGCGCTGGCCAACGTCTGGCCCGCTGGCAAAGCGGTAATCGCCGATCACGTCGCCCGCCAGACACGATGGCCCGCCCAGCCGCACCGCACCACCCGCGCCTTCGTCCACGTCCGTGTCGATCTGCGGCAGTTCGCCCAGCATCGCCGGGCGATAGGGCGCCTCGATCACGTCGGGCATGTGGCAGGTGGCGGAAATGTCGGTGATTGCCAGCGGCATCCCGTTCCAGTGGGTATCGAGCACCGTACCGACGAGAATCCCGGCGTCGAGCGCCACGGCTTCGCCCGGTTCCAGATACAGCTCGCAGCCCGTTTGCGCCTTTACGGCAATCAGGAAGTTTACCAGTTCGTCGCGCTGGTAATCGGCGCGGGTGATGTGGTGGCCGCCGCCGAAGTTGAGCCATTTGAGCTGCGGCAGGAATGGCTCGATCCGGGGCAGCACCGCCTCCCACGTGCGCCTCAGCGGTTCGAAATCCTGCTCGCACAAGGTGTGAAAATGCAGGCCCGTCACCCCTTCGAGATGCGCCGATTCCAGTTGATCCACCGGAAAGCCCAGCCGCGAATGCGGGGCGCAAGGGTCATAGCGCGGCACCTCGCCCTCGGCGTGGAGCGGATTGATCCGCAGGCCCACGTCGAAATGCGGCTGCTGCGCTTCCAGCACGGCGCGAAACCGCGCGATCTGACCCGGCGTATTGAAGATCACGTGATCGGACAGGCGGCAGATTTCCGGCAGGTCTTCCGCCTTGTAGGCCGCGCAATAGGTCGCGATCTCGCCCTTGTAGTGCTCTGCCGCCAGCAGCGCTTCCCACAGGCCGGAGGTGCAGACCCCGTCGAGGTATTCCCCCACCAGCGGCGCGACCTTCCACATGGAAAAGGCCTTGAGCGCGGAGAGCAGCTTGATCCCCGCCCGGTCGCGGACATCGGCAAGGATCGCCAGGTTCTGCCGCAGCCGCGCCGCATCGACCACGAAGGCCGGGCTATCGACACGGCTGAGGTCAAAGTGGGCAAAGGCGCCCGGATCGCCAGCTCTGGTTTCCATCAGAACTCGACCGGCCCGGCCAGTTCCTTCACCTGCCACGGCAGCCCTTGGGTGTTGAGCATCTCCATGAACGGATCGGGATCGAGCTGTTCGATGTTGAACACGCCCTCACCCTTCCACGCGCCGGTCAGCATCATCGCCGCGCCGATCATCGCCGGAACGCCGGTGGTATAGCTGATCGCCTGGTTGCCGGTTTCGTGGAACGCGTCCTCGTGGTCGCAGATGTTGTAGATGTAGAAGGTCTTCTCGCCCGATCCGTCGAGCGCCTGACCGGTGGCGATGTCGCCGATGTTGGTCTTGCCCTTGGTGGTCGGCCCCAGCGTTTCGGGCTTGGGCAGCACGGCGGCGAGGAACTGGAGGGGGACGATTTCCTTGCCCTGATAGTTCACCGGCTCGATGCTGGTCATGCCCACGTTCTGCAGCACGGTCAGGTGGTTGATATAGGCATCACCGAAGGTCATCCAGAACCGGCCGCGTTCCAGTTCGGGCAGGAACTTCGCCAGGCTTTCCAGCTCCTCGTGGTACATCAGATACATGTTCTTGGGGCCGACGCCCTCGAAATCGAACTGCTGGCGGATGGTCATCGCCGGAGTTTCGACCCATTCGCCCTTCAGCCAGTGCCGCGCCGGAGCGGTCACTTCGCGGATGTTGATTTCCGGGTTGAAGTTGGTGGCAAAGGCCTGCCCGTGATCGCCGCCGTTGCAATCGAGGATGTCGAGGCTGCGGATGGTCTTGAGCTTGTGCTTCTTGAGCCACATCGCGAAGACGCTGGTGACGCCGGGATCGAAGCCCGATCCCAGCAGCGCCATCAGGCCCTTTTCGCGGAAGCGGTCCTGATAGGCCCACTGCCACTTGTATTCGAACTTGGCCTCGTCCTTCGGCTCGTAGTTCGCGGTGTCGAGGTAATCGACGCCCGCTGCCAGGCACGCGTCCATGATCGGCAGGTCCTGATAGGGCAGCGCCAGATTGACGACCAGTTTCACCCCGGTCTGCTCGATCAGGCGGGTCAGCGCGGGCACTTCTTCCGCGTCGATTTCATAGGTCGCGACATCGACGCCGGTGCGCTGCTTCACCGAGGCGGCGATCGCATCGCACTTGCTCTTTGTGCGGCTGGCGAGGTGAATCTCGCTGAAAATCCCGGCGTTCATCGCCATCTTGTGCACGCAGACCGAGCTTACCCCGCCCGCGCCGATCACCAGAACCTTGCTCACTGCCCGAATCTCCTTTGCGGCCGAAGGCTGCGCATATAGATTTGTTTCATGTCCGCACAACAAATGCACACGCCCACCGCCGAAGGGGTGGCCCGCGCCGCCGCGAAGATAGCGCAATTGCTGCCGAATACACCCCTGCTCGAAACAGAGGTGGGCGGCGTGACAGTGTGGTGCAAGGCGGAGAGCCTGCAACCGGTCGGCGCCTTCAAGATCCGGGGCGCCTGGCACCGCCTGTCCGACCTTTCGGAACAGGAACGCGCCGCCGGCGTGATCGGTGTGTCGAGCGGCAACCATGCGCAAGGGGTAGCATGGGCGGCCCGGCGACTGGGGATCAGGGCGACCATCGTGATGCCGGTCGATGCCCCGCAGATCAAGCTGGCAGCCACCCGCGCGCTGGGGGCTGAAGTGGTGCTCTATGACCGACCGGGCGGCGAGGACCGCGATGCGCTGGCGAACCGGCTTTGTGCGGAGCGCGGGGCAACCCTGGTCCATGCCTATGCCGATCCCTGGGTGATCGAGGGACAGGGCAGCATGGGGCTGGAAATCGCGGCGCAGCTGTCCGACCGCTGGATTTCACCCCCCACCCGGATCGTCGCCCCGTGCGGCGGCGGCGGCCTGACCGCCGGACTGGCGCTCGCCTGCCCCGACGCGGAGATCGTGCCGGTCGAGCCGGAAGGCTGGGACGATGTTCGGCTAAGCCTTGAGGCGGGGGAAATCCGCCGCGTGCCCGCCGATGCCCCGCCCACCGCCTGCGACGCGCTGCAAACCCCGGCCACCTTCCCGATCAACTTTGCCGTGCTCAAGGAACGCTGCGCGTTTGGCCTTGCTGTTACGCCTGCGGAAGTGCGCGCGGCGCAGCGCTTTGCCTTCGAGCGGCTGCACCTGGTGATCGAGCCCGGCGGCGCGGCGGCGCTGGCGGCGGCGCTGGCGGGCAAGGTGGCGCTGGACGGGCAGACCGTGCTGATCCTCAGTGGCGGCAACACCGATCCCGATAGCTTTGCCAAGGTGCTGGCGGGCAAGGATTAGTTGCATTTGACAATCGGTCTCCCCGGCCACACCCTGCAATCCTCGGGGTAACAACCGAAGGGGGAGAACAATCATGCAAGCGCAAATGCTCGCGCCGGCCGCCGTGCTGGTGCTGTGGTCGCTCGTCATGCTGATCTGGACCGCGGCAACGCGGCTTCCGGCGATGGCCAGACTGGGCACCAATATCAAGACTGCTGCGCCCGGCGGGCGGGGCCAGAACCTTGACGGGGTACTGCCGGATTCCGTCCAGTGGAAGTCGCACAACTATGCCCACCTGATGGAGCAGCCGACGATCTTCTATCCCACGGTCGTCATCATCGCGCTGATGGGCCCGAACGAGGGGACCATCGCCTTCGCCTGGGCCTATGTCGCGCTGCGCATCATCCATTCGGTCTGGCAGGCCACCGTCAACACCATCCCGGTGCGCTTTACCCTGTTCCTGCTGTCCACCGCCTGCCTGATCCTGCTGGCAGTCCACGCCGCCGAACTGACACTGTTTGCCAAGGGAGTTGCCGCATGACCGTTTCCCCGATCCTCCAGCCGCTGGCCGTGCTTGCGGGCTGGACCATGCTTATGTGGCTGTGGATGTATGCCACCCGCATCCCGGCGATGGGCGCCGCCAAGATCGACAGCAAGTCGCTGGTCGGCGGCACCGGCAAGGACCTTGATGGCAAGCTGCCCGAGAAGATCCAGTGGATCGCCCACAATTACAACCACCTGCACGAAGCGCCGACCGTGTTCTACGCAGTGGCGCTGGCGCTGGCCCTGATCGGCCAGGGCGACGGGCTCAACGCCAAGCTCGCCTGGGCCTATGTCGCGCTGCGCGTGGTCCATTCGCTGGTGCAGGCCACGGTCAACCGGGTGATGATCCGCTTCCTGCTGTTCGCCCTGTCCAGCCTGACGCTGATCGCCCTGACGCTGCACCTGCTGCTGGCAGTGTTCCACGGCTGACGCACTGGCCACCCCGGCCCCTGTTCGATCAGGCGCCGGGGTAGTTCAGAACATCTTGCGAAATTCCAGCTCAAGCACCCGTCCTCGCGGATCGAGGTAGTCGGGCTGATAACCCAGGGGGACAGTGCCGCTGGCATCGGTCACCTTCTGGCGGGCATCGAGCAGGTTGTTAATCCGCAGCGAAATCCGCGTGCCCTTGAAGAAGGGCGCCTGCTTTGCCAGCCCGAACTGGCCAAGATCGGCGAACAGGTTGAGGTTGATCTTGGCGAGGCTGCCAAAGCGCAGATCGCTGGTGCCCGGCGCCCCGCTGGCCTTCAGCGTGGTCGGCCCGGTCCAGGTGCCCTGCCCGAACATCCCCAGCCCCTTGTGGAAGGCCCCGAGGTTGAACTCCACCGAATGACGCGGCGTCCCTCCGCCGCTCAGCGCATCGCCGCCGAGCAGGTCGAGCGAGGGGCCGCCCGGCGCGACCAGGACCCGGCTGGAAAATTGCGCGGTGTGATAGATGCCCAGATTCCAGCGCCCCTGTCCGCCGCCGCCGAACATCGCGCCCATCATCCCGCCGCCCGGTCCGCGGCCACCGCCAGCGCCCGGTCCGCGAGGGCCGCCCGGACCACGCCCGCCGCCGAACATGCCCGCCATGCCTCCGCCTCCCGGCGGAGCCTTGCCGATCGTGCCCGCAAGGTTGATCCCCCAGCGCAGCCGCGACCCGGTCTGCTCGGCCAGAGTGACCGGCCGCTGGTCGATGGCCGTCAGCCGCCCGTTGGAATCGCGCACCGCGCGGCCCGGGAAGGCTGCCTCAATCGCCGGTGTGAGCAGTGGAAAGCCGCTAGACACGTTCTCTGAGCGGTTGCGGAAATATTCGATCAGCAGGCTGGAGCCGCGCATCGGCATTTCCCAGTTGACCCCCAGCTTGAGATCGCGCTGGCTTTCCTTGCGCAGCGCCGGGTTGCCGCCGCTGGTGAGCGTGACCAGCACCGTCTCACCCCGCGCGAAATCGTAGATCGGCACATTGAAGGTAAGGCTGGCCGGATTGCCCAGCTGTGCCAGCGAGGGCGCGGCTTCGTTGACCAGGTAGCTTGCCTGGAAACCCAGCTTCTCGACCGGCGACCAGGTCAGCCCTGCGCTCCAGTCAGTCAGCGAGCCGAAGTCGGACAAGTGGTTGTACCCGGCACTGAAATTGAGCGTCAGGTCGCCCAGCGCCGCCAGCGAATTCTCGCGCCTGCTGGCAATCGGCACGCCCAGGTTGACGCCCACCGACAGATCGCCGCGCCGCAGGCTGACCGGCCCGGCGGTGCTGCGACTGTCAGCGCTGTCAATCACCGAGAAGGCGTAGCCGGCCTTGAAAGTGGCCGCGACCTCTCCCGCGGGAAGCTGCATCGGCCTGCCGATCATCGTGACCAGCGCCGTCGCGTTGTTGCTTTCGCTGCGAGCCGTATCGAAACCGGCTGAGGGCACGGCGGGAATCTGCCCGGAAATCGGCAGGGTTCCGGCCAGCGCGGCAGCGATCAGGCCCGAGGTGTCGGCACGGCGGTCGATCCGGGTGGTGCTGACCGTGTGCCCCGCATCAAGCGTGGCGGACAGTTGCCAGCGCCCCGGGAACAGGTTGAGCCCCGCCCCGCCCTGGAGCGAGGTTACCCGCCCACGCCGCTCCAGCGGATCCGCGAGCGCGCGCAGCGCGGTGGCTCCGCTCGCGTTGGCGAGCCTCACCACATCGAGGCCGGACCAGCTCAGGCTGTCGCTGCGCGTGGCATTGGCATTCAGGCTGATCGCACCGCCGGTCCCGTCCTTGCCCAGTCCCTTGGTCCACGACGCGTTGAGGCCTAAGTCCCGCGTGTCGGAAATGAGACTGCGAAATTCACGCGGATCGGGATCGCCAGCCACGGTCGGCAGGCTTCCGGCCGAGACAAGCGCCGTCCGCTCGCTTTCGAACAGCGGTGATCCGTCCTCAACCGAAGCGGTCACGTTAAACCGGCTTGGCCCGTCGATCCGCATCTGGCTGGCTTCCAGTTCCCAGCTGTTGAATCCGCCCCGCGTCGGCAGGCGGTATTCCGCCTCGATCCGGCGGCTGGAGAACTTGTCCTTGAGGATCAGATTGACCACCCGCGAATTGGCGGGAAAACCATAACGCAGTGCCACTTCCTCGGGCAGCACTTCCACCCGGCGGAGCGATTCGGGCGGGAAATTGCGCATCTCACGGAAATTGGTGATCCGTTGGCCGTTGACCAGCACCACCGGCATTCCCCCGCCGCGCCCCCGGCCCGAACCGGTCTGCGGGCTGATCCGCGAGAGCACGTCGCTGAGCGAGGAAGCGCCCAGCGCGCCAATCTCGGTCTCGTCGAATGTGGCGATGGGCGCCTGCGGGGCATCTACCTGCCCCCTGATCCGCTCTGCCACCACCAGGATTTCGCTGCCCGGGGCCGGGGCTTCGGAAGCTTCGCCCTCGTCCTGCGCAATGGGTGCAGGTTCAGGCACCTCCTGCGCGAGGGCAGGAGCGGCGAGCAGGACGAGCGGGATTGTCGAAAAACGTAGCATGCGGATTTTCAGGAACTCCAGAGTTGCCGAACTTCCCCCGGACACCACCCGCTGCGTCCCTCGCCCATTGGCCAGGCCATGACAAGTGCCCGAAAGGTCACAAATTGTCACGATCGAACCCGGGATGCAGGTGCCAAAGGCTTTCCTTTTTGCCAAGCCGGGTCTATGGGGCGCCGCAATGCAAACGACCAATCACGGACATTGAGCGCGGATGGCGAAGGAAGAACTGCTTGAAATGCGCGGAACGGTGGTGGAACTGCTGCCCAACGCCATGTTCCGCGTCCGCCTTGAAAACGATCACGAGATCCTGGGCCATACCGCCGGCAAGATGCGCAAGAACCGCATCCGTGTGCTGGTGGGGGACGAGGTTCTGGTGGAGCTGACCCCCTATGATCTGACCAAGGGCCGGATCACCTATCGCTTCATGCCGGGCCGTGGTGGCCCGGGCCAGTATTGACGGCCTTACCCCGGCTCGTCCCCCGGCTCGTCCTCGCCTCGTCCTCGCCGCGCAGGCGCGAGTTGCTGGGGCGGATTGGCGCAATTCCGGCGCGGATTGCCAGCCCCGACATCGATGAGACCCCGCTGAACGGCGAAGCCCCCCGCGCCTATGCCGTGCGGCTTGCGCTTTCAAAGGCGCAGGCTGTGCCGCGCGCGGAAGGTGAGATCGTGCTGGCTGGTGATACCACGGTTGCCCTGGGCCGCCGCATCCTCCCGCCTGCCGACAGCGAAGACATTCAGCGCCAGCTGCTCGGCCTGATTTCCGGCCGCCGTCATCGCTGCATATCCGCGCTGTGCGTGATCGATACAGAAGGCCGCGCCCGCACCCGCGAGGTAGAGACCGTGGTCGCCTTCAAGCGGCTGACCGACGCAGAGATCGACGCCTATGTCGCCAGCGGCGAAGGGCTTGGCAAGGCCGGGGGCTACGCCATCCAGGGCCGGGCAGAAGCCCTGATCCGCTTCATTTCGGGCAGTCATTCCGGCGTGATGGGCCTGCCGCTGTTCGAGGCCCGCGCCTTGCTGATCGCCGCAGGCCTGCCCCTTGGCTGAGTGGCTGGTCGAGGAAGGGATCGGCGAACACCGCGCGGTCCTGCTCGATGGCGGTGAGATCGCCGCCGCGCGGATCGACTGGCCTGGCTCGCTCAAACCGGGCCAGGTCGAGGATGCAATCCTGATTTCGCGCGCTGCAGGCAGTCCGCGCGGCACCGCCCGCTTCGTGAGCGGCGAGGAAGCGCTGGTCGACCGCCTCCCGCGCGAGGCAAGCGAAGGGGCGCGGCTCCGCCTCGAAGTCCTGCGCTCGGCCATCCCCGAACGCTCGCGCCGCAAGCTCGCGCAGGCCCGCCCGACCAGCGCTGCCCTCTGCGGCGCGCCGACGCTGGCAGATGCTCTCCGCTCGGACGGGCAGACCGTGCGACTGGTCCGCGCGTTTCCCGATTGCGGCTGGAATGACCTGTGGGACGAGGCATGGAGCGGTAACCGCGCGTTCTCAGGCGGTGAGCTGCATTTCGCGCCGACCGCCGCGATGACCCTGGTCGATATCGACGGTACCCTGCCCCCGCGCGATCTTGCACGCGCTGCCGTTGGCCCGCTGGCAGCCGCGCTGCGACGTTTTGACGTGGCAGGAAATCTCGGCATCGACTTTCCCACGCTGGAATCGCGCGAGGACCGGCGCGCGGTCGATAGCGCGCTGAACGAAGCACTGGACTCCTGGCCGCATGAACGCACCGCGATGAACGGCTTTGGCTTTATCCAGATCGTCTCGCGCCTGACCCGTCCTTCGCTGCTGCAGCTAGTGCAGTTCGATCCGGGAGGCGCAGCGGCCCGGCGGCTGCTGCGCCTTGCCGAACGGGTGGACGAGCCGGGCACGCTGCTGCTGACCTGCCACCCCGCAGTGCGCGCCGCCATGCGCCGCGAATGGCTGGACGAACTCGCCCGGCGATCGGGCAGACAGGTGCGGCTGGTCGAGGACCCCGCGCTTGCGCCCGAGGCCGGTTTCGCGCAAGCGCTGGCGGCATGACCAGAATGACCCGCAAGTGCCCGATCTGCGGCAAGCCACGCAGCGCGGAACACACTCCGTTCTGCTCCACCCGCTGCAAGGACCGCGATCTCGTCCGCTGGCTGGATGATGGCTATGCCCTGCCCGGTCCGCCCGCGCTCGACGAAGAAGAAGGAAAGGCGTAATCCCCTCTTGCCAAGCGCGCCGTGCTTCGCCATAGGCGCGCTTCCAGCCGCTCGCCGGACCGCAAGGACCGCCGCCGCAGCGTTGCCCGGGTAGCTCAGTTGGTAGAGCAGCGGATTGAAAATCCGCGTGTCGGTGGTTCGAATCCGCCCCCGGGCACCACTTGCCTACAGACCAAACCTGCAGTCAGGCGCCCGCCAGCGCAGGGCCTTTTGTGCCACAGTCCGGGCGGCCCCCCGTTGCGTGGGGACCGCCCGCTGCGCGCTCTCAGCGCGGCACGATGGTCAGGTTCGCGCCGGTATAGGTAACGGCATAGTTGGGCGAGGCCCACAGCGAGCCCCGGACGATCGCATAGTCGCCGGGCGCTGAAGGGATGGTCGCGCTGGTTGCCAGCGATCCAACCAGCTTGTCGCCATTGACCAGCCCCTGCCCGCCGATCGTGTAGCTGAACGCCGGATTGGGGCTGCCATAATAGCGGGTCAGTGCGTCCGCCGTGATGGTGATCGCGCGCGGATTGATCGTCAGCGCGGTGGCATTCCCCGCCGCCTGAACCGTGGTCAGCCGGTAATTGCCGCTGGCACTCAGCCCCGAACCGGTGATGCGGTAAGCGCCCACGGCCGAGGTGGCGGTGGCCGGCGTACTCCACACTGGCGCGCCGCCCAGGCTATCGCCGTTGACCAGACCGACGCTGATGACGCTGCCGGTCAGTGCCGGATTGGCATCGCCATAGGTCCGGCTTGCCGCCGAAGCGGTATAAGTAACGGTCAGCGGGCGCGGCAGGATCGTCAGGTTGGCGCCATTGTAGGTGACGCTGTAATTGGCCGAGGCCGCCAGCGTCCCTTGCGTGATCGCATAGGTTCCAACGTTCGAGGCGGTGGTGGCGCTGGTCGCCAGCGCGCCCGACAACCGGTCGCCGTTCACCAGCCCCGCGCCGCTGATCCAGTAGTTCAGAACCGGGTTGGCATCGCCATAGTTGCGAACCTTGGCATAGGCGTTGACCGCGATCGCTCGCGGGGTGATCGTCAGCGCGGTCGCATTGCTCTGGGCCTGCACACTGCTGAGCGCATAGTTGCCGCCGGCGAACAGGCCCGATCCGGTGATCGCATAGCTGCCCACCCCGGTGCTGCCGCCTGCCGTCGTGGTCCAGCGGAGTGATCCGCCCAGCGCATCACCACCCACCAGGCCCTGCACGGTGTAGCTCCCCGCCAGCAGCGGGTTGGCATTGCCGTAGCTCCGGCTGACCGGATTGGCGGTGTAGACCACCGTCACCGCGCGCGGGGTGATCGTCAGCGCGGTGGCATTGCCCGGCGCCTGGACGCTGGTCAGTTCATAATTGCCGCTGGCGGCAATACCGGAGCCATTGATGGCATAACGGCCCACACCGGACCCCGGAGTAGCCGGGGTGGTCCACACCGCCGTGCCGCCCAGTTCATCGTCGTTGACCAGACCGCTGCTGCTGACGCTGCCCGACAAGGCCGGGTTGGGATCACCGAACGAACGGCTCGCCGGATTGGCGGTATAAGTCACCGTCAGCGGACGCGGGGTGACCGAGAGGTTGGCGCCGACATAGGTGATGGCATAGTTGTCCGATGCCGCCAGCGTCCCTTGGGTGATCGCATAGTCGCCCACGTTCGAGGTGACTGTGGCAGCGGTCGTCAGAGCGCCCGAGAGCGTGTCGTCGTTGACCAGGCCCTTGCCGCCGACAGTGTAGGTCAGTGCTGGGTTGGCATCGCCGTAGTAACGGGTCAGCGCATCGGCGGTGATGGTAATCGCGCGAGGCTCGATGGTCAGCGCCGTGGCGTTGTTGGGAGCCTGGATGACCGTAACGTCGTAATTGCTCGTCAGGCTTAAACCTGATCCGGTGATCGCATAATTCCCGACGCCCGACTGGCTGGTGGCCGTGGTGGTGAATATCGCTATGCCAGTCAGGTCCTGGCCAGCAAAGCCACCCGTTACCGACGTTCCCCAACCAAAGGTCCTGGGGTCGGGAATCGGATCGCCATAGACAACCGTTCCGGACCCCGCGAAATAAGTGATCGTCACCGGGCGCGGGGTGATGGTCAGCGGGGTCGCGACAATGTCATAGCCCAACTGGTTGGAATAGAGCCCGCTCAGACGATAGGTTCCGGCATTGGTGCCGCTGATGCTGGACGGCGCCGTGCCGAAGATCCGGGCCATGTCCACGCCTGCGGCAAAGCTCCAGCCGGACAGCGACTTCAACGTGCCATCGTAGACGAAGGTCGATTGTGCCGTGGTGGTATAGTCCGCCCGGGTCAGGAAGGCCTTGAGCAAGGGATAGGTGTAGCCCGCGTAGATCCGCCAGGTGAGGTTCTGCCCACCGATGCTGTCGACATCGCTTTCCCCGCCAGCCTGGAAATTGCCGTAGCCCCCCGCTGAGAAGGCATAGTTGGCGGCACCCGACTGCGCCGGATCGGAGGTGACGGCAAGGACATTGCTGACCAGCGTGGAACCTGCCTCGCCCACCCCCGCGGATTGACCGGTCGAATAGGAATCCCAGTAGGAGCTGGATATGTCCGAACTGAACTCTGCCTTGCCGACAAGCCCGCCGACACGGGTAACACCAGCCACCGGCCCGGTCGCGTAGCTTTCGGTGACCTCTGCCCGATTCCAGCCGACCAGGCCGCCGATGGCATCCGTCCCACTGACTTGCCCGGTGGCATAGCTCTGCCCAATCACCCCCAGGTAATTGAAGCCAACCAGACCGCCCGCACTGCCGGGAGCGTCGACGGACCCGGTGGCGAAACTGCGCAGGATCGATCCGTTGTTGGACCCGACAAGGCCGCCTGCACCGATCAGGTATGGCGGTGCGGATGACAGCACAACTGCGCCTGTCGCGTAGCTATCGCTGACTGCCCCCTCCCGGTTGATTCCAACCAGGCCACCCGTCGCGCCGAAGGAGTTGGTAATGGCGCCGCTGGCGTGGCTGAAGCGAATCGTGCCTTCGTTCGCCCCGACCAGACCGCCGACCACGCCGCCATTGTCTACGCTGATGACGTTGGCCGAACTGTGGCTGATCGCGCCGCGATTGTCTCCGACAAGACCACCGGCGGTCGAATCGCTCGACATCGTGCCGGCGGAATGACTGTGGCTGATCGTGCCGTTGTTCAAACCAACCAGGCCGCCAATGGGACCAACAGTTGTGGTGGCACGTCCGGTTACCGAAACACCCCTGAGGACAACGCGCCGGATCTTTGCAGTGTTTGAAGTGATCCCGAACAGACCGACGGCGGTGCCCGCCCGGTTTATGGTCAGGCCCGAAATCGTGAAATCCTGGCCATCGAAACTACCGGAAAAAGGCCCCGGCGAGGAGAGCGTGTAATTGCCGATCGGCTCGAACCCTGCGCCGCTATTCCACCCCGAAGTCGCGCTGGCGTCGATATCCCGGCCAAGGGCGAAGTTGCCCGACAGATAGCTGCCGATGGCCTGCAGGTTGGTCAGGTTGTTGACCAACTGATATGCGGTGGTTTCGCCCGAGGTGACTTCGGCAAAGGCAGTCGGCGAGCCGAACACGGCAGGATTGTAATAGATATCGGCAAAGCTGTTTGTGCCAGACAGATTGGCTGTCGCGCCCCCCCCGAACAACACGGTGCCGGTGCCAGTTCCGGTGTTGTCCGCGCGCAGCACCAGTCCCGCGCCTGCGCCAGTCGCGGTGATGCCGGCATTGACGGCGACGTTGCGCTCGGCGCTGAGGGTGAGGCTGTTGCCGCTCGACCAGCTGACCGCGTCGTTGACGGTGACGTCGCCATCGCTGCCGCTCGCTCCATTCGATGACAGGATCGTGATGCTGCCGCCTGCGAGGTTGGAAGACAGTGCCGCCCCGGTGATGTCCCCGCCCGAGGCTGCGATCGTGAAGTCGGTCGGGTCGATCAGCCAGGTCCCCGCCTTGCCGCTGGCCGCCGCAGTCGAGACCTGCACGCCGTTGAGATCGATATGCTGACCCGACGTCTCGATGAACCCGCCATCGCCGTCGGCCCCCGTGGCGCGCGCCGAAAGGCTGCCCGAGACCGTCACCTGCCCCGCCATGCTGTTTGTATCCGCACCGCCGATCAGATGGATTGTGCCGCCGCTGCCAACGGCCGAATCCGCGCTGATGCTGCCCGACATGTTGATGACATTGCGGACCGCGTCTTTCAGCACGGCCGCCTTCAGCGACACCGCGCCGCCCGCCACCGTGATCGTCCCGCTGTTGTCGATCAGCGCGGCCGAACCCGTCACCACGCTGCTGGGGACCGCGACCTGAAGGAAGTTGCTGCCGTTGATATCCAGCGCGATCTGCTCGCCCGAACCCAGCGCCAGCTTGCCCAGCGGCACCGTGATGGTGCCCGAGTTCGCCGCGCTGCCGCCCAGCAGCGCGACATAGCCGCCCTGCCCGGCCGTGATCCGCCCGGCGTTGGAGACGCGCGCCGATGCGCCCTTGCCGGTGAAGCTGGCCTTGCCGGCCATGAAATCCCCGTCCGCAATATCCAGCGTGGTCGCCACGAACCCGCCGCCAGTATCCACCGTGCCACTGCTCGTGATCGCGATGCCGTTGGGGTTCACAAGGTAGACCGCGCCGTTCGCATTGACCTGCCCGGCGATGGTCGAGGCCGTCGTGCCAAGCACGCGGTTGAGCGTCGCGCTCTGCGCGTCGGGCTGGCGGAACTCCACGGTGCTGCCCTGCCCGACCGAAAAACCCGACCAGTTGATCACCGCGCGGCTGGTCGACTGGTCGATCCGCAGGACCGTGCCGCTGGCGCTTACGCTCGCGCTCCCCGCCGCAATCGCGCTGCCGCTGGGCAGCGCCTCCTGCGCCTGGGCCTGGGCGCCAATGGCGATTGTCAGTATCGTCGTGGTCCGCAGCGCAGTGCGCAGCAGGGCGGCGGTGGTCGTGTTCGGGCGCAGGGTCATGGACAGGTCCTCAAGGCATCAAAAGCGGAAGGTGGCGGAAACATTGGCCCGGTCGCTGCTGGCGAGCGGGAGATGCGATGAAAATCCGTGAGCAAACTCGAGGTTGAGGCCGAGCCGGCCATCAGCGAAGTTCATGCGCGCGCCGATCCCGGCCGCGCCGGCTGACAATCGACCCGTTTCAAGCACTGTGGGCGCCTTGATCCAGCCAGTGCCCCCGGCAACAAAAACGTAGGGCGCCACCGACGCGCGGGCACTACCCGCGGCCGGGCCGGCCAGTGCAAGTTCGAAGCGCCCGGCCAGACCTTCATCGACAGCGGTCATGCCCCCAATATAGGCGGAAACCGCGTCCGGCCCTTCAAGCGAGAACTGCTCCGCGCGGAACAGTGGCTTGCCGAACGATGTCTGGCCTTTGGTTTGCAGCAAGACTTCCGCGACATCCCCAAGCGGCATCCGCGCGAATGCCTGGGCAGTCAGCCGGGAGAAGCCATTCGAACTGCCCTGCCGCGAATAGGGCGTGCCGCTTGCGGCAGCCTCTGCCGAGGAAATCGCGCCGAAATCGCCCAGCCCCTGGCTGAGCTGCGCCGATACGCCAAGGATGAGGCCTTCACCCACCCTGCGCGACAGGCTCGCGCCGAGTCGGGCGGTCATGTAGCGGTTGCGGGTCAGGTCCACGCCAAAGTCCGGGGCAGTCAACGCTTCCTCGATCTGTTCAAGGGTCAGGCTGACGCCCGACTGACCGGTTTGCGAGCGGCTCAGCAGATAATTCGCCCGCAGCGTCAGTCGGCGCAGCGCGCCCTTGGAGCGCGGCGCACCGATTTCGGGCGCTGGCAAGGTCCGCGAAAACGTGACTTCGGGATTGAGGCTCAGCCGTCCATCACCCAGCGGAATGATCGCCCCGCCGCCACTGACCCGCACCGGCGCATCATCGCGCAGCCACCGGCCCAGATCGTATCCACCATAGAAGAAGCCATAGACCTGCTCGCCCCGCCCGAGGAGCGAGTTGAGCGCCAGTTGCAAACCGATTCCCCAACCATCAATCGCGGGATCGAGGCCATTGTCGATATTGACGCTTCCCGTCACCGGACGGTGAGTGCCTTCCAGCACCAGCCTTGTGCCACCCGGTCGCTCGCCGCGCATCAGGGTCGAACGCAAGGTCAGCCCGGGCACGTCGCTGGCAATCAGGAGTGGTGGCTCGATCTCGGCAATGTTGAGCTTGCCGCGCCCGGCCAATCCGCCGACACGGCGCTCAACCGCGCCCCGGACCCGGCCCGGGAGGCCCGCAACATCGACCATTTCGATGAAGCCGTCGGTCACGACGATGCGTAGCGTACCACCCTCATTCAGATCCTGGGCTGGTACGCTTACCCGGGCCAGAATGAAGCCCGCGCGCGCGTGTTCGGCCTCGATCGCGGAGGCTGCCGCATAGATTTCGGCAAGAGTCACGCTGCGGCCCTTGATCGTTGCAGTGATCGCTTTTGCCCGGGCGTCCACTTCGGGAAACGCGCCCTCGATGCTGACGTTGGCCAGAGAGATGGCCAGCGCCTCGGATCCCGCAGGCGGACGCAGTCCGCCAGCCTCGGGAATGTCGACCCGGAACCCTGATTCCCGCTGGGCCGGAGCCAAAGTCGGTGGCGTTACCGTGATCGGTGCGGCTGTCTGGGCAAGCGCGGCAGGTGATGACGCCAGTGTGACCAGAGCGGCGGCCAGTCCTGCCGGTATTGCCCGCACCACTGGCAAGCGCAGTCCAACCAATCCATTCATGCCGAAACCGAGCTTCCTTGTTTGCTTGACCCGCTCCGCGCGCGATCACGCGCGCCGACGAGCGGGGAGATATTGCCTAGGTGGCTATCATCCTGCACAAATTATCTGGATAAGGCCGCAGGGACAAAAGGTAACAGCAGTGAAATCAGGCCCATCGTCTCAATTTCCTTGCACTGCATCTCAAATCGAAACGACTGTCGAGCCTATACAAGCATGACGCAGAAGCAAGGCAGTGGAGTTGCCGAGCTCTTCGGGTTCCGGGCAACCGACATGGACGAGGCGGAAAATTACGCGGCCTGGGGCCATGCCCTGTCGCTGTTGTTCGAAGTCGATCCGGGCGGTCGGTGGCCGGAGGATGGCCCCTTTTTCGGTGATTTGCTGAGCTGCTCGCTTGGTCCGGTGGTGCTTGGCCGCTCACGCTTTGCACCGCAGCGCTATCGCCGCACCGCGGCAACCATCGCCCGCAGCAACATCGATCATATCGTCATCCAGCAATACGTGACCGGAGGGTTCGTGGGGGCCGCGCCCGGACGACAAATACGTGTGCGATCCGGCGATATCTGCGTGCTGGACCTGGCCAGCACGTTCGAAACGCACACCCAGGAAAGCGAAACGCTCAACCTGATCGTTCCGCGCAGCCTGATCGTTTCAGCCCTTGCCAATCCCGGCGCGTTGCACGGGCTGGTTATCCCGGGAGAAAGCGCTTCAGCACGGATCATTGGGATGAACCTTGCAAGCATCCTCGACAGCCTGGGCGTGATGAAAGAGAACGAACTGCGCCCGATTGCACTCGCCGCAACCTCACTGGTGCGCGCACTGCTGCGCGGCGTGCTGGAGGGGTCGGCGGGTGCGACTGCTTCAGGACCTGGTCCCAGCCTGTTCGAATTGCGCCACTTCATCGAAGACCGGCTGGCCGAACCGGACCTGAACGTAAGCGGGATTGCCACGGCATTCGGCTTGTCGCGCGCCACGTTGTACAGGGTGTTCGAACCCCTGGGCGGGATTGCCGGCTATATCCGGCGCCGCCGCCTCCACCGCGCCTTCAGCGCATTGACCACGCCCGATGGCAGGCCGCGCCGGATCGGCGGCATTGCCCGCCAGTGGCAGCTTGGCAACGAGGCGAGTTTTGCCCGTTCGTTCCGGTCGGAATACGGCATTACCCCCTCTGCCGCGCGGGCGCTGACCGGCTCCCGTGTGCAGGCGCGGGTCAAGCTAGCGCATGGCGGACATCAGATCGCGCCGCTTAGCGAATGGCTGCTCTCGATTTCGGGCGACTGGGAGAGCCTGTTCGCCGAGCGCGACCCCGGGGACAGCGCAAAGGACAGTCTGATGCGCCCACCCGTCACGCGACGGCCGGACTGAGCTTCAGCCCTTGAGCACTGCCAATGCTGACAAGGCACGTTCCCGGCCTTCCTTATGGCCGATCCGCTTGGCCGGATAACCGCGCACCGGCAGCGGCGGATCGTGGATCGCCGCATCGGCAAGGTGGACAAGCTCGGGCACCCATTGACGGATATAACCCGCCGCATCGAATTTATCGGACTGGCTGAGCGGTGCCATGATCCGCACGAACATGTTGGAATCGACCCCCGTCCCGGCATTCCACTGCCAGTTCACCGCATTCGAGCCATAGTCGGCATCGACCAGTGTATCCCAGAACCATTGCTCGCCCCGGCGCCAGTCGATCAACAGGTGCTTGATCAGAAAGCTGGCCACGATCATCCGCACCCGGTTGTGCATCCAGCCGGTCGCCCACAGCTCGCGCATTCCCGCATCGACGATCGGATAGCCGGTGCGGCCCTTTGTCCAGGCGACAAAGTCGGCATCGGCCTCCGCTCCTTCGCGCCATGGGAAGGCGTCGAAGCCCTCTCGCGCGTTGCGGCTGCCATAGTCCGGCAGTTGCAGGATCACGTTCTGGGCATAGTCGCGCCAGCCGATCTCGCCGAGAAACTTGTCGACCGAGCCCCCTGCTCTGGCAACTGAATGCCAGATGGTCGCGGGCGAAATCTCGCCAAAGTGGAGGTGCGGCGAAAGCCGGGACGTGCCCGCTCGGGAGGGAAGATTGCGCCGTGCCTCATACTGCGCCGCGATTTGCGCGAAGGAAGCGAGCCGCGCGAGGGCGCCCGCTTCGCCGGGTGTCCATTCGGCACGCATTCCGCCCGCCCAATCGGGCTTGGCAGGAAGCAGGCCCCAGTCATCCAGGCAGTCGCTTTGCGGCCAATGCAGCGGCGCGGGCACCTGTTGCGGAGCAGGCACCGGCAGGGCTGGCGGCATCCGCGCGGTCAGCGCGCGCCAGAACGGGGTGTAGATCTTGAACGGCGTGCCGCTGCCGGTCAGCACCGTCCCCGGAGGCACGAGGTAATTGCCGTGATGCAAGTGCAGGTCCAGCACCCTGGCAACGCCCCGCTCCGCATTGCGCCACCACGGCTCGTAATGGTGAAGCGCATGGACTTTGCGCGCGCCTGTTTCGGCGGCAAGCGCAGCCAGCACATCCTCGCAGCGGCCCCGCCGCAGGATCAGGCGCGAACCGGCCTTGCGCAGTTCCGCTTCCAGGCTGGCAAGGCTGTGATGTAGCCACCAGCGCGATGCGCCGCCCATCCGCCGATGGCGGGGCGTTTCATCGTCCAGAACATAAACCGGGATTACCGGCCCTGCCGCACAGGCCGCGGCAAAGGCTGCCTGGTCGGCCAGCCGCAGGTCGCGGCGCAGCCATACAATCGAAGATGGGTTCATCGGCTCGGCTTCAGCAGGACGGAGAATGTCCCTCTTGCCGGGCTATTCATGAAACGCTGGTCCTTCAGCAATATGCCCTTTGGTCCCGCTTCGGCCACCGGCATCCGGCTCCAGAACAGGAAGGCGCGCGCTGCGGGATCTTTCGCGGCCAGTCCCGGAATGCGCGGATCGTCCATTCCGATCCGACGCATCACGCGGGGATAACGCACGCAGGATAGCGCCGTGCAGCGCATCGATCCGTACCAGCCATCGGCTGTGCGCCACAGCACCTCGCGCTGCCAGAAGGCGATCGGGACCGGATTGGCGACTGCTACCACCGGATAGGGTGCGTCGTTCCTCACTTGCTGTTCGGCCAGGTGGCTGATCGCAATGTTGGCCGCAACGTAGGCCGCAACCCCGGCGCAGGCCAGCCGCGCCGGCACGGCCCAACTCGCCCGACCCGCTCGCTCGGCCTTCACCGAACGCCACAGGGCGGTGCCCAGCATGATCAGGATCCAGATGTCGATGATGAACAGGGTGTCGCCATGGAACCAGCGGCTGGAAAATGGTTCGAGCAGGCGGATGCCATAGTTGTTGAACCAGTCGAACAGCGGATGGGTGAACGTGCCGAGGTAGCACAGCGCAATCAGCCAGCCGGGATGCACTGGCAGGCGCCCTTCCGGCCGCTTGCCGCGCCGCGCCTGCCACCGGTCGAAAGTGATCAGCGCACCCGCGAGCAGCAGCGGCAGGGCCAGCAGCGCGATTGGCCCATGAGTGATGCCCCGCCGCATCGACAGCGATTCCACCCCGTAAATGGCGCAGGGTGCATCGATATCCGGGAGGTTTGCCGCCAGGATCATCGCCGGCATGGCAAGGCCCGTGCGGCGTTTCAGCCCGCACTGCGCCAGCGCGGCGCCGATCAGTGAATGGGTGAGGTTGTCCATGCCCAAGGGGTGGCAACAAACCACCCCCGGGGCAAGGGCTTAACCCTCAACCGTCCAGGTCTGGCCCTTGGCGAGCAGCTTGCCCAGGTCAGCGCTCTTGCCTTCGCGGGCCTTGGCGTCCTGACCCAGCACCGCTTCCTCGAAAGTCGGGCGCGGATCGTCGTAAAGCACGCCCAGCGCCATCGGGAACGGGCCGAACGGCATCTCCACCAGCATGTGCGCGATCGATCGGTTGGTGACGTCGTGGACGATTACGCCCGCCGCCTGCCAATCTCCATCGACGACATCGACCACCTTTAGTTCCAGCTTCACGGTATCCAGAGCAATGCCCTTGACCCCACCGGTCTTCTCGCTGCCGAACAGCATCGGTTCGCCGTTCTTGAGCCAGAGCTGGCGGTCCTCGGCACCCTTGGGGGCTGCGAAGTCCTCAAAGCGGTCCTTGTTGTAGACGATGCAGTTCTGGAAGATCTCGATGAAGGCCGCGCCCTTGTGGGCGTGGGCGGCCTTGAGCACTTCGGGCAGGTGCTTCGAAACGTCGAACCCGCGCGCGATGAACCGCGCACCCGCACCCAGCGCGAAGGCGCAGGGCAGCGCTGGCCGGTCGACGGAGCCGAGCGGTGAGGTCGGGCTGTTGGTGCCAACCCGGCTGGTCGGCGAGTACTGCCCCTTGGTCAGACCGTAGATCTCGTTGTTGAACAGCATGATCTGGCAGTTCAGGTTACGCCGGATCAGGTGCATCGTGTGGTTGCCGCCGATCGACATGCCATCGCCGTCACCGGTTACCAACCAGATATCCAGCTCCGGATTGGCAAGCTTGATGCCGGTCGCAAAGGCGGGCGCGCGGCCGTGGATCGTGTGGAAGCCATAACTTGCCATGTAATAGGGGAAGCGGCTGGAGCAGCCGATACCCGAAACGAACACGGTCTTGGCCGGATCCGCGCCGATTTCCGGCATGGTTCGCTGCACGGCTTTCAGGATCGCGTAGTCGCCGCAGCCAGGGCACCAGCGCACTTCCTGATCGGATTCCCAGTCCTTGAGCGTGGTCTGGACGGCGATCTTGGTCATCTCGTTCATGCCAGAACTCCTTCGATCGCGGCTTCGATTTCGGCGATGGTGAATGGCTGGCCGCTCACCTTGTTGTAGGGCCGCGCGTCGACCAGGAACTGGTCGCGCAGCACGGTCTTGAACTGGCCGGTGTTCATTTCGGGCACAAGGATCTTCTCGTAACTGCGCAGCAGATCGCCGAGGTTTTCTGGCATGGGCCAGATGTGGCGGACATGGATGTGGCTGACGTCCACGCCCTTTGCGCGCAAACGACGGACCGCCTGATGGATCGGGCCATAGGTCGATCCCCAGCCGACCACCGCAAGCTTGCCGCCCGCTGTGCCCAGGGTGACTTCCTGCGCCGGAATGCCCTTGGCCACGCCATCGACTTTCGCCTTGCGGGCATCAGTCATGGTCTGGTGGGCAGCGGGCGAGTAATCAAGGTTGCCCGTGCCGGGGTTCTTCTCGATCCCGCCGATGCGGTGCATCAGACCCGGCGTGCCCGGCTTGATCCACGGGCGGGCGCCCTTTTCGTCGCGGGCATAAGGCAGCAGAGTTCCGTCAGGGCCGTTGGGCTCCTGCAGGAACGCCGCCGGGAACGGCGCGTAATTGTCCGGGTTCGGCACGGCCCACGGCTCTGCCGCGTTGGCGATATAGCCATCGGTAAGAAGCATCACGGGCGTCATGTACTGCACGGCCAGTCGGCAAGCCTCGATCGCGCATTCAAAGGCATCGCCGGGGCTGCGCGCGGCGATCACCGGCAGCGGGGTATCGCCGTTTCGGCCATAGACCGCCTGGTAGAGATCCGATTGCTCGGTCTTGGTCGGCAGACCGGTTGAAGGGCCACCGCGCTGCGAATTGACGATCACCAGCGGCAGTTCGGTCATCACCGCCAGGCCCATCGCCTCACCCTTCAGCGCGATGCCCGGCCCGGACGAGGACGTGACGCCAAGGCTGCCGGCATAGCTGGCACCGATAGCCGCCGCGATGGCCGCGATCTCGTCTTCCGCCTGAAAGGTGGTGACGCCGAATTCCTTCATGCCCGCAAGGTAGTGCAGGATCGAGCTGGCCGGCGTAATTGGATAGCCACCGAAGAACATCGGCAAGTGCGCCAGCTGCGCACCCGCGACGAGGCCCAGAGCCACGGCTTCAGCGCCGGTAATGGTGCGATAAAGGCCAGCGGGCGAGGCCACGGGGTCAAGGTGGACCTTGTGCAGCTGACCGCCGATCTCCGCCGTCTCGCCATAGGCATGTCCGGCATTGAGCGCCGCGATGTTGGCTTCGGCCAGCACCGGGTTCTTCTTGAACTTGGCGTTGAGCCAGTCGATCAGCGGGGCGCGATCGCGGTCGAACATCCACAACGCCAGCCCCAGCGTCCACATGTTCTTGCAGCGCAGGGCTTCCTTGTTGCCCAGACCAAAGGGTTTGACCGATTCCAGCGTCAGCGCGCTGATATCGAAGGCCAGCACGTTCCACTTTGACAGGCTGCCGTCTTCGAGCGGACTGACCGCGTACTTGGCCTTTTCAAGGTTGCGCTTGTTGAACTCGCCCGTGTCGGCGATGATCAGGCCGCCCGGCTTGAGCGCGCCCACGTTGGTCTTCAGCGCCGCAGGATTCATCGCGACCAGCACGTCGGGCGCATCGCCTGCGGTGTCGATCTCGGTCGAACCGAAGTTGATCTGGAAAGCCGAGACCCCAAACAGCGTGCCCTGCGGCGCGCGGATTTCGGCGGGGAAATCCGGAAAGGTCGCCAGGTCGTTGCCCGCCAGCGCGGTTGACAGCGTGAACTGCCCGCCGGTCAGCTGCATACCGTCGCCTGAGTCGCCCGCAAAGCGGACGACGACAGCTTCGGGAGCGTTGCCGGTACGGGTATCGGATTCGGCCAATTGCGTTGCCATGCTCTTTCCTTGTCAGGCAGACTGGATGCCTCTCAAGAAGCGCCCTAGTCCCCTCCCTTCCCTGCGCGCAATGAAGAAAAACTGCTGCACACCAAACTCACCAAAGGCGTCGCAAGGCGGCTAGTCAAGACGCCGCAGGCAATTTAACCTGCCGATTAAACGATAGCGCGAGAGGATTTCCGACATGGCCGATTCCACCCCCTTCATCCGCGAAGATGTGCAGGGCTTTCTTGCCCTGGTGAACAGCCTGCCCCCGCCCGAGGCTCTGATCGCGGAAGAACAGCGCGCCGGTTATCTCGCCATGAAGGCGATGACCGAGGCCGACCCGCGCCCGATGGCGGTCATCAAGGACCTGGCCTGCCCCGGCCCTGCCGGCGATATTCCGGTGCGCTTCTATGACGTGCGCGAAAGCCGCGATCCCTCGCCGGTCATCCTGTTCTTCCACGGCGGTGGCTTCGTGATCGGCGATCTCGATACGCACAATTCGCTATGCACCGAACTGTCGGCGGAACTCGATCTGCCGGTCCTGGCGGTCGACTACCGCCTCGCTCCCGAACACCCCTTCCCGGCCGCCCCGGACGATTGCGAAGCGGCAGCACGCTGGCTGGCGGCCAGTCCTGCAGAACTGGAGCGCCAGGTGACCGGCATCGTTACCATCGGCGGTTCGGCTGGCGGAAATCTTGCCGCTGTCACCGCCCGGGCGCTGTGCGACAAGCCGGCGGAAGTGCCGATGGTGCTGCAGGTCCTGCTTTATCCCGCGACTGACGAATCGCAGGACGGATCGATGGAACGATTCGCAGAAGGGCACTTCCTCACCAAGCTGGCGATGGACTGGTTCTATTCGCTCTACCTGCCCAAGAGCGGCGATCCGCGCGCCTTCCCGCTCCACGCCAGCGCCGAAGGGATGCCGCCTTCGATCGTCGCCACGGCGGGGCTCGATCCCTTGCAGGACCAAGGGCGCCGCATGGCTGCCAAGCTGGTCGAAGCGGGAGTGGACACCTGCTACCTTCACATGGAGGGACTGACCCACGATTTTTCGACCACCCGCAAGGCCCTGCCAAGCGCCGCGTTCGAAATGGGCCGGGTGATGGCCGCCATGAAGCTGATGCTGGGCAAGGTTTCCCGCTGACCGTCGCCAGCGTCTGACAGCCGGTCCATCGTCATTGCGAGCGGCACAGCCGCGCGGTAGTCTTGCCCCCTCGCAATGACGATTTCGGTTTGCATCAGCTTCGGCTAAGGCCTCGCCATGGAAGAACGCTTTGCCGCCTTGCCCTATCGCCCCTGCGTCGGGGTGATGCTGGTCAACCCCCAGGCCCGCGTGTTCGTGGGCAAGCGGATCGACAATGCCGCCAGTGAATTCTGGCAGATGCCGCAGGGCGGAATCGATCCGGGCGAAGACCTGCATGATGCGGCGCTGCGCGAGTTGTGGGAGGAAACCGGGGTCGAGGCGGGCCATGTCAGCCTGGTCGCACAGACCCGCAAGCCCCTGCTCTATGACCTGCCCGACGAATTGCTCGGGCGGGTCTGGGGCGGCAAGTATCGCGGCCAGACCCAGCACTGGCTGCTCGCGCGATTTTCAGGCAGCGATGAACACATCCGCATCGACCATCACGATCCGGCCGAATTCTGCGAATGGCAATGGGTCGAGCCGGAGCGACTGGTAGACCTGATCGTGCCGTTCAAGAAGCACGTCTACGAGGCTGTTCTGGAAGAGTTTTCCGGATTGATCTGAAGCTTGCCTCTCCGCCGGGCCCGATCTGTTCCTGGATCAGTTCGGCGTAACCACCGGCTGCGACTTCACCTGATCGGCAGTCACCACCTGCGGCGCGGCCGGGCCCTTGGCGATCGCGGCGGCAAGCTGCTCGGTGGGCGCGCACTGTTTGCCGCAGAGTTGTTCCAGCCGGGACAGGTTGCGGCGGGCCTTCTCGACCGCGCCCTTTTCGACCAGCGCCAGACCTTCGCCCGCGATCGCGTACTGGTTGTCCGGCTCCAGCGTAAGCGCCTGCCGGTAATAGTGCAGCGCCTTGCCCTGCATGCCCTGCTGGCGCGTTGCCTCGGCCAGGTTGAGGTAGATGGCAACATGACCTGGCTGGACTGCCAGCGCGGCTTCGAAGGCGTCGATCGCGCCGTTGGCATCGCCACTGACCAGTGCCGCGCGGCCCTGCGCGACCAGCGCGGCAGAGCGCGGATCAAGCGGCGCGGGCGGCGCGCCCTGCCCGACACTGGAGGTAACCGCCGCCAGCAAGGCAAGCGCAAGCGCGGCGGGGGTGTAACGCATCGTCAGCTCCTTGAGCGTAGCCATCTCAGCGGTTCGTTATCACGGCGAAACAAAACGTGCGATGAAAAAGCCGTCGGTTCCGTCCCTTCCCGGGGCAAGCCGCCAGCCTGCGCCGCGCGGTTCCCCGGCAGGCAGATCGGGGGACCGGGACTGCCATTCAGGGTGCCGCCGAAGGAATCCCGATGCCTGATCGGCGCCCTCTGCATCGAGCAGCGAGCAGGTAACGAAGACCACTCTACCCCCCGGCCTGACCAGTCTTGCCGCAACATTCAGCAACCGTGCCTGAATCGCCGCATAGCGTGCAACTTCGCCAGGCGAGAGCCGCCAGCGTGCCTCGGGATTGCGCCGCCAGGTGCCGGTGCCCGAACATGGCGCATCGACCAGAACGGCATCTGCCCTGCCAGAGAAAGCCGCCAGCGCCTCAGTCTCGCGCCCGGGATCGAGCAGCAGCGTCTCGATGAACAGCGCCCCAGCGCGTTCGGCCCGGGGTGCCAGCCGTGACAGGCGCTGCCGGTCGGTGTCGCAGGCGATCAGCCGCCCTGTTCCCGCCATAGCGGCGGCGAGTGCCAGGGTCTTGCCGCCAGCCCCGGCGCACAGGTCGATCACGGTTTCGCCGGGCATGGCCTGAACCGCCCGGCAGGCCAGTTGCGAACCGCTGTCCTGCACTTCGATCAACCCCGCCTCGAAGGCGTCCCATTGCTCCACGGGAGTGCCTGCGGCAAAACGCAAGGCATCGGGCGCAGCGGTTCGCTCACCCTCCACCGGCAGGCTCTGGGTGGCGGGCTTCAGCCGATTGATTCGTACGTCCAGCGGAGCCCGGCCCAACAGCGCCTCTGCGTCCGCCCCGGCAATGCCGCTGCCCGCCAGTGCCGCCTCAAGCCACGCAGGCGCCACCCCCGCGACGGCCAACGGCTCATCCTCGGCAATCGGTTCAGGTGCATGGCGCGAGCCATCGAACAGCGCGGCAAGCGACGGATCATCCTTCGCCAGCAGCAACATTGCCGCACGGCCCGATGCCGGGATTTCCCCGCAGGCGCGGAGCGCGGCATAGGCCAGTTCGCGCACCGCCCGGCGATCACCCGAACCGGCGAAGCGGCGGCTGCGGAACCATTCCGCAATGATCCGGTCCGCGCTCGCTCCGCCCGAGCGGGCAGCGGCGATCACGAGGTCGAGAACCTCGATTGCCGCCTGGACGCGCGCGGCGGGAGTCACGACTTGTAGTTCGGTGCCTCGCGGGTGATCGTCACGTCGTGGACGTGGCTTTCCTTGAGCCCGGCATTGGTGATCTGCACGAACCGCGCGCGGGTGCGCAGGTCCTGTATCGTGGCGGAGCCGGTGTAGCCCATCGCCGCCTTGATCCCGCCGACCAGCTGATGGACCACGTCCCGGGCCGGACCCTTGAAGGGCACCTGGCCTTCGATTCCTTCGGGCACCAGCTTCATCTGGTCCTTGATGTCCTGCTGGAAATAGCGGTCCGCACTGCCGCGCGCCATCGCTCCGACCGAACCCATGCCCCGGTACGACTTGTAGGCGCGTCCTTGATAAAGGAACGTCTCGCCCGGCGCTTCCTCGGTCCCGGCCAGCATCGAGCCGACCATGATCGTGCTGGCCCCGGCCGCCAGCGCCTTGGCCGCGTCGCCAGAAGTACGCAGGCCACCGTCGGCAATGATCGGCACGTTGGAATCGCGCGCGGCGCGCGCCGCTTCCATGATCGCGGTCAGCTGTGGCACACCAACGCCCGCGACAACGCGGGTGGTGCAGATCGAACCAGGTCCGATCCCGACCTTGACCGCATCGGCCCCGGCATCGATCAGGGCGCGCGTGGCATCATAGGTTGCGACATTGCCCGCCACCACCTGCGCCGAATTGCTGAGCTTCTTCACCCGTTCAACCGCACGGGCGACATCGCGGTTGTGGCCGTGGGCGGTATCGATGATCACCACGTCGCATTCGGCGCCCAGCAGCGCCTCGGTCCGTTCGAAGCCCTTGTCACCCACCGTCGTTGCGGCGGCAACACGCAGGCGGCCAGCGGCATCCTTGGTGGCATTCGGATAGGTGACGGCCTTTTCCATGTCCTTGACCGTGACCAGGCCGATGCAGTGAAACTGATCGTCCACCACCAGCAGCTTCTCGATCCGCCGCTGGTGGAGCAGCCGCCGCGCCTCTTCCTGGCTGACGCCGGGCCGCACCGTGGCAAGGTTCTCATGCGTCATCAGTTCGCGCACCGGCTGGGCCGGATTGTCGGCAAAACGCACGTCGCGGTTGGTGAGGATGCCGACCAGCTTGCCGCCTGCCTCGACCACCGGGATGCCCGAGATGCGGTTCGCTTCCATCAGCGCGCGGGCCTCGCCCAGGCTGGCCTCGGGGGCGATGGTGATCGGGTTGACAACCATGCCGCTTTCAAAGCGCTTGACCGCGCGCACTGCGGCGCACTGTTCCTCGATGGTCAGGTTGCGGTGGAGCACACCGATCCCGCCCAGCTGCGCCATGACGATCGCCATGTCAGCCTCGGTCACGGTGTCCATTGCCGATGAAAGGACGGGAATGTTGAGCGCGATTTCGCGCGTCAAACGGGTGCGGGTGTCGGCCATCGACGGCACGATGTCGGATTCGCCCGGCAACAGCAGAACGTCGTCGAATGTCAGGCCGAGAGGGATGTCCATGGTGCCACTGTGCCTTCTGTGCGGAGCGATTCGTGGCGGCCCATGTAAACGCACCGGCGAAATGCCGCTAGGGGGCTATTTGGCTGCGGCGGGAACCTTCTTCGGATCGGCGAACCAGCGGGTGAGCGCGACCAGGAACAGGACGTCATCAGCAGCGCCTCCCAGTTCGATCCCCGGCTTAAGCCCGTCGCTGGCGCGGTGGTAATCACCTTCCATGAAAGCTTCGACCCGGGCAATGTCGGACCACGAACTGGAGATCATCACCGCCGGGACGTCGTGCTGCATCAGCGCCCAGCCATCCTGGCGACGGACATAGGTGTTGAGCGCCTCTCCCCCCGTCAGTTTCTTCTTCTGCGCCTTGGCAACCGCCGCAATGGCGGGATCGATCCGGGTCATGCCCTTGCCAACTACCGCAAATGGCTGACCCGCCGGCCCCAGTGCAACCGAATCGATATTGAAAGCGGCGAGGATCTGATCGAGCGGCACGGGCGGGTTTTCCGCAAAGGCATGGGCGCCCAGCAGGCCAAGTTCTTCTGCCGTCGTCGCCAGGAAATAGACGTCGCGGTCCATCGGCGGCCCCTTCGCCAGCCGCCGGGCCACTTCGGTGAGCACGGCAAGTCCGCTGGCATTGTCGATTGCGCCATTGCAGATCTGGTCCTCGGCCGGTGGCGGCACGCAGCGCCCGAAATGGTCCCAGTGCGCCAGCAGCAGCACGGCCTTGCCATCGGGTTTGCGGCCCGCAAGCTTGCCGATCATGTTGTGGGTGTTGATCCGCGTCTCGCTGGTGGTCGCCTCCAGTGTGGCGGCAAGATCGAGCGGCCGGGGGGCAAATCCGGGAGCTTCCGCCAAGGCGCGCAACGACGCGGTCGACTGGCCGCCGGGCGCGAGCAGGCGATCAAGCCCAGGGGCGGTGATATAGGCTTCCAGATCGCCGCCCAGTTCCTCACTGGCCAGCGCATAGCCCTTGCGGGCGCGCCGCGCGGCGATGTTTTCCAGCGTCTGGTCGGGATCGTCGAGCACGGTCAGCACGGCCGATGCGCCAGCCTCAAGCAGCGCATTCTGCCGGACGGAGCCTTCCTCCGCACCGTCGAGCAACAGCGCGACGCGCCCGGCCAGCTCGGCCCGAGTTGGGATGACGGCGCCCTTGCCGACGAACAGCACCGGAGCATTCTCGATCAGGCTGCGCTTGCCAGACGTCAGGACGAGCGTCGATCCAGGCAGCAGGAACAGGCGCTTGCCCCGGCGGGTGAAGGCGGCGCGGTTGCCGTCAGGCTCGCGCGCGACCAGCGTTACTGGCGAAAACCAGGCGTGCGCGGGATTGTTGGTGCCGGATTCAAGGCCGATGTCGAACCACTGCTTGCCCAGATAGCGCAGCGTCTTCGCCTCACCCTCGGTGCCAGGCTCGCGGCCTTCGTAGCTGTCATCAGACAGCTCGGTAATGTGGGCGAGCAGCTGGCCCTTGAGCTCTACTGTTGCCGAGTCGCGCTTTTTGGCGGCATCAGCCGGGACCGCGACGAGCAGCGCCATGGCAAGAATCGCCACAGCAAAACGGCTCATCGCTGAAAACAAACGGCCCATCGCAGCATACCAACACGAAGCCGCCCCCACGGCAAGCGCGGAGGTAAGAGTGGTTCGCGGTTCCGCCGTAAAGTGGCAGGAAAACAACAGTCTTTTGGGCGTCGCCGCGCTATTCGGCCGTCCAACCCCCGTCCATGCTGATGTTGGCGCCGGTGATGTTGGCACTGGCATCGCGGCACAGGAACACCGCCATCTCGGCCACGTCGGACGGTTGGACGAATTTGCGAGTCGGCTGGCGGGTCAGCAGCACGTCCTGGATCACCTGATCCCGCGTCATGCCGCGCGCCGCCATCGTGTCGGGAATCTGCTTTTCGACCAGTTCAGTCCAGACATAGCCCGGACTGATGCAGTTGGCGGTGATGTTGAAGGTCGCGAGTTCCAGCGCCAGTGTCTTGGTCAATCCGGCGAGACCATGCTTGGCCGAGACATACGCCGCCTTGTAGGGCGAAGCGGTAAGGCTGTGGGCACTGGCGGTATTGATGATCCGCCCCCACCCGGCCGACTTCATGTGCGGGATCGCCAGGCGGCAGGCATCGAAAGCCGCCGTCAGGTTGAGCGCGATGATCGTGTCCCACTTCTCTACCGGGAACTCCTCGACCGGGGCAACGTGCTGCATCCCGGCATTGTTGACCAGAATGTCGACCGCTCCGGCCCCGGCCATAAGCGTCTCCACCCCTTCGCGGCGTGAAAGGTCCGCCGGGATATGGCGCGCGGCCAGTTCATCGCACAGCGCGGCAATGGCGGCTTCCTCGCCAAACCCGGAAAGAACAACTTCGGCGCCTTCCGCATGGAGCGCGCGGGCGATGGCGAGACCGATTCCGGACGTGGAACCCGTTACAAGTGCACGCTTTCCTTCAAGAAACATTCCCGACTCCGATCCAAACAGGCTATACGGCGCGCCATCGCGGCTGGATCGGCGGTTGTCCAGCGCAGAGAAAGGCCCCACCATGCGGCTCGACGATTTCGATCCCAATTCCATCAATGTCGAGGACCAGCGCGGTTCCGGCGGCGGTTTCCGGATGGGTGGACCGGGAGGCAAGCTTGGCTGCGGGACACTGGCTATCGCGCTGATCGCGGCGCTGGTGTTCGGGGTGGACCCGGCGCAGATGCTCGGCGGGCTCCAGCAGGTCCAGCAGCAAGAACCCGCCGGGCGCGAGGCGCAGGGCGGACGCTCCGCCAGCGAAAGCTGCACGATTGACGCGCTGAGCCGGGAAAGCTGCAACGCACTCTCCTCGCTCAACAAGACCTGGGAGCCGATTTTCGCCGCCGCCGACGCCCGGTTCACGCCGCCCAAGCTGGTGTTCTATTCGCAGGCCGGCAGTTCCGGCTGCGGCGCGGCGCAAAGCGCGATGGGGCCGTTCTACTGCCCCGCCGACCAGGGCATCTACATCGACACCGATTTCTACAAGGAAATGGAAACCCGCATGGGCGCGGGCGGCGATTTTGCCCGGGCCTATGTCATGGCCCATGAATATGGCCACCATGTCCAGGCTCTGACCGGCCTTGCCGACCAGGTCCGCTCTGCCCAGGAACGCAACCCGCGCAGCGCGAACCAGTTGCAGGTGCGCATGGAACTGCAAGCGGATTGCTACGCCGGGGTCTGGGCGGCGCGCAACCGCGACCGGATCGAGCCGGGCGACATGGAGGAAGGGCTAAACGCGGCGCACCAGATCGGTGACGATACGCTGATGGAAAAGGCCGGACGCCGACCGGTCGAGGCCGCCTTCACCCATGGCACCAGCCAGCA
Organism: Novosphingobium sp.; assembly: GCA_016719755.1. Classification (GTDB taxonomy): domain Bacteria; phylum Pseudomonadota; class Alphaproteobacteria; order Sphingomonadales; family Sphingomonadaceae; genus Novosphingobium. The sequence continues at coordinate 177,792 of JADJYM010000015.1, read as the reverse complement.
GCGCACCGAATGGCTGCGGCGTGGTTTGCAGACCGGTAACGAAGATTCCTGCGATACCTTTTCCGATTTGAGACGCTAAGGAAGATAGTCAACGATAGCGGCTCGGGGGGCTGGCCGCTCTCGATTCGGACCCCAAGTGGAGACTGACCAATCATGCGCGCGCCCCTCGCCCTCGGACTCGGACTGATCCTGACCGCCGCCTCGCCAACTCTGGCCGCACCGCAGGAAAACCAGGATGCGGACCCGGGCAAGCCGGTGACCGAACGCACCACCAGCGTGAAGGACGCAGCCACCACGCCACTATCGGACCTCAACCTCAAGAAGGACCAGATCCCGCCGCTGCTCCTTGGCGCCCAGCAACGTCCGTACGAACTGACCGGGCTTCGCACCTGCCCGCAGATTGCCGCTGCCGTAGGCGAGCTTGACGCCGTGCTTGGCGCGGACAGCGATCTGCCCGGAGAAGCCCGCGAAAAAGTCAGTGCGGGCCGCGTTGCCCAGGCCGCAGTCGGATCGTTCATCCCGTTCCGCGGCCTGATCCGCGAGATTTCGGGCGCAAACGAAAGCGAGCGCAAGATGCAGTCGGCGATCATGGCCGGACTGGCCCGGCGTGGCTTCCTAAAGGGCTATGGCCAGGCGCGCGGCTGCCGCTACCCGGCGCGCCCCGCGACGACTGCGGACATCGCCGCGATCGTGGGTACGCCCCCCGCTGCCACACCGGCCACCGCGCTTGCGCCGGCGGCCCAGGCAAAACCGGTGAGCGCCAAACGCCGCAAGGGCAAGGTCCAGTATGTCCAGCAACCGGTCGTGCAGAAGACCAACTAGGGTTTCGCCTCGGGCGACTTTCGGCTAGCCAGCCTGCCATGCGCCTGACCGATTGCCACAACATCGACGATTTCCGAAGCCTTGCGAAGCAGCGCCTGCCCTGGCCGGTGTTCGATTACATCGACGGCGCGGCCGACGATGAACTGACCAAGGCCCGCAACACCCAGGCCTTCGCCAGCGCCGATCTGGTGCCGGACGTGCTGGCAGGGGTGGAGGAGATCGACACCAGTTGCACGATCCTGGGGCGCAAATCCGCCCTGCCGCTGATCCTCTCCCCCACGGCGCTCCAGCGGGTGTTCCACTGGCAGGGCGAACGCGCGGTGGCGCGGGCGGCTGAAAAGTTCGGCGTTTGGTGCGGCATTTCCAGCCTTGCCACGGTCAGTATCGAGGAGATTGGCGCGCTGATCTCCACCCCCAAGATGTTCCAACTGTATGTCCACAAGGACAAGGGCCTCAACCGCTCGATGATCGAGCGCTGCCAGGCGGCGAAGTTCGACGCCATCGCGCTGACGGTCGATACGATCGTCGGAGGCAAGCGCGAGCGCTGCCTGCGCAGCGGCTTTTCCTCACCGCCGACTTTCACCCTCTCCTCTGCGCTATCCTATGCGCTCAAGCCGCGCTGGGCGCTGGACTATGTCTTCCGCGAGAAGTTCGCCCTCCCCAATCTCGATACCCATGTGCGCGAAGGCACCAGCGAGTCCGTTTCGATCCAGCGCTATTTCTCCGAGATGCTCGACCAGTCGATGGACTGGAAGATGGTGGAGCAGATCCGCGCGGACTGGGGCGGCAAGTTCGCTCTCAAGGGCGTGATGAGCGTGGCTGACGCGCGCCGCGCCGCCGACATGGGAATCGACGCGATCATGATCTCCAACCACGGCGGCCGCCAGCTTGACGGCAGCCGCGCGCCGTTCGATCAACTCAGCGAGATCGTCGATGCGGTCGGCGGACGGATCGAGATCATCTGCGACGGCGGCGTGCGACGCGGCACCCATGTCGCCAAGAGCCTCTGCGCGGGGGCGACTGCCGCGTCCGGCGGAAGGCTGTATCTTTACGCGCTCGCCGCCGCCGGGCAGGCCGGGGTGGAGCGCGCGCTGGGCATCATGCAGGATGAGATCATTCGGACCATGAAGCTGATGGGGGTCAAGCGGGTGGACCAGTTCACCGCCGAACGGCTACGCTGGCGCTGACCCTGCCCATCACTCCCCGCAATTAAACTGAAGGGTGGCAACCTTGCGGTGCCTGCCCGCCACCGCCTCGATCTTCAACGTCCCCGCGCAGCCAATGTCGCGCAGGTAGAGGCCCTTCCACGAAACGCCCCGATTGTTGGTCAGGGTGCCGGTGAAAGTGCGTTTGGCCACGACCTTGCCATTGGCGGTTGCGGTGACGACGACCTGCTGGTCGGAAAAGATGCCCTCGTTGCCGGCAGGCTTGACCAGCGGCTCGACCTTGATCGAGACCAGCATATCATCCGCCGGTTCGCCCGAAGGCCCCTCGCCGATAATCGTGTTCCAACCCGAAAAAGCCGGATCGCGCTTCAAGAGATCATCCGACAGCTTGCCCGAATAGCCATAGAACAACCGCGCCTCGATCTCGGTGATCTTGAGCTGCGGCGTGGCGGGCGTCCCTGCGGACAGGCTGGCGGGCGCGGCCAGAGCGGCAAGCAAGGCAAGGTAGCGAAAGCGCATAGTGGATCCCCCCGAAAGACCGTCAGGCTAGCAGCACGGACGCTATCGGCAACCTGCTAGCGCACTCCAATCGAAAGGGCCGGAGCTTTCGCCCCGGCCCTTGTTCAATTAGCGCTGTTCGCTCGGATCAATACACCCGCTTCTTCGGCTTGATGTACTCGGCATCGTCGGTCAGCGTGTATTCGTGGACCGGGCGGTAGTCGATCTTGACTTCGCCGCCCTTGCCGCCCCAGCCGTTGAACCAGGCGGCGGTGTGCTTCATCCAGTTGGCGTCGTCGCGGTCGGGGAAATCCTCGTGCGCGTGCGCGCCGCGGCTTTCCTTGCGGTTGTGCGCGCCGTGCAGGGTGACGCTGGCCTGGCTGATCAGGTTGTCCAGTTCCAGCGTTTCCACCAGGTCCGAGTTCCAGATCAGCGAGCGGTCGGAAACGTGGACGTCTTCCATCCGCTTGTAGGTATCAGCCAGCTTGACCTTGCCTTCGGCCATCACCTCGTCGGTGCGGAACACGGCAGCGTGAAGGCTCATCGTGCGCTGCATTTCGGTGCGGATCTGCGCGGTGGGCGAGCCGCCCTTGGCGTTGCGGAAGTGATCGAGGCGGGTCAGCGCCAGATCGGCCGAATCCTTCGGCAGTTCGGCATGCGAGGTGCCCGGCTTGATCAGTTCCTTGAGGCGGTGGCCCGCCGCGCGGCCGAACACCACGAGGTCGATCAGCGAGTTGGAGCCCAGGCGGTTGGCGCCGTGGACCGAAACGCAGGCAGCCTCGCCCACTGCGAACAGGCCGGGGACGACCGTTTCGGGATTGCCGTCGGCACCGATGGTGACGACTTCGCCCATGTAGTTCGTGGGAATGCCGCCCATGTTGTAGTGCACCGTTGGCACCACCGGGAGCGGTTGGCGGGTCAGGTCCACGCCCGCGAAGATCTTGCCGCTTTCGGTGATCCCGGGCAGGCGTTCGGCCAGCACCTTGGGATCGATGTGATCGAGGTGCAGGTAGATGTGGTCCTTGTTCGGACCCACGCCGCGCCCTTCGCGGATTTCCAGCGCCATCGAGCGCGAGACGACGTCGCGGCTGGCAAGGTCCTTGGCCGAAGGGGCATAGCGTTCCATGAACCGCTCGCCCTCGGAATTGGTGAGGTAGCCGCCCTCGCCCCGCGCGCCTTCGGTGATGAGCACGCCAGCGCCGTAGATGCCAGTGGGGTGGAACTGCACGAATTCCATGTCCTGCAGCGGCAGGCCCGCGCGCAGCACCATGCCGCCGCCGTCACCGGTGCAGGTGTGGGCCGAGGTGGCGGTGTAGTAGCAGCGGCCATAGCCGCCGGTCGCCAGGACCACGCCTTTGGCGCGGAAGCGGTGGATCGAGCCATCGTCCATGCACAGCGCGATCACGCCGCGGCATTCGCCGTTCTCCATGATCAGGTCGATCGCGAAGTATTCGATGAAGAAGTCCGCGTCGTACTTCAGGCTCTGCTGGTAGAGCGCGTGGAGCATGGCGTGACCGGTGCGGTCGGCGGCGGCACAGGTGCGCTGCACCGGCGGGCCTTCGCCCATGTTCTGCATGTGGCCGCCGAACGGGCGCTGGTAGATCGTGCCATCGGCATTGCGGCTGAAGGGCACGCCCGCGTGTTCCAGTTCGTAAACCGCGGCGGGCGCTTCGCGCACCATGTATTCGATGGCGTCCTGATCGCCCAGCCAGTCAGACCCCTTGACGGTGTCGAACATGTGCCAGGTCCAGTGATCGGGCGTGTTGTTCTTGAGGCTGGCGGCGATGCCGCCCTGCGCCGCCACGGTGTGGCTGCGGGTGGGGAACACCTTGGTGATGCAGGCCGTCTTCAGGCCCGCCTCGGCGCTGCCCATCGTGGCGCGCAGGCCCGAGCCGCCAGCGCCGACGACGACGGTGTCATAGGTGTGATCGATGATCTTGTAGGCAGGAGCGGTCATGTGGCTCAGGCTCCGAGCGCGAGGCGGATAACGCACAGCAGGCCAAAGGCGGCCCCGGCGAAAGCGGCAAGGTTAAGCAGCGTTATCACTGCGAACTTGTTGGCGGTTTCGTGGACATAGTCCTCGATCATCACCTGCATCCCCAGGCGCGCGTGCCAGAAGGTGCTGAGGATCAGCAGCCCCAGCAGGCTGGCGGCCAACGGCTGCGAGGCCCAGGCGTGCACGGCCTTGAACGAGTAGTCGTTCATCGCCAGCAGCGATCCCACCAGCCACAGCACCAGCACCAGATTGCCAACGGCAGTGAAGCGCTGCAGCAACCAGTGATGCGAACCCGAATGCGCCGAGCCCAGCCCACGCACCCGTCCGATCGGAGTTCCGTTACCCATGGTCAGCCACTCTCAGACAAAAAGGACGATCGCCCAAAAGGCGACGGTGAGCACCACGCCCGCAACCGGCGAAACCACCGACCAGAAGGCATTGCTTTGCAATTCATAACCCGCGCCGATATCCAGCACGAGATGGCGGACACCTGAGCACAGGTGGTTGAAGAAGGCCCACGTAATGCCGACCAGCACAACCCGGCCGTACCAGGCGGTAGCGTGGGCGGCGAAGGCATTATAGCTTGCTTCCCCGTCGGCCAGTGCGGCCAGCCACCACAGGAGCACGCCCAGCCCGGCAATGGCCAGGCCATTGCCCGAAACGCGGTGCAGGATCGAGACCAGCATTGCCGGCCCCCAGCGCCAGATCTGCAGATGCGGCGAAATCGGTCGATTACCGGACCCGGCCATGTGACTTTTCCCCTTGGCTCTGGTGGGCGCGCACGGGCACCCTTCGCGCATTCCCCATAGTCAAAACGCGAGGCTGTGCAAGCGGCCGCTTGGCGGTATTGCATCGAACGCCTAGAGCGGCCGGGATGACCCAGCCTGTTGCTCTTGTCACCGGATCCTCGCGCGGGATCGGTGCCGCCACTGCCGCCGCGCTGCGCGCGCGCGGCGTCATGGTTATCGGCCACGCCACCCGCGCGGTCGACGCCGATACCATTGCCGCCAATCTGGCCGACCCCACTTCGCCCGCGAAACTGTGGGAAGAAGCACTGCGGCGCGGCGGCGGGCGAATCGACCTTCTGGTCAACAATGCCGGGCTGTTCCAAGCCAATCCCATCGCCCTGTCGGACATTGCCTGGCTCGACAACTGGGAAGACACGCTGCGAATCAACCTGACCGCTGCGGCCGAACTGTCACGCTTTGCCGTGCGCCACTGGCTGGAACGGGGAAGCCGCGGGCGGATTGTCCACGTGGCCAGCCGCGCCGCCTATCGCGGCGATTCGGCCGATCACTGGCATTATGCCGCCGCCAAGGGCGGGATGATTGCCATGCACAAGACCATCGCCCGCCAGTACGCGGCCAAAGGCATCATGAGCTATGCAATCTGCCCGGGCTTCACCGACACGGCGATGGCGGGGGATTACCTCGCCAGCCGGGGCGGGCCGGGGCTTCTGGCCGACATTCCGCTAGGCCGGGTTGCCGCGCCGGAGGAAATCGCCCGCATGGCGGAATTTTGCGCGCTCGATGCGCCCGAAAGCATGACCGGCGCCGTGCTGGATGCCAATGGGGCAAGCTATGTCCGTTAAGCTCCTCGCCCTTGCCACGTTGCTTCCGCTGGCGGGGGCACAAACGGCATCCATTGCCCCGCCCCGCTCCGCGCCGCTCCACCCCTGGGTGAGCGAGTGCAAGGATTGGGACGAATGGGACAAGTCCGGACCGCCCTTCAAGGTATACGGCAACACCTGGTACGTCGGTACTTGCGGAATCTCTGCGCTGCTCGTCACCGGCCCCAGAGGTCACGTGCTGATTGATTCCGGGACCGATGCGGGCGCCGAAGCGGTGCTGGCGAACGTTGCGCGAGCAGGCTTCAAACCGCGCGACATCAAGGTGCTGCTCTCCAGCCATGAGCATTTCGATCACGTGGGCGGCATGGCAAGGCTCCAGCAGGCTACAGGCGCGAAAGTGCTGGCCAGCCCCGTCGCCGCCAGCGTACTTCGCACCGGCAAGGACAGCGCCGAAGATCCGCAGGCCGGAATGCACAAGCCGATGCGCCCCGTGGCGAAGGTCAGCCTGCTGCGCAATGGGCAAGCCGTGCGGGTGGGTCCGCTCGCCCTCACCCCGGTTTTCACCCCTGGCCATACTCCCGGCGCGACAAGCTGGCGCTGGCAGAGCTGTGAAGGCGCGGACTGCAAGACCATCGTCTATGCCGACAGTCTCTCGCCGGTCAGCCGCGACGATTACCGCTTCAGCGACCACCCCGCCTATCTGGCAGCGTTCCAGCGTTCCGCCGACCGGATCGAAGCAATCGGCTGCGATATCCTGATCGCCCCCCATCCGTCGGCCAGTTCGATGCGGGCCCTGCTGCAAGGCGGTGGCTTGGCCTCGGTCGGCAGCCGCCCGTGCGAGGCTCACGCCCGCACGGTTCGCGCCAACCTCATGCTGCGGCTGATCAAGGAAAAGCAGCCACGATGAGCTGGAAACTCACCGCCCTTGCCCCGCGCGGCGTGATCGAGGGCGCCTTGCTGGCGCACGAGGATGCGATCGACTGGGACGCCGATATCGTCATTTCCGGCAGCGAAATCGCCGAGGACCGGCCCGATGACTGGCAACTCGAAGCCTGGCTACCACGCAAGCCAAGGAAAGCGGACAAGGCTGCGCTGGCCGCGCTTTTTGCCGACGCACCGCCGTCCTTCACGGAAGAAAAGCTGCCTGATACCGACTGGCTGACCCACAGCCAGCAGGGTCTTGAGCCGATCCGTGCGGGCCGCTTCCACGTCCACACACCGGAACATTCTCAGCTCGACGAGGCCGGGGTGCGTGATTTCTGCATTCCCGCCAGCCAGGCCTTCGGCACCGGCCAGCACGCCACCACCGCAGGGTGCCTGACCATGCTTTCGGCAATGAAAGCGCGCGGCGTGGTGGCCCGCAACGTGGCGGATATCGGCACCGGCACCGGCCTGCTGGCCTTTGCCGCGCTGCACCTGTGGCCGCGCGCGCTGGCCACGGCGAGCGACATCGACGCGGTCTGCCTGGATGTGGTCGAGGACAACGCCCGCAGCAACGGCGTGGCGATGGGTGCGCGCGGCGGCGAACTGACCATGCTGGTGGCCGACGGGATGGACCACCCGCTGCTGCAGGCGCGCGGGCCATACGACCTGATACTCGCCAATATCCTCGCCGGGCCGCTGATCGGACTCACGCCAGACTTCGCACGCAGCCTGATCCCGGGCGGGCACCTGCTGCTGGCTGGCCTGCTCGAAACGCAGGAGCCGCAGGTCCGCGCCGCCTGCCGCCGCGCAGGACTCAGGCTCGCAGCGCGGCTGGTCAACGGGGACTGGTCAATCCTGTGGCTGCGCAAGCGGCAGGAATGGTGAGCGGCGCATGAGTCTGCGCGATTTCCTGCTGCTGGTGGCAATCTGCCTGATCTGGGCGCTCAACAACGTGGTGAGCAAGCTGGTGGTCGGCATGTGGGGCGTGCCGCCGCTGGCCTTTGCCGCCGCGCGCTTTGCCCTGGTGCTGGCGGTCACCCTGCCCTGGCTGCGCCCCGTGCCGCGCCCGGTGTGGCGGATCGTGCTGGTCGGCCTGCTGATGGGCGGCGGCAATTTCGCGCTGCTGTTCATCGGCCTCAAGACGGTTACCCCCTCGGCCGCAGCGGTCGTGATCCAGGCGGGCGTGCCAATCACCACGCTGCTGTCGATCCTGATCCTGGGCGAACGGATCCACTGGCGCCGCGCGCTGGGGATCGCGATGACTCTCGCGGGCGTGCTTGTGGTGGTCTGGCACCCCGGCATGGCGATCTCAACCGGCCTGCTGCTGGTGCTGGGCGCGGCTTTTTCGGGATCGCTCGGCGCAGTGCTGATGAAGCAGATGGACAATGTCGCGCCGCTTAATTTCCAGGCTTGGATCGGGCTTACCAGCCTGGCCGTGCTGCTACCGCTGTCCGCGCTGATGGAGCAGGATGCAATTGCCATCGCGGTGGAGGCCGGCTGGCCGATGCTGGCCGCCCTGCTCTATTCCGCGCTGATCGTCTCGGTGGTGGCCCACACCGCCTATTACGGCCTGATCGCCCGCTACGAGGCGAACCTGCTGGCCCCGCTGACCCTGATCACCCCGCTGGCGACCATCGGCCTTGGGGTGCTGATCACGGGCGATTCGCTCGACATGCGGATGGTGGTGGGCTCGGCCATCGCGCTGACCGGAGTGCTGATCGTGGCGATGCGCCGCACCGGCGCGCCAATCGCGCAGGCGCAGGAACACTCCTGACCCCTACGGCTCAAGCTCGTCATTGCGAGCGGCTGGTCAGCCTTCGAGCGCTTCCACCAAAAGCCCCAGCGCCGCCTTGGTGAACAGGTCCATGTTGGCCATGCGCTCGTCGCTTGATGTCTCGGTCACGCGGACCAACTCAACGCCCGGGCCAACCACTGCGCAGCAGCTGATGCCCGAGGCGACCCCCATCGGATGCGCGCTGCCGCCCGCCGATCCCGTTTCGGCCAGGCCCCAGTCCGCGCCGAACCGGTCACGGATCGCCCGGGCCTGAAGCAGGGCGTATTCCTCGGTCGCCGAGCGCATGCCTCGATAGGCATCGCGCGGCAGGTCGAACAGCACATCGCGCGCTTTCAGCGAATAGACGATCCCGCCCCCAACATAGAACGACAGCGCGCCCGGGACCGTCAGCAGCGTTGCAGAGAGCAGCCCGCCAGTCGCGCCGTCGGCCACGGCGATCTTTTGTTCACGCACCTTGAGAGCTTCGGCGATGCGCAGGCCCAGCGGGTGGAGTTCGGCAAGAATCGGCATGCGCCCGCTATGGACCGCATCGCCGCCTTGCCGCAATCGCGATCACGGTGTGGCGGCGGCGACCTTGGCAGCGGTGCTGTTGAAGCTTTCCATCACGCCCTCGCCCAGGCCGATCACAGCGCCGAACATGCTCATGGTGATCAGGCACAGCACCAGGCCAAGCTCGACAGCGCCGGTGCCGGTTTCGTCGGCAAGCAGGGTACGCAGGGTGTTCATCGCTGGCTCCTTGCCCCGAAGGGCCTCTGTTTGGTTGCCATGGATTATCGCGCCCTGGTGAATGCCAGCCTCATGAATGTGGTTGAGGATTATTAACCGATTGAATAGGCGTAATTTCCTGGATGACCTTATCCGGCCGCCCGGACAATCTCGGCCCAGGCGGCCTCGTCGATCACCGGAATGCCCAGGTCCTGCGCCTTCTTGAGCTTGCTGCCCGCGCCCGGTCCGGCAACCACCAGGTCGGTCTTGGCGGAAACCGATCCTGCCGCGCGCGCGCCCAGCTTTTCGGCCTGGGCCTTGGCCTCGTCGCGGCTCATCGTCTCAAGCGCGCCGGTGAACACGACCGTTTTGCCCGCAACCTCGCTGGCCTTCGTCTCGACCACGTAGGGCGGCGGGCTGACTTCGGTGAGAATATCTTCCCACACCGTGATATTGTGCGGCTCGTGGAAGAAATCGCCCAGCGCCTCGACCACGGCGGGGCCGATCCCGTCGATGGACAGCAGTTCGGCCAGAGCTTCGGCACTATTACCCCCGTCATTCTCGCCGTTTGCATTGACCGAAGGCTGGGACTGGTGGGCAAGCTGGGCTACTTCGCGCAGCCGCTCCAGCGTGACAAACCGCTTCAGCAAATCCCGCGCAGTCACCGCGCCAACGTGCCTGATCCCAAGGCCGAACAGAAGCCGCGCGGCATCGGGCGCGCGCTTGGCCTCGATCGCAGCAAAGAGGTTGTCGACCGACTTGTCCTTCCACCCTTCGCGTTCGAGAATTGCCGAGCGACGGCGGCGCAGGCGGAAGATGTCCGCGGGGCTTTCCAGCCAGCCGAGCGCAAAGAATTCGTCGATGGTCTTCTCGCCAAGCCCTTCGATGTCGAGCGCGCCGCGGCTGACGAAATGCTTCAGACGCTCGGCGCGCTGAGCTGGGCAGATCAGACCGCCGGTGCAGCGCACGTCGACCTCGCCATCCTCGGCCACGGCTTCGCTGCCGCACTGGGGGCAGAAACCGGGAAAGAGATAGGCCGTACGCTCCGTTTCGCGGGTCAGATTTTCAACCACTTGCGGGATGACATCGCCCGCGCGCTGGATCACCACCCGGTCGCCGGGGCGCACCCCCAGTCGCGCAATCTCGTCGCGGTTGTGAAGCGTGACATTGGCGACCATCACCCCGCCGACCGAAACCGGGGTGAGCCGCCCCACGGGCGTCAGCTTGCCGGTGCGGCCGACCTGGATGTCGATCGCCTCCAGCGTGGTTTCGGCGCGCTCGGCGGGGAACTTGTGGGCAATCGCCCAGCGCGGCGCCTTGGCGACAAAGCCCAGCCGCTCCTGCCAGTCGAGCCGGTCGACTTTGTAAACCACCCCGTCGATGTCGAACGGCAGATCGGCGCGGCTGTGCTCGATCCGGCGGTAATGGGCGAGCAGTTCCGCGGCCGAAGCGCAGCGCACCAGCTGCGGCGAAACCGGCAGGCCCCAGGCGGCGATGCGCTGCATCATCGCATATTGCGTGTCCTCCGGCACGGCGCTTGCCGCGCCCCAGCCGTGGGCGAGGAAGCGCAGTGGCCGCGCGGCGGTAACGCTGGCATCCTTCTGGCGCAGCGATCCGGCGGCGGCGTTGCGCGGGTTGGCAAACACCTTGTCCCCCGCCGCTTCCTGCCGCTGGTTGAGCGCGGCGAAATCGGCCTTGGCCATGTAGACCTCGCCCCGCACCTCGAACACTGCGGGCACTTCGCCACTGAGTTGCTGGGGAATGTCGGCAATAGTCGCGACATTCGCGGTCACGTCCTCGCCCACCTGCCCGTCGCCACGCGTTGCCGCGCGAACCAGCCGACCCTGCTCATAGCGTAGCGAGCAGGACAGCCCGTCGATCTTGTCCTCCGCCGTCATTGCCACTTCGGCATCGTCCGGCAGGTTGAGGTAACGCCGCACCCGGCCCACGAAATCTTCCACGTCCTCGTCCGCGAAGGCGTTATCGAGGCTCATCATCCGCACTTCGTGCGTTACCTTGGCAAGCGGCGAGGCGGCTACCTCGTGCCCGACCTTGCGGCTGGGGCTGTCGGCGCGGACCAGCTGCGGAAAAGCCGCCTCCAACGCGGCGTTGCGTCGCACCAGGGCATCATAGTCCGCATCGGAAATCTCAGGTGAATCCTCGGCGTGATAAAGCCAGTTGTGATGCGCGATGACCTTGGCCAGCCGCATCAGCTCATTGGCGGCCTCGGCCTCGGAAAGGGTGGCGGGATCGGTCATTGCTTCGTTGCGGCCAGGAACTCGGGATCGGTCAGCACCTGTCGGACCAGCAGGGCGTAGAGCCCGTTGTACTGCATGAAGGCGTCGGGAATGGCGATGGCGCCGATGAAATCGGACTTCCATTTCGTCTCGACCCGGTAAGGCTTTTCCAGCACCACTTTTCCGGCGCGTTTGAGAGTGATGGTCGCGCCGAGCGAGGCGCCGCCATGCGCAAAGTCCTCGCTTGCCCGGCTTTCGGTCAGCACGCCTTCGATACTGAGCGGCGAAGCCGGGTCGAGCGTACCCGCCGCCTTCAGTTCGGTGGCGAAGGTCTGGCCCAGGAATTCGGCGTAGTTGCTGCCCTTGGGGGCGTGCATCACCGACAGCCTGACCGTGACCGAGCGGCCGATGGACTTGTTCGCGGGCTTGAACGTTCCAAGCGCGAGCGGGGGAACCTCCCGTTCACGCAGCGCGCGGAGGGTTTCCAGCGAGGCGGGCAGTTCATCAGCCGGCGATGCGCAGGCGCCCAGCGCCGCACAGGCCAGAGCCACCAGAATCGCCCGCCGTGCCACCATCACTTCGGAAAGGCCGGATCGGCCATGATGTTGTTCACGCCCCGCTCAAGCGCCTGAACAACGAGCGTCTTGACCGCATCATCGCCCTTCTTGAACTCCGTCCCGGGGATTGGCGGCGCGTCCTTCTTCTGCTTTCCGAACGTGGTGTAGAGCCGGTGGCTTACCACGGTGCGGATCGGCGCTGCGCCGGTGGTCGGCACGTATTCCAGCGTCACTTCGTAATAGTCGGTAGCCACCGCACCGCCGAACAGACCAAAGCCCAGGCCAGCGCGAAAGGCGTCCTTCTTGGCCTTGTCGAGTTCCTCTCGCTTCACGACGTTGTTGAACTTGATGCTCAGCACCGCGCCGTTGGCCGCAGGGGTTTCCACCACTTCGCTGAAATTGTTCGTGCCCCGAATCGCCTCCAGCGCCCAGGGCTTGACCACCTTGGTCGCCTTGGGGTTGGGCGCGGCGTCGCGCTGGAATTCGAACAGGACCTGCACCGGCACCGGAGTGGCGGGCGTGACCTTCTCTTCCGGCTTCACTGTGCCGAGTTCGTTATCGACATAGAACTTCACCGCATGGGCAGCTGATGGCAGCGCCGCCGCCAGCAACAGCGCCAGCGCGGCGCGGAACATCGAACGCAAAGCAATCATCGCGGGACCCTTTCCCCTCCGGAACGATCCCGGTGGCTAGCATATTGTAATCCGGGCGCAAGCCGGGCGCTTTCACGCCTGCTTCAGCAGCCGGTCGGCCTGCGCGCGGGCCTCTGACGTGATTTCCGCCCCGGACAGCATCCGGGCGATCTCCTCCTGCCGACCCGCCGCATCGAGCAGGTGGACCGAGGTGCGCGTGACCGTGCCTTCACTCGACTTGGCGATGACATAGTGCTGCCCGCCACGCGCCGCGACCTGCGGGCTGTGGGTGACGGCGAGCAGCTGCCCGCCCCCCGCCAGCCGCGCCAGCCGCTCGCCGATGGCCGAGGCGACCGCGCCGCCCACGCCCCGGTCGATCTCGTCGAAGATAATCGTCGCCGCCCCGCCCTCTTCCGCCAGCGCGACCTTGAGCGCGAGGATGAAGCGCGACAGTTCGCCCCCGGAAGCAATCTTGGCGAGCGGCGCGAAGGCCGCGCCGGGGTTGGTTGAAATCAGGAATTCGACCGAGTCGATTCCGCTTGCCCCCCAGCGTTCTTCGGGCAGCGGAGTGATCGCAGTGCGGAACCGCGCGGCATCCAGCTTGAGCGGCGCGAGTTCACCCGCCACCGCCTGGTCGAGCCGCACGGCGGCGGCGGAGCGCGATTCGGACAGAGCGACGGCGCGTTTCCGGTAATCCTCGCCCGCCATGCGTTCGGCCGCTTCCAGTGCGGCCAGCCCTTCCTCGCCGCTATCGATCGCATCGAGGCTGGCACGCATCGCCTGCATCCGCTGCGGTAGGTCATCGACCTGACACTGGTGCTTGCGCGCCGCCGCGCGCAGTTCGAACAGCCGCGTCTCGATCCGGTCGAGCGCGGCGGGATCATGAGACAGCGCCTCCTCGGCGCGGGCCAGCTTGTCCTCCGCCTCGGAGGCCTCGATCACCGCCCGGTCGAGCGCAGCGAGCGCCTCGGCCAGCAGGGGGTGCTCGCCCGCGATCCGGTCCAGCCGCCGCGCGGCGCCGCGCAAGCTGGCGAGCGCCGAATCCGATCCGCTCCACAGCCGCGCCAGGGCCGACAGGTCGTCCGCCAGCCGCTCGCCCTTCTGCATCGCGGCGCGGGCCTCTGCCAGTTGCTCCTCCTCGCCCTCCTCGGGCTGGAGCGCGGTCAGTTCAGCCAGATGCGCCAGCAGCAGATCACGGTCCTCGCTGGCGCGAGCGAGCGCCGCGCGGGCGGCATCCAGCGCGCCGCGCGCGGCGTGCCAGGCCTGCCAGGCAACCTCTACCCCCGCCACATCGGCGCGGGCGAACCGGTCCAGCAGCAGGCGGTGGCCGCGCGGATTGACCAGGCCCCGGTCGTCATGCTGGCCGTGCAGTTCGACCAGGTGCGGCGCCAGTTCGCGCAGCAGCGCCACGCCCACCGGCTGATCATTGACGAAAGCCTTCGATGCGCCATCGGCCTTGAGCCGGCGACGCACGATCAGCGGCTCGCCCCGTTCCACCTCAACCTCCGCCTCTGCAAGGATCGCGGCCAGCGGCGCGGGCAGCGCGGCAAATTCGAAGCTGGCGGTGACGCTGGCCTGATCCTCGCCAGCGCGGACCAGCGCGCTGTCGGCGCGGTTGCCCAGCACCAGCCCCAGCGCATCGAGCAGGATCGACTTGCCCGCTCCCGTCTCACCCGTCAGCACGCCCAGCCCTGGCGCGAAGGCCAGGTCAAGCGCCTCGATCAGGACGATGTTGCGGATGGCGAGCGCGGTCAGCATGTTCGCATACTGTTCTAGCGAAGCGTCGCGCGCTCGTCACCATGGCAAAATCAGGGTTTCAACGGCAATCGTTCGGCGACGCGGTTCTGGAATGCCCCGCCCTTCACCATGCCGTGGAAACAGGTGCCAACCTCAGAGCGACACCTTGATCGTCCCGCCGAAAGTGCGCGGATCGCCGGGCTGGCCGGTGATCAGGCCGGTGTTGCCGCCCGGCACGTTGAGTTGATCGAAATACTTGACGTCAAAGGCGTTGCGCACCCAGCCGTAGACGTCGACCCCGGCATCGCTGCGATAGCCAAGGCGTATGTTGCTCAGCGAATAGCCATCGACCCAGGTATAGGCGGAAGGCGATGGGTTGGACGAAAAGTTGGAGCGGTAGTTGCCGTCGAAACCCAGGTAGACCTGCCAGTCGCTGCCCAGCAGTCTGGCTGGCACATTGTATTCCGCGCCGTAGCTGAAGCTCCATTTCGACACGCCCGGCAGGCGCTGGCCGGAAATGTCGCAGTTGGCCGGACTGTTGGTTCCCGGTGCGCCCGGGGCGCCGATCATCGCGCCGGTGCCGCCGCCCGAAAGCTCCGGCGGGCACGGCGCATCGACAAAGCGGATGTTCTTCGCATCATTGTAGGCGGCGCTCACATAGACATTGAACCGATCGCTGAGGCGCAGTGAGAAATCAGCCTCGAAACCCTGACTGCGCACCTTCTCCGCACTGGCCAAATAACCCCGCAGCACGCCGAGTTGGCCGTTGGTGACCTGGGCCTGGTAGTCCTTGATGTCGGTGCGGTAGACCGACAGGTTGAGTGTGGCCTTGCGATCCCAGAACTGCGCCTTGATCCCGGCCTCGTAGTGGTTGATCGATTCGGGACGGATCGTCTGCGCGCCCAGCGCCGGGGTGCCGCTGGCATCGTTGGGTACGCCGTTCTGGTTGATCCCGAACGACTTGAAGCTCTTGACATAGGTCGCATAGGCCAGCACGTCGCGCGCCAGCTTGTAGCTGAGCGTCAGGTCATAGCTGAAGTTCCACTTCGACCCTTCGGGCGCATAGGACTGGGGTGAGAAAATCGCCAGCTGGGCGGCCCTGACGGCCCCGGTCTGGTTCAGCAGCACCGGCTTGCCCGCGCCGTCGAACACGGTGCGGTCGTAAAGCCCCTTCTTCCTGTCATGGTTGATCCGCACGCCCGGCTGCACGGTCAGCGCGTCGGTCAGCTTCCAGCTGGCCTGGCCAAACACCGCCAGGCTGGTGTTGATCAGGTACTGGGTGTTGTAGGCGGTCAGCCCGTCAAGCACGGTGGGATCAAGCGACAGTGGGTTCGACGGATTGATGTTCCACCGGCTCGATGCCTTGCCGTGCTGTTCCGTCCCCTGGGTGTCGATGCGCTGGTGATAGCCGAACGCGCCGACGACGAAGTCCAGCCTGTCGCCCGACTGCGCATAGCGGATTTCCTGGGTGTACTGGTTCTGCTGCGAAGGGTTCTGCGACCGGGTGACGATCGGCAGGCCGGTGAAATCGCGGTCGTTCTCGGGCTTCCAGTCCCAGAATCGCCAGGCGGTGACCGAGGTCAGTTCGCCCGCCCCCAGCTTCCACTTCACCCGCAGCGAGGCGCCGCCGGTCTTGTTGCCGGCATTGAGGTTGGCGTCGATGTCGGTCAGGCGCTGGAACGGATCAGTGCTGACCACGGCGTAGCCCTGCGCGGCGGAGAGCGCGGCATACTGCCGGTTCAGCGGGCGCTGGGTCGATCCGGTGCGGACATAGACTGTGCCACAGCATTCCGGGTTCTGGGCGTTGAAATCGCCCGCCAGGCTGATGTCGAGATTGCTGCTCGGCTGGAACAGCAGCTGCGCGCGCAGGCCCAGGTTGTCCTGTTCGTTGATCCAGTTGCCACTGGTGACGTTGAAGATCGTGCCCCGGCGGCTGGTAGAGGACAGCGCGATGCGCGCCGCCACCGTGTCCGAAAGCGGCCCGGAAACCGCCGCCTTGGCCTGCTTGAACCCCAGACTGCCCACCGACACTTCGGCGCGGGCTTCGAAATCGAAGCTGGGCTGGCGGGTGGAGATGTTGATCGCCCCCGCCGTGGTGTTCTTGCCATAGAGCGTGCCCTGCGGCCCGCGCAGCACCTCGATCTGCTGCACGTCGAGGAAGTCGAAAGTGGAAGAGGCGGCGCGCGAGTAATAGACATCATCGACATAGATGCCCACGCCCTGCTCTATCCCGTCGTTGGTGAGGCCGAACGGCGCACCCAGGCCCCGGATGTTGGCGGCACTGTTACGCGGGTTGGAGGAATAGAAGGTCAACGACGGGGCAAGCTGGGTCAGCCGGCCGACATTGAACGCGCCAGTGTTGTCGATGTGATCGCCGCCCACCACCGATATCGCCAGGGGAACGTCCTGCGAGGTTTCCTGACGGCGCCGCGCGGTGACCAGGATTTCATCTTCGGGAGCATCGGCCCCGGTGCCGACCGAGGTCGCCTGATCGCCGGGCTCTGCCGCCAGGGCGGGATAGGAAAGAAGGGCTGTCGAAGCGAGCAGCGAAATGCGGACGAACGAATGCATGGCCAGTTCCTTGGTTGAGGAGAATGGTCGCATCCGGTGGTCCGGTCTGGACAAGATATGTTGTGGTGGTGCGGCAGGGTGCCGGGGCGGTCATGCGCGGCCGCCCCGGCGGGTTGATCGGTCAGGAGAAGCGCTGCCGCTCGGTCACATCGAGTTGCACCACGCGCCCGTCATGGACGGTCAGCTGGATCGTGCCGTAACGCATTTCGCCGATGGCCCTTGCCACCGCCTCGATGGGTGTCTGTCCATCGCTCCTGCGGTCTGCTTGCTGGGCAATGGGTCGCGGCGCGGCCTGATCCGGCATGGACCGTCTCCTTTCGCCGCCCGTTCTATCTCTACCGTTAAAGTAGACAAGTCGAGTTGTGCTTGTCTGCGATGAAGCGCAGCTTTCCTGCGCCGACCTGCTGTCAGTCGGCGAAAGGCGGTTCGAGCGTGATTTCGTCGGCCAGCGTCATCCGGTCGAGCATGGTAGCCATCTCGTCGCGCAGGGTCAGCATCAGGCCGCGCAGGCGACATTCGGCCTCCGGCAGGCAGTTGTTGCAATGCTCGTGCGCGTTGCGGCTGGCGCAGGGCACCAGGGCCAGGCTGCCGCGCGTCAGGCGGATGATGTCGCCATAACGGATGTCAACTGGCGGCAAGGCCAGTTCATAGCCCCCATCGCGCCCGCGGGTGGAGACCACCAGCCCTTCCCGGACCATTTCCGCCAGGATCACGGTCAGGAACTTGCGCGGGATGTTTTGCGTTTCAGCAATGGTGTCAAGCCGCACGGGCCCCTGCCGCCAGGTGTCGGCAAGGTGCTGCAGCGCGCGGATGGTATAGCGGGTCTTCTGCGAAAGCATGGGCGCCGCCTATCAGCGCCTTGTCGAACAAAATGTCAACCAGTCAGGTAGAAGAGTTGCGCCTGTCTGGTCAGCGCGCGGCGGTGCTGGGCGCGTGCTTCTGCATCAGGCCATAGGCCTTCTTGTACCATTCGCTGCCCGGATAGTTGGCGCCGAGCACGGCGGCCGACTTCTGCGCCTCTTCCGGAATGCCCAGGACGAGGTTCGATTCGACCAGGCGGTAAAGCGCCTCGGGCGTGTGGCTGGTGGACTGGTACTGATCAATCACGTTGCGGAACCGCAGCGAGGCGGCGAGCCAGCGGCCCGCTGCGCTCGTAATGGCGGCCGATCTCCATTTCCTTGCCGGCCAGGTGATCGTTGACCAGATCGATCTTGAGCCGCGCATCGGCGGCATAGCGGGTGTTGGGATAGCGGCGGGCGACCTCGGTCAGCGCTTCGAGCGCCTGCTTGGTGGTCTTCTGGTCACGAGCGACGTCGCTGATCTGCTCGTAATAGCACAGGCCGATCAGGTAATAGGCATAGGGCGCGTCGCGGTTGCCCGGATGGATCGACAGGAAGCGCTGCGCGGACTGGACCGCCTTGGTGTAATCGCGGGCGACGTAATAGGAAAACGCGCTCATCAGCTGGGCGCGGCGGGCCCAGGGCGAATAGGGATGCTGGCGCTCCACCTCGTCGAACAGGGCGGCGGCTACCTTGGTGTCGCCGCGATCCAGCCGGTCCTTGGCCGCCATGTAGAGCGTATCAACGTCGCGGGCGACGAAGGCGGTGTCCTTTGCCTTGTTACCGCGCCCGGCACAGCCGGACGTGAGCACCAGCGCCGCGGAGGCGGTGGCAAGGAGGGCGAGCTTCAACGGTGAACAGGCAATCATGGCACAGGCCTATAACCAGCCGCAGCCTGAACGCCAAGTGAAGTTGCGCGGCTTTTGCCCTGCACACACCAGTTCTTGTGGCAAGACAATCGCCGGACAGCCCGGGACATGCGGTTAGCCAGACACGGACTATCCCGCAGAATCGCTCTGCCGTCCCTGATCTGGTGGCGCCGTGCGATTGCGGATCCTACTCCTCGCCCATCCTGAGCGCGGCAATGAACGCTTCCTGCGGGATGCTGACATTGCCGTATTCGCGCATCCGGGCCTTGCCCTTCTTCTGCTTTTCCAGAAGCTTCTTCTTGCGGGTGATGTCGCCGCCATAGCATTTGGCGGTCACGTCCTTGCGCATCGCGGCGATGGTTTCGCGGGCGATTACCTTGCCGCCGATCGCAGCCTGGATCGGGATCTTGAACAAGTGGCGCGGGATCAGGTCCTTCAGCCGCTCGCACATATGCCGCCCGCGCGCTTCGGCCACGCCGCGGTGGACGATCATGCTCAGCGCATCGACCGGCTCGTTGTTGACGAGGATACTCATCTTGACGAGATCACCCTCGCGCAGGCCGATCTGTTCGTAGTCAAAGCTGGCATAGCCCCGGCTGATCGACTTCAACCGGTCGTAGAAGTCGAACACCACTTCGTTGAGCGGCAATTCATACTGCACCTGTGCGCGCCCGCCGACATAGGTCAGGCCGGTCTGGATTCCGCGCCGGTCCTGACAGAGCTTGAGGATGGAGCCGAGGTATTCGTCGGGGGTATAGATCGTCGCCTTGATCCACGGTTCGTCGATCTGCTCGATCCGGCTGGGATCGGGATAGTCAGCCGGATTGTGCAGCAGGATTTCGCGCGCGTCGTCGGTTTTCGATTTGCGCAGCTGGATGCGGTAAACCACCGAAGGCGCGGTGGTGATCAGGTCGAGGTCGTATTCGCGGGTCAGGCGCTCCTGGATGATTTCCAGGTGGAGCAGCCCCAGGAAGCCGCAGCGGAAGCCGAAGCCCAGCGCCGCACTCGATTCCATCTCGAAGCTGAACGAGGCATCGTTGAGACGCAGCTTGGCAATCGATTCGCGCAGCTTTTCAAAGTCCGCCGCGTCGACCGGGAACATCCCGCAGAACACCACCGGCTGGACTTCCTTGAAGCCCGGCAGCGCCTCGGTCGCCCCGCCCTTCACCGTGGTGATGGTGTCGCCGACCTTGGCCTGGGCGACTTCCTTGATCTGCGCGGTGATGAACCCGATCTCGCCCGGCCCCAGTTCGGAAAGCTGCTCGATCTTGGGGGTGAAGCAGCCCACCCGGTCGATCAGGTGCTCGGTCCCACCGGCCATGAACTTGACCTGCTGCCCCTTGCGGATCACCCCGTCGATGATCCGCACCAGGATGACGACGCCAAGGTAGGGATCGTACCAGCTGTCGACCAGCATCGCCTTAAGCGGCGCGGCGGGATCGCCCTTGGGCGGCGGGATGCGCTGGACCACGGCTTCCAGCACGTCCTCGATCCCGATGCCCGACTTGGCCGAGGTCATCACCGCGTTGGAAGCATCGATGCCGATGATTTCCTCGATCTCGTTACGCACCTTTTCCGGTTCGGCGGCGGGAAGATCGATCTTGTTGATGACCGGCACGATTTCATGGTCGTGCTCGATCGACTGGTAGACGTTGGCGAGTGTCTGCGCCTCTACCCCCTGCGCCGCATCGACCACCAGCAGCGCGCCCTCGCAGGCGGCCAGACTGCGGCTGACCTCATAGGCGAAGTCAACGTGGCCGGGCGTGTCCATCAGGTTGAGCTCATAGTCCCTGCCGTCGCGCGCCTTGTATTTCAGGCGCACGGTCTGGGCCTTGATGGTGATTCCCCGCTCGCGCTCGATGTCCATGTTGTCGAGCACCTGGGCGCTCATTTCGCGCTCGGTCAGGCCGCCGGTGTACTGGATCAGCCGGTCGGCCAGCGTCGACTTGCCGTGGTCAATGTGGGCAATGATGGAAAAGTTGCGGATCGCGGACATGTCGGTCATGCGCGCGCCGTTAGCAGCACTGGAACGCCCTGTCAGCCTTTGCGCGTCAGGCGATCCTGACGCTCTTCATGTTGACCGGTGCCTGGCCGAACTTCGGCAGGCTGAGCGGCATGCCTGGCGAAGGGGTAATCGCACCGCCGGCGACAACCGCCTGAGGCAATCCGGCCTGGGCCAGGACATAGGGCGAAACGCGGTGGCGGGTGCACAGGCCCCCGGCGCCGTCGTCGACCAGCGGGATCTCGAATTCCAGTCCCTGCATCGATCCGGCGGAGCGTCGCACCTGGGCAACCGCCAGCTGGCCTTCGCCGAAATCGACGACGAACTGCGTCCCCAACGGAACATCGAGCAGTCCTTCGACCATGCAGCCGGTGCGCGAGAGATTACGCATCGTCGCCTCGTAGCGGTGATCCTCGTGGATCAGGCCGACCTTGCGCAGCACGGTGCGGCGTTCGGGGCGATACTTGCTGGGGCCATGGGGTTCGATCACCCAGTCGCCGCTCATCATCGCTTCGCAGACGTCCTCGAAGGGCACTGCCGCAGCATAGATATAGCCCTGGATCTGACTGACTCCCAGCCGCTGCATCGCGTCGAGTTCGTCATGGGCCTCGATGCCTTCGGCGGTCGTGTCCATCTGCATCGCTTTGGCCATGCCCACGATCGCGGCGATGATCGCGGAATTGCGGCTGCCGGGATCGGTCACGCCCTGGATGAAGGACTTGTCGATCTTGATCTTGTCGAACGGAGCGTGCTGGAGATAGCCGAGCGAGGAATATCCCGTGCCGAAATCATCGAGCGCAAGGCGTACGCCCAGCAGCTTGAGCTGGGTGAACATTTCCTCGGTCGCGGCCTTGTCGCCCAGAAAGATCGATTCGGTCAGTTCCAGCTCCAGCCGTTCCGGGGGAAGTTCGGCATGGGCCAGCGACTGCGCGACGAGTGAGGCGAAGCCGGGATTGGAAAACTGCGCGGCCGAAACATTGACCGCCACCCTGACGCCGCCCGGCCACTGTGCGGCGTCCATGCAGGCCTGCTTCAGTGCCCAGTCGCCAAGCGCCCCGATCAGGTTCGTTTCCTCGGCAATCGGGATGAAGATGCCGGGGGGAATGTCACCCATCTCCGGGTGCTGCCAGCGCGCGAAGGCCTCCAGCGTGACGACCTTGTTGGTCTTGGTATCGATGATCGGCTGATAGGCCAGCCGCATCTGGTCGCTGCCCAGGGCATCGCGCAGATCCTCCTCGATCTGGCGGCGACGCTCGGCTTCGGAATGAAGGTCGCTGGAATAGAACCGGAACTGGCCGCGCCCGCCGCCCTTGGAGGCATAGAGCGCAAGGTCCGCGGATCGCACCAGATCCTCGCTCGCCGAACCGTCATAGGGGGCGATGGCGATCCCCACCGAGGCCCCGATTACGCAGCGGCTGCCTTCGATCTGGTAGGGCTGCGACAGCATGGTGATGATCGTTTTGGCAATCTCGCCCAACCGCCCGCGATCATCGATATCGGGCAGCATGATCTGGAATTCGTCGCCGCCCAGGCGGCCGATCTCGCAGGTCTTGTCGGTAACGACCCGCTGGAGGCGCTGCGCGACCTGCTTGAGCAGTTCGTCACCCGCCGGGTGGCCCAGCGTGTCGTTGACCTGCTTGAAGCGGTCGAGGTCGATCATCATCACTGCGCAGGGGCGGCCCGCGCTTTTGTAGGCGGTGAGCGTCGCCCCCAGGCGCTTGCCCATGCGGTGGCGGTTGGCGAGCCCGGTCAGGGAATCGTACTGGGCCAGGCGCGATGCATCGCGGTTGGACTGGCGCTGGGCGGTGATGTCGGTCCCGTTGCCGCGATAACCCGTAAAGGTGCCGTTCGACGAGAACTGCGGGCGACCGGAAATCGACCACCAGATCCGGGCCTCGTCGGTGGCGGCGTCGTTGGCGGCACGGACTTCAAGCTCGGAGAAGGTCTTACGGGCCGAAAGGATCAGCGGCAGCGTCCGTTCGACCGCGTCCTCCTCGTCGCGTTCAAGGATGAACAGCGACTGGATCGGCTTGCCCAGGATTTCGCTGCGCGGGCGACCAATGGTCTGGGCCACGCATTCGGATACATAGGTGATCAGGCCATCGGCATCGCTGGCCCAGAACCAGCCGATTCCCAGCTGTTCGTAATCGCGCAGCAGCAGCAGTGCCTGGCGCAGTTCCTGGTTCGAAGGCGGCGGATCGGATGCGCGCTCGGCGTCGCCGGCCTTGCTTCCCAGCAAGCCGCGCAGACGTCCAATTGTCGATCCCTGAACCTTCGCCATCGGTCCTGCCGTCACCCCCGCATATCAAGCGTTCCAATTACGATGGATTGATAAGCAGATATGGTTGCGAATTGGCTAACGGCGGAGCCCCCGCCAGATCAGGCCGCATCCGCCCCCGGCCGCAGGATTGAGGGCCTGGCGCGGCCTGCCGCGCTCTGTGCGATCACGGCAATCCGGCCGCCATCGTCAAGCGCCAGCGGGCTGGAAAACTCCACGCCCATGCGGTCGTCCTGGCACCAGCGCGCAGTTGCGGTAACGACCTGGCCCTCGGCCAGAATGATCCGGAAAATCGTCCCCGGCGGCACGTTCCACAGCCCTTCGACCATGGCGCCGGTGCTGGAGATGTTGCGGATCGTGCCATGGTAGTGCTGCCCGCCGTGATCGAGCACGACCTTGCGCAGCATGGTCTGGCGCGTGGCGCGCGCGGCGCGCGGCCCCTTGGCGATCGCGGTCATCCCGGAGGCAAGCCGCTCGTCCGCCTGTTCGAGACTCAGCGGCTTTTCGTAGATGTAGCCCTGAACGTGGCTGCATCCCAGCATCCGGACCAGATCCAGCTCGTCGAGCGTCTCCACGCCTTCGGCGGTGGTTTCCATGCCGAGCGCCTCGGCCAGGCTGACGATCGAGGCGATGATCGCGCCGTTGCGGCTGCCCGCGATGGTCGCACCGCGCACAAAGCTCTGGTCGATCTTGATCTTGTCGAACGGCGCTTTCTTCAGATAGCCGAGCGAAGAATAACCGGTCCCGAAATCGTCAAGCGCCAGGCGCACCCCAACCCGCTTGAGCGCCGTGAACATCGCATCCACCCCCGCGTCGTCGGACAGGAAGACGCTCTCGGTAATCTCCAGCTCGAGTCGCGAAGGATCGACCTGCGCCGACGCGAGCGCATGGGTGATGATCGCGGGAAGCGACGGATTGGCGAACTGGAGCGGTGAGACGTTGACCGCCACCCGCACGTTGGCCGGCCAGCGGGCCAGATCGCGGCAGGCAGTGCGCAGCGCCCATTCGCCGATCTGGGCGATCAGGCCCGAATCCTCCGCGATCGGGATGAACTTTGCCGGCGACATCGGTCCGCGGGTCGGATGGTCCCAGCGCAGCAGCGCCTCGAACCCGGTGATGCGTTCAGTCACGGTGTGGACCACCGGCTGGTAGTGGAGTTGAAGCCCGCCCTGGGTCAGCGCATCGCGCAGGTCCTGCTCCAGCTGGCGGCGTTCCTCGGCATCGCTGTGCAGATCGGCGGCGTAGAAGTGATGGCGGCCGCGCCCCCCGTCCTTGGCGGCATAGAGGGCAAGGTCGGCGTTGCGGATGATCGCCTCGGCGGTGACGCCGTCGTCAGGCGACAGCGCGATACCCAGCGAGGCGCCGATCACTACCCGGTGCCCCTCGATCGAATAGGGTTCCGACAGGTCGCGGATAATCCGAGCGGCCAGCGCGGCAAGATCCTCGCGGCGGTGGCGTCCCGGCAGGATCACCTGGAACTCGTCGCCGCCCAGCCGTCCGACGCGGCCATGCTCCCCCACTGCGCGTTCCAGCCGGCTCGACACCTGCTTGAGCAGGGCATCGCCGGCCGGGTGGCCCATCGTGTCGTTGACCTGCTTGAACCGGTCGAGATCGAGCAGGAACACCGAACAGGCCCGGTGTTCAAGGTTCGGCGCGATCAGGATCTTTTCCAGCGTCTGGGCCATCTGCGGCCGGTTGGCGAGCCCGGTCAGCGAATCGAACCGCGCAAGCCGGGTGGCGTGGGCTTCCGACCGGCGCTGCTCGGTCAGGTCGCTGCCCGATCCGCGAAAGCCAAGGTAGTTGCCGAAGCCATCGTAGAGCGGTCGGCCGCTGATCGCCCACCAGCGTTCTTCCCCCGGGGTCGCCGCGCGGAGCGCCAGTTCGGTGAACGAGGACCGCGCCGAAAGATGGAAGGCCAGCGTGCGCTCGCTTTCCTGCGTGTCGGCATCGAGCACGAACAATTCGGAGAACGGCCGCCCGATCAGTTTCGCCGATGGCTTGCCCAGCGCTTCGCCGATGGTAGGGGAAACATAGACCAGCATCCCGCGCCGGTCGGTTTCCCAGAACCACCCCTGCCCGGTCTGCTCGTAATCGTGGAGGATTTCCTCGGCGCGAACCTGGGTGCGCTCCCGCTCCAGCTGTTCGCGCAATGCGGCGCGGTCGGCGCGGGCCTGGCGGAACGAGGTGTAAAGCCCCACCGCCGCGCCGATCGCCAGCGCGAAATAGGCGCCGCGCGTGCCGCCCGTGACGGCCACCCCGGTCCACAGCGCGACCTGCGCGGTAATGATGCTCGGCACGCGTCGATGCAGGATTACAGAGGCAAGCCCGGCGGTGATAACCAGCATGCCGATGGAATCTTCCCAGCGGACCCCGCTGCTTTCGGTCCAGCGACCGATCGCCAGACCGAACAGCAGCATCGGTGCGCCAACAACAATGCCGAGCAGCAGCGCGCGCTGGCCCGGATCGTGGAACCGTTCCTGCTCCAGCCGTGCGGCCAGCGGGGTGGCCGCGGCGATGATGATCGCCCCGACCGCGAAGGCGATCGTCAGCGGGGTCGGCAGGCTTAACGTGACAATGCCGTTGAGCAGCAGGATGCCGGCGATCACTCCCGCCATCCACATCCAGTTCGGCTCGATCAGATCGAGCCGGGCGCTGCGCAGCGAAGGGCGGCGACCGCTGGCGGCATGGGCAGTGCGACGGGCATCGCGTGGAGGGGCGGCTGGATGTGTCGACGCCCCGGCGGAAGGTGCCCGGACGGGCTCAGCCGCGGCCTCGACTGCCTGTCTCGCCGGGGCGAGCGCAACCGGACGCGCGGGATGCGCGGAATCGGAACTCTCTTCCTGGCGTGCAGGCTGGCTGGCCATCGTCCCCGCTCCATGCGCCATGAGCTTTTGAAAAAGGGTTAAATTTTCCATTCCGGCCCGCAGGTTTCGCCGCTCCCGGGCCCGCCCGACACGGTGCTTGAAATGCCCCCGCGCGCGGTGCATCCTGATTCCCACGAAAAACAGAACGGACGGGAATAGGGATGGCCAAGGGGAGTTCGCCGCTCGAGAACGAGGCCGCGCAATCGACCACGGCGCTTGGCCCGCTGGTGGGTCTGGCGCGCGAGGATTTCGTCGGTGCGGTCGCGCTGCTGCTGCGCGAGACGACAAGCGACCCGGCCCGCACCATGCGCCACATGCAAACGTTCGGCGATGACGTAGTGAAGATCCTGACCGGCAAGTCGGAACTTGCGCCCGAGCCCAGGGACAAGCGCTTCATGGACCCGGCCTGGCGCTTCAACCCGTTCTTCCGCGCCGGAGCGCAATATTACCTGGCCGTCCAGAAGGGGATGAAAAACTGGCTGGAAGAGCTGGAACTGGACGAACTGGAACGCGACCGGGCGAACTTCATTTCCAACATCATCATCGACAGCCTGGCGCCCACCAACACGCTGGTCGGGAATCCCACCGCGCAGAAGCGCCTGATCGACAGCGGCGGCCTCTCGCTGATCAAGGGGCTGAAGAACGCCTACAACGATGTGGTCAACAACCAGGGCATGGTCAGCCAGGTTGATAAACGGCCCTTCAAGCTGGGTGAGAACATCGCCGCGTCAAAGGGCTCGGTCGTCTATCGCGATGAGATGATGGAGGTGATCCATTATGCGCCGTCGACGGAGCAGGTTTACGCCGTTCCGCAGCTGACAATTCCTCCGCAGATCAACAAGATGTACATCAACGATCTGAGCCCCGAAAAGTCGGTGGTGAAGTGGCAGGTCGACAACGGCATCCAGTGCTTCGTCATCAGTTGGAAGAACCCGGCCAAGGAGGATGGCCACTGGGGGATGGACGATTACGTCCGCTGCTGCCGCAAGGCGATCGACGTGGTCTGCGAAATCACCGGATCGGAAAAGGTCAACGTCTCTTCCGCCTGTTCTGGCGGGCAGACCGGCGCGGTGCTGGCCAGCCAGATGGCCGCCGAGGGCGACAAGCGACTTGGCTCGCTGACCTTCATGGTCACCGTGCTCCACCCCAAGCAGAACGATATCGAGGCCGGCGCGCTGATGAGCGAGAACGGCCTGGCCCTGGCCAAGCAGCGCGCCGCGAAAAAGGGTATCGTCAAGGGCAATGACCTTGCGCGCGGGTTCGCCTGGCTGCGGCCCAACGACCTGATCTGGAACTACGTCATCAACAATTACCTGATGGGCGAGGATCCACCAGCCTTCGACGTGCTGTTCTGGAACGCGGACGCCACCAACCTGTCCGCGTCCTTGATGGGTGATTTCCTCCATCTGTTTGAAACACTTGCCTTTACCAGGCAGGGCGAAGTTCAAATGGCGGGGCATGCCATCGATCTGTCCAAGGTGAAAGGCGACCTGTTCATCCTGGGCGGGACGACCGACCACATCACCCCGTGGCGCGCCTGCTATCGCTCCACCCAGCTTTTCGGATCGAAGGACGTGACCTTCGTGCTCAGCCAGTCGGGCCATATGCAGGCGATCCTCAACCCGCCGGGCAATCCCAAGGCGAAGTATTATGTGTCGAAAAAGCCGGGACTTCCGCCCGCCGATGTTGACGCGTGGCTGAAGGGGACCGAGGAAGTGGCGGGCAGCTGGTGGCCGTTCTGGATGGAATGGCTGCAGGCGCGCGCAGGCAAGAAGGTTCCGGCCCCCAAGGCGCTGGGCAGCAAGCAGCATCTGCCGCTGGAGGCCGCCCCCGGCCTCTACGTGCTGGACCAGTCCTGAAAGGACCCCGAGTGAACGACCTGACCGCCGAATTCTCGATGGAAACCGTCGGCGGAAGGACGCTGCGCGTCGCCCGCTGGCGCTGGGACCAACCGAGCGAACATCTGCCGATCCTGTTCTTCAACGGCATCGGCGCCAATATCGAGGCGGTCGCCCCGCTGGCCGAGGCGCTGACCGAGCGTCCCTTCATCATGTTCGACATGCCCGGTGTCGGTAAATCGCCCGAACCGCTGATCCCCTACAACACCTTCACCATGAGCTGGACCGCAAAGGAACTGCTCAAGCGCTTCGATTGCGATCAGGTGGACGTGATGGGTATTTCGTGGGGCGGCGGCATGGCCCAACACTTCACGCTGCAACATGGCGATCTGGTGCGGCGGCTGGTGCTCTGCGCGACCAGCGCGGGGATGTTCATGGTGCCGGGCAATCCGGCAGCCTTGACGAAAATGGTAAATCCGCGCCGCTATGTCGATGCCGCGTTCATGGAGCGGCATTTCCGCACGCTTTACGGCGGGCTGACCGGTGACAAGGAAGACCACATCGGACGCCTGACGCCACCCACCCCGCGCGGCTATGTCTACCAGCTGCTGGCGATGATGGGCTGGACCAGCGCCCCGGCCCTCCCCTTCCTCAAGAAGGAAACCCTGATCATGATGGGAGAGGACGACCAGATCGTCCCGCTGCCCAACGGCAGGATCCTGGAAGCGCTCATCCCCAACAGCCGGCTGGAGATTTTCGAGCAGGGCGGGCACCTGTTCATGCTCACCCACCGCGAACAGACCATCTCCTCGCTGCGCGGATTCCTCGACGCGCCGGAAAGCTCACACAGAAAGGCCGCCTGATCCATGCGCCACATCGCGATTATCGGTTCGGGACCAGCGGGATACTACACAGCCGAAGCGGCGCAGAAGCTCTGGGGCGATGATGTCAGGGTCGATATTTTCGATATGCTGCCCGTCCCCTACGGCCTGATCCGCACCGGGGTCGCGCCCGATCACCAGTCGATCAAGGGCGTCTCGCGGCGCTATGAAAGCACGGCCCTGTCGGAAAACGTCCGCTTCGTCGGCAATGTCACGATCGGCGAGGACATTTCGATTCCCGAGCTGCAGGAACTGTACGACGCCGTGGTGCTCGCCACCGGCGCGCCGAACGACAAGGCGGCGGGCATCCCCGGCGAAGGGCTGGAGAACGTGTTCGGCAGCGCCGCTTTCGTCGGCTGGTACAACGGCCACCCCCAGTTCGCCAAGCTGGGGCCGGACCTGACCGTGAATACGGCGGTGGTGATAGGCAACGGCAACGTCGCGCTCGATGTCGCCCGGATCCTCTCCAAGACCGCCGAGGAGTTTTCCGGTAGCGACATCGTTGCCCACGCCCTCCACGCGCTGCAGAAATCGCACATCGAGCGGATCGTGATCCTGGGTCGGCGCGGGCCGCACCAGATCGCGATGACCCCCAAGGAACTGGGCGAACTGGCCCACCTGACCCGCGCCTGCCCGCGAGTCGATCCGGCGGATCTGCCGCCGGTGGATGACGACCTGTTCCTCGAACCCGGCCAGCGCAAGTCGGTCGGCCATTTGCGCGGCTTTGCAGCGATCCCCGAGGAATTCCGCTGCGACAAGCCGGTGGAGATCGATTTCGATTTCTTCGCCAGCCCCCGGGCAATCCTGGGCGATGAACGGGTTACGGGTATCGAGGTGGAGCGCACCGCGCTAGACAGCGACGGGCGCGCATCGGGCACCGGCGAGACCTACACGATCGATTGCGGGCTGATCATCACTTGCATCGGCTACAAGACCTCGCCCATTCCCGGCGTTCCGTTCGAGGAAAGTGCGGGCCGCTTCGCCAACGATGAAGGGCGGATCGTGCCGGGGCTCTACTGCGTCGGCTGGGCGCGGCGCGGGCCGTCGGGCACCATCGGCACCAACCGTCCCGATGGCTTCGCTGTGGTGGAATCCATCGCCGCCGACCTCAGTTCGGGAGTGTTGGGCCACGGCGGCAAGCAGGGCCGCCCCGGCTTTGACCAGCTGGCCGAGGCGCGCGGGCTGGATATAGTCACCTTCCGCGACTGGAAGAAGATCGAGGCCGTGGAAGAAGCCCGCGCCCGCAGCGGTGCCCCGCGCGAGAAGTTTGTCCATGTCGAGGACATGATCAAGGCGCTGGATAGCTGAGCCACGCCGTCCAGCGTCGTCCCGGGCCTGATCCGGGACCGCCAAGGTGGCCAGCGATCCAGGCTTTCGCCGGGATGACGAAGATGCGGGGGCCGCTGCCCTCATCATTTCTTCACTTCACCCCCCTAGCCAGGCTGGATGACAGCTTCGACACCCGGCCAGCGCTTCCATACGCTAGACGCGCTGCGCGGGGTTGCCGCCGTGGCGGTAATGCTGTTCCATGGCGGTGCCGACGCCCCGCTGGTGACGGCGCGCGGCTATCTGGCGGCGGACCTGTTCTTCGCGCTTAGCGGCTTCGTGCTGGCCCATGCCTATGAAAAGAAACTGCGCGACGGCCTTAGCCCTTTGAACTTTTTACGGGCGCGACTGGCGCGGATCTATCCGCTGTTCCTGCTGGGCGCGGTGACCGGCTATTTGCTGTGGCCCGGAAGCCTGCTGGTGCTGCTGATGATTCCCACGCCCTCTCCGGGCGGTATGCTGTTCAGCAACAACGTGCCGCTGTGGTCGCTGCTGTTCGAACTGATCGCCAACCTTGCCTGGGCATTGCTGGCGGTGCGCCTGCGGCTACGGTGGCTGGCGCTTCTGGCCGCGTCGTTCGCGGCGCTGTTCTTCCCCGCCGCGCAGGCTGCGGGCCATGCGGACCTTGGCGCTTTTTGGGCCACGGCCCTGCCCGGCCTTGCCCGCACCTGCTTTTCCTTCACCATGGGCCTGATCCTGTTCCGCCTGTTCGAACGATACGGCAAAGTGCAGGTCCCGACCGCGCGCGGCTGGCTGCTGTTGCCGCTGCTGCTGGCAATCCTGACTCCGGCCACCTCGAACCCGGCCCTGGCCGACATCGCCACCCTGTGCCTGGCCCTGCCGCTGATCGTCTGGCTGGGTGCGCGCTGGCAGGTGCGAGGGGGCTGGCTGGCCGACCGGATCGGTGGAATCTCGTTCCCGCTCTATTGCATTCACGCGCCGATCCTGGCGCTGGGGCGCGGCTCGCCCGATCTGGTGGCCCTGATCAGCGCCGGTTTGATCGCCGCCGCGCTGCTGCTCGACCGGTTCTATGACCGCCCCGTCCAGGGCTGGCTGCGGGCCACGCGCCAAACGGCTTGCCGGGATCGCGCAGCTCTGGCTTAATCGCCCGGTTAAGAGCGACCTGCGAGTCGCCATCCGGGAGAGTTCTATGCCAACCTATGACCTTATCATCCGCAATGGCACCATCGTCGATGGCACCGGCGCCCCGCGCTTTGCCGGCGACGTTGCCATCAAGGACGGGCTGATCGCCGCTGTCGGCACGGTGCGCGGCGACGCGGCCGAGGAAATCGACGCCGCCGGCAAGATCGTCGCCCCAGGCTGGGTCGACATTCACACCCATTACGACGGCCAGGCGACCTGGGATCAGGAAATGGCCCCGTCCAGCTGGCACGGCGTGACCACGGTGGTGATGGGCAACTGCGGCGTCGGCTTTGCGCCCGCCGCGCCCAACCGCCACGAATGGCTGATCGGCCTGATGGAGGGTGTGGAGGACATCCCTGGCACCGCGCTGGCTGAAGGCATGAAGTGGGATTGGGAAACCTTCCCCGAATACCTCGACGCGCTGGAACGCCTGCCCCGAACGGTCGACGTGGGCACCCACGTGCCCCACGGCGCGGTGCGCGCCTATGTGCTGGGCGACCGCGAACAGCCCGGCGCGATCCCAACCTCCGACGACATCGAGAAGATGTCCGCCATCGTCGAGGAAGGCGTGCGCGCAGGTGCCCTGGGCTTTTCGACCAGCCGCACCGTGCTGCACCGCTCGATTGACGGCGAACTGGTCCCCGGCACCACCGCCACGGCGGAGGAACTGATCGCCATCGGCCGCGCCATGGGCCGCGTCGGCTATGGCGTGTTCGAGCTGGCCAGCGACCTGCGCCGCGAATGGAACGAATTTGAATGGATGGGCGCGCTCAGCCGCGAAACCGGCCTGCCGGTTACTTTCGCCGCGCTCCAATCCATCGCCAAGGAACAGCCGCTTACCGAACAGATCGAGCGGATGCGCGCCGAGAATGACAATGGAGCCAATATCGTTGCCGCGATCGCGCTGCGCGGTAACGGCATCATCATGGCATGGCAGGGCACCGTCCATCCCTTCCGGATGCGACCCAGCTGGCAGACGATTGCCGATCTGCCATGGGAGCAACAGCGCGCAAAGCTGCTCGACCCCGGGTTCAGAGCACAGATACTGTCCGAAACCAACGACTACAGCCAGGTACCCGAGGACATCATGGGGGTCGCCATGGTGATCAGCGCGGGCTGGGGCATGCAGTTCGAAATGGACGACGATTTCGACTATGAACCCGCCGCCGAAGCCAGCATTGCCGCCCGCGCGGCAGCCAGCGGCGTGACGGCGGACGAGTATGCCTATGATCTGCTGTGCCGTAACGATGCCACCGGCTTCATCTACCTGCCGATCCTCAACTATGCCGACGGCAACCTCGATTTCCTCGAGGCGCTGCAGGCCAGCGAGGACTGCGTCAACTCGCTGTCCGACGGCGGGGCGCATTGCGGCACGATCTGCGATGCGGCCAGCCCCACCTTCATGCTTCAGCACTGGGTGCGCGATCGCAAGCGCGGCGGCAGGCTGGGACTGGAAGCGGCAGTCAAGCGCCAGTGCCTCGATACAGCGCGGCTCTATGGCCTCGATGATCGCGGGGTGATCGCGCCGGGCTACATGGCCGACCTCAACGTGATCGACTTCGACAATCTGAAACTGGGTCGTCCGTGGCTGGCCTTCGATCTGCCAGCGGGCGGCAAGCGCCTGCTCCAGAAGGCGGAAGGCTATGTCGCCACCGTCAAGTCGGGCGTGGTCACCTTCCGTGACGGGAAGTGGACTGGTGAAACGCCGGGCGGCCTGATCCGCGGGCCGCAGCGCGCCGCCATGGCGGAGGCCGCCGAATGAGCATCACCGTTGTCCGCTGCGGCGCGCCTGCCAGTCTCGACAGCCTGACCCCCGGCACCATGGCCGATCCCGGCCAGCCGGGGCCGGGCGAGATTCGGGTGCGGCTGCAGGCCAGTTCGCTCAACTATCACGACTTCGCGGTGGTTGCGGGGATGATCCCCAGCGCCGAAGGCCGCATCCCCATGTCCGACGGTGCGGGCGTGGTGGAGGCGGTGGGCGAAGGTGTAACCGGCTTCAAGCCGGGCGATCTTGCCGTCTCGATCTTCTTTCCCGACTGGCTTGATGGCGCGCCGCCCTCATCCGCCTTCACGCGCGTGCCGGGCGACGGGATCGATGGCTACGCGCGCGAGGCCGTGGTCGTGCCGCAGCACTGGTTTACCCGCGTTCCGGAGGGCTATTCCGCGGCAGAGGCAGCCACGCTCACCTGCGCGGGCCTGACCGCCTGGCGGGCCCTGTTCGTCGATAACGCGATCCGACCGGGGCAGACCGTGCTCATCCAGGGCACCGGCGGGGTCTCGGTCTTTGCGCTGCAATTCGCCAAGGCGGCGGGCGCGCGGGTGATCGCCACCTCGTCCAGCGATGCCAAGCTGGAACGGATGAAGTCGCTCGGTGCGGACGATCTGATCAACTACAAGGAAACCCCCGCCTGGGGCATGAAAGTGCTGGAACTGACCGGTGGAACGGGCGTGGACTGCGTGGTGGAGATCGGCGGGGCAGGCACGCTCGACCAGTCGATGATGGCCACCCGGGTCGGCGGGCACGTGGCGCTGATCGGGGTGCTGGCAGGCTTTGCCGGGCCCGTGCAGACCGCACTGCTGATGGCCAAGAACCTGCGCGTCCAGGGGCTGACCGTGGGCAGCCGCGCCCAGCAGCTCGACATGATCGCCGGGATCGAGGCAAACGGGATCAGGCCGGTGATTTCCGACCACTTCCCGCTGGCGCGCCTGGCCGATGCCTTCCGCCACCAGGCCGCAAACGCCCATTTCGGCAAGATCGTGGTGGATATCTGAACCAGGGCATGGCGCCGGGCGGGCTGGTCACTGCAAGGGGATCAACCCGCCCAGCGAAAGCCCGCCGCCCAGCTGCGCCAGGCGCGGGTCGCTGGCCGGAACCTTGGCCGCGCCCCACGATCCGTCCGGACGCCTGCCGGTAACCACCGCCTCGTCCGGCGCGACGCTGCCCAGATCGACATCGCGTTCGGGGAAAATGGCAAAAACCCGCGCCCCAGCCGTAACCAGCACTTGCCGCCCATCGGCAATTCCCCGGATCGCCAGCGCCTTGATATCATCGTACCAAGGCTTTTCGCGCCAGCGACCGGGCTGGCTGGCGTCGACGTAGAAGTTGATCCGGAAGCCCAGTTCGCTGACAATCACAATCCGCGCCCTGGCCGGGAACCAGTGATCCGGGACCGCATCCCAGATCAGGTAGCCGCAGTGAAACGTCCGGCAGGGTTCGGGGCGCTGCTCATAGACCTTGCACCCCTTTCCAACCGCGCAGTTTCCGCACCAAGCATCACGCGGTGTCGGAACCTCGGGGATCGCGAGAACCTTGCAGCACAGGGTACACGAAGCGCAGGTCCGCCCGTGAACGGTCTGGACCACGCTCATCCTGCGGTCAGCGCCCGGCCTTTTCCAGCCGCGATCCCAGCTTGTCGAGCCGGTCGCCGAAATCCATCATCCGCGCGGCGCACTTGCCAGCCAGCGTATCGCTGCGCGCGGCGGCATCGGTCAGGGCGCGCTCGGTCATCACGACCTCGATCTTGCGGCCCGTCGCTCCTTCCCAGCGCCCGATGAAATAGAGCATCGAGTACAGGATGCCATTGCGGGTTTCCGCATCGTTGGTCTTGCCTGCCTCCAGCGCGGTAAACAGGGCGCAATCCAGATCGTCCTCGGCGGAATCGGCGCTTTGCGCCATGGCGGGAGCGGCGAGGCCGAAAGCGGCAAGCGCGGCGGCGGTGACAAGGGCCCGGCGCATCGGCCTAGACCCGCATCGGCATGAGGACGTAGAGCGCGGGGCTCTTGTCGTCCTGGCGGATCAGGGTCGGCGCGCCGGCATCGGCGAGGTGGAGCTCCACCGTATCGCCCTCGATCTGGCCAAGGATGTCCTTGAGATAATTGGCATTGAAGCCGATCTCGAACGGCTGCGAGGAATAGTCAGCCGGAACCTCTTCCGCCGCCGTACCGTTGTCAGGCGATGTGACGGACAGGGTCACCTTGTCGTTCTCCAGCGCCATCTTGACCGCGCGGGTCTTTTCCGTGGCGATGGTGGCCACGCGGTCGACGCCCTGCCAGAAGCTCTTGGGATCGAGCCGCAGCAACTTGTCGTTACCGGTCGGGATCACGCGGCTGTAATCGGGGAAAGTGCCGTCAATCAGCTTGCTGGTCAGCACCACGCCGTTCTCTCCGCCCAGGGTGAAGCGCACCTTGCTGGCAGAAAGGTCGACCAGCACGTTGGTATCCAGCGCTTCTTCCAGCAGCTTGCGCAGTTCGGCCACGCATTTGCGCGGCACGATCACGTCGGGCATGCCCTCTGCCCCGTCCGGGCGGCCGATGGTATAACGGGCCAGGCGGTGGCCATCGGTGGCGGCGGCCTTCAGATCCTCGTCGGTGACGTGCAGGAAGATGCCGTTGAGGTAATAGCGCGTTTCCTCGGTGCTGATGGCAAAGCGGGTGCGGTCGATCAGCTGGGCCAGCGTGGCGGCGGGCAGTTCGAAGCTGGTCGGCAGATCGCCCTCGACGATCACCGGGAAATCGTCGCGCGGCAGGGTCGGCAAGCTAAAGCGGCTGCGCCCGGCCTTGACCGTCATCCGGTTCTCGCCCGTTTCCAGGCTCACCTGGCTGCCATCGGGCAGCTTGCGGGCGATGTCGAACAGCAGGTGTGCCGAAACAGTGATCGCGCCGGGCGCCTCGACCGAGACCGCGCCCATGGTTTCGACCACTTGGAGGTCAAGGTCGGTCGCCATTACCCGCACCGTGCCACCTGCCGCAGCCTCGATCAGCACGTTCGAGAGGATCGGAATGGTGTTGCGGCGTTCGACGACGGACTGGACGTGCGACAGGCACTTCAGCAGCGTCGCGCGTTCGATGGTGGCCTTCATGTCAGCTCGTGTCCCCTGCGGGCGCAGACAGCCGGAATCGCCGTCCAGACCCTTCATTTCGGACTGTCTTTCTTAACGCCGGGGGCTTTGCGGGCAAGCGCGAAGGCCGCGCTGCGGGGCTAAACTGGGGATAAATGCAGGGTTTCGCCCCACACAACCTCACAGATGGCGTTCGATCAGGCGCATCAGGTTGGTCAGCGACATATAGACGCGCGCGGCCTTGTCGAGCTGCGCATCCGGCGCGACCTTGCCGCGCGCCTTGGCGATCGCCTTGTCGGTGGCCTTGTCGAGCGATTTGCTTTCCGGCCCGTCGAGCCCCAGCAGCGGGCCGTCCAGCCGCGCCATCAGCTTGTCGAGCGGGGCGACCGACCATCCACCCGCCTCCAGCCGGCGGCGAATTCCGTCGCGGGTGATCGCCTCCATGGTGTAGCCGCCGAGCATCGCCAGATCCCGCTCGGCGAGATTGCGCCCCTCGAGACATGGTACGGTCAGTGCCTGCACCGCATCCACCGTTTCCCTGCCGGGCGGCGCGATAGTATCATCCAGAGCCTCGTTCACCAGCGTCTCGACCAGAGCGGGCGGTGCTGCCGCGATCGCGCAGGCAGTTACCGCCGAATCGGGCGTCGCGAGCGCCGGAACCGGCAGGAACAGCAGACCGATGACAAGCGCGCAGACGCGGCGCATCAGCTGATCATCGCCATGCCGCCGTTCACATGCAGCGTCTGCCCGGTGACATAGCCCGCTTCCCTGCTGGCAAGATAGGCAACTGCGGCGCCGATATCCTCGCCCTCGCCCATCCGGCCCATCGGGATCCGGGCATTGAGCGCGTCCTTCTGCGCGTCGGGCAGCACGTCGGTCATCGCCGTGCGGATAAAGCCGGGGGCCACGCAGTTGACGGTGATACCGCGGCTGGCCAGTTCCTGCCCCATCGATTTCGACATGCCGACCAGGCCCGCCTTGGCAGCGGCATAGTTGGCCTGGCCGGGATTGCCGGTGGCGCCGACCACGCTGGTGATCGAGATCATCCGCCCGAAGCGGGCCTTCATCATCGGCCGGGCGGCCGCGCGCATCAGGCGGAAGGCGGCTTCCAGGTTGATCCGGATCACCGCGTCCCACTCTTCATCCCGCATCCGCATGGCGAGGTTGTCGCGGGTGATCCCGGCGTTGTTCACCAGAATATCGATCTTGCCCAGCGTGTCGACCGTGGCGGGAACCAGATGCTCGACCTGTTCCTGGTTGGAGAGGTCACAGGTGATTTCAACGTGATCGTGGCCATAGGTGTCGTTCAGCTCCTCGCGGAACGAACGCAGCTTGGACGGGTTGGTCCCCGAAAGCGCCAGCCGCGCGCCCTGCCGGGCAAGCGCGTGACTGATCGCCGAGCCGATCCCCCCGGCGGCGCCGGTCACGAGGGCGGTCATTCCGGTAAGGTCAAAAAGGCGGTGTTCCATGATCAGAGCTCCTTCGCGAGCGCTTCGATGTCGGCCATGCCGACGATGCTGGTTACGTTCACATCGGCAACCGTGCGGCCGATCATCGGGCCGAGCACCTTGCCGCCCAGTTCGACAAAGCGGTCAACGCCCGCCGCCTGCATCGCGATTACACTTTCGCGCCAGCGGACGCGGCCGGTGACCTGTTCGACCAGCAGGCGCGCGACCTCGGCAGGGTCGGAGAGCGGGCTGGCGGTGACGTTGGCGAAAACCGGCACGGTCAGCGCGCCAGGGGGCGTCTTCGCCAGTGCTTCGGCCATGGCTTCGGCAGCAGGCTGCATCAGCGGGCAGTGGAACGGGGCGGAAACCGGCAGCAGCACGCCGCGCTTGATCCCGTGGTCCTTGACCATGGCCACCGCGCGGTCGATCGCCGCCTTGTGTCCCGACAAGACGACCTGCGTGGGATCGTTGTCGTTGGCGACAGTGCAGACCTCACCCTCAGCCGCCGCATCGGCCAGCGCCTGGGCCTTGGCGATATCGGCGCCCAGCAGCGCGCACATCGCGCCGATCCCCACCGGCACGGCGGCCTGCATTGCCTGTCCGCGAAGCTTGAGCAACCGCGCGGTGTCGGCCAGGCTGAAGGCCCCGGCGGCGCACAGCGCGGTATATTCGCCCAGGCTGTGTCCGGCGACAAAGGCGGCCTTGTCGGCCAGCGCCAGTCCGCCTTCCTTTTCCAGCACCCGCAGCACGGCAATGGCATTCGCCATGATCGCTGGCTGGGCATTTTCGGTAAGCGTCAGAACGTCTTCCGGGCCTTCCTTCATGATCTGAAACAGCTTCTGGCCGAGCGCCTCGTCGACCTCCTCGAACACTTCGCGGGCCGCCGCGCTGGCTTCCGCAAGGTCGAGCCCCATGCCGACTTTCTGACTGCCCTGCCCCGGGAAAACGAATGCACGCATTGCCATGACTCCATGTTTGTCATCCCTCCCTCATCGAGGGGAAGGGTTTCGTCTGCCCCTATGTTTGGCAGCCCCCTCCGGCAAGTCCGAAGGGCACGATCCTGTTGGCAATGTCGTGGCCGATATCCGCCTCTCCAAGAAACGGAATCGCGTGGCGCGCGCACCAGCGGCGGGCGATTTCCGCCGCGTCCTCGCCAAATTCAACGTCGTTTTCCGGCACGTCGCCGATCCGTCCCAGCCGCAGGCCCGCGATCCCGCCAAGGTGCGCGGTAAGGTGGAAGAACAGTCGGTCAACCGCATAAAGATGCTCGGCCACTTCCTCCAGCAGCACGACGTGGCCCGCCAGCCCCGGCATCAGCGGGGTACCGGCCAGCATGGCAAGCGTCGTGAGATTGAAGGCCACGCGCGGGTGTTCGTCGGCTCCGGCTTCCTCGCCGGAACGGTCCCCGGCGAGCCAGCCGAGCGTGCGGCGCACCGCCTCCTCACCGCCCGCGCGACGGATGTCGACCGGCATCGGGGCATGGACCGACCGACCGATCCGCGCGCGGTAAAGTCCGCCCAGCAGCGTGCCCGCGTCCGAATAGCCCAGCCAGGTCTTGCCCTCCGCCGCCGGCTCCAGCCGGGCAATAGCATCCTCCGCGATCCGAGCCGCGCCATAGCCGCCGCGCGCGAACCAGACCGCGTCGAAGGCGGAATCGTTGCCGCAATCGACCAGCGCGGCAAGGCGCTGCTCGTCGGTTCCGGCGAAGTGGCCGTGGCTGAGGAAGCACTGCGGGTGGAAATGCAGCTCGATGCCCGCAAAGTCGGCCGCCAGCGCGCTCACCCGCGCGGCATCCTCTTCGGGCAGGCGGCGCGAGGGCGCACAGATGGCAACACGGATCATGGAGCCTACCTAGCGCGCCGGTCTACGCGGCGAAAGCGGGGATCGCTTGCGGTAAATCGCGGCCCTAGTGGCACTGTTGTAATCGCTCCCCCGAACGCATACCGCAGGCGCCATGACCAAGCTTACTTCCCACCCCTGGTTCTTCTGTGGCATCGGCGGATCGGGCATGCTGCCGCTTGCCCTGATCCTGCGCGGCATGGGCGCCGAGATCGCCGGGTCGGACCGCAGCCGCGACCAGGGCCGCACGGGTGAAAAGTTCGCCTGGTTGGAAAGCCTGGGCATCACTCTCCACCCGCAGGATGGCAGCGGGATCGCCTCAGGCGCGCAGACCCTCGTCGCCTCGGCGGCGGTCGAGGATACGGTGCCCGAAATGGTCCGCGCCCGCGAACTGGGCTGCCCCCGGATGAGCCGGGCGGAACTGCTGGCCGCGCTATTCAACACCGCGCCCACCGGAATCGCCGTGGGCGGGACCAGTGGCAAAAGCACGGTCACCGGCATGGCCGGCTGGATCATGGACCGCGCAGGACTCGACCCGACGATCATGAACGGCGCGGTGATGAAGAACTTCGTCAGCAGCCGATGCCCCCTTTGCCTCAGCCCGGGTCGGCGCGGGCGGGGTGTTCGTGTCGGAAGTGGATGAAAGCGACGGTTCGATCGCGCTCTACCGGCCGCGCGTGGCGGCGCTGCTCAACGTCAGCCTTGACCACAAGTCGATGGAGGAACTCCGCAGCCTGTTCGGCGATTTTCTCGCCAGGGCCAAAGTGGCGGCGATCAATTTCGACGATATCGAGGCGCGCGCCCTCGCGCCGCGC
The DNA here is from genome assembly GCA_016719755.1 of Novosphingobium sp. Classification (GTDB taxonomy): domain Bacteria; phylum Pseudomonadota; class Alphaproteobacteria; order Sphingomonadales; family Sphingomonadaceae; genus Novosphingobium. The sequence goes on along the minus strand of JADJYM010000015.1, from coordinate 137,602 downwards.
GCAGGCCAGGTGTTGAGCTTCGGGATCGACAGCCCGGAAGCCGATCTGGGCATTGCGCCGGGAAGCCTGATCGAAGGCCCGGCCTCGCTTGCTGCGACAGTCGAGGACCGGCGCGACGGATCAGCCCACGCACTGGCCCTGAAAGTGCCGGGGCGACACAACCTCGCCAATGCGCTCGCCGCGATTGCCGCCTGCAATGCGGTGGGAGTGCCGGTGGCGGAGGGCGTGGCCGCGCTTGCCAGCTTCGCGGGCCTCGCCCGGCGCTTCGACATTGTCGGCACCAGCCCGTCAGGCATCACGGTGATCGATGATTTCGGCCACAACCCTGACAAGGTTGCCGCTACCCTGCGCACACTGAAAGGCCAGCCGGGCCGGGTGATCGCCTTCTTCCAGCCGCATGGTTACGGACCGCTGCGGCAGATGGGCCACGAACTGGCGGCAACCTTCGCCCGCCTGCTTGACCCCAATGATCTGACGATCCTGTGCGATCCGGTCTATTTCGGCGGCACGGTCGATCGCAGCGAAGGCAGCGAGCGGATCGTCGGCCTGATCCGCGAGGGCGGAGGTAGCTCGGAATACGTCCCCAGCCGCGAGGATTGCGCGGCGCGGATCGCTGAAATCGCCCGCCCGGGCGACCGCATCGCGGTGATGGGCGCGCGCGACGATACCCTGACCGTGTTTGCGAAGGACCTGCTGGCCCGCCTCAGCTGACCTTCGGCGGGCGCGGGATGCTGGCGGGGTCGATGATCTGCTGGCGGCTCGGCGATGCGCCGGAATGGCCATAGCCCAGCGCATCGAACCGGGCCTTGAACCACCAGAAGCCTACGCCGCTGCCCGTGGCGGCCAGCAACACTAGCACCCAGCCCGCACGGGTGAGGGACTGCCGTGCCGCATCGCGATAGGGCACGCTGCTGCCGAAGATCAGGAAGAACAGCCCGAACACGGCGGCAAACGGCACCAGCACGAACACCGCGATGCGGTAACGTACATCCGGTTCCTGCGCCTGCGCGGCCTGTAGCGGCTCCCAGATTCCCCACCAGGCCGCGCCAGCGGCAATCAGCAGGAAGATCAGTCCAAACAGCCGTGCCGCCATGCTGCAATCCTTTCGCTAATGCGCGCCCTTGCCACGCAGGGCCTGGGCCTTGTGCAGCGCCATGGCGATGATACCCCCCAGCACCAGCCCGGCCACCCCGGACATCCCGGCATTGGTCAGCCAGCCAAGTACTCCGCCAAGCGAGCCCGCGGCATCTTCAACCGCGTGAGCGGCGGCGTGGATCAGGTCCGACGGGCCATGCAGCCCCAACTCGTGAGCTCCGTGGATCACGATCTGCCCGCCCACCCACAGCATCGCCAGCGTGCCGACGCCTGACAGAAACGCCATCACGCGCGGCATGGCGCGCAGCAGGCCCCGGCCCAGCCGCTGCGCAGCGGCCGAAGGCTTTTGCGCCAGATGCAGGCCGATATCGTCCATCTTCACAATCAGCGCGACCACCCCGTAAACAAGTGCGGTAATCACAAAACCGACCACCGCCAGAATCAGCGCGCGGCTCAGCAACGGCTCGTCCGCCACTTCGGCAAGGGCAATGGCCATGATTTCCGCCGAGAGGATGAAATCGGTGCGGATCGCGCCGGAAACCCGCTCGCGCTCAAACTCACCCATGTCCCCGATGGTATCGCCCAGCGTCTCGCCATGCTTGGCCCCGCCCAGCTTCTCCAGCACCTTTTCCGCGCCTTCAAAGCACAGATAGAGCCCGCCCAGCATCAGCAGGGGGGTGACCGCCCAGGGCAGGAACTGGCTGAGCAGCAGAGCCGCAGGCAGCAGGATCAGCAGCTTGTTCTTCAGGCTGCCCTTGGCGATCTTCCAGATGATCGGCAATTCGCGGTCGGGCGTGAACTCGGTGACATAGGACGGGGTGACGGCGGCATCGTCGATCACCACGCCTGCGGCCTTGCTCCCGGCCTTGGTCGCGGCCACGCCGACATCGTCGATGGTGGCCGCCGCCGCCTTGGCGATTACGGAAATGTCGTCAAGCAGCGCGACAAGGCCGGTGGGCATCTTCGAGAAACTCCGCAAGGATCAGCAAGGCCGATCTGTGCGGCAGTTGCCGCCCCCTTTCAAGAGGGCGACGCAGCGCCCTCCCCCGGCTTCTAGCGGAAGCACTTCTCCAGCAGGACCAGGGTCGGATCGCCTTCCAGTCCATGAGGCACGAAGCCCTTCTCCCGCTCAAGCTCGATCGCGGCGTGGTTTTCGCGGTCCTCGATCGCGATCACCCGGCGCAGACCGCGCCGCTGCGCCTCATCGGCGAGCAGATCGAGCAGCGCCCAGCCCACCCCCTTGCCGCGCCAGTTCTGGCAGACTGAAACCGCTATCTCGCCGGTATCGAGCGGGTTGTCGCAGGCCAGCATGGCGGTGCCCACAACCTGCCCGCTCGCCTCGTCAAAGGCGATCCAGCTTTCCGAGCGGAAATGATCGACCTCGACCAGCCGCACCAGTTGCTCGTGGCCGACATGGCGATAAGCGGTAAGGAAGCGGAACCGGCGATCCTGCTCGCTCACCCGGTCGAAGAATTCCTCCAGAAGCGGCTCGTCTCCAGCCGTCACCGGGCGCACCGCCAGCACGGCGCCACTGCGGGTGCGAAGTTCGGCAATCTGCGGGACATCGTGTTCGGCAAGCATGAGAATCTCCTTTGGATCGAGGCTTGTTAGCAAGTGCAGCATGGATGTCGTTGACCTGGCGCAAGCCTCTGTGCGATTTGTCCTGCGCGCTGGCGCGATTTGCCAGAGCCCTGCCCGCCGGACGCGGCCAGGTGCCGCCAGACAGCCCGCTCAAGGAATCGATCATGCTGCTCTCCCGCCGCTGCGCCATTACCCATCTTGGCGTCGCCCCACTGGTGCTGGGCGCCGTGTCGGCCCGCGCCGGAGATGCCGGGCCATTCGCGGGCCTGGTGCGCCAGGCCCTGTCGCGGCGCTGGGAGGGCATCAGCGAAATCCCGACCGATGCGGTCAGTTCGGGCAAGTGGGTCTCCAAACTGGCAGTCGAATTCAAGCTCGACCAGGCATTCGATTTCACCGGCTACTGGAGGGAAAGCTTTAATCTCGACGAACGCCGCTACAGCGCGCTGTTCGCTATGTCGGGATCGTGCTGGAACGAGGGCGAGGACGTGGGCATCAGCATCCCGGCCACCCGCCTGCTGGTGGCGGATACCCCGCCAGCGGTTATCACCTGGGATTCGTCGAGCGTGCGGCTGTCATTCGCCAGTGACGCGAACCGGCCCGGCCATTTTATCCTGGAAGGTACGGCCAGGGGCGGCAATGGCGGAGTCTGGAAAGTCACGTTGATCGACGTCGACTGACACGGGCGCGCGACCCGGTTTTCCCTTGCATTCGGTCGCAGAGCCGCTAAGGGCCGCCTCTTCCCGCACCGCGCGGGAAAACGAAGAAAGCCGGAGGGGCCCCGCAATCGTGCGGATCAGCCAGCGATCGGTTAGATAGATAAAGGAAGCTGCCGTGGCTCTATATGAGCACGTGTTCCTGGCGCGCCAGGACCTCAGCCAGGCGCAGGTCGATGCGCTTGCCGCCACCGCCACCGAGATCGTCGAAGCCAACCAGGGCAAGGTCACCAAGACCGAAACCTGGGGCCTCAAGAACCTCGCCTACAAGATCAAGCGCAACCGCAAGGCGCACTTCGTGCTGCTGAACATCGAAGCGCCCGCCGGCACCGTTGCCGAGCTGGAGCGCCAGACCGCGATCAACGAAGACGTGATCCGCTGGCTGACTGTGCGCGTTGACGAGCATGAAACCGGCCCCTCGGTCCAGATGCGCAAGCAGGACCGCGAGCGCACCCGCCGCCGCGACCGCGAGGAGTTCTAAGCCATGGCCCGTGCATTTTTCCGCCGCCGCAAGTCCTGCCCGTTCTCGGGCAAGAACGCGCCGAAGATCGATTTCAAGGACACGCGCCTGCTTCAGACCTACATGTCTGAACGTGGCAAGATCGTGCCTTCGCGCATCACCGCCGTTTCCGCCAAGAAGCAGCGCGAGCTCAGCCAGGCGATCAAGCGCGCCCGGCACGTGGGCCTGCTGCCCTACCTCGTGAAGTAAGGGAGGGACTACCCCATGGATATCATCCTCCTCGAACGGATCGAGAAGCTCGGCACCATCGGTGACGTTGTCACTGTCAAGGACGGTTACGCCCGTAACTTCCTGCTGCCGAACAAGAAGGCGCTGCGCGCCAACGAAGCCAACCGCAAGGTCTTCGAAGCCAACCGCTCGAAGATCGAGGCCGACAACGCAAGCCGCCGTGCCGATGCCGAAAAGCATTCGGAAAACGTGGAAGGCAAGTCGGTCATCCTGATCCGCGCCTCGTCGAACGCCGGCCAGCTTTATGGTTCGGTTTCGGTGCGCGACATCGTCGATGCGCTCAACGCTGACGGTGCGAACATCACCAAGTCGATGATCGTGCTGGAACGCCCGATCAAGACGATCGGCGTGTTCGACGTCAAAGTTGCGCTGCACCCCGAAGTTGCGGTTAACGTCAAGGTCAACGTGGCCCGCTCGCCCGACGAAGCCGAGCAGCAGGCCCAGGGCGTCGACGTGATCGCGGCGATGTTCGAAGACGACGCAGATGCCGCCGCCGCTTCGGCGAGCGAGTTCGAAGCCGGCAATGGCGAGGAAGCGGAAGCTGCCCCCGCCGCTCCGGCTGCGGACGAGGCCGACGAAGCCTGATCGCTTCGACGTCTTGCAAGACACAGGGAAAGGGGCGCTACGGCGCCCCTTTCTTTTTGCGCGGCCACCCCGCACTCGCCACACCAGCCGACCACATCATGCGCAGAGTTGAAATTTTCCAACAAAGGCGATATAGGCCCGCGATGGAAACGACAGAAAAGATCATCGCGGAACTGGTCCGCGTTTACGAAACCGCCCTTGCCACCCTGCGCAGCGACATCGCCGCCTTTGCCGCCGATGGTACCCTGCCCCCCGCTCATCGCCGCGTCGAACGGGCCTGGTGCTACCCGGAACTCAGGATTCATTACCGTGGCATCTCGACCCGCCCGGATCTGGCCCGCGCCTTTGGCCGCCTCCCGCGTGAGGGCACTTTCGCCACCACCGTCACCCGCCCGGCGCTGTTTGCCGACTATCTGACCGAACAGCTCGAACTGCTGGCCGACGATTACGAAATCGAGGTCGAGGTTGCCCCCTCCGCGCAGGAAATCCCCTTTCCCTACGTGATCGACGCCGCGTCCGGTCTTGGCAAAGTCAGCCCGCAGGATCTGGCCAAGCATTTCCCGGCCACCGAACTTTCGGCGATCGGCGATGAACTGGCCGACGGGATCGAGCTTGGATCGCCAAGCGAAATCATCCCGCTGGCGCTGTTCGATGGCCTGCGCACCGATTTCAGTCTGGCGCGGCTGGCCCACTACACCGGGACCCAGGTCGAACACGTCCAGCGCTTCATCCTGTTCACCAACTATCACCGCTATGTCGATGAATTCGTGGACTGGGCAGGGCAGCAACTGGGCACAAACGGCTATACCGCGCTGTCCGGCGCGGGTGGGCTTTACCTTGACGAGAAGACCGAAAACGCGCGCGACCGTCTGTCCGACACCGCCTGGCGGCGGCACCAGATGCCCGCTTATCACCTGATGCGCGGTGACCACATGGGCATCACCCTGGTCAACATCGGGGTCGGCCCGTCCAACGCCAAGACGATCTGCGATCACCTGGCGGTGCTCCGGCCCGAGGCCTGGCTGATGATCGGCCACTGCGGCGGCTTGCGCGATACCCAGCGGATCGGCGACTATGTGCTGGCACACGCCTATTTGCGCGACGACCACGTGCTCGATCCGGTCTTGCCGCCTGAAATCCCGATTCCCGCGATTGCCGAAGTCCAGATCGCCCTGGCCCGCGCGGCCGAGTTGGTCAGCGGCGATGTCGGCGCGAACCTGAAGAAGCGGATGCGCACCGGGACGGTCGCCACCACGGACGACCGCAACTGGGAACTGCGCTACACCCATTCCTCGCAGCGCCTGAGCCTCAGCCGCGCCATCGGCATCGACATGGAAAGCGCGACCATCGCGGCGCAAGGGTATCGTTTCCGCGTGCCCTATGGCACCCTGCTGTGCGTTTCAGACAAGCCGCTGCACGGCGAAATCAAGCTGCCGGGGCAGGCCAACCGCTTCTATGAGGAAGCCATCGCCGCCCACCTGCTGATCGGCACCACCACGGTCGACCTGCTGCGCGCCGAGGGGGCCAGGCTCCACAGCCGCAAGCTGCGCGCCTTCAACGAGCCGCCGTTCCGGTAAGGCAGAACAATCCCCCCACCCCCGTTCGTGTCGAGCTTGTCGAGACACGCTGGCGCTGACGTGTCTCGACAAGCTCGACACGAACGGACGGGGGCGTCTCAATCGGCCAGGAAATCCCGGATCGCGCGGCCCAGTTCCGGCTGGGTGACGCAGCCCATGTGCGTTCCCGGGATCACCGCGTGCGTGGCGGACGGCAAGGCGCGCACCAGTGCCTGCGGATCGCCGTTGTCACGGTCCTCGTCTCCGCAGACGACCAGTACGGGCATGGTCAGTGCGGCAAGCGTATCGGGCGCGGTATCGGTCATGGTCTGGAGCAGCAGCCGCGCGGCGACCCGGTCGACCTTCATCGACTTCATGAACTGGACGGTCATGTAGGCGGGATCGCCCATCCGGATGGCGTCGAAGCGGTCAAGCACGTCAAGGAAGAACGCCTGCCTACCACTCCACCCCGCCAGCCCCTCCAGCCCCATGCCGCCCAGCACCAGCCGGCGCGGGCGCAGGCCGTGGAGCACGCCGCGCACCGAAGTGCGCGCGCCGAGCGAAAAGCCGCCCAGATCAAAGTCCTCCAGCCCCAACGCGGCGATCAGCGCCATCAGATCGAGCGCCAGCACGTCCGCCGGATAGGCTTCCGCCTCGTGCGGGGCGGCGCTCTGCCCATGGGCGCGCAGGTCCGGCATCAGCACCTCGAAGCCCGCTTCCGCCAGCAGGGCGGCATGGCCCCACTTGATCCAGTTCATCTGCGCGGACGAGAACAGCCCATGGACCAGCACCAGCGGACGCCCCTCGCCCAGGCGGTGGAGCGCGAGCCGCGCGCCGCCGTGGCCGGTGAAGAATTCGCTGCGGACGGTCATGCTGGGTTCCCTTCGGTTCCCCGCCCCTTTAGCGGGCCTTTTTCCGCGAGTCATGCCGCAGTGCAACATTGACATGATAAGCTGGCTTAATATATGCGCACTCATATGGACAACATTGGCTACCTCCTAAGCGACCGTTCGCGTCTGCTGCGCCGCGCGTTCGATGAGCGCGTGCGGGCGCTGGGGATCACCGGTCCGCAGGCGCGCCTGCTGCTGCACCTGCTCCACAACGAAGGCGCCAATCAGGGCCACTACGCCGAACAGCTGGATGTCGAGGCAATTACCCTGTGCCGCATGGTCGACCGGATGGAGGAAGCCGGGATGATCGAGCGTCGCCGCGATCCGGCCGACCGACGCGCCCGGCAGCTCTACCTCACCCCCCGCACCCGCGACATGATCGAGGAGGTGCGGGCCTGCATCGATGGCCTGCTGGAAGACATGCTGGCCGGCATATCCCCTCCCGAGCGCGCGGAGTTCGCCCGCCTGCTGACCCTCATCGGCACCAATCTGGGTGCCCGCCGCGACAACAAGGTTCCCGTCAATGGCTGAAGCCGACCCCATGATCTCGCATGCCGATGCGACCGCGCTGGAAGCGGCCGCCCCGCCCGCCCCGCGCCGCCGCTGGGCGCGCCTGGCCTTGATGCTCAGCCTGCCGCTGCTGATGCTGATTGCCGGGGTGATCTACTGGCAGAGCCTGCAAGGCAGGGTGTCGACCGACAACGCCTATGTCCACCTGGACAAGGTTTCGGTCAGCGCACAGGTCGGCGGCAAGATCGTGGAAGTGCGGGTCAAGGAAGACGACCTGGTCAAGGCGGGCGACCTGCTTTTCCGCATCGATCCCGAACCCTTCCAGCTGCAACTGGCCCAGGCCGACGCGTCGATTGCCGGGGCCCAGGCCAGCCAGGCCTCGCTCGCCGGGGCCAGCGCGCTTTCGGGTGCGGAGATCTCCGCCGCTCAGGAAAGCATTGCCTTCGCCCGCACCAATCTCGCCCGGCAGGAAGCGCTGTGGAAAAAGGGTTTCACCACCAAGGCCGCATATGACGCAGCCCAGCATCAGGTCGCCCAGGCGCAGGACCAGCTGGAAATCGCCCGCTCCAAGACCCGCGAGGCCGCTGCCAAGCTTGCCACCGGCAGTCAGGTTCCGGGCGTCTTCCCCGAACTCGCCGCCGCGCGAGTGCAGCGCGCCAATGCCGAGCTTAACCTGCGCCGCACCGAAGTGCGCGCGCCGATTTCCGGCCGAATCAGCCAGGCCGACCGCCTGCAGACCGGCCAGGAACTGGTCACCGGCTTGCCGGTGGTAACCATAGTCGCCACCGAAAAAGGCTATGTCGAGGCCAACTTCAAGGAGACCGATCTGGCCGACATGCAGGTCGGCCAGCCTGCCGAGGTCAAGTTCGATGCCTGGCCGGGGGTCACGCTGAAAGCGCACGTCGCATCGATCGGCGCGGGCACGGGCAGCGAGTTTTCGGTGCTTCCGGCGCAGAACGCCACCGGCAACTGGGTCAAGGTCACCCAGCGCGTTCCGGTGCGGATCGCGCTCGATGAAGCGCCGCCGCGCAGCCTGATTGCCGGGCTTTCGAGCAAGGTCACTGTCTACACCGACGGCCGCAAGCGCTAACCCCGCCATGGCCAGCGCCGCCGCCCCAGCCAAGCGCCGCACGAGCGAGCCTGCCGGACTGCCCCCGCAGGACGATGTGGCAATGCTGCCCGTGGAAAACAATGTCCTGCTGACCATCGGCATCATGGTCGCGGCGCTGCTTCAGGTGCTTGACAGCACCATCGCCAACGTCGCGATCCCGCATATGCAAAGCTCGCTGGGGGCCACCGCGGACGAGGTCAGTTGGGTGCTGACCAGCTATATCGTCGCCACGGCGATCGCCATGCCGATCACCGGCTGGCTGGCCGACCGGATCGGATCGCGCAAGCTGTTCATCGGTTCGGTGGCCGGCTTCGTCGCGTCCTCGATGCTTTGCGGCATGGCCCAGAACATCGAGGAGATGGTGCTGTTCCGGGCCATGCAGGGGGTAACCGGGGCGTTCATTTCCCCGCTCAGCCAGGCGGCGATGATCGACACCAACCGCCCCTCGCGCCAGCCGCAGATGATGGCGCTGTGGGGCATGGGGATCATGGTCGGCCCGATCCTGGGCCCGCTGATCGGCGGCTGGCTGACCGAAAACTGGAACTGGCGCTGGGTATTCTACGTCAATGTCCCGCTTGGCGCGCTGTCTCTGGCGATCATGATGGCGGCTTTGCCTTCGCGTCCGATCGCACGCCGCAGGTTCGACATTGCCGGGTTTGCGTTGGTCGGCATCGCGCTTACCTCGGTCCAGCTGCTGCTCGATCGCGGGAACCATGTCGACTGGTTCGATTCGCTGGAAAGCTGGATCTACCTGTTCCTTGCCGTGTCGACCGGCTGGATGGCGCTGATCCACCTGACCAGCACCCGCGAACCGCTGTTTAGCCGGGGCCTGTTCGCGGATACCAATTTCGTCGTTTCGCTGGGCTTCATGCTGGTGATCGGCGTGGTCATGTTCGCCACCATGGCATTGCTGCCGCCGATGCTGCAGCGCCTGTTTGGCTATGGCGTGCTCGATACCGGCTGGGCGCTGATGCCGCGCGGCGTCGGCACGCTGATCGCGATGCAGGTTACCGGCCTGATGATCCGGCGCGGGTTCGAACCGCGCGTGCTGGTTGCCATCGGCTTTGCGGTGGCAGGCCTTTCGTTGTGGGAGATGTCGCAGTGGTCGCTGGCGGTCGATTACCAGCACGTCGCCATGTCGGGCTTCGTCCAGGGCATCGGCATGGGCATGGTGTTCATCCCGCTTAACGCCAGCGCGTTTGCGACGCTCGCCCCGCATCTGCGCACCGAAGGGTCAAGTCTGATCAACCTGTTCCGCTCGATCGGCTCCTCGATCGGAATCTCGATCGTCACGGCGATGCTCGCCCGCAACATCCAGCAGGCCCATTCGGACCTGGGCCAGAACGTCACCGGATCGCTCACCACCATGGTCGATGCGACCGCCGCCGACCGCTTTCAGACTGCGGGCGAGGCAGCGCTGCGGATGCTCGATCTGGAAGTGAACCGCCAGGCGGCGATGATCGCCTATGTCGACAATTTCTACCTGATGATGTGGATGACCCTCGCGACCATCCCGATGGTCATGCTGATGCGCAAGGCCGACCTGACCAGCGGCCCTCGCAACGCCCCGCAAGACCCTGCCGACCTGCCGCATTGACGACGTTGGCTGGACCCGGCGCGAGCGCCCTCAGCCCTTTTGCAGGTGCCGCCGCCCCAGCAGTTCCGCGATCTGCACCGCGTTGAGCGCGGCACCCTTGCGCAGGTTGTCGGACACGCACCACAGCGCCAGGCCGTTATCGACCGTCGGGTCCTCACGCACACGCGAAACGAAGGTCGCACCGTCGCCGACGCATTCGACCGGGGTCACGTATCCGCCATCCTCGCGCTTGTCGACCAGCATCACGCCGGGCGCCTCGCGCAGGATGTCCTGCGCCTGCTCGGCGGAGAGTTCGTCCTCCAGTTCGATGTTGATCGCCTCGCTATGGCCGACGAACACCGGCACACGCACGCAGGTGGCGTGGACGCGGACCTTGGCGCCCAGGATCTTCTTGGTTTCGACCACCATCTTCCATTCTTCCTTGGTCGATCCGTCATCAAGGAAGCTGTCGATGTGAGGGATGACGTTGAAAGCGATCTGCTTGGTGAACTTGACCGGGGTGTTGCTGTCACCCACGAAGATGTTGCGGCTCTGCTCGAACAGTTCGTCCATGCCCTGCTTGCCCGCGCCGGAAACCGACTGATAGGTGGCAACCACCACGCGGCGGATCGTTGCGGCATCGTGGAGCGGCTTGAGCGCCACGACCATCTGCGCGGTAGAGCAGTTGGGATTGGCGATGATCATCTTGGCCTTGTAGCCATCGATTGCATCGGGGTTCACTTCTGGCACGATCAGCGGCACGTCCGGGTCCATCCGCCAGTACGAGCTGTTGTCGATCACCACGCAGCCCGCCGCCGCAGCGCGGGGGGCGTGTTCCTTTGCAACGTCCGAACCGGCGGAAAACAAAGCGATGTCCCAGCCTGCGAAATCGAAATGCTCGATATTGCGGACCTTGAGCATCTTGCCCGTCTCGCCAAATTCGATCTCGTCGCCGGTGGAGCGCGAGGAAGCGACAGCGGCCAGTTCCAGAATCGGAAACTCGCGCTCGGCCAGCACGTTGAGCATCTCGCGCCCGACATTGCCGGTCGCGCCGACCACTACTACCCGGTAACCCATTGCACGCACTCCTGTAACCCTGCCTCCAACCTCCGTTCGCGTCGAGCGAAGTCGAGACGCCGCGCGCCACGTGTCTCGACTTCGCTCGACACGAACGGGGCTGGGCGGTTTACGGAACGCCCTAGCCGCTTAAACCCGCCAGCGGAAGCGCCCCGTCAGCGGATGGTCAAGCAGGGCGTCCTCCTCGCGGGTGCCCGCGCCGATGTTGTGGATGACAAGCAGGCGCCCCGAAGTGCCCAGCCGGTCGGAAACGATCCCGATGTGCGGCAGGGTGCCGCCGACCAGCGATGTGAACACATCGCCCGGCTGCCAGGCGGCCGGATCGGTGGACAACGCCAGCCGTGCGCCCTGACGGCTCCAGTAGGCCTGGAGATTGGGCACGCGGCGATGATCGATGTTACGATCCGGTCGGCGCAGCCCCCAGCGCCGGGGATAGACTGCAAAGTTCCCGGCCATGTCCTGATGCACCTCGCGCTGGAGATCGACGCCCAGTGCATCGCGGTAGGCCCGGATCAGCACGTCGGTGCAGACCCCGCGCTCCCGTGGCACGTCGCCCAGCGGATAGGCCAGCGCGGTATAGGCCGGATCGTAGCTGAGCGTCACGCCCACCTGCCGCCGCGCCGCCGCGATCAGCCGCCGTGCGGGCGCGCTGGCAGGGACCGGCTCCGCCCGCGCAGCCCGTTCGCAGCCCGCCAGCAGCAGTGCGAAGGCCCCGCCCAGCACGCCGCGCCGGGTGGAGGCGCCTAGCGCCCGCCCCCCGGCCCCAGGTGCTTCTCCAGGAACGAAAAGATCGTCTGCCACAGGTGTACTCCCACCTTCGGCCCCGAAACGCGGTGCGTGTAGCCCGGATAGAGCATCATCTCGAACGGAACGCCTTCGCCCTGCATCTTGGCGATCAGGGCCGAACTGTTCTCGAACACCACGTTGTCATCGGCCATCCCGTGGACAATGAGCAGCGGATCCTTGACCTTGGCTGAATTGGGCAAGGCGCTGGCGCGTTCATATGCGGCGACATCGGTGCGCGGATCGCCCATATAGCGTTCCGTGTAATGGGTGTCGTAGAGCTCCCACCGGGTCACCGGCGCCCCGGCAATCCCGGCGGCATAGAGCCCGGGATCGGCCTGGAGCATCTTGATCGTCATGTAACCGCCATAGGACCAGCCGTAGGTGGCGATCCGCGAAGGATCGACCTCCGGCAGGGTTTTAAGGAACCGCGCGCCAGCCGCCTGGTCCTCCACCTCGACCCCGCCCATCGCGCGCCAGATCGGGCTGGCGAAGTCCACGCCGCGCCCCTCGACGCCCCGGTTATCCAGTTCGAACCAGATGTAGCCCTGGTTCACCACTGCCTGCTGGAGCGCCCCGCCCCAGCCGCGCGTGACGACTTGCGAGGTAGGGCCGCCATAATGACTGAAGAACACCGGATAGCGCTTGCCCGGCACCATGGGCGGGGCGATCATCTTCCAGTGCAGCGGGGTGCCATCCGCCGCCGGAATCGTGCCGAACTTGGGCGCACGGTGAGCGGCCAGGTAAGGCGCATAGGGATGATCCGCGTCCAGCCGGTTCTCTTCAACCCATTCCAGCCGCTTGCCCGTGGTATCGGCGAGGTAAACCTGCGGCGGCTGGATCGGCGACGAGCGCGTGACCAGCAGCGCCTGGCCGGTCTTGTCCATGCCGGCATCGTGCATCCACCCCGCCTCGCCCAGCGCGGCCAGCTTGCCGGGCTGCTTGAGGTCCAGCGCATAGAGCTGCTCCGCCAGCGGATCGTCGCGGTTGCCCAGCAGGAACGCCCTGCCGTTCTTCTCGTCCACCCCGACAAGTTTGGAGACCACCCATTTGCCCCTGGTCAGCTGGGTCCAACGACCGCCCTTGAAGCGGTAGAGGTGGCCGAAGCCATCGCGTTCCGACCACCAGATCAAGCTGCCGTCTTTCAGGAAGCGGTAGTTGTTAGTCAGGTTGATCCAGCTTTTCGGCGCGGCGATTTCGGTGAGCAGCACGCTTGCCTTGCCGGTGGCGGGATCGACACTGAGCAGATCAAGCCGGGTCTGCGCGCGGTTCTGGCGCTGGACGTACAGGGTCTTCGCATCGGGCGCCCAATCGACCCGGGCAAGGTAGATGTCCGGATCGGGGCCAAGATCGACCTTGACCCGTTCTTCGCCGCCCGGGCGCTGGACCCACAGTTCGACCAGCGAATTGGCCGTTCCCGCCTTGGGATAGCGCTGTTCGTAGGTTTTCGTCCCGTCCGCGCCGATCGCCGCGCGGGTGACGACCAGCAGCGGGCTGTCATCGACCCGGGCCACGGCGATCCGGCTGTCGTCGGGCGCCCACCAGGTGCCGGTGTGGCGGTCCATCTCCTCGTCCGCGACGAATTCGGCGGTGCCCCATGAAACGAGCCCGTCCTTCGACCCGCCATCGGGCGTGACCTGCGGCGCGGGCTCCCCGGCGGCGAGCTTCTCGACCGTCTGCACGGCGAGGTTCTGCCCCTGTACGAAGCTGAGCCACTGGCCCTTAGGCGACAGCGCGGGATTGAGAGCGCCCTGCGGCACGGCCAGGCGGCGGGGGCTTCCTTCCAGCGGCACCAGCCAGACCTCGCCATCGACCGGCACCAGCAGCGCCTTGCCATCGGCCGCCCAGTCATAGGAGACCACACCCTTGAGATCGCCTATCCGCAGCCGTTCGCGCTGCATCTTCTCGGCCTCGGACAATTCCTTGCCGGAAGACAGCTTCGTGCTGTCCACCAGCATCCGCCATTCGCGAGTGGTGCGGTCATAGCCCCACAGATCATAGCGCTCCCGATCCTCGGCGCGGCTGCGCAGCAAGGTCAGCCAGCGCCCATCGGGCGACAGCTTCACCCCGCGCGGCACCGGGCCATTCAGGCTGGGGCTGGCGAAGACGCGCTGAAAATCGAGCGCGGGCGCGGCGGCTGCGACGGGCGCGCTCACCGCCGGCTCTTCCGCATGGGCAGGCGCGGCGGACAACATGGTTGCGGCAAGCAGGCAGGCAAGAAGACGCATGGCAAGGCATTGATCCCGAAAACGAAGAGGGCGCCCCGACCGAAGCCGGGACGCCCTCATAAAGCGCTTTGCAGCGCCTGCGCCAGTGCGCTTACGCGTCGTTGCGAACGTCGCGGCGTTCGGCGATGCGGGCGCGCTTGCCGGTGCGGCCGCGCAGGTAATAGAGCTTCGCCCGGCGCACCACGCCGCGGCGGACCACGGTGATCGATTCGATGTTGGGCGAATAGAGCGGGAATACGCGCTCCACGCCTTCGCCGAAGCTCATCTTGCGAACGGTGAAGTTGCTGCCGATGCCCTTGTTGGCACGGGCGATGCACACGCCTTCGTAGTTCTGAACGCGGGTGCGCTCACCTTCGATGACCTTCACGCCGACACGGACGGTGTCACCAGGACGGAACTCCGGAATATCCTTGGCGGCCTTGGCAATTTCCTCGGCCTCGATCTGCTGGATCAGGTTCATGATCTCAGTCCTTCTTCTTTTGCCGCGCGCCAGAGGCAGGCTGGACCCGAGCGCCCTCATGGCGCTCCCAAAGATCCGGTCTGCGTGACCGTGTATCAACCTCGGCCATGGACTTGCGCCAGGCCGCGATCTTCGCATGATCCCCCGATCGCAGCACTTCAGGGATCGTGCGCCCTTCCCACAAGGCGGGCCGGGTATAGTGCGGATATTCGAGCAATCCCTGTTCAAAGGATTCCTCGGCCCCACTCGAAGCCGCGCCCATTACGCCGGGAAGCAGGCGAATGCAAGCATCAAGCAGCATCAGCGCGGCAGGCTCTCCGCCGGACAGGACGATATCACCGATGGAGACTTCCTCCACCCCGCGCCCTTCGAAAATCCGCTCGTCAAAGCCCTCGAACCGCCCGCACAGCACGGTAACGCCCGGCCCCGCCGCCAGCTCGCGCACGCGGGCCTGGGTCAGCGGCGTGCCGCGCGGGGTCATGGCGATGACGGGGCAGTCAGGATGGAGTCCGCGCGCGTGGTCGATCACTTTCGCCAGCACGTCCACGCGCAGCACCATGCCCGCCCCGCCGCCAGCGGGCGTATCGTCCACCGTCTTGTGCCTGTCGGCTGCGAAATCGCGGATCTGGACGGTTTCCAGGCTCCACTTGCCCTCTTCCCGAGCGCGATTGGCGAGCGAAACGCCCAGCGGGCCGGGGAACATCTCGGGGTAGAGGGTGAGGATGGTGGCAGCGAAGGTCATAGGGTCCAATTCTCGACCCGGAGGCCGGGTACGTCGGCAAAATCGGCTTCGTTGTTGGTGATGATCGTCGCGCCGATGCTTAGTGCATGGGCGGCGAGCAGGCGGTCGAAGCGGGCGCGTTTGAAGGGTAGCCTTGCATAGGCGTGCGCAGCGGCTTCATCGAAGGGGATGAGCGGAATGGCAGCCAAGAAAGCGTCCAGCAGCGCGGCGGAAGGCGGTTTGCCCACATAGGTGCCATAGGCCACCTCGGCGAAGCTGATCACCGAAATCGCGATCTCGCCCGGTTCACAGTCCTCCATGCGCTGGCGCAGCAGGGGATTGCCGCCATCCATCGCATAGACGGCGACATTGGCGTCGAAGAGGTAGCGGATCACTCGGCTTCCCGCGCCTTTCGTGCCGCTTCACGGGCAGCGATCGTGCTGGGCCGCTCGTCGAAATCCTCGCGCGGAGCGAGCTTCAGTCCGGGCGCCTTGCCCCAGAACGCGCTGACATCCAGCTTCTTGCGCGGCACGTCCTCCGGCTCGATCACGAACCCGGCCCGCTCCTCGCGCAGGACCATGGTCGAGCCTTCCTTGAGGCCCAGTTCCTTGGGCAGGCGCAGCGCGAGCGAATTGCCCGATTTGAACACCTTGGCGCGATATTCCTTGCCCATGGGAGACCTCCGTATATACATCGCGTATATACATTCCGGGACCGACCGTCAAATGAAGCGCCTCCTGACCCTTCCGCTGTTACTGCTAGCGGCGCCCGCTGCCGCCGAGGAAATCGGCGAGTGCCGCTTCAGCCGGGAAACGCTTAGCTTCGCCGGAACGCCGCTGGAACAGGCCACCTGCCTGCTGCGCAAGGTGGAGTTGCAGGGCCGGAAAACGCCCCAGAAGCTGCCCAGGGCCATTGTCCGTCTGATGCAGGACGGCGGCGCGCCCAGCGCGGAGCAGAAAGCGGCGGCGATAGCCGCGTTCCAGGAACCCTACCGCGCCTATGCGGCGAGCCACGCCGATGCGCCGGTCTCGCAAACCGCAGCTGGCCTGCCGCTTGCCTATTTCGCGATCCACGACACCTCAACCCCGTTCTACGAAAACAAACCCTTCCCCAGGCGGCTCGATACCGATCCCGGGGTCAACAGCTTTGAACCCTACCTTCCCGGCGGGATCGCGCGGGAACCCGTCGCCCACATCTTCCTCAACCGCCATGGCCAGATCTGGCCGGGCCACGAATTTGCCGAGGGCTGGCGCGCGACCAAGCTGGAAAGCCGCGTCGTCGGCCCGGCCGCGCGGGGGCGCTTCGTCCATATCGAGACGGTGCAGCCGCGCCGATTCCTGCCCGGTGCGACGACACGGGCCGCGACCCACGGCCCCAAACCAGGCTTTTCGAAGGCGCAGTACCGCCAGCTTGCCGCGCTTTACGTCTACACCAGCGCGCGCGCCGGGCGCTGGCTGATCCCTGGCTTTCACGCCACCATCGACGGCGGAATCCCCGATGCGCACGACGATCCGCAGAATTTCGACCTGAAGCAATTCGGCAGGGAGCTGGAGCGGATCGTGGGCGCGGCACAGCGTTAGGCGGCCTACATTCTCACCCAAACCTCCCCTTCAAGCGGGAGGACTTCAATCCTTCGCCACCGGCAGCCACACCGCGCTGGCATCGGCCCCGCCATAACGCACCGTCTGGGTCGCTTTCTGGTAGTCCCCCGCCTGCGCCTCGAAGATCGAGGGCACCCAGGTCTGCGGGTTGCGGTCGTACAGCGGGTAAAGGCTCGACTGGACCTGTACCATGATCCGGTGGCCGGGCCGGAACACGTGATTCACATGGGGCAGCGACCACCCGAAGCGATAGGTCTTGCCCGGCTCCAGCGGGGCGGGCGTGGCGAAGCCGTGAACGTAGCGGCCCCGGAAAATCTCGATCCCCACCCCCAGTTGATACCCGGCCATGCCGGGCTGGGCGCTCAGCTCCCTTGGGTAAACATCGATCAGCTTGACCACGAAGTCGCTGTCGCGCCCGCTGGTCGCGGCGGCAAGGTCGATACGCGGCGCGCCCTTGATGTGGACAGGCTTGTCCAGCACCGGCGTGGTATAGGTCAGCACGTCCGGCCGGTTGGAAGCGAACCGCTGGTCGGCCACCAGCCAGGTCTTCCACTGGTCGCCGTCCATGTGGACCGGGCGGGCCATGAACGGCACCGGGCTGGCAGGATCGGACACATAGCTGTCCGCGCCGGCCTTGTCCGGCTTCGTCCAGCTGAGCGCGCCGCGCGGCGCAAGGTACAGCGGGGTTTCGATCCCGGCGGGCCACTTCGCGTCCACTTCCCAGCGGTCCGCGCCGGTGGCATAAGTGACGGCGGCGGGCATGGGCGCGCAGGGCGCGGGATCGGTCTTCACCCGGCAGTCGAGGAACGGCTTGATCCAATTCAGGCGAAATTGCAGTGCGGTATCGCCTTCGAACTTCAGCGCGCCAAGGCTCGTTCCCTCGTAGTTCGCGCCCGAATGTCGCCACGGCCCGATGCCGAGCATGATCGGCGCGTCCGGCTGGGCCTCCTTGACCGCCTTGAACACTGCCGGAGCACCATAGCTGTCTTCCTGGTCCCACTGCCCTAGCATCACCAGCGTCGGCACGGTCAGCTTGCGCTTGGCCAGCAGCTTGTCGACCGCCTGTTCCTGCCAATAGGCGTCATAGGCGGGGTGTAGCATCATCTTGCGCACCACCGGCAGCGCATCCAGCCCCCAGCGCCGGGCATAGCCGCCCGAGGATACGGCCTCCAGAAACTGGTCATATTCATCGCCGCTGCCGCGCGGCACGTCGCCGCCGCCCTTCTCCACCATTTGCGAAAGGGCGAAATCGAAGCCGAAGGTGCGGAATGCGCCGTTGTGGAACCAGTCATCCCCGATCCAGCCATCGGCCATCGGCGATTGCGGCACGGCGGCCTTCAGCGCCGGGTGCGGATCGATCAGCGCCATCAGCGTGGTAAAGCCCAGGTACGATGAACCAATCACCGCCACCTTGCCGTTGCTTTCGGCCAGGTTCTGCACCAGCCAGTCGATCGTGTCATAGGCGTCGGTCGAATGGTCGATCCCCGTCTTGTTAAGCGGGCCACGCGCGGGCCTGGTCATCACGTAATCACCCTCGGACTTCTGCATCCCGCGAATGTCCTGATAAACCCGGATGTAGCCATCGTTGACGAACGGCGCGTCCATCACGGGGAGGATTTCCTCGATCTTCTGGCTGCGGTTGCGGCTGGTGTGGCCGGTGGCGTTATAGGGGGTGCGGCTCAAAAGGATCGGGGCATCCTTCGTGCCCTTGCGCATCACGATCACTGTGAACAATTTCGTGCCATCGCGCATCGGCACCATCACCTCGCGCCGGACATAGTCCGCTTCGGGGCGCACCCAGTCATAGCTTGCCACCTTGTCGCTCGCCATCGGGTCCAGCGGCGGCGCAGCCTGCGCCATCAGCGGCAGGGCGGCGAATGCCAGGAACAGGGCGGCGGCTTGGCGCATCAGACACTCCACAACGATTCTTTCCCTAGCTAGCAGCTTTGTTACGCTTGCGAAGCGCCCTCCCCCGGCTAATCTGCGGATGACAAGGAGATTAGCAATGCGCGCGACCCAGGCCTTTTTCGAGCAGACCGGCGGCCCCGAAGTGATCCAGTGGCGCGAGGTTGACCTGCCCGCACCCGGTCCGGGCGAAGTCCTGCTGCGGCAGGAGGCGGTGGGCCTCAACTTCATCGACACCTATTTCCGCACCGGGCTTTATCCCGCACGCCTGCCCAGCGGCATGGGCATGGAAGCGGCCGGGGTGATCGAGGCGGTGGGCGAAGGCGTGAGCGCCTTCAAGCCGGGCGACCGCGCGGGCTACATCGGCTCGCCCGGCGCCTATGCCACGGCGCGGCTGATCAAGGCGGCCGAGCTGCTGCCGGTGCCAGCCAGCGTCGACAGCCCGACCGCCGCCGCAGTGCTGCTGAAAGGCGCGACGGTGGAAATGCTGGCCGAACGCTGCGCCCCGGTAATGCCGGGCGGCTGGGCGCTGGTCCCGGCGGCGGCCGGCGGGGTCGGCCTGCTGCTGGTGCAATGGCTGACCGCGCGCGGAGTGCGGGTGATCGGCACGGTCGGCAGCGCCGCCAAGGTTGCCGCCGCCAAGGAAGCCGGGGCCGAGCAGGTGTTCCTGACCGATGACGCGGACCTGATCGCCAAGGTCCGCGAGGCAACCGGGGGCGGGGGCGTGCGGGTGTCTTACGACGGGGTCGGCGCGGCCACCTGGCAGGTCTCGCTCAACTCGGTCGGGCGGCGCGGGACCATCGCCAGCTTCGGCAATGCCAGCGGCCCGGTCACCGGCGTCGCGCTGCGCGATCTCGCCACGCGCGGCTCGCTCTATGTCACCCGCCCCGGCGTCTACGACTATTACAAGGACCCCGCCGAGGCGGCGGCGGGCGCGGCCAGATTGTGGGAGATGGTCACCAGCGGCAAACTCACCGTCACTGTCGGCCAGACCTATGCGCTGACCGACGCGGCACAAGCCCACATCGATCTGGAAGCGCGGCGCACCACCGGATCGACGCTGCTGCTGCCGTAGTTACCGTCAGTTCGGCACCAGCCGCGCGAACCAGATGGTGTGGCGCGGGCCCTTGCCCTTGCCCTGGGCGTCGATCCGGGCGCGGACTTCGACTTCCTCCACCTCGAAGCCTTCGCCCTCAAGCCGGCGGGTGAAGGCGCGGTCGGGCGCGGCGGACCAAACGGCGAGGATACCACCGGGATTGAGCGCGCGGACAACTGCGCGCAGCCCGGCGCGCGAATAGATCCGGCTGTTTTCCGGCCGCACCAGCCCGTCGGGGCCATTGTCGACATCAAGCAGGATCGCGTCGAACGGCTCGGGCGCCAGCAGCATGGCATCGGCCACGTCATCCATCCGCAGCGTGACACGCGGATCGTCAAGGCACCCGGCGGCAACCTCGGCCATCGGCCCGCGCGCCCAGTCGATGATCTCTGGCACCAGTTCGGCCAGGGTCACGTGGCCGCGTGGACCCAGTCGGGCAAGTGCGGCGCGGAGCGTAAATCCCATGCCATAGCCGCCAATCAGCACGCGCGCGTCCTTGGCAGCGCTGCCCAGCCGGTCGAGCGTCATGGTCGCCAGCGCCTCTTCCGAGCCGCGCATCCGGGTGGACATCAGCTCGTTATGGCCCAGCACGATCATGAAATCGCGTCCGTGGGCAAACAGCTTCAGCTCTTCGCCCCCCGGGACCTGCGCCGTGCCGAGCAATTCGCGAGCGATCATGCAGCCTGTCCCTTCGTCATGGCGATCGTCGTCAGGCAAGAACCAGCGCCGCGCCAAACGCCCCCGGATTGCCGCGGGGCTTCGCCCCTCGCAATGACGAGACGGATGGCTGCGGTTCCGGTCACGCCGCGCGCTGGGCGCGTTCGACGGCTTCCTGGTTGAGCATGTCGGCCAGCAGGAATGCCAGTTCGATCGACTGCGCCGCGTTGAGGCGCGGGTCGCAGTGGGTGTGATAGCGATCGGCCAGCCGTTCGTCCGAAATGGCGATCGCGCCGCCGACGCATTCGGTCACGTCCTGCCCGGTCATCTCGATGTGGATACCGCCCGCATGGGTTCCCTCGGCGCGGTGCACGGCGAAGAAGCCGCGCACTTCCTTGAGGATGCGGTCGAACGGACGGGTCTTGAAGCCGCTTTCGGCCTTGATGACGTTGCCGTGCATCGGATCACACGACCAGACCACCGGATGGCCCTCGCGCTTCACCGCGCGGACCAGCGGGGCAAGGCCGGCTTCGACCTTTTCATCGCCGAAGCGGCTGATCAGGGTGATGCGCCCCGCCTCGCGCCCCGGGTTGAGCAGGTCGAGCTGGCGCAGCAATTCATCCGGGCTCATGCTCGGACCGCACTTCATGCCCAGCGGATTGCCGACCCCGCGCAGGAACTCGACATGGGCCGATCCTTCAAAGCGGGTGCGGTCGCCGATCCACAGCATGTGGGCAGACGTATCGTACCAGTCCCCGGTCAGCGAATCGCGGCGGGTCATCGCCTGCTCGTAGGCCAGGTGCAGCGCCTCGTGGCTGGTATAGAAGCTTGTTCCTTGAAGCTGCGGCACGGTTTGCGGGTCGATCCCGCAGGCCTGCATGAAGTCCAGCGCCTCGCCAATCCGGTTCGACACTTCGGCGAAGCGGTCGGCCCACGGGCTGCGCCCCATGAAATCCAGCGTCCACTGGTGGACCTGGCGCAGGTTGGCATAGCCGCCGGTCGAGAAGGCGCGCAGCAGGTTGAGCGTCGCCGCGGACTGCGAATAGGCCTGGAGCAGGCGCTGCGGATCGGGGATGCGCGATTCAGCGGTGAAATCGATCCCGTTGATGTTGTCGCCCAGATAGCTTGGCAGTTCGACGCCATCCTGCACTTCGACCGGCGAAGAGCGCGGCTTGGCAAACTGTCCGGCCATGCGGCCCACCTTCACCACCGGCTGCTTGCTGGCAAAGGTCAGCACCACCGCCATCTGCAGCAGCACGCGGAAGGTGTCGCGGATGTTGTTGGGGTGAAATTCGGCAAAGCTTTCGGCGCAGTCCCCGCCCTGGAGCAGGAAACCCTTGCCCGCCGCCACTTCGGCCAGGTCCGCCTTCAGCGCGCGCGCCTCGCCCGCGAAGACCAGCGGGGGAAAGTTCGCAAGCGTCCCGGTTACCTTGTCCAGCGCCTGGGCGTCGGGATAGGACGGCAGATGCCGCGCTTCCTTGGCCTGCCAGCTATCGGGGGTCCACGTGCTTGCCACTTTACCAATGCTCCTGATGCGAAGCGCGCCCCATAGCCGCGCAGGCGCGCAAATGCAAAACCCGCAAAGCTAGCCGCGCCGGAAGCGCAGCTTTATTGCGCCGCGCCGCGCGTCGCCGGGCCGGGGGTGATCGTGGTGGCGATGGTCGTGCCTTCCGGAATCACCGCCAGCCGCCAGCTCTTGCCGCGCGTCAGGTATCGCCGCGCCAGCGCCTGCATCTCCGCCGGGGTGGTCTGGGTATAGTCCGGCAGGAGATTGCGGATCGAGGCGTACTTGCGCGGGTCCTGGCTCGCCCCTTCCAGCATCGACATGAAATAGGCACTGCTGGTGGAAGCGCGATTGAGCTTCTGCTTGAGCGGCTCGGTCACGCGGTCAAGCTCGTCAGCCGTGGGCGGCTGGGCGATCAGGTCGGCGGCGATCTCGTCGGCGGTCGCAAAGAACATCGGCACGGCGCGCGGCTGGATCTGCGCCAGCGCCAGCATCTGCCCGCCGTTCTCAAGGTCGAGCGGCCAGGAATTGTAGACCTGCGGCGAATAGCTTTCGCCCAGCTTTTCCCGGAACTTGTCGAGCAGGCGGTTCTGGAACAGCTGGCTGAGGATCTCCAGCTGCCGGGATTCGCGAATCCCGGCCATGCCGCCGCCGGTCGGCCAGGCGATCAGTGCCGCAGCCTGGTTCTTGTCGCCGCGATGGGTCAGCACGGTCGGCTCAATACCGGTCTTCGGCTCGCCGAAGCGCGCCGGGCCGGTGCTGTCGGGCAGCGGGGCGCGGCGCGGCAGCGCTCCGAAGGTCTTGCGCAGCGCCTCGATCGTCGCGGCACGGTCAACGTCGCCATAGACCTGAACCTCGACCGGGCCGGTTTCGAGGATCGGAGCCCAGACCTCGCGGAAGCCCTGCGGGGTCGCAGCGTCAATCTCGGCCGGCGCGGGCGTGCGGAACCGCGCATCGCCGCCGTACTGCAGGAATTGCAGGTCGCGCTCCAGCACGCCTTGCGGCGAAGTCGCGTAGGATTCGTAGTTGAGCTTGGCCGCCGCCTTGGACCGAAGCAGCGGGGCCACATCCCAGCGCGGGTTCACCAGCTTGTCGGCGAACAGGTAAAGTTGATCCGCGACGTCGGCGGGGCGGGTTTCGGCCGTAAAGGCAAAGGCGGAATCGTCGATCTCGAACTGGAAACCCATCTTGCGGCCGGTCGAAATGCGGTCCAGCTCTTCCTGCCCAAGCTTGCCCTGGCCCGAGGGGACCAGCGCCAGTTCGCCCAGCGTGACATAGGCCGCATCGCCCGGCCCAAACGCGCGGTAGCCCGCACCGAAGCGCACCCGGACCGCCGCGCGGCCGGGTTCATCGCGCACCGGCCAGAGCAGGGCGCGCACACCGTTCTCGAACTCGATCTGCTCGATCTCGCCAAGCCCGGTCGACACGATCCCCGCCACCCGGCCCGGCTCGCCCAGCGGCGGCAGTTCAGCGAACGAGATCGGCCTGGTATCCACCCGCGACTTGCCATCGGCCTCGACCG
Source organism: Novosphingobium sp. (assembly GCA_016719755.1). Classification (GTDB taxonomy): domain Bacteria; phylum Pseudomonadota; class Alphaproteobacteria; order Sphingomonadales; family Sphingomonadaceae; genus Novosphingobium. The sequence goes on along the minus strand of JADJYM010000015.1, from coordinate 113,683 downwards.
GGGCGGCCAGCGCCAGGCGCAGCGCGGCCGGATCGGCCTCGCCCGCCTGGGGCGTCACATAGACCGCGCGGGTGACAGAGCCGGCGAACAGTCGCCGGGTGCGTTCCAGCACCGCCTGCGGGGTAAACAGCGGGCGCGAGGCGTTGAAGATGTCCTGCACCGTCTCGGGCGAGGCAATCGCCTCGCGGATGTCGAGTGCGGTGACGACGTCGTCGGCCAGCTTTGATCCGGGCAGCAGGCGGCGCTGCTCGACCGAGCTTTCATAGGCGACGTTCATTTCCGCGACCTCGCGGTCGATCTCGTCCTGGGTCGGCGCGCTGGCCATGGCGTCCGCGATCACCGCGCGCACATCGCGCACCGCGGCCTTCCAGTCCTCGCCCAGCGGCGCGATCGACACGAAGGTCGCGTCAACCGAGCGGTTGTGTTTTTCCTGGCTGACCTGCGCGGCGAGGAAGCTGCCGCCGGCACGGGCGCGCGCTTCCAGGCGGCGGTTGATGATCATCTGCGCGAGCGCGTCGATCATGTTGCCCTGGTTATAGGCGATCGTGTCCTGCACCGGCCGCCACGGGCGCATCACGCCATAGGTTACCGCGCGGGCAAGGTCGGGTTCCACCAGCACGCGGGTTTCGCCTACGGGGTTGTCCGGGGCCTTGCCCTTGACCCGGGGCGGCAGCGGATCGCCGAAATCCGGCGCCTGGGCGGGCTTGCCCACGCCCTTCCAGTCGCCAAAATACTTCCTGGTCAGCGCCGCCAGCACTGCCGGATCGGCATCGCCGACCGCCACCACGGTGACATTCCCGGGCCGGTACCAGCGGGCGTGGAAAGCACGGACATTGGCCTCGTTCGCCGCCTCCAGCGTCTCCACCGTGCCGATCACCTGGCGCACCGCCAGCTTCTGCCCGGCGAACAGGGTCTGCTGCATGGCATCCGATACGCGCTCCGCCGCGCCGCCCCGCTCGCGCTTTTCCGCCAGCACAATCGGCACGTCGGTGCGCACGTTGGCCTCGCTCAGCGTCGGCGCGATCATCATGCCAGAGAGCAGGCGGAAGGTTTCATCCAGCTTGTCCGGCGTCACGTCCGGCAGGTCGAGCTTGTAGGTGGTGCTGACCGGCGATGTTTCGGCATTGGTATCGCTGCCGAAGGTTGCGCCCAGCCGCTGAAAGCGAGGGATCGCCTCGCCGTCGCCCAGATACTTCGACTGGCGGAACACCAGATGTTCCAGCAGGTGGGCAAAGCCGCGCTCGCTCTCCGCCTCGTACAGAGATCCGGCATCCACCCGGATGCGGATCGAGACCTGCCCCGGCGGCACGCCGTTCTTGCGCACCGCATAGCGCAGGCCATTGGAAAGCTCGCCGAAGGTCCATTCGCGGTCCACCGGCACGTCGCTGCCCCGGTAGAGCCACGGCACGTCCTGCGCGGGCGCGGCGGCAGCGGCGGCCTGCTTTTGCGGCGCCTCCGCATGGAGCTGCAGCGGCAGCACCAGCAGCACGGCGGGGATCAGGCAGGCGAAACGGCCGACGGGCCGGAAAAGCGAAGGCATGGCCGGAATATAGGCGGGGCAAGTGTGAAGGGCCAGTGAATAGCAATTGCGGGCCGACAGAGGCTGCCACCCCTGTTTCACCCCGCAGCGGCCTTGACCCTTGGGGCAAGCCGCCTACATGGACATTCATGTTCATCGAAACCGAAACCACGCCCAATCCCCGCACCCTCAAGTTCCTGCCCGGCGAGCAGGTGATGGCCAGCGGGACCCGCGAATTCACCACCGAGGACGAGGCCGCCGCTTCCCCCCTCGCCTCGGCGCTGTTTGATCTGGGCGATGTTACCGGTGTGCTGTTCGGGCGCGATTTTATCGCCGTTACCGCCGGGCACGGCAGCGATTGGGGCAGTCTCAAGCCGCAAGTGGTGGCCGTGCTGCTTGACCACTTCGTCACCGGCGCGCCGTTGTTCAGCGCGCCCGACGCCAGCGGCATCGTGGTGCCGGGCGAAACCGAAGAGGTGGAAGGCGACGATCCGGCCGATGCCGACGTCATCGTGCAGATCAAGGAACTGATCGAAACGCGCGTCCGCCCCGCCGTGGCCAACGATGGCGGTGACATCATCTATCGGGGCTTCCGCGAAGGCGTGGTCTATCTGGCAATGCAGGGCGCCTGTTCGGGTTGCCCCTCGTCCACCGCGACGCTCAAGAACGGGATCGAGACGCTGCTCAAGCACTACGTTCCCGAAGTCACCGAAGTCCGCGCCGCCTGAACGCGGTCGCAGTTTCCTTCCCCGGGGGTATTTCCGACATGACGCAGCCGCTTGCCGATCAGGCACTCGACCAGATTTTCCGCACCGCGCGCACCTATAACGGCTATCTCGACAAGCCGGTGTCCAACGAACAGCTCCACGCGATCTGGGACCTGATGAAGATGGGGCCAACCTCGGCCAATCAGCTGCCCGCGCGGCTGGTGTGGTGCACGACGCCGGAATCGAAGGAAAAGCTGGCGGCCTGCACCATGCCCGCCAACGGGGCCAAGATCCTGTCCGCGCCGGTCTCCGTGATCGTGGCGATGGACACCGAATTTCACGAGAACCTGCCCTGGCTGTTCCCGCACGCCGATGCGCGCGCGTGGTTCGCCGGCAACGATGCCCTGCGTGAGCGTTCGGCCTTTCTCAACACCACGCTCCAGGCGGCCTATTTCATCGTCGCGGCGCGCGCGCTGGGGCTGGATACCGGGCCGATGACCGGCTTTTCCAACGATGCGGTCGATGCCGCGTTCCTGGCCGAAACTCCCGCGTTCAAGTCGGTGATGATTTCCACGCTTGGCTACGGCGATCCGGCGACGATCTTCGAGCGCAGCCCGCGCCCGGATTTCGACAAGTTCAACCGCATCGTCTGATCTGGCCGGCATGACCATGCTGGCGATCGACTGCGCGACCGAAGCCTGCTCGGTCGCGCTGTTCGATTCGGGCAGCCTTGTCGCGGGTGAGCACCGCGTGCTGATGCGCGGCCACGCCGAAGCGCTGGTGCCGATGATTGCGGCGCTACCCGGCAAAGGCCGCGCCGCGCGGATCGCGGTCGCGCTGGGCCCGGGCAGCTTCACCGGCCTGCGGGTCGGCCTCGCGGCAGCGCGGGCGCTGGCTCTGGCGTGGCAGGCCGAAATCTGCGGCTATCCCAGCCTTGCCCTGGTTGCGGCGATGGCGCGCGCGCGGCGGGGCGATCAGCCGGTGACCGTGGCGATGAGCGGCGGGCACGGCGAATGGTTCGTGCAGGAATTCGCCGCCGACGGCACGCCGCTTGCCCTCCCCGCCTCGCTCACCCCGGCGGCTGCTGCGCAAACGGCTCGCACCGCGCTGGTCGTGGGTAGCCAGGCCGAGGCGCTGGTCGGTGCGCGCGGGTCCGGCGAGGCGCTTCCCCTCCTGCCCGATGCCCGCGAAGTGCCCTTACTGGGCGAAGCGGCACTGCTGGCCGATATCAACCTGATCTATGGCCGCGCGCCCGATGCGCGCCTGCCCGGCGCATGACCCCTCACGGCGACGATCTCGATCGCCTGATGGCCGTGATGCAGGCCGGGTTCGATCCCGCCTATGGCGAGGCATGGAACCGCCGCCAGGTGGAAGACGCGCTGCTGCTGGGCCAGTGCTCCTATGGCCTCGCCGCAGCCCATGGCGGGGAACCCGCACCGGGCGAAGCGGCGGCGGGATTCTACCTCTCGCGCCACGGCTATGAGGAAGCCGAACTGTTGCTGATCGCGGTCGACCCGGCGCAGCGCGGCAAGGGGATCGGCGGCGCGCTTTTAACCCGCTTCGCCGCCGAAGCGCGCGAACGCGGAGCGCAGCGGCTGCTGCTTGAAATGCGGCGCGGCAATCCGGCCGAGACGCTGTACCGGCGCTTCGGTTTTGAACAGATTGGCCAGCGGCCCAATTATTACCGCACCCCCGATGGCTCACGGATCGATGCGGTTACCTTCGCCTGCATTTGTCCATAACCAGTAATCCGGCGACATCCCGAAATAGTCATTCCGGTCCCGTTATTGGTTATTGTTGGCAAGAGTCTTCGCACTTGCGCGTTTTCACTGCCGCGCCTATTGACGGACCGTCAGCCAGTAATGGTTCTGGCTACCATGCAAAATCATAAACGGTTCGCATATCAAGAAAGGAACGGTCATGGACAATATCCAGTCCGACATGACGGAAACTCTCATCACGCTGACTTCGGATATCGTTGCTGCCCATGTCAGCAACAACAGCGTCTCGGTTGACGATGTTCCGACCCTCATCACCAAGGTCTACGGCGCGCTGGCCGGCCTGGGCCAGGCCGCTCCGGAACCGGAAGCCGCCCCGCTCAAGCCCGCCGTTTCGGTGCGTTCGTCGGTCAAGCCGGACAAGATTACCTGTCTTGACTGCGGCATGGAGCTGAAGATGCTCAAGCGTCACTTGATGACGCACCACGGCATGACCCCGGAAGATTATCGCGCCCGCTGGAACCTGGGCGCGGACTATCCGCTGGTCGCCCCGGACTACGCGGCGACCCGCCGCGATCTCGCCAAGAAGATCGGCCTCGGCCGCAAGCCCGGCGTCAAGCGCGGCGGCCGCAAGAAGGCTTAAATTATGTTGTTCGCCTGACGGCGGTGCGGGAAGCCCGTCCGGGCTTCCCTAGCAACACCAACCCGCTCCCCCGGCCCTGCCACCCATTTATGGTACCCTGTGGGTGGTCGGGCCGGGGGAGCGGGTTGGTGTTGCAAGCCAACTGCGGACGCAGTTGGCGCACCTGGCAAAGACGCGTTGAAGAATCGCCTCGCCGGACTATGATCCGGCGAGGCTTTCCATTCTGACTTCCCGGAGTTTCTGTGCAACCGATCGACATCGAAGCGCTTTGTGCGCAGCGCGGGCTGCGGATCACCGACCAGCGGCGCGTGATTGCGCGCGTCCTGTCGGAAAGCCGCGACCATCCGGACGTGGAAAGCCTGCACGAGCGCGCCGCCGCGATCGATCCGCGCATCTCGATCGCCACGGTCTATCGCACCGTGCGCCTTTTCGAAGAGGCTGGAATCCTTGACCGCCATGATTTCGGCGATGGCCGCGCCCGTTATGAGGCCGCGCCCGAAGCGCACCACGATCACCTGATCGACGTGGAAACCGGCAAGGTGATGGAATTCGTCGATCCCGAACTGGAAGCGCTCCAGCGCCGGATCGCGGAAAAGCTGGGCTACCGGCTGGTCGATCACCGCATGGAACTGTTCGGCGTGCGCCTGGGCCGCGAGGACTGACGACGGGCCATGCCGCTCGCGCTGACCCAGCCGCGCCCGATTTCGCCACTGGGCTGGGTGCGCGTGTCGCTGCGAATCCTGGCGATGGCGCTGCTGCTGCTGGCCTGCCTGCCGCTGCACTATGCTGCGGCTCTGTTCACCCGGCACAAGCCGCTGCCGCGCTTCTTCCTGGGCGCGGTGGCGTGGCTGGCGGGCGTGCGGGTGCGCCAGCACGGCGAGAAAGTGCATCGCGGCGCCTTCCTGCTGGCCAACCATGTCAGCTGGATCGACATTCCCGCGATGGCCGGGGCCACTGGCACCGCCTTTGTCGGGCATGATGGCCTCGCCTCGATGCCGCTGCTCAAATGGCTGTGCAAGCTGAACGACACGGTGTTCGTCGCCCGGCATGACCGGGCCAGCGTCGCCCGCCAGGTCGCCCTGGTGCGCGAGGAGATCCGCGATACCGGGGCGCTGGCGATCTTCCCCGAAGGCACCACCAGCGACGGAACCGGCCTGCTGCCATTCAAGTCCTCGCTGCTGTCCGCGCTGGAACCGCTGCCCGAAGGGATCGCGGTTCAGCCGGTGCTGCTCGATTACGGCCCGGAAGCGGCGGACGTGGCCTGGGTGGGCGAGGAGCACGGGCTCGACAACTTCCTGCGGATCCTCGCGCGGCGGCGACCGGTGCGGCTGGACCTGCATTTCCTGCCAGTGCTGAGCGGCGATCAAGTGGCGAGCCGCAAGACCATCGCCGCGGCCGCGCGTGCGGTGATGCTGGAGCAGCTGGGCGCTTAGCACTTCAATTCGCCGCCCGTTTGCCTTATCGGGCCAGCCCATGCGCCCCACCCCGCCCCCCAGGACCTACCGGGTCAAGAGCTTCGGCTGTCAGATGAACGTCTATGACGGCGAACGCATGGCCGAACTGCTCGCTGCCGAGGGCATCACCCCCGCACCCGAGGGCGAGGAAGCGGACCTGGTGGTGCTCAACACCTGCCACATCCGTGAAAAGGCGGCGGAAAAGGTCTATTCCGACATCGGCCGGATCACGAAGGACTGGCGCCGCGAGGATGGCACATCCCCCCTTATCGCGGTCGCGGGCTGTGTTGCCCAGGCCGAGGGCGAGGAGATCATGGCCCGCGCGCCGGCTGTCTCGATGGTGGTCGGCCCGCAGGCCTATCACCGCCTGCCCGCGATGATCGCCGAGGCGGTGGAGGGCCGCCGCACGGTCGATACCGATATGCCCGCCGAGACCAAGTTCGACGCCCTGCCCGCGCGTCGCAAGGTTGGCCCCAGCGCTTTCCTGACCGTGCAGGAAGGGTGCGACAAGTTCTGCACCTATTGCGTCGTACCCTATACCCGCGGCGCGGAAAAATCGCGCACTTTCAACGATCTGATCGCCGAGGCGGAAAAACTGGTCGAGGCTGGCGCGCGCGAAATCACCCTGCTGGGCCAGAACGTCAACGCATGGCGCGATGCCGACGGGCGCGGGCTGGAACGGCTGATCGAGCGGCTGGCGCTGGTGCCGGGTCTGGCCCGCATCCGCTATACCACCAGCCACCCCAACGACATGACCGAAGGGCTGATCGAGGCCCACCGCGACGTGCCGCAGTTGATGCCGTTCCTCCACCTGCCGGTCCAGGCCGGGAACGACCGGGTGCTAAAGGCGATGAACCGCAGCCACACGGCGGCCAGCTATCTCGCTGTTCTCGACAAGGTGCGCGCCGCCCGCCCCGACATTGCGCTGTCTGGCGATTTCATCGTCGGCTTCCCCGGCGAGACCGATGCCGAGTTCGAGGATACGCTGAAGCTGGTCGAGGCGGTGGGCTATGCCCAGTGCTTCAGCTTCAAGTATTCCGCCCGCCCCGGCACCCCCGCCGCGACGATGGACGGGCAGGTGCCGGTCGAGGTCATGGACGAGCGGCTCCAGCGCCTTCAGGCCGCGCTCAATGCCTCGCAGCTGGCGTTCAACGCTGCCTCGGTCGGCAAGCGCTGCACCGTGCTGGTCGAACGCAAGGGCAAGTATCCGGGCCAGTGGCTGGGCAAATCGCCGTGGCTGCAATCGGTCCACTTCACCGGCGATGCGGGCATCGGCGACCTTGTGGAGGTGGAACTGGTTGAGGCCGGGGCGAACTCGCTCGCCGGACGGATCATAATAAACTGAAATAGCACAGCTTTCTTCTTTCCTGAACGTCCTCGATGGCTTCGCGTATCTGCGCGAAACAGAACTAATCCACCACGCACTGCGCCACCCCCGCTTGCGCGCCGCCAGCGCCGCCCTATCTTCCGAATCAGGGCCACGCCCGGCCCGCTGAAAGGAACGCGCCTCCGGCACCTATGGCCCGCAAACCAGCCCGGCCCCATGAAGCGGCCCCGCTCCGCCCCGAACAGTCCCGCCGCGCCCGCGCCGAGATTGAGTTCGAGGAAGCCACCATCCTTGGCGCATTGTTCGGGCAGTTCGATGCCAACCTGGTCCAGATCGAGAACCGGCTGGGGGTTTACATTTCCGCGCGCGGCAACCGAGTGCAGATCGAAGGGCCGGAAGATTCCGTCGCCCGCGCCCGCGAAGTGCTGAAAGGCATGCATCAGCGCCTGCTCAAGGGGCAGGATTTCGATTCAGGCGCGATCGAGGCGCTGATCACCATGTCCGCCGAACCGACGCTGGAAGGGATCGTCACCGGCGCTCCCGATGCGCCCAGCGTGATGATCCGCACCCGCAAGAAAACCATCGTTCCGCGCAGCGCCACCCAGATTGAATACATGCGCGCCCTGGCATCGAAGGATATCATCTTCGCGCTTGGCCCGGCGGGCACCGGCAAGACCTATGTCGCGGTGGCCCAAGCGGTTTCGCAGCTGATCACGGGATCGGTCCAGCGCCTGATCCTGTCCCGCCCGGCGGTGGAAGCGGGCGAGCGGCTGGGCTTCCTGCCGGGCGACATGAAGGAAAAGGTCGATCCCTATCTGCGCCCGCTTTACGATGCGCTGTACGATTGCATGCCGCCCGAACAGGTCGAACGGCGCATCGCCAGCGGCGAGATCGAGGTGGCGCCGATCGCCTTCATGCGCGGACGCACCCTGGCCGATGCCTTCGTGATCCTGGACGAGGCGCAGAACACCACGCCCGCGCAGATGAAGATGTTCCTCACCCGCTTCGGCCAGAACAGCCGGATGGTGGTCTGCGGCGATCCGCGCCAGGTCGACATTCCCGGCGGCGACCAGATGAGCGGCCTGAAGGACGCGGTCGACCGGCTGGAAGGAATCGAGGGCGTTGCCGTGACCCGCTTCACCAGCGCCGACGTGGTCCGCCACCCGATCGTCGGCCGGATCGTCGAAGCCTATGAAGGCAAGGACGGGTAGCCACGCATCCCCCTCGACTTCGCATGGCACGAACGGCAAGGGGACCTGATGGAACTCGAAATCTCCATCGAGGCCGAATGGCCCACCCCGCCCGACTGGGAAGCTCTGGCCGAACGCGCCGCACAGGCGCTGGTCGGTCTTGCGCCGGAACTGGCCAATCCGCGCCTGTCGGCCAGCCTGCTGTTCACCGGCGACGCCGAGGTCCATGCGCTCAACCGCGAATGGCGCGGCAAGGACAAACCGACCAACGTCCTTTCCTTCCCCATGCTGGAGCGCGAGGAACTGCTGGACCTGCCCGCCGAAGGCCCGCCCGAACTGCTGGGCGACATCGCGCTGGCCCTTCAAACCTGCGCGCAAGAGGCCCAGGCAAAGGGACTCCCGCTGGAACACCACGCCGCGCACCTGATCGTCCACGGGCTGCTCCATCTGGCCGGGCACGACCATGAAATATCGCCCGAGGATGCCCGCGCGATGGAAATTGTGGAGATAAAGGCCCTTGCGCTGCTGGGTATAGCCGACCCATATGGCGACCACTGATAATTGCACGAACCAGCCAACAAGGGGCCTGAATTTCAAAATGGCGGACAGCCATTCACCGGAGGTGGACAGTAAGCGCTCGCTGTGGCGCATGATCCGCAGGTTCTTCGACGGCAGCGAGGGCGATCAGTCGCTGCGCGCCCAGATCGAGGAAGCCATCGACGAGCACGAGGAAGAGGCCCGGCCATCCGGCAACGGCGACCTTACCCCGCTCGAACGGCAGATGCTGCGCAACCTGCTGCATTTTTCCGAGCATGACGCGGACGACGTGGCGATCCCGCGTGGCGAGATTATCGCGATTCCCGAAAGCGCCAGTTGGGAAGAAGTGGTTGCCGCCTTTGCCGAGCACGGCCATTCGCGCCTGCCGGTCTATCGCGAGACGCTGGACGAAATCGTCGGCATGGTGCTGATCAAGGACGTGTTCCCCTATCTCGCCAGCGGCAAGCCGCCACGTGACTGGACCGGGCTGCTGCGCCAGCCGCTGTTCGTACCCCAGGCGCGCGGCGCTCTGGATGTGCTGGCCGACATGCGCGCCAGCCGCATCCACCTCGCCGTCGTGATCGACGAGTATTCGGGCACCGACGGGATCATCACCATCGAGGACCTGGTCGAGGAAATCACCGGCGAGATCGAGGACGAGCACGACGATGCCCCGCAGGATCTGCTGGTTCCGCTGGAAAGCGGCGCGTGGGAGGCCGATTCCCGCGTCGAGCTGGAAGAAGTGGGCCAGCGGGTCGATCCGCGACTGGGCGAGGTGGAGGAAGACGTCGACACACTGGGCGGCCTTGCTGTCGTGCTGGCCGAGCAGGTTCCCGCCGTCGGCGCGCTGCTGAGCCACGAGAGTGGCTGGACGCTGGAAGTGATTGCTGGCAACGAAAAGCATGTAACGCGCCTGCGCCTGCATCCTCCCTCCCCCCAGGAAGACCCGGACGACTGACCTTGGCTATTCGCCGCCTGCCCCCGCTTCGCGCCATCGAGGCCTTTGTCCGGATTGTCCGCCTGGGGTCTGCCCGCGCGGCGGCGGACGAACTTGGCCTGTCACCCTCCGCCCTGTCGCGCCGCGTTGCCGCGCTTGAGGATTTCATCGGCAAACGCCTGTTTACCCGCCAGCACCAGGCCATGCGCCTGACAGACGATGGCCAAGCGTTCTACACCGCCGTCGGCCCGAAGTTCGACGAACTGGCCGCCGCGGTCGAAGGACAGGTCGAAGACAGCAAGGTGCTGCGCCTGCATCTTGGGGTACTGCCCCTGTTCGGCAGCCAGCGCCTGTTCCCGCGCCTGCCGGAACTCAGGAAGCTGCACCCGCGCCTGCACATCGATATCGACACCAGCCCCAACCAGCTTGCCCGGGTCGGCGACACGCTGGACGCGGCGATCATCCTGGCCCACGAACCTGACCCGGCGTTCCATTCGGTGCGGCTGGACCACAACATGGTCTATGCCTTCACATCGAAGACGCTTGAGGCGGAGATCGGGCACAATCCGGACCAGACGGTGCTATCGCGCCAGACTTTCCTGATCCACACCGAACTGCCCGACAGCTTCGTGGCGTGGAAGGAGGCGATCGGCATGCCGGATCTGGAGCCGGCGGCCATCGACCACTACGATTCGGGGCAACTGATCCTCGAAGCGGCGGCCAATGGCCTGGGCATCGCGATCATGCATGATGACCACTTCAACCGAAGTCATGACAACCGCCTGGCCAAGCTGTTCGATGTCGAGGTGGAAAGCCCCTATTCCTACTGGTTCGTCTGCCGCCCGCACGCGCTGGAGCTGCGCAGCGTTCGGATCTTCCACGATTGGCTGGTGAAGGCAGGGCTCTGATCGGGCAGAATGGCGCAATGATCCGCCGATTCGCCCTGATCCTCGCCCTGCTTGCCACCAGCGCCGCCCAGGCCGCCGACAAGCCGAAGTACAGCAGCTATCCCAAGGGTGCGAAGCCCCGTGCCGCCATCCCGCCCCCCGCGCCGCAGCCGCTGCCCGATCTGGTCCACGTGGCGATGGTGACCGAGCTTGGCACGATCGAGCTGGAACTCGACCACAAGCGCGCCCCGGTCACCACCGCCAATTTCATGCGCTATGTTCAGTTGAAGCGCTTCGACGGGATCGTGTTCTACCGCGCGATGCATATTGCCTGGGGGCAGCAGCCCAACGGCCTGGTCCAGGCGGGGCTGCAGAACCACCCGCAGAAGATCCTCAAACCCATCGCGCACGAACCGACCAGCCTGACCGGCCTGTCCCACACCCGCGGCACGATCTCCATGGCGCGCTATGCGCCGGGCACGGCCACCGCCGATTTTTCGATCATGCTGGGCGACATGACCGGGCTGGACGCCAATCCCAAGTCCGACAATCCGGAATTTCAGGCCGGCTTCGCCGCCTTCGGCAAAGTCGTGTCTGGCATGGACGTGGTGGAAAGGATCTGGGGCGCCCCGCGCTCTGCCTCCAAGGGCGAAGGGGTGATGAAAGGGCAGATGCTCGACCCCGTGGTCAAGGTGCTGACCGTGCGGCGGGTGGAAGTGCCTGCGGCGGCGCAGTAGACGGCGAAAGTCGCCCCCGCCTCCCCCAACAGAAAAGGGCGGAAGGTTGCCCCTCCGCCCTCTCGTTCGCATCAGGCCTGCCCGATCATCTGACCGTCGCCTTGACGATCTTGCCGGGTTCACGCGGGGGTTCGCCCTTGGGCAGGGCGTCGACGTGTTCCATGCCTTCCTCGACCTGGCCCCAGACGGTGTACTGGCGATCGAGGAACGTCGCGTCGTCAAAGCAGATGAAGAACTGGCTGTTGGCGGAATGCGGCGCGCTGGTCCGCGCCATCGAGCAGACGCCGCGCACGTGCGGCTCGGCATTGAATTCGGCCTGCAGGTCGGGCTTGGACGAACCGCCCATGCCGGTGCCGTTGGGGCAGCCGCCCTGGGCCATGAAGCCGGGGATCACGCGGTGGAACTTCACCCCGTCATAGAACCCTTCGTTCGCCAGTTCGGTGATCCGCGCAACGTGGCCGGGGGCCAGATCCGGGCGCAGCTTGATCTTCACATCACCGCCGGTGCCGTTGCCGGTATCAAGCGTTAGGGTGAGGTATTGGTCGGCCATTGAACGTATCTCCATGCAATCTGCTTCGCGGATATAGGGCGCGCGCGGCCAAAGTCACGCCTCCTGCGCTTGCCCCGGTTGCTTTTGGCACCGACCGGCCTAGACCACCGCCATGACTCCCGAGGAACTCGCCACCGCCGAACGCGAAGCCGCCCCCATGGCGGCCGATGCGGCGCGCGAATCCGAAAGCCTCGATGAAGAGAACACGCTGAAGAAGCATTTCGTCCGCCGCGTCAGCGAGGCGCTTGAAGCGGGCGAGAACGAACAGGTCTATGCCCTGGTCGAGCCGCTCCACCCGGCCGACATCGCCGACCTGTTCGAACTGCTCGATGTGAACGAGCGCCCGGCGCTGGCCCGCGCAATCAACGACCTGATGGGCAGCGAGGTCTTTGCCGAGCTGAACGACCACGTCCGCGAGCTGCTGGTCGAATCGCTGCCCGCCGAAGCGATCGCCGACATCGCCGAACAGCTCGATACCGACGATGCGGTGGCGATGCTGGAAGACCTCGACGAGGACGACCAGCAGGCCGTGCTGGCCGAGATGGAGCCGGAAGACCGCGCCGCCATCGTCAGCGCGCTGTCCTATCCGGAGGAATCCGCCGGCCGCCTGATGAGCCGCGATTTCGTGGCCGTGCCCGAACACATGACCGTGGGCGACCTGATCGATTTCCTGCGCGAAAGCCCGGAACTGGCCAACGAGTTCTGGGAAGTGTTCATCGTCGATGCGCGCTTCCACCCGGTCGGCACCTGCGCGCTGTCATGGATCCTGCGCACCCCGCGCTCGATCCGCCTGACCGACGTGATGCAGCGCGAACAGACGCTGATCCCGGTGACGATGGACCAGGAAGAAGTGGCGCTGCGCTTTCAGAAGTACGCGCTGATTTCCGCCGCCGTGGTCGATGAAAGCGGGAGGCTGGTCGGCCAGATCACTGTCGACGACGTGGTCCACATCATCCAGGAAGAAGCGGGCGAGGACGTGCTGCTGCTGTCCGGCGCGGGCGAAGGCGACATCAACGAGCCGATCCGCGATTCCTATGTCAGCCGGGTGCGCTGGCTGATCGCCAACCTGCTGACCGCGCTGCTGGGGGCAACGATCATTTCCAGCTTCGGCGGAGCGATTGAAAAGCTGGTGGCGCTGGCCGCGCTCTCGCCGATGGTCGCCTCGATCGGCGGCAACGCGGGCACGCAGACCATGGCCGTGGCGGTGCGCGCGCTTGCCACCAATCAGCTGACCCGCGCCAACACGGGCCGCATCCTGTGGCGCGAAATGCGCGTGGCCCTGCTCAATGGAGTCACCGTGGCACTGCTGATCGGGATCGCCACGGCGCTGGTCTTTTCCAACCCGCTGCTCGGCGCGGTGATTGCCACGGCGGTGGTGGTCAATATCGTCACCGCCGGTCTTGCCGGGGTTATCGTGCCGGTGCTGTTCGATCGCTTCGGACAGGACCCGGCCGTGGCCAGTTCGGTGTTCGTGACGATGATCACCGATTCGATGGGCTTTTTCGCCTTCCTCGGCCTTGCCGTCGCCAGCGGGCTGGTGGGCTGATCACCATGCCGCTGCATCTTACCAAAGTCGCCTACGGGGCGCAGTCGCTTGAAGAAATGCGCGGCTGGTTCGCCGCGCGCGGCGACGTTGCCTATCTCACGACCCGCTACCTGCCCAAGCGGCACGAGGAGATCGTGCCGCCAGACGGATCGACGGGCGGATCGCTGTTCTGGATATTCAAGCACCAGTTGGTGATGCGCAGCCCGATCCTGCGCTTCGAGGCGGCGGAGGGCGGGCGCACCAACATCGTCATCGCCAGCCGCCTGATCGAGTTGCACCCCAGCCCCAAGCGCGCCCACCAGGGCTGGCGCTACCTCGAAGCAGAGAACGCCCCCGCCGATCTTGCCGATGGCGAGAGCGCGGGCGACACCCTGCCCGGCAACATCGCCAGCGAACTGGCGCGGCTGGGACTGGTCTAGGCGGCAGCGCGCAGCCGCGCGCGGTGCTTGTCGCGGTACATCGCCTGGTCGGCAATGCGCAGCAGTTCGCCGGGATCCTCGCCGCCGCCTGGTGTAAGCGCGTAGCCCACCGCCACCCCCACCGTCACCGCCCCCCCGGTGCAGCTAAGGCTGACCGGTTCGGCCACGGCGACGGCCAGGCGGCGGCGCAGATCGGCCGCTTCCGCCTCCACGGCCATCCCCGGAATGACAATCCCGAACTCGTCGCCGCCCAGCCGCGCCACGCAGTCGTCCTCGCGCAGCAGCGCGGCCAGCCGAGCGGCAACCACCACCAGCAGTTCGTCCCCCGCGTCGTGGCCGTGGGTATCGTTGACCGCCTTGAACCCGTTCATGTCGAGAAAGAACACGCCGTACGCGCCGCCCGCCTGGGCCGCACTGTGCAGCGCACTATCGAAGCCCCGGCGGTTGGCCTGACCGGTCAGCTCGTCCCGCAGCAGTTGCTCCTGCAGGCCGCGCTGCGCCGCCAGCGCGGCCCCGGCATCGCGCAGCACCACGATCGGCACGTGGGTGTAGGGCCAGTCGAGGTGGAAGTCCCCTTCCTCCAGTTCCAGCTCGTCCGCGCGTTCGCCCAGGCGCGGCAAACACAGGCGGACCAGGGCCTCGCCGTGGCGCTCGATCAGCGGGGTGGCGGCGGGATTGCTGCGCTTGATCCGCCCGTCGGCGCCGATCAGCAGCGCGGGATGGGCAGACTGTTCATAACTGCGCCAGGCCCAGACCTCTTCCGGAGTGATATCGCCGCGCAGGAACGAACCCATCATCGGCACGATCCTGAGCCGCTGCGCCAGCGTGACATTGACCATCACCGCAAAGCAGCCAAGCAGACGCAGTGGATAGACTTCCGCCCCCCAGTGGAGAGCCACCAAAGTCGAGGCGCTGACCAGCAGAACCGCTCCGAAGCCTGCCGAAAGTGCCAGCATCCGTCCCGACCTGGCAATAAAGGCAACGAAGAAACCAAGGGCGAGGCCCAGCACGAGCAGCACCGTGTTGGCCGCTTCCCCGCGCCGGTGAAGCGCCGGATAGCCACTGGCATCGGATTGCGCGCCCAGCGCGATCACCGCCGCGCGGTCGGCACTGCGGCTGAGCGGCAGAAAGGCGCGGCTTGGCGCAATAGAGCTGCTGGCCGAAATCACCACCTTGCGGCCAGCGAGGCTGGAGCGGTCGGCAATCGCCGCGCGCGCAGAGACCCGTTCGAACCCGCGCGTTGCGACGCGCAGGTCAAGCAGGACCGGGGCCGGATCGCTGCGTCCAGTGGCAAGCCAGGCGGAAGGGTTCGCGCCGCTTGCCTCGCCGGGCCTGCCGATCCGGCGATTGAAACCGTCCTGATCGGGCGTCAGCCGCGCATCGATCAGCGTGCCGTGGCGCGCGAACAGGTCATAAGGGCGCTCGTCCGGGGTGGCGGCACTGACCAGGCCCAGCCGCGCCGGACCCAACCGGGCCATGGCCGCCGCCAGCCGGGCATCGGCATCCGGAAACAGCGGCTCGCCCAGGTAGATGTCGAGCAGCACCCGCTCCGCACCGCGCGCGGCAAGGCTGTCGAGCAGTTCGGTGAGCCCGGGACGGGTAATCGGATTGCCGCCGAAATGCCGGGCATCCGCCGCATCAATCTCGACGATCAGCAGCGCAGGGTCGGCGGCGGCCGCCTCGCGCCGCAGCAGGCGGTCCGAAAGCTCGCGGTCCATCGCGCTCGACGGGCCAAGCACCAGCACCGCGAGGCACATGACCACCGCCACGCCCAGCGGACGCCACCATTCGGACAAGGCACGCAACCCTGCCGGAAGCCTGCGGAATGCCTGCCCGGCGGTCACGCCCCGCCAGCCTTATTCGGCGTAGGGTTCAGGCAGCGATGCGGCCGCGACCGGAGGCTCCTTGTAGCCGCCCGAGCTTGACGACGAACCAATCGGCGTCACTTCGGGCGAACCGGTGTTGGAAGTGCCCTGTACCGAAGTGCCGGATACCGGCACGTCCGCCGCCGCCCCGGCTCCGGCGCCGCGCGCAAAGGGATCGGCCCGCACCGCGCGGTCCCGGGCAAGTTCGGAGGAACTCTGGTCCAGCGTCTGCGCCGTCTCGTCACCGAGCAGCGAAAGAGCGGGGATCGAGGCAAGCACGACCATGGCCAGGAGAATTCCAAGCTCAGTGGTCGATAGGCCCGCGCGGTCGCTGGCAAGCGCGCGCATGCGGGCACGGAATTGGGCTGCGACCCTGTTCATCGTGTCTCTCCAACTGCACCGGAACCCGGCGTCTGGCCGTCCGGCTAGCCTAACCGATTGAAGATACGATAAAGTCGCAAGGTAAAATTGAGGTGAACGGCGCCCTAACCCGCCGCTGCCGCCTCCTTTGCCGCCACGCGGCGCAGGGCATTGACATAGGTCTCCGGTTCCTGCGCACCGGGGATCAGGTACTTGCCGTTGACGACCATCGCCGGAACGCCGGAAATGTTCATGTCCCAGGCCTGCGCCTCTTCGCGCCGGACGATCGCACCCAGCGCCTCGTCGGCCAGCGCCGCTTCGGCGCCCGCGCGGTCTAGGCCCTGCGCCTCGGCCACGTCCAGCAGCACGGCGGAATCGGACATGTTCCGGCGCTGCTGGAAATGCGCGTCGAACAGCGCGCGCTTCAGCCGGGTCTGCACTTCCGGCCCGTGTTCCACCAGCGCCCATTTCAGCAGCTTGTGGGCCTGGAACGTGTTCCAGATCATCGCATTGGGCGGCTCGCCCTCCCCGGTGTAGGCAAAGGAATAGCCCGCGCGTTCGCCGATCTGGAGCAGCTTGTCGCGGTTCGCCTCCGCCTCGGCCGGGCTGCGGCCATATTTGCGGGCGATGTGCTCTGCCTGCCCCTCGCCCTCGCCCGGCATGTCCGGGTTAAGCTCGAAGGGCAGCCAGCGGATTTCCGCCTCGACCTCGCCCTCCAGCTGGGCCAGACCCTTTTGCAGCTGCGAATAGCCGATCACGCACCACGGGCACATGACGTCGGACCAGATGTCGATGATGAGTTTTGCAGGAGCGTTCATCGGTCAAGCCACCATTGCAGAAGGTGATGGGCGATGGCGTGGGGCGGCGGGGCGATGAAGCGCCCGTCCTCGTCCCCGGCCATCGCGGCGGCCACTTCCTCAGCCGTGAACCAGTCGGCCTCTTCAAGTTCGGTGGTGTCGATGGTCAGCTGGTCGTCCAGCGCCTGCGCATAGCACCCGATCATCAGGCTGGACGGGAACGGCCAGGGCTGGCTGACGACATAGGACACCGGCCCCACCTTGACTCCCGCCTCTTCCAGCACTTCGCGTGCCACCGCCTCCTCGATGCTTTCGCCCGGTTCCACGAAGCCCGCAAGCGCGGAGAACCGGCGCGGGGGAAAGCGCGGCTGGCGGCCCAGCAGCAGGCGGCCATCATGCTCAACCAGCATGATCGTGACCGGATCGACGCGCGGGAAATGCTCTGCCCCGCAGCCCCCGCAGCTTCTCTGCCAGCCGCCCTTGGCCAGCGTGGTCGCTGCGCCGCAGCGCGCGCAGAAGCGGTGCCGGGCGTGCCAGTCAACCAGGCTGCGCGCGCCGCCATAGGTTGCCAGATCCTCTGGCGAAAGCGCCGCCATCGCCGCCCAGACGCGCGGACCCGCCGGCGAGACTGAGCCTTGCAGCTTGGTCTGAACCTCGGCAAAGCAGCCGCGCTCGTCAGCTACGCCCAGGAACACCAGCTCGCTCGCCGGATCGGCATCGGCCAGCGTGCCCCATTCCAGAGTGCTTTCCGGCGAGATCACCGGGTCCAGCCCGTCCAGCCTGAGCAGCCGTGCGCGCCAGTTCATCAATCCTTCCAGCGCGGCGGGATCGCTGCGGATGTGGTCCGAACGGTCGATCTGCGACCCGGCAAAGGCTATCTTCATCATTTTCTTCCCTGCATCCGCGCAGTGAGGTCCGCCCCCACCGCCAGCGGAAATTCCTTGAGCACCGGCAGGCGGTCCTGCGGCATGTATTGCACGAACAGGCCGGATCGCAGCTTCAGCCGGGTCTGGGCATAGCCCACCGTTCCCGCCGCGCCGGACCAGCCGTAAAGGCCTTCTTCCTTGCCCTTGCCCGAAATGCCGCCCGCGCCAAAGCCGTTGCCTTCCACCCAGGTGCCTTTCAGGCTGGCGCCTTCGGGCAGCAGGTCTGACGTGCCGAGCCGCACCGCCGCCTCGCTCATCACCCGGCGGCCATCAACCGTGCCGTCGTTGACGATCATCGCCAGAAAACGGTCATAGTCCGCAGGCGTAGTCACCAGCCCGGCCCCGCCGAACGCGAAGGGGATCGGATCCTGATAAATCGACCTGCCCGGCCGATCGATCGCAACCGGGGTTCCGGCAATCAGCACGTAATTGGTCGTGAAGCGGGGCGTCGCGGTGGCGGGAACCTGGAAATAGCTGGAACTCATCCCTAGCGGAGCGAACAGCCGATCGATCACGAACTGTTCGAAACTGGTGCCCGCGATCCGGCCGATGATCACCCCCAGCACGTCGAGGCTCATCGAATAGGCCCAGCGCGTGCCCGGCTCCGCCACCAGCGGGACCTGTGCGGCGCGGCGCAGGAATTCGTTCGGTCCGGGCGTTGGCACCCCGTCGTTCACACCGGACAGCTTGCGCTTCGAGACAAGGCCGGGGTTGACCCCTAGCCGCTTGAGCTCATCCCCCACCTTGTTGCGCCCGACCACCGCATAACCGAGGCCGGAGGTGTGGGTCAGCAGGTGGCGGATGGTGATCAGCCGTTCCGCCGGGCGCGCGGCCAGGCTTTTCTCGGGATCGAGCGCGACCTGCATCTGCGCGAACTCCGGCGCGAAATCGGCCAGCGGCTGATCAAGCTTGAGCTTGCCCTCATCGATCAGCAGCATCGCCGCCATGCCAGTGAGCGGCTTGGTCATCGAATAGGCGCGGTAAAGGCTGGCCGGACTGCCGGGATCGCGGTCATCGAACCCTTCGCGACCACGCGCGATGAAGCCCGGTGCCTGGTCCGCCCAACCCAGCGCTGCGACCATGCCCGCAACCTTGCGCGACTTGACGTAGCGTTCGACCAGCGCGGTGACCGCGGGCCATTCGGCCTCGATGCCGCCCGATTGCGCCACAGCCTTGCCGCCAAGCAGCGCGCCCACGCCCAGCAGCGCCGATCCGCGCAGCAGCGCGCGACGCGACAATGGGTAATGATCCGGAACTGCGTTCATTTCTCTCCCCGGGCGCGCGTCGCGGCCTTGGCGAACAGCGTCGGCAGGCCTGCCTCCCCGATCCGCTCCACCGGCCACCATTCGCCGTCCTGAGGGTCAAGCCTAGCCCAATCGCTTCCCGAATAAAGCATCAATTGCAAATCGAGATGGAAGTGCGTGAAAGTGTGGCGCACCGATCCGCCCCCCTGCCATGGCCCGGCCAGCGGCGGCGGCGCAGCGCCATCGTCGCGCGCGGACCAGCCATCGTCAGGCAGCGCGCGCATTCCACCCAGCATCCCCCGCCCCGCGCGCCTCACCAGCCAGACCGCGCCGTCGCGCTCGATCCAGAAAGCCCGGCCTTTGCGCCCGGGCTTGGCCTTCTTCGCGGGCTTCACCGGAAAGCGTTCGGCACCCAAGCTTCGCCCCTTGCAGACAGCGGCCAGTGGGCACAGCAGGCAGCGCGGGTTGCGGGGCGTGCAGACAGTCGCGCCAAGGTCCATCATCGCCTGGGCGAAATCGCCGGGGCGGTCTTCCGGGGTGATCCGCTCCACCACCTCGCGGATGCGCGCGCGGGCCTGGGGCAGCGGCCTGTCCAGCGCCTCCAGCCGCGCCACAACCCGCTCGACATTGGCATCAACCACCGCCGCGCGGCGGCCAAAGGCAATCGCGGCAACCGCGGCGGCGGTATAGGCGCCCAGCCCCGGCAGCGCGCGCAAGCCCGCCTCGGTATCGGGAAAAATCCCGCCGGCCTCCGCCACGGCGCGGGCGCAGGCGATCAGGTTGCGCGCCCGGCTGTAATAGCCCAGCCCCGCCCAGGCGGCCATGACTTCCGCCTCGTCCGCCGCCGCCAGCGCAGCCACGCTGGGCCAGCGCGCGGTGAACTTCTCGAAATAGGGGATCACGGCAGCGACCGTGGTTTGCTGAAGCATCACTTCGGACAGCCACACCCGATAGGGATCGGGCGGTGCTTCGCCCGGCGGACTGCGCCACGGCAGGGCGCGGGCGTGGGCATCGTACCAGCCGAGCAGGGAAGCGGGAATCGTCTGCGCGCTGGCGTCCATTCCGCCGCTATGGCATTGCCTGCGTCCTGATGGAACGGGATGACAGCAAGCCGGGCAAACCCAAGGCCCCGCGCCGCTATGAGCGGCCGCGCGGCGGCGCGCCCCGCACCATTGCCGAACTGATGCCCGAAATCGGCCGCACCGCGTTCCGCAAGTTCGGCTTCGTCCAATCGAGCGTAGTGACCCGCTGGCCGGAAATCGTCGGCGCGGCCCACGCCCGGATCTGCGCGCCCGAGGCGATCCGCTTTCCGCCGGGCGAAAAGGCCGACGGAATTCTCGACCTCGTCGTCGTGCCCGCCCACGCGCCGCTGATCCAGCACGTGGTGCCCGAGATCATTGAGCGGGTGAACCGCTTCTTCGGCTACAAGGCTGTGGCGAGGGTCAAGCTGCGGCAAGGTGAGGTTAAGCCACCGGCTGGCACACGGCCGTCCGCAGCCCCGCCCTCGTTGCGGCCGATCCCGGTCGAACTGGGCGATTCGCTGCGCGACATCGGGGATCCGGAACTGCGCACCGTGCTGGAATCTCTCGCGCGCAGTCTGGGCGAACAGGAACAGGGGGATACGTGAAGGCCAATCGCATTTTCCGGGGCGCGCTGCTCGCCGCCGCCGCGCTGATGACCACCGGCGCCGCTTCCGGCGGCTGGAACCAGGCCGTGACCGTTACCGATTATGGCAGCCACGTGCTTGGCAATCCGGCGGCCAAGGTCAAGCTCACCACTTTCGTCAGCTATACCTGCTCGCACTGTTCCGCTTTCGAGACCCAGTCCGAGGCCCCGCTGCGGCTCAGCTATGTCGCTCCCGGCAAGCTGTCGATCGAGGTGCGCCACGTTGTCCGCGATCCTGTCGACCTGACGGCCGCGATGCTGACCAATTGCGGCGCGAAGGAAAAGTTCTTCCTCAATCACGCCGCGATGATGCGCAGCCAGTCGCGCTGGATAGCGACGATGGCTTCGGCCAGCCCCGCCCAGCAGCAACGCTGGCGCAATCCTGACAGCGCCCAGCGCAACCGCGCGATCGCGGCCGATTTCGGCTTCTACGCGATCATGGCCTCACGCGGGTACGACCGGCAGACCGCCGACAAGTGCCTGACGGACAAGACGATGGAAGCGCGCCTGATGAAGCAGAGCCAGCAGGCCGTGGCCCTGGGGGTCCGCTCCACCCCCAGCTTCGCGATCAATGGCACGGTGCTGGCCGGAACCAACGACTGGGCGATGCTGCGCCCGCAACTCGACGCGCGCTTCTGAGCGGGCTAGAACCTCCCGGTATGACCCGCCCGATCCTCGCACTTGCCTTCGCGGCGCTAAGCGCCATGCTGCCGCTCGCCGCTGCCCCGGCGGCGGCGAAGCAACCCGCACCCGCCGCCAAAGCGCCCCCACCAGTGCAGTCACCCGCGCAGCCGGTAGCCCGCACGGCCGAGGGAGGCTACCTGATCGGCAACCCCGGGGCGCCGGTCAAGGTGGTGGAATTCGTCAGCTACACTTGCCCGCACTGCGCGCATTTCCACGCCGAATCCGCCACGCCGCTGCAGGCGAAGTACATCACTCCGGCGCACATCTCGCTGGAAGTGCGCCCGTTCCTGCGCAACGCGATCGACGTAACCGCCACCCTGCTGACCAATTGCGGGCCGGCCGACCGGTTCTATGGTAACCATTCGCTGGTCCTCCAGCGCCAGGCCGAATGGCTGCGCTCTCCCAATCCGGCGCAGCTCAAGCGCTGGGAACACCCCGATTTCGCCACCCGGACCAAGGCCATGGCGCAGGATCTGGGGCTGTACCGCCTGATGCAGACGCGCGGCTACAAACCGGCGGAGCTTGATCGCTGCCTGTCCGACCGCGCGGCGGCGGAGCGACTGGCTGATCAGACCGAAACGGCGGTCGACAGGATCGGCGTGCGCGGCACCCCCAGCTTCACGATCAATGGCACGCTGCAGAATTTCTATGACTGGGCCAGCCTGCGCGCGGCGCTCGACGCGCTGACCGAGGGGTTCAGCTGATTTCCCCGGGACGGGCCTGTGGAGAAGCCCTTCGCCGCCCCGCCCCGGACTTCTTCCGCGCTAGCCAAGCGGCTAGCTTTTCAGACTCACTACGCAGGAAAATGACCAGAGCCATGACTGCCCACCGCTTCTCCCGCATCACGCTTGTTACCGCTCTCGCCCCGCTCGTGCTGGGCCTCGCCGCCTGCGGCAGCAAGGACGAACAGGCCTCCGCCGGCCTGACTGGCGATCCGATCGCCAAGGTAGCGCCGCCCGCTGGCAAGGCCTGGTCCGATGTCGTGACCATCACTCCGGAACTTGGCTACCGCATGGGCAACCCCGAAGCGCCGATCAAGCTGGTCGAATACGCCTCGCTCACTTGCCCGCACTGCGCGGAATTCTCGCACGAAGCGACCGCCGAACTACGCGACCAGTTCGTCGCCAGCGGCCGTGTCAGCTATGAGCTGCGCAATATGGTGCGCGACGGGTTGGATCTTTACCTCACCCAGCTGACCCGCTGCGGTGCGCCGGAAAGCTACTTCGCGCTGACCGACCAGACCTTTGCCAACCAGGCGGCCTTCTTCAAGACCGCGCAGGATGCCGGCAAGGCCGCACAGGAAGCCGCCTTCTCGCAGCCGCCCGAGAAGCGCGGACTGGCGATTGCCCAGTTGGCGGGGATGACCGATTTCTTCGCCGCGCGCGGCATCTCCAAGGAACAGGCCGCCACCTGCCTGGCCGACACCGCCAAGGCCACCGCGCTCGCCAACGCCTCGACCGAACAGGGCGAACGCCTGAAGATCGAGGGCACGCCAACCTTCATCATCAACGGCGCGAAGCTGGATGTGAACACCTGGCCGCTGGTCAAGGCCGAGCTCGAAAAGCTCGGAGCGCGCTGACCCGGAACGGGGCCGGTACGAAAGGGGGGCAGGCACGGCGATGCGCATCAAGCGGCTCAAGCTCAGCGGCTTCAAAAGCTTCGTCGAGCCTGCCGAACTGCGCATCGAACCCGGCCTGACCGGGGTTGTCGGCCCCAACGGCTGCGGCAAGTCCAACCTGCTTGAAGCGATCCGCTGGGTGATGGGCGAAAGCTCGCCCAAGTCGATGCGCAGCGGCGGGATGGAAGACGTGATCTTCGCCGGCACCGCGCAGCGTCCGCCGCGCGATTTCGCCGAAGTAGTGCTTCATGCCGACACCGGGGAGGCGGGCAGCGAACTGGAAGTCGTGCGGCGGATCGAGCGCGGCGCCGGGTCAGCCTACCGCGTCAACGGGCGCGACGTGCGCGCCAAGGACGTCGCGCTGGTGTTTGCCGATGCCGCAACGGGCGCGCATTCCCCTGCCCTTGTCAGCCAGGGGAGGATCGCGGCGGTAATCGCCGCCAAGCCGGCCGAGCGGCGCATGATGCTGGAGGAAGCGGCGGGAATCGCCGGGCTCCACGTCCGTCGCAAAGATGCCGAACAGAAGCTGCGCGCGACCGAAGCGAACCTCTCGCGGCTCGAAGACCTGATGGGCCAGCTCGACCAGCAGATCGGCACCCTGCGCCGCCAGGCCCGCGCGGCAGAACGCTACACAGCGCTCACCGAACGGATCCGCCTGGCCGAAGCGCGGCTGGTCTTCGCCCGCTGGCGCGATGCCGCCCAGGCAGCCGAGGCCGCGCGCGCCGAAGCCCAGGGCGCCGAGGCGCGCGTCGCGGCAGCACAGGCGGCGATGAAAGCCGCGCAGGACGCCCAGCATTCCTGCGCCGAGGCACTGGCGCAGGCGCGCGATGAACTGGCCGACCGGCGCGATGACGCCACGGCCCATGGCCACCGCATGGCCCAGCTGACCAGCCAGCTGGAGGCCGCCGAACAGCGCCTGAAAGACCTCGACCGGCAGCGCCAGCGACTGGAGGAAGACCACCAGGAGGCCGATCGCCTTACCCGCGATTCCGCCGATGCCCTCGCCCGGCTGGAACGCGATCTGGCGAGCGGGGAAGAGGCCTTGCAAGCCGACGAGCGCCGCCGCCCGGTGATCGCCGCAGCACTCGATGATGCCGACCGCACCCTGCGCGCCGCCGAACTCGCGCTGGCCAAGGCCACCGCCGACCAGGCCGGGGTCGAGGCGGAATGGCGCGTGGCCGATGCCGCGCTGACCGCCGCGCAACACCGCCTCGCCCGGCTGGATGGCGAAGTGCGGCGGCAGGACGAGCTGCGCGCCGCGCTGGGGCGCGAAGGCGATCCCGATGCCGCGCTCGCCGGGGCCGAGCAGCGCCGCGCCGCCGCCGAGGCCGCGCTGACCCAGGCCCGCGCCGCGCTGGAAATGCAGCAGGCCCGCAAGGCCGAGCTTCAGTCCGCGCGCGATGCCGCCTCTTCTGCCCTCGCCGAAGCGCGCGCCGAACTTTCCGGGATCGAGCGCGAGCACGCGGCCCTGCTGCGCGACCGCGAAGCGCGGGCAAGGCAGGCGGGGGCTAAGCATGGCCTGCCGGTGGCGCTCGATCAGGTGCGCGCCGCGCCGGGTTTTGAACGCGCGCTCGCCGCAGTGCTGGGGCGCGATGCCAAGGCTCCACTGGGACCGGCTCCGGAAGATGGCGACGGGCGGTTCTGGACCGGGGCTGAGGCGCCTGCTCCGGTTCTCGGCAGCCTTGCCGCCCATGTCACCCAGTGTCCGCCGCAGCTCGCCGCGCGGCTCGCCCTGGTCCACGTGGCAGAGGCCGACGATGGCCGCGCGCTGGCTCCGGGCGAATGGCTGGTGACGCTGACAGGCCGCCTGCGCCGCTGGGATGGCTTCGTCGCGCGCGGTGAAGGCGCGGCCGAGGCGGCGCGACTGGAAGCGGACAATCGCTTCGCCGCGCTGGAGCTTGAGCTTCCCCCGCTGCGCGCCGCGCTGGCCGAGGCGGAAGTCCGCGCCAGAGCGGTGCAGGACGATCTGGCCGCGATCCAGACCGGGATTATCGCCGCCGAACGCGCGGTTGCTGCTGCCGCCGATGCCGAACGCGCCGCCCTGCGTGCGGTCGATCAAGCTGAAGCAGCCAAGGCCAGGCTGGAGACCCGCCGCGCCGAACTGGCCGCTGCCGCCACCGACCTTGCCGAGCAGCGCGCCCAGACCGAGGCCGAACGCCTAGCGGCTGAGGAACGCCGCGCCGCCCTGCCCGATCCGGCCATGGGCCGCGCCCAGCTCGCCGCCGCGCAGGCCCGCCACGATGCCGCCCGCTCCGGCCTTCAGGCGGCAACCGCCGCCCTTGCCGCGCACGATCAGGCCATCGCCGTCGCGCGCGAGCGGACCAATGCCCAGCGCGCCGACATCAAATCCTGGCAGGCCCGCGCCGGGGATGCCGCCAGTCGCCTCGCCCAGATGACCCGCCGCTTCGAGGAGATCGAGGAAGAGCGCGCGGTGATCGCCGCCAAGCCCGCCGGGCTGATGCGCGAAATCGAGGATGGGGACGGGGTGCGCAGCCGCCTTGCCGCCGAACTGGCCGCCGCCGAGACCCGGGTGGGCGAAACCGGCGAGGCCGCCCGCCGCGCCGAACAGGCCTTCGCCGCCGCGAACGAGGCGCTCGCCTCAGCCCGCGAGGCCCGCGCCGGAGCCGCCGCCCGCGCCGAGAACGAGGAGGGCCGCCGCGCCGAAATGGCCGGAATCTCCGGCGAGCGGTTCCAGTGCCCGCCGCCGCTGCTGCCCGAGCGCTTTGCTTTTGCTTCCGCCGAAGTTGGCCCCGCTCCGCAGGAAAGCGCAGATCATGACAAGCTTCTGGCCGACCGCGAACGGATCGGCCCGGTCAACCTTGTCGCCGCAGACGAACTGGCCGAGGCCGAGGCGCGCCATGGCACCAGCCTGGCCGAGCAGGCCGAACTGCACGAGGCGGTCAACCGTCTGCGCGGCTCGATCGGCAATCTCAACCGCGAGGGGCGCGAGCGGCTGCGCGCCGCGTTCGAGGCGGTCGACCAGCATTTCCGCCGCTTGTTCACCCGCTTGTTCGAAGGCGGACAGGCCCACCTTGCGCTTGTCGATTCAGACGATCCGCTTGAAGCGGGGCTGGAGATCTATGCCCAGCCGCCGGGCAAGCGGCTGCAATCGCTCACCCTGCTATCGGGCGGGGAACAGGCGCTGACCGCCGTCGCGCTGATCTTCGCGCTGTTTCTCACCAATCCCGCGCCGATCTGCGTGCTCGATGAAGTCGACGCGCCGCTGGACGATGCCAATATCGAGCGCTTCTGCGACCTGCTCGACGCGATGGTGGGGGAAACCGACACCCGCTACCTGATCGTCACCCACAACGCCGTGACGATGAGCCGGATGCACCGCCTGTTCGGCGTGACCATGGTGGAACGCGGGGTCAGCCGCCTGGTCAGCGTCGACCTGCAGGCAGCGGAGCAGCTGCTCGCGGCGGAGTAGCCTATTCGAGCACGAACCTTGGCCCCGTCCCTCCGGCGCCTGCCCGGTCGTCCTTGTTGTAGAGGCGGCAGCGTTCGAGGCTGAGGCAGCCGCAGCCGATGCATTCGTCCAGCTTGCTGCGGGTGCGGGTGAGCAGCTGGATCTTGGCGTCGATCGACTTGCGCATCGAGCGGCTGATCTTTTGCCAGTCGTTCACCGTGGGCGTGCGGCCCTGCGGCAGCTTCGAAAGCTCGCTTTCGATCTCGGCCAGGCCCAGCCCCAATTGCTGCGCGATCAGGATAAAACTGAGGCGGCGGATGTCGCTGCGCAGGAAGCGGCGCTGGTTGCCCATCGTCCGGAAGGCCTGGATCAGGCCCTTGTCCTCGTAGAAACGGATCGCCGACACCGCGAGCCCAGTGCGCTTCGCCAGTTCGCCAATCGGTAACAGGTCGTTGCGGTCCATCGCGGGATCCTTGCGCGATAATACTTGATCTCAAGTTAACTTGAGGTTGCATGATGATAAAGCGATTTGATTCGTTTGCGCGGTAAAACACTGAACTCGAGGAATTTCTTATGCCAACCGGCTACCTTGAACACGCCAATATCACTGTCAGCGATCCCGAGCGGACCTCTGCCTTGCTCCAGAAGCTCTGCGGCTGGCAGGAGCGCTGGCGCGGACCATCGCAGCTTGGCGGGTCGACCATCCATGTCGGGAATGACCGCGACTACCTGGCGATCTACACCCGCGAGGATCTGCCGCCGCTCCCGTTTGCCAAGGGCGTTCCGCTCAACCACATCGGTCTGGTGGTGGATGATCTGGTCGATGCCGAACGGCTGGTCGTCGAAGCGGGGTTGGTGCCGTTCAACCACGCCGACTACGAACCCGGGCGCCGTTTCTACTTCTTCGACTGGGACGGCATCGAATTCGAGGTGGCGAGTTATGATTGAACCCCTGACCCCGGCGGAGCTTGAGGCCTATTTCCAGCGCATCGGCCATGCCGGTGCGCGCGATGCCAGCCTGGCGACCCTGACCGCGCTGCACCGCGCCCACGTGCTGGCGATCCCGTTCGAGAACCTTGACGTCCAGCTGGGCCGCCCGCTTTCCACCGATGGCCGCGCCGCTTTCGCCAAGCTGGTCGGCGCGCGGCGCGGGGGCTGGTGTTACGAACAGAACGGCCTGTTCGCCCGGGCGCTGGCCGCGCTGGGCTTTGCGGTCACGCGCCTCAGCGGCGGGGTGATGCGCGCCGTTCGCGGCGAGGAGGCGATGGGTTCGCACCTGTGCCTGAAAGTCAGTGCCGAGCGCCGCGACTACCTTGCCGATGTCGGCTTCGGATCGACCCAGCTGGAGCCAGTCCCGCTGGAGGAACACGACTGGCAGCAGGCGCCAATGGCCGGGCGGGTGCAGCGCACCGCGGACGGGCTCTGGCAGTTCGCGATTATGAGCGGGCCGATGCCGCTGTCCTACGATTTCCATGCCGAACCCGCTGACGAGGCGCTGCTGGCCCGGCTCTGCGCCTGGCAGGCGGGCGATCCCGAATCGATCTTCGTGCAGAACCTGGTGGTGCAGCAGAGGCTGGCGGAAGGCCACCTGATGCTGCGCGGCAAGGTGCTGACCGAGACCGGGCCGGATGGCTCGAGCGAGCGCGAACTGACTTGCGCCGAGGAACTGGTCGACCTGCTGCGCGCTCGCTTCGCGCTTGACGTGCCGGAGGCGGCGACCCTGTGGCCCGCGATCGAGGCCCGCCACGCAGAGCTGTTCGGCACTGCCTAGCCCTCCTCCTGAAGGGGAAGGGTTGGGTGGAGGTGACTGGACGCTCGCACCGAGCCGCCTCCCCCTGCCCAGCGTTCGCCCGTCCGCTCAACCGCGATTGCGTCTTCCCAAGTCCGGCACAGGGCCAGCGCATCGCTGGGACTGCCATCCAGCCAGACCCGCTGCGCCGCGCGGGACAGGATCAGCGGCATCCGGTCATGCACCTCGGCCATCTGCGGGTGGCCGTCGACCATCACCAGGGTGTAGACGTCGCCCCATTCCGCGCTGGCGCGCCACAGCCCCGCCACCGCGAAAACCTCCTCGCCCGGCAAGCCATACCAGGTGCGGGTCATGTGTCCTTTCGCGCCTTCCGCCTCGGCCCACTGGCTGACGGGGACAAGGCATCGGCGCTGCGCGAAGCTGTCGCGCCAGAACGGGGTGAGCAGCTTGTCCTCGCGCGCGTTGGTGACCGGCTTGGGCTTCAGCGGCTGGCCCTGCCTGCCTTTCAGCACCAGCGGAAAGCCCCAGTGCATCGCCCGCGCGCGGCCTTCGGCAATTACCAGCCCGGGGTAGCCTGGATAGACCTCCTGCGCGTAGTTCGCGGCAAGGTCCGCCACCACTTCGAACATCTTCGCAACCTCGGCCGTGCCCTTGGTCATGCGGTAGAGGTTGCACATCGGTCAGCGCGCCCGCGCGCAGCCGCTGAGGGTCTGCCCGCCCCGCTCAAGCGTCGCCTTGAAGGGATAGACCGTGTCCGACATCCCGTCGCTGCAGGCGCCGGGCAAGACCAGCAGCGTCAGCGGCTGGCCGCGCAAGGTGCCGGTCCAGCGCCCGCCGGCTCCGTCCGGAACCGCCGTTGCGGCAATGGCGGTGCCTTCAATGTTTTCCGGGTCCGAATAGCGCAGCCCGTCTGGCGCGATCTCGACCGACCAGAACGGCTCGGTACCCAGCGCCTGCATTCTTGGCGGCATCGCGCTCACCGTCATCACCGGACTCGCGGGCGCGGCGGGCTGCTCTGCCGGCTTGCATGCCGCCAGCGCCACCAGCACGAGGAGCGCGGCGCTACGCATTGCCCACCACCCAGCAGGCCAGCGCCACCAGCAGCCCGGCCGTGCGGTTGGAGCGGAACCGGGCGAGCACATTGTCGCCATCGTCCGCCCGCAAGGTCAGCGCCTGCCAGCCCAGGTGCAGCGCGGCGGGCAGCAGAGCCAGCAGCGCCAGCCAGTCCGGCCGCAGCAGCCACACCGCCCCGCCCCAGGCCGCAATTGCCAGGGCATAGAACACCGCCACCCCGGCGCGCACGTGGCGCCCCAGCGTCAGTGCGGAGGAACCGACGCCGACCAGCGCATCGTCCTCGCGGTCCTGGCAGGCATAGATCGTGTCGTATCCCACGCACCAGGCCCAGGCCCCGGCATAGAGCAGCGCCATCACTTCAAGCCGCTCACCCGTCAGCGCGATCCAGCCGACCGGCGCGCCCCAGGTGAAGACCAGCCCCAGCCAGGCCTGCGGGAACGGCGTGAAGCGCTTCATGAAGGGATAGGCCGCGACCAGCGCGAGACTGCCCAGCGCCACCGCTTGCGCCTGCCAGCGCAGTTGCAGCAGCACCACCAGCCCGATCAGGCACAGCACCGCCACCCATGCCCAGGCCGCGCGCCGGCCCACCCGCCCGCTCGCCACCGGGCGGCTGGCGGTGCGGGCGACCTGCGCGTCGATGTCGGCATCGACGATATCGTTGTAGACGCAGCCCGCCCCGCGCATCGCGATCGAACCCAGCAGCAGCCAGCCGAGCAGCGCCCACTCCCCCTGCCCGCCTGCCAGCAGCACGCCCCAGGCGCAGGGCCAGAACAGCAGCCACCAGCCGATCGGCCGGTCGAGCCGGGCGAGCTGGGCAAAGTCGCGCAGGCGCGGCGGGAGCATGGCAACAAGGCCCTTGTGCTGCGAATCCGGGACCACGGCGGAGGGAGCGGACATTCAGGAAACTCCCGCGCGGGCTGAATGGGTGGACACATTGGACAGAGTTCTGTGCACCAAGACCAGCGCGGCTGGCAGGCTTGTCGCGCGGTCATGGTCAGCGGGCATGGAGAGAACGATCATGGGCGCGACCTTGCCACAATTGCGGCCAGTAGGACAGCGCCAGGCAGCGGAGGAATCACCCCGGGCCTGATCCGGGGCCCCGCTTGTTCTTCCGCCGCCGCGCCAAACCCGCTAGGGGTGCTGCCATGCCCGCAACCCCCGCCTGGCCCCCGAAGAGCGCGCCGCGCCTGTTCGTTCCCGGACCGCTTGCCCACGGCGCGCGGCTTTCGATCGAAGGCGGGCAGGCGCATTACCTGGCGCGCGTGATGCGCGCAGCCACTGGCGACGCGGTG
Organism: Novosphingobium sp.; assembly: GCA_016719755.1. Lineage (GTDB taxonomy): Bacteria > Pseudomonadota > Alphaproteobacteria > Sphingomonadales > Sphingomonadaceae > Novosphingobium. The sequence continues at coordinate 82,828 of JADJYM010000015.1, read as the reverse complement.
GTGCTGTGCGATGATCAGACCGGCGAATGGGCCGCCCGGGTGATCGAGGCGGGCAAGCGCGAAGTGCTGGTCGAACTGGACACGCAGCTGCGCCCGCGCGAGGAGGCGCCCGATTTCACGCTCTGCGCCGCGCTGCTCAAGAAGGACCGGTTTGACCTGATCCTTGAAAAGGCGTGCGAGCTGGGCGTCCGCCGCATCCAGCCGGTGCTGACCCGGCGCTGCGTGGCCGACAAACTCAATCTGGAACGCGCCCGCGCGGTGCTGGTCGAGGCGGCGGAGCAATGCGCCCGCACCGCCCTGCCGCAACTGGCCGAGCCGGTGAAGCTCGATGCCCTGCTGAAAGGCTGGGATGGTGCGCGCACCCTGTTCTTCGCGGACGAGAACGGCGGCGAGAATGCTGCGCAGCAATTTGCCGCAAATCGCGGGGCCGCCGCCCTGCTGACCGGCCCCGAAGGCGGCTTCGACGAGGCTGAACGCGCCGCGATCCGCGCCCTTGCGCAGGCGCGCGCGATCACGCTTGGCCCCCGCATATTGCGCGGCGAAACCGCGGCATTGGCCGCAACTGCGCTGTGGATGGGCACCTGCGGCGACTGGTAGGTGGCAAGGCTGCGCTACCCATAAAGCCCTCCCCCTTGAGGGGGAGGGTGGGTGGGGGTGTCCGACGTGGGTATGCGGCCTCCTCCCCGCCGGGGAATGGCGTTTCCGCGAAACGCATCGCGGCGCTGGACGCTGCCCGAGCCATACAAATTTGCTGGCGCAGTTGCTTTCAAGGCACTAACTCCCGCGCCATGAGCACCCGACAGGTTTCAGATCGCAACGATCCCGTGATCGAAAGCCGCGACCAGCTGGTCGCCCCGATGATCGCCGGAGAAAAGCCGCGCGAGCGCTGGCGGATCGGCACGGAGCACGAAAAGCTGGTGTTCGACCGCGCCGACCATCACGCGCCCTCCTATGACGAACCCGGCGGCATCCGCGACCTGCTGATGGCGCTGAAGGACTTCGGCTGGAGCGAGGTAGAGGAAGGCGGGCACGTGATTGCCCTGTCGGGCTCGGATGGCGCGGTCAGCCTGGAACCGGCCGGGCAGCTGGAACTGTCCGGCGCGCCGCTGGACAACCTGCACCAGACCTGCGCCGAAACCTCGCGCCATCTCGATCAGGTGAAGGCCATCGGCGCGCGCACCGGCAAGGGCTTCCTTGGCCTGGGCATGTGGCCCGACAAGCGCCGCGAAGATCTGCCGATCATGCCCAAGGGCCGCTATGCGATCATGCTGCGCCATATGCCGCGCGTTGGCACGATGGGGCTCGACATGATGCTGCGCACCTGCACCATCCAGGTCAACCTCGATTATGGCAGCGAGGCGGACATGGTGCAGAAGTTCCGCACCTCCCTTGCGCTCCAGCCGCTGGCAACCGCGCTGTTCGCCAATTCGCCGTTTACCGAAGGCAAGCCCAACGGCTTCCTGTCATGCCGCAGCCACATCTGGTCAGATACTGACCCGGCGCGCACCGGGATGCTGCCGTTCGTGTTCGAGGACGGGTTCGGCTATGACCGCTATGTCGAATACATGCTCGACGTGCCGATGTACTTCGTGTTCCGCGATGGCAAATACATCGATGCGGCGGGCCAGTCGTTCCGCGATTTCCTGAAGGGCCAGCTGCCCGCCCTGCCGGGGGAATTTCCCACGGAGACGGACTGGCAGGATCACATGTCCACCGCCTTCCCCGAAGTGCGGCTGAAAAGCTTCCTTGAAATGCGCGGCGCCGATGGCGGGCCGTGGAACCGGATCTGCGCGCTCCCCGCGCTGTGGGTGGGCCTGCTCTATGACCAGGGCGCGCTCGATGCGGCGTGGGATCTGGTCAAGGACTGGGACATGGCCGGCCGCGAGGCACTGCGCAGCGCGGTGCCGAAACTGGGTCTGGATGCGCCCCTGCCGGGCGGCGGCACCCTGCGCGACATTGCCGCCGAAGTGCTGGCGATCGCCCGCTCCGGCCTCAACGCCCGGGCCCGGCTGAACGGCGCGGGCGACAACGAAAGCGGCTTCCTCGCCCCGCTTGACGAGATCGTGGCGAGCGGCAAGGTTCCCGCGCAGCGCCTGCTGGACAAGTTCAACGGCGAATGGGGCGGCGACCTTTCCCGCGTCTACGAAGAGGAAATGTGATGGCGGTTGTCGTGGTTGGCCAGTTCCGGTTCCCTCCCGAGCACATGGACGAAGCGCGCGGCGCGATGCGCAAGGTGATGGAAGCGACCCGCGCGGAAGCGGGCTGCATCGAATACAACTTTGCCGAGGACGTGCTCGATCCCGGCCTGATCCGGGTCAGCGAAGTGTGGGAAGGCCGCGCGCAACTGGGCGCGCACATGAAGGCCCCGCACATGGCCGTCTGGGCCGAGGAACGCGCCGCGCTGGGCCTTACGGGTCGCGCGATCACCGTGTTCGAGGCCGGCGAAGGGCAGACGCTCTAGCTTTCGGACCTGGCGCCGTCCCGGGCCAGTCAGGTCTCAGACCTGAACCTTGGCCTGCGCCGCGCCCTTGTCCATCAGCAGCAGCGCGCGGAGCTTTTCCCAGTAGAGTCCGCAAGCCGTCAGCACCGCGCAGACCGCAAGCAGGCCCAGGCTACCCCCCAGCCCGACCTTGCCGAGCGCTGCCACCATGAACGGCAGGCCGACCAGCAGCGGCGCCCGGCGATCCAGCAGCACGGCGCCAAACAGCACGCCCGCGTAGAGCAGCAGCGCCCCGGCCAGCTCTGGCAAGGGCCAGTCCGCCGTGGTCGAGAATGCCACCGGCAGCAGCAGCGCACTGGCCAGCAGGTGGAGCCAGAACGCGGTATCGCCGCGCAGGGTCGTCCGCGCCCGGTCGCTGAGGTCGCAGGCCAGCGCCGCGCCAAAGGCGAGCACACCCAGCAGCGCGAGCCGCGCCTTGATGTCGGGCAGCAGCACGTGCGCCTCTGCCCAGGCCGGGTCCTGCCGCAGCAGCGCGGCATCGGACAGCAGCGGAAAGATCGCCCCGCTCAGTGCCAATGCGGCGCTGAGCGGCACGCGGTGGCGCAGGCCGAACAGCAGGTTGGCGACGAGGACAAACCCGGCCATCGCCCAGGCCCCGCTGCGCTGAAGCTCGTAGAACATCTCGGGAATCGCGCCGCGCCCGCCCGAGGCGAGCTGGGCAATGCTGTCCAGTCCGTGCAGCGGCAGCCAGACCCGCTCGACAAACAGCACGCCCCCGGCCCACGACAGCAGCATGAAGGCCAGCCCCAGCACGATCGCGGGCAGCGCCATGCGGCGGTGGCGCACGAAGAATTCCGCCGCGCCCCAGATCGCCAGCAGCGGCGGCACCAGCCAGCGCCAGTCGAGCGCCGGGCGGGTGGAGCCACGCTCGATCGCGGGCAGATCGGCCATGGTCGCGGACAGCAGGACCGCGCCCAGCACCAGCGCGATCAGGCCCAGACTGACGAAAATGTCGTTGAAGCCGAACACCAGCCGCAGCGGTTCGGTCTCTGCCTCGGCGTGGGCGGGTTCGGGCACCGGCTGGCCAATGGGCTGCGGCTGCGCGAGGCGCTCTGACATCCGCCCGGGCACCAGCATCAGCAGTCCCTGGCGCAAAAGGTTCCAGCCCACCGCCAGCGCCAGAATGCCCAGCCCCAGCACCAGCGCGATGGCGGCAGCGCCGCCCAGCACGTTGTCGCGCTCCACCTGGGTCGCCATGGCGTAGATCAGGTAGGACAGGCTGGAAACGAGGATCGGGCGGCGGTCGACCAGCAGCGCGACCAGCGCGAGCGCCCCGAACAGCGCGAGGACCGGAACCAGCTGTGCCTCGTCGGCCTTGCCGGGCGTAATTCCCGCCAGCGCGAAGACGCCGTGGACCACCAGCGGCGCGGCGGCGAGGTGAAGCCAGAACGCAACATCGCTGCGCCGGGTGCGCCGCTTGGCGTCCGACAGATCCCAGGCCATGGCGATGGCGAACAGCAGCAACCCCAGCACGGTCGCCAGCGCCGGGGCCGATTTCCCCACCCCGGCCACGCCGATCAGGTCATAGAACCCGCTCAGCCCGCCCAGCACCGTTACCGGAATGACGAAGGCCAGCGCGGCGGAAATCGGGATGCGGTAAACGTGCCACATCCCCCAGCAGGCGGCGGCGACCAGCAGCGATCCGGCGACCCCGGCCAGCTGCACGGCTGCGGCCAGCAGGCCGGCGGCAAAGCCCACTGCCAGCACGATCGCGCAGGCGGCAAACCGGCGCTGGCGCACCAGCGGGACTGCCAGAACCCAGGCCACCCCGGCCACGCCCAGCCCGCCCAGCCCGCCGCCGATCCCGACCAGCAGGCCGGAAAGCGCGGACAGGCCGATCCCCAGCACGATCGCGCTGAACAGGTCGGCAAAGCCGCTGACCAGGCGGAAGTGCTCTTCCCCGGCCAGCGCGGGCGCGATGGCCAGTTCGTCGGGCGGCGGCATTTCGCTTTGGCTCACGCCTGTTCGGCTCCCTTGGCGGCAAGCGCGGCGCGGTTTCTCAGCAGCGCCTGCCCCAGCCGGTGGAGCGGCGCGGTGATTGCCCCGTTGCGGTTCATCCAGGCGTGGTAATCGCGGTATTTCTGGTCCTCGGCAAGGAGGTGCCGCTCCTCGGTCAGCGCGCGCCAGTAATAGATCGCGCTCACGCAGCCGAGGAAGAAGGTGTTGCGCACCGCATCCACCGCCGAGCCATTGGAGACGAAGAACGGCATCGAGGCACACCACCAGAACGTGTTCTTGGCGAGATAGGCCGGGTGGCGGGTAAAGCGGTAAGGGCCGTTGGTCAGCACCCCGCGATAGGTCAGGTTGGAAAAGCGGATGCCGAAGGCGACCGTCGCCCAGGCATAGCAGAAGGTCAGCAGCACCAGCAGCACCGCCCAGGCCCACAGCAGCTCATCCTGCCCGGCCAGCACGTGCATCCAGTTGTCATCGCCCCGGGTGTTGGCCAGATAGAACAGCGGACGGTCGGCGGGGGCCATCATCTGGAACGGCGGATAGCACAGCAGCGCCGCCAGCCAGCCCGCGAGATAGGGATTGGCCGAGCGGATCTGCGCGTCGAGCGGCTTCATCGTCAGGATATAGCCGACCGAGCCGATCTGCTCGTCCAGTACGAACATCAGCGTGACCAGCAGCATCGCCAGCGCCACCGGGCTGGCGAGAAAGCCGCTCCAGTCCGGCCCGACCAGGTTGGCGAAGCCGCCCGGCACGATCGAGATCATGAATGCCGTGAAAAAGCCCTTCACCGCCCAGGCCCGCCCGTGAATTTTCACCTGTTCGATGTCAAACGGTTCGCGCCCGATCAGCAGCGCGCCGAAATGCCAGCAGGCATCGCGCGGATTGACCATATGGCGATCGAGCCACAGCACATAGGGCACCGATGCCACGAACAGCGGCACCACCAGCGTGCCCAGCACGTCCATCGCGATCAGGTAGGGATCGCTCCAGTACCAGCGCCCCAGGCAATAGAGCGCGCCAATCACTGCCCAGGTGGTCCACAGCCCCGCCAGCTTGGTGATCGACACGTCGAGCACATCACCCAGCGGGCGCCGCAGTGACCAGTCCAGCCCGGTCGAGGCGCGGCGGTGGACCTTGTCCACGGCAAGCGACCAGACCACCATCGGCAGGGCAGTGAACACAAGGCCCATCAGCGCCGCGTAAGGCCCGGTCAGCCGCTCGCGCGGGCCGGGCAACTGAAAGGCGTCGGCGATCTGCGGCCAGTAATGGCAAACCAGGATCCACACGGACAGGCCCGCCACGCCCAGCCAGCCGACCGGGGCGGAAACGTCGCTGGATGGCCGGGGATCGGCACTGGACAAACTGGCGCTCATCCCCTTGCCCTAGCGGGAAAGGGTTAAGTCACCGGTAACGACGGTTCTGTGCCGCCCGCGATCCAGGCGCGCGCCGGGATCTCATCCGCTCAGCGCAGCGCGGTGATCTTGCCGCTGTCGTCCAGCACGTAAAGCGTGCTGTTGGCGACCACCGGAGCCAGCGTCACCGGGCTGCCAAGTTCGGCGGCCAGCACCACCCGGCCATCGGCCACGCTGGCGGAATGGACCTCGCCGCGCGAATTGGCGATCCACAGGCGGTCACCCGCCAGCACCGGGCCGGTCCAGAACACCTGGTCCTTCTTCTTCTTCTCGTTGCGATAGCGCATCAGCTGGGTCATCCAGCGCACCTTGCCGGTGGCGCGGGCGATGCACAGCAGCTTGGCATCGTCGGTCAGGGTGAAAACCCAGTCACCCGCCACGGCCGGAGTGGAAATCCCCGCCAGGTTGAGTTCCCAGATGCGCTGGCCGGTGACCAGTTCATAGGCGGCCATGCGCCCGCCCTGGCCCAGCGCGAAAACCCGCCCGCGATCGATGATCGGATCGGCATCGACGTCGGTCAGCACGCCCACCGAAGTCGCCAGCGAGGTTCGCGCCAGCGCATCGGACCACAGCTCGCGGCCGTTCTCATAGCGATAGGCGATCAGTTCGCCGGTCGAGTAGCCGGCCACGACCGTGCCCTGCCCGGCGGCGGGGGCGGCAACGCCGAACACCCCGCTCTGGCCCGATGCGGCAGCCTTGGTCCACTGGGTGGCGCCATCGGCGGCGCTGAGCGCGACGATCTGGTTGTCCTGGGTCATCACGTAGATGGCGTTGTAGGCGATGGTCGGCGAACCGCGCAGCGGACCGGACGGCTTGACCTTCCACACCTGCTTGCCGTCGGCGGCTTCCAGCGCGGCAACTTCGCCCACGCCGGTGGTGATGTAGAGGCGCCCGTCGGCATAGCTGGCGCCGCCGCCGTAGACCGCCGGGGCGCTATCGCCCTCGATCTTGAAGTTGCGGGTCCAGCGTTCGCGCCCGGTCGCCGCGTCATAGGCGTGGACGACGCCCTGGGTGTCCATCACGAACATCTGCCCGCCGCCGATCACCGGCGCGGCGGCCAGGCGGCGCGACGAGCTCGATCCCGCGACCGACACGGTCCAGACGCGCTGCGGCCCGGCGGCGAGCGCCAGGTTGCCATAGCTCTTGCTGGCCGTGCCGCCGGCCTGGGCCCAATCGGGATTGGCGGCGGCGGGCGGCACGATCACCGCCACTCCGGCCTGGGCCGGATCGACCTTGGCCCCGCTTTCGATCCGCGAAAGGATCGGCACGCGGTTGCCGATGGTGGGGGTGGACGGCTTGTCCTTGCCGCCGAACACCCCGCAGCCCCCAAGGCCAAAGGCGAGCGCCAGGGCCAGCGGAGCGGCGAGGCGGCGGGAAAGCGTGGTAGAGGTCATGCGGCGAGTCCTTGACTTGTATTCGTGTCGATCAGGGCTGCTGGGCCGGCGCGGGGGCTTCGCCCGCATCGGCGCCAAGCTGGTTGGCCATCTGGCGCATCCGGTCGCGCAGCGAATCCGGAGCTTCCTTGTCCTTGGCGACGGCGGCGAACATCGCCCCCGCCAGATCCGGCTTGCCCAGCTTGAGCAGGGCCAGGCCGGTCATTTCCCCGGCGCTGCCGAACCACGGGTTGCCCGGCACGGCCATCGGCTTCAGCCGGTCAACCACCTGCTGCGGCGGCAGGGCATCAAAGCGGATCGCGGTTTCGCGCACCACGGCATAGTCGCGCAGCGGCGCGGGCACCTGGGTATCGGCGGCAATCGCTGCAAAGGCCTTGGCGGCCTCCTCTCCCTTGCCCTGTTCCTGGCTGATCGCGGCACGCAGCAGCGCGGCCGCGGCCTTGCTGCCATCGCTGCCCTCGGTGGTCAGCGGCTCAAGATCGCGGGCAGCCGCCTCGGCGGCGGGGCCGCCGGAACCCAGCCGGTCAAGCGCCAGAACGGTGCGTTCCGAACGTTCGGCAGCGGCCTGCTTGGTCGAATGGTCCCACCACAGGTAGCCCGCCAGCGCGGCGAGACCGAGCACGATCGCGGCGGCCAGCGGTTTGCCATAACGCTGGACCGCGCCCAGCATCTGGTCCTGGCGCAGCGCCTCGTCCACCTCGCGCAGAAAGCCGTCCTGCTGCGCGGCATCGCGGTCCTGTTTGTTGGAGGAGGCAGGCGGGGTGCGGTCTGGTGGCAGGGCCAAGTTCTGTATGCCTTCACTGGCTGATAAAAGACTGTGCCGCGCTGTTTAGCGGATAGGCAATGCATTTCAACGTATGATCTCTGGCTTTCCCCCGGTGAAGCGCGGGTGAACGGGGGAAGTCTGTTTGCGGTTGCCGCGCAACCGGGCATCACCGGCCCGCTCCCCCGGCCCGGCCACCCACAGTGTATCCTATCGGGTGGCCGGGCCGGGGGAGCGGGCCGGTGATGCCTGCGCGTCAGCGGGACAAGAGACTCAATCCAGCAGACTGACCCGCCCCATCGCTCCGGCGTAGAGCTTGTCATAGGCTTTCAGCATCGCGGCCTCGTCGTATTCCGCCTCGGCCCGCTTGCGGTTGGCCTTGCCGATCGCGGCGCGGGCCTTGGGATCGACCGCCAGCGCGGCCAGCGCGCAGCCCAGTTCCGCCTCGTTGCCCGGCTCGGTCAGGTGGGGGACGTTTTCGCTCGCCACCATCGCCGCAACGTCACCCACGCGCGGAGCAACCACGGCCAGGCCCGCCGCCATCGCCTCGACCACGGAAATCGGGAACTGTTCGCTGTCGCTCGACAGGGCGAACAGGTCGAACAGGCCCATGACTTTGGCCGGGTCCGCGACATGGCCGGGCAGGTGGACGCGGTGGCCGATGTTCAGCCGCATTGCCTCCGCGCGGATCGCCTCGCGCTCGGGACCATCGCCCAGGATCACCAGTTGCCAGTCAGCCGGCATTTCGGTGAAGGCGCGGACCAGCCGGGGCAGGTTCTTGACCGCGCGCAGACCCGCCAGCGTGCCCAGCCACAGCTCGCCCTCACGCTTGATCACGCGCGGCAGGGCATCGGGCCTTGGCTTCACCCCATAGGCCCTGACCGGAATGCCGTTGACGATCCGGCGGACCATGGCGCGCGGCTGTTTCCACACTTCCAGCGAGATCCGCTCCAGCGCGCGCGAGGGCACCATCAGCCCCTGCGCGCGGGACAGCGCGATGCGGCGATACCAGTTGCGCGAAGGCTTCAGCCCCCCGGCCTCGTCCTCGTTGAAGCCGTCCTCGTGGTGGACCAGCGGCGGCAGTTTCAGCCAGTCGCCAAACAGGGTGTGGGCCATCACCGCGTCCATCGCCCCCCAGTTGTAGGTCAGCACCAGGTCATAGCCGCGCATCGCCTCGGCCAGGCGCTGGAGGCGGCGGGGATAGGGCTTGCCGGCAAGGTCCGGAAAAGCCGGCCAGTCAATGGTGAGGCGCGGGTCGATCAGGTGCGCCGCGCCGCGCGCCTCGGGATTGGAGGAAACGAGCGCGTGTTCCACCCCTGCCCCGAACAGGTTCATCAGCTTGACCGTGCGCACTTCCTTGCCGCCCGGATCGAAGCTGGAATGCAAGTGCAGCAGGCGCGGCCTGCGTTTTTCCCCCGGCACGCCGTTCTCAGCCAATCCGCGCCAGCAGGCGGTCGATCCCGGTCACCGCTTCGGGTTCATCCAGCATCGGCGCGTGGCCGACACGCGGCACGGTCACCGCCTCGGCACCGGGCAGCATGGCGGTCATCCGTTCCAGAGTCGCGGCAGAAAGGATCTGCGACAATTCGCCGCGCACCAGCAGCACCGGGCAACCGGCCAGCGACGCAACGCCCGGCCACATATCAACCCCCGCCTCACCGCCGGGCTTGCTGAAGGGTTCGGCGATCCGCATGTCGTAATCGAAATGGATCCGCCCGTTGCTGCCCACCACCATGCAGCGCTTGGCCATGGCCAGCCAGTCGGCGATTTCCCAGTCGGGGAACACGTCGCCCTGGCTTTCCTCCAGCGCGCGCGCGGCGTGCATCCAGGTGGGGAAGTTGCGCCCCTGGCCAACATAGCCGCGGATCCGCTCAAGCCCTTCCGGCTCGATTTCCGGCCCGACATCGTTGAGCAGGGCGCCCGCCAGCCGCTGCGGCGCCATCATCGCCATGATCATGGTCATCAGCCCACCCAGCGAAGTGCCGAAGGCCACCACCCGCTCGATCCCTTCCTGCTCCAGCAGCAGGGTTACATCGTCGACATATTGCAGCGGGTTGTAGCTGGCCGAATCCTTGGCATAGGCGCTGTCGCCCCGCCCGCGCAGATCGGGGCAGATCACCCGCCACTCCCCCGCCAGCCGCGCCGCCACGTCGGCAAAATCGCGCGCGTTGCGGGTCAGCCCCGGCAGGCACAACACCGGCGGACGGTCATCGCGCCCCGCATAGTCGCGGTAATGCAGTTTGAGCCCGTCCCGGCTCGTCCAGAAACGGTCGGCATAGTCGGTCATGGGATGTTTCGCGATTCCCCGAGGCAGCCGGCTGGCCTGACACCGGCTGGCTTGTAAGTGATCCTGTTCGCGCCCACTATCGCCGGATGCGACCCGAACCGCAAGCGACACCGCAAGCAGCCCCCTACCGTCCCGACACGCCGATCGCCGCACTGGCGCCGTGGCTGGCCGATTCCGTTGCCCCGGCCGACTTCCCGGACGCGCGCCTGCGCTTTCGTAATGATCGCTGGGCGCCCGCCGTCGGCCTCGATTCGCTGGACGATGCACAGTGGGTGCGCCACTTCGGCCGGTTCGAGGCGCTGCCCGGCAATCTGCCCCAGCCACTTGCGCTGCGCTATCACGGCCACCAGTTCCGCACCTACAACCCGGACCTGGGCGACGGGCGCGGCTTTCTGTTCGCGCAGCTGCGCGATGGCGCGGGGCGGCTGCTTGACCTGGGCACCAAGGGTTCGGGCCAGACCCCGTGGAGCCGCGACGGCGACGGACGGCTGACCCTGAAAGGCGCGGTGCGCGAGATTCTTGCCACCGAAATGCTGGAAGCGCTGGGCGTGAACACCAGCAAAACCTTCTCGGTGATCGAAACCGGTGAGGATCTGTTCCGCTCGGACGAACCCAGCCCGACCCGCTCCGCCGTGCTGGTCCGGCTCAGCCACGGCCACGTGCGGATCGGCACCTTCCAGCGGCTCGCCTATCTTGAGGAGCGCGAGCACATGGCCGCGCTGGTCGACTATGCCTTGCGCGAATTTCCCGGCCCGCCCCCGCCCGAGGATGCCCCCGGCCGCGATGAACCCGCCGCGATCCTGCTGCACCAGGTGGTGGAGCGGCTGGCGCGGCTGGCGGCGGAATGGATGACCGCCGGTTTCGTCCACGGCGTGCTCAACACCGACAACATGAACATTTCGGGCGAAAGCTTCGACTATGGCCCGTGGCGCTGGCTGCCGCGCTGGGACCCGGGATTTACCGCCGCCTATTTCGACCATTCCGGGCTCTATGCCTTTGGCCGCCAGCCCGAGGCGCTGTACTGGAACTGCGGCCAGCTGGCCGTAGCCTTGCGCCAGCTGGCCGAGGCACCGCCGCTGGTCGCCGCGCTGGAACGCTTCGGGCCGCTCTATCAGGCGGCGCTGGCGCAGCGCTTCCTGTGGCGGCTGGGGCTGGAGCCGCAGGGTGAGGAAGCCGACACCGCCCTGATCGGCGAAGCGGAGCGCCATATGCGTGAGGGCCAGCTTGCGCCCGACGCCTTCTTCCACCGCCACCGCCACGGCCGCAATCCGCCCGAGGGGCCGTTTGGCGAGGCGCTGCGCCGCTATGCCCCCGCGGGGGCGGATCATCCGCTGTGGGCGGAGGAGGCCCCGCCAACACTGGTGATCGACCGGGTCGAGGAAATCTGGTCCGCGATCGCCGGGCAGGATGACTGGCAACCGCTTGCCGCGCAAATCGCGGCAATCCGCCGCCTGGGCGAAGCACTGCGAGGGCATTAAGCGAATAATCAGGCTTGGCTGATATTTCGGACTACAAGCCTTCCGATTCCCGGGCGCCCGGTCTAAGGACCGGACAAGCCCGGGGTCGCATCCGGCAAGGACAGGGTGGAATAATTGAGCACTTCCCAGATCGTTTCCTTTGAGCCCGCCACCGGCGCCGAACTGTGGCGCGGGAAGCGCGGCAACGTCGATGACATCGTTGGCCGCGCGCGTCGTGCCTGGCCGGCCTGGGCCGCGCAGCCGCTTGCCACCCGCATGGAACTGGTCCGCCGCTTCGCCAATGAAGTGCGCAAGGAGAATGACAAGCTCAGCACCCTGATCGCGCGCGAAACCGGCAAGCCGCTGTGGGAAGCGCGCAGCGAGGTCGAAAGCGTCATCAACAAGGTGGAGATCTCGATCCGCGCCTATGCGGACCGGACCTCGCAGCGCAAGCTTGACAACGCCATGCAGGGCACCGCCGCCGTGCGCCACAAGCCGCACGGGGTGATGGCCGTGCTGGGGCCCTACAACTTCCCCGCGCACCTGCCCAACGGCCACATCGTGCCCGCGCTGATCGCGGGCAACGCGATCGTGTTCAAGCCTTCGGAAAAGACCCCCGCCACGGGTGAACTGCTGCTGCAATGCTTTCACCGCGCGGGCATTTCCGCCGCCGTGGTCCAGCTACTGGTCGGCGGGCCGGAGGAAGGCCAGCAACTGATCGCGCACGAAGGGGTGGACGGCGTGCTGTTCACCGGCTCTGCCCACACCGGCATCGCCATCAACCGCAAACTGGCCGCCCGGCCGGACAAGATCGTCGCACTGGAAATGGGCGGCAACAATCCGATCGTGGTCTGGGACACGCCCAAGGTCACCGATGCCGCCGCGCTGGTGGTGCAGTCAGCCTTCACCAGCGCCGGGCAGCGTTGCACCGCCGCGCGGCGGCTGATCGTCAAGTCGACCATGTATGATGCGCTGATCACCGAAGTGAAGCGCCTGTCCGACCGGATCATCGTCGGCGCCCCGTTTGACGATCCCAGCCCCTTCATGGGCCCGGTGATCGACAACCAGTCGGCCGATGGCCTGACCGAAAGCTTCCTCTACCTGCTCAGCCACGGTGGCCGCGCGATCAAGCATCTGGTCCGCCCGCGCGACGATCTGCCGTTCCTGTCCCCGCGATCATCGATGTCACAACGGTCAAGGAACGCCCGGACGTGGAACTGTTCGGCCCGCTGCTCCAGGTGGTGCAGGTCAGCGATTTCGACGAGGCAATTGCCGAGGCAAACGCCACGCGGTTCGGCCTGTCCGCCTCGCTGGTCGGCGGAAATCCGCAGGAATACAACCGCTTCTGGGCCAATGTTCGGGCCGGGGTGATCAACTGGAACCGCCCGACCAACGGCGCCAGCTCTGCCGCGCCGTTCGGCGGCGTCGGCCTGTCGGGCAACCACCGTCCCAGCGCCTATTACGCGGCGGACTATTGCGCCTATCCGGTTGCCTCGAACGAGATGGAACAGCCGCGCGCGATGATCGGCGTGGGCCTGCGCGAGGGCTGAGGCAGCCCCGGTTTCCAAGGCAACGTCATTGCGAGCGGAGCGCAGTAATGACGAACGGATTGAGCGAACCGGCGCCCCAGCCTGGCAACGAGCTGCGTCTCAGAACCCCGCCGTCACCACGTCCACCTGGGTGAAACCGCCCTCCGCCGCGCGGGCATGGATGGCAAAACGCTGGCCGCCCTTGCTGCCGGCCACCACCTCGTCCGCGCCCTCGCGCCGCCGCTCGGCGCCCAGCTTAGCGGCGCGGGCAAAGTGGAAATCGATCACTTCGCTGACCGGCAACGGGGTGAGGTAACTCACCGCGCGCTGCCTGCACCCTGCCGCATCGCTGCCCGCCGCGACGCGCGTATGGCCGCGCGGATAGGGGGCGAGTTCGGCCGGCAACGCCCCCGCCCAGCCAAAACCGTAGCTCAGCTTCTGCTTGCAAGCGGAGGGAGCCAGCGCCAGCGCATCGGCCATGGCCTGCGGCGTGAAAGCCCCGGCCAGCCGCGATTCCGGCAGGGTTGCTGACGGGGCGGGAGCAGGTGCAACCTTGCCCCCCAGCAGCGCCTCAGCCGCCGCGCGGGCCGCCGCCACTTCCTCTGGACCCTGTTTGGGGCGCGGCACTTCGCCGCTTGCCGGGCCTCCGCCGCTCAGCACCGCGCCGCCCTCGTTCTGCGATGCGAGATCGGGATCGGTCATCAGCGGATCGGACAGCGCGCCGCTGATCGCCGGATCGCGGTCGCTGCGCGGATCGGGCTTGTCCGCCCCGTCCCCGCAAGCCGCAAGCAGCAGCGGGAGGGACAGAATGGCAATTCGAATGGACAGTGACGAGCGCAAGCCGGGTTCCCCTGATCCCGTCCCTTGTGCCGTTCGTGTCGAGCGAAGTCGAGACACCTTGGCGCAGTCCGTGTCCCGGCTTCGCTCGACACGATCGGCCCCGGCGGAAACAGTGCCAGACGAAAAGAACGCCCCCGGCCACAAGACCGGGGGCGTTCCCCGCAGCACAACAGCGCGACCCGGTGCTGCGATCGTGTTGAACGGGCTTAACGGCAGCGCGAATCGCTGCGGTCGATTTCGCGGCCAAGCAGCGCGCCGACCGTTCCGCCCAGCAGCGCGCCCACCGTGCGGTCACCGCGCCGTCCGGCTGCTTCGTGGCCCAGCACCGCACCAACCGCACCGCCGATCAGCAGGCCGGTGGTCCCGTCCTGGCGGCGGCAGTGGTAGTTGCCGTTGCTGCCCCGCCACACCCGGGTGCTGGCATAGACCGGCTCGCCGTAGTGACCATCATAGCGGCCATAATTGCCGTTGTAGGCACCGCCGTAGGACCCGCGATAGTTGCCCCGGTACTGATCGCCCCGGCGGTAGTCGCCGCGATAGGTATCGCCCCGGCGGTAATCGACCCGGCCATAGTCCCCGCGCCCATAGTCGCCGCGATACTGATCGCCGCGGTACTGGTCGCCGCGATAGCCATCGCGGTAGGAACCGCCATCGGCCAGCGCCGGGGTGGCGGCGGCCAGCGCGCCGGGAACGGCAAGGGCGATGAGGGCGGTCTTGAAGCGAAGGGTCATGGCACGTACTCCGTGATTCGATGCGTTCATCTATAACGCCTCGAATCTGAACGGCCCGCAACGCGGCTGTCAGCAAGCAGCCAAGCCGCGCTTGCCCCCGCCCCGCCGCGCCGCTAGCCCGCTGCGATGACCGGTCCTGCCCCCCAGCCCCCACGCGGCGGCCTGCCCTATGCGCTGGGGGCGCATCTCGTCTGGGGGCTGCTGCCGCTCTACCTGATGCTGGTGCGCGAGGTTCCCGCGATCGAATTCGTCGCCTGGCGCGTGCTGTTCACCCTGCCGTTCTGCCTGCTGTTCATCGTCGCGCTGCGACAGGGGGCACATCTGCGCGCGGCGCTGACCGACTGGCGCGTGCTGCGCCTGCTGGTGCTGAGCGGACTGCTGATCGGCGCGAACTGGGCGATCTATGTCGCCGCGATCCAGGCCGGACACGTCTTTGCCGCCAGCCTGGGCTATTACATCACCCCGCTGCTGCAGGTGGTGGCGGGCACCGCCCTGCTGGGCGAAAGGCTGAGCCAGCGGCAATGGCTGGCCGTGCTGCTGTCCGGCGTGGGCGTCGCGCTGCTGGCGCGCGGCGCGCTGGATATGCTGGGGATCAGCCTGGCGATGGCGCTGAGCTGGTCGAGCTACAGCCTGGTGCGGCGCTTCGTGCCGGTCGGTTCGCTGCCGGGGCTGACGGTGGAAACCATGGTGCTGGCCCTGCCCGCCGCCGCCGCCGTGCTGTGGTTCGAAGGCAGCCCGACAGGCTCCAGCTTTGGCCGCGACCTGCCCATCAGCGCGCTGATCGCCGCCGCCGGGGCGATCACCGCCGTGCCGCTGCTGCTGTTCGCCATCGCCGCGCGGCGGATGGACTTTTCCTTGCTGGGCATGGTCCAGTTTTCCTCGCCCACGCTGGTCTTCGTGCTGGGGCTGACCGTGTTCGGCGAGCCGCTCGATCCGCTCAAGCTGACCAGCTTCGCGATCATCTGGGCGGCGATTGCCCTGTTCGTCTGGGACCTGATCGCCGCGCGCCGCAGATCAGCCAACCAACCGCCAGCCTAGCGTTTCGCCCGCGTGGAACGGGACAATCGGGGTGCCGTTCGCATCGATCACGGCGGGCACCTCGCACGGCGCCTTTTCCAGCGTCACCGTGCCCGCATTGACCGGCAGGCCATAGAAGGCCGGACCATTGAGCGAGGCAAAGGCCTCGAACCGGTCCAGCGCGCCTTCCTCCTCGAACACGGCGACATAGCTTTCCAGCGCGAACGGCGCGTTGAATATCCCTGCGCAGCCGCAGGCGGCTTCCTTGGCGGCAACCGCGTGGGGGGCGCTGTCGGTGCCGAGGAAGAACTTCGCGCTGCCCCCGGTCGCTGCCTTGCGCAGCGCCAGCCGATGGTGTTCGCGCTTGGCCACCGGCAGGCAATAGGCGTGCGGACGGATCCCGCCGACGAACATCGCGTTGCGGTTGATATGCAGGTGCTGCGGGGTGATCGTCGCCCCCACGTGCGGCGCGGCGGCCTCAACGAACTGGGCAGCATCAGCCGTGGTGATATGTTCGAACACCACTTTCAGCGCCGGGAAGCGGGCGAGCAGCGGGATCATCACCCGCTCGATGAACACCGCCTCGCGGTCGAAGATGTCGACGGCCGGGTCGGTCACTTCGCCGTGGACCAGCAGCGGCATCCCGATTTCCTGCATCGCCTCCAGCGCGGGATGGATATTGGCGACATCGGTGACGCCGTGGGCCGATCCGGTGGTGGCATGGGCGGGATAGAGCTTGGCGGCGGTGAACACGCCTTCGCCAAATCCGCGCCGCAGCTCTTCGGGCGCGATCCCGTCGGTCAGGTAGCTGACCATCAGCGGGGTAAAGTCCGTGCCCTGCGGCAGCGCGGCAAGGATGCGGTCCCGATAGGCCGCACCTTCCGCCACGGTGCTGACCGGCGGCGAGAGATTGGGCATGACAATGGCGCGCGCGAACTGGCGCGCGGTGTGGGGCACAACGCCCGCCATCACCGCGCCGTCTCGCAGGTGGACGTGCCAGTCATCGGGGCGGCGGATGGTCAGGCGATTCGCGGTGCTGGTCATGGCGCGCCCATACCGCAGCGTTTCCCGCGATGACAGCTTGTCGTCCGGCAATGCCGTTCGTCAAAGGTCCCCACCCCGTCCATCCGTTCGTGTCGCGCTGTCGGCGCGACAACGCGCATTGCCAACCGCCGCCCCAGCCCCCACCTTCCTTCCCATGACTGCTACCCGCCTGACCAGCCGCGCCGTGATCCGCCTGACTCCGCTTGAAGCGAGCGAGGATGTCCGCGCCTTTCTGCAAGGGCTCGTCACCCATGACGTGACCGGCGCGCTGCCGGTCTGGGCCGGCCTGCTTTCTCCCCAGGGCAAGGCGCTATTCGATTTCCTGGTCTGGCCCGATGGCGCGGACCTGCTGCTCGATTGCGAGGCTGCGACGGCCGAGGCGCTGGCCAAGCGCCTGTCCCTCTACCGCCTGCGCCGCCGCATCGGCATTGCCGTGGACGCAGCACTTGCGGTCCACTGGCAGGCTGGCGATGGCCCTTCCCCCGATCCGCGCCTGGCCGCGCTGGGCCAGCGCTGGCTTGGCGCGCCCGAGGGGACAAGCGCCGAGGATCAATGGCTTGCGCACCGCCTTTCGCACGGCGTCTGTGAAGGTACGGGCGAACTGGGCGACCTGCTCTGGCTGGAATGCAACGCGGCGGAACTGAACGGCGTATCCTTCACCAAGGGCTGCTACGTCGGCCAGGAGAACACCGCGCGGATGAACTGGCGGCAGAAGGTCAACCGGCGGCTGGTGGTGGTGCCGCTGGCGGAGAGCGACCCGGCCCGCCAGCGCGCCGCTTATCCGCAACTGGGCCTTGCGGTCGATCACCGCCGGGTGGAGGATATCCGGCCCGAATGGCGTCCGGACTGGATGACGCTGGAGCCTAACCCGGCCTGATCGCGCCGCCCCCATCGTCATTGCGAACGCAGCGAAGCAATCCAGTTGCGGCCTAAACCACCTCTGAATTGCCGCGGCCCTGCGGGCCTCGCAATGACGATGGATGAGGGAAGCCGCTCAGCAGGCCTGGACCGGCGCAATTCCCGCAACAACCGCTGCCTCGACCAGCATCCGGGTCGCCGTTTCGCGGGCCGAATCGCGGTCCAGCCCCAGCGAGCGGGTCAGCGGCGCGCCCAGCATCGCATCGCCCAGCGCCATCATGCACAGCGCGTGGGCCGCCGGGCGCATCTTGCCCGCGCCATGCTCATCAAGTTCGTTGACCAGATCATGGATTACTTCGACCAGCGGATCGAGCGCATCCTCGTTGCCGTGGAGCAGCATCCACCCGGCCAGCGCCGCCCCGCCCTCGCGGTCGAAAGCGTCAAAGGCCAGGTCGACGATCTGGCGCGGCGATCCGCCCTCGCCCGCGCGGTTGGCTTTTACCGTTTCGGCAATCACTTCGCAGACCTGTTCGGCGTGATATTCCGCCAGCGCCTTTTGCAGCCCCGATGCGGACCCGAAGTGGTGGAGCAGGTTGGCATGGGTGCGGCCGATTCGCGTGGCCACGGCCTTCAGCGTGACAGCCTGCGGACCCAGCTCGATCAGCAACGCGCGCGCCGCTTCGAGCGCGGCCAGGCGGCTTTCTTCCTGGGTCAGGCGTTTTCTTATTGACATGGGTGTAAGTTATACTAGCTTTGGAGGAATGAACGCACCGACTAAATTCCCGCTCGACGTAGAACCCGCCGCCGCATCGGGCAAGGCGGTTCCGACCCCGGCAGACCTGGTTATCACCGTGCGCGACCAGCGCTTCGGGCGCGAGCAGCGCCCCAGCCGCTGGTGGCTGGGCGGCGATCCGATCGGATCGGCCTGGCACAACGCGCTGTCCGCCACCTTCCCGCGCGGCGAAGCCATGTTCATCGAATCGGTCAAGGCCTTCCGCGATGGCGCCTCGCCCAAGCTTGAGGCGGAAATCCGCGCTTTCGTGAAGCAGGAGATCAACCACACGCGCGAACATATCGTATTCAACACCGCGGCCGAGGCGGCGGGTTACGACATGCAGAAGATCGACCAGCGGCTTGAAGAAGTCATGGGAATGATCAAGCAGCGCCCGCCGATCGTGAACCTGGCCGCGACCATCGCGCTGGAACACTACACCGCGATCATGGCGCACGAATTCCTTGCCAATCCCAAGCACTTCAAGGACGCCGAGCCTGAAACCGCCGCGATGTGGCGCTGGCACGCGATCGAGGAGATTGAGCACAAGGGCGTGGCCTTCGACACCTATCTCCACGCCACCAAGGGCTGGAGCCGCTGGCGGCGCTGGAAGCTCAAGTC
This sequence comes from Novosphingobium sp., assembly GCA_016719755.1. Taxonomy (GTDB): domain Bacteria; phylum Pseudomonadota; class Alphaproteobacteria; order Sphingomonadales; family Sphingomonadaceae; genus Novosphingobium. Next base: position 63,650 of record JADJYM010000015.1, on the reverse strand, counting down.
GCTGATGATGCTGCTGATCACCCAGAGCTTCGTGCGCAATCGCTGGAACGACACGCTGGACCTGCTGGCGCAGGACGGGCTGACCGGGTGGAAGATCAAGGCGAAGCTGGCCTGGTACCTGTTCGGCACGCCGGGCGTGCTGCGCAAGATCGTCCCCGCGTGGTTCGCCTATTTCATGCCCGGCTTCCACCCCTGGAAGCACGACGACCGCGCGCTGATCGGCAAGGCGGAGAGCGAGTTTCCCGACGCCGTGCTGGCGATCTGAACGGCTCCATGCCTGTAAACGCGAGAGGCCCCGCCAATTGGCGGGACCTTTCCGTTTGGGATCAGGCCGCTCGCATCACCCCGGCGGTGTCATCGTCGCCATCGCAATCGCATGGCGGGCCAAGCCGGATGCGATGTTCGACCGACTGCGCGACATAGCCCCGCGACAGGCTGAAACGCTGGCGCAGGTGCCCGGTCGGCCGGAACCCGACCTTGCGCAGCACCGCGCCCGAGGCGGGATTGTCGATGAAATGGCCGGCCACGATCTCGCGGTGGCCCAGCACCCTGGCAAGCCGCAGCACTGCCCGGGCGGCTTCGGTGGCATAGCCCTTTCCCCAGTGCTCGCGCGCTAACCAGTAACCAAGCTCGACCTCGCCATCGCTTTCGGCCAGGCCCACGCATCCGATCAGTTCCGCCGGGGCGCTGCTGGTGGGCAGGGTCACGAAAAAGTGCGGACAGCGCGAATCCTGCGGCTGGCTGGCGAACCAGCGCGCATCGTCAGCGGTGTAGGGCCAGGGCGCGCGGGCCAGGTTCCTGACCACCGCCTCGTCGCCGATACGGCCAAGCAGCTCTTCCCAGTCCTCGGGCCAGCCGGGCCGCAGGAACAGCCTTTCGCTGCGAATGAACATTGTCTCAATCTCCCGTCGTTCACCCCGCTAGGCCCGCTCTAGGGCGGCGAAGTGACAAAGCCATTACGCCTGCGCCGGGATGCCTCGCCTGCGGGGCATCCGGTGTCGGGCGGCTGAGGGAGAATCAAAAAAGGGAGACGGGTTGGCCCCTCTCCCTCGTTCGGCCGGCTCGTGTGTCCGGCGGGGCCATCCCATCGAGGATGGCCCGTCATCGACCATCCGTTATTCGGCGGCAACTGCCATGTCGACCGACACGTACTTGCGGCCCAGCTTGCCATCATGGAAGCGCACGCGGCCTTCGGTGAGCGCGAACAGGGTGTGATCCTTGCCCATGCCGACGTTGGCGCCGGGGTACACGCGGGTGCCGCGCTGACGGATGATGATGTTGCCGCCGATCACTTCCTGACCGCCGAACTTCTTCACGCCAAGGCGACGGCCGGCCGAATCGCGACCGTTGCGCGAGGAGCCGCCTGCTTTCTTGTGTGCCATGTCGATCTACTCCGGATTCTTATTCAGCAGCCGCGGCGGCTTCGGGAGCGGCCTTCTTGGCCGCGGCCTTCTTCGCGGGGGCAGCACCGCCCACGGCGAGGATGCGCAGCAGGGTCATCTGCTGGCGATGGCCGTTCTTGCGGCGATAGTTGTGGCGGCGACGCTTCTTGAAGACGATCACCTTTTCCGACTTCGCCTGCGCGATGATTTCGGCCGAAACCACGACGCCCTTGGCATCCTTGATCTCGCCGCCGTCGCCGGCCAGCAGGACGTCGCCCAGGGTAATGGTCTCACCGGCTTCGCCAGCCAGCTTTTCAACCGCGATCTTGTCTCCGGCGGCAACCCGATACTGCTTGCCGCCCGTGCGCACTACTGCGAACATGATGCCCTATTCCGTTCTATCAACTTTCCGCCCAGCCAGTCGCCAGCGGCGCGCCGACCTTCCCGCCAAACGGCAGGGTGCCGGAAGAAGCGCCGCCCCTAAATGAAGCATTCGCGGGTGTCAACGCAGTTCCTGACCGGTTGGTGGATCGAAAGGCATTTCGCTTCCCATAGCAGAGTCGTTTGCCGGGTGCGCCAATCGCCTCCGCGATTGGCTTGCAACACCAGCCCGCTCCCCCGGCCCGACCACCCACAGGGTACCATAAAGGGGGGGTCGGGCCGGGGGAGCGGGCTGGTGTTGCAAGGGAAGCCCGGACGGGCTTCCCGCACCGCCGTCAGGCGGATGGAAGATTCCCACACCCTACCAAACACTCCCGCACCTTGCTAAGACACGCCCATGCGCCGTCCATCCCATGTCCTGCTGCTGGGTGCAGCCAGCCTTGCCCTTGCCGCCTGTGCCAGCGATGCGGCGCGCTATCCCACTCTGGCGCGGCGCGCGGCGGAGTATCCCCAGCCGCCCCCGCCGCCCCCTGCCCCAGCGCCGCAGCCATCGGCCGAAGTGCTGGGCAAGCTTGAGGCGCTGGTCGCCCGCGCACGCATCGCGGACGCGCGGTTCCGGCAGAACGCGCCGGGTGCCATCGCCCGGATTCGCGCTGCATCGGGCGCGGCAGTGGCCACCGATTCCTGGGCCGAGGCAACCATCGCCCTGTCCGACCTCGAATCGCAGCGCAGCGAGGCGATGATCGCGCTCGCCGATCTCGACGCGATTTACGCTGCCGAGCGAATCGCCGGGACCGACACCACGGCCATCGAATTTGCGCGCGGCCTGGTGCTCGACATGGTGGCGCAGGAGGATGCCGTGCTGGCGGGCCTCAGGGGCGCCCTCGCCACCTGACCTATCCCCAGCGGGCCAGATCGGCGTGGTCCTGATCGCGCGGTTCGATCCAGCGCCATTCCCCGCCGCGCCGCTCGCGCTTCCAGAACCACGAATCGCTTTTAAGGTGATCCATCGCGAAATCGGCGGCGGCGAAGGCATCGCGGCGGTGGCGCGCGGCGGCGGCGACCAGCACGATCGGATCGCCCGGCGTCATCTGTCCGTGGCGGTGGAGGATCAGCAGCCCATCCAGCGCCCAGCGCGCCAGCACGGCCTGCCCCAGCGCCGTCATCCCCGGCAGGGTGAGCGGCGGATAGTGGCGCAGTTCCAGCGCCTCCACCCCCTCGCCGCTGCGCACCTGGCCCAGAAAGCTGACCACCCCGCCCGCTGCGGGGTGCGCGGCGGTGAAGGCGGCAAGCTTGGCAGCGGGATCAAATGGATCGGCAAGCAGGCGGACGTCCGCGGCCACGCCTAGCCCCCGCTGACCGGCGGCAGGAAGGCAATCTCGTCCCCCTCGGCCAGGACGATGCCGCCGCGTTCGGTAATCAGTTCGCCATTGCGGGCGATTCGCACCCGGTCACCCAGCAGCGCGACGGCCAGTTCGACCGGCAGGGTGGCCAGCACCGCCTCCAGCGGCCCCGGCGCAACCTCGCGCTCCGGCCCTCCGGCCAGATCTTCCAGCCGCCCGAGAAACACCAGTTTCGCCATGCTATCCCCCGGTTGCCGACATGTGCCGCGCCAGCGCCGGGGCCTCGCCCGGGCCGCGAATTGCGAATGTGTGGCGCTCCGGCTTGATCCGCATCGCCGTGGCGAGCGCATCGGCCAGCGCCGCATCCGGATCGGCCGAGCGCAGCGCGGCGCGCAGATCGACCTGCTCGGTCCCGCCCAGGCAGGGATGCAGCTGCCCGGTGGCGGTCACCCGCACCCGGTTGCAGCCATCGCAGAAATTGCCGGTCAGCGGCATAATCAGGCCCAGCCGCCCCCCGGTTTCCGCCACATCGACATAGCGCGCCGGGCCGCCGGTGCGGTGCGGGCTGGCGGTCAGCGTGAAGCGCCGCTCCAGCGCGGCGCGCACCGTATCGAGCGGCAGGTAATGATCGAAGCGGTCCTGATCGACCTCGCCCAGCGGCATCACCTCGATCAGGGTCAGGTCCATGCCCTGCCCATGCGCCCAGGCGATGAGGTCCGGGATCTCGTCCGCGTTGACACCCTTCAGCGCCACGGTGTTGAGCTTGACCTTCAGTCCCGCGCCACGCGCCGCCGCGATGCCTTCCAGCACCTGGGGCAGGCAATCGCGCCGCGCCAGCCGCGCGAAGGACGCGCGGTCCAGCGTATCGAGCGAGACGTTGATACGGCGCACCCCGGCCGCCGCGATGTCTTCGGCAAATTCGGCCAGACGCGTGCCGTTGGTGGTCAGGGTCAGTTCGTCCAGTCCGTCACCCAGCTTGCGCCCCAGCGCGCGAATCAGTTCAATCATGTCGCGCCGCACCAGCGGCTCACCGCCGGTCAGCCGCAGCTTGGTGACGCCGCGGCCGATGAAGCCCAGCGCCAGGCGGTGCAGTTCTTCCAGGGTCAGCACTTCCGCGCGCGGCAGGAAGGTCTGCCGCTCCGGCATGCAATAGGTGCAGCGCAGGTCGCAGCGATCGGTCACCGAAAGCCGCAGATAGGTGATCCGCCGCTGGAACTGATCGACGAGGTTCATGCCCGTGCTTGTAGCACAGCCCCGGCGCCTTCGTCATCCAGTGGCAGATATTGCCCGGTCAGACCGGGCGCCTCGCCCAGATAGCGTTCCGCCGCGCGAATCGCGTCGTCACTGGCCGAAGCGACCGCGTTGACCCGGCACGGCGCAAGGCTGCGCGCCAGCATCTGCACAGCGGCCAGCCGCCAGCCGCGATGGGTGTGGTCGGCGGGCGGAAAGACCAGCAGCAGATCGTCGTCCTCCGCCAGCACTGGGACGACCTCACCATGGAAACGCGCCGCCGCCGCCAGCGGATCGGCGGGCAGCCCTTCCACCGCGATTCGCCGCATCAGCGCCGCTCCCGCGTCAGGGTGATGCCGATCTTTTCGCCATTCTCGCTGATCGCCAGCTTGACGATCTTCACCGTCACCGCCTCGACCCGCTCATCCTGCACGAACAGGGTTTCGCAGACATGGTCCGCCACAGCCTCGATCAGCTTGAAGTGGACGCCCTGCGGCAGCGCCTCTGACGCCGCGAACTTGAGGTCCATGTAGTTCTTGCTGGCCTCCAGCGGGGTGTCCGCCAGATAGCGCTCCGCCGCGCGCAGCCGCACCGCGATGCTGAAGCGCAGCGGCTGGGGGCGCCCGGTTTCCTCCGAATAGATGCCGGTCAGGACATCGTGTTCGAAATCGGCGACTTCCAGGATCAGGCTATCGGCCATTTGTATGCCTTACTTACAATTTACGCCGAGGTCCAGCGCGCGAAGATCGCGGTTGGCAGCAGCCGCCCGTCCGGTCCGTCCTCGCGCACGGCCAGGTCGCCGTGCTCGATGGTTCCGGGCAGATCGGCGAAAACCTCGTCCAGCAGCCCGCCCAGCGCCAGCGAGCTCATCCGCACGGCATAGACAGTGAGGAACAGGAAGCGGCTGCGCTCGTCCAGCAACTGGCGGCAATCGGCGACAAGGCCGGGCAGGTGTTCCTCCAGCCGCCAGACTTCGCCTTCCGGCCCGCGCCCGAACTTGGGAGGATCGAGGATGATCCCGTCATAGCGCCGTTCGCGCCGCACCTCGCGCGCGGCGAACTTGGCGGCATCGTCAACGATCCAGCGCACCGGACGGTCCGCCATCCCGGCCAGCGCGGCATTCTCGCGCGCCTGGGCGACCGACTTCTTGCTGGCATCGACATGGGTGACGCGGCCGTAACGGCTCAGCGCCAGGGTGCCGACGCCGGTATAGCCGAACAGGTTGAGGCTTTCGAAGCCAGCGTCGTTTGCCTCCCTGCCGTACTGCTGTCCCATCCAGTCCCACACCGGGGCCATGTCGGGGAAGAAGCCCAGGTGGCGGAACGGGGTGCACTGGGCGGTAAAGCGCACCGTTTCATCCCCGTTGGGCCAGGTCAGCGGCCAGCCATCGCGCGGCGGCGCCGCGCCATAGGCCCAGCGCCCGCCGCCGTCCTCGTCAGAACCGGGCACGAATTCGCCATTGGCGCCCCAATGCGTCAGGCGCGGGGTCCACAGCGCCTGCGGCTCGGGCCGGATGAAGCTGTAGGGGCCATAGCGCTCGTACTTGCGGCCATGGCCTGAATCGACCAGGCCATAGTCGGCCCAGCCGGTGCCGGTCAGCAATCGAGGTTCAGCGACGAGCGAAGCCAAGGGCCCCGGCACATCTACCCACGCGGCACGGCGTGAGCGGCGATGTAATCGGCAATCCCGGCGTAGTCGCCCGGCAGCTCGACCATCCGCTCCTCGCGCTCGAACAGGTCGCCGATCCGGGTCGGCAAGGTCGGGCGCTGGCCGGTCGCGCGTTCCACTGCGTCGCGGAACTTGGCCGGGTGGGCGGTGGCCAGTGTCACCACCGGCACTTCCGGCGCGATGCCGGCGGCGCGCGCGGCGTGAAGTCCGATCGCGGTGTGCGGATCGAGCAGCTCGCCGCATTCTTCCCAGGCCCAGCGGATCGCCTGAGCCATCTGGTCGGCATCGGCCCGCGCGCTGGTGAACAGGGCGGCGGCGCCTTCGCGCTGGGCGTTGGTCAGCTGCATCGCCCTGGTCGATTCGAACCCGGCCATCTGCTCTGCCAGCGCCTTGCCGTTGCGGCCGTTCAGATCGAACAGCAGCCGCTCGAAGTTGGAGGACACCTGGATGTCCATCGAGGGGGCTGCGGTGGGCGTCACCGTGCCGGCCGAATAGTCGCCATTGGCCAGCGCGCGGTGGAGGATGTCGTTGACGTTGGTCGCCACGATCAGCCGATTGACAGGCAGGCCCATCTGCGCCGCGACATAGCCCGCAAAGACGTCGCCGAAATTGCCGGTCGGCACGGCGAAGGCCACCTCGCGGTGCGGCGCGCCCAGTTGGAGCGCGGCGGCGAAGTAATAGACCACCTGCGCCATCAGCCGCGCCCAGTTGATCGAATTGACCGCGCCGATGGAAAACCGGCTGGTCATCGCGGTGTCGTTGAACATCCGCTTCACCATCGCCTGGGCATCGTCGAACGTGCCTTCGATCGCGATGTTGTGGACGTTGGGGGCCAGCACCGTGGTCATCTGGCGGCGCTGGACGTCTGATACGCGCCCCTTGGGGTGGAGCATGAAGATATCGACCCGCGCGCGGCCCGCCACGGCATCGATTGCCGCCGATCCGGTATCGCCCGAGGTTGCGCCGACAATCGTCAGCGGATCGCCGCCCCGGCCCAGGAACTCCTCGAACAGCAGGCCCAGCAGTTGCAGCGCTACATCCTTGAACGCCAGCGTGGGGCCGTGGAACAGCTCCAGCAGCCACTGCTGCTCGTCCAGCTGCTTCAGCGGGGTCACCGCCTTGTGCGCGAAGCGGCCATAGGCCTGGGTGGTCAGTTCGAGCAGGCGTTGCGGCGTCAGGCTGTCACCCACGAACGGCTGCATGATCCGCGCGGCCAGCTCGGCATAGGGCAGCCCGGCCATGGCCGCGATCTCGTCCCTGCTGAAGCGCGGCCACTCGCGCGGCACATAAAGCCCACCGTCGCTCGCCAGCCCAGCCAGCGTAGCGCCTTCGAAATCGAGCGCCGGAGCGCTGCCACGGGTGCTGATATAGTCCATCGCCGCGCGCGTTAGACCGATGCGCGCTGAATTGAAAGCCTGCCCTGGGGACGGGGGCCCCCCCCCCCCCCCCCCCCCCCCGGGCCCCCGGGCTGGCAGCCTTACGCCTTCAGCCGCTTCCTCAGCACCAGCGCGTAGATCACCAGCGCCACGCCCGCGAACAGGAACCATTGCACCGCGTAGGACCAGTGGTTGTTGGGAATGGAGCGTGGATCAGGCTTCGCGCTGGCCTCAAGCCCGGCGAGCGGCGGATCGGCGACCAGCCGCACCTCCTGACCCGCGCCCGGGGCGATGGTGCCGGTCACTTCGCCGCCCGCCCATTGCCGGGGTTCAAGATCGCGGGCCCAGCCCAGCACCAGCTGCGCCCGCTGCCCGCCCGGCAGCACACAGGACTGGATATGCGCCCAGCCCGTCGCCCCTTGCGCATTATGGCCCGCCATCGGCTGAGCGGGGCCGGCAGGGCGGCAATCAAAGCGGCTGCGGCGGAACAGCAGGCCCTGTGCTGCGGCGGGATCGGCAGGCCAGGCGACTTCCGCCCCCTGCCCTTCGCTGCTGGCATAGCTCGCCAGCAGCGCTTCCTTCTGCCTCATCCGGTCAAGCTGCCAGAAGCCGAGCATTGCCATGATGGTCGCGGCCATCGCCACGACGATCGTGGGCAGCACCGGAATGCGGCTGAGTTTCATTCCTCGCGCAGGTCCTGGCCCGTCGCCTCGCGCGCCTTGCGTTGAAACTCGGCGGTCAGCAGCGCAGCCTTGGTCACGCGCAGGCCCCACAGGGTGGAGCCGAACACCATGGGAATCCACAGCAGGGCATGAACCCAGAACGGCGGGTGCAGCGTGAATTCCAGCCACAGCGCCAGGCCGACCACCAGGCCGCCGATCACCATGGTCAGGAACGCGGCGGGGCCATCGCCGACGTTGAACTGCGCAAAGTCCAGCCCGCAGGCGCGGCAGCGCGGGGCGAACTTGGCATAGCCCGCGAACAGGGTCTTTGCTCCGCACTTGGGGCAAAGACCGAAAAGGGCAGCCTCGGCCAGGCCGGGCTGCCCCTTCGAACCATTACCGGTGTCTGCCATCAGTGGACCGGATAGCCCCAGCCGCCCCAGACATAGACCGCGACGAACAGGAACAGCCACACCACGTCGACGAAGTGCCAGTACCACGCGGCGGCTTCGAAGCCGAAGTGCTGCCTGGGCGTGAAATCGCCCTGATAGCTGCGCACCAGGCAGACGATCAGCATGATCGTGCCGACGATGACGTGGAACCCATGGAAGCCGGTCGCCATGTAGAACGCCGAACCATAGGTGTTGCCGCCAAAGCCGAACGGCGCGTGCATGTATTCATAGGCCTGGATCATCGAGAACAGCACGCCCAGCGCGATGGTCGCCCACAGGCCCTTCTTCAGACCATCGCGGTCACCGTGGATCAGCGCGTGGTGCGCCCAGGTGACGGTGGTGCCCGAAGTCAGCAGGATCAGGGTGTTGAGCAGCGGCAGATCGAACGGATCCATCACCGCTTCGATCGCCTTGGGCGGCCACTGCCCGGCCACTGCTTCGGACAGTTCGCTGGGGAACAGCGAAAAGTCGAAGAAGGCCCAGAACCAGCCGACGAAGAACATCACTTCCGAAGCGATGAACAGGATCATGCCATAGCGCTGGTGCAGCTGCACCACGGGGGTGTGATCCCCGGCGCGCGCTTCGTGCACGATCTTGGTGAACCACTGGTACATGGCGAACAGCAGCAGCGCGAGACCGGCCCACGGAACGACGTGGCCGCCCGGCAGCTTGTGCATCATCAGCACCATGCCGCTGGTAAAGGTCAGCGCGCCGATGGTGGTGGTCAGCGGCACGAGATCGGGCGGCAGGATGTGATAATCGTGGTTCTTGGTACCGGCCATTGTGCTTCAATCCCCGTTTGTCCCTGCCCGGCAGCGCTGGCCGGAGGCGAAAATTCGTGTTGCCCTTATCGCGCCGGACCGGACCGGTCCAGTGCCTTTCAGTTCTGATCCGCAGCCATGTGGAAGGTGTAGCTGAGGGTGATCTGTTCGATGTCCTTGGTGTCCGGATCGTCCAGCATCGCCGGATCGACATAATAGATCACCGGCATGTCGACCTTCTGCCCCGCCTGAAGGGTCTGCTCCTGAAAGCAGAAGCAGTCGATCTTCTTGAAATACTTGCCCATCTGTGCGGGCGAGACGTTGAAGCTTGCCACCCCCTTGACCGCTTTGCCGCTGAGGTTCTCCGATCGGTAGAAGGCCTGCTTGCGTTCACCGATGCGCATTTCCTGGGTTACCTGCTCGGGCGCGAAGCGCCACGGCAGGTCGCGGTCGATATTGGCATCGAAGCGGACCGAGATGGTGCGGGTCGCAGTCTTGATGGTCGCCGCTTCGGCCACGCTGGCGCGCATGGTGGTACCGCCGAACCCGGTGACCTGGCAGAAGATCCGGTACAGCGGGACCGAAGCGAAGCCCAGCCCCAGCATGGCCAGCGCGCCGCCGAACGCCAGCACCGCGGTGCGCGCTTTCGGGTCGGCGGGAAGCAGTGTGGCAAATGCCATGGCCTATCCTCCCACCCGGGCGATGGTGATGAAGTAGAACAGCACCACCAGGCCCAGCAGCAGCAGGCCAACCGCAATGTTGCGGCCGCGCTGGATGCGCTTGCGCTCTTGTTCGGGATCGGGCGTCGAAGGCAGTGTCATCGGATCATCCCACCAGGTAACGGTCCGCCACCAGCGCGGCGAACAGGGCGAAAAGGTACAGCACGGAATAGGCGAACAGGCGCTTTTCGGGGCGCATGTCCATATCGCCGGCGCCGCCCCGGAACACCGCAACGCGCAGCGCCAGCAGCAGGAACACGCCCGACAGCAGCAGCGCCGATGCGCCATAGAGCCAGCCCGCGACGGCCAGCCAGAACGGCGCCAGGCTGATCGGCAGCATCAGCACGGCATAGACCAGGATCTGGCGACGGGTGGACTGGTGCCCGGCAACCACCGGCATCATCGGGATTCCGGCCTTGGCGTAGTCCGTTTCCACGAACAGCGCGAGCGCCCAGAAATGCGGCGGGGTCCAGAAGAAGATGATCGCGAACAGCAGGACCGGCATCAGCGTGACCTCGCCGGTCGCCGCGATCCAGCCGATCATCGGCGGAAAGGCCCCGGCCCCGCCGCCGATCACGATGTTCTGCGGGGTGCGCGGCTTCAGCCAGACGGTGTAGACCACCGAATAGTAGACAATCGACAGGGCAAGGATCGCCGCCGCCAGCCAGCCCACCGCGACACCCATGATCATCACCGAGGCGGCCGAGAGGCCCACGCCGAAATCGCGTGCCGAGGTCCGCTCCATCCGCCCGGCGGGCAGCGGGCGGCTGGCGGTGCGCTTCATCATGGCATCGAGATCGGCTTCCCACCACTGGTTGAGCGCGGCCGAACCGCCCGCCCCCAGGGCGATGCACAGGATCGCGGTGAAGCCGATAACCGGATCGATCGAAACCGGTGCGGCCAGCAGGCCGCACAGGCCGGTGAAGATCACCAGGCTCATCACCCGGGGCTTGGTCAGCGCGAAGAAATCGCGCCAGTCGGCCGGTAGCGGATGGGCGGCGGAGGCTGCGGAAGCGGTCATGTCGCGCGCCCTATAGGGCCTGCTCAGAGTCGCTTCAACCAGTCGATCAGCAATGCGTTCACTTCTTGCGGCCGCTCCTGCTGGGTCCAGTGTCCGCAGCCTTCCAGAACGTGCCCTTCAACGCGCGGCGCGAACATCCGCATCATGGCGACAGGGTCGGCAACGCCGCCGAACAGCGTGGTCGCCGGATCGCGGCTGCCGCCGATGAACAGGCATGGCTGCTCCAGTTGCCTGCCCGCCCAGGCCTTGAGGAATTCGTAGTCCGCCTCGTGGTTGCGATAGCGGTTGAGCGGGCCGCGAAAGCCCGATGCCCTGAACTCGCCCTCGTAGAACGAAAGGTCCGCGTCATTGAGCCAGGCGGGCAGGCCCTCGGGGTCGGCCACGTCGGGCAGGCCTTCCAGGAAGGTCGCGCCGGCGGGCTTGGACCAGTAATCGCCTTCGGGCACGTCGCCCGAAATCGAATACATCATCCGCCGCACGAAAGCGCGCGGATCGGCCTCGGCCTCGGCCTCGGCCACGCCGGGCTGCTGGAAGTATTCCTGATAGAAGAACCGGCCCCTGGAGGTAAACGCCTCGCGGAACACCTCGGTGAAGGGGCGCTGCGGCGCGCCCGCGAAGGGTACCGAAAGGCCGGCCACCGCGCGGAACCGGTCGGGCCGGGTGAAGGCCGAATTCCAGACGATCGGCGCGCCCCAGTCATGCCCGATCAGCACCACCGGCTCACCGGGAGACAGCGCATCGGCCAGGCCGACAAGATCGCCGATCAGCCGCTCCATCGCATAGGCGTCAACCGGTTCGGGTTTGTCCGACCCGCCATAGCCGCGCACGTCGATCGCGCAGGCAGTGAAGCCCGCCCCGGCCACCGGGCCGATCTGGTGGCGCCACGAATACCAGCTTTCGGGAAAGCCGTGGACCATGATCGCCAGCGGGCCTGACCCTTCAATGGCGCAGCGCAGGCTCACTTCACCGGTATCGATGGTGCGGAATTCGGGCATTCAGCGTCTCCTGTTCGCCGGAGGATAGCGCCCTCCGTCATCCTGCATCGTCCTAGCGAGCAGCGCAGCGACGAAGCAATCCAGAGCGGCAGAGCTCTTGCGCCATGGATTGCCGCGCGGCTGCGCCGCTCGCAACGACGAAATGGGTTTCCCAAACGAAAACGCCCCGGCGGCTGGCCGGGGCGTTTCGTGTTTCGGCAGTTGCCGATCCGATCAGTGGTGAGCCTTGTCGTCGATGACGGGCAGGGTCTCGAACTGGTGGAACGGCGGCGGGCTCGACAGGGTCCACTCCAGCGTGTTCGCGCCTTCGCCCCAATAGTTGTCGGCCGCCTTCTTGCCCATGGTGAAGGCATAGATGATGTTGATGAACCAGATTACCATCGATGCCAGCAGGATCAGGTAGCCGATGCTCGCGATCTCGTTCCAGTAGGCATAGGCCGGGGTGTAATCCGGATAGCGCCGCGGCATTCCCTGGAGGCCCAGGAAGTGCATCGGGAAGAAGATCGTGTTCACGCCCACGAAGAACACCCAGAAGTGCAGGTGGCTGAGGAACTCGGAGTGCATCCGGCCGCTCATCTTCGGGAACCAGTAATAGAAGCCGGCGAACAGGCCCGTCACCGCGCCCAGCGAGAGCACGTAGTGGAAGTGGCCGACCACGTAGTAGGTATCGTGCAGCACGTCATCGACGCCGCCGTTGGCCAGGACCACGCCGGTCACGCCGCCCACGGTGAACAGGAAGATGAAGCCCAGCGCCCAGACCATCGGCGACTTGAACTCGATCGAACCGCCCCACATCGTCGCGATCCACGAGAAGATCTTGATGCCGGTGGGCACGGCGATCACCATGGTTGCAGCGGTGAAGTACATCTTGGTGTCGACCGACAGGCCGGCGGTGTACATGTGGTGCGCCCAGACGATGAAGCCCACCACGCCGATGGCAACCATCGCGTAGGCCATGCCAAGGTAGCCGAACACCGGCTTCTTCGAGAAGGTCGAGACGATCTGGCTGATGATGCCGAAGGCCGGCAGGATCATGATGTAAACTTCGGGGTGGCCGAAGAACCAGAACAGGTGCTGGTAGAGCACCGGATCGCCGCCGCCGGCGGGATCGAAGAAGGTGGTGCCGAAGTTGCGGTCGGTCAGCAGCATGGTGATCGCCGCGGCGAGCACCGGCAGAGCCAGCAGCAGCAGGAAGGCGGTAACCAGCACCGACCACACGAACAGCGGCATCTTGTGCAGGGTCATCCCCGGCGCGCGCATGTTGAGAATGGTGGTGATGAAGTTGATCGCGCCCATGATCGACGCCGCACCCGCGAGGTGGAGCGAGAAGATCGCGAAGTCCGTTGCCGGATTGCCGATCTTGTCCTGGGTCGAAAGCGGCGCATAGGCCGTCCAGCCGATGCCCGCGCCGTTACCCGCGCCGCCCGGCACGAAGGCCGAGGTCAGCAGCGAGATGAAGCCCGCCACGGTCAGCCAGAACGAGATGTTGTTCATGCGCGGGAAGGCCATGTCCGGCGCGCCGATCATGATCGGCACGAACCAGTTGCCAAAGCCGCCGATGATCGCCGGCATGACCATGAAGAACACCATGATCAGGCCGTGCGCGGTGATCAGCACGTTCCACAGGTGGAGCGACTGGTCGAACGTGGCGTTGGGTTCGCCGAACAGCTTGGCAATGGTGCCCAGGTGCTGGATCCCCGGCTGGGCCAGTTCAAGCCGCATGAAGCCCGAGAAGGCGCCGCCGATAAGCCCCGCGAAGATCGCGAAGATCAGGTACAGCGTCCCGATGTCCTTGTGGTTGGTCGACATGAACCAGCGGGCGAAGAAGCCCGGCTTGTGATCATGATCGTGATGCGCGTGGCCCGCGTCGTCGTGGGCCTGGAATGTGTCGGCGGTGGTAGCCATGGCGTCTGGAACCTTGTCCTAAATGCGGGGGCTCAGGCGGCGGGAGCCGGCGAAGCGGGAGCGGCGGCGGCCGGAGCGGCAGCTGCGGCAGGAGCGGCGGCCGCGGCGGCGGGCGCTTCGGGCAGCCCGTCGATCTTCCCGCCGGCCTGGGTCATGACCCAGGCGTTGAACTTGTCGCGCGGCAGGGCCTCGATCGCGATCGGCATATAACCATGGCGAACGCCGCACAGTTCCGAGCACTGGCCGAAGTAGACGCCCGGTTCCTTGATGAACATCACCTTTTCGTTGATCCGGCCCGGAACACCGTCGATCTTGAACCACAGCGAAGGCACCGCGAACGAGTGGATCACGTCGGCGGCGGTCACTTCCATGCGGATCGGCTCGCCGGCCGGAACGACCATGCGGTAGTCAACCGCCAGCTGCGCCGGACCATCGACGTCGGTGCGGGCGCGCTCGCCCTCCTTCACCTCGTTCGTTTCCTTCAGCATGTTCGAGATGACTTCGAACCCGCCGTTGTCGACATAGGTGTAGGTCCAGTACCACTGGTTGCCGGTCGCCTTGATGGTCAGCGCCTTGGCCGGGGCCGGCTTGAACTGCTTGGCGATCAGCGTGATCGAGGGCACCGCGATGGCGACCAGGATCAGCACCGGCACGCCGGTCCAGATCACTTCGAGCAGGGTGTTGTGGCTCGTCTTCGAAGCGACCGGGTTGGCGCGCTTGTTGTAGCGGCCGATGATGTAGATCAGCAGGAACAGCACCAGCAGCGAGATCGCGACGATCACCGGCATCAGGATGGCATCGTGCATCCAGCGGGCATATTCGCCGGTTTCGGAATACTGGTCCTGCAGGGCAATGCCCTTATCGACCGGCATGCCCTTGCCCGCGGTGGGCGCCATCGGAGTGTAGCCACCCTCGGCAATCTTGAAACGCGGATCGTTGGGATCGACGGCCGGAGTCGCCGGCGCCGGAGCAGCGGCCGGAGCGGCAACCGCTTCGGCAGCGGCGGGCGCGGCGGGCGCGGCGGCCGGGGCCGCCTCGCTCGTGGCGGCGGCGCTGGCGGCAGGGCTGGCCACAGCGGCGGCGTCCTGTGCAAACGCGGCCTGCGGCGCGGCGAGCAGCGCGAGCGCCACGCCGAATGCCTTGATCGTGCGACCCGCGACGCGGGCATTTTGGCCGAATCTCATCGTTCCTGTGCTTTCGCTTTCCTATGCCGGCGGAAGAACAACCATGCCCCCTTCCGCCCCCTTGGGAGACAGATTTTCACGGGGCCTATACGCGCGCTTGCGGGGCACCTCAAGCGCCTCTAGGGGAATTTTTGACACTGATCATGGACGGCCCTGCAACAGGGCCTCCTTAAATTAGCGAAAGGCCATTCAGACCATGCAGGATGACGACGTGCTTGCCGAGTTCCGGGCGAGCAAGGCCCTGCTGGAAGGTCATTTCCTTCTCTCCTCGGGTCGCCACAGCGCCCATTACCTGCAGTGCGCCCGCGTGCTGATGGATCCGATGCGCGCCAGCCGCCTCGCGCTCGCGCTCGCGGCCAGGCTCCCGCGCGAACTGAAGAAGGAACTGACCCGGGTGGTCTCGCCCGCGATGGGCGGGGTGATCATCGGCCACGAGATGGGCCGAGCCCTGGGACTCGAGGCAATGTTCGTCGAACGACCCACCGGCAAGTTCGAGCTGCGCCGCGGTTTTGCCATCGAACCGGGCGACAAGGTGCTGCTGGTCGAGGACGTCGTCACCACCGGCCTGTCGAGCCGCGAGGCGATTCAGGCGATCGAGCAGGCCGGGGGCGAAGTGATCGCTGCCGCCGCGCTGGTCGACCGGTCAGCCGGCAGCGTGGACCTGGGCGTGCCCTTCTACCCGCTGATCGCCCTCAACTTCCCCACCTGGGCGCCCGACGAAGTGCCGCCCGAACTTGCCGCCACGCCCGCGATCAAGCCGGGCAGCCGCGCCCAGACCTGAGGACAACGATGCCCATCCCGCTCCGTCTCGGCGTGAACATCGACCATGTCGCCACGATCCGCAACGCGCGCGGCGGCGATCACCCCGATCCGGTGCGCGCGGCGGAAATCGTCGCGGCCTGCGGCGGCGACGGGATCACCGCGCACCTGCGCGAGGATCGTCGCCATATCCGCGATTCCGACCTCGCGCGGATTCAGGCCGCCACCGGCCTGCCGCTCAACCTGGAAATGGCCGCGACCGAAGAAATGCTGGCCATTGCGCTGGCCCACCGCCCCCACGCCGCCTGCATCGTTCCCGAACGGCGCGAGGAGCGCACCACCGAGGGCGGGCTGGATGCCGCGGGGCAGCACAACCGGCTGTACCCCATCGTCCAGCGCCTGACCGACGCTGGGATCCGCGTCAGCCTGTTCATCGCGCCCGAGGAAGCCCAGGTCGAGGCCGCGCTGCGGCTGAAGGCCCCGGTGATCGAACTCCACACCGGCGAGTACGCCCATGCGGCGGGCGAGGCGCAACTGCGCGAACTGGCCCGCCTGTCGGCCATGGCCGAACTCGCCGCGCGCGAGGGGATCGAGCCGCACGCGGGCCACGGCCTGACCTATGACAATGTCATGCCGGTCGCCGCGATTCCCCAGGTGGCGGAACTCAACATCGGCCACTACCTGATCGGCGAGGCGGTGTTCACCGGACTGGAATCCGCCGTGCGGCGGATGCGCGAGCTGATGGACGCCGCGCGCGCATGATCATCGCGATCGGGTCGGACCTGTGCAACATCGAGCGGATCGCCAGTTCGATTGAACGCTTCGGCGAACGCTTCGAGCAGCGCGTCTTTACCGAGGTGGAGCGCGCCAAGGCGGCGCGCCGCCCCTTTACCAAGGCCGGCACCCTGGCCAAGCGCTTCGCCGCCAAGGAGGCCTTTGCCAAGGCGGTCGGCACCGGTTTCAAGGCCGGCGTGTTCATGCGCGACATCGGTGTGGTCAACCTCCATACCGGCGCCCCCACCCTGGCGCTGACCGGCGGGGCGGCGGCGCGGCTGGCCCGGCTGGTTCCCGATGGCCACGAAGCGGTGGTTCACCTGACACTCACCGACGATCACCCATGGGCCCAGGCCTTCATAGTCATCGAGGCACGCAAGCTGTGAGCGATCCGAAGAGCGAAACCACGTCTGCCCCCGCCAGCGCCGCGACCGGGCCAGCCCCCGCGCCCGCCAAGGAACGGATCGACTGGATTGCCGAGATACGCGGCCTTGCCCTGATGCTGGCCGCCGTGCTGGCGTTTCACAGCCTGATCGCCAAGCCGTTCTACATCCCCTCGATCTCGATGATGCCCAGCCTGCTGGTCGGCGACCGGCTGGTCGTGTCGAAATATGCCTATGGCTGGAACTGGGCTTCGGTGAGCTTCCATTTCCTGCCGCGCAGCGACTGGCGGATCATGGGCAGCACGCCCGCCTATGGCGACATCGTGATCGTTGTCCCCCGCAACCGCAAGGAAGACCTGATCAAGCGCGTGGTCGCGCTTCCGGGCGACCGGATTGCGGTGAAGGACGGTCAGATCATCCTGAACGGCAAGCCCGTGCCGCAGGTGATGGAACCGCCCGTCCAGCTGCCCGCCGATCCCGAACTGACCTGCGATTTCGGCCAGCACTGCTATGCCGAATTTGCCGCCTATCGCACCCGCCTGCCCTCGGGCCGCGAGGTGATCGAGCTGCCGACCTTCCGTGAAACGCTGCCCAATGGCGCCACCTACCGGATCTTCGACCACCTGCGCCAGCAGCTTGACACCATGGACGAGGTCACGGTGCCCGCGGGCCACGTCTTCGTGATGGGCGACAACCGCGACCATTCCGCCGACAGCCGCGCGGTGCTGTGGGAAAATGGCCTGGGCGGGCCGGTGCCGCTGTCCGACGTGGGCGGGCGGGCCGAATTCGTCACCTTCTCGCTCAACGGTTCGCAGAAGCTCAATCCGCTTTCGTGGTGGGGAGCCTTGCGCGATGGCCGCAGCGGGCGCAGCCTGCGCCCCGACATGGTGCAACAGAAAGGCAACTGATGGCGCAAGGCAGCGAACCGCCCGTTCCGGCTGTGGCAGAGGCCCCCTCCCCCCGCCGCCGCGCGCGTCGGCCGCGCGCCGCCGCCATCGCCCGGGCAGAGCTTCCCGAACAGAGCGCCAGTCCCGCCGACATCGCCGATCCGCTGCTGCGCCAGGAAGCGAAGCGCGCGGCGGTGTGGATCGGCATGGCGGTGCTGACCGGCCTGGCGATCTACCTTGCCGAACCCCTGCTGGTGATTTTCGGCGGCATGGTCTTTGCCGCGATGATCGACGGGGGCGCGCGGCTGCTGGGCCGGGTCCTGCCGATCGGGCGCGGCTGGCGGGTAGCCATCGTGCTGATCGCGGCGCTGGGCTTCCTGGTCTGGACCAGCCTTTACGCCGGGTCGCAGATCGCCGCACAGGCCGCGCAGCTGCCCGAAATCGTCCAGGCCCAGGCCTTGCGCGGGCTGGAATGGCTGAAGGCCAACGGCGCGGCGATCGACATCAAGTCGCTGGAAGGCATCGTCAATCAGGTTGCTGGCGGGCTGGGTCAGCTGACCAGCGCGGTCGGGGGCGTGCTGGGCGGCTTTACCACCATGTTCCTGATCGCGGTGCTGGGCATCTACCTGGCGGTCGAACCCCAGCTTTACCGGCGCGGCTTCGCCTGGCTGCTGCCGGCCGCCGAGCGCAAGGGATTCGAGGAGACCGCCCTGGAAATGGGCAAGACCCTGCGCCGTCTGCTCGCCGGGCGGCTGCTGGGCATGCTGGTCGAGGGAATTGGCACCTGGCTGCTGCTGGCCGTCTATGGCGTGCCGATGGCGGGACTGCTGGCGGTGCTGACCGGCCTGCTGGCCTTCCTGCCCAACATCGGTGCGCCGATTTCCGGCGCGCTGATGGTGCTGGTGGGCTTTTCCGGCGGCACCGACATGGGGATCTACTGCATCATCGTCTATGTCGTGGTGCAGACGGTCGATGGCAACCTGATCGTGCCGATGATCGCCAAGCACACCGCCGATCTTGCCCCGGCGCTGGTGCTGGGGGCGCAGCTGATCATGGGCGCGCTGTTCGGTGTGCTGGGGCTGGCGCTGGCCGATCCGCTGGTGGCGATGATCAAGGTCGCGCTCGAACACCGCTCGATGCGCAACGAGGCCTCGAACCAAGCGGCCGGGACCTGACCTGATGGCGAGAAAGTTCCTCTATCTCGTGGCCGTGCTGATCGCGCTGTTCGTGGCGGCGGGGCTGGCCTTCCAGTTCGCGGGCGACCGGCTGATGCAGCTGGCCTTCGTGCCCTCGCAGCCCTTCACCGCCCCGACGGCGATGCCCGCCAGCCGCTATTCCGGCAATGCCCTGTGGTTCGCCCGCCCCGGGCTGAGCGGTGATCCCGTCCACTGGCAACCGGAAGGGGCCAGGCCCGCCGTTCCGGTCGATGCCGCCGTGTTCTTCGTCCATCCGACCAGCTACCTTGCCCGCAACGCCTGGAACGCCCCGTTGGACGATGCCGAATCGCAGGACCGCGCGCGCCTGTTCCTGCGCGGGCTTGCCAGTCCCTTTGCCAATGCGGCAGAGGTCTGGTCGCCGCGTTATCGTCAGGCTGCGTTCGGCGCCTTTTTCACTGCCAAGCCCGAAGGGCAGCAGGCGCTCGACGCCGCCTATGGCGACGTGCTGGCCGCCTTCGACGAGTTTGTCGCGCAGGCAGCGACGGACCGGCCGATCGTGCTGGCCGGGCACAGCCAGGGCGCCTTCCACCTGCGCCGCCTGATTGCCGAGCGGGTCGCGGGCAAGCCTATCGCAGGGCGGATCGCGGCGGTCTATGCCGTGGGCTGGCCGGTGGCGCTGGAAAACGACCTGCCGAAGATGGGTCTGCCCGCCTGCACCGCGCCGGATCAACCGGGCTGCGTCGCCAGCTGGCTGAGCTTTGGCGAGCCCTATGACGCCGAGGCGATGACCAAATCGATGGCCCGTTACAAGGGGCTGGACGGAGCGAACCTGGCGGGCGCGAAGTTCCTGTGCTGGAACCCGCTGACCGGCACGCAGGGCGCCAGCGCCCCCGCCAGCGCCAACCTTGGCACGCTGGTGCCCAGGGACAGCCTCAAGGACGGGACGATCAAGCCCGCCTACACCCCTGCCGGGTGCCGCCCGGACGGAACGCTGTCGCTCGGCGGAGCGCCAACCATGGGGCTCTATGTCCTGCCGGGGAACAATTACCACGTCTATGACGTGCCGCTGTTCTGGGAAAACCTGCGCGCCGACTATGCGCGCCGGGTGACGGCCTGGAAAGCGGCGCGGTGATCACCGCGCAGGTTGCCGAGATGCGCGCGGCCCTGCCGCAGGGAGGCGCGCTGCTGGGGCTGGATCTTGGCACCCAGACCATCGGCACGGCATTCTGCGATGCCGGCTGGCGCTTCGCCTCGCCCGGCAAGACGCTGAAGCGCGGCAAGTTCGGCGCCGACCGGCTGGAACTGGCCGCGCTGGTGGCGGAGCGCACCGTCAAGGGCGTGGTGATCGGCCTGCCGCTCAACATGGACGGCAGCGAAGGCCCGCGCAGCCAGTCGAGCCGCGCCTATGCCCGCAATGTCGCCGAAGCGCTGAATCTGCCGGTGCTGCTGTGGGACGAGCGCTGGTCCACCGCCAGCGCCGAAAGCGCCCTGATCGCCCAGGACCTGAGCCGCGCCAAGCGCGCCACGCGGATCGATTCGGCGGCGGCGGCGGTGATCCTGCAAGCCGCGATCGATGCGCTGGCGGGCAGCGGGTTCGGGTAAGACCTTCCCTCTTGCCCTGAAGTCCGTTCGTGTCGAGCTAGTCGAGACACGCTTGCGTACACGTGTCTCGACGATACGAACGGAAACCGGTGCAGGTCATCAGACCTCGATCAGTGCGCCGCGCCGCGCCCTCGCTTCCATCGCAACCAACCGGCTGCCCGCGGCTTCAGCCTCGCACCACAGCGCGTCCCGTGCGGCCGCATCGCTCTCGCGCGCGGCCAGCGCGTCCCAGGCCGCCAGCCGCAGCCGGTCGCTGGGGTGGCGCCGGGCAAAGCGGCTGGCAAGATCCAGCGCCTCGCCGCTGCCGAGCGCCACCGCCAGCTTGAGGAAGGCCTCGCTGGGGCCGGGCGAGACAATCGCCCCGATCTCGCGCCGCTCCAGGTCGAAACGATACTGGTCCAGCCAGCCCTGCGCGCCGGTGGTGTGCATGATGTTGAGCGATACGGACAAGGCATCCGCCGCGTACTGCGCGTGGACGTCGATATGCGCGCGATAGAGCATCAGCTTGCCCTGCTCCAGCCGCGAACGCTCGATGTGGCGCAGCGAGGGCACCGCCTCGCCACGCCAGCCGGTGACTTCGCCATAATCGTATTCGTAGTAATCACTCCAGTAGCCGGGGCCGAAATAGCCCAGGGTGAGGAAATCGAAATTGTGATCGTGCGGCAGCCCCAGCACGAACGAATCCCCGCCCGAAGCGCGGACCATGTGTTCCTGCGCCGAGGGCCAGATGTTGGCCCGGATGAAGTAGGTGCCGTTGGGCGGGGCCAGCATGATCACCTGCGGGCTGTAGGCGTTGTCGGCAATGTCCTCGCGGTGGCGCTGGGCCAGTTGGTCGATCAGGATGTCGCCCAGGAAATCGGCATCGTTGCCCAGCCGCCGCAACCACAGCGCGGCATGGGTCAGGCTGTCCTCGTCATGCGGATCGAAGCCGCTGCCATTGAGCGCATCGCAGGTTTCGGCCAGCGAGGCGGCGCGCTCGTCAAGGCATTGGATCACGCGGGGCATGGGGCGACTCCTGCCAGCTGGGGATAGGCTTCGATCAGCTGCGCGCGCAGCGCGCCGGCCGGGCCGCACAGCGGATCATCGCTGCGCCGCGCCAGCGCAGTCAGCGCGGCAAAGCCGGTTGCCGTATCGAGCGCGAGGCATTCGCGCAGCGCCTGCCAGCGCAGCGCGGGACTGCCGTTTTCCTCGGCCATGGCGCCGAGCAGCGGCGCGGCATCGGTCCGGCCCATCCGGCCCAGCAGCGCGGCGGTGAATTCCAGCCGGCTGTCGCGCGGGCTGCCCGCCGCCTGATGGACCAGCGCGCCATCGGCCAGGCGGTATTCATGCGTCACCGCGCCATCGGCCATGCGGCGCTGGAGTTTGAGCGTGACGAGGCTGCCCGCCACGCCGCGCAGGATCAGCGCCTCGCGCGATCCGTCGCGGCGTTGGACCAAGCCGGGGGCCAGATCGACCTCCGCAGTGTCGAGATCGGCCGCGCCGGGCCGCGCCGCCATGATCCGCACCCGCTCCGCCCGGGCAGATCCGGCCAGCACCCGCTCCACCGTCTCGCTTGGCGGGAAGCTGGCCGAAACCGGCGCCGCGCGCCGCACCAGCCCCGCCCCGTCCAGCGCCTGCAAGGTCAGCGTGGCGCCGGCGGAGCGCCCCAGCATCAGCGTGGTGACCAGATCGTCGGTGTAGTGGCGCAGCGGCACCTGCCCCAGCGGGTCCCGCCCCAGCGCGGCGGTGAGCCGTGCGACCAGCTCGGCGATGAAACCGTCCGCCGCCTTGTCACCCGGCGCGAACAGGGCGGCAAGCAGCGTCAGATCGTCGAGCTCGGCTCCCTCGCCGAACCGGGCAAGCTCGTGGTCGAGCAGGGCGGCGGGGCCGGCGCGCCAGCGCGCCAGCACCTCCGCCAGGCGGGCCTGGGCCTGGCGCTGCGGCGTGTCGTCACGCCGCAGCGCCTCCAGTTCCGGGCGGATAAGCATCCGGAAGGCCTGCGGCTCAGGGAAGCGGAAGCAGGATGTCGTAGATGAAGACCATCAGGATCACGATGGAATCATCCGACTGCAGCGACTGGCCCGGATTGGCCAGGCTTCCGAACACACCCGTCAGCGTATCGAGATCGGGCAGCGCGGAAATGTCGATCTTGGGAAGGTTCATCGGCGTTCCTCTTCAATGCGCGGGGCACCCTTGCCTCGCCGCACCCTGTTCGGCCCGCCCACCCCCGGAATCCGAATTAAAAGATTGTAATGGCCCCTCGCTCACAGCAGAGAAGCGGGCATGAGCACAGGCGAACAACCGGCTTCGATCCACGAAATGCAGCCCGGCGATGGCTTCAACCCCGGGCTGGCGGCGAAGCTGATGAACAAGCGCGGGCATGGTGGCCATATCGGCCTGACGTATCACGCGCACGGCCCCAATTGGTTCGAACTGGCCCTGCCCTGGCGCGAGGAACTGACCGGCATGGCGGGTAGTGGAATCCTTGCCTCCGGCCCGATCATCAGCCTGATGGACAACTGCACCTCGATGTCGGTGTGGACCATGATCGGGCGCTTTCTGCCCCATGCCACGCTGGACCTGCGCGTCGATTACATGCGCGCGGCGGTGCCGGGGCGCACGGTGATCGGGCGCGGCGAATGCTACAAGCTGACCCGCTCGGTCGCCTTCGTGCGGGGCATGGCCTATGACGGCGACCTGGGCGATCCCGTGGCCCATGCCACAGGCATCTTCATGGCGACCCACGGGACCTACAAATGACCGGCTACGAACTTCCCCCCTATGCCCTGGGGCTCGGCATCGAGCTTGACCATGACGAGGACGGGGTGCCCGTGCTGTTCATGGACTTTTCCGAGCGGGTGATGGGCCGCCCGGGCTTTCTCCACGGCGGGGCGCTGTCAGGCCTGATGGAGATGGCCGGGTTCGCCGCGCTGCGCACCGAACTGGCGCGGCGGGGCGAGGACGCGGTGCTCAAACCCGTCAACGTGCAGGTGGAATTCATGCGCGGGGGGACGGAACTGCGCACCTTTGCCGCCGGGCAGATCACCCGCGCGGGCCGCCGCGTCGCGCTGATCAACGTATCCGCCTGGCAGGACGACCGGGCGAAGCCGATCGCGCTGGCGCAGATGAAAATCCTGCTCAGCCCCGCCGGATGATGACCGTCAGTCCGTCCGCCGGTGCGGGCGGCTCACTGCCCAGCTCGCGCTGCACCGCATCGGCCCGCGCGCGGGTGAGCACTGCCGCCGGAACGCCGGGCGAGTAGAACACCCGGTCGGCGCTGCCCAGCCAGCGGGCCTGGCGCAAGGTCAGATCATCAGGGTCGTCGCTGGCGAGCGTGAATTCAACCGTACCGCCATGCCCCGCCGCGCCGCCCGCCAGCCAGCTTGCGACAGCGCCTTCGTCATGCGGCGCCAACGGATCGAGCGGTCCGCCCTCGGCCAGCGCGGCATCGAGCGCGCGGCGGCGCTCGCCCGCGTCGGCCCAGCGCGCGCGCATCGCGCCGCGCGCCCCGGCCAAGGCCGTGGCCAGCGCGCCCAGCGAGGCGGGCAGCAAGGCTTCCAGCCGCAGCCGCAGCACCTTGGCGAGGCCTGCAGAGGCGCCCCCGGTCGACACCGCGACCAGCACGTCCCCGCGCTCCAGCACGCTGGGCAGGGTGAAATCGCACAGGTCCGGGCGGTCTGCCACGTTGACCAGCAGGCCCCGCGCCTTCAGCCGCGCGGCCAGTTCATCAGGCTCGGCCATGGCGACGAAGGCCAGCCGCGCCTCGGGATTGTCCGGGCCGACCACCAGCCCGCCCGCGCGCTCCACCAGCCGCGCCTTGGCCTCGCCCATGTCGCCCTCGCCCGCAACGATGACAGGCCGGCCGGAAATGCGGTGGAACAGGGGAAGGCTGTGCATGGGCGAAGGTTTAGCAGGTTGCGGGGGGCTGGCCCACTGCCAAGCTGCGTGAAGTCAGCGCCAATCAACCGTTGGTGTCGAACTTGTCGAGACACCTGCGCACGGCGTCTCGACAAGCTCGACGCGAACGGTCCTTGGATCGAGGACTAATCCAGCCACTCCGGCACGCGCTCGGCGGCGCTGATCGCCTCGGGCAAGATGCGGTCGGCGACTACGGCGAAGCGATCGCCATCGACCATCACTTCAGCCACGAACCCACGTGAATTGTAGCTCGACGCCATGGTCGCGCCATAGGCTCCGGCGGTGCGGAACACGGCGAGATCACCCGCCGCCACCGCGTCGATTTCACGGTCCATGGCGAAGGTATCGCCGGTTTCGCAGATCGGGCCGACGATGTGGGCCACCATCTTCTCGCCACTGGGTGCCACGGCGTCGAAATCGTGCCAGGCGCCATACATCGCCGGCCGCGCGAGATCGTTCATCGCCGCGTCGACGATCACGAAGGGAGGACGGTTGGACGGGCGCTTGACGCGGATGACCTTGGTCAGCAGCACCCCGGCATTGCCGCAGATCACCCGGCCCGGTTCGAACATCAGGGTCACGTCCCAGCCCTGCGTCGCGCGGGCGACCATCGCGGCATAGTCCTCGGGGCTGGGGAACACCTCACCCGTCTTGTAGGGCACGCCCAGTCCGCCGCCGAGGTCGGCATGGGTCACGGTCTGGCCATTCGCCCGCAGCTCCGCGATCAGCGCGCCGACCTTGGCAAAAGCGATCTCGAACGGTTCAAGGCTGCTCAGCTGGCTACCGATATGCACGGCCACCCCGCGCATGTTCAGCCCCGGCAGCGCGGCAAGGCGCGCATAGATCCCGGCAGCAAGGTCGATCGGCACGCCGAACTTGTTTTCCGCCTTGCCGGTGGAAATCTTCTCGTGCGTGCGGGCATCGACGTCCGGATTGACGCGCAGCGCGCAATTCGCCGTCAGCCCGCGCTCTGCCGCCAGCGCGGCAAGCTCCACGCCTTCTTCCTCGCTTTCGAGGTTGAACTGGCCGATGCCTTCTTCAAGCCCCTTGACCATTTCCCAGGCCTGCTTGCCCACGCCCGAGAACACGATGTCGCTGGCCGGCATCCCCGCCGCGAGCGCGCGGGCCATTTCCCCGCCGGAAACGACGTCCGCCCCCAGCCCTTCGCGCTGCATCACCCGCAGCACGGCCAGGTTGGGGTTGGCCTTGATCGCAAAGGCGATGTGGACGCGCGGCAGGATCGACAGCGCATCGCGCAGCACGCGCGCGTGGCGGGCCAGCGTGGCGCGCGAATAGACGTAAACGGGGGTGCCAACCGCATCAGCAATCGCGGTCAGGGGCGTGTCCTCGGCGTGGAGCACGCCGTCGCGGTATTCGAAATGGTCCATGGGTAACTTACTCGTCGGAAGGGGGCAGGTCGAACGGGTCTTGCAAACGCTCCTCGGACCGTTTTCGCAGTTCGACGCTGCGCTCCGGCGCGGCCTGGGACGTGACCTTGAGCAATTCCTCGGCAGTGGGCTTGTCGCCCCGGCCATAGGGCGCGCCGGGCATGGCCTGCCCGGCCTTGGGCTTGAGGTCCGCCTGCTGGCCGCAGGCGCCCAGCGCAAACATCAGCACGGTGGCGGCAAGACGGCGCATCGGACGAATCACTCCAGACCCAGCGCCACGCGCGCTTCGGCCACCCGCGCCCTTACCTGCTGCGGCGCGGTTCCGCCATAGCTGGCGCGCGCCGCCACCGATGCCTCGACCGAAAGCGCGGCGAACACCCGCTCGTCGATCCGCGCGTCGATTGCCTGAAGGTCGGCCAGCGGCAGGGCATCCAGCGCCACGCCCCGGCTTTCGGCCAGCTTCACCGCCGCGCCGGTGATGTGGTGTGCCTCGCGGAAGGGGATGTTCGCCTGCCGCACCAGCCAGTCGGCAAGGTCGGTCGCCGTGGCATAGCCCAGTTCCGCCGCCGCGCGCATCCGCTCGGTGCGGAACTTCGCGCCCTCGACCATCCCGGTCATCGCCGCAAGACACAGGGTGAGCAGACCGGCGGCTTCGAACACCGGCGGCTTGTCGTCCTGCATGTCCTTGGAATAGGCCAGCGGCAGGCCCTTCATGGTGATGATCAGGCTGGTCAGGCAGCCCGCGATCCGCCCCGAATGGCCGCGCACCAGCTCTGCCGCGTCGGGGTTCTTCTTCTGCGGCATGATCGAGCTGCCGGTCGACAGCGCATCGGGCAGCACGACAAAGCCGAACGGCTGGCTCGCCCAGATGATGAACTCTTCCGCCAGGCGCGAAAGGTGCAGCGCGCACTGCGTAGCGCTCATCAGGTAATCGAGCGCGAAATCGCGGTCTGATACGGTATCCAGGCTGTTGCGGGTCGGCTCGGCAAAGCCGAGCGCCTGCGCGGTCATGTGCCGGTCGATCGGAAAGCCGGTTCCCGCCAGCGCGGCGGCGCCCAGCGGGCACTGGTCGGCGCGCGCGCGAGCATCGGCAAAGCGCGAACGATCGCGCTGCGCCATTTCGTAGTAGGCCATCAGGTGGTGGCCCAGCGTCACCGGCTGCGCGGTTTGCAGGTGGGTGAAGCCGGGCATGATGCTGTCGGCGTGCTCCGCGGCGCGGGTAACGAGCGCCACCTGCAGCGCCTTCAGCCCCGCATCGGCCTGCGCCATTGCGTCGCGCACCCACAGCCGGAAATCGGTCGCCACCTGATCGTTGCGGCTGCGCGCGGTGTGCAGCCGCCCCGCCGCCGGGCCGATCAGTTCGGCCAGGCGGCTTTCGGTGGTCATGTGGATGTCTTCAAGGTCCCAGTTTTCGGGAACGCCATTGGCTTCGTATTCGGCAGCGACCCGGTCGAGCCCGTCCGAAATCAGCGCCGCGTCCTCGGCCGAAACGATCCCCTGCGCGCCAAGCATGGCAACATGGGCCTTCGATGCGGCCACATCCTGGCGCCAGAGCGCCTTGTCGAAGGGGATCGAGGCATTTATCTCGCGCATGATCGCCGAGGGTCCCTCGGCGAAACGTCCGCCCCACATCTTGTTGCCCGACTGGGCATTGGAGCCGCTCATGCTGTTGTCCCGATCGCTCACTCTTGCCGTCCTTGGCCTGCCGCTGGTGCTGGGGGGGTGCGATAGGGAAACCGCGCCCCCGGCGCAACCGCAAGCATCCCCTGCGGCCAAGGCCGAATCCGGCCTGCTCGACCGCAGCAAGCAGGGCAGCGCAATGCCTGACTTCATGCTGAAGGACGCCAGCGGCAAGCAGGCCCCCCTCGCCTCGTTCAAGGGCAAGCCGCTGCTGATCAACCTGTGGGCGACCTGGTGCGCGCCCTGCGTGGCGGAACTGCCCGCGCTGGACAAGCTGGCGAAGGACCGCGCGGACAGCCTGACCGTGCTGGCGGTCAGCCAGGATCTCGACAGCGCCGTGAATACTGGGGGCGGCGGCACCGATGCCAAGGTTGCCGCGTTCCTGAAGGAGCGCGCGCCCGGCCTTGCCCCGTGGCGCGACGGGGAAAACAATCTGGCCTTCCACTACAACGCGCAAACCCTGCCGACGACGATCTATTACGATGCGAAGGGGCGCGAAGTGTGGCGCTATACCGGCGCGCGCGAGTGGACCAGCGCGGAGACGGCCAAGCTGCTCGACGAAGCGGGCTGAGCGCGCACGAATCCGTTGCGCGGGGCAGCGGGTTCGGCATAACCGCCATTGCTGACAAGCTATCAATTTCAGGGAGCGGACGAGCGCGATGCGCAATTTCACCGAAGACCAGATCATGTTCCGCGATGCCTATCGCAAGTTCCTCGAGGCGGAGATCGCCCCGCACATGGAGGACTGGCGCGAGGCGGGGATCGTCGACCGCGCGGCCTTCAAGAAGGCTGGGGACATGGGCTTCCTGATGATCTGGCCGGACGAGAAGTATGGCGGGATGGGCGACGCCGATTTCCGTTATGAGCAGATCATCATCGAGGAAACCGCCCGCGCCGGGTGCAAGCAGTGGTACAACACGCTGCACAGCCGCCTGGTCGGCCCCTACTTCACCCGTTTCGGGAGCGAGGAACAGCGCCAGCGCTTTCTGCCCAAATGCGTTTCGGGCGAAACGATCCTGGCCATCGCCATGACCGAACCCGGCGCGGGATCGGATCTGGCGGGAATGCGCAGCAATGCGCAGGACATGGGCGATCACTGGCTGCTCAACGGCTCGAAGACCTATATCTCCAACGGCATCAATGCCGACGTGGTGATCGTCGCCGCCAAGGTCGCAGGCGCTGAAAAGGCGCACTCGATGGTGCTGCTGATCCTTGAACGCGGGATGGAAGGGTTTGAACGCGGCCGCAACTTGAAGAAGATGGGCCTGCCCGCGCAGGACACCGCCGAGCTGTTCTTCAACAACGTGAAAGTGCCCAAGGCAAACCAGCTGGGCGAGGCCGGCAAGGGCTTCTACTACCTTATGGAAGGCCTCGCCGAGGAACGCCTGATCGCGGCGGTCGGGCAGATTTCCCACGCCCGCAAGGCCTTCGACATCACCCGCGACTACGTGATGCAGCGCCAGCTGTTCGGCAAGCCGCTGGCCGACCAGCAGAACACCCAGTTCCGCATGGCCGAGATGGATACCGAGATCGAGCTGGTCGAAGTCTACGTCGACCATCTCGTGGCAGAACACAACGCCGGGCGGCTGAGCAGCAACATGGGCGCCAAGGCCAAGATGATGGCGAGCGAAGTCGAATGGAAGATGGTGGACCTTGGCGTCCAGCTTCACGGCGGCGCGGGCTTCATGGACGAATACCCGATCAGCCGGATGTTCAGCGACGCGCGCATCAACCGCATCCTTGCCGGATCAAGCGAGGTCATGCGCCTGATCATCGGGCGCGATGTGTTCTCGCAGAAGTATCAGAGCCGGATGGGATGAACCCTGCTGCCAGGGGCCAATTGCCGCTTTGAAAAGGCCCGGTTCGCGGTATCATGCGCGGCCGGGCACCAGGGGGACCGCAAACCTTGAACGTAGTGATTTGCGATGATCACCCGCTGGTCGGCCAGGCCCTGGCGATGACCGTCGAAACCGGTTTCGATGCCCGGGTAACGCTTGCCACCAGCTTCCAGCAGGCGCTCGATACCGTGCAGCGCGGCGGCGGGACCGACCTGTGCATTGTCGATTACCACATCCCGGGGGAAGACAGCGCCGCAGGGCTTGCCCGGCTGCGTCAGGCAATCGGCGCGGGCAAGCTGCTGGTGTTCTCCGGATCGGAATCCGATGACGACCTGCGCATCGCGCTCGCTTCCGGGGCTGACGGCTTTTTGCCCAAGTCCTCGCCGCCCGAGGTGATCGAAGCGGCGGTGCGGCTGGTGCTGGCCGGCGGGCGCTACATTCCCCAGCGGGTCCAGGAACTGGCCTTTGCCGGCCTGCCTGCCGCCAGGGCCGTGGCGCCGCCGCCGGAAGTGGCCCCACCCCTTCGCCCCGGCCCACTGACCGAACGGCAATCGACCGTGCTCGAACTGCTCGCCACCGGGCTTTCGAACAAGGAAATCGCCCGGCAACTGGGCATTTCGCCCGCAACGGTCAAGGCGCACATCGCCCAGATCAGCGCGCTGCTGAAGGCCCATAACCGGACCGAGGCGGTAGCCAACGCCCACCTCGCCGGCCTGATCTGAGTTGGGCGGGCCGTGACGGCGGACCAGTCCTCCGGCCCGGCGCAAGCCGAACCTGGCAAGACCGCGATCCGCGCGGCCGAATCCGAACTCGAATTCATCCTCTCGGGCCTGCTCACCCTGCTGGTCGGGGGCACGCTGTACTATGTCTACAGCCTGTTCGAAGCGCTGGCCCCGCCCTGGCGGCTGAACCTGTGGGCGGCGGGCACGGGCTTTGTTACCGTGCTGATGCTGGCAACGCCGCTGGCCTATTTCGCCTTCCGCCCCGGCGCGGAAGCTATCGAACGGTACTGGAGCCCGTTCGGCAAGCTGGTGGCGGTGCTGTTCGACCTGTCGGTTGCTTCCAGTGTGTGGCTGCTGCTGCCCTATGCCAGCGAGCCGCTGCGGCTGCTGATGGTGCTGTTCTATTCCGCGGCGATCAGCGGGCAGGTGATTTCCACAGCGGAATCGATCTGGACCAACCTGTTCGCGGTGGTCAGCATCTTCGGATCGGCGGCGCTGTTCTTCCTCCAGTCGGAAACCGCCTATGCGGTATCGCTGGCAGTGTTCCTGATGGCCTTTGGCGGGCTGCTGCTGGTGGTCGCGCTGATTCTCAAGCAGGCGATCCGCTCGGCCATCGAAAGCCGGATGGAGGCTGAACGGGTTTCCAAGGAACTGGCGGTAGCGCTGGCCGATGCCCAGGCCGCGCGCGATGCCCGCACCCGTTTCATCGCCACTGCCTCGCACGATCTGCGCCAGCCGCTGCAGGCGGCCATGCTGTTCTTCGAACAGGTGACGCGCCAGGCCGATCCCCAGCGCCGCGACCGCGCGATTGCCGGGGTCCGCAACGGCTTTGCCGAAGCCAATGCCATGCTGGAACGGATGATGGAGCATCTGCGGATCGAAAGCGGGGCAGTATCGGTGCAGCGCGAGGCGGTGGCGCTGGGGCCATTGTTCGCCGCACTGGCCGATGAACTGCAACCCGGCGCGCGAGTTCGCCGCAGCGGCCTTCGATGCCTACAGTCAGGGCCGACAGGCGGCGCAGCGCGGCAGCGGCATGGGCCTTGGCCTGTCGATCGCCCGCGAAGGCAGTGTCAAAAGGATTGCACCGCTAGCGATGGACCGGCGCGGCGGGTAGTGTGCGGCCATGCCCCGCCCTCGCAAACCCGCCAATCCGTTCCGGTATTTCCACTCATCGCCCGAGGTGATCCGCCTCGTGGTAATGATGTATGTCCGTTTCCCGCTGTCGCTGCGGAACGTCGAGGACCTGCTGTTCGAGCGCGGCATCGACATCTGCCATGAAACGGTCAGGCTGTGGTGGAATCGGTTCGGCCCGCTGTTCGCCGCCGATATCCGGCGCCAGCGGGTTAGCCGGATGAAGGGCTTCCGGCACTGGCGGTGGCATCTTGATGAGGTCTACGTGAAGATCAACGGCGAGATGCACTACCTGTGGCGCGCCGTGGATCACGAAGGCGAGGTGCTGGAAAGCTACGTCACCAAAACCCGCGACAAAGGCGCGGCTTTGCGGTTCATGCGCAAAGCCCTGAAG
Source organism: Novosphingobium sp. (assembly GCA_016719755.1). GTDB lineage: Bacteria > Pseudomonadota > Alphaproteobacteria > Sphingomonadales > Sphingomonadaceae > Novosphingobium. The sequence continues at coordinate 31,959 of JADJYM010000015.1, read as the reverse complement.
CGCCATGGCCGAGCCGAGGCGATCGTCACCGACGGGCTGAAATCCTACCCTGCTGCGATGCGCGAGTTGGGGAATGAGGCCCGCCGCGAGGTCGGTCGGCACGCCAACAATCGGGCGGAGAATTCACACCTACCCTTCCGCCGACGAGAACGGGCGATGCAGCGCTTCAGGCAGATGCAGTCACTACAGAAATTCGTTTCAGTGCACGGCTCCATCTACAACCACTTCAATCAGGAACGTCATCTCGTTGACCGCCAGACTTACAAGCTTCGCCGCTCGGCCGCCCTGGCCGAGTGGCAAAACCTCATGGCCTGAGCGGCTGCGCAGGTAAGGGGACCTTTGACCGGCAGAGAACGTTTCGCATCAGACTGACACTTCCCCCACGGCCGTTCCCGGCGCGCCGCTGCCGAAAACATAGGCCCGCACCACATTGGGCTGGACAAAATCAACCGCCTTCATCGTGATCGAGACCAGATAGGAACCGGCAGACGGTGCCTTGAACCGAACCACTGCGCATTCCCCGCGCGTACCGGGGTGCATCAACAGTTTGCCGGCGTCGATCTTGATCGTGCTGAAGGTGACCTGGCCAGCTGACGTGTTCCTGGCAACGACCGGGATCGGCCCGGTGACATAGCCCGACAGGCCCGGCGCGGGATTATAGCCGGCCGACAGCAGGCTTCCCGGCGTAACGCAGCCGGCACCCGTGCGCTGCATATAGGCCCAGTCGGCCGGCTGCGAGACGGGGTCGAATTCTGCCGCCGCATCGCGCAGGGCCTGGGCCTGGGCCGCGGTAGCCCCCAGCGCCAGCGCCATTGCGGTGGCAGTCGTGATGGTTGTCACAAGTTTCATGGTCTTACACCTCTTTGCAGGTTGAAATTCGTCAATGCGGCAGCCGCAACATGCAGCGCCACGTTTCAGGCTTGCTGACAGATCACCGCTTCGGCGATGCTTCCGGCTTCGGAGTTTTCGCCAATTCATCAGCCGCAGGACGCGGGCGTTCTGCGGTGACTGCTGGCGTATCCCTGGCAACAGTCGGGTCTGCCTTGCACTTGATGGTGGGCAGCCCTGCGGCGTAAGTCCGCACAAAATGCCCCGCCCCGCCGCCTTTCGGAGTGCACGGATCACCGACCTTGGCAGCGGCTGCCGGTTGCGAAAATGCAGCCATAAATCCGGCGATCATGACGGCAGTTACAGTCTTGTTCATGGCACTATCTCCTGATGACTATGGGCCTATCGAAGCAACGTCACGTGGCCGACGTAGTTGTGTTTGCGGCCGTAAAGGCTGAACTGCCCGGTATCGGCGCGGCTGCACTGAAAGCCGGGGGCGCCCTTGCTCTTGGCAGCGGGCACGAGGATGGCCACGTGATCGCCCAGCCTGATCGACGTCCCGCTGAAATCGACATCGGTTTGCGGGCAGATGCGCGCGGCGAAATCCTCTATGCTGCGGAACGCGCCGTTCTTTTCGCGGTCGGCAATGATGATCCGCGCCGTCTCTGGCGAATTGGCCGTGCCGCGCGTCAGTTCATCGGCATTGCTGCTGTCCGGATTGACCCTGATAGCGGCGACGATGGCAATGATCGTGCCGGAGCCGCCTTCTTCGCCGAATTCGATCGGCTCGGCCCAGCGGCGGACGACCGGCTGAGCGCGGCGGGCGCGGGGGTCAGCAGCGCGGGCATCGGCGCGCCTCAGGCTTTCATAAGAGGCATAGGCCAACCTGCCGTCGCGGCCGACGCGCATGACTGTCTCCTCCGCGCCTTCCAGCACGCGCACGCGATAGTCGCCCGGCTCCAGCCCGGTCAGGCGGGTAATGCCGTTGCTGTCGCTGGGCGCGACAATGGCGCAACAGGCATTGCCAGGCATTTTCCTGATGACTGCGCCCATCTGCGGCGTGGTGGTCTGCGCCCAGGCCGGGGTGGCCAGCCCCAGCGCCGCCACGCTGATGGCGGCGCTGGTCAGATGCGAGAGCGATACAAGGCCGCAAGCGGCAATCAGGCTGGCGGCGGCGGCGCGGCGTAAGCGTTTGTACGGCATGGATACCTCGTCATTGGGGTTGGGGGGGGATGCGCAAAGCCTATTGCTGTTGCATCCGAGGCTTTGTGCCTCTGGGCCGGCTGACGAAATATTCGCACCGCCTGCCGCCCTCGCCATCGCTGACGTAACCTGACTTGGTTCCGTCCTGCGAAGTGCATTTTTCGTGGGGCGTGACCCAATGCCGCTGAACCGGCGCGTAGATGGGCGCTGGTGCTCTGCTCGCCAGCATCGCTTCGATTTCAGGGTCGGAGTTCCGTGGTCCACCAGCGACGAATGGATCGTCATCAATATGAAGGAAACACGGCTTTCCGGCATTCGCCTCGGAACAGTCAGAAGCATGGGCAAAGCAGGACTTTGGCGAACGCCAGTTACACCAATAGATGGGCGGCGGATTGTCCTGATCGATAGGCCGCACGCCAAGCGCCCGGCTCAATTCAGGATTGGCCAGGCGATTGAGGCTCATTGGATCGCTTTGCCTTTCGCCCGCCATGGCGCCGGTTGATGCCGACAATGTCAGCGCAACCGAGGTCAGGATTGCGGAGGTCGGAAAATTCATCGCGTTGATCATCATTCTGACAACTCCCTTTTTACGCGGTCTGGATTTGGTCGTTTTGATGCGGCGGCAGGTTCAAAGCACTGGCTAAAAAAGTTTCATTCGACGCCTGCCCGCAGCCGCAGCACGCCCGCGCCGAACACCGGATCGCGCCCCGGTGTGCCAAGATCCCGTGCCTGTGCAGCCACACGCCGGCGCATGGCCGCCGGATCATGCACGGCCGTGCATTCCGCCATGTGCATCATCGCACCCGATACGGTGGCAGCGGCAAAGCTTGTGCCGGATACCTGCCGGTAGCCGCCCGGCACCGCCGCCAGCAGGCCGGCGCCGATGCCGGTAACAGCCACTTGCGGCCCGCGTGCCGCGCGGGGATAGATACGCAGCTTCTCATCCGCGGCTGTCACTGCCAGGACGGCGGGATGGCGCGCGGGGAACAGCACGGCGCTCTGCGGCCCGCCATTGCCCACGGCGCCGGCCATGCACACGCCGCGCCGGTCCAGCGCCGCCAGCAGCTGGGCCAGCAGCCGGTCCTCGCTCCCGCCGAACGAAAGGTTGAGAACGTCAGGCCGCAGCTTCCATGCCGCATCCAGGGCGCGGGCAAGATAGCGGGTCTGGGAAACGCCGCTCGCCGCGGTGTCAGGATCAAAGGCGGCAAGGCTGATCAGCCGCGCCCCCTGGGCCATGCCCTGCACCTCTCCCGTGCCCACCAGCAGCGCGGCAATGGCGGTGCCGTGGGCGGCCGGGGCGGCACTGGTGCCATGAACAACCTGCGTCACCTGCGCGCCGCGCAGTTCGGCATTGGCGGTATCGATCGGGGTATCGATCATCGCCACGGTGCCAGATCGGCGCAGCTGCGCGGGCCGCGTCAGGCCAAGCAGCCGGAAGCGCTGCGGCAGCTTGCCGCCCAGCGACTGGAATCGGAAATTGGGCTGCACCCAGTCCACCCCGCGCTGGCGCGAGAGCCGGGCGATAACCGCCTGCGGATCTTCGCCGGGCAGCGGCGCAAGGATGACCATGCCCCTGGCGATCGATTCAAGCGGCGCGAAATCGAGCAGGGTCAGGCGGGCGGCGCGGGCAATGCGCGCGGCATCAGCGTCGTCTCCCGCGATCACGGCCACCAGCTGGCCATGCACCTGCGGCTCGATATCGGCGTCGGCCGCATCCCAGGCCGCAGCCCGCGGCTGGCGGGGCTTGCCGCCGAGATCAAGCGAGATGCCAAGGCCCCAAACGCCCCTGCCCACGCCGCCACCGCCGCCTCTGGGGCTGGACGGAGGCGGATCAACCGGGACCGGGCCATTCACCTGGGCGATTGCCGGCGCGCCAGCCAGGGCCAGCATCAACAAGCCCCAGGCCCTCATTTCGCCAGGCCGACAAAGGCCACCAGCGGCGTTGCGGCCAGCTTGCGCTTGAGGTCTTCGGCATCGACCGGTCCATCCTTGGCCCGCAGGGCGTAACGCCCTTCAACCGGGCCGGAAACCACCTCAAGGCCATGGCTGTCCAGCAGAGCTGCGATTTGCCCAGCGGCGGCGTCATCGGCAAAACGGACGATAAGCCGCGCCCCCTCGGCGGGCAGCGCCGCATCAGCCGGGCCAGAGGCCGTCTGGTAGGGCCGATCGTGCCAGTTCATCCGGTTGCCGATGGCCATGCCGAAAATCACCAGCGCGGCGCTGGCCGCAATCGGTATCAGCCAGCGCCGCCCACCGGTGGTCGGATGCCGGCGCGGCAAATGGCTCATGGCGAAACCCCGGCGCGGCTCGGTGAACAGCCGCGCGATTGCCGCGGGTTCGTCATGGTCGATCGCGGCGATCAGCCGATCGAGCAGGGACTGGCGCGGCTCGATTGTGCGGGTCAACGTCATGCCGCCCGCGCGCACCAGGGCGGCAATGCCTTGCACCTCTTCCAGTTCGGCGCGAAGCCGCGCCGAACTGGCTAGCGCCAGATCGAGCTGCGCGCGGCGCTCTGCACCCAGCGTGCCGTTGACATAAAAGGGCAGGTTCAAGACGTGATCGTCGCCAACCGGTTCGCCAGGCTCGTCAGGCACCGGTCAGGCCTCCAGCACCGCTCGCATGGCCCGGCGCGCGTGAAACAGGCGCGTCTTGACCGTGTTTTCCGGACAGCCGACCTGATGCGCAATTTCCGACAAGGGCAACTCCTCGAAATAGCAAAGCCAAACGACTTCGCGGTGATCGGGGCTCAGTCGTTCCATTGCGCGGCGAAGTTCATCGGCGGCGGAATTTTTCTCGGCAATCTGTTCGGGGCTGTCGGCCGTGTCAGGCGCTGCCTCAAAGGCGCGGGCCTGCCCCTCGCTCGCCAGCGGCGCCGATGCGGTGCGGCGCAAGTGATCGACCACCTTGTTGCGAACGATCCGGCGCAGCCAGCCGCGCGCACTGCCGCTGCCGCAATAGCGCCCTGCCTGTTGCCAGACAGCGATGAACGCCTCGTCCACGGCGTCTTCGGCGGCAGCGCGGTCTCCGGCAAGCATCCCCGTGGCATAGCGCACCAGCAGCGCCTGTTTGCTGGCATAGAGCCATGAAAAGGCAGCCCTGTCTTTGCGGGCAATGCCCTGAAGCGCCCATTCGATGTTCATCAGCGCGCCCCCAGCCGATGCTGCGCAGGCCATCATCTGATTGACCTTGCTAGGATTTCCGGTCTAGCGGTATGTGCGTAAAGGAGGGCTGCCGTCTCTCCGCCGGATGGAGGAGATAATGGGGGATGCCCGCGCCTTTGGGCCATGATCGAACAGGGGTTTCGCTGGACGACGAAACCAGGCTGCTCATCTACAACCCGGTTATCGTCGTCGTCAGCCAGGCCGTGTTCTTTGCTGTCGTCTTCCTGCTCTGGCTGTTTTTCCGCCCAGTGGTTCCGTCAGACACGATGGGCTGGTGGGTTGGGCTGGTGTTCGTCCTGCTTGCGGGCGTAGTCACTTTCGACCTGGCCTTCATCGTCCGCCGCGCCGACAGCCGGAGGTTGATGCGGTTCTGGTCCCTGATCGAAAAGCGACAGACGGTCGCCTTCGATCTTGTCGCCATCAGCGTGATCTGGCTGTTCCTGCCTTATGGCGATGAATGGCACCGGCTGGTCGTCGGTTGCCTTTGCATCGGACACGTGCCGCTGCAGATGATTTCCGATCCGGAAAACGTCAGTGGCAACCGATTCAGCATGGTCGCCGTGCTTGGCAGCTTCGCCGCCTATCTGGCGGGCAATGCATACCAGACCGGAAACACCGCCCTTGCCGTGCTTGTCGCCCTGATCGTGCTTTACGGCGCGCTGCTCTACTATGCATCGGGTGTCTTTCGCATCGTCGTTGTCAACGCCCTGCGCGATCGGCGCGCGGCAGAAGCCGCCAAAGCCATGCTGGAAGCGGCGCTGGGCGAAGTCTCGGCCGAACGCGATGCGCGCACCCGCTTCATTGCGGCGGCAGCGCACGATCTGGGCCAGCCGATGCAGGCAGCGCGCCTCTTTGCCGAGCAGGCGCAGGCAACGGACGATCCAGACCGCCGCACCCAGACGCTCGCCAAGGCGGTTTCGACAATCGGCTCTGCCCAGGACATGCTTGGCGGGATGCTTTACCATATGCGGTTAGAGGCTGACGCAGTGGAGCCGATCCTGCGGCCGCTGGACCTGTCAGAGGTGCTGAGCCAGGTGGTCGAACGATTTCAGCCGCAGGCTCAGGCCGCTGGCGTCGTGCTGGCGCTGCGCAGCCCGCCGGCAACGATTCATTCCGACAAGGTGCTTATCGACCGGGCACTGGGCAATCTGATCCATAACGCCCTTGTCCATTCGGGCAGCAGGCGCATTTTCGTTTACAGCTATCGCTGCGCAGACGGCATGGCCATCATCGTCAGCGACAAGGGCGCCGGCATCGCCCCCTTGCGACGAGGCTGACCTGTTCACCGATTACCGGCAGGGCCAGCACTCGGCATCGGTTCTGCGGGGCGGTTTCGGCCTGGGTCTGGGCTCTGTACGGCGCGTGGCGGCCCTGCTTGGCGGCAGGGCAGATTACATTCGCAGGCGCCGCGGCGCGGCCTTCCGCATCGTCCTTTCCGGTTCGGCCGCTGCGGCATGACCATGCATTTCCTGATCTGCGACGATCACGCCATCTTGCGAGAAGCCATAGCCGACACGCTGGAGAGCGGGTTTCCCGGATGCGAAATTCGCCAGGCAGCCAGTTTTCCCGAGGCCTGGCGCATGGCACAGGACTTCGCGCCGGATTTGGCGATCTGCGATCTCGTGATGCCCGGCGCCGATCCGCTGGCTGGCGTCACCACGCTGCTGGGCATCATGCGGGAGCGTCCGGTCCTTGTCCTGACAGGCACCGAGGATGACCAGCTCATGCTTCGCCTTTTCGAAAGCGGCGTGGCGGGCTTTGCGGGCAAGAATTCTGGCAGTGCGGTGATCCTGGCGGCCATAAGGCTGCTCATGGCGGGAGGACGCTATCTACCCCCTCGTTTGCTGGATCTGGTTGGCGCCCCGCATCCCGATCACCGGCCCCTTTGCCCCGAGGCCCCTCGCCTGACAGCCCAGCAACGCAGGGTTCTGCTGCTGGTGGCAGAAGGAAAGCAGAACAAGGTCATCGCGCAGGAACTGGGCGTCGCGCCATCGACGATCAAGAGCCATCTTGAACATGCCATGCGCCAGCTTGGGGCCGCAAACCGCATCGAGGCGTGGCGCGAAGCCGACAGACTGGGCTTGCTCCGCGCGCCATGACCGGGCCTCGTGCGGAAAGGGCTTCGGGCCGCTTTGGCCCCGACTTGAAAAGTGGCAACAGATTGAGGGCATCTTGGCGGTTTGAGAGAGCTTGCAGACACACTCTCTCATCGAAGGCCGCCTGATCAGGATGCGGACCCGCGAGGGCATGGCCGTTGCGCGCGCCAAGGGGAAGCTGCGCGGCAAGAAGCCCAAGCTGTCAGACCGGCAGCAGAAGGAGTTGCGGCCGATGTACGGCACCGGCGATTCCGCCATCAGCGACCTTGCCGAGCTGTTCTCGATTTCACGCCCGACCGTCTATCGCACTCTCGGCCAGCAGGACACAGGCATTTCCACCAGGCCAGAAGCGGCTTGACTATGCACCTTATATAGTGCATATGATGGCCGTGTAATCAAGGGCAGCACAACGCATCGAACTGGTGTTCTACCAGACCGATGCATGCAATGTACCCGTTCGCGACTGGTTGCTCGGCCTCCCCGAAGCCAATCGCCGCGAGATTGGTCAGGACTTGCAGCGGGTCCAGTTTCGTTGGCCGGTCGGAATGCCGTTGGTCCGCCCCATGGGCAAAGGGCTGTTCGAGGTGCGAACGTCACTGCCTGACGGCACGATCGCCCGCGTGTTGTTCTGCTTCCACCAAGGCGAGCTTTACGCGCTGCATGGGTTCATCAAGAAGTCGCAGAAGACGCCTCCGGAAGATTTGGAACTGGCCCGAAGGCGCCAGAAGGAGGTTGAAATTGGCTGAGAACAAACATCGCGGCCCGACGCTGGACAGCTTCCTCAAAGAAGAAGGCGTCCTCGCGGAATTCCAGGCCAAGGCCATCAAGGAAGTCATCGCCTGGCAGCTCTCCGAGGCGATGCGCGAACGTAAGCTTAGCAAGAAGAGACTGGCGCTATTGATGCATACCAGCAGAACCCAGGTTGACCGGGTGCTTGATCCGACTGATGGCAATGTCACCATCGAAACCCTGCAGCGCGCGGCAGCCGTCGTAGGGCGCAGGGTTGAACTCGCGCTGATCTGAGTCGCCGACCCGACCAACCAGACCCATGTTCCTGTTATGTCCGTCAAATCGTTGTCTGGCGCACATACCTTGAAGTGACGCCCGCTACGCTTCAACCGCGCAAGGTGGGTGTCAATCGGCGTTCAATCGGGACCCCCTATCGGCGTGCAAAAGGGACCCCCTTGCAGTTGCGGGGATTGGTTGATGCTGGGCGCAGTGTTTCGCGCTGCTGCCGGCGTAGGGAGGGCGTAGCCCGACCGGAGGCGGCAGCAGCGCGAAGGCATTTTCTGATTGGGTCAGCTGCGGTTTTTGAAGCGCCAGCTGTCGTTGCCTGTCTCGACGATATCGCAATGGTGGGTGATGCGGTCGAGCAGCGCAGTGGTCATTTTGGGGTCGCCGAACACGGTGGGCCATTCGCCGAAGGCCAGGTTGGTGGTGATGATGACCGAGGTCTGCTCGTAGAGCTTGCTGATCAGATGGAACAGCAGCTGGCCGCCTGAGCGGGCGAACGGTAGATAGCCCAGTTCATCGAGCACCACGAGATCGAGCCTGCCGAGCTGGGCTGCGATGGCGCCAGCCTTGCCGATGCGAGCTTCTTCTTCGAGCCGAGTGACGAGATCGACCGTGTTGAAGTAGCGTCCGCGAGCGCCAGCACGCACGACGCCGGCGGTGATCGCGGTGGCCAGATGGGTCTTGCCCGTCCCGGTCCCGCCGATGAGCACGATGTTCCGGCGACCAGGTACGAACGAACCTGCGTGAAGGAGCGCACCAGCCCTTCGTTGATCGGGGTCCCCTCGAACACGAAGGCGTCGATGTCCTTGATTACCGGCAGCTTGGCCGCGGTCATGCGATAGCGGATCGAGGCGGCATGACGATGCGCGGCTTCGGCGCGCAGCAGGTCGGCCAGGATCTCATGGGTCGTGCGCTTGCGCTGCAGCCCGGTGGTGACCGCCTCGTCGAAGGCCCCTGCCATGCCCTTGAGGCCGAGCGAGCGCATCGCCTCGATCATCTCATGCCGCTGCATCGAAGCCTCGCACCGTATCGTAGCGCGCGCAGTCCGCGATCGGCGGGTGGTTGAGCTTGAGGTCGACGATCACGTCCAGGGGGGCGCTCGGATGGCGGGTCCCGGTATCGGGCCAGAATGTTGAGGATGACCTCGTCGCTGACGGCACCGCTATCAAGCGCCTCCCGGATCGCGGCCTCGACCGCTTCCAGGCCATCGGTCATTACAGCTGCCAGCACGCGCACGAAGCGGCGGTCGGCTTCATCACCGCTGCCCAGCTTGCGCCGCAGCCGCGTCAGTGCCGCTGGTAGGTCCCACCCCTGGAAGGGTGCGCCGTTCCGCAAGGCCCCAGGCTTGTTGGCCAGAACGGGCAGGTAATGCCAGGGATCATAGATCGTTCGGTCGCGGCCGAAGTGCCGGGCATGTTCGGCGATGACCTCGTCGCCGAGGCGCACGACGATGCAGTCGGCATAGGCGCGGACCTGAACGGACCGCCGTGCAGCCTTAGCCATGACCGAGTAGCGGTTGCGGTCGAAGCTGATCAAGCAGGTGCCCGTCACGGCATGCGCGGTCTCGTGGAAGCCGTCAAACGGTGCCAGCATCGGCTGCAGGGCTGGTCGTTCGAGCTCCAGCGCTTCGGCAACGGTCAGCTCCTTTTGCTCGGGATGGGCGTGCCTTACGGCCCAGCGCAGGCACTCAGCTTCCAGCCACCCGTTGAGCTCCTCGATGCTGGCAAAGCGCAGGCGGGGTTGGAAGAAGCGGCCTCGGATGGTCTGCACCTGGTGTTCAACCTGCCCCTTCTCCCACCCCGCCGCTGGCGAGCAGGCCGTGGGCTCGACCATGTAATGATCAGCCATGACCAGAAAGAAGAAGCGGCCTCGGATGGTCTGCACCTGGTGTTCAACCTGCCCCTTCTCCCACCCCGCCGCTGGCGAGCAGGCCGTGGGCTCGACCATGTAATGATCAGCCATGACCAGAAAGCGGCGGTTGAACACCCGCTCCTTGCCGATGAACACGGTGGTGACCGCGGTCTTCATGTTATCGTAGATCCCGCGCAGCGGAACGCCACCAAAGAAGGCGAAGCCGCGGGCATGGGCGTCAAACACCATCTCCTGTGTCTCGCGTGGATAGGCTCGGACATAGACTGCCCGCGACGCGCATAGCCGCATATGCGCCACCTTCACCCGCATCGGCTTGCCGGCGATCTCTACGTCCTCATGGCTCCAGTCGAACTGGTAGGCCTCGCCGGGCTGGAATAGCAGCGGGATAAAGGCCGGCGCCCCATCGCCAGGATCCTTGCGCCGTGCTTCCGCCCAGCGCCGGGCGTAGCGCCGGACCGCATCGTAGGAACCCTCGAACCCCTCACGGCACAGCAGGTCATGGATGCGCGTCATCCGCAGCCGATCGCGCCGGGGCCGGGCCTCGTTCTCCGTCAGCAGCACATCGAGCCGCTCCTGAAACGGCCCAAGCCTGGGCAGCGGTTGAACCTTGCGCCGATAATCGAACGCGCCTTCCGGCGCCCGGATCGCCTTTGCGCACCACCTTGCGCGACAGCCGCAGATCCCGCGCAATCGCCTTGATCGACTTCCCATCCGCGTGTTCACGCCGAATCCGGCAAACTGTCTCCACCACCAACATCCCGATCTCGCCACCTGGAAAACCAGACAGCTCGCTACACCATCAGAATGAGGGGTCCCTTTTAGACGCCGATCACCCCGCTAACGGGGTCCCTTTTGCACGCCGGTCTACAGCTTAGTGAAGCCAAAAAGAAGCTGCGCGATAAGTCGTCATATCTTGGCTACGCCGAGGCAGTTGCCGAAGAGTTAGGAGACGTCCTGTGGTATCTTGCCGCAGTTTGTAGGCGAGCAGGCTTCGCCCTTTATGAAGTCGCCGCAGAAGCATCTGGGAAGACCCTTGACCCAGGGTTGACCTTCCACGCCTTGCAGCCGGAGCATTTCCCTCTCTTCAAAGATCCAACGAATGCGACTGAGCAAAGCCTGCTGACTCTGGCTGGCGAAGTGGGCTTGCTAGTCCATCACCACGTAGGTCAAGGGCATGTCGGCAAAGACAAGCTTCGCGCCCAACTTGTGCGCGTAGCCCATGGCTTGATAGTCGCTGCAACTGAGGCCGGCGTCACGCTGGAGGGTGCAGCATACAAGAACCTAGTAAAGATCAACGATCGCTGGCCTGAAAAACGCGAATATCCGCAGGCGTTTGATGAGATTGACGATCCTGAGGAACGCTTGCCGCGTGCGATGGCGATCGATATTTATGAGCGGACGGTGCGTGGGCGCGAATATGTCTTTCAAAAATCCAGCGGCGTTTATGTTGGCGACAGACTCACCGACAACGCGATCGTCGAGGACGATTATCGGTTTCACGACGTTTTTCACTATGCCTATGCTGCGGTTCTGGGATGGTCCCCCGTCATGCGCGCCCTGCTTCGATTAAAGCGCAAAAGTCGGCCCGAAGTTGACGAAACGCAAGACGGCGCACGAGCCATCCTCATTGAAGAGGGTGTGACCTCGTGGATTTTCGGCCAAGCGCAGAAACTCGAGTTTTTTGGCGGTATAAAACGTGGTGGCCTCCCACTGGACATGCTCAAGCACGTTCGTCAATTCGTCGCCGGCTACGAATCGGCTCAATGCCCTCTTTGGATGTGGGAAGACGCAATCCTGCAAGGGTATGACGCATTTCGTTTTCTTCAGGATAGGCGACGAGCGCAGGTCCAAATCGATTTTAAGCGGCGCCGCCTGCACGTGAAGGAACTGCCATGATGACACCCAAGAGCTTCGTTGCCGCTCTTGCAGAGATGCGGCTTCCCAACGTGTTCAATCCTTGGGCAGATCGCTGCACCATTCACGACCGCTCAGATGCGCCTCAGCGCCGCAGGGCTAACCTTACCTCGATGCTCAATGCCGCAATCGAGACACGGGCCGAGACAATATGGATCGCCCGCGACTTGGGATACCGTGGAGGACGACGCACTGGCATTCCTCTCACGGATGAAGTCCATCTAGATGAAGCTGGTAGGTTACTAGGCGATATTTCCTACACCAAGGCCACCACCGGCCCGGCAGTTGCAGAGCGCACGGCCGCGATCGTCTGGCGGATGCTCACGCGAGTCAATCAGCCCGTAATGCTTTGGAACGTCTTTCCATTCCACCCGCACGACGCAAATGACCCGATGTCAAACCGGTGCCACAGCCGTTTGGAACGGGAGACAACCTGGCCTTTGCTGGAAGCCCTAATAGAAATGCTTCAGCCTCGCCAGATTGTCGCCATTGGCCGTGATGCACATATGGCGCTCGAACCACTGCCTGTAGACCGGCGTGCAAAAGGGACCCCGTTAGCGGGGTGATCGGCGTCTAAAAGGGACCCCTCATTCTGATGGTGTAGCGAGCTGTCTGGTTTTCCAGGTGGCGAGATCGGGATGTTGGTGGTGGAGACAGTTTGCCGGATTCGGCGTGAACACGCGGATGGGAAGTCGATCAAGGCGATTGCGCGGGATCTGCGGCTGTCGCGCAAGGTGGTGCGCAAGGCGATCCGGGCGCCGGAAGGCGCGTTCGATTATCGGCGCAAGGTTCAACCGCTGCCCAGGCTTGGGCCGTTTCAGGAGCGGCTCGATGTGCTGCTGACGGAGAACGAGGCCCGGCCCCGGCGCGATCGGCTGCGGATGACGCGCATCCATGACCTGCTGTGCCGTGAGGGGTTCGAGGGTTCCTACGATGCGGTCCGGCGCTACGCCCGGCGCTGGGCGGAAGCACGGCGCAAGGATCCTGGCGATGGGGCGCCGGCCTTTATCCCGCTGCTATTCCAGCCCGGCGAGGCCTACCAGTTCGACTGGAGCCATGAGGACGTAGAGATCGCCGGCAAGCCGATGCGGGTGAAGGTGGCGCATATGCGGCTATGCGCGTCGCGGGCAGTCTATGTCCGAGCCTATCCACGCGAGACACAGGAGATGGTGTTTGACGCCCATGCCCGCGGCTTCGCCTTCTTTGGTGGCGTTCCGCTGCGCGGGATCTACGATAACATGAAGACCGCGGTCACCACCGTGTTCATCGGCAAGGAGCGGGTGTTCAACCGCCGCTTTCTGGTCATGGCTGATCATTACATGGTCGAGCCCACGGCCTGCTCGCCAGCGGCGGGGTGGGAGAAGGGGCAGGTTGAACACCAGGTGCAGACCATCCGAGGCCGCTTCTTCCAACCCCGCCTGCGCTTTGCCAGCATCGAGGAGCTCAACGGGTGGCTGGAAGCTGAGTGCCTGCGCTGGGCCGTAAGGCACGCCCATCCCGAGCAAAAAGGAGCTGACCGTTGCCGAAGCGCTGGAGCTCGAACGACCAGCCCTGCAGCCGATGCTGGCACCGTTTGACGGCTTCCACGAGACCGCGCATGCCGTGACGGGCACCTGCTTGATCAGCTTCGACCGCAACCGCTACTCGGTCATGGCTAAGGCTGCACGGCGGTCCGTTCAGGTCCGCGCCTATGCCGACTGCATCGTCGTGCGCCTCGGCGACGAGGTCATCGCCGAACATGCCCGGCACTTCGGCCGCGACCGAACGATCTATGATCCCTGGCATTACCTGCCCGTTCTGGCCAACAAGCCTGGGGCCTTGCGGAACGGCGCACCCTTCCAGGGGTGGGACCTACCAGCGGCACTGACGCGGCTGCGGCGCAAGCTGGGCAGCGGTGATGAAGCCGACCGCCGCTTCGTGCGCGTGCTGGCAGCTGTAATGACCGATGGCCTGGAAGCGGTCGAGGCCGCGATCCGGGAGGCGCTGATAGCGGTGCCGTCAGCGACGAGGTCATCCTCAACATTCTGGCCCGATACCGGGACCCGCCATCCGAGCGCCCCCTGGACGTGATCGTCGACCTCAAGCTCAACCACCCGCCGATCGCGGACTGCGCGCGCTACGATACGGTGCGAGGCTTCGATGCAGCGGCATGAGATGATCGAGGCGATGCGCTCGCTCGGCCTCAAGGGCATGGCAGGGGCCTTCGACGAGGCGGTCACCACCGGGCTGCAGCGCAAGCGCACGACCCATGAGATCCTGGCCGACCTGCTGCGCGCCGAAGCCGCGCATCGTCATGCCGCCTCGATCCGCTATCGCATGACCGCGGCCAAGCTGCCGGTAATCAAGGACATCGACGCCTTCGTGTTCGAGGGACCCCGATCAACGAAGGGCTGGTGCGCTCCCCTTCACGCAGGTTCGTTCGTACCTGGTCGCCGGAACATCGTGCTCATCGGCGGGACCGGGACGGGCAAGACCCATCTGGCCACCGCGATCACCGCCGGCGTCGTGCGTGCTGGCGCTCGCGGACGCTACTTCAACACGGTCGATCTCGTCACTCGGCTCGAAGAAGAAGCTCGCATCGGCAAGGCTGGCGCCATCGCAGCCCAGCTCGGCAGGCTCGATCTCGTGGTGCTCGATGAACTGGGCTATCTACCGTTCGCCCGCTCAGGCGGCCAGCTGCTGTTCCATCTGATCAGCAAGCTCTACGAGCAGACCTCGGTCATCATCACCACCAACCTGGCCTTCGGCGAATGGCCCACCGTGTTCGGCGACCCCAAAATGACCACTGCGCTGCTCGACCGCATCACCCACCATTGCGATATCGTCGAGACAGGCAACGACAGCTGGCGCTTCAAAACCGCAGCTGACCCAATCAGAAAAACGGCCCTCGCGCTGCTGCCGCCTCCGGTCGGGCTACGCCCTCCCTACGCCGCCAGCAGCGCGAAACACGCGCCCAGCATCAACCAATCCCCGCAACTGCAAGGGGGTCCCTTTTGCACGCCGATAGGGGGTCCCGATTGAACGCCGATTGACACCAAACCCACGAGGGATGGGAAGCCAGTTCCGAGCTTTACGACGATGGCGGCTACTCTGGCGGTTCGATGGACCGGCCGGGATTGCAGCAACTGCTTGCCGATGTGGAAGCGGGCAAGGTCGACGTAATCGTCGTCTACAAGGTCGATCGTCTTACCCGCAGTCTCGCCGATTTCGCGCGCATCGTCGATACCCTCGACAAGCGCGGAGCCTCGTTCGTCAGCGTTACTCAGGCCTTCAATACGACAAACAGCATGGGACGCCTGACCCTCAACGTCCTACTCTCGTTTGCCCAGTTCGAACGCGAGGTCACCGGTGAGCGGATACGCGACAAGATCGCGGCCTCGAAGGCCCGGGGCATGTGGATGGGCGGGGTCGTGCCGCTGGGCTACGCGGTCAAGGAACGCAAACTCGTCATCGTACCGGAGGAGGCTGAGCGGGTACGGAACATCTTCAACCGCTACCTCGAACTTGGCTCAGTCTATGCACTTCAGGCTGAGCTGGCCGCGCAAGGCATCCGGACCAAGGCCCGGACTTTCAAGGATGGCCGTGTCTATGGAAACATGAACTTCAGCCGGGGAGCGCTCTACCAGATGCTCGCCAATCGAATCTACCTTGGCGAGATCACCCATCGCGACAAGGCTTATCCCGGTGAACATGAGGGCATTATCGATGCGGCTACGTTCGAGCAAGTCAGCGCCCTGCTAGCCGGCAATCGTGTCATTCATCGCCATGCAGCACATGCCGGGCATCCCAGCCTGCTCGCAGGTATCCTTTGGGACGGAGATGGTCGTCGAATGACACCCAATCATGCCAACAAGAACGGCACCAGATATCGCTATTACATCAGCAGCAAAGACAAGGAGCGGCTATCGCTTCCTGTCCACCGCCTGCCGGCTGGTGATATCGAGAACCTCATCATCAATCAGCTTCGCAGCCACACCGATGCCAACTGGGGCACGCCCTCCCCCACCCGCGAGGTGATCCTGCAATATATCGAGAAAATCACGGTGCATCTCGATCGCATCATCATCCACTTTGTCGGTATCGATGGCCCGTGATGGTCAACGCTTCACTGGTTCGCTGCAGCGGCGAGACCCGGATTGCGACGGCATCGGCAAACTGGCCCAATGCACGACGCGATCCCTCGCTCATCAAGCTGATCGTACGCGCCCACCAGGCTAAGAAGGCGCTGGCCGAACCAGCCAATCCCTCGCTCGAAGCCGCCGCATCGAGCATGGGCCTGTCTAACCAGTACTTCTGCAGCCTGCTCCGACTCGGCTACCTCGCCCCTGACATTACAGTAGCCATTCTCGATGGCCGCCAGCCAGCGCACCTCAATCGCCAGTACCTGGCGCGGATCAACAACCTGCCGATCGACTGGTCCAGCCAGCGCGAGATGCTTGGGTTCGCCTGAACTTGGTGGCACCGCGAGCTGCGCATCAGATCTGCATCATTCCCGCAACGCATCCTCCGACCGCAAAATCCGCG
Organism: Novosphingobium sp.; assembly: GCA_016719755.1. Classification (GTDB taxonomy): domain Bacteria; phylum Pseudomonadota; class Alphaproteobacteria; order Sphingomonadales; family Sphingomonadaceae; genus Novosphingobium. Next base: position 15,347 of record JADJYM010000015.1, on the reverse strand, counting down.
ACCTGAGAATCAGCCGCATTAAGCACCCCATAGACGCCCGCCAAAAGCGTCTCTGGGTGCTTATCTAAGTTATTGATTTTACTCACACGCCCCGGAAATGTCGGGATAAAACCGCACGCCAGAATCCATCTAAACTATTGTTTTAAACGGATAAATGACTGCGTGGTGGAACTTAACTGTCTCGAACCGCTAACCATCTCGCCCGATGCACCATCTGATGCGCATCAAATCGCCATCACATCTGCAACAACGGTGCAACGCATCCTCCGACCGCGAAATCCGCGACCTGAGAAACAGCCGTATTAAGCACCCCATAGACGCCCGCCAAAAGCGTCTCTAGGTGCTTAGCTAAGTTATTGATTTTGCTCACATGCCCCGGAAATGTCGGGATAAAACCCCACGCCAAAATCCATCTAACCTACTGTTTTAAAAGGATAAATGACTGCGTGGTGGGCGGTGACGGGCTCGAACCGCCGACCCTCTCGGTGTAAACGAGATGCTCTACCAACTGAGCTAACCGCCCGCGATGAGCGGGCCCTTACCCCGGCGCGCGGGAAATGCAAGGGGCTGACGGCAGTCCGCCTGCGTGGCCCCTTCAGACCAGCCGCGCGGCACCCTTTGCCCAGTTCCGCGAAATAGCGGGCCATGGCGTCGGCCGCCTTGTCGGTCAGGGTAATGAAGGCGCGGCGGCGGTCGGAATCGTCCTCGACCCGCATCAGCAGGCCGGATTCGGTCATCTGCCCGATCCAGCGCAGCGCGGTGGTGGGCGGCACGCCGCTGGCGATGCACAGGCTGGTCACCGAAACGCGGGTGTGCTCCGCCCGGGCGGCAGTGAGGTCAAGCAGCATGTCCCAGGCGGGATCGGCGAACAGATCGCCATCGAAGAAGCGCGCGCAGCTGGCGCTGGCGGATGATCCGGCGCACCAGACGCGGATCGGGCAGCGGCGGGCGCGCCGCGCGCGCCAGCCGGTCGCCCTCGTCCGCAGGAGCCGCAAAGGCCTGGGCCGGGCTCTCGAAACGGAACAAAGCCTCGTCCGGCGCGCTTGCCTTAGGCGCGGGAGCACCAAGCCGCTCGAGCCGCTGGGCGATCTCGGCGACCTGCTCGGTCAGGCGCAGCAGGGTCAGCCGGTCCTCCTCGGACAGGTCCCGCACGCGCAGGTGCGGCGCGCGGCCAGCGCCCGGCCCAGCGCCACGACCCGCTCCGCCCGGCCCGGATCGACCAGGATCTGCGGGCCCGACTGGTCAAGGCAGCCAAACACGTCCTCCAGCGCCTCAACCGTGGTCGAAACCACCAGCTGCGCGCCCGCATGGGCCGCGCATGTCCAGCCGGGCGAGCGCAGCCAGCACTTCGGGCCGGATCTGCGGACAATCGAGCAGCACGACATCGCCCAGCGGGCGCACCTCGCCCTCGATCAGCGCCTCGATCCCGCCGGTCTCCGCCACACACGGAACCCCGCCGCTTCGGCATCGTCGCGCAGCTGGGCGCGCAGGTGCGCCCGATCGGCAAAGATCGACAGCGCCAGCGGCAGGGGGGCGCCATCGTTGGCGGGGGCGGCATAGGTCAGATTGGTGGCGAAATTGGTCTGGGCCATGGCGTTCGACTCCCGTTCTTGTGAACAAGAGTAGAACAAAGCGGCATCATGTCAAGATCATGGATAGATTTCCACCGGCGTGCCAACCGCGACCACTTCCCACAGCGCCCGTATCTCCTCGTCCGACACTGCGATGCAGCCGTCGGTCCAGTCGCCGGGCAGGCGGCCACCCGGGCGCTCGTTGGGTTGGCCGTGGATATAGATCTCGCCGCCGGGGCTGCGGCCCTGCGCCGCGGCAAAGTCGATCGCGGCCTGGTCCGGATAGGAGATGCGCAGCGAGAGGGTGGTAGGAGCTTTCAGGATTGCGATAGTCGATCACATAGCGGCCTTCGGGCGTCTTTTCATCGCCTTCGAACTGCTTGTGGCCGATGGGCGCATCGCCCAGCGCCACCCCTTCCATCGCGTGGACCATCCGCCCGGCGGACCACGGTTCCATCCGCCGTTCGGCCTTCTTCACGACAATTCGGTCGATCGGCGGCAACGGCGGCACGGCCACCGGTTCGTAAGCGGCAAGCGCGGGGCGGCCGACAGCGCCAGTCCCGCCACGCCCAGTGCCAGGAAGCGCCGCCGCCGCACCGGATCAATCCGCGAAGGGATCGCGCACGAGGATCGTGTCCTCGCGCTCGGGGCTGGTGGAAACCAGCGCGACCGGGGTCTCGATCAGTTCCTGCACGCGCTGGATGTGCCCGATCGCCTGGGCGGGCAGATCGGCCCATGAGCAGGCGCCGGCGGTGGTGCCGCTCCAGCCTTCCATTTCCTCGTAGATCGGCTCGACCGCGGCCTGATCGGCGGCGTGGCTGGGGAAATAGTCCAGCACCTCGCCCACGCAGGCGGTAGCCGGTGCAGATCTTCACCGTTTCCATCCCGTCGAGCACATCGACCTTGGTCAGCGCGATGCCGGTAACGCCGGAAATCGCGCAGGACTGGCGGGTGAGCACGGCATCGAACCAGCCGCAGCGGCGCTTGCGCCCCGTGACAGTGCCGAATTCGTGGCCCCGTTCGCCCAGGCGCTGGCCGGTCTCGTCCTCCAGCTCGGTCGGGAACGGACCGGAGCCGACGCGGGTGGTATAGGCCTTGACGATGCCCAGCACGAAACCCGCCGCGCTGGGGCCAAGGCCCGAGCCGCTGGCCGCCGTGCCGCTGACCGTGTTGGAACTGGTGACGAAGGGATAGGTGCCGTGATCGACATCCAGCAGCACGCCCTGCGCACCTTCGAACAGGATGCGCTTGCCCTGCTTCTTCGCCTCGTTCAGCGTGCGCCACACCGGCTTGGCGAAGGGCAGGATGAAGGCGGCGATGTCCCTGGGGTCCCCACCAGCCGTTCCCGGTCGATCGGCGGCTGGCCGAACCCGGCGCGCAGCGCATCGTGGTGGGCGCAGATCCGGTCAAGCTGAGGGTCAAGATCGTCAAGGTGGGCCAGGTCGCATACGCGGATCGCGCGGCGGCCGACCTTGTCTTCATAGGCCGGGCCGATCCCGCGCCGGGTCGTGCCGATCTTGCCCGCGCCGCTGGCATCTTCGCGCAGCGCATCGAGATCGCGGTGGAACGGCAGGATCAGCGGGGCATTCTCGGCCACCTGCAAGTTCTGGGGATTGACGTCCACCTGCCCCTTGAGCTTGGCCACTTCATCCCGGAAATGCCAGGGATCCAGCACCACGCCGTTGCCGATCACCGATAGCGTGCCGGTGACGATGCCCGAAGGCAGCAGGCTGAGCTTGTAGACCTGATCGCCCACGACCAGCGTATGACCGGCATTATGCCCGCCCTGGAAACGGACCACGGCATCGGCGCGGCTGGCGAGCCAGTCGACGATCTTGCCCTTGCCTTCATCGCCCCACTGGGCGCCGATCACGGTAACATTGGCCACGGAGATTCGAATCCTTCCTGCGCAGGCGCGGATAACCGTGCCGCGCCCTAGGCCAAGCGGGCCATGGGGGCAAATCGCGCAATGCAAGGCCCGCCAAAGCTGAATGGGTGGACACACTGGACACTGTCCTGAAACAAGGCCGGGCGGACTCGCGCTGCCTTTGAACCCAGGGCCGGGGATGTTCGGATCAGGCATCGCAGCCCTTATCCCGCGCCGGAGCGATGTGGGAAAGCTGCTTGCCTCCGGCCCGGCGGCGCGACATTCGGCGACAAATGGGACTGGCCTTGCCCGCGCGGCGGATAGGATCACCGCGCAAAAGGACAAGACCATGAAAAAAAGACCGCCATGCTCGCCCTTGCCGGTGCCGCGCTGAGCGTTGGCGCCATTGCCGAGGCCGCCCCGGGGGACCGCCTGCGCGATCGGATCGCGGCCTGGCGGCAGGCCCGCGCGGCGCCGCCCGGACCAGCGGTTGCCGCGCCCGCGCCAATGACCCTGGCCTATGGCGCGGACCCGCTCCAGCAGCTCGACCTGTGGCGGCCTGCGACGCGTCCGGCACCCCATCCGGCAAGCCATCTGGCAAGGCGCCGCTGGTGCTGTTCGTCCACGGCGGCGGGTGGAGCGCGGGAGCAAGGACAACGCGGGCAGCCGCTGGGCGCCGCTCCATTTCCCCGCGCAAGGCTATGCCTATGCTGCGATCGATTACCGGCTGGTGCCGCGAATACGGTTTGAAGAGCAGGCGGGGCGACGTCGCCCGGGCGCTCAAATTCCTGCTCGGCCGCGCGGACGAACTGGGGATCGATCCCGCCCGCGTGGTGTTGATGGGGCAAGCGCCGGCGCGCGGCTGGTCGCGCTGGTCGGCACTGACGAGCGCTATCTCAAGGCGGTGGGCTGAGCTTCGCGGATGTCGCCGGGGTGATCCCCAATGACGGCGCAGCCTGGGCGTGCCCGCGCAGATGCGGGATGGCCCGGCGATCATGCAGCAGACCTATGCCCAGGCGTTCGGCAGCGATCCGGCGCGGCAGCGGGCGCTGTCTCCCACCCACCACGCTGCCACGCCCAATGCCCCGGCCTTCCTGTTCCTCCACGTCCAGCGGCCTGATGGGGTGCGGCAGGCGCAGGCGCTGGGCAAGGCGCTGAGCGCGGCGGGCAGCAAGGTCGAATACGGCAGCTTTCCGGGAGCAGGCCTGCGCGGCCACGGCGAGATCAACCGTCAGCTCGGCAATCCGGACTATGCCGCGACGCCGCTGGTGGATGCCTGGCTGAAGCGGATCTTCGCCCGAGAGCCTTACCGCCTCGCCTTCCTTCGGCATGGGTGCGCCAGCGCGCGGGCTCGCAGGCTTCGCACAACGCGGCGACGGTGCGCCAGCCGATCATCCGCAATTGCTGCGCGCGGGTGGGCATCGTGGCCGAGCGGCAGGAACAGGGTATCACGCGGGGTTTCCTGCCGGGCCAGCAGGTCGATCAGGTCATCGGGATAGAGCGAAAAGCCGATCGCCGGTTCCTCCGTCCCGCTTTCATGCGCGCGGATCGCGTAGGACCCGCCCCGCCCCAGCGCGCCGACACGCCATCGGCATAGATCGTGAAGCCGAACCATGACTGGTATTCAAAGCCGTGCCGCTCACTGGGATCGGCGTGACGCGCGCGAGCGGCGCGGCGCGCGCGGCGATGGCCCGCAGCCCGGCAATCCGATCTGGCAGCACCCGCCGCTGTCGAACGCGGCAAGGCGCGCAATCGCGGCGTCGAACGGCCCGATGGCCTCCGGCAGCGGCAGATAGGCCGCACCGCCCGCATCGACCAGTCCGCCCGCGTCCTGGCATCAAGCTCGCGGCGCACGGCCTCAACCTTGCCGGCATCCAGCGGCAGGGGGTCCGGCGGCCAGCAGGTCGACCAGGTCCGGCAGGGGTGAAATCGACCGAAAGGCCGGTGGCGCCCGCCGCGCGGAGCCGCTAGGGCGCCACGGCGACCGCTTCGCCAGCGGCGGCCCCGCTATCCGCGCCGATCAGTTCGGCGCCGATCTGCAACCGCTCACGCGTGGGATCCAGCCCGTCGCCCTTGATCGTCACCACCTGCCCGGCATAGCTCAGCCGCAGCGGCCGCGCCGCGGGGCCAGGCTGGTCGAGGCGATGCGGCCCAGCTGCGGGGTCATGTCGCTGCGCAGGCAGGGCGCCGGCTGGCCGGATCCCACCAAAGCGGCGCATCCGGCGCGAGGCTGATCCCGGCCATGCGGCTGGCCAGCGGCTTCTCGAACTCGATGGTCGGCGGCTGGACGCGGTCATAGCCGTGCCCGTCCATCGCATCCAGCAACGCGCGGGTCACGCGCGGCGGCGGCGGCGCTGGCGGGGGAGCCGGTCTTCAAACCCTTCGGGCAGGAGGTCGTGATCTTTCATAACATTCGAGCCCTGGAGTGGCTTTCCAGAATCCCCCTCCCGCCTGCGGAGGGGGCCGGGGACGGCCAGTTGGGCCACCTTTCCACCAGGGCAACAGGCCCTCCTGCCCCCACCCGCAGGCGGGAAGGGAACATGGATGCGCCCTGCGAAAGCAGGGCGCGCAGCGTCAGAACGTCAGCGCCATGGCGCGCTTGGACGCCGGGATCTGCTTGATCTGATCGAGCAGACCGGCGGGCACCGCGCTGTCGATCGACAGCAGCAGCACCGCTTCCCCGCCTCGCGGCGGCCCAGTAAGGTGCCGATGTTGATCTGCGCCTCGCCCAGCAGGGTTCCGATCCGGCCCATGAAGCCGGGGACGTCCTCGTTGACGATGTACATCATGTGGCCGGCCAGTTCCGCCTCCACCTTGATGCCGAACAGTTCGACCAGAGGCGCGGTTCGCTGTTGGAAAACAGCGGCCGGCCACCGACCGCTCGCCCGCCTCGCCTACCGAGACGCGCGGATCAGGGGTGTGGTAATCGCCCGCCTTCTCGGTCTCGACCTCGCGCACCTCGATCCCGCGCTCCTTGGCCAGGAACGGGGCGTTGACCATGTTCACCGTGGCCGACTGGACGCGCAGGAACCCGCACAGCACGGCAGCGACGATCGGCTGATGTTGGGCTCTGCTGCCGCGCCTTCGGCGTGGATCGACACGCGCGGGATCGAACCGGTGGTAAGCTGCCCGACCATCGAGCCGTTGTTCCGCCAGCGCCATGTAGGGACGCAGCTTCGGCGCTTCTTCCGCCGACAGAGGGGGCACGTTGAGCGCGTTGGTGACGCCGCCGCTTACCAGATAGTCGCCCATCTGCTCGGCCCCTGCAACGCCACGTTGGCCTGCGCTTCGGTGGTGCTGCCAGGTCCAGGTGCAGATGAAGTTGGGGTGCCGAACAGCGGCGATTCCTTGGCCGGTTCGGTCTGGAACACGTCGAGCGCGGCGCCAGCGACCTGGCCCGAATCCAGCGCGTCCTTCAGCGCCGCCTCGTCGATCAGCCCGCCGCGCGCGCAGTTCACGATACGCACGCCCTTCTTGGTCTTGGCGAGGTTTTCGCGTGGAAAGGATGTTGCGGGTCTGGTCGGTCAGGGGGTGTGCAGCGTGATGAAGTCGGCGCGGGCCAGCAACTGGTCCAGATCGACCTTCTCACGCCCATTTCCACCGCGCGTTCGGGGGTCAGGAACGGATCGAATGCGACGACCTTCATCTCGGGGCTGGCGCGCGCCGCGACGATCGAGCCGATGTTGCCCCGCACCGATCAGGCCCAGCGTCTTGCCGGTCGCTTCAACGCCCATGAAGCCGTTCCCGGCCACAGGCCCGCCTGGAGTCTGGGGCGTTGGCTTCGGGAATCTGGCGGGCCAGAGCGAACATCATCGCGATGGCGTGTTCAGCAGTGGTGATCGAATTGCCGAACGGGGTGTTCATCACCACCACGCCCTGCGCCGAGGCGGCGGGAATATCGACGTTGTCGACGCCGATCCCGGCGCAGCGATGACGTTGAGGTTCTTCGCGGCGGCGAGGATTTCGCCAGGTCCCCAGGTCGAGCTGCGGATGGCAGGCCGTCATAATCGCCGATCCGGGCGATCCGCTGTTCAGGGGGTTTCCCCGCCGGTGATGACGTCCACATCGCAGCCGCGTTCGCGAAGATCGCTTCGGCATTGGGGTCCATCTTGTCGGAAATGAGTACGCGGGGCTTGGTCATGATTGTCTCCCTCTCCCCTTCAGGAAGCGGGCCACAGAAGGGGAAGTCCCCCTCGCCGGCCCAGGTTGAGAAATGGAGCTGTGCTTCCCTCTCCAACCCGCTCTCCTGGAGGAGAGGCGGCGAGGAAAGTCAGGCTCCGCCTTGGTCTGGGCGTAGGCCCAGTCGAGCCACGGCCTCGAGCGCCTCGATATCGGCCGTGTCGACCGTGGCGCCGCACCAGATGCGCAAACCGGCAGGAGCATCGCGGTAGCCAGCGATGTCGCAGGCCGCGCCTTCTTTTCGAGCGCGCCGGTCATCGCCTTGATGAAATCCGCGTCCGCCCGCGACCGAGACGGCAGACCGAAGTCTTGGAGCGGATGCGCCGCGTCGTCAGCCAGATGGCTGGGCCAGTCCGCGCTCGGCACCGATCCGGCCCAGCGCGTCGGCATTGGCGGTGCAGCGCGCCTACAGGCCTTCCAGCCCGCGGGCAGACTTCGCCCATTCAAGCGCGAAGATCGCGTCCTCGACCGCGAGCATCGAAGAAGGGTGTTTGATCGTCTCGCCATCGAACACGCCCTCGGCCAGCTTGCCCTTGCCGGACACCAGGCGGGACACCTTCAGGGGCGGCCGGTCGGGGGTGTAGGTTTCCAGCCGCTCAACCCGCGCGGGGGCCGAGGATCAGCACGCCGTGGCCGCCCTCGTCGCCCGACACCTTCTGCCAGCTGAACGTGGCGACATCGATCTTGTCCACGGAATGTCATAGGCAAAGGTCGCGCTGGTCGCGTCGGCAAAGGTCAGGCCTTGCCGGTCATCGGGGATCCATTCGCCGTCCGGCACGCGCACGCCGGTGGTGGTGCCGTTCCAGGTGAACAGCACGTCATCCTCGAAATCGACCTTCGAGAGGTCCGGCAGCTGGCCATAGTCGGCGCGGTGGACCGTGGGTTCCAGCTTCAGCTGCCTGGCCGCATCGGTCACCCAGCCTTCGCCAAAGCTTTCCCAGGCCAGCGCGGTCCGCCGCGCGCGCCAACGCATCGTCCACATCGCCATTTCAACGCGCCGGTATCCGAACCCGGCACGATACCGATGCGGTGCGTATCGGGCGGCAGCAGCACTTCGCGCATCAGATCGATGCGAGTATCGCAGGCGCGTCTTGCCGATCTTGGCGCGATGCGAGGCGGCCCAGGCATTCGGTGGCGAGCTTTTCGGGGAGTATCCGGGCGGCTTGGCGCAGGGACCGGAAGAGAAGAAGGGGCGCGCAGGATTGCGGGCCGGGCGGAGGTGCCGTCATGTAGTCTCTCCTTACGGAGAGGCGCAGCGCGGCGTTGGGACCGCGTGGCCCGGGGCCGCAGGTAGAGCCGCGCCGGCTTGTCAAGCGAATGCAATGCAGGATTGCGGTCATAGCGCCGCGTTAACCAGTTTCTGCGAGCCTTGCGCCGTGCCGTTACAGGGCAGTCTTCCTCGCTTCACTGGCGCTTCTGGGCGGTTTCAGCGCCGTGCCGCAGTATGCCCCCAGAAAGGCACCGTGACTCGATCTTGACCCAGACCTTCACCCCCGCCCCGAAGCGCGTCGTGTGCCTTGCCAGCCTGGGGGCGACTCGCGCGCCGCCTTTACGCCGCTGCCCGATCAAAACTACGGTGCCGGCTGCTGGCGGGTGAGCACGGTGCAACTCGCCAGCCTGCAAGGCGATAAGGCGCGATTCGCTCTGGCAGACCTTGGCCCGGTGGCCTGCCCGCTGACCAGACGCTGGCAGGCTGGGCGCGCTTTAGCGTGGGCCGCGCCGCGCGGCTTGATCCTGGGCAGCCCGCTCGTGCGGATCGAAGCGATGGGCGGCTATGCCTGCCGCAATGTCGCGGAACTTCGCGGCGCAGCGCCCACGCCACCGCCAATGCGGTGGACGTATCCGCCTTCATCCTCGCCGACGGACGGCGGATCAGCGTCTTGAATGGCTGGTCCGGCGCGAGCGCGGCAGGGCGGCGGTTCCTGACCCGATTCCCGCCAGCGCCTGCAAGCGCTTTGGCACCGTGCTGGGCCCGGCTTTAACGCCGCGCACCGCGATCACCTGCACCTGGAACTGAGCGGCGCGCGTTCTGCCGATAGCACTTCGCATTGCCTTCAACGCCTCTCCCCTCAAAGGGGAGGCCTATGTCGAGCACTAGGAATCCTTCGGCAGGTAGAAACTGTAATCCGGCGGGCTTTCGAAGGCGAGCTTCAGCGCCTCGCTCCAGCCTACCGAAATCGCGTGGAAACAGGGATTGTCCGGCTGGATCCGGCAGGCGTGAACCGGTTCGAAGGTGTCACGCTCGGCCGCCAGCGGGTCAGCGGCGCGCCGAGACCGAAGGGTTCGCCTTGTTGGTCGGATCGAAGCTGACCATCAGCAGCTTGACCGCGTCCTCGAAGCTCATGTCGCGCGAATAACCGCGCAGCGAGATCGGGCGCGCCATCTTGGTCTCGCCGATCTGGAAAGCGGATTGTCGGACTCGCCCTCGATGAAATTGCCTTCGGGATAGATCGGTAACATCCGCGGTTGCATTCCCGCGATCTGTCCGTCAACGATGATCAGGCGTGGTAAACGTGCCGGTGCCCGCCGTTCGGCGTTGGATGCGTCCGACGCGGCAATCGTATCACGCAGCAGCTTGCCCACCGGCGAGGAGACCTGGAACATCGAGGGCGCTTCGAGGCAGCGGGTTTGCCCCTCGAAGGGGCCTTGTTGCGCTCTTCCAGCTGGCTGTTCAAGGCCCCGGGTGGTGGCCAGGTTGCCGCCGTCATCAAGGTGATCAACCGCTCGCCCGGCACCGACCAGTGGTGCATCTTGCGGAAGGTGAAATATTGTCGACGCCCGAGTTGGTGCGGGTGTCGCTCATCAACCTCAGCCCCCGGTCCAGCATCATCCCTACGCAAGCGGTCACATGATTCAGCCCGTCCTTCGTCATTGCGAGGGGCGCAACCCGTGGCAATCGGTCTTACCCAACATCGTTGCTTCGCCCGCTCACCGTGGCGAGGCGCGGTATGCCTCAAGCAAGCGGGCGCAGCTACTGTTCTGCCGTCTGCTGTTCAACCGCCAAGCCGCACTTCGGCACCAGATCCCCCGCCCCAGCTGATCCCGGTGACCGGCGCGGCCTCGCGGTAGTCACGCTCCCGTGGCGACGCGGACATGGCGTTCGTCCGGGCTGGTCCGGTTGAAATATCGAAGCCCGCAGCCAAGATCAGCAGGCCTGGCTCGGCCCCGGGCGTGACCGACCTCCTGCTCGATCCGATCGACCATCATCAGGTAGCCCGAGACGTGGCGCGCGGGCACCGCGGCCCAAGCGGCGGTCATGGCGGCGTGACTAGGCATGGTCTGGCAGACCCCCACAGCCAGCGCCGCCGCTTCCTCGCCAAGGTGTGGACCTGCGTCTCGCCTGGCGCATGGGCGACCAACTCAAGCGCCAGCGCGAAAGCTGGTGCGGCATAGCCAGCGGACTGTCGCGCCCTCGTAAGACGGCCGCGCCGCCGCGATCGCGCGCACGCCGCAGGCGGGTCAGCGGTGACTGGGCAAAGAACGCCCACATCGGCATCAAGCCGGTATGCGCCCCAGCACACCGTGGTTGTCCGCCGTGGCGACCGTGCCGGTGCAGCCACTTCCACCCGTGACCCCCGGCATCGACCGAAACCAAGCGTGGTGCGGTTGTGGTTGTGATCGTCGTATTGGGTTTCAAGCCGCGCGCCGGAGAGGTCCATCCGCCAGTCGAGCACGTGCTGGCCGTGGGTCGACTTGGGCGTCCAGACGCAACCGCTGCAGCCCGTGGCGCGACCGGCTGCGAAAGTCGCGTAAGCGTGGTATGTTCGATTTTCAGGCGCATCAGGCGTGGCCAGCCGGTAATCCTGTTCGATCGCCAGTGCCACCCGGCGGTCGCAGACGATCAACACTCCTGGATACATTCGTGCAGGCCGCCCTCGAACACGGAGTTGGTGGTTGCCTCGTGGGACCGCTGCCCCAGCGCGCGCAGCTTTCCTGCGGCCCCGATCTCGTGCCCGTATTCGTGCGCCAGGCCCCGCCGGTTGATCGCAAGCTTGTCGATACAGAAGGCCGGGCTGCGCGGGAAACTGCGGGTCGAGCGGCAGGAAATCCGCGATCCCGCGCGCGTCCATCGGACCCAGGCGTTAAGCCAGCGATAAGGACGTTCCCCCGCGACCGAGCGCAGCACCGTGTCCCACTGCGCGTTGTCCAGGCTGGAGCCGACCCAGGACGAGCGAGGGCAGCAAGCGGCGTAATACTTCACGTCGAGGATTCGCGCGGTGCTGTCGCCGCGTTCGATGAAGGTTGCCCAGGCGGGTGAAGTTGTGGATCTCCGTTGCGCAGCATCGATCCTTCCATCGCCCCGCGCACCAGCGCTCATCTGGCGGCGCACGGTGGACAGCACCTCGCCCAGTCGAAGCCTCGCGCACGGGGCCGCGCCATCGCGTCCTCCAGCCGCAATCCAGCTTTCGTTGGCCGCCTCCCCCCACCTCGCGGGTCAGCGTCTGGTGCGCACCTTGCGGGCGTTAATCGCGCCTCCTCGATCATCGCCAGGACGCATTACCGGGTTTCCATCTGTCGCGCAGCATGAAGTTCCACACCTGCGCCCCGGTATGGCTGGAATGCACCGCTTCATAGCCATGGGTCATGCCGACCGTTTCGACCATCAGCGACCATTCGACGGCCTCGCTGGTCAGATGGTCGACCGGGTCATGGCCATGCGGAACCCCGCATCCAGCAGGCGCGCGGTGTTTTCCGCTCGTTCGAGATAGCGGGCCATCCAGAAGAGGGCCGTTGGCGGCGGGGGGGAACCCCACAACAGCAAAACTGCGGCCTAAGCGTGTGCGATCTCCGGGCATCACCGGGGGGCGGCGTTAGCCCCCCCCCCCCGGCGGTGGGCCCCCATCCTCCAGCACCCACGGATCTGCGGTGCCCCGCCCTGCGGCGGGTTGACCACCAGCGAACCTTTCTTGCGCGCGACGCGGGTCAGCCCGCCCGGCGTGATGTCGATCACGTTGGGCGATAGCCGGCACAAACGGCCGCAGATCGACGTTGCGCGGGGCAAGCCCGCCTTGGTCGGGATCGGCACGGTGGACAGCGCCAGGGTCGGCTGGGCGATGTGGTTTCCGGCCGGGCGCGCGGCTTGGCGGCAAAGGCGGCGATTTCCTTTTTCGACGAGGTCGGGCCGATCAGCGTACCATAACCGCCCGATCCGTGGACTTCGCCGGCCACCAGATCCGCCAGGTTGTCGAGCACGAAGCCCAGGCATCGCTTCCGAACAGCGCCAGGTCGGCACGTTCTGTAGGATGGGCTTTTCGCCGGTGTAGAATTCGACGATCTCGGGCATGAACGAATAGATCGCCTTGTCGTCGGAAATTCCGGTGCCGGGTGCATTGGCGATGGTGATGCCGCCAGCGCGGTAGACGTCCATGATTCCGGGCACGCCCAGGACGCTCGCCGGGTTGAAGGTCAGCCGGATCGAGGAATTCGTCATCGACCCGGCGGGCCGGCACGTCGATCGGCTCGTAGCCGCGCGTGGTTCGCATCGCCACACGCCCGTCGACTACCCGCAGGTCCGATCCCTCGACCAGTTCCGCGCCCATCTGGTCGGCCAGGGAACGCATCTCGAAATAGGCCGAATTGTAGATGCCGGGCGTCAGCACCGCGACCACCAGGCGTTCCCCGGCAGTGGCCGGGCGGCGCGGGCGGCCAGGCTTTTGGCCAGGCGGCGCGGATAGTCCTGCACCGGGCGCACGTTCGCAGGGTGAACAGCTCGGAACATCGCCATCGTCGTTTCGCGGTTCTCGGCAGCGGCAGGAGCCGCCCGACGGCGTGCGCGCGTTGTCTTCCAGCACCATGAAATCGTCCGGCCCGGTGCGCACCAGGTCGATGCCGACGGTGGGTAAAGACCCCGCCGGCGGGACCAAGGCGGTCATTTCCGGCAGGAAGCACCGCGTTCCGCCGCGGACAGGCGTTCGGCAGGCGGCCGGCGCGCACGATCTCTCCCCGACGGTGGTAGGTGTCGCTGCAGGAAGAAGGCGTTGAGCGCCCCGCACCCGCTGTTCGATCCCGCGCGACAGCCTGCGCCATTCGCGCGGCGGTGACGATCCGGGCACCATGTCAAACGGGATCAGCCGCTCTTCCGGCGGCACCGTCGCCGCAGACGTTGAAGGTGATGCCGGTCTGGCGGAAGAACCCGCCTCGCTCCTTTGCGGCGCAGCGCGGCTGGAGTGCCGCGCGTCATACCATTCGCGATAGCCGGCATGGGCAGGCCGGATGACCGAACCATCGAGGGCTCAAAGCATCGTCAAATGACGAGGGCGGGTGCGTCATGAAAGCGGACCCCCTTTCGCGCCATGACGCTGCAGCATGACGGGAAAGTCAAGCACCTAATGCTGCAACTGCGGTGCTTCACCAAAGACCGCCGCCAGCAGAAAGCGCCGGGATCCAGGTAAGAAAGCGCGAAACATCTCGGCGGCATTCGGCGGGGCATCGACCGCACCGTGCCACGATCAGCAGCAGCAGGCTGCGCGTGCGTACCCACAGCACGCCGAACAGCACCGCAGTGAGACAGGCGGGAAGCGATGGGGAAAACCGCATAACCTCCGGCGGATCGGTCGACCAGCCCTCGGTCCGGCGGATCCGCCGCGCAGTACGGTCCCGGCCAGTGCATCGCGAAGATCACACTGTGGCGATCGGGATCGCGCTGACCAGCGGTGACCGAAGCCAGGCAGCCGGACTCGATTGCGGGCCGGCCCGGAACAGGTATTTCAAAGCCCACGTGGATCGCCAGCCAAGGCCGCGAGGGCGGCTTACCCAGGGCAGGATCGCACCGCCGGTCGCCCAGTTCCGCCAGTTCGGCCAGCGATGGCGAGACCACGGCGAAGCAGGCCGAACATCAGGCCCGTGAGGATCAGCAAGGCCCGGAACCACGCCCTTGCGGCGCAGGCCCGGATCGAACGTATCGGCGCAGCGCCGCCGCGCCCAGGCAATCAGCGCGGCGGGTAAAGGCGACGTGGATAAACGGCACGCAGGCCAGCACCAGCCATTCCCGCGTCGCGCGGGACGGCACCAGCTCTTGATCACAGCGCCCCAGCTGGCCACAGCCGACCAGCACGAAGGCATAAAATCGCCAGATATGCCAGCCAGCACGGCAACCTGAAACCGCGGCGCGGTAACCGCCACCGGCGGCGGGTCGCTTGCGGGTGAGGAACCAGCCAAGGGCGCCAAGATTGCGAGCGAACAGCAAGCGAGACGACCGGAAAGGTCAGTCAGCGCCGCTGCCAGGGCAAGATAGGCGTGCACTACAGCGCGAGATAGCCCGCCCCAGGTACTTGCCGATCAGATCAACGGTTACGCCGGTTGGTCGGCCCCTCCTGCTGTATTGCACGCATAATACAGTAGGAGGGCCCGCCTGCATCGCTGCCCCTCGGCAGTCGCCGATCACCTTCGCTGGCGATCTCGCTGTCCCCCCGCATCGCGCTGTCCGGCTGGCCCGTTGCGCCCTTCGGCGGTGATCTTCAGCAACGATCGGTCGGCGAATAGGTGCCGCTGACCTGCGCACGGGTGACCACCAAATGCGCAACCACGCAGGCAATGACCCTCCGCGCCGCCGCTCATGTGGAAAGCGATCGCCAGCTGCACTTGCCGCGCTCTGCCTGGGCGGCAAAGCGCGGCATTCCCTGCATCGCATCGCCGACGGCAGGCGGTTTCGCTGGCATGGCCTGCCGGGCGAACATCGCCTTGGCGGCCTGCTTTGCGTCCATGCCGGGAATGGCGACTGCCGTGACGCG
>JADJYM010000014.1 GCA_016719755.1 Novosphingobium sp. | reverse complement strand
TGCCTGAGGATCAGCGTGCAATAGGCACCCCCTTCGTGGGGTGATCGGCGTGCAAAAAGGACCCCTTCATCCCGGGGATTTAGTCGGCCGACTGGTTTTGATCAGTTGGCGAGAACGGGATGTTGATCGTGGAGACAGTGGTTCGGATTCGGCGTGAGCATGCAGCGGGTAAGGCGATCAAGGCGATCGCTCGTGACCTTCGTTTGTCGCGGAAGGTCGTCCGCAAAGCGATCCGGTCGCCGGAGGCGGCGTTCAACTATCAGCGCAAAGTCCAGCCGCTGCCGCGGATCGGTCCTTATCAGGATCGTCTCGATGCGCTGCTTGAGGAGAACGAAGGTCGCGGCCGCCGCGATCGGCTACGGATGACGCGTATCCATGACCTGCTGGTGCGCGAGGGGTTCGATGGATCCTATGATGCGGTGCGCCGCTATGCGGCGCGCTGGCGTGCTGCGCGGCGGAAGGATGCTGGCGAAGGCGCACCGGCGTTCATCCCGATGACCTTCCAGCCGGGTGAGGCCTACCAGTTCGACTGGAGCCACGAGGATGTGGAGATCGCCGGCAAGCCGATGCGGGTGAAGGTGGCGCATATGCGTCTCTGCGACTCGCGCGCACCCTATGTCCGGGCCTATCCGCGCGAGGGCCAGGAGATGCTGTTCGATGCCCATGCCCGGGCGTTCGCGTTCTTCGGCGGTGTGCCGCGACGCGGTATCTACGATAATATGAAGACGGCGGTGACGGCCGTGTTCACCGGCAAGGAGCGTGTGTTCAACCGCCGCTTCCTGATCATGACCGATCATTACATGGTCGAGCCGACCGCCTGCTCGCCGGCGGCGGGATGGGAGAAGGGCCAGGTCGAGCAGCAGGTCCAGACAATCCGAGGCCGCTTCTTCCAGCCGCGGCTCCGGTTCGCCAGCCTGGCCGAGCTCAACGGGTGGCTGGAGGCCGAGTGCCGGCGCTGGGCCGAGCATCATGCCCATCCCGAACGCGGGGATATTACCGTCGCCGAGGCGCTGGATATGGAGCGACCGGCCCTGCAGCCGATCCTGGCACCGTTCGACGGCTTCCATGAGAGCGAGCATGCCGTCACCGGCACCTGCCTCATCAGCTTCGATCGCAACCGCTACTCGGTCATGTCGACGGCCGCACGCCGGACCGTTCAGGTGCGCTCCTATGCCGATCGCATCGTCATACGCTGCGGCGATGCGATCGTCGGGGAGCATGAGCGCCACTTCGGTCGGAACCGCACGATATACGATCCCTGGCATTATCTGCCGGTCCTCGCGCACAAGCCCGGCGCGCTGCGTAACGGCGCACCGTTCCAGGACTGGGATCTGCCGCCCGCCCTGCACCGATTACGGCGAAGGCTCGGCACCGGGGACGAGGCCGGTCGCAGGTTCGTGCGGGTCCTCTCGGCGGTGCTCACCGATGGCCTGGAGCCGGTAGAGGCTGCCGTGCGCGAAGCGTTGGCGAACGGAACGGCCAGCGACGAGCTGATCCTCAACATCCTCTCCCGGCGCCGCGAGCCGGCGACACCCCACAGCATCGTCACTTCGGAAGACCGGATGCTGCAGCATCCTCCGCTCGCCGACTGTGCCCGCTATGATCTGCTGCGAGGCTATGATGCAGCGGCATGATATGATCGACACGATGCGCGGCCTCGGACTCAAGGGCATGGCGGCGGCGTTCGACGAGGCGGTCACCACCGGCCTCCAGCGCAAGCGCACCACCATGGAGATACTGACCGACCTGCTCCGTGCTGAGGCGACCCACCGGGATGCAGCCTCCATCCGCTATCGGATGACGGCTGCGAGGCTGCCCGTGGTGAAGGACCTGGAGCGGTTCAGCTTCGAGGGCACACCGATCAATGAGGAGATGATCCGCTCCCTTCACGATGGCTCCTTCCTCCCGCCTCGCCGCAATATCGTGCTGGTCGGCGGCACGGGGACAGGCAAGACCCACCTCGCCATCGCGATCACCGCCAATGTCGTGCGAAGGGGCGCTCGCGCCCGCTACTTCAACACCGTCGATCTGGTGACACGCCTCGAAGAGGAGACCCGGATCGGCAAAGGCGGGACCCTGGCGGCGCAGCTGTCGCGGCTCGACCTGATCGTTCTCGACGAGCTCGGTTATCTGCCGTTCGCCCGCTCGGGAGGGCAGTTGCTGTTCCACCTCATCAGCAAGCTTTATGAGCGGACCAGCGTCATCATCACCACGAACCTCGCCTTCGGCGAATGGCCGACCGTGTTCGGCGATCCCAAGATGACCACGGCGCTGCTCGACCGCGTCACCCACCACTGCGATATCGTCGAGACGGGCAACGACAGCTGGCGCTTCAAAAACCGCAGCTGACAGCCACCTTCGGCGCCTTCAAAAATCTATCTTGCGCTGCGCGCGCCTCCGGTCGGGCTACGCCCGCCCTCCGCCGCACGCAGCGCAAGGCCATCTTCAACAAACCAGCATCATATTATCTGAAAAGGGGGTCCCTCTTCGACGCCGATCGGGGGTCCCTTTTGAACGCCGTTTGACACAAACCCACGAGGAAGCCAGTTCCGAGCTTTACGACGATGGCGGCTACCTGGCGGTTCGATGGACCGGCTGGGATTGCAGCAATCCGCTTGCCGATGTGGAAGCGGGCAAGGTCGACGTAATCGTCGTCTACAAGGTCGATCGTCTAACCCGCAACTAGCCGATTTCGCGCGCATCGCGTCGATACCCTCGACAAGCGCGGAGCCCCTCGTTCGTCAGCGTTACTCAGGCCTTCACAGCGGACAAACAGCATGGGACGCCTGACCCTCAACGTCCTTACTCTCGTTTGCCCAGTTCGAACGCGAGGTCACCGGTGAGCGGATACGCGACAAGATCGCGGCCTCGAAGGCCCGGGGCATGGATGGGCGGGCCGGGGGGGGTGCCCCGGGCTCCTGGGCTACGCGGTCCAAGGAAAAACGCAAACTCGCTTCCATCGTAATTTTCCGGAGGAGGCTGAGCGGGTACGGAACATCTTTCAACCGCTACCCGAACTTGGCTCAGTCCATACACTTCAGGCTGAGCTGGCCGCGCAAGGTCACGGACCCGGCCCGGACTTTCGGCGATGGCCGTGTCTATGGAAACATGAACTTCAGCCGGGAGCGCTCTACCAGATGCTCGCCAATCGGATCTACCTTGGCGAGATCACCCATCGCGACAAGGCTTATCCCGGTGAACATGCGGGCATTATCGATGCGGCTACGTTCGAGCAAGTCAGCGCCCTGCTAGCCGGCAATCGTGTCATTCATCGCCATGCAGCACATGCCGGGCATCCCAGCCTGCTCGCAGGTATCTGGGACGGAGATGGTCGTCGAATGACACCCAATCATGCCAACAAGAACGGCACCAGATATCGCTATTACATCAGCAGCAAAGACAAGGAGCGGCTATCGCTTCCTTGTCCACCGCCTGCCGGCTGGCTGATATCGAGAACCTCATCATCAATCAGCTTCGCAGCCACCACCGATGCCAACTGGGGCACGCCCTCCCCACCCGCGAGGTGATCCTGCAATATATCGAGAAAATCACGGTGCATCTCGATCGCATCATCATCCACTTTGTCGGTATCGATGAGCCCGTGATGGTCAACGCTTCACTGGTTCGCTGCAGCGGCGAGACCCGGATTGCGACGGCATCGGCAAACTGGCCCAATGCACGACGCGATCCCTCGCTCATCAAGCTGATCGTACGCGCCCACCAGGCTAAGAAGGCGCTGGCCGAACCAGCCAATCCTCGCTCGAAGCCGCCGCATCGAGCATGGGCCTGTCTAACCAGTACTTCTGCAGCCTGCTCCGACTCGGCTACCTCGCCCTGACATTACAGTAGCCATTCTCGATGGCCGCCAGCCAGCGCACCTCAATCGCCAGTACCTGGCGCGGATCAACAACCTGCCGATCGACTGGTCCAGCCAGCGCGAGATGCTTGGGTTCGCCTGAACTTGGTGGCACCGCGAGCTGCGCATCAGATCTGCATCATTCCCGCAACGCATCCTCCGACCGCAAAATCCGCGACCTGAGAATCAGCCGCATTAAGCACCCCATAGACGCCCGCCAAAAGCGTCTCTGGGTGCTTATCTAAGTTATTGATTTTACTCACACGCCCCGGAAATGTCGGGATAAAACCGCACGCCAGAATCCATCTAAACTATTGTTTTAAACGGATAAATGACTGCGTGGTGGAACTTAACTGTCTCGAACCGCTAACCATCTCGCCCGATGCACCATCTGATGCGCATCTAAATCGCCATCACATCTGCAACAACGGTGCAACGCATCCTCCGA
The DNA here is from genome assembly GCA_016719755.1 of Novosphingobium sp. Classification (GTDB taxonomy): domain Bacteria; phylum Pseudomonadota; class Alphaproteobacteria; order Sphingomonadales; family Sphingomonadaceae; genus Novosphingobium. The sequence continues at coordinate 18,731 of JADJYM010000014.1, read as the reverse complement.
CCGCAAAATCCGCGACCTGAGAAACAGCCGTATTAAACACCCCATAGACGCCCGCCAAAAGCGTCTCTAGGTGCTTAGCTAAGTTATTGATTTTGCTCACATGCCCCGGAAATGTCGGGATAAAACCCCACGCCAAAATCCATCTAACCTACTGTTTTAAAAGGATAAATGACTGCGTGGTGGGCGGTGACGGGCTCGAACCGCCGACCCTCTCGGTGTAAACGAGATGCTCTACCAACTGAGCTAACCGCCCGCGATGAGCGGGCCTTACCCCGGCGCGCGGGAAATGCAAGGGCTGACGGCAGTCCGCCTGCGTGGCCCTTCAGACCAGCCGCGCGGCACCTTTGCCCAGTTCCGCGAAATAGCGGGCCATGGCGTCGGCCGCCTTGTCGGTCAGGGTAATGAAGGCGCGGCGGCGGTCAGTTTCGTCCTCGACCCGCATCAGCAGGCCGGATTCGGTCATCTGCCCGATCCAGCGCAGCGCGGTGGTGGGCGGCACGCCGCTGGCGATGCACAGGCTGGTCACCGAAACGCGGGTGTGCTCCGCCCGGGCGGCAGTGAGGTCAAGCAGCATGTCCCAGGCGGGATCGGCGAACAGATCGCCATCGAAGAAGCGCGCGCGCAGCTGGCGCTGGCGGATGATCCGGCGCACCAGACGCGGATCGGGCAGCGGCGGGCGCGCCGCGCGCACCAGCCGGTCGCCCTCGTCCGCAGGAGCCGCAAAGGCCTGGGCCGGGCTCTCGAAACGGAACAAAGCCTCGTCCGGCGCGCTTGCCTGAGGCGCGGGAGCACCAAGCCGCTCGAGCCGCTGGGCGATCTCGGCGACCTGCTCGGTCAGGCGCAGCAGGGTCAGCCGGTCCTCCTCGGACAGGTCCCGCACGCGCAGGTGCGGCGCGCGGGCCAGCGCCCGGCCCAGCGCCACGACCCGCTCCGCCCGGCCCGGATCGACCAGGATCTGCGGGCCCGACTGGTCAAGGCAGCCAAACACGTCCTCCAGCGCCTCAACCGTGGTCGAAACCACCAGCTGCGCGCCCGCATGGGCCGCGCGCATGTCCAGCCGGGCGAGCGCAGCCAGCACTTCGGGCCGGATCTGCGGACAATCGAGCAGCACGACATCGCCCAGCGGGCGCACCTCGCCCTCGATCAGCGCCTCGATCCCGCCGGTCTCCGCCACACGGAACCCCGCCGCTTCGGCATCGTCGCGCAGCTGGGCGCGCAGGTGCGCCCGGTCGGCAAAGATCGACAGCGCCAGCGGCAGGGGGGCGCCATCGTTGGCGGGGGCGGCATAGGTCAGATTGGTGGCGAAATTGGTCTGGGCCATGGCGTTCGACTCCCGTTCTTGTGAACAAGAGTAGAACAAAGCGGCATCATGTCAAGATCAGGGATAGATTTCCACCGGCGTGCCAACCGCGACCACTTCCCACAACGCCCGGATCTCCTCGTCCGACACGGCGATGCAGCCGTCGGTCCAGTCGCCGGGCAGGCGGCCACCCGGGCGCTCGTTGGGTTGGCCGTGGATATAGATCTCGCCGCCGGGGCTGCGGCCCTGCGCCGCGGCAAAGTCGATCGCGGCCTGGTCCGGATAGGAGATGCGCAGCGAGAGGTGGTAGGAGCTTTCAGGATTGCGATAGTCGATCACATAGCGGCCTTCGGGCGTCTTTTCATCGCCTTCGAACTGCTTGTGGCCGATGGGCGCATCGCCCAGCGCCACCCCTTCCATCGCGTGGACCATCCGCCCGGCGGACCACAGTTCCATCCGCCGTTCGGCCTTCTTCACGACAATTCGGTCGATCGGCGGCAACGGCGGCACGGCCACCGGTTCGTAAGCGGCAAGCAGCGGGGCGGCCGACAGCGCCAGTCCCGCCACGCCCAGTGCCAGGAAGCGCCGCCGCCGCACCGGATCAATCCGCGAAGGGATCGCGCACGAGGATCGTGTCCTCGCGCTCGGGGCTGGTGGAAACCAGCGCGACCGGGGTCTCGATCAGTTCCTGCACGCGCTGGATGTACTTGATCGCCTGGGCGGGCAGATCGGCCCAGGAACGGGCGCCGGCGGTGGTGCCGCTCCAGCCTTCCATTTCCTCGTAGATCGGCTCCACCGCGGCCTGATCGGCGGCGTGGCTGGGGAAATAGTCCAGCTCCTGCCCACGCAGGCGGTAGCCGGTGCAGATCTTCACCGTTTCCATCCCGTCGAGCACATCGACCTTGGTCAGCGCGATGCCGGTAACGCCGGAAATCGCGCAGGACTGGCGGGTCAGCACGGCATCGAACCAGCCGCAGCGGCGCTTGCGCCCCGTGACAGTGCCGAATTCGTGGCCACGTTCGCCCAGGCGCTGGCCGGTCTCGTCCTCCAGCTCGGTCGGGAACGGACCGGAGCCGACGCGGGTGGTATAGGCCTTGACGATGCCCAGCACGAAGCCCGCCGCGCTGGGGCCAAGGCCCGAGCCGCTGGCCGCCGTGCCGCTGACCGTGTTGGAGCTGGTGACGAAGGGATAGGTGCCGTGATCGACATCCAGCAGCACGCCCTGCGCACCTTCGAACAGGATGCGCTTGCCCTGCTTCTTCGCCTCGTTCAGCGTGCGCCACACCGGCTTGGCGAAGGGCAGGATGAAGGCGGCGATGTCCCACAGGTCCCCCACCAGCCGTTCCCGGTCGATCGGCGGCTGGCCGAACCCGGCGCGCAGCGCATCGTGGTGGGCGCAGATCCGGTCAAGCTGAGGGTCAAGATCGTCAAGGTGGGCCAGGTCGCATACGCGGATCGCGCGGCGGCCGACCTTGTCTTCATAGGCCGGGCCGATCCCGCGCCGGGTCGTGCCGATCTTGCCCGCGCCGCTGGCATCTTCGCGCAGCGCATCGAGATCGCGGTGGAACGGCAGGATCAGCGGGGCATTTTCGGCCACCTGCAAGTTCTGGGGATTGACGTCCACCCCGCCCCTTGAGCTTGGCGACCTCATCCCGGAAATGCCAGGGATCCAGCACCACGCCGTTGCCGATCACCGATAGCGTGCCGGTGACGATGCCCGAAGGCAGCAGGCTGAGCTTGTAGACCTGATCGCCCACGACCAGCGTATGACCGGCATTATGCCCGCCCTGGAAACGGACCACGGCATCGGCGCGGCTGGCCAGCCAGTCGACGATCTTGCCCTTGCCTTCATCGCCCCACTGGGCGCCGATCACGGTTACATTGGCCACGGAGATTCCGGATCCTTCCTGCGCAGGCGCGGATAACCGTGCCGCGCCCTAGGCCAAGCGGGCCATGGGGGCAATCGCGCAATGCAAGGCCCGCCAAAGCTGAATGGGTGGACACACTGGACACTGTCCTGAAACAAGGCCGGGCGGACACGCGGCTGCCTTTGAACCCAGGGCCGGGGATGTTCGGATCAGGCAGCATCGCAGCCCTTATCCCGCGCCGGAGCGATGTAGGAAAGCTGCTTGCCTGCGGCCCGGCGGCGCGACATTCGGCGACAAATGGAGACTGGCCTTGCCCCGCGCGGCGGATAGGATCACCGCGCAAAAGGACAAGACCATGAAAAAGACCGCCATGCTCGCCCTTGCCGGTGCCGCGCTGAGCGTTGGCGCCATTGCCGAGGCCGCCCCGGGGGACCGCCTGCGCGATCGGATCGCGGCCTGGCGGCAGGCCCGCGCGGCGCCGCCCGGACCAGCGGTTGCCGCGCCCGCGCCAATGACCCTGGCCTATGGCGCGGACCCGCTCCAGCAGCTCGACCTGTGGCGGCCTGCAAACGCGTCCGGCACCCCATCCGGCAAGCCATCTGGCAAGGCGCCGCTGGTGCTGTTCGTCCACGGCGGCGGCTGGAAGCGCGGGAGCAAGGACAACGCGGGCAGCCGCTGGGCGCCGCTCCATTTCCCCGCGCAAGGCTATGCCTATGCCGCGATCGATTACCGGCTGGTGCCGCAGGCCACGGTTGAAGAGCAGGCGGGCGATGTCGCCCGGGCGCTCAAATTCCTGCTCGGCCGCGCGGACGAACTGGGGATCGATCCCGCCCGCGTGGTGTTGATGGGGCACAGCGCCGGCGCGCAGCTGGTCGCGCTGGTCGGCACTGACGAGCGCTATCTCAAGGCGGTGGGGCTGAGCTTCGCGGATGTCGCCGGGGTGATCCCCAATGACGGCGCAGCCTATGACGTGCCCGCGCAGATGCGGGATGGCCCGGCGATCATGCAGCAGACCTATGCCCAGGCGTTCGGCAGCGATCCGGCGCGGCAGCGGGCGCTGTCTCCCACCCACCACGCTGCCACGCCCAATGCCCCGGCCTTCCTGTTCCTCCACGTCCAGCGGCCTGATGGGGTGCGGCAGGCGCAGGCGCTGGGCAAGGCGCTGAGCGCGGCGGGCAGCAAGGTCGAATACGGCAGCTTTCCGGGAGAAGGCCTGCGCGGCCACGGCGAGATCAACCGTCAGCTCGGCAATCCGGACTATGCCGCGACGCCGCTGGTGGATGCCTGGCTGAAGCGGATCTTCGCCCGCTAGAGCCTTACCGCCTCGCCTTCCTTCAGCACATGGGTGCAGCCCAGCGCGCGGGGCTCGCAGGCTTCGCACAACGCGGCGACGGTGCGCCAGCCGATCATCCGCAATTGCTGCGCGCGGTGGGCATCGTGGCCGAGCGGCAGGAACAGGGTATCACGCGGGGTTTCCTGCTGGGCCAGCAGGTCGATCAGGTCATCGGGATAGAGCGAAAAGCCGATCGCCGGTTCCTCCGTCCCGCTTTCATGCGCGCGGATCGCGTAGGACCCGCCCCGCCCCAGCGCGCCAGACACGCCATCGGCATAGATCGTGAAGCCGAACCATGACTGGTATTCAAAGCCATGCCGCTCACTGGGATCGAGCGTGACGCGCGCGAGCGGCGCGGCGCGCGCGGCGATGGCCCGCAGCCCGGCAATCCGATCTGGCAGCACCCCGCCGCTGTCGAACGCGGCAAGGCGCGCAATCGCGGCGTCGAACGGCCCGATGGCCTCCAGCAGCGGCAGATAGGCCGCACCGCCCGCATCGACCAGTCCGCCCGCGTCCTTGGCATCAAGCTCGCGGCGCACGGCCTCAACCTTGCCGGCATCCAGCGGCAGGGGTCCGGCGGCCAGCAGGTCGACCAGGTCCGGCAGGGTGAAATCGACCGAAAGGCCGGTGGCGCCCGCCGCGCGGAGCGCTTCCAGCGCCACGGCGACCGCTTCGCCAGCGGCGGCCACGCTGTCCGCGCCGATCAGTTCGGCGCCGATCTGCAACCGCTCACGCGTGGGATCCAGCCCGTCGCCCTTGATCGTCACCACCTGCCCGGCATAGCACAGCCGCAGCGGCCGCGCCGCGTGGGCCAGGCTGGTCGAGGCGATGCGGCCCAGCTGCGGGGTCATGTCGCTGCGCAGGGCAAGGGTGCGCAGGCTGGCCGGATCAACAAAGCGGAACATCCGGCGCGGGCTGATCCCGGCCATGCGGCTGGCCAGCGACTTCTCAAACTCGATGGTCGGCGGCTGGACGCGGTCATAGCCGTGCCCGTCCATCGCATCCAGCAACGCGCGGGTCACGCGCGCGGCGGCGGCGGCGCTGGCGGGAAGCCGGTCTTCAAGCCCTTCGGGCAGGAGGTCGTGATCGTTCATAACATTCGAGCCCTGAAAGTGGCTTTCCAGAATCCCCCCTCCCGCCTGCGGGAGGGGCCGGGGGACGGCCAGTTAGGCCACTCTTTCCACCAGGGCAACAGGCCCTCCCCTGCCCCCACCCGCAGGCGGGAGGGGAACATGGAGTGCGCCCTGCCGAAGCAGGGCGCGCAGCGTCAGAACGTCAGCGCCATGGCGCGCTTGACGCCGGGGATCTGCTTGATCTGATCGAGCAGACCGGCGGGCACCGCGCTGTCGATCGACAGCAGCAGCACCGCTTCCCCGCCCGCCTCGCGGCGGCCCAGGTTGAAGGTGCCGATGTTGATCTGCGCCTCGCCCAGCAGGGTTCCGATCCGGCCGATGAAGCCGGGGACGTCCTCGTTGACGATGTACATCATGTGGCCGGCCAGTTCCGCCTCCACCTTGATGCCGAACAGTTCGACCAGGCGCGGTTCGCTGTTGGAAAACAGCGTGCCGGCCACCGACCGCTCGCCCGCCTCGGTCTTGACCGAGACGCGGATCAGGGTGTGGTAATCGCCCGCCTTCTCGGTCTTGACCTCGCGCACCTCGATCCCGCGCTCCTTGGCGAGGAACGGGGCGTTGACCATGTTCACCGTGGCCGACTGGACGCGCAGGAACCCGCACAGCACGGCAGCGACGATCGGCTTGATGTTAAGCTCTGCTGCCGCGCCCTCGGCGTGGATCGACACGCGCGGGATCGAACCGGTGGTCAGCTGCCCGACCATCGAGCCAAGCTGTTCCGCCAGCGCCATGTAGGGACGCAGCTTCGGCGCTTCCTCGGCCGACAGCGAGGGCACGTTGAGCGCGTTGGTGACGCCGCCGCTTACCAGATAGTCGGCCATCTGCTCGGCCACCTGCAGCGCGACGTTGACCTGCGCTTCGGTGGTGCTGGCCCCCAGGTGCGGGGTGCAGATGAAGTTGGGGGTGCCGAACAGCGGCGATTCCTTGGCCGGTTCGGTCTGGAACACGTCAAGCGCGGCACCCGCGACCTGGCCCGAATCCAGCGCGTCCTTCAGCGCCGCCTCGTCGATCAGCCCGCCGCGCGCGCAGTTGACGATCCGCACGCCCTTCTTGGTCTTGGCGAGGTTTTCGCGGGAAAGGATGTTGCGGGTCTGGTCGGTCAGGGGGGTGTGCAGCGTGATGAAGTCGGCGCGGGCCAGCAACTGGTCCAGATCGACCTTCTCCACGCCCATTTCCACCGCGCGTTCGGGGGTCAGGAACGGATCGAATGCCACGACCTTCATCTTGAGGCCCAGCGCGCGCGCCGCGACGATCGAGCCGATGTTGCCCGCACCGATCAGGCCCAGCGTCTTGCCGGTCACTTCAACGCCCATGAAGCCGTTCTTCGGCCACAGGCCCGCCTGGGTCTGGGCGTTGGCTTCGGGGATCTGGCGGGCCAGAGCGAACATCATCGCGATGGCGTGTTCGGCGGTGGTGATCGAATTGCCGAACGGGGTGTTCATCACCACCACGCCCTGCGCCGAGGCGGCGGGAATATCGACGTTGTCGACGCCGATCCCGGCGCGGCCGATGACCTTGAGGTTCTTCGCGGCGGCGAGGATTTCCTTGGTCACCCGGGTCGAGCTGCGGATCGCAAGGCCGTCATAGTCGCCGATCCGGGCGATCAGCTGTTCGGGGGTTTCGCCGGTGATGACGTCCACATCGCAGCCGCGTTCGCGAAAGATCGCTTCGGCATTGGGGTCCATCTTGTCGGAAATGAGTACGCGGGGCTTGGTCATGATTGTCTCCCTCTCCCCTTCAGGGGAGCGGGCCGGAGAGAGGGGAAGTCCTGCTCGCCGGCCCATAGATTGAGGAAATGGAGAGGTGCTTCCCTCTCCCAACCCGCTCTCCTGAAGGAGAGAGGGCGATGAAGGTCAGGCAGCCTTGGTCTGGGCGTAGGCCCAGTCGAGCCACGGCCCGAGCGCCTCGATATCGGCCGTGTCGACCGTGGCGCCGCACCAGATGCGCAGTCCGGCAGGAGCATCGCGGTAGCCAGCGATGTCATAGGCCGCGCCCTGCTTTTCGAGCGCGCCGGTCATCGCCTTGATGAAATCGGCGTCCGCACCCTCGACCGAGAGGCAGACCGAGGTCTTGGAACGGATGCCCTTGTCCTCAGCCAGATGGCTCAGCCAGTCGCGCTCGGCCACGATCTTGCCCAGCGCGTCGGCATTGGCGGTGCAGCGCGCCTTCAGGCCTTCCAGCCCGCCGACAGACTTCGCCCATTCAAGCGCGAAGATCGCGTCCTCGACCGCGAGCATCGAAGGGGTGTTGATCGTCTCGCCCTTGAACACGCCCTCGGCCAGCTTGCCCTTGGAGACCAGGCGGAACACCTTGGGGAGCGGCCAGTCAGGGGTGTAGGTTTCCAGCCGCTCGACCGCGCGGGGGCCAAGGATCAGCACGCCGTGGCCGCCCTCGCCGCCCAGCACCTTCTGCCAGCTGAACGTGGCGACATCGATCTTGTCCCACGGAATGTCATAGGCAAAGACCGCGCTGGTCGCGTCGGCAAAGGTCAGGCCCTGCCGGTCATCCGGAATCCATTCGCCGTCCGGCACGCGCACGCCGCTGGTGGTGCCGTTCCAGGTGAACAGCACGTCATCATCGAAATCGACCTTCGAGAGGTCCGGCAGCTGGCCATAGTCGGCGCGGTGGACCTTGGGTTCCAGCTTCAGCTGCTTGACCGCATCGGTGACCCAACCTTCACCAAAGCTTTCCCAGGCCAGCGCGGTCACGCCGCGCGCGCCAAGCATCGTCCACATCGCCATTTCGAACGCGCCGGTATCCGAACCCGGCACGATACCGATGCGGTGCGTATCGGGCAGGCCCAGCACTTCGCGCATCAGATCGATGCAGTATTGCAGGCGCGTCTTGCCGATCTTGGCGCGATGCGAGCGGCCAAGGCATTCGGTGGCGAGCTTTTCGGGGGAGTATCCGGGCGGCTTGGCGCAGGGACCGGAAGAGAAGAACGGGCGCGCAGGCTTGCGAGCCGGGGTAGGTGCAGTCATGTAGTCTCTCCTTGCAGAGAGCACGCGCGGCGTTGGGACCGCGTGGCCCGGGGCCGCAGGTAGAGCCGCGCGCCGGCTTGTCAAGCGAATGCTGTGCAAGATTGCAGTCCTTAGCGCCGCGTTAACCATTTGCTGCGAGCCTTGCGCCCATGCGTTACCGGGCGATCTTCCTCGCTTCACTGGCGCTTCTGGGCGGTTGCAGCGCCGTGCCGCAGGCCCGCGCCCCCCAGAAAAGCACCGTGACGCGATCGACCCAGACCTTCACCCCCCGCCCCGAAGCGCGTCAGTGCCTTGCCAGCCTGGGGGCGACTCGCGCCGCCTTTACGCCGCTGCCCGATCAGAACTACGGTGCCGGCTGTTCGCGCGTGAACACGGTGCAGCTCGCCAGCCTGCAAGGCGACCAGGCGCGACTCGCCCTGGCGAACCTTGGCCCGGTCGCCTGCCCGCTGGCCGAAACGCTGGCAGGCTGGGCGCGCTTTGGCGTGGACCGCGCCGCGCGGCAGATTCTGGGCAGCCCGCTCGTGCGGATCGAAACGATGGGCGGCTATGCCTGCCGCAATGTCGCGGGAACTTCGCGGCGCAGCGCCCACGCCACCGCCAATGCGGTGGACGTAACCGCCTTCATCCTCGCCGACGGACGGCGGATCAGCGTCCTGAATGGCTGGTCCGGCGCGAGCGCGGCGGAACGGCGGTTCCTGACCACGATCCACGCCAGCGCCTGCAAGCGCTTTGGCACCGTGCTGGGCCCGGCCTACAACGCCGCGCACCGCGATCACCTGCACCTGGAACTGAGCGGCAGCGCGTTCTGCCGATAGAACTTCGCATTGCCTTGCACCGCCCCTCCCCCTCAAGGGGGAGGCCTATGTCGGGCGCTAGGAATCCTTCGGCAGGTAGAAACTGTAATCCGGCAGGCTTTCGAAGGCGAGCTTCAGCGCCTCGCTCCAGCCTACCGAAATCGCATGGAAATAGGGATTGTCCGGCCCGATCCGGCGGGCGTGAACCGGTTCGAAGGTGTCACGCTCGGCCACCAGCAGGTCCAGCGGCATACCGACCGAAAGGTTCGCCTTGATGGTCGAATCGAAGCTGACCATCAGCAGCTTGACCGCGTCCTCGAAGCTCATGTCGCGCGAATAGCCGCGCAGCAGGATCGGGCGGCCATACTTGGTCTCGCCGATCTGGAAGAACGGGGTGTCGAAGCTTGCCTCGATGAAATTGCCTTCGGGATAGATCAGGAACATCCGCGGCTGCATTCCCGCGATCTGTCCGGCAACGATGATCGAGGCGGTAAACGTGCCGGTGCCCGCCACTTCGCCGTTCGATGCGTCCGACGCGGCAATCGTATCACGCAGCAGCTTGCCCACCAGCGAGGCGACCTGGAACATCGAGGGCGCTTCCAGCAGCGAATTGTGCCGCTCCGAAGGCGCCTTGTTGCGCTCTTCCAGCTGGCTGATCACGGCCTGGGTGGTGGCCAGGTTGCCCGCCGTCATCAAGGTGATCAACCGCTCGCCCGGCACCGACCAGTGGTGCATCTTGCGGAAGGTGGAAATATTGTCGACGCCCGAATTGGTGCGGGTGTCGCTCATCAACACCAGCCCCCGGTCCAGCATCATCCCTACGCAATAGGTCACTGTGTTTCAGCCCCGTCCTTCGTCATTGCGAGGGGCGCAGCCCCGTGGCAATCGATCTTGTCACACCTTCGATTGCTTCGCCGCGCTCGCCATGACGAGGCGCGGGATGCGAAGCAAGCGGGCGCAGCTACTGTTCTGCCGTCTGCTGTTCAACCGCCAGCCGCACTTGCAGCACCGAATCCCCCGCCCCCCAGCTGATCCCGGTGACCGGCGCGGCCTCGCGGTAGTCACGCCCCGTGGCGACGCGGACATAGCGTTCGTCCGGGCTGATCCCGTTGGAAATATCGAAGCCCACCCAGCCAAGATCCTTGAGCCAGGCCTCGGCCCAGGCGTGGCCGGCCTCCTGCTCGATCCGGTCGTCCATCATCAGGTAGCCCGAGACATAGCGCGCGGGCACCCCCAGCGAGCGGGCCGCGCCGATGAAGATATGGGCATGGTCCTGGCAGACCCCCAGCCCCAGCGCCGCCGCTTCCTCGCCCGAGGTGTGGACCTGCGTCTCGCCCGGCGCATAGGCGACCTGCTCAAGCACCAGCGCCGAAAGCTGGTGCAGCATGGCCAGCGGACTGTCCCGGCCCTCGGTCAGCCGCGCCGCGATCGCGCGCACGCGCGGCCCCGGCCGGGTCAGCGGTGACTGGGCAAGGAACGCCCACATCGGCATCAGCCCGGTATGCGGCCCCAGCACACCGTGGTTGTCCGCCGTGGCGACCGTGCCGGTGCAGCGCACTTCCACCCGGCTGACCCCGGCATCGACCGAAACCAGCGTGGTGCGGTTGTGGTTGTGATCGTCGTATTCGGTTTCAAGCCGCGCGCCGGAAAGGTCCATCCGCCAGTCGAGCACGTGCTGGCCGTGGGTCGACTTGGGCGTCAGGCGCAGCCGCTGCAGCCCGTGCGCGACCGGCTGCGAAAAGTCGTAAAGCGTGGTATGTTCGATTTTCAGGCGCATCAGGCGTAAAACCGGTAATCCTGTTCGATCGCCAATGCCACCCGGCGGTTGCAGGCGATGTACTCCTGGATGAATTCGTGCAGGCCGCCCTCGAACACGGATTCGATGGTTGCCTCGTGGAACCGCGTGCCCAGCGCGCGCAGCTTTTCATGGGCCGAAGTCTCGTGCCCGTATTCGTGCGCCAGGCCCCGCAGGTTTGATCGCAGCTTGTCGATGCAGAAAGCCAGGCTACGCGGGAAACGCTGGTCGAGCAGCAGGAAATCCGCGATCCCGCGCGCGTCCATCGAACCGGCGTTAAGCCAGCGATAGGAACGTTCCCCCGCGACCGAGCGCAGCACCGATTCCCACTGTACGTTGTCCAGGCTGGAGCCGACCCAGGCGAGCGAGGGCAGCAGCACGTAATACTTCACGTCAAGGATTCGCGCGGTGCTGTCGCCGCGTTCGATGAAGGTGCCCAGGCGGGTGAAGTTGTGGATCTCGTTGCGCAGCATCGATCCTTCCATCGCCCCGCGCACCAGCGTCATCTGGCGGCGCACGGTGGACAGCACCTCGCCCAGCGAAGCCTCGCGCACGGGGCGGGCCATCGCCTCCTTCAGCAGCATCCAGCTTTCGTTGACCGCCTCCCACACCTCGCGGGTCAGCGCGGTGCGCACCGCGCGGGCGTTGGTCCGCGCCGCCTCGATCATGGCCAGGACATTGCCGGGGTTGGCCTTGTCGCGCAGCATGAAGTTCCACACCTGCACCCCGGTATAGCTGGAATGCGCCGCTTCATAGGCATGGGTCATGCCGACCGTTTCGATCAGCGAGCGCCATTCGGCCTCGCTGGTCAGATAGTCGCGGGTCATGGCCATGCGGAAGCCCGCATCCAGCAGGCGCGCGGTGTTTTCCGCCCGTTCGAGATAGCGGGCCATCCAGAAGACGCCGTTGGCGGTGCGGCCTAGCATGTGCGATCTCCGGGCATCAATCCTCCAGCACCCACGATCCTTGGTGCCCCCGCCCTGCGAGGAATTGACCACCAGCGACCCCTGCTTGAGCGCGACGCGGGTCAGCCCGCCCGGCGTGATGTCGATGCCGTTGGGGCTGACCAGCACAAACGGCCGCAGATCGACGTGGCGCGGGGCAAGCCCCGCCTTGGTCAGGATCGGCACGGTGGACAGCGCCAGGGTCGGCTGGGCGATGTAGTTTTCCGGCCGGGCGCGCAGCTTGGCGGCAAAGGCGGCGATTTCCTTTTTCGACGAGGTCGGGCCGATCAGCATGCCATAACCGCCCGATCCGTGGACTTCCTTGACCACCAGATCGGCCAGGTTGTCGAGCACGAAGCCCAGGCTGTCCGCTTCCGAACAGCGCCAGGTCGGCACGTTGGAGAGGATCGGCTTTTCGCCGGTGTAGAACTCGACGATCTCGGGCATGAACGAATAGATCGCCTTGTCATCGGCGATCCCGGTGCCGGGCGCATTGGCAATGGTGATGCCGCCCGCGCGGTAGACGTCCATGATCCCGGGCACGCCCAGGACGCTCGCGGGGTTGAAGGTCAGCGGATCGAGGAATTCGTCATCGACCCGGCGGTACAGCACGTCGATCGCCTCGTACCCGCGCGTGGTGCGCATCGCGACACGCCCGTCGACTACCCGCAGGTCCGATCCCTCGACCAGTTCCGCGCCCATCTGGTCGGCCAGGAAGGCATGCTCGAAATAGGCCGAATTGTAGATGCCGGGCGTCAGCACCGCGACCACCGGGCGTTCCCCGGCCATGGCCGGGGCGCAGGCGGCCAGGCTTTTGGCCAGGCGGCGCGGATAGTCCTGCACCGGGCGCACGTTCACCCGGGTGAACAGCTCCGGGAACATCGCCATCATGGTTTCGCGGTTTTCCAGCATGTAGGAAACGCCCGACGGCGTGCGCGCGTTGTCTTCCAGCACCATGAATTCGTCCGGCCCGGTGCGGACCAGGTCGATCCCGACGATGTGGGTAAAGACCCCGCCGGGCGGGACCATGCCGACCATTTCCGGCAGGAAGGCCGCGTTCTCCGCGATCAGGCGCTGCGGCACGCGGCCTGCGCGCACGATCTCCTGACGGTGGTAGATGTCATGCAAAAAGGCGTTGAGCGCCCGCACCCGCTGCTCGATCCCGCGCGACAGGCGGCGCCATTCGCGCGCCGTGACGATCCGGGGGACCATGTCAAACGGGATCAGCCGCTCTTCCCCGGCATCGTCGCCATAGACGTTGAAGGTGATGCCGGTCTTGCGGAAGAACCCTTCCGCCTCGCTCCCTTTGCGGCGCAGCGCGGCTGGGTCCTGCGCGTCATACCATTCGCGATAGCCGGCATAGGCAGGCCGGACCGAACCATCGGGCTCAAGCATCTCGTCAAATGACGAGGGCGAATGCGTCATGAAAGCGGACCCCCTTTCCGCGCCATGACTGCAACATGACGGGAGAGAGTCAAGCACCTAATGCTGCAACTGCGAAGATTGCTTCGCAAAGACCGCCGCCAGCGAAGCGCCGGGATCAGGTGAAAGCGCGAAACATCTCGGCGGCATTCGGCAGGGCATCGACCGCACCGTGCACCACGATCAGCAGCAGCAGACTGCGCGTGCGTGCCCACAGCACGCCGAACAGCACCGCGATGGGAGAGAGCGAAGCGATGCAGAATGCCGCAACCTCCAGCGGATCGGTCGACCAGCCGTCGGTCCCGGGTCCGCCGCGCACGTACAGTCCCGGCCAGTGCATCAGCGCGAAGATCACACTGGCGATCAGGATCGCGGCCAGCGGTGACCGAAGCCAGGCAGCCAGACTCGATTGCAGGCCGGCCCGGAACAGGTATTCCTCGCAAAGCCCCGCCTCGATCGCCATCCACAGCCACGAGGCAAGCACCCAGGGCAGGATCGCACCGCCGGTCACGCCCAGTTCCGCCAGTTCGGCCAGCGATGGCGAGACCACGGCAAGCAGGCCGAACATCAGGCCCGACAGGATCAGCAAGGCCGGAACCACGCCCTTGCGGCGCAGGCCCGGATCGAACGTATCGGCCAGCGCCGCCCGCCCAGGCAATCAGCGCGGCGGGCAAGGCGACGTGGATCAGCAGCTTGTAGGCCAGCACCAGCCATTCCCGCGTCGCGCCGGGCGGCACCAGCTCCTTGATCGCGCCCCGCCCCCAGCCGACCAGCACGAAGGCATAAATCGCCAGATATGCCAGCAGCACGGCAACCTGAAACCGCGGCGCGGTAACCGCCACCGGCGGCGCATCGCTTTTGCGGGTCAGGAACCAGCCAAGGGCGCCAAAGGTGCAGGCGAACAGCAGCAGCGAGACGACCGGAAAGGTCCAGTCGGCGCCGCGCAGGGCAAGATAGGCCGTGCTTGCACCCCACAGCGCGAGATAGCCCGCCAGAGCCCGCTTGCCGATCGAATCCAACGATTGCGCCAGTTGCATGGTCGGCCCCTCCTGCTGTATTGCACGCATAATACAGTAGGAAGGGCCGCGCAAGCACTGCCCTCAGCAGTCGCCGATCCGCTCGCTGGCGATCTCGCTGTCCATCCGCATCGCGCTGTCCGGCTGGCCCGATGCGCCCGCTTCGGCGGTGATCTTCAGCAGCGATCCGGTCGGCGAATAGGTGCCGCTGACCTGCGCACGGGTGACGACGCCCTGCGCAACCACGCAGGCCATCACACCCTCCACCTTGCCGCCGCTCGCCGAAAAGCGATCATAGCTGCACTTGCCGCGCTCTGCCTGGGCGGCAAAGCGCAGCATTCCCTGCATCGCATCGCCGACGGCAAGGCAGGTTTCGCTGGCATGGCCCTGCGGGCCGAACATCGCGGCGGCCTGCTTTGCGTCCATGCCGGGAATGGCGACACCCGTGACGCGCACGATGGTGCGATAGCGTCCCGGCTGCGGCGCGTCGGGCGGGCCGGCGGCCTTGTGCCGCGGGCCGGGCGCGGCCTGCTCTCCGTCCTCGCTCCCGCAGCCAGCCAGCAGCGCAAGCGCGCCAAGCGAAGCGGTCAGGACTGCGCGACGGCGCATTGGCGGAGGCTCCGTGGGTGTGGAAGGATGCAGGCTAACAGCGCCCCGCCGCGCTGCCAATGGGGCGCAAAACGAATCGCAAGGCGCGAGTCGCCGTGGCCCAAGGCGCCCATCGCCCCGCGATTCCGCCCCTGCCGCACCTGTCTTCGCGGACAGGTCGGGCGCGTTTGTACCGGTGCGTCGGGCAGCTTGACGTAACGGCAGGCGCGCCTTGCCGCGAATCGCCGCATTGCAGCACGATTGCGCCGTGCAACGGATGGCTTGCAGCCGCCCCTAACCTGCGCCAGAACCGCCGCCACACCGCAATCGGGAGACATGCCGTGGACCTCGAATTCAGCCCCGAAGAGATCGCCTTCCGCGACGAAGTGCGCGCCTTCATTGCCGAGAATTACCCCGCCCAGCTGCGCGGCAAGCAGGATGAGGGCGACGAACTGACCAAGGAGGACTTCCTCTCGTGGCACCGCGTCCTGCACAAGAAGGGCTGGGTCGCCCCGGCCTGGCCGGTGGAGTACGGCGGCACCGGGTGGTCGGTCACCCAGCGCTTCATCTTCTCCGAGGAAACCGCCCGCGCCGACTGCATCCGCCTGATGCCGTTCGGGCTGACCATGGTCGGCCCGGTGATCTACACTTTCGGCACGCCCGAACAGAAGGCCAAGTTCCTGCCCCGCATCCTGTCGGGCGAGGACTGGTGGTGCCAGGGCTATTCGGAACCCGGCGCCGGGTCCGACCTTGCCAATCTGCGCACCCGCGCGGTGCGCGATGGCGATCACTATGTCATCAACGGCCAGAAGACCTGGACCACCATGGCCCAGCACGCCGACTGGGGCTTTTTCCTGTGCCGCACCGATCCCGACGTGAAAGCGCAGGAAGGGATCAGCTTCATCCTGGTGGACATGAAGACGCCGGGCATCGAAGTGCGCCCGATCATCACCCTTGGCGGCGAGCATGAAGTCAACGAGGTATTCCTCGAAGACGTCCGCGTGCCGGTGGAAAACCGCGTATTCGAAGAGAACAAGGGCTGGACCTGCGCCAAGTTCCTGCTTGCCCACGAACGCGTCGGCATCGCTGGGGTCGCCTCGTCCAAGCGCGGGGTGGAGCGGATCAAGGAGATCGCCCAGACCGAACTGGACGGCGAAAGTCGCTGCTCGCCAACCCGTTCTTCCGCCGCAAGGTGGCCGAACTGGAAATGGACCTGACTGCGCTGGAATTTACCGAACTGCGCGTGCTGGCCGGGCGAAGCTGCCGGCAAGGGTCCGGGGCCGGAAAGCTCGCTGCTCAAGATCAAGGGCAGCGAAATCCAGCAGCGGCTCACCGAACTGACGCTGGAAATGGCGGGCCACTATGGCGCGCCCTATTTCCGCGGCTTCGGCGAAGGCGATAACGAGCACGGCATCGGCCCGGCCTGGGCCAACCGCGCCGCACCGGTCTATTTCAACACCCGCAAGACCACGATCTACGGCGGTTCGAACGAGATCCAGCGCGGCATCATTGCCAAGATGGTGCTGGGGCTCTGAGCCGGATCAGGGCCTCCCGCCCCTCGTCATAGCGAGGGCCGGAGGCCCGCGGCAATCCAGAGCGGCACCGCATGACGCCCTGGATTGCTTCGCTTCGCTCGCGATGACGAGCTGGTTTATTTCCGCGCGGCAGTGCGGATGGAGAGGCTGAATATGGACCTGAGCTACACCGAAACGCAGGACATGCTGCGCGATACTCTCGCGAAATTCCTGGCCGACACCTATGATTTCGAAACCCGCAAGAAGATGCTGGCCAGCCCCGAAGGGCGCGATCCCGGCATCTGGCGCGCGCTTTCGGCCGAACTGGGCCTGACCAGCGCTTCCTTTGCGGAGGAACACGGCGGCATGGGCGGCGGCGCCATCGAAAACATGATCATGATGGAAGAACTGGGCAAGGTCATCGCGATCGAACCCTGGCTCCAGACGGTCGTGATCGGCGGCGGCGCGCTGAAGGCCGCGGGCGGTGCGCTGGCCGATGCGACGATTCCGGCGATCATCGCCGGCGATGCGATCATCGCCTTCGCCTATGCCGAACCCACCGGGCGCTACAATCTGGCGGACCTGACCACCACCGCCAAGGCTGACGGATCGGGCTATGTGCTGAACGGCCACAAGGCCTCGGTCTATGCCGCGCCCTGGGCCACCCACCTGCTCGTCACCGCCCGCACCGGCGGCAGCCAGCGCGAGCGCGCGGGTGTGGAACTGTTCCTGATCGACGCGAAGAGCGCGGGCATCACCCGCCGCGACTATCCCACCGTCGATGGCTTCCGCGCTTCGGAAGTCTACTTCGAGAACGTGGCCATTCCCGGCGAGGCACTGCTGTCCGGCGGGATCGACCTGATCGAGCGCGTGGTGGACGAAGCCAGCGTCGCGATCTGCGCCGAAGGCACCGGCATCGCCCGCACCATGGTGGCCCATACGGTCGAATATACCAAGCAGCGCAAGCAGTTCGGCCAGCCGATCGGCAAGTTCCAGGTCCTTCAGCACCGCATGTCCGACATGTTCTGCGAAGCGGAACAGATCGCCTCGATGGCGCTGATGGGTACGCTGAAGCTCGATCTCCCGGCCGACCAGCGCAAGGCGGCCGTTAGCCTCGCCAAGGCCAAGGTTGCCCGCAGCCTGAGGATCACCGGCCAGCACGCGATCCAGACTCATGGCGGCATCGGCATCACCATGGAACTGGCCATTGGCCACTACTTCAAGCGCGCCACGATGATCGAGGGCCAGTTCGGCAATGCCGATCATCACCTGAGCGTTACGAAGCGCTGACCCTGCCGGCGTAAGTCGCAGCGCTGAAGCCTGAACAGCCCCCCTCCCCCTCCCAGGGGAGGGTGACCTGAATAGCCCTCTCCCTCGGGGGAGGGGTTGGGGGTGGGGTTCCACGCCAGCGCCGCACACCCCTCCCAACCCCCCTCAAGGGGGGAGGGTTTTTCGTCGCGTGACAAATTCAGGCATTCCTTGCCATCAGCCCGCCATCGACGGGATCCCGTGCCGGTGAGATAGCTGGAGACCGGCAGGCACAGGCTCAGCGTCATGTGCGCCACTTCCTCCGCCCGGCCATAGCGGCGCAGCGCGGTGCGGCGTGGGCGAAGATGTCCTTGTCGGCATCCGGCACCTGGCGGTCATCCCGGTCAGGATCGGGCCGGGGCAGATGATTGACCGTGATACCTTCCTTTGCCCAGTTCCACCGCCAGCGCGGGTCAGGCCGGTGACGCCGGCCTTGGCGGCGCAATAGGGGCTGTCACGAAGTGTGGTTGCGCCCAGTGCCTCGGTGCTGGCGGCATGTTGACGATCCGCCCGCGCGTCCGAGTGGCGCAGGTGTGGCAGCGCGGCGCGCACCAGCCGTTGGTGCGCGGGTCAGCAGCACGGCCACCGCGCGGTCCCAGATCATGTCTCGGCGTTTCGTCGTCGATCGGGCAGAAGGCGCTGATCCCGGCGTTGTTGACCAGCGCATCCAGCCGCTTCCGAACCGCGTCGTAACCTCGTTTGTCACCCGCCGGATGGCGTCGTGGTCGGTCACGT
>JADJYM010000013.1:2500-148324 GCA_016719755.1 Novosphingobium sp. | reverse complement strand
CGGGCCATGGCGTCGGCCGCCTGTCCACGGTCAGGGTAATGAAGGCGCGGCGGCGGTCAGTTTCGTCCTCGACCCGCATCAGCGAGGGGCCGGAATCGGTCATCTGCTGATCAGCGCAGCGCGGTGGTGGAGCGGCACGCCGCTGGCAATGCACAGGCTGGTCACCCGAAACGCGGGTGTGCTCGGCCCGCACCGGCGGTGAGATCAAGCAGCATATCCCAGGCAGGATCGGCGGGCGCAGATCGCCATCGAAGAAGCGCGCGCGCAGCTGGCGCTGGCGGATGATCCGGCGCACCAGACGCGGATCGGGCAGCGGCGGGCGCGCCACGCACCAACCGGTCGCCCTCGTCTGAAGGAGCCGCAAAGGCCTGGGTGGGGCTCTCGAAACGGAACCAAGCCTCGTCCGGCGTAACGCACAGGGCGCGGGAGCACCAAGCCGCTCGAGCCGCTTTGGGCGATCTCAAAGCGACCTGCTCGCTCAGGCGCAGCAGGGTCAGCCGGTCCACTCCTCGGACAGGTCCCGCGCACGCGCAGGTGCGGCGCGCGGGCCAGCGCCCGGCCCAGCGCCACGACCCGCTCCGCCCGGCCCGGATCGACCAGGATCTGCGGGCCCGACGCTGGTCAAGGCAGCCGAACACGTCATCCAGCGCCTCAACCGTGGTCGGGAAACCACCAGCTGCGCGCCCGCATGGGCCGCGCATGTCCAGCCGGGCGAGCGCAGCCGGCACTTCAGGCCGGATCTGCGGACAATCAGGCGGCACGACGCATCGCCCAGCGGGCACCTCGCCCTCGATCAGCGCCTCGATCCCGCCGGTCTCCGCCACACGGAACCCCGCCGCTTCGGCATCGTCCAGCGCAGCTGAGCGCGCAGGTGCGCCCGGTCGGCGGTCGACAGCGCCAGCGGCTGGGGGCACCATCGTTGGCCGGGGCAGCATAGGTCAGATTAATTGGCGAAATTGGTCTGGGCCATGGCGTTCGACTCCCGTTCTTGTGAACAAAAGTGGGAACAAAAGCAGCATCATGTCAAGATCAGGGATAGATTTCCACCGGCGTGCCAGCCGCGACCACTTTTACACAACGCCCGGATCTCCTCGTCCGACACGGCGATGCAGCCGTCGGTCCAGTCACCGGGCAGGCAGCGGCCGCGGGCGCTCGTAGGGCTGGCCGTGGATGTAAGATCTCGCCGCCGGGGCTGCGGCCCTGCGACGCGGCAAGGGGTGATCGCGGCCTGGTCGGATGGGAGATACGCAGCGAGAGAGGGTGGTAGGAGCTTTCAGGATTGCGATAGTCGATCACATAGCGGCCTTCGGGCGTCTTTTCATCGCCTTCGAACTGCTTGTGGCCGATAGGCGCATCGCCCAGCGCCACACTTCCATCGCGTGGACCATACGCCCGGCGGACCACAGTTCCATCCGCCGTTCGGCCTTCTTCCGACAATTCGGTCGATCGGCCCGAACGGCGGCACGGCCTGGTTCGTAAGCGGCTTAAGCAGCAGGGCGGTCGACAGCGCCAGTCCCGCCACGCCCAGTGCCAGGAAGCGCCGCCGCCGCACCGGATCAATCCGCGAAGGGATCGCGCACGAGGATCGTGTCTTCGCGCTCGGGGCTGGTCGAAACAAGCGCGATCGGCGTCTCGATCAGTTCCTGCACGCGCTGGATATATTTGATCGCCTGCGCGGGCAGGTCGGCATAGGGCGCGCGCCGGCGGTTGTTCCGCTCCAGCCGTCCATTTCCTCGTAAATCGGCTCCACCTCGGCCTGGTCGGCAGAATGCGCGGGAAAATAGTCGAGGTTTTGCCGCGGAGGCGGTAGCCGGTGCAAATCCGATGGTGTCGAAGCCGTCGAGAACATCGAGCTGGTGAGTGCGATGCCGGTAACACCCGACACCGCGCAGCTCTGCCGCACGAGCACGGCGTCGAACCAGCCGCAGCGGCGCTTGCGCCCGGTGACGGTGCCGAATTCATGGCCGCGTTCGCCCAGCCGCTGGCCGATTTCGTCCTCGAGCTCTGTCGGAACGGGCCACGGCCGACGCGCGTCGTGTACGCCTTGGCGATGCCGAGCACGAAGCCGACCGCGCCGGGGCCGAGGCCCGAACCGCTCGCAGCTGTACCGCTGACAGTGTTCGAGCTGGTGACGAAGGGATAGGTGCCGTGATCGACGTCGAGCAGCACGCCCTGCGCGCCTTCGAACAGGATGCGCGCGCCGGCCTTGCTCGTGGTGCGCGCAGGTCCGGTCGAGCTGGGGATCGAGCTTGTCGAGATGGGCAGGTCGCAGACGCGGATCGCGCGGCGGCCGACCTTGTCTTCATAGGCCAGGCCGATGCCGCGGCCGGTGGCAGCCGATCTTGCCGGCGCCCGCCGCGGTTTCGCGCAGCGCGTCGAGATCGCGGTGGAACGGCAGGATCAGCGGGCAAATTGTCTGCGATCGCGAAATTCTCGGGATTGATGGCGACGCCTTGACCCCGGAGCTTGGTGATCTCGTCCAGGCAGCGCCCACGGATCGAGCACCACGCCATTGCCGATGATCGATAGCGTGCCGGTGACGATGCCCGAGGGGAGCAGCGACAGCTTGTACACTCTTCGCCGACGACCAGCGTATGGCCGGCATTATGCCCGCCCTGGAAAGCGCACCACGGCATCGGCGCGGCTGGCGAGCCAGTCGACGATCTTGCCCTTGCCCTCGTCGCCCCACTGGGCGCCGATGACGGTAACATTTGCCATGATGCTGTCCTGCTGAACGAGGCCATTGCGCCGGCGCGGCTAGCCGTGTCGGCGCTGAGGCAAGCGCGCTGGGATGAATTTGGGACATTTGCGCTGGACAAAGGGCCGGCGCCGGGGGCGATGGAGGTATGGACATGCGCAAGCGAAACTGATCGGCCTGTTGGCGGGACCGCCGTGCGGCCAGCGCGGCATGCCGGAAGGAGCGATGCGCGCGGAAAACTGGCGACCGCCTGCGCGAGCGAGTGGCCGAACGAATGGGCGCCGCCGAAGGAGCAAAGATCCCGCGCACGAAACGATAGCCTATGGGAAGCGGATCCGTTGCAGCTGATATCGGCCCGCCAAGGGTGCGCGAGCCGAGCGGCGCCAATGCGCTAGTCCATGGCGGCGGGTGGAAACGCGGCAGCAAGGACAATGCCACCGGCGCTTCAAGCCTGACCATTATCCGGCGCGAGAGCTGCCTGCCTTGCTCGACTATCGCCCGGTCCCCGCCGCGACGGTCGAGCAGCAGGCGGCCGATGTCGCGGGCGCGGTAAAGACCCTGGTCGATCGTGCCGACCGCACTGGGGATCGATCGGCGGCGGATCGTGGCCGTGGGGGGCGCGCGGCGCGCATCTGGTGGCGCTGGCGACCGACGAGCGTTATCTGAACAGCGCCGGCTGCCGTTCGCCGACATCGCCGGGGTGATCCCCATCGACGGCGCGCCGACGCGCCAGACCCGCAGACGAAGGATGGCCCGCCCGGCAGCAGACCTACGCAGGCGTTCGGTACTCGATCCGGCGCGGCAAAGGCCGTTGTCTCCCGACCGCGCATGCCGCGGCGCCCAACGCGCCGACTTCTGCTGTTCGTCTATGTCCAGCGGCCGGATGGCGTTCGGCAGGCGAGGCGTTGAACGTGCACCGATCGCGGGCGGCAGCCGCGTCGAGATTGCAGCTTCCCCGGCGAAGGGCCGAAGGCATGCCGAAATCAACCGTAGCCTGGGTGATCCGACCTATGCCGCGACGGCGACGGTCGATGCTTGGCTAACCCGGGCACTCAGATGCCTGCCAACCTAGCAGACGGGCAGCGACAGGGATAATCCCCTCCCCTTGTCTTGATCGGGGTCCAGCGACGGCGTCGGCGCTGGTCCCGCTGGTCGGCATGATGAAGAAAGACTGTCCACGGTCACCATGACAGACCCAGACTGCCCTGATCACGCCCAGATCTATACGACCCAGTGAGGCGACCTGCCGCTGGCGGCGCGCGCAAGATTTGGCGGGATGGCCCGAACGATCCTGTTCGTCGGGCCGATGACCGAGGCGTTGCCGGGCCGCAACCGGATCGCCCAAATGAAGCTGGCATTTCCTGGCGCACCGCACGCCGCTGTCGTCGCCCGATTGCGGCCCGGCCTGCGCGCGCCTCGTTCTCCTCCGATGACGACCTGGCTGACCTACGAGCCTGGGGGTGCACGGACAGGCGCCGGTCGAGCTCGACATCACGCTGCTGATCCGCCGGGATCAACAGGCTTGCTGCGCTTTCCGGGATAAAGCCGATTTTTTTGATTTCGGCACGGCGGTTGGTCAACCGTCCCGGTCGGCATCGGGCGAAGTCGCGATGCCCGGCTGCGTGACGCCCGCCGCTGCCCTGATCTTCGCTCGCAGCAGCGACCCAGGTCGGCCTTCCTTCAGCGCGTCCGGCCCATCGGCCCAAGCCGCCACCCACAGCTCCAGCGTCCGCGCATCGCCGGCATCCGAGAGGGCCAGCCACCGTCTGCCAATCACGGCGCGCAGTGGGCTCGCCGGCCAGAGCCAGACGCGGGGCGGGCAGGAATACGGCGGGGTGTCGTCCTGGGCGCAAGCCCGGCGTCGATCAGGGCGATCGGGATAGAGCGAGAAGCCGACCGCGGCTTCTTCCTGCTCGCCGACCGGGATCGCATAGCCGCCGCCGCGGCCGACCGCGTCGCCTTGCCCCGGAACGAAAATCTGGAAACCGAACCAGCTTTGATAGGCAAAACCGTGGCGCTCGGTCGGGTCGAGCGTCAACGTGACGCGGTCGCGCACGGGCGCGGCGATCGCTTCGAGCGCGTCGATGCGCGCCGAGAACCGCCGCCTGTCGTGCGCGGCAAGGCGCGCATCCGTGGCGATCGAACGGCCCGGTGGCGCGCAGCAGCGGCAGATAAGCCGCGGCGCCGCATCCGGGTCAGCGCGCGGCTCCTTCGCGTCGAGCTCGCCGCGCACGGCTGCTGAACGTCTGCCGTCCTCGACGGGCAGCGGGCCATTTGCCAGCAGATCGACCAGGGTCCGGCAGGGTGAAATCGATCGTGACAGGACCGATCCTCGCAGCTTCGAGCCCGTCAATCGCGACGCCGACGATTCGCGCGCCGCTGCCACGCTGTCGCTGCCGATCAACTTCGGCGCCGACCTGCAGCATCTCGCGCGGCGGATCCGGCTGGTCGCGCTGCTCTCACCACCTGTCCGGCGTAACAAAGACGCAGCGGCCGCGGCGCGCCCGGTGGCAGGTCGAGGCAATGCGGCCGACCTGCCGGGGGACGTGTCGGGGCGCAGGGCGAGGGTGCGCTGCGACACCGGGTCAGTAAAGCGCAGCAGATCGCGGCGGTGCGGATCCGTCATTGCCGCTGAAAGCCAGCGTTTCGCGAACTCGGCGAGCGGCGGCGACACCCGGGCATAGCCGTGCGCCATCGCATCGACGAGCGCGCGCGTGACGCGCGAAGCGGCTTCCGCCTGGCGGGGAGCGATCGTCAAGCCCTTCGGGCAGCAGGTCCGTGGTGTTCAGGGCCTTCGGCCCTGCAAGTGGCTTTCCAGGCGGGTCCGAAAACGGGATGCAACAACCCGAAGAAGGCCTTGGTCACTCTTTCACGAGGCCGAGATGTCGTCCTGCGTCCTCTCACGGTAGATGTAACCTGACGTCGCCCGCCACGACAACAATACAGCGCGAAGGACCGCAGCCCACCATCTTCGCTTGACACCGGGATGCTACAGCTGGCACAGCAAGCGGCCGGGCATTGCGCGAATCGAGCGACAGCAGGCAACACCGCCTCACCACCAGCTGCACGGCGGCTGAGGCGTGAAGGTGCCGAAATTGATCCCGGCGTCGCCGAGCGCGGTGCCGATGCGGCCAATGAATCCGGAGCGTCCTCGTCTGAGGATATACAGGTGTCGCCGCCAGTGTCGGCCTGACCTTGGATCCCTGGGACATCGCGAGGCGCGGCTCCCGTGGCGTGCTGAAGAGCGTGTCGGCAACCCAACGTCGCCATATGGGGTCGGTTGCAGTTGGCGCGGACGAGCGTGGTGATAGTCGCCACCTTCGCGGTCATGGCGACTTCGCGCACGTCGAGCCGCGTCTGCGCGCAAGGTGCGGAGCGTGACCATGTTCACGCTGTCTGAAAACGGCGCATCAGGCCGGTGACCACCGCGGCGGTGATCGGCTTGAGGTTGAGTCCGGCTGCACCTCTGTCACCCTGGACCGAACGCATTGTCGTGCAAGGCGATCAGCTGCCCGACCATCGAGGCCGGAGCTTCTGCCAGGGCCGATGGTAGGGGCGCAGCTTCGGCTCTCGGCCGACAGCCTGGGCACTTAAGCGCATTAGCGACGCCGCCGCGTACCAGATAATCGCCCATCTGCTCGGCCACCTGCGTCGCGACATTGACCTGCAGCCTGGTCGGTCGAGGCCCCAGATGCGGTGTGCAGATGAAGTTCGGGAGCTGAACAGCGGCTGATCCCTGGCCGGGGCGGTCCTGCGCAAACACGCCGAGCGCGGCGCCCGCCACCTGGGCCGGATCCGAGCGCACCTCCTTGAGCGCCGCCTCGTCAGATCAGCCGCCGCGTGCGCAGTTGATGATCCGCACGCCCTTCTTCGTCTTGGCGATGTTCTCTGCCGGCAAGGATGTTGCGCGTCTGGTCGGTCAGGGGGTGTGCAGCGTGATGAAATCGGCCTGGGCGAGCAAGGTGTCCAGATCGGCCTTCTCAACTCCCAGTTCGACCGCGCGTCCGGGAGTCGGGAACGGTCGAAAGCGACGACCTTCTTCGGCAAGCCCAGCGCGCGCGGCGACGATGCTGCCGATATTGCCGGCACCGATCAGGCCGAGCGTCTTGCCGGTCACCTCGACCCCATGAACGTTCTTCGGCCATTTGCCCGCCTGGTCTGGCGGTTGGCTTCGGGGATCTGCTGAGGCGAGAGCAAACATCATCGCGATCGCATGTTCGGCGGTCGTGATGCTGTTGCCGAAGGGGGTGTTCATCACGATGACACCCTTCTTCGACGCCTCGGGAATGTCGACATTGTCGACGCCGATCCCGGCGCGGCCGACGACCTTCAAGTTCGTCGCGGCGGCCAGCACGTCGGCGGTGACCTTGGTGGCCGAGCGGATGGCGAGGCCGTCATAGGCGCCGATCATCGCGATCAGCTGTTCCTGGTGTGTGGCGGTAGATCACATCGACGTCGCTGCCGCGTTCCTGAAGATCGCGTCGGCTTTGGGATCCATCTTGTCGCTGATGAGTACCTGGGGCTTGGTCATGATTATTCCTTTCCCTCGTCCCCTGCAAGGAGCGGAGCCGGGAGAGGGTCCTGCCCCCATAGCTTTGGGGGGTGCTTCCCTCTCCCAACCCGCTTTCGGGGGAGCGAGGGCGATGAAAGACATTAGAGGCGGCATGGGGCTCGGCGTAGGCCCAGTCGAGCCACGGCCCGAGCGCCTCGATATCAGCGGTGTCGACCGGTTGCGCCGCACCAGATGCGAAGCCCCGGGGCGCGTCACGAGTAGCCCGCGATGTCGTAGGCCGCGCCCTGCTTTTTCGAGCGCGCCGGGAATCCCTTGATGAAATCCTCGTCGGCACCCGCAACCGACAGGCAGACCGAAGTCTTGGAGCGGGTGGCGGGGTCGCTCGGCCAGGTGGCTCAACCAGTCCGCTCCGGACACGATCTTGCCGAGCGCTGCCGCATTGGCGTTGCAGCGCGCCTTCAGTCCTTCGAGCCCGCCGACGGACTTCGCCCATTCGAGCGCGAAGATCGCGTCCTCGACCGCGAGCATCGAAGGGGTGTTGATCGTCTCCCCCTGAACACGCCCTCCTCGGCTAGCTTGCCCTTGGAGACCAGACGGAACACCTTGGGAGCGGCCAGTCAGGGGTGAAGTGTTCCAGCCGCTCGACCGCGCGGGGCTAAGGATCAGCACGCCATGTGCGCCCTCGCCGCCCAGCACCTTCTGCCAGCTGAACGTGGCGACATCGATCTTGTCCCACGGAATGTCGTAGGCGAAGACCGCGCTGGTGGCGTCGGCGAAGGTCAGGCCCTCGCGGTCGTCAGGGATCCATTCGCCGTCCGGCACGCGCACGCCGCTGGTGGTGCCGTTCCAGGTGAACAGCACGTCATCGGCGAAATCGACCTTCGACAGATCGGGCAGCTGGCCGTAGTCGGCGCGGTGGACCTTGGGTTCGAGCCTGAGCTGCTTGACGGCGTCAGTCACCCAGCCCTTCACCGAAGCTTTCCCACGCAAGCGCCGTGACGCCGCGAGCGCCGAGCATCGTCCACATCGCCATTTCGAAGGCGCCGGTATCGGAACCGGGCACGATGCCGATGCGATGGGTCTCGGGCAGCTGCAGCACCTCGCGCATCAAATCGATGCAGTAGGCGAGCCGTTCCTTGCCGATCTTCGCGCGATGCGAGCGGCCAAGGCATTCGGTGGCGAGCTGGGGAGTATCCCGGGCGGCTTGGCGCAGGGACCGGAAGAGAAGAACGGGCGCGCAGGCTTGCGAGCCGGGGTAGGTGCAGTCATGTAGTCTCTCCTTGCAGAGAGCACGCGCGGCGTTGGGACCGCGTGGCCCGGGGCCGCAGGTAGAGCCGCGCGCCGGCTTGTCAAGCGAATGCTGTGCAAGATTGCAATCCTTAGCGCCGCGTTAACCATTTGCTGCGAGCCTTGCGCCCATGCGTTACCGGGCGATCTTTCTCGCTTCACTGGCGCTTCTGGGCGGTTGCAGCGCCGTGCCGCAGGCCCGCGCCCCCCAGAAAAGCACCGTGGCGCGATCGACCCAGACCTTCACCCCCCGCCCCGAAGCGCGTCAGTGCCTTGCCAGCCTAGGGCGACCGCGCCGCCCTTTACGCCGCTGCCCGATCAGAACCACGGCGCGGGCTGTTCGCGCGTGGAACACGGTGCAGCTTTCGCCAGCCTGCAAGGCGACCAGGCGCGACTCGCCCTGGCGAACCTTGGCCCGGTCGCCTGCCCGCTGGCCCAGACGCTGGCCGGCTGGGCCCGCTTCGGAGTGGACCGCGCGGCGCGGCAGATCCTGGGCAGCCCGCTGGTGCGGATCGAAACCATGGGCGGCTATTCCTGCCGCAATGTCGCGGGAACTTCGGCGCAGCGCCCACCGCCACCGCCAATGCGGTGGACGTATCCGCCATCCTCGCCGCCGACGGACGGCGGATCAGCGTCCTGAATGGTTGGTCCGGCGCGAGCGCGGCGGAACGGCGGTTCCTGACCACGATCCACGCCAGCGCCTGCAAGCGCTTTGGCACCGTGCTGGGCCCGGCCTACAACGCCGCGCACCGCGATCACCTGCACCTGGAACTGAGCGGCAGCGCGTTCTGCCGATAGCACTTCCGTTGCATCGGCCCCGGGGTTGCAACGCCCCCCCCCACTCCCCTCAAGGGGAGGGCCTGTCGGGCGCTAGGAATCCTTCGGCAGGTAGAAACCGTAATCCGGCAGGCTTTCGAAGGCGAGCTTCAGCGCCTCGCTCCAGCCTACCGAAATCGCATGGAAATAGGGATTGTCCGGCCCGATCCGGCGGGCGTGAACCGGTTCGAAAGTATCACGCTCGGCCACCAGCAGGTCGAGCGGCATCCCGACCGACAGGTTCGCCTTGATGGTCGAATCGAAGCTGACCATCAGCAGCTTGACCGCGTCCTCGAAGCTCATGTCGCGCGAATAGCCGCGCAGCAGGATCGGGCGGCCATACTTGGTCTCGCCGATCTGGAAGAACGGCGTGTCGAAGCTTGCCTCGATGAAATTGCCTTCGGGATAGATCAGGAACATCCGCGGCTGCATTCCCGCGATCTGTCCGGCAACGATGATCGAGGCGGTGAACGTGCCCGTCCCCGCCACTTCGCCGTTCGATGCGTCCGGACGCGGCAATCGTATCACGCAGCAGCTTGCCCACCAGCGAGGCGACCTGAACATCGAGGGCGCTTCGAGCAGCGAATTGTGCCGCTCGGAAGGGGCCTTGTTGCGCTCTTCCAGCTGGCTGATCACGGCCTGGGTGGTGGCCAGGTTGCCCGCCGTCATCAAAGGTGATCAACCGCTCGCCCGGCACCGACCAGTGGTGCATCTTTCGGAAGGTGGAAATATTGTCGACGCCCGAATTGGTGCGGGTGTCGCTCATCAACACCAGCCCCGGTCCAGCATCATCCCTACGCAATAGGTCACTGTGTTTCAGCCCCGTCCTTCGTCATTGCGAGGGCGCAGCCCCGTGGCAATCGATCTTGTCACACCTTCGATTACTGCCGCGCGCCGCCATGACGAGGCGCGGGATGCGAAGCAAGCGCGCAGCTACTGCTCTGCCGCCTGCTGTTCAACCGCCAGCCGCACTTGCAGCACCGAATCCCCCGCCCCCCAGCTGATCCCGGTGACCGGCGCGGCCTCGCGGTAGTCACGCCCCGTGGCGACGCGGACATAGCGTTCGTCCGGGCTGATCCCGTTGGAAATATCGAAGCCCACCCAGCCAAGATCCTTGGGCCAGGCCTCGGCCCAGGCGTGGCCGGCCTCCTGCTCGATCCGGTCGTCCATCATCAGGTAGCCCGAGACATAGCGCGCGGGCACCCCCAGCGAGCGGGCCGCGCCGATGAAGATATGGGCATGGTCCTGACAGACCCCTGGCCCCAGCGCCGCCGCTTCCTCGCCCGAGGTGTGGACCTGCGTCTCGCCCGGCGCATAGGCGACCTGCTCAAGCACCAGCGCCGAAAGCTGGTGCAGCATGGCCAGCGGACTGTCCCGGCCCTCGGTCAGCCGCGCCGCGATCGCGCGCACGCGCGGCCCCGGCCGGGTCAGCGGTGACTGGGCAAGGAACGCCCACATCGGCATCAGCCCGGTATGCGGCCCCAGCACACCGTGGTTGTCCGCCGTGGCGACCGTGCCAGTGCAGCGCACTTCCACCCGGCTGACCCCGGCATCGACCGGAAACCAGCGTGGTGCGGTTGTGGTTGTGATCGTCGTATTCGGTTTCGGGCCGCGCGCCGGAAAGGTCCATCCGCCAGTCGAGCACGTGCTGGCCGTGGGTCGACTTGGGCGTCAGGCGCAGCCGCTGCAGCCCGTGCGCGACCGGCTGCGAAAAGTCGTAAAGCGGGGTATGTTCGATTTTCAGGCGCATCAGGCGTAAAACCGGTAATCCTGTTCGATCGCCAATGCCACCCGGCGGTGCGGGCGATGTACTCCTGGATGAATTCGTGCAGGCCGCCCTCGAACACGGATTCGATGGTTGCCTCGTGGAACCGCGTGCCCAGCGCGCGCAGCTTTCATGGGCCGAAGTCTCGTGCCCGTATTCGTGCGCCAGGCCCCGCAGGTTTGATCGCAGCTTGTCGATACAGAAGGCCAGGCTGCGCGGGAAACGCTGGTCGAGCAGCAGGAAATCCGCGATTCCGCGCGCGTCCATCGAACCGGCGTTGAGCCAGCGATAGGAACGTTCCCCCGCGACCGAGCGCAGCACCGATTCCCACTGTACGTTGTCCAGGCTGGAGCCGACCCAGGCGAGCGAGGGCAGCAGCACGTAATACTTCACGTCAAGGATTCGCGCGGTGCTGTCGCCGCGTTCGATGAAGGTGCCCAGGCGGGTGAAGTTGTGGATCTCGTTGCGCAGCATCGATCCTTCCATCGCCCCGCGCACCAGCGTCATCTGGCGGCGCACGGTGGACAGCACCTCGCCCAGCGAAGCCTCGCGCACGGGGCGGGCCATCGCCTCCTTCAGCAGCATCCAGCTTTCGTTGACCGCCTCCCACACCTCGCGGGTCAGCGCGGTGCGCACCGCGCGGGCGTTGGTCCGCGCCGCCTCGATCATGGCCAGGACATTGCCGGGGTTGGCCTTGTCGCGCAGCATGAAGTTCCACACCTGCACCCCGGTATAGCTGGAATGCGCCGCCTCATAGGCATGGGTCATGCCGACCGTTTCGATCAGCGAGCGCCATTCGGCCTCGCTGGTCAGATAGTCGCGGGTCATGGCCATGCGGAAGCCCGCATCCAGCAGGCGCGCGGTGTTTTCCGCCCGTTCGAGATAGCGGGCCATCCAGAAGACGCCGTTGGCGGTGCGGCCTAGCATGTGCGATCTCCGGGCATCAATCCTCCAGCACCCACGAATCCTTGGTGCCCCCGCCCTGCGAGGAATTGACCACCAGCGACCCCTGCTTGAGCGCGACGCGGGTCAGCCCGCCCGGCGTGATGTCGATGCCGTTGGGGCTGACCAGCACAAACGGCCGCAGATCGACGTGGCGCGGGGCAAGCCCCGCCTTGGTCAGGATCGGCACGGTGGACAGCGCCAGGGTCGGCTGGGCGATGTAGTTTTCCGGCCGGGCGCGCAGCTTGGCGGCAAAGGCGGCGATTTCCTTTTTCGACGAGGTCGGGCCGATCAGCATGCCATAACCGCCCGATCCGTGGACTTCCTTGACCACCAGATCGGCCAGGTTGTCGAGCACGAAGCCCAGGCTGTCCGCTTCCGAACAGCGCCAGGTCGGCACGTTGGAGAGGATCGGCTTTTCGCCGGTGTAGAACTCGACGATCTCGGGCATGAACGAATAGATCGCTTTGTCATCGGCGATCCCGGTGCCGGGCGCATTGGCAATGGTGATGCCGCCCGCGCGGTAGACGTCCATGATCCCGGGCACGCCCAGGACGCTCGCGGGGTTGAAGGTCAGCGGATCGAGAAATTCGTCATCGACCCGACGGTACAGCACGTCGATCGCCTCGTACCCGCGCGTGGTGCGCATCGCGACGCGCCCGTCGACTACCCGCAGGTCCGATCCCTCGACCAGTTCCGCGCCCATCTGGTCGGCCAGGAAGGCATGCTCGAAATAGGCCGAATTGTAGATGCCGGGCGTCAGCACCGCGACCACCGGGCGTTCCCCGGCCATGGCCGGGGCGCAGGCGGCCAGGCTTTTGGCCAGGCGGCGCGGATAGTCCTGCACCGGGCGCACGTTCACCCGGGTGAACAGCTCCGGGAACATCGCCATCATGGTTTCGCGGTTTTCCAGCATGTAGGAAACGCCCGACGGCGTGCGCGCGTTGTCTTCCAGCACCATGAATTCGTCCGGCCCGGTGCGGACCAGGTCGATCCCGACGATGTGGGTAAAGACCCCGCCGGGCGGACCATGCCGACCATTTCCGGCAGGAAGGCCGCGTTCTCCGCGATCAGGCGCTGCGGCACGCGGCCTGCGCGCACGATCTCCTGACGGTGGTAGATGTCATGCAAAAGGCGTTGAGCGCCCGCACCCGCTGCTCGATCCCGCGCGACAGGCGGCGCCATTCGCGCGCCGTGACGATCCGGGGGGACCATGTCAAACGGGATCAGCCGCTCTTCCCCGGCATCGTCGCCATAGACGTTGAAGGTGATGCCGGTCTTGCGGAAGAACCCTTCCGCCTCGCTCCCTTTGCGGCGCAGCGCGGCTGGGTCCTGCGCGTCATACCATTCGCGATAGCCGGCATAGGCAGGCCGGACCGAACCATCGGGCTCAAGCATCTCGTCAAACGACGAGGGCGAATGCGTCATGAAAGCGGACCCCCTTTCCGCGCCATGACTGCAACATGACGGGAGAGAGTCAAGCACCTAATGCTGCAACTGCGAAGATTGCTTCGCAAAGACCGCCGCCAGCGAAGCGCCGGGATCAGGTGAAAGCGCGAATCATCCCGGCGGCATTCGGCAGGGCATCGACCGCACCGTGCACCATGATCAGCAGCAGCAGACTGCGCGTGCGTGCCCACAGCACGCCGAACAGCACCGCGATGGGAGAGAGCGAAGCGATGCAGAATGCCGCAACCTCCAGCGGATCGGTCGACCAGCCGTCGGTCCCGGGTCCGCCGCGCAGGTACAGTCCCGGCCAGTGCATCAGCGCGAAGATCACACTGGCGATCAGGATCGCGGCCAGCGGTGACCGAAGCCAGGCAGCCAGACTCGATTGCAGGCCGGCCCGGAACAGGTATTCCTCGCAAAGCCCCGCCTCGATCGCCATCCACAGCCACGAGGCAAGCACCCAGGGGCAGGATCGCACCGCCGGTCACGCCCAGTTCCGCCAGTTCGGCCAGCGATGGCGAGACCACGGCAAGCAGGCCGAACATCAGGCCCGACAGGATCAGCAAGGCCGGAACCACGCCCTTGCGGCGCAGGCCCGGATCGAACGTATCGGCCAGCGCGCCGCCCGCCCAGGCAATCAGCGCGGCGGGCAAGGCGACGTGGATCAGCAGCTTGTAGGCCAGCACCAGCCATTCCCGCATCGCGCCGGGCGGCACCAGCTCCTTGATCGCGCCCAGCCCCCAGCCGACCAGCACGAAGGCATAAATCGCCAGATATGCCAGCAGCACGGCAACCTGAAACCGCGGCGCGGTAACCGCCACCGGCGGCGCATCGCTTTTGCGGGTCAGGAACCAGCCAAGGGCGCCAAAGGTGCAGGCGAACAGCAGCAGCGAGACGACCGGAAAGGTCCAGTCGGCGCCGCGCAGGGCAAGATAGGCCGTGCTTGCACCCCACAGCGCGAGATAGCCGGCCAGAGCCCGCTTGCCGATCGAATCCAACGATTGCGCCAGTTGCATGGTCGGCCCCTCCTGCTGTATTGCACGCATAATACAGTAGGAGGGGCCGCGCAAGCACTGCCCTCAGCAGTCGCCGATCCGCTCGCTGGCGATCTCGCTGTCCATCCGCATCGCGCTGTCCGGCTGGCCCGATGCGCCCGCTTCGGCGGTGATCTTCAGCAGCGACCCGCTGGGCGAATAGGTGCCGCTGACCTGTGAACGCGCAATGACCCCTTGCGCAACCGCGCAGACCATCACGCCCTCCACCTTGCCCGCGCTGGCCGTGAACTTTTCGTAACGGCACTGGCCGCGCTCGGCCTGGGCGGCAAAGCGCCGCATTCCGTTTGCCGCGCCATCGGCGGCAAGGCAGCTTTCGCTGGCATGGCCCTGCGGCCCGAACATCGCGGCGGCCTGCTTTGCGTCCATTCCGGGTATGGCAACGCCGGTAACCCGCACCGTGGTGCGGTAGCGGCCGGGCAGCGGCGCGTCGGAAGGACCGGTCGCTTGCGCCTGCCGGTCCGGCGCCGCCTGCTCGCCATCCCCGCTGCCACAGCCGGCCAGCAGCGCAAGCGCGGCAAGCGAAGCGGACAGGACTGCGCGGCGGCGCATTGGCGGTGGCTCCATGAGGGCGGAAGACCGCAGGCTAACAGCGCCCCGCCGCGCTGCCAATGGGGCGGAAAACGAATCGCAAGGCGCGATTCGCCCTGGCCCAAGGCGCCCCTCGGCCACCGCGATTCCGCCCCTGCGGCACCTGTCTTCGCGGACAGGTCGCGCGCGTTGTCCCGGTCCGTCAGGCAGCTTGACGTAACGGCAGGCGCGCCTTGCCGCGAATCGCCGCAATGCAGCACGATCGCGCCATGCAACGGATGGCTTGCAGCGGCCCGAAAGCTGCGCCAGAACCGCCGCCACACCGCAACCGGGAGACAGGACGTGGACCTCGAATTCAGCCCCGAAGAGATCGCCTTCCGTGACGAAGTGCGCACCTTCATCGCCGAAAATTACCCCGCCCAGCTGCGCGGCAAGCAGGATGAGGGTGACGAGCTGACCAAGGAGGATTTCCTCTCGTGGCACCGCGTCCTTCACAAGAAGGGCTGGGTCGCCCCGGCCTGGCCGGTGGAATACGGCGGCACCGGGTGGTCGGTCACCCAGCGCTTCATCTTTTCCGAGGAAACCGCCCGCGCCGATTGCATCCGCCTGATGCCGTTCGGCCTGACCATGGTCGGCCCCGTCATCTACACTTTCGGCACGCCCGAACAGAAGGCGAAGTTCCTGCCCCGCATCCTGTCGGGCGAGGACTGGTGGTGCCAGGGCTATTCGGAACCCGGCGCCGGGTCCGACCTTGCCAACCTGCGCACCCGCGCGGTGCGTGACGGCGATCACTATGTCATCAACGGCCAGAAGACCTGGACCACCATGGCCCAGCACGCCGACTGGGGCTTCTTCCTGTGCCGCACCGATCCCGATGCCAAGGCGCAGGAAGGGATCAGCTTCATCCTGGTCGACATGAAGACGCCGGGCATCGAAGTGCGCCCGATCATCACCCTGGGCGGCGAGCACGAAGTCAACGAGGTGTTCCTCGAAGACGTGCGCGTGCCGGTGGAAAACCGCGTGTTCGAAGAGAACAAGGGCTGGACCTGCGCCAAGTTCCTGCTTGCCCACGAACGCGTCGGCATCGCCGGGGTCGCCTCGTCCAAGCGCGGGGTGGAGCGGATCAAGGAGATCGCCCAGACCGAACTGGACGGCGAAAAGTCGCTGCTCGCCAACCCGTTCTTCCGCCGCAAGGTGGCCGAACTGGAAATGGACCTGACTGCGCTGGAATTTACCGAACTGCGCGTGCTGGCGGGCGAAGCCGCCGGCAAGGGTCCGGGGCCGGAAAGCTCGCTGCTCAAGATCAAGGGCAGCGAAATCCAGCAGCGGCTGACCGAACTGACGCTGGAAATGGCGGGCCACTACGGCGCGCCCTATTTCCGCGGCTTCGGCGAAGGCGACAACGAGCACGGCATCGGCCCGGCCTGGGCCAACCGCGCCGCGCCCGTCTATTTCAACACCCGCAAGACCACGATCTACGGCGGTTCGAACGAAATCCAGCGCGGCATCATCGCCAAGATGGTGCTGGGGCTCTGAGCCGGCCCCCCCCCCCCCCCCCCCCCCCCCCCCCCCCCCCCCCTTTTGGTTTTTTTGGTGTTGGGTCCCCCCCCCCCCCCCCCCCCCCCCCCCCCCCCCCCCGGGGGCCCCCCGCCCCGAGAGGGGGAGGGGCGGTGGAATGGACCTGAGCTACACCGAAACGCAGGACATGCTGCGCGATACTCTCGCGAAATTCCTGGCCGACACCTATGATTTCGAAACCCGCAAGAAGATGCTGGCCAGCCCCGAAGGGCGCGATCCCGGCATCTGGCGCGCGCTTTCGGCCGAACTGGGCCTGACCAGCGCCCCCTTCGCCGAAGAACACGGCGGGATGGGCGGCGGCGCCATCGAAAACATGATCATGATGGAGGAACTGGGCAAGGTCATCGCGATCGAACCCTGGCTCCAGACGGTCGTGATCGGCGGCGGCGCGCTCAAGGCCGCGGGCGGTGCGCTGGCCGACGCGACCATCCCGGCGATCATCGCCGGCGATGCGATCATCGCCTTCGCCTATGCCGAACCCACCGGGCGCTACAATCTGGCGGACCTGACCACCACCGCCAAGGCTGACGGATCGGGCTATGTGCTGAACGGCCACAAGGCCTCGGTCTATGCCGCGCCCTGGGCCACCCACCTGCTCGTCACCGCCCGCACCGGCGGCAGCCAGCGCGAGCGCGCGGGCGTCGAACTGTTCCTGATCGACGCGAAGAGCCCCGGCATCACCCGCCGCGACTATCCCACCGTCGACGGCTTCCGCGCCTCGGAAGTCTACTTCGAAAACGTCGCCATTCCGGGCGAGGCGCTGCTGTCCGGCGGGATCGACCTGATCGAGCGCGTGGTCGACGAGGCCAATGTCGCGATCTGCGCCGAAGGCACCGGCATCGCCCGCACCATGGTGGCCCATACGGTCGAATATACCAAGCAGCGCAAGCAGTTCGGCCAGCCGATCGGCAAGTTCCAGGTCCTTCAGCACCGCATGTCCGACATGTTCTGCGAAGCGGAACAGATCGCCTCGATGGCGCTGATGGGTACGCTGAAGCTCGATCTCCCGGCCGACCAGCGCAAGGCGGCCGTTAGCCTCGCCAAGGCCAAGGTTGCCCGCAGCCTGAGGATCACCGGCCAGCACGCGATCCAGACTCATGGCGGCATCGGCATCACCATGGAACTGGCCATTGGCCACTACTTCAAGCGCGCCTCGATGATCGAGGGCCAGTTCGGCAATGCCGATCATCACCTTGAGCGTTACGAAGCGCTGACCCTGCCGGCGTAAGTCGCAGCGCTGAAGCCTGAACAGCCCCTCCCCTCAGGGGAGGGGGTGACCTGAATAGCCCCTCCCCTCGGGGGAGGGGTTGGGGTGGGGGTTCCACGCCAGCGCCGCACACCCCCTCCCAACCCTCCCCCTCAAGGGGGAGGGTTTTTCGTCGCGTGACAAATTCAGGCATTCCTTGCCATCAGCCCGCCATCGACCGGGATCACCGTGCCGGTGAGATAGCTGGAGGCCGGCAGGCACAGGCTCAGCGTCATGTGCGCCACTTCCTCCGCCCGGCCATAGCGGCGCAGCGCGGTGCGGCGCTGGGCGAAGATGTCCTTGTCGGCATCCGGCACCTTGGCGGTCATCCCGGTCAGGATCGGGCCGGGGCAGATGCAGTTGACCGTGATACCTTCCTTGCCCAGTTCCACCGCCAGCGCGCGGGTCAGGCCGGTGACGCCGGCCTTGGCGGCGCAATAGGGGCTGTCGCGGTTGGTTGCGCCCAGTGCCTCGGTGCTGGCGATGTTGACGATCCGCCCCGCGTCCGAGCGGCGCAGGTGTGGCAGAGCGGCGCGCACCAACCGTTGGTGCGCGGTCAGCAGCACGGCCACCGCGCGGTCCCAGATCATGTCATAGGCTTCGTCATCGATCGGGCAGAAGGCGCTGATCCCGGCGTTGTTGACCAGCGCATCCAGCCGCCCGAACCGCGTCGCCACCTCGTTTGTCACCCGCCGGATGGCGTCGTGGTCGGTCACGTCGAGCGCCCAGGCCTCGGCGCTGTGCCCCTTGGCGCGCAGCTGCGCCGCGATCTCGTCAATCGGGCTTTCGGGCAGGTCGGTCAGGGCAACGTGGGCGCCGTCGGCGGCAAAGACCTCTGCCGTCGCCCGGCCCATCCCGCTGCCCGCCCCGGTCACCAGCACCGCGCGTCCGCGCATGGTGCGCAAGGCCATATGTTCGCTCATCGTCCTCTCCTGATTTGTCTCAGGCAAGTCTCACCCAAAGCTCCGTTCGTGTCGAGCGCAGTCGAGACACGGGGGCGCTAACGTGTCTCGACTGCGCTCGACACGAACGGCTAAATCGGGCCTGACGGAGCGGTCAGCGCTCCAGCAGCGGCTTCAGGTAATGCCCGGTGAAGCTGCGCGGATTGGCGGCAACCGCCTCCGGCGTGCCTTCTGCCACGATCTCCCCGCCGCGCACCCCGCCTTCGGGACCGAGGTCGAGCAGCCAGTCGGCGGTCTTGATGACATCGAGGTTGTGTTCGATCACCACTACCGAATTGCCCTGGTCGACCAGCCGGTGCAGCACTTCCAGCAGCTTGCGCACGTCCTCGAAGTGGAGGCCCGTGGTCGGCTCGTCGAGGATATACAGCGTCTGGCCCGTGGAGCGGCGCGACAGTTCCTTGGCCAGCTTGACCCGCTGCGCCTCGCCGCCCGACAGGGTGGTCGCCTGCTGGCCGACCTTGACATAGCCCAGGCCAACCTCGTTCAGCATGTGCATCTTGTCGCGGATCGGCGGGACCGCCTTGAAGAACTCTTCCGCGTCCTCGATCGTCATGTCGAGCACGTCGGCAATCGACAGCCCCTTGAACTTCACTTCCAGCGTTTCGCGGTTGTAACGCTTGCCGTGGCACTCCTCGCAGGTGACGTAAACGTCGGGCAGGAAGTGCATCTCGATCTTGATCAGTCCGTCGCCCTGGCACGCCTCGCAGCGCCCGCCCTTGACGTTGAAGCTGAACCGCCCGGCCTTGTACCCGCGCGCCGCGCTTTCGGGCAGGCCGGCGAACCAGTCGCGGATCTGGGTGAAGGCGCCGGTATAGGTCGCCGGATTGCTGCGCGGAGTGCGACCGATGGGTGACTGGTCGATCTCGATCACCTTGTCGCACATTTCGAGGCCGGTGATCTTGTCGTGCGCCCCGGCAATCACCCGTGCGCCATTGAGCGCCCGCGCCGCTCCGGCGT
This sequence comes from Novosphingobium sp., assembly GCA_016719755.1. Lineage (GTDB taxonomy): Bacteria > Pseudomonadota > Alphaproteobacteria > Sphingomonadales > Sphingomonadaceae > Novosphingobium. The sequence goes on along the minus strand of JADJYM010000013.1, from coordinate 128,528 downwards.
GGAGCGTGTCGATGGTAAAGCTCGATTTGCCCGATCCCGAAACGCCGGTCACGCAGGTAAAAGTGCCCAGCGGGATGCTGGCGGTGACGTTCCGCAGGTTGTTGGCCCGCGCATTGTGGACCGTGATGAAATGGCCGTTGCCCTTGCGCCGCTGCTTGGGAACCTCGATCCGCCGCGCGCCCGAAAGGTACTGGCCGGTCAGGCTGTCCTTGTTTTTGAGGATGTCCTTCAGCGTCCCCTGCGCGACGATCTCCCCGCCGTGGACGCCTGCGCCGGGGCCAAGATCGACAATATGGTCAGCCGTGCGGATCGCGTCCTCGTCATGTTCGACCACGATCACCGTGTTGCCAAGATCGCGCAGCCGCCGCAGCGTTTCCAGCAGCCGGTCGTTGTCGCGCTGGTGCAGGCCGATGCTGGGTTCATCCAGCACGTAAAGCACGCCCGACAGGCCCGATCCGATCTGGCTGGCCAGCCGGATGCGCTGGCTTTCCCCGCCCGACAGCGTGCCCGAAGTGCGGTCGAGATTGAGGTAATCGAGGCCGACGTTGTTGAGGAACCCCAGCCGCTCGTTGATCTCCTTGAGGATCGCCCGGGCGATCTGCTGCTGCTGGCTGGTCAGCCGCTCGTTCAGGCCGCCGAACCATTCCACCGCCGCCGCCACCGACAGGCGGGTGACGCTGGAAATGTCATCGCCCCCCACCTTCACCGCCAGCGCCTCGGGCTTGAGGCGCTTGCCCTCGCAGGTCTCGCACGGCTGGGCGGTCTGGAACTTGCCCAGCTCCTCGCGCATCCAGGCGCTTTCGGTCTGGAGCATCCGGCGGTTGAGGTTGCCGATCACCCCTTCGAAAGCCTTGTTGACCGTGTAGCTCTTCTTGCCGTCAGTGAAGGTCAGCGGCACCGGACGGCCTGCCGTTCCGTGCAGGATCACGATGCGCACTTCCACCGGCAGGTCCTGCCATGGCGTCTCCAGGCTGAAGCCGAATTCGGCCGCCAGGCTGGAGAGCACCTGCATGTAATAGGGCGAAGGCGGGTTGGACTTGGCCCAGGGCACCACCGCACCCTGCTTGAGGCTGAGCATCTCGTTCGGCACGACCAGCTGCGGATCGAACAGCAGCTTTTCGCCCAGCCCATCGCAGGCGGGACACGCGCCCTGCGGCGCGTTGAAGCTGAACAGGCGCGGCTCCACGCTTTCGATGGTGAAGCCGGAGACGGGACAGGCGAACTTCTCGGAAAAGACGATGCGGTTGGGCGGCAGGCCCGCCCCCTTCATCTTACCCCCCGGCCCGTTCGCATCGAGCGCAGTCGAGACGTCGCGCGCAGGTGTCTCGACCGCGCTCGATGCGAACGGAGCCTTGGTGACTTCGGCAACAGTCGTGTCCGCAAGGTCGAAATAGACCAGCCCCTCGGCCAGTTTCAGGGCTTGTTCGAAACTGTCGGCGAGGCGCGTCTCGATCCCTTCGCGCACGGCAACGCGGTCAACCACCACTTCGATGTCGTGCTTGTACTTCTTGTCGAGCGCGGGGGCGTCCTCGATCGCGTAAAGCTCGCCGTCGATCCGCACGCGGGTGTAGCCCGCCTTCTGCCATTCGGCGAGTTCGCGGCGGTATTCGCCCTTGCGCGCCCGCACCACGGGGGCAAGCAGATAGCCGCGTGTGCCCTCTGGCAGGGCCATCACCCGGTCGACCATCTGGCTGACGGTCTGCGCCGCGATCGGCAGGCCGGTGGCCGGACTGTAGGGCACCCCCACCCGCGCCCACAGCAGGCGCATGTAATCGTAGATCTCGGTCACCGTGGCGACCGTCGAGCGCGGGTTGCGGCTGGTGGTCTTCTGCTCGATCGAGATTGCCGGGGACAGGCCGTCGATATGCTCCACGTCCGGCTTCTGCATCATTTCCAGAAACTGGCGCGCATAGGCCGAAAGGCTCTCGACATAGCGCCGCTGCCCTTCGGCATAGATCGTATCGAACGCGAGGCTTGACTTGCCCGAACCCGACAGGCCGGTAATCACGATCAGGCTGTCGCGCGGCAGCTCGACATCAAAGCCCTTGAGGTTGTGTTCCCGGGCACCCCGGACGACGATTTTGCTGAGCGACATGGAATGCGCTGTTCCACATCTGTTCGATTCCCGCAAGGCCCGGCACCCGGCTTTCACCACCGCCCGACCAACCGCACATGGCGTTCTGCGAACGACATTGACACATCTGGGGCCGCGCGCGAGGCAGGCGGCAGACCGGCGTCCGGCCAATCAGCCGACTGCGCCCATAAAAACCGGAGTTCGCAACACCATGAAATCGCGCCACCTTCTGGCTACCGCAGCGCTTTGCGCACTGGCCGCCGCGCCGCTGACTGCCCAGACCGCCGCCACCCCCGCCGCCCATGATCATGCAGCCCACGCTGGCCACGCCCCGGCGAAGGCCGCGATCGGCGCCTGGGGCGTCGATCTGGCTGGCGGCGATACCAGCGCACGCGCAGGCGACGACTTCTTCCGCCACACTTCGGGCAAGTGGGACGATGCCACCGAAATTCCGGCCGACCGCCCCAGCGTCGGCACCTTCTATGACCTGAGCGAGCGGACCTCTAGCCAGCTGCGCGAACTGATCACCAAGGCCCCGGCCAGCAGCAAGTACGGCGCGCTCTATGCCAGCTTCATGGACGAGGCGAAGATCGAGAAGCTGGGCCTTGCCCCGCTGAAGAAGGATCTCGCCGCCGTCGCCAAACTCAGGACCAAGGCCGATTTCGCGCGGTTCATGGGCGGCACCAACGGCAAGTTCGGAATCACCCTGGTCGACATGGGCGTGCTGCCCGATACCGCCAATCCGGAAATGAACATCCTGGGCCTGGGGCAGAGCGGCCTCGGTCTGCCCGAGCGCGAATATTACACCGCGCCGCAGTTCGCCAAGCAGCGTGACGCCTACCGCGCCTACCTTGAGCGGACGATGAAGGCGATCGGCAACCCCAACCCCAAGGCGGCGGCCGAGGCGATCTTCGCTTTCGAAAGCAGGGTCGCGGAAAAGAGCTGGAAGATCGCCGACCGCCGCGACATCACCAAGATCAACAACATCTATTCCACCGCCGAACTGGCCAGCTATGCCCCCGGCATCGACTGGACGGCCTATTTCGCGGGCGCGGGCATCGCCCCGCAGACGCGCATCCTGGTGGGCGAGAACACCGCGGTGCGCGATCTTGCCGCGCTCTACGCCGAAACCCCGCTTGCCACGCTCAAGCTGTGGCAGCAGTTCCACATCGCCAGCCAGGCCTCGCCCTATCTCACCAGGGCGATGGTCGACAGCCGCTTTGAATATACCCGGTCGCTGTCGGGCGTGGGCCAGATCCGGCCGCGCTGGAAGCGCGCGGTGAGCCTGGTCGATACCTCGCTGGGCGATCTGGTGGGTCAGGACTATGTCGCCCGCCACTTCCCCGCCTCGTCCAAGGCCAAGATGGATGCGCTGGTCGCCAACCTGAAGGTCGCCATGGCCGGGCGGATCAGGTCCAACGACTGGATGAGCCCCGCCACCAAGGAAGCCGCGCTGCTCAAGCTGTCGCGGATGGACGTGATGGTTGGCTATCCCGACACGTTCCGCAGCTATGATGCGCTCGTCATCGATGCGGGCGACCTTTACGGCAATGTCCAGCGCGCCGGAAAGTTCAACGCGGACTACGCGATGAGCGACCTTGGCAAGAAGGTCGACCGCAAGAAGTGGGGCATGAACCCGCAGACGGTGAACGCCTACAACGGCGGGCTGGAAAACAAGATCGTGTTCCCGGCGGGCATCCTCCAGGCCCCGCTGTTCGATCCCAATGCCGACGATGCGGTCAACTATGGCGCGATCGGCGCGATCATCGGCCACGAGATCACCCATGGCTTCGACGACCAGGGCCGCAAGATCGACGCCACCGGCGCGGTGCGTGACTGGTGGGCCGAAGGCGACGGCAAAAGGTTCGAGGAACGCGCCAGGGTTCTGGGCGAACAGTACGCCAGGTATGAGGCCGTCCCCGGCGCCTTCATCAATCCGGACCTCACCATGGGCGAGAACATCGCCGACCACGCGGGTCTGCAAATTGCCTATGACGCCTATCTGATGTCGCTGAACGGGGCCGAGCCGCCGGTGCTCGACGGGCTGACCGGCAAGCAGCGCCTGTTCTGGGGCTGGGCGCAGGCCTGGCGGTCCAAGACCCGCGAGGATTCGCTGCGCCAGCAGGTCGCGACCGATCCGCACAGCCCGGACCGGTTCCGCCTGTTCGGCCCGGTCCGCAACATTGACGCCTGGTACGATGCGTTCGGCGTCAAGCAGGGCGACAAGCTGTACATCGCGCCCGAAAAGCGCGCGAAGATCTGGTGATCACCCGCCCCTGATTTCCGGTTTGAGGGCGGCGCCGCGCGTCGGCCCTCGTCCGTTGGAGGACCCAACGATGCGTAGTCTTGCCCTTTTTCCGCTCACCGCGCTGGCCCTTGCCGCCTGCGCTCCCAAGGAGGCCCTTGTGACCCCTCCCCCCGTTGCCGCTGCCAGCCCTGCCCCCGCGCCTTATGCGCCGGTCATTCCCGAGGGCACCGGCGTGTTCGCCCAGCCGTCCAGCCTGCCATTCCAGGCACCCGACTTCTCCAGGATCAAGGACAGCGATTTCCAGCCCGCGATCGAACAGGGCATCGCCATCAAGCGCGCCGAGATCGAGGCAATCGCCAATAACCCCGAGGCTCCGACCTTTGCCAACACGCTGGAGGCGATGGAGCGTTCGGGCCAGATGCTGGACCGCGCCAATGCGGTGTTCAGCGCGCTGACCGCTGCCAACACCAATCCGACGCTCGACAGGATCGACAGCGAAATCGCGCCCAAGCTGGCCGCGCTGCGCGATGCGATCTACCTCAACGACAAGCTGTTTGCCCGGGTCAAGACGCTCTACGACCAGCGCGCCAGCCTGAACCTGGCGCCCGACCAGCTGCGCCTGCTGACCCTGACGCACGAACGCTTCGTCCAGAACGGCGCGCTGCTCGATTCCGCCCAGAAGGAGCAGCTGAAAGCGCTCAACGGCCGGATCTCGACGCTCCAGACCGACTTTGGCCAGAAACTGACCGCCGCGACCCGGGATGCCGCGCTGGTGGTGGACAGCAAGGCCAAGCTGGCGGGCCTTTCCCCCGCCGACATCGCCGCCGCCGCCAAGGCCGCCGAGGACCGGGGGCTGAAGGGCAAGTACGTGCTTGCGCTGCAGAACACCACGCAGCAGCCGCTGCTGGTGAACCTGACCAGCCGCGATACCCGCCGCGCCCTGTTCGAGGCCGCCTCGACCCGCGCCCTGCGCGGCGATGCCAACGATACCCGCGCACTGATCGCCGAACTCGCCCGGCTGCGCGCCGAAAAGGCCCGGCTGCTTGGCTATGGCGACTTTGCCAGTTTCACCATGAGCGACCAGATGGCGAAGAACCCCGCCACCGCGATCCGCTTCATGGAAGGGCTGGTGCCCGCGCTGGCCCGGCAGCAGGGCCGCGAGGTTGCCGAGATCAACGCGATGATCCGCAAGACCGGCGGCCGGCTCACCGTCCAGCCATGGGACTGGGATTTCTATGCCGAGAAGGTCCGCAAGGCGAAGTACGACATCGACGAAAGCCAGGTGAAGCCCTATTTCGAGATCACCAACGTGCTGGAAAACGGCGTGTTCTTTGCTGCGGGCCAGCTTTACGGGCTGACCTTCAGGAAGCGCACCGACCTGCCGGTCTATCACCCGGACGTAACCGTCTACACCGTCTACGATGCCGACGGCAGCGAACTTGCGCTGTTCTATTTCGACCCGTGGACGCGCGACAACAAGCAGGGCGGCGCGTGGATGTCGAACTTCGTCGAACAGTCGCACCTGTTCGGGACCAGGCCGGTGGTGTTCAACGTCCAGAACTCGCCCAAGCCCGCACCCGGCCAGCCGCAGCTGATCAGCTTCGACGATGCGAACACCATGTTCCACGAATTCGGCCATGCCCTGCACGGCATCCTCTCGAACCAGCGCTACCCCTCGATCGCCGGGGCCAACACCGCGCGCGATTTCGTGGAGTTCCCCAGCCAGTTCAACGAGAACTGGATGATGGAGCCGCGCGTGTTCGCCAACTTCGCCAAGCACTACAAGACTGGCGAACCCATGCCAAAGGCTCTGGTCGAGCGGGTGCAGAAGGCACAGCGGTTCAACCAGGGGTATGCGCTGGGCGAACTGGTTTCCGCCGCGCTGCTCGATCAGAAGTGGCATGCGCTCCCTGCCAGCGCCGGGCAGCAGGATCCCGATGCGTTTGAAAGGCAGGCGCTCGCCGCGACCGGGCTCGACATCGCGCGCATCCCTCCGCGCTATCGCACCAGCTATTTCCGCCACATCTGGGGCGGCGGCTATGCGGCGGGCTATTACGCCTACCTGTGGACCGAGATGCTCGATCATGATGCCTACCAGTGGTTCGTGGACAACGGCGGCATGACCCGCGCCAACGGTCAGCGATTCCGCGACATGGTGCTCAGCCAGGGCAACAGCCGCGACTATGCGGAAATGTACCGCGCCTTCGCGGGCCGCGATCCGGGGGTCGAGCCGATGCTGAAGGCGCGCGGACTGAAGTAGAAGCGCCGCCTTCCATCAACCGCTCGTCATTGCGAGCGCAGCGAAGCAATCCAGGGCCGCGCAAACCACTCTGGATTGCTTCGGGCTTCGTCCTCGCAATGACGAACGTCCGGCTGGTTTACCCCAGCGCCAGGGCGCGGTGGCCGGCATCGCCCAGCCAGCGCGCCTTGATCCCCCAGACGCCCGCGATCACATCCTGGTGCAGTGCCTCGTCCGGCGGGCCGTCGGCAATCAGGCGCCCGCCGCTCAGCACCAGCACCCGGTCGGCGTGGTTCATGGCCTGGGCCAGGTCGTGGAGCACCAGCACCACCCCCATGCCCTGCGCCGCCAGCCCCCGCAGCCGCGCGACCAGCGCCGCGCCGTGGGCAAGATCAAGATTGGCGAGCGGCTCGTCGGCCAGCAGCCAGCGCGGCTGACCGGCCAGAACCCGCGCCAGCAGCGCCCGCGCGCGCTCCCCGCCGGACAGGCGCGACAATGGCCGGGCGCGCAGATCCCGAAGCTGGAGCGCCTCCAGCGCGGCTTCGACCGGCCCGGCAGCCGCATCGCCCCACGGGATGCGGCCCAGCCCGGCCAGTGTTTCGACCGAAATGTCCCAGGCGGCCTCCGCGGTCTGCGGCAGATAGCCGATCGCCCGCGCCCGCTCGCGCGGTGGCAGGGCGGTGAGCAGCGTGCCACCCAGCGCCACCTGGCCGCCATCCGGGGCCAGCAATCCGGCAAGGCACGAAAGCAGGCTGGACTTGCCCGCCCCGTTAGGCCCGCAGATCGCGGTGACTTCGCCGGGGCGCAGAGTGGCGGAGATGTCCAGCAGGCGGCCAGCAAGCGCCACCTTGTCCGCGTGCAGGTCACCACCCATCACGCCAGTTCCCTCCGCATCTTCAGCAGCAGCATCAGGAAGAACGGCGCCCCCAGCAGCGAGAGCGCGATACCCAGCCGCAGTTCGCCGCCCGCAAGCGGCAATACCCGGCACAGCACATCCGCCGCCAGCAGCACCAGCGCGCCCGCCAGCGCGCTCGGCACGATCAGCTGCGAGGGGCGGCGATCGGTAAAGCGGCGCATCAGATGCGGCACGATCAGGCCGACGAAGCCGATGATCCCGGCCACCGCCACGCCCGAACCGACGCACAGCCCCACGCCCGCGACCATCAGCGCCTGAAGGCGGCGCGGCTCCACCCCCAGCGAGCGCGCCGACGCCGCGCCCAGCGTCAGCGCGTCGAGCGCCGGTCCGGCCATGCGCAGCAGGGCGATCCCGGCCAGCGTCGGCACCAGCGCAAGCCCCACGTCGCGCCACGACCGGTCGCTGACCGCACCCATCAGCCAGGTAACGATCTCGCTCATCGCGAAGGGCGTGGGCGAGAGGCTGATGGCGAGGCTCATCAAGGCGCCCGCCAGGCTGGCGATCATCATTCCCGCCAGCGTGAACAGCGTGACCGAGCCGCTGCGCCCGGCAATCAGCGCCAGCAGCGCCATCGCTCCCGCCGCGCCCGCCAGGGCAAAGGCGGGCAGCGCATAGGGCTGCGCCGCCCAGCCGGTCCAGAAGCTCAGTACCGCCCCCAGCGCCGCGCCGGGCGCGATCCCGAACAGCCCGGGATCGGCCAGCGGATTGCGCAGATAGCCCTGCATCGCCGCGCCCGAAGCCCCCAGACCCGCCCCGATCAACAGCGCCAGCAGGGCGCGCGGCAGGCGCAGTTCCAGAAGGATTATCAGCGCATTATCGGGCAGATTGGCGAATGGATCGAGCCACACCCGCCCCGCCAGCAAGGAAAGCGGCACGGCCAGCGTCAGTCCGATGAGCAGCAGGGGAACCGGACGGGTCATCGCGTCCGCCGGGCCTCTGCCAGCCGCTCGGCCAGGCGCACAATGGTCGGCCCGCCGCACCACAGCAGCGCGGGATCGAGCGGTTCGCGCCGCGTGTCCCTGATCCGGCTGAGCGCGGGATGGGCCAGCATCCGGTCCTCGTTCGCCTCATGGGCGCCAGCGGCGAAAATCACGCGCGGCGGGCGGGCGATCATGGCTTCGAGCGGCAGGTGGTCGGCCTGCCGCAGCCCCTCCTGCGCCGCCATGTTGGCAAAGCCGGTGCGCACCAGCACATCGGAAACCAGCGTGTCCGCCCCGCCCACAATCCCGCCCGATTGCCAGACCACCGCCGCAACCGGCGCGCCGGGCGGCGGCGCGGCGCGCGCCAGCGCGACATCGATCCGCGCGACCAGCGCCTCACCCCGTTCAGGATGCCCGGCCAGCGCCGCAAGCTGCCTCACCTGCGCCTTGCTCTCCTCCACCGTGGGGGCAATCCCGAACCGCTCCAGCCGGAACCCCAGCTGCTCCAGCGCCTGCGCAGTGGCGGGGGGCATGAAGCTGGCTCCCACCACCACATCGGGACGCAGCGCAAGGATCTCCTCGACGCTGCCCCCGGTGGCGCGGAATTGCCGGGCTTTCGCCAGATCCATCGAGCTGGAGGCGGGATCGTGGCTGTAAGCGGAGACCGCCAGCAACTGTTCGGGATCGGCCACTTCGGCCAGGATCGCGTCGGTGCAGGGATTAAGGCTCACCAGCCGGGGCAGCGCACTCGCCGCCTCGCGCGCGGGCGCGGCAGAGCAGGCCGCCAGCGCCAGCGCGGCGAGACAGGCGAGCCGCCTTACCACCGCGCGCGCAGCCCCGCATAGGCGGAGCGGCCATAAGTGCCATAGCCCGCGACCGTCTGGTATTGCTTGTTGCCCAGGTTTTCGATCCGCCCGAACAGTTCCACCTGCTCGGTCACCGGCAGGCTGGCGCGCACCGTTACCAGCGCGAAGCCGTCCAGCCGGGTGAAGTTTCCGGCATCGTCGAAGCTGCCGGACAGCACCCGCAGATCCGCGCCCAGTTTCAGGTCGGCCAACGGAGTGGTCCAGTCCACGCCGGTGCTGAAGGCATGGCGCGGGCGGCGGGCCAGATCCTTGCCGGTTTGGCGGTTGACGGACCTGGTGTAGCTGTAACTGGCATAGCCGCGCAGCCCTTCGGTCAGTTCGCCGGTCAGTTCCGCTTCAACCCCTTCGGCGCGGGCGCGGGCGGTGTTGAAGTAACCGCCGGGCGAAACGTAATCGATCAGGTTGCGACTGTCGCGGCGGAAGAGGGTGACGGCGAAGTGGCGATACCCGCCCCGGTCGCCCAGTTCGATCCCGGCATCGAACGCGGTGGAGGTTTCCGGCCGCAGCGCCACGTTCCCGCCATAGCCATAGAGCTGGTAGAGCGTCGGCGCCTTGAACCCCTCGCCAAAGCTGGCGCGCAGCCGCAAGCCCTCGGCCAGTTCGACTGCGCCGTTGGCGCCGAAGGTCCAATGCGATCCGAACCGGTCATGGTCATCCAGCCGCACCCCGCCGGTCAGGTGAACCCCGTCGCCGTGATAGCCCAACAGCACATGGCCGCTGCTCAGCCGCGCGTCCTGTCGCGCGTCATAGGTGGTCGAAAAGCGCGTCCATTCGCTGTCCGCGCCGAAATCCAGCACGAATTCGTCGCTAAGGTCGGCGCGGCCCTTAAGGTCCGCGCGCCAGCTGCGCCCGGCCGTTTCAAAATTCGGCGTGGCGGCGTAAGTCGGGTCGAAATAGGCGCGGCGCGTATCGGACAGCGCGATCCCGCCCGCCAGCTTCAGCCCCTTGCCGGTGTATTCCAGCCCGATCCGGCCCGACCCCTGCCGGGTGGTCTGGTATTCGGACGTGTCGGCAAAGCTGTAGCTGGGCGCGGGATAGCCATCGAAATCGACCGTGCTGTCGGCATAGCGGCCAACCGCGCGCAACCACAGGCCAGAGGTCAGCTCTGCCCCGCCCTGCACAGTGCCATGCCACTGGCGGAAGCCGTCCGGTTCGGTTCCGGCGGCGTAAGCGGAAATCCCGTCGGTTCGGGTATAGCCGCCGCTGACTGCCAGGCTGTAGCCATCGCCCCCGGTTCCGGCACTGGCCGCCGCGGTCAGGCTGTCGTGCGCGCCGTATTCCAGCGATCCGGTCAGGCCGCCGGGCACCCTGGTGGTCACCGCCAGCACCCCGCCCATGGCATCGCTGCCCCAGGCGACGCTGTTCGATCCGCGCAGCAGTTCCAGCTTGCCGATGCTGCCGGTCAGCAGGGTGCCAAGATCGAACCCGCCGCTGGGCGCGGCCACGTCCGCCATCCTCACGCCGTCGACCGTCACCAGCAATTGCTGCGAATTGGCGCCGCGCACGAACAGGCTGGTCTGGCTGCCAAGACCGCCGCTGCGCGCGGTAGTGACGCCGGGCAGGCGTTCCAGCACGCGGGTCAGGTCCGGCCCCTGCACCGCCTCGATCTCGTCCCGGGCGACCACGCTGATTGACTGGCCAGAGCGGACCAGCGGTTCTTCCTGCCCGGTTGCGACCACAGTGATATAGGTGTCGCGGGGCGGGTGGTGCAGGATGACCTGCTCCCCCGGCTCATCATCGACAGCGGCATCCCGCGCCAGCGCCGGGGCGGAGGACAGACAACAACAACCCAGTAAAAACAGATATTTCACGCGCAATCCTCCAGCAATGAACGAATGCCGTTCATGGCGAGAGGCCCCGCGCCAAACGCGGGTCCACGCTGCAATCCGGTACACCCCGCCCGGCGCGGAACGACCGTCATCGGCAGGTCTCCTGGCTCCCGGATCAGCGCGCCTGCCCCGCCTTCCCGGCCCTTCCCGAAGGAATGAAGCCAGTGGCATAGTGGAGCGGCGCTCCCCGGTCACAGTTGCGGGGGCAGCGCGGGAATAGGACCCGCTTCCCTCTTAGGCCTGCTTGCACAGGCAACCCATGACGTGGGGCCGCGCATAGGCCTGGCCGGTGCCCCTTGCAAGCGGGCGCGTGAATTGCGCCATTTCTTAACCGCTTGCCCCTATGCCCGGCACACGTCCCGGTTCGGCACGGCGCGAAAAGCCCGCTGGCGCCGTCCCGGTTTCCCGGCCTACGCGCAAGGGCGCGTAGCCACACAGAGAAGCGATGCAGCACAGGCTGACCTTTCCCTATGAACCCCGTCCGCGCGATTTCTCCGCGCGGCTGAAGCGGCGCGCCCCGCGCCGGCTGGGTCAGCGGATGGAGCGCCGCCACATGGGGCGGCGGGTGCTGGTGCTGCTGGCGGCGATGGCCGTGCCCGCGCTTGCCGCGCCCGGCGACTGGCGCGGCGAGTGGGATGCCTTCGACATCGGCAATGCCGGGGCCGCGCAGCTTGAGCTTGAGCCGATGCCGTTCGAGCGGACAGGCGACAGCTTTCCGGGATCGGCCTTCTACTACCTTGCCACCGACGATACCCCGCTGGTGCCCGGCATCCAGAGCGACGCCGACAACGCGCCGGGCGAGGCGGACATTGCCGGGGCGGTTGCCCGAGCGATCCGGGTCGACAATTCCGGCATCGACCGCACCCGCGCGATTCAGTGCCTGACCGCAGCGATCTACTACGAAGCGCGCAGCGAGCCCGACCAGGGCCAGCGCGCCGTGGCGCAGGTGGTGCTCAACCGGGTTGCCCATCCCAGCTATCCCAATACGGTCTGCGGGGTGGTATTTCAGGGGTCCGAGCGGCGCACCGGCTGCCAGTTCAGCTTCACCTGCGACGGATCGATGGCCAAGATCCCCAATCCGATGTTCTGGCAACGCGCGCAGGGCGTGGCCCTGGCGGCGCTGGCCGGATATGTCGAGCCGAGCGTGGGGCTGGCCACGCATTACCACACCATCGCGATCCACCCCTACTGGGCACCCAGCCTGCGCTATCTCACCACGATCGGCGCGCACCGGTTCTACAGCTTCATGGGCGCGGCGGGGCGATCGGGCGCGTTCCGCTTTGCCTATCTGGGGGGCGAGCCGCTGGCCGCGCCGCACGCCCGCAATCCGGCCGCCGACCGCGAGCCCGATGCGGCGCTCGATCCGCTGGCGATCCAGCGCGCCTATGACGAGGGCCTCAAGCGCGCGCAGGCGGGCGGGCTGGTCCAGCCGGGCGACGTCGGCGCTCCGCTGGGCACAGCACGCGCCCTGCCCGCGCCGCGTTATTCGCAGGATGTCCAGAACCGCGGCGGCGAAGCGCTCTACCGGGGCGATGCCCTGCCCACGGCGCCGCAGGACGTGCGCCCCGAATACCGCGACAGTGGCCGCTGGATCGCCCAGCCCGGCGCCTGACCGGCCTCCACCAACAAGGTTAACCGGCGGAAACCATAGCCTCTCACCAAGCCTTAGCCATCCCCGGCCTAAGCAGCGGCTCCCCGCCAAGGCCATGTCCGGCCAGCTTTTGCAAGAAGGCCCAGGATGCCGATCCGTTTCGCCGCCGCCCGACCCGCCCTGCAGCTGTCGCTTGCCCCGCGCCTGCGTGCCCGGCTGATCCGCCGCGCCGCCAACGACAACCGCATGGTGCCGGGCACAGCCCACGATCCGCTGCTGCGCGACGCGCTGCGGCATTTCGCGGCCCACGGCCTGGGTGCGGCGGAGACCGCCCGGCAGACCGCCGAGCGCGCCTTCTTTGCCGGCGACCGGCAGGGCTACGACTACTGGCTGGGTATCTGCCGCACGCTCGACCGGCGCATGGCCGGCGCTCTCGCCGCCCGGGTCGACAGTCCGCCGCGCTGACCAGCGAGCAGCCCCGAGCGCTGGAAGGCCTGCGTTAACCAATCGGTGACATCGCTGCTTTAGGGCAATCCTTAACGAGAGGGCGACGACTATCCGACGCTGGCGAACCTTGATGCGGGTGCTGTTTCGCACCAATGCCATCGACGACCGGGTCAGGAAGACCCTGGTCGAGACGCTCTATACCCAGCCCGCGAACCTCGCCGTTGGCGCTGCCACCGGCGTCATGGCCAGCCTGCTGACCGCCTCGATTGCCGATATCCCCGCCATCTGGCACGTCGCCATCGCGCTCAGCGTGGTGGCGGTGGCGCGCGTGGTGCTGGCGCTGGTCCTGCCGCGCATGGTCAACCGGGATTCGCGGCGGCTGGAACTGCTGTACGAAGTGGGCGCCTTCACTTTCTCCGCCCAGCTGGGCCTGCTGGCCGCGCTGGCGGTGTGGTTCAGGGTGGAAGCCTCTGCCCAACTGCTGATCGTCGGCTATGCCATCGGCTATGGCGCGGGGATTGCTGCCCGCAACGCGGGGCGGCCGATGATCTCGATCGGCCAGATGGTCCTGACGTTCTTCCCGATCATCCTGGCCCTGTGGCAGGACGGCGACATTGGCCGCAAGGGCCTGGCGGTGGCCATCGTGCTGCTGTGGCTGGGCATGATGTCGATCACGATGCACGTGTTCCGCACCCTGCGCGATTCGATCGCTTCGGTGGAAACCAGCGCGCGGCTGGCCGAAAAGATGCAGCACCTCGCGCGGACCGACGTCGTCACCGGCCTCGCCAACCGGGCGGGGCTCAACCATTTCCTCGTCGAACACCTCTCGCGCCGGCGCACGGCGCCGCGGCTCGCCATGTTCTGGATGGACCTCGACAAGTTCAAGGAAGTCAACGACGCGCTGGGTCACCAGGTCGGCGACCGGGTGCTGTGCGAGGTTGCGCAGCGCCTGCGCGCGCTGGGCAAGGCCGAAGCTGTGATCGGCCGCTTCGGCGGCGACGAATTCATCATGGCCTGCGACGTCAAGGACCGCCGCGAGGTGGAAACCATCGCCATGGCCGTGCTGGCCGAGATGACCCGCCCGATCCGGATCGACGACGACCGCCTGGAAATCAGCTGCTCGATCGGCGCGGCGATCCTGCCGGACGACGGGCCGGACCTTGAATCCCTGATGCAGGGTGCGGACCTGGCGTTGTATCACGCCAAGGTCAACGGCCGGAACCAGGTGAGCTTCTTCGATCCGTCGATGAGCCGCGACCTGGTGCGCCGCCGCGAGATCGAGAGCGAGCTGCGCCTTGCCATCCAGCGCGACGAACTGTCGGTGTTCTTCCAGCCGATCGTCGACCTCAAGACCGGGCGGATCCGCGCCTTCGAATCGCTGGTGCGCTGGTTCCACCCCGAAAAGGGCGAACTGCGCCCCGACGAATTCATCCCGGTGGCCGAGGAAACCGGCGTCATCATCACGCTGGGCAACTGGATCACCGCGCAGGCCGCCAAGGCCGCCGCGCAGTGGCCGGACGACGTGACCGTGGCGGTCAACCTCTCGCCGCTCCAGCTCAAGGCACCGGGCGCGGCCCTGGGTATCCTCAGCGCGCTGCGCGAAGCCAGGCTGCCGCCGCACCGGCTGGAGCTGGAAATCACCGAAACCGTGCTGCTCGACCATTCGAAGCAGACCGAGGACTTCATGGCCGAACTCAGCGCGGCCGGGGTGCGCTTTGCGCTCGACGATTTCGGCACCGGCTATTCCTCGCTCGGCTACATCAACAAGTATCCGTTCGGGAAGATCAAGGTCGACCGCAGCTTCGTGTCGGGCGTCAACGTCGGCAAGAAGAGCGACGCGATCATCCGCGCGGTCTCGGAAATGGCCTCCACGCTGGGGATGCAGATCGTCGCCGAGGGGCTGGAAACGGTCGAGCAGGTCAACGCCGTGCGAGCCGCGGGCTGTACGCTGGGCCAGGGCTACTACTTCAGCCGCGCCGTTCCGGATTACCTCGCCTCAATGCTCCTTGCGCAGGAGCGCGAGAAGGACGCCGCGCCGAAGCGCGCGGTGGGCTGAAGCCCGCCTCCTTCGTTCAAGCGGGGTTTATCCTTCCCCGCCTATGCCTGATCCCCGATAGAAGACCGCCCGGCACGACCGGATATGAGGGCCGGATGTAACGATCCGGCGCCGGATGGATCACGACCGTTTCCCTAGCGTTAGAAGCTTATTGCAATTGAGAACCATTTGCACGAATTAGTTGACTGTCAGTGCTTTTACCGCCTTGCAATCCCGGTTTGGCGGGCCTAGGGCACCCGCATTCGCCGGAACGGGCGGCGCCCAGCGGGATGGGTGCGCGTTCTGTCTGCCTGTTGTCGATCCCGCGTTTCTCTGAAGGACGTCGTCGCACTATGGCTCGCAAGAAGATCGCCCTCATCGGTGCCGGCATGATCGGTGGCACGCTCGCCCACCTCGCCGCCAAGAAGGAACTGGGCGACATCGTCCTGTTCGACATTGCCGAAGGCATTCCCCAGGGCAAGGCGCTCGACCTGTCGCAGTGCGGCCCGGTCGAAGGCTTCGACGCCCGCATCACCGGCACCAATGACTATGCCGACATCGCGGGCGCGGACGTGATCATCGTCACCGCCGGCGTCCCCCGCAAGCCGGGGATGAGCCGCGACGACCTGCTGGGCATCAACCTGTCGGTGATGAAGGCCGTGGGCGAAGGCATCAAGAACCACGCGCCCGACGCTTTCGTGATCTGCATCACCAACCCGCTCGACGCGATGGTCTGGGCGCTGCGCGAATTTTCGGGCCTGCCCCACAACAAGGTGGTCGGCATGGCCGGTGTGCTCGATTCGGCCCGCTTCGCCACGTTCCTGGCCTGGGAATTCGGCGTTTCGGTGAAGGACGTGAACGCCTTCGTGCTGGGCGGCCACGGCGATACCATGGTGCCGGTGCTCGAATACTCGACCATCAGCGGCATTCCGGTCACCGATCTGGTCAAGATGGGCAAGTCCAGCAAGGAACGCCTGGACGAGATCGTGGCCCGCACCCGCAGCGGCGGCGGCGAGATTGTCGGCCTGCTCAAAACCGGTTCGGCCTATTATGCCCCCGCCACCAGCGCGATCGCCATGGCCGAAGCCTATCTGGGCGACCAGAAGCGCATCCTGCCCTGCGCGGTCTATGTTGACGGCCAGTACGGGCTCGACGGCCTTTATGTCGGCGTGCCGGTGGTGATCGGCGCGAACGGCGCCGAGGAAGTGATCGAGATCGCTCTCGATGCCGAAGCCAAGGCCAACTTCCAGGTCTCGGTCGATGCGGTCAAGGAACTGCTGGTGGCCTGCAAGGGGATCGAACCGAGCCTGGGGTGATGCGCCGCCTGCTCCTCTCCATGGCAATCGCCGCGCTTGCCGCGCCGCTTCATGCGGCCGGCAAGAAGGCGGCTGCACCGGCCCTGCCGCCGGGCGTGCCCAGCGCCGACGCGATTGTCGGTCACGTGCGCGATTGCATGGCGGCGAGCGGAACGCCCTCGCCCAGCTTCGCCGTTCTGGCGCAGCGCGGCTGGCAGCAGGGCAGCATCACCACGCCCGATGGCAAGCCCCAGCCCGCCGCGCTGTTCAGCAAGCCCAGCGACATGACGATGCTGGTGGTGTTCCAGCAGGGGCCGAACGCGGGGCGCTGCATGATCATGTCACCAGTGGTCGATCTGGCCGGGGACCAGGCGGTCCGCACCCGGCTTGCCACGCTGCTTGGCAAGCCGCTGGTCTCCGCCGACGGGCTCAAGCAGGCCTGGAAAACCGCAACGCAGACCGTGGTGCTGGAACCAATGGGCACCGAAAAGGCCCGCGGCATTCGCATTGCGGTCAAGTTCACGGAAGGGCGCTGAGCATGGCGCTGGCTTCCGCGCTGCTGGCCCTGGCCGGGGCCGCCCAGGCCGCCCCTACGGCTGACGAGCAGGCGCTGTTCGCCGCGTTCAAGGGGGTCTGCGCCAAGGTGCGCAGTCTTCCGGCGATGGCCAGCGCGGCACGGCGCGGGGGATGGCAGGCGGTTGCGCCGCAAGCCCACCCCAGCCTTGACCGGCTGGTCAATGGCGGGCGCGAAGAAGTGCTTGCGCGTGAGCCGGGCGCCCGCCTGCGGGGCGCGCAGTTCAGCCGCAAGGTCGGTCAGCGGCAGGTGTGGCTGGCGCTGTCGCGCTATCAGGATGCCGATGGCGCCTGGAGCAACGGCTGCCGGCTCTACGATTTCGACGCGGCGGAGCCGATTGCCGCCGCCGCGCTCGAGGCCCTGATGGGCCGCCCCGGCACCGGCACCCAGCCGCTCCCGGGCGGGCAGACGAAATATCTCTGGGAACCTGGCTGGAAGCCCGGTCACGGGGTGGAAGTGAGTTTCATTGCGGATCAGGAAGATCCGCTGGTGCGGAAATTCGGCCTGAAAGGCCAGATACTTACGGCGCAAGCCATTGGAGGATTCTGAAGATGTCCATTCTGATCAACAAGAACACCAAGGTCATCACCCAGGGCATGACCGGCGCGACCGGTTCGTTCCACACCCAGGCGGCGCTGGATTACGGCACCCAGATGGTCGCTGGCGTGACCCCCGGCAAGGGCGGGACCGAGCACATCGGCCTGCCGCAGTTCGACACCGTGGCCGAAGCCAAGGCCGCGACCGGCGCGACCGCCTCGTGCATCTACGTGCCGCCTCCGGGCGCAGCCGACGCGATCCTTGAAGCGATCGATGCAGAGATGGAACTGATCGTCTGCATCACCGAAGGCATTCCGGTGCTCGACATGGTCCGCGTCAAGCGCGCGCTTTCCGGCAGCAAGAGCCGCCTGATCGGGCCGAACTGCCCCGGCGTGCTGACCCCCAACGAATGCAAGATCGGCATCATGCCCGGATCGATCTTCAAGAAGGGCAGCGTCGGCGTCGTCAGCCGTTCGGGCACCCTCACTTATGAGGCCGTGTTCCAGACCACCCAGATCGGCCTGGGTCAGACCACCGCGGTCGGCATCGGCGGCGATCCGGTCAATGGCACCAACTTCATCGACGTGCTGGAACTGTTCCTGGCCGATGACGAGACCAAGTCGATCATCATGATCGGCGAAATCGGCGGCAGCGCGGAAGAAGAAGCCGCGCAGTTCCTCAAGGACGAGGCCAAGCGCGGCCGCAAGAAGCCGATGGCCGGCTTCATCGCCGGGCGCACGGCTCCTCCGGGACGCCGCATGGGCCATGCCGGCGCGATCGTCTCGGGCGGCCAGGGCGGCGCCGAGGACAAGATCGCGGCGATGGAGGAGGCCGGCATCCGCGTCTCTTCCAGCCCCTCGCTGCTGGGCGAGACGCTGGCCGAAGTGCTCAAGGAGCGCGTCTGAGTAGATCCCCTGCCCGGGGCTTCGGCCCCGGGCAACCATGATTATGCCATGCGTGTTTCCTCCCCGGGAGCGCAGGCCCCGACAGATTTGAAGCGAAAGGCCGGTTGCAATGGGCAGCGAAAGCCACGAATTCCTCCCCGATGATCCGCAACCCGGCCCCAGCTGGGCGCGGCGCGACTGGCCGCGCTTTGGCGGCACGGACGAGGACGACCTGACCCAGGCGCTCGATCCGACCGCGATGCAGGTCGCGATCAAGGCGGCGGCCGGCAAGGCGGGCATGGCCATGGACCAGCGCGCGGTGGAAGAAGCCGCAGCCGATTCCGTTCGCGCGATGATGCTGATCCGCACCTACCGGGTGCGCGGGCACCTGGCTGCCGATCTTGATCCGCTGGGCCTTGCCAAGCGCGACCTGCCCGCAGACCTGACGCCTGAATACCACGGCTTCGTCGGCGCCGCGCAGGACCGCAAGGTGTTCGTCGGCGATGCCCGGGGCATGGGCTGGTACACCGTGCGCGAAATCGTGGAGACCCTGAAGCAGAACTACTGCGGCAAGGTCGGCTTCGAATACATGCATATCGCCGACGTGGAGGAGCGCCGCTTCATCCAGGAACGGATCGAGGGTTCGGACAAGCACATCGACTTCACGCCCGAGGGCAAGAAGGCGATCCTTGCCGCCGTGATCCGGGGCGAACAGTACGAAAAGTTCCTTGGCAAGAAGTACGTCGGCACCAAGCGCTTCGGTCTGGATGGCGGCGAATCGATGATCCCCGCGCTCGAAGCGGTGATCAAGTACGGCAGCCAGATGGGCGTCCGCGAGATCGTTTACGGCATGGCCCATCGCGGCCGCCTCAACGTGCTGGCCAACGTGATGGCCAAGCCCTACCGCGTGATCTTCCACGAATTCTCTGGCGGAACCGCCAATCCGGAAGACGTCGGCGGTTCGGGCGACGTGAAATATCACCTGGGCACCAGCGCCGACCGCGAGTTCGACGGGGTCAAGGTGCACATGAGCCTGCTGCCCAATCCCAGCCACCTCGAAACGGTTGACCCGGTGGTGCTGGGCAAGGTCCGCGCCAACCAGGTGTTCCGCGACGACATCGGTCCGGGCAAGCACAAGCAGGTCCTGCCGGTGCTGATCCACGGCGACGCGGCCTTCGCGGGCCAGGGCATTGTCTGGGAATGCTTCGGCTTTTCCGGCGTCAAGGGCTACAACACCGGTGGCTGCATCCACTTTGTCATCAACAACCAGATCGGGTTCACCACCAGCCCGCAGTTCAGCCGCGGATCGCCCTATCCCTCGGACGTCGCCAAGGGCGTCCAGGCGCCGATCCTGCACGTCAACGGCGACGATCCGGAAGCCGTGACCTTCGCCTGCAAGCTCGCCATCGACTATCGCCAGACCTTCGGGCGCGACATCGTGGTCGACATGTGGTGCTATCGCCGCTTCGGCCATAATGAAGGCGACGAGCCGGGCTTTACCCAGCCGCTGATGTACCAGCGCATCCGCCAGCATCCGGCGGTCAGCAAGCTCTATGCCGAGCGTCTGGTGAGGGAAGGCGTGATCGACGCCAACTACGGCGGCGAGGTGGAAACCCACTTCATCGCCGCGCTGGAACAGGAATTCGACGCCGCGAAAAGCTACAAGTCCAACCAGGCTGACTGGTTCGGCGGGCGCTGGACCGGCCTGCACGCCCCGGCCGATCCCGAAACCGCGCGCCGCAACGTCCATACCGGGATCGAGCAGAAGCTGTTCGACAGTCTGGGCCGGACGCTGACGACTGTCCCGGATTCGATCCAGATCCACAAGACGCTGGCCCGCGTGCTCGATGCCAAGCGCGAGATGTTCGCCAGCGGCAGCGGGTTCGACTGGGCCACCGCCGAAGCGCTGGCCTATGGCTCGCTGCTGTCCGAAGGCTTCTCGGTCCGCCTGTCGGGCCAGGATTCGGGGCGCGGCACGTTCAGCCAGCGCCACGCGGTGTGGGTCGACCAGACCGACGAGCACAAGTACATTCCGCTGACCACCGTGCCCCACGGCAAGTTCGAAGTGCATGACAGCCCGCTATCGGAATACGGTGTGCTGGGCTTCGAATACGGCTATGCCAGCGCCGATCCCAAGACCCTGGTGCTGTGGGAAGCGCAGTTTGGCGATTTCGCCAACGGTGCGCAGATCATGATCGACCAGTACATCGCGGCTTCGGAATCGAAGTGGCTGCGCGCCAACGGTCTCGTCATGCTGCTGCCCCACGGCTACGAAGGCCAGGGGCCGGAGCATTCCTCCGCCCGGCTGGAACGCTACCTCCAGCTGTGCGCGCAGGACAACATCCAGGTGTGCAACATCACCAGCCCGGCCAACTACTTCCACGTGCTGCGCCGGCAGATGCACCGCCCGTTCCGGAAGCCCCTGATCATCATGACTCCCAAGTCGCTGCTGCGCCATCCAATGGCGAAAAGCGAGGCGAGCGAGTTCATCGGCGCGGCGCACTTCAAGCGCATCCTCTCCGATCGCAATGGCGCGGCGGACGAGGCAACGCGGCGCGTGATCCTGTGTTCCGGCAAGGTCGCCTACGACCTGATGGAAGCGCGCGACGCGGCGGGGATGGACGATACCCAGATCATCCGGCTGGAGCAGCTCTACCCCTTCCCGGGCGAGCCGCTCGCGCTGCGCTTCTCGCGGATGCCGAACCTGGAAGACGTGGTCTGGTGCCAGGAAGAACCGCGCAACAACGGCGGCTGGTTCTTCGTCGAAAGCCTGATCGAGGAAGCCCTGATCGCCGCCGAGCGCAAGGTCACCCGCCCGCGCTATGCCGGCCGCGTCGCCAGCGCCTCGCCCGCCACGGGCCTCGCCAAGCGCCATGAGGCCGAACAGGGCGCGCTGATCAGCCACGCCCTGGGCCTCTCGGTCCGCTCCGAAATCCGCCGCAGGAAAAAGTCCTGATGCGCCGCCCCTACTCCTTCGTCCTTGCGAGGGGCACAGCCCCGAAGCGATCCAGGGCCGCGCAAACCGCGCTGGATTGCTTCGCTTCGCTCGCAAAGACGACCCGCTGTTAGCCGACTGGAAGAGAACCATGTCCACCGAAATCAAAGTCCCCACTCTGGGTGAATCCGTGTCCGAAGCCACGATTGGCGAATGGCTCAAGCAGCCCGGTCAGGCGGTTGCCGCCGACGAACCGATCGCCAGCCTGGAAACCGACAAGGTCGCGGTCGAAGTGACCGCGCCAGTCGCCGGTGTCATGGGCCAGCACATCGCCAAGGCCGGCGACAATGTTGCCGTTGGCGCGGTGATCGGCACGATCGAGGCCGGTTCCGGCGCGGCTGCCGCCTCCGCAGCGGCTCCGGTCGCCGCGGCCCCTGCCCCGGCCGCTGATGAAAGCGATGCCGCGGTTCTCTCTCCCGCCGTGCGCCGCGCGGTGCTGGAACACGGGATCGATCCGGCCAGCATCAAGGGCACCGGCAAGGACGGGCGCATCACCAAGGAAGACGTGCTGGCCGCTGCCGCCGCCAAGAGCGCGGCCCCGGCCCCCGCCGTCAGCGCCCCCGCCGCGGCCCCTGCCGCTGCCGCCGGTTCGCGCGGCGAGGAACGGGTCAAGATGACCCGCCTGCGCCAGACCGTCGCCCGCCGCCTCAAGGAAGCGCAAGACACTGCTGCCCTGCTCACCACTTTCAACGACTGCGACATGTCGGCAGTGATCGAGGCGCGCGAGAAGTTCAAGGGCGTGTTCGAGAAGAAGCACGGGGTGAAGCTGGGCTTCATGTCGTTCTTCGCCAAGGCTGCCTGCCTCGCGCTCAAGGACATCCCGGCGGTCAACGCCCGGATCGAGGGCGACGAGATCGTCTATCACCCCTATGTCGACCTGTCGGTCGCCGTGTCCGCCCCCAACGGGCTGGTCGTGCCGGTGGTGCGCGATGTCGACAAGCTGGGCTTTGCCGACATTGAAAAGGCGATTGCCGACCTGGGCAAGCGCGCCAAGGACGGCACCCTGACCATGGAAGACATGAAGGGCGGCACCTTCACGATCTCCAACGGCGGGATCTTTGGCGGGCTGATGTCCACGCCGATCATCAACCCTCCGCAGTCGGCCGTGCTCGGCCTCCACCGGATCGAGGATCGCCCGGTCGTGCGTGATGGCCAGATCGTGATCCGGCCGATGATGTACCTCGCGCTGTCCTATGACCACCGCCTGATCGACGGGCGCGAGGCGGTGACCGCGCTCAAGACCATCAAGGAAGCGATCGAGGATCCCACCCGCCTGCTGATCGACCTGTGATAGCGTCGTCCCGGACCTGATCCGGGACCGGTGGCCACTCGGCGCCACGCCGCCAGCGATCCCGGGGCAGGCCCGGGATGACGGAGATGAAAATGGCTGATTACGATTACGACGTCCTGTTCATCGGTGCCGGTCCCGGCGGCTATGTCGGCGCGATCCGCGCGGCGCAGCTGGGGCTGAAAACGGCCTGCGCGGAAAGCCGCGAGACGCTGGGCGGGACCTGCCTCAACGTCGGCTGCATCCCCTCGAAGGCGCTGCTCCACGGATCGGAGAAGTTCGCCGAGGCGGCGGGCGGCGCGCTGGCCCGCTATGGCGTGAAGCTGGGCAAGGTCGAGCTCGATCTCGCCGCGCTTCAGGCTGACAAGGCCGATGCGGTCAAGGGCCTGACGGGCGGGATCGAATACCTGTTCAAGAAGAACAAGGTCGAATGGCTCAAGGGCCGCGCCAGCTTTGTCGATGCCCACACGGTCGAGGTTGCGGGCAAGACCGTCACCGCGAAGGAAGTGGTGATCGCTACCGGTTCCAGCGTCACCCCGCTGCCCGGCGTGGAGGTCGATAACGACAAGGGGATCATCGTCGATTCAACCGGCGCGCTGGCGCTGGACCGGGTGCCGGAACACATGGTGGTGATCGGCGGCGGCGTGATCGGGCTGGAGCTTGGCTCGGTGTGGAGCCGGCTCGGCGCCAAGGTCACCGTGGTCGAGTTCCTCGACCAGCTGCTGCCCGGCATGGACGGCGACATCCGCAAGGAAGCCGCCAAGATCTTCAAGAAGCAGGGCATGGACATCAAGCTGGGCACCAAGGTGACCGGGGCCGCCGTCAAGGGCAAGAAGGCCACCCTCACCCTTGAACCCGCCAAGGGTGGCGAGGCGCAGACGCTGGAAGCGGATTGCGTGCTGGTCGCCATCGGCCGCCGCCCGAACGTCGAAGGGCTGGGGATCGACAGGATCGGCCTTTCGCTCAACGCGCGCGGGCAGATCGATACCGGCCATGACTTCCGCACCAGCGTCGACGGCGTGCGCGCCATTGGCGATGTGATCCCGGGGCCGATGCTGGCCCACAAGGCCGAGGACGAAGGCATTGCCGTGGCCGAATACATCGCCACCGGCACCGGCATCGTCAAT
Source organism: Novosphingobium sp. (assembly GCA_016719755.1). Lineage (GTDB taxonomy): Bacteria > Pseudomonadota > Alphaproteobacteria > Sphingomonadales > Sphingomonadaceae > Novosphingobium. The sequence goes on along the minus strand of JADJYM010000013.1, from coordinate 104,663 downwards.
CACGCGGTGATCCCGGGCGTGGTCTACACCATGCCCGAATTCGCCGGCGTCGGCCTGACCGAGGAAGCGGCGAAGGATGCGGGGCTTGAGGTCAAGATCGGCAAGTTCCCGATGATGGCCAACAGCCGCGCCAAGACCAACCACGAGCCGGACGGCTGGGTAAAGGTGATCGCGGACGCAAGGACTGACCGCGTGCTTGGCGCGTGGATGATCGCCTCGGTCGCGGGGACCATGGTTGCGCAGGTCGCGCAGGCCATGGAATTCGGCGCGACGAGCGAGGACATCGCCTATACCTGCCACGCCCACCCGACCCACAGCGAGGCGCTGAAGGAAGCGGCCATGGCCGTGCAGGGCAAACCCATCCACATCTAGGCCGATCCAAATCCGGTCGACAAGCGATCGCAGCATTCTATCATCGGGGCCGTCCGGCGCGTCCGGGCGGCCCCTTCCTTGCCCCGTCACCCCCCAGGAGCCTTCCCGTGTCCAAAGCCATTCCCGTCAAGCTGACCACCGACGAAATCGAAATGCTGGTCGATGCTTTGGAAGTCGATCTCGACGGCTATGTCGAAGCCGCCAAGGAAGCGCGCGGCAACAACCGCCGCGATGACGTGGCGACCTTTACCGAGGCAGCAACCCGCATTCAGGCGCTGAAGGCCAAGTTGCAGGACCTGGTCGAAGACTGACGGCGCGGCATGATCCGCCGCCGCGCCATGCAGCGTTTCGCGCGCTGGCATATCTGGCTCGGCTGGGCCGCCGCCTTGCCGCTGCTGGTCTGGACGCTGAGCGGGCTGGTGATGACCCTGCGACCGATCGAGGAAGTGCGCGGCACCACGCTGAGGATCGAAAGCCCGCCGCGCGCGGTGACCGTCGCGCTCAACGGCGCCAATCAGGGGACGATGATCCGCGAGGGGCGCATCCTCAACCAGCGTGGCCGTTCAGTGCTGATTGCCACTTACATGGATGGCAGCATCGGCCGCATCGAGCTTGCCGCAGAAGGTAGCCGTCCGCTGCCGCCAGCCGACGAGGCCGAAGCCCGCCGCGCGGTGGCCGAAGGGATCGCGGGCGGCAGGTCTGCGCTCTCTGCCCGCCTGTTCGATGCCGCGTACCCGCCTGCCGATTTCCGCCGCAAGACCGCCGTCTGGCAGGTCACGCTGGCGGACGGCACCCATGTCTACGTGGGCCGGGACAGCGGCGAGATCGAGGCCGTGCGCACCCGCTGGTGGCGGCTCTACGATTTCTTCTGGGGACTGCATATCCTGGACCCGGCGGAGCGCGAGGATACGTCGCACCCGCTGCTGTGGGTGTTTTCGGTGCTGGCGCTCGGATCGAGCCTGCTCGGCACCGTGCTGCTTTTCCGCCGCCGCCGCGCCCTGAAGAGGTGACGCACCGCCCGCCGCGCGGTAGGGATGCCGACACAGGAACGAGGGAACGGGAACACATGCGCACATTTCTGGCGGCCGGACTCGGCCTGTTGGCCCTCGCAGCCGCAAGCGCGCCGCTTCATGCCCAGACCACCGATCCCGCCGCCGCCAAGGCCCGGCTCGATGCCATGCTGGACAAGGAGATGCCGGGGCTGATCGCCACCTATCAGGATCTCCATGCCCATCCGGAACTGGCGATGCAGGAAGTCCGCACCGCCGCCATCCTTGCCGCGCGGCTGAAGAAGCTGGGCTATACCGTTACCGAGAAGGTCGGCGGCACGGGCGTGGTCGCCGTGCTGCGCAATGGCGATGGGCCGACCGTGCTGGTCCGCGCCGACATGGACGCGTTGCCGATGGCCGAGAAGACCGGCCTGCCCTTTTCCAGCAAGGCGCCGAACGCGATGCACGCCTGCGGGCATGACGTCCACGTCACATGGCTGATCGCCGTGGCGCAGGGCCTCGTCACGCTGAAGGACCAGTGGCAGGGCACGGTCGTGCTGATGGGCCAGCCTGCCGAAGAAGCACTGGGCGGCGCGAAAGCGATGCTCGACGATGGCCTGCTGACCCGCTTCCCCCGCCCCGACTATGGCCTCGCCGCGCACGTTTCCAACCTGCCGACCGGCTCGGTCTTCATCAAGGAGGGGGCGTCCTCTTCAGCCTCGGACAGCTACGCCATAACCTTCCACGGGCGCGGCGCGCATGGTTCGATGCCCAGCGAATCGATCGACCCGGTGGTGATGGGCGCGCGCTTCGTTACCGACGTGCAGACCGTGATCAGCCGCGAGCGCGAAGCCGGAACCTTCGGCGTCCTCACTGTCGGCGCGTTCCAGGCCGGGACCGTGCCCAACATCATCCCCGACGAGGCGCTGGTTAAGGTCAACCTGCGCTCCAACGACGAGTCGACCCGTAACCTGCTGAAGGATGGCATGACTCGCACGGCAAAGGCGGTTGCGGCCATGTCGCGCGCGGGCGAACCGACCATCGCCTACATGGGCGGCACCGGCGCGGTGATCAACGAAGCCGCCCTCGCCCGCTCCACCAGCGCGCTGCTGAAACCCCTGCTGGGGCCGGGCGTGGTCTTCATTCCCGCCAGCGTGCCCCCGATGTCGGGCAGCGAGGACTGGTCCGAAGTAGTCAACGCCGGGGTGCCCTCGCTCTATCTCGGGATCGGCGGCTATGACCCCAAGGTGATCGCCGGGCTGAAGGCGGTGGGCAAGCCTGTGCCGGTCAACCATTCGCCGCTGTTCGCCCCTGACGCCGAAGGGGCGATCCGCACCGCGACGCAGGCCATTGTCCTGTCGATTGTCGGCGGGGTCCGGCCCGCGCCAAAGCCCTGAGGGACAGGTCCCGATGGCCGACGCCGCCGCCCTTCCCTCGCTGCCGCCGCTGCTCGACCTTGCAGGCACGGCAGTCTTCGCGCTGACCGGCGCGCTGCTCGCCGCGCGGCTGAAGCAGACTTTCGTGACGATGGGCTTCTTCGCGCTGGTGACGGGCGTGGGCGGCGGATCGGTGCGCGATCTGCTGATCGGCGCGCCGGTGTTCTGGGTCCGCGATCCGTGGGTCGCCCCCGTGATACTCTGCGTAGCGCTGATCGCCTGGTTCACCCCGCGCCGCTGGTGGGAAGGTCAGATGCTGGAATGGGCCGACGCGGCGGGGCTGGGCGCCTATGCCGTGCTCGGCACCGCCAAGGCGCTGGCCTTTGGCGTGGCGCCGTTGCCGGCCGTGGTGATGGGGATCGTCACCGGCTGCGTCGGCGGAATCATCCGCGATGTGCTGGCGGGGCGCCCCTCGATCCTGATGCGGCCGGAACTTTACGTTACCGCCGCCGCGCTGGCCGCGGCGCTGTGCGCGGCGGGATCGCTGGCCGGCCTGCCGCGCGAAATTGCCTGGCCTTTTGCCGCACTGGCCGGGTTCGCGCTGCGCGGAGTGGCGATCCACAAGGGGCTGGCCCTGCCCGCCTACAAGCGCGACCGGGGCTGATACACAGCATAGTCATTGCGAGGAGGCGACGCCCGACGCGGCAATCCAGAAGGCAGTTCAACGCCGCTCCTGGATTGCTTCGGCCTGCGGCCTCGCAACGACGAAAGATGGCAAGCGCCCCCCTTCGTTCGTGTCAGGCGAAGTCGAGACACGGCCGCGCCGGGATCACCAGCCGCTCAGCTGGCCGCGCGGGGCAGCTCCTTGAGCGGGCGCGAGGTGTCGGCCAGGTCCACCGCCTCGATCGCCGCGCCTTCTTCCACCAGCTTGCGGGCCTGGACATAGTCCTTGATCGCGTTGACCGCGTCGATGGCAATCAGCTTGCCGCCCTTGAGGTAAATCACCGAAAAGCTGCGGGTGGCCGGATCGCCCCGCAGCACGGTGGCATCGTGCCCGGCGGACAGGCCGACCGTCTGGAGCTTGAGATCATACTGGTTCGACCAGAACCACGGCGTCGCGCCATAGGGCTGCGGATCGCCGAGGATCGCCCTGGCCACGCAGCTTGCCTGGTCGTTGGCGTTCTGCACGCTTTCCAGCCGCAGAATCGCCCCTTCGGCAAAGCGGTTGGCGTGGGCGGCGCAATCGCCGATCGCCCAGACGTGCGGCAGGCTGGTGCGACAGTATTCGTCCACGTCCACCCCGTTGCCGCCCGCAGCGCCTGCGGCAAGCAGCGGGCCGACGGCGGGGACGATGCCGATGCCCACGATCACCATCTGGCAATCGATCACGCTGCCATCGGCCAGCTTCACGCCGGTCACGCGGCGCTCGCCCACGATGCTGTCGACCCCCACGCCGGTGCGCAGGTCGACGCCGTGGGCGCGGTGTTCGGCCTCGTAGAATTCGGACAATTGCGGCCCAGCAACGCGCGCCAGGACGCGGGGGAGGACTTCCAGCAGGGTCACTTCCTTGCCCAGCTTGCGCAGCACGGCGGCCGCTTCCAGCCCGATGTAGCCGCCGCCGATCACAACCACGCGGGACACGCCGCCCAGTTCGGCAAGGATCGCATCTGCATCGGCACGGTTGCGCACCCCGTGGACGCCGGCCAGGTCAGCCCCGGCGCAGGACAGGCGGCGCGGATCGCCGCCCGTAGCCCAGATCAGTTCGCCATAGCCGATGCTGCGCCCGTCAGCGGTCGTCACCTGTTGCCCGGCGGGATCGACCGCGGTGACCTCCGTGTCCAGCAGCAGATCGATATTCTTGCCCTGCCAGAAATCGGCCGGGCGGATCAGCAGACGATCCCAGGTCTTGTCGCCCAGCATGTATTCCTTGGACAGCGGCGGACGCTCGTACGGCGGTTCGCTTTCGCGGCCGACCATGCCGATCGTGCCTTCAAAGCCCTGCTGGCGCAGCGTGATCGCGGCATAGGCCCCGCCCTGCCCCGCCCCGACAATCAGCACATCGTAGTTCATGGGTTTCGCTCCCGCATCCAGTCCCGGTTTGCACCGCTCCTTAACGAGCGGAACCGGCGACACAAGGCATTGCGCCGCATCAAAGACCGAGGCGGCCAATCCCCTGCCAGATCATGTAGAGCGCAACGACCACCACCAGCCCAGCGAAGACCGTACTCAGCCGGCCCTTGTCCGCCGCCATCCGCCGCGACAGCGCGGTTCCCGCCACGCTGCCCAGCACCCCGCCGACGATGAAGGTGCCCGCCAGCGGCCAGTCGACCAATCCGGACAGCGCATAGTTGAAGGCCGTGGTGAGGCCGAAGGCGGTAACCGCAACCAGCGAAGTGCCCACTGCCCGGCCAACCGGCATCGCGGTAGAGGCGACCAGCCCCGGCACGATCAGGAACCCGCCGCCAATCCCGAAGAAACCGGACAGCACCCCGGTGCCAAAGCCGAAGGCAGTAACCTTGGGGAAGTTGTCGCGGTTGCAGACCACGCCCTCGATGCCTTCCTGCCCGCGATTGCGGAACATCAGCCCGGCGATCACCAGCATCAGCAGGGCGAACAGCAGCAGCAGGTGTTGCCCGTCCACTGCCTTGCCCGCGCTCGACCCGGCGAAGGCCCCCGCCACCCCGGCCAGCGCATAAGCGCCGCCGCAGCGCCAGTTGACGTTATGGGCGCGGGCATGGCTCGCCAGCCCCGCCAGCGCATTGACGGCAACCGCAAGCGCGGCTGTGCCGATGGCGATGTGCGGGTTCTTTACTCCCACCACATAGACCATCAGCGGCACCGCCAGGATCGATCCACCCCCGCCGACCAGACCCAGGGTGAAACCCACCGCAACGCCGCTGAGCGCCGAGAGCAGATAGGTGACATCGGCCATCATAGCAGGTTCAGCGGCAGCTTGAGGTAGCTGACCCCGTTAGCCTCCGGTTCGGGGAAGTGCCCGGCGCGGATGTTGACCTGCACGGACGGGAGAATCAGGCGCGGCATGCCAAGCGTGGCATCGCGCGCCTCGCGCATGGCGGCGAATTCATCCTCCGCGATCCCGTCATGGATCTGGACGTTCCCCGCTCGCTGCGCCGCGACCGTTGTTTCCCACACGTAATCGCTGCGGCCCGGTGCCAGGTAGTCATGGCACAGGAACACACGCGTCTCCGCAGGCAGGGCCAGCAGGCGGCGCACCGAGCGATAGAGAGCCCGGGCATCACCGCCCGGGAAATCGCAGCGCGCCGTGCCATAGTCCGGCATGAACAGGGTATCGCCCACGAACACCGCATCACCGATGACATAGGCCATGCAGGCGGGCGTGTGCCCCGGCACGTGCAGCGCGATCAGCGCCAGTTCGCCCAGCACCACCTGCTCGCCATCGGCCAATAGCCGGTCAAACTGCGAACCGTCGGTCGCAAAACTGTCCGGCTCGTTGAACACCCCGGCAAAAACGCCCTGCACGGTGCGGATTTCCGCGCCGATGGCGATTTTGCCGCCAAGCTGCTCCTTGAGGTAGGGCGCGGCAGACAGGTGATCGGCGTGGGCGTGGGTTTCCAGCAACCATTCGGCTTCCAGTCCCTGCTCGCGCACGAAGGCGATCACCGCGTCCGCGCTGGCGGTGGAGGTCCGGCCCGAGGGCTGGTCGAAATCCAGCACCGAATCGATCACCGCCGCCTTGCCGGTGGCGGCGTCCCAGACAACATGGGTCGCGGTGAAGGTCGCGGGATCGAAGAAGGTCTTCACCCGCGGCACCCGCCCGCTGGCTCGGGCCTGGTCGATCTGGGCCACGGCAGTGGCAAGAGCGGTATCGGTCATGTGCGATCCTTTGCACGAAGATATATTACACTTGCCTTATATGCAATAATGCGCAATTATAGCAAGCGAATAATGCGCCCCGCAGCGCCCATCAGGTAGCAAATTGAAACGGCCATTGCACATCTGCGCGCCACCCCTTAGCTAGGCTAAGATTATGAAGCCAACCGACCTTTCCGAACTGAAGACCAATTCCGCCGCCATGGCGGCGCGGCTGAAGTTCATGAGCCACCCTGAGCGTCTGCTGATGCTCTGCCGGATGGACGAGGGCGAAGTTTCGGTCAGCGAACTGGTGACGCTGACCGGCCTGTCCCAGTCCGCCGTCTCGCAGCACCTGGCCATGCTGCGCGACGAGGGCGTGGTCGCCATCCGCGGCGAAGCGCAGACCCGCTATTACAGCCTCAAGGACCCGGTGGTGCGCGCGATCATCCATTCGCTGTGCCTGATCTGCGCAGAGCAACACGGCTGACCGGTTGCAATCAAGGATTGGTCTTTCACTAAGCCCGCACAGGCGCTAGCCTCCCCCGAAATCAGGGAGGATATGCCGGATGAACGGGGCCGAAGCCTTTATCGAAACGCTTTACGCACACGGGGTTGAGGTCTGCTTCGCCAACCCCGGCACGTCGGAAATGCAACTGGTCGCGGCGGTTGACCGCCAGCACGGGATGCGCGCGATTCTGGGCCTGTTCGAAGGCGTGGTGACCGGCGCGGCTGACGGTTACGGGCGCATGGCGGACAAGCCCGCAGTCACCCTGCTTCACCTTGGCCCGGGGCTGGGCAACGGGCTTGCCAACCTGCACAATGCACGCCGCGCAGGCTCGCCCGTCATCAACATGGTCGGCGACCATGCGACCTATCACCTGCACTACAACGCACCGCTGACATCGGACGCGGCGGGCGTGGCCCGGCCGATGTCGGACTGGGTGCGGGTCTCCAACTCCGAGCGCGATCTTGCCCAGGCCGGGGCCGAGGCCTTTGCGGTCGCCCAGTCCTATCCGGGCAAGGTGGCAACGGTGATCGTCCCTGCCGACCACGCCTGGACCGAAGGATCCGCCCCCGCCGCCGCCCGGCCCGCAGCCCCGGCTCCGCGCGCGCCCGCCCAGGCGATCCTCGATGCCGCCGCCGTGCTCAGCGAAGTGGAAGGCCCCAAGGCGCTGTTCCTGGGCGGGCGGGCGCTGCGCGAGGAGGCGCTGGTGGAGGCCGGACGGATCGCGGCGGCCACCGGGGCGCGGCTGATCGCCGAAACCTTTGTCACCCGTCACCAGCGCGGCGCGGGCCGGGTCGCGGTGGAAAAGCTGCCCTATTTCGGCGAAATGGCGGAAAGCTACCTCGCGGATTTCAAGGCCATCGTGTTCTGCGGCACCGAACCGCCGGTCTCGTTCTTCGCCTATCCCGGCAAGCCCAGCTTCCTTTCGCCACCGGATTCGCGGCTGGTGCGGCTGGCCTCGCTGCGCGAGGATGCGCAGGCGGCGCTCGCTGGCCTTGCCAAAGCGCTGAACGCCCCTGCCGAGCCAGCCCTGATCCAGGCACCCACCCGCTTCGAGGCCGATCCGGGCAAGCTCAATTCGGCCAACATCGGCGCGATCCTGAGCGAACTGCTGCCCGAAAACGCCATCGTTTCGGATGAAAGCGCCACCTCCGGCGGCGCGGCTTTCAGCATGTGCGCGGGCGCGGCAAAGCACGACTGGCTGCAACTGACCGGCGGGGCCATCGGCCAGGGCCTGCCGCTGGCAGTGGGCGCGGCAGTCGCCTGCCCGGACCGCAAGGTGATCGCGCTCCAGGCCGATGGCTCGGGCATGTACACCAACCAGGCGCTGTGGACGATGGCGCGCGAGCAGCTCGACGTCACCACCATCATTCTCAACAACGGCTCCTACGCGATCCTCAACATCGAACTGATGCGGGTGGGTGTGCAGAACCCCGGACCAAAGGCGCTGTCGATGCTCGACTTGCGCAATCCGGGGCTGAACTGGACGCAAATTTCCGAAGGCATGGGCGTGCCAGCCGTCCGCGTCGAAACGGCAGAGGAACTGCGCGCCGCACTGGTCGAGGCACTCGCCCACAAGGGGCCGCGCCTGATCGAAGCCATGCTCTGATGGGGCAGTCGCTCAACCTCCTTCCCGCCTCGTTCGCCGATTTCCGGCGCGAGGCGGAGAAGCGGCTGCCGCGCTTCCTGTTCGACTACATCGATGGCGGCGCGGGCGCGGAAGTGACCCTGCGCCGCAACACCGCAGACTGGGAAGAGGTCAGCCTGAACCAGAAAGTGCTGGTCGACGCCTCGAAGATGGACTGCTCGGTCGATCTGTTCGGCGAAAAGCTGGCCATGCCGCTGATCCTCGCCCCCGTCGGCATGGGCGGGATGACCGCGCGGCGCGGCGAAGTGCAGGCCAAGCGCGCGGCTGACGCAGCGGGCATCCCTTTCTGCCTATCCACCGTGGGTATCTGCACGCTGGAGGAAGTCGGCGCGGTGTCCGACCGGCCCGCCTGGTTCCAGCTCTACATGCTGAAGGACCGGGGGATCGTGCAGGAAATCCTCGCCCGCGCCTGGGACAACGGGGTGCGCACCCTCGCCTTCACCATCGACCTTGCGGTGCTTGGCACCCGTTACCGCGACATCCGCAACGGCATGGCGGGCGGGCTGGGGCCGTGGGGCCGCTTCCGGTCGGGCGCACTCGACTATGCGCTGCACCCGCGCTGGGCGTGGGACGTGGGGCTGAAAGGCGCCCCGCATGGCTTCGGCAACATCGCCATGTACGTGAAGCAGTCAAAGAACCCGCGCGACTACCTGCACTGGACCGGCACCCAGTTCGACAGCTCGGTCACCTGGACCGACATCGAATGGCTGCGGGGGGTGTGGCAGGGCAATCTGGTGCTGAAGGGCGTGCTCGACGTGGCCGACGCCCGCGCTGCCGTGGCGGTCGGCGCGGACGGGATGATCGTCAGCAACCACGGTGGCCGCCAGCTCGACGGCGCGGCCTCCACCGCTTCCATGCTGCCGCGCATCGCGGACGCGGTGGGCAGCGAAACCACGCTGCTGGTCGATGGCGGGATCCGCTGCGGGCAGGATCTGGTCAAGGCGCTGGCGCTGGGCGCCAGGGCCGCGCTGGTCGGCCGCCCGTGGGTGATGGCGCTGGCCGCCGGCGGCGAAGCGGCGCTGACCCGGATGCTCGGCCTCTACAAACAGGACATGCGCACCGCGCTGGGGCTGACCGGCATTCCGAACGCCCGCGATGTCGGGCGCGCGGCCCTGCTGGAAGGGTGAAAAGACCCTCCCTGTCGCCGCAGGCGATGGGGAGGTGGCAGCCCGCAGGGCTGACGGAAGGGCCAATGCCACGCCAGACCACCCGTGCCACGGTCCTAAAGGCCCGCGCCCTGCGCAAGGCACCGCCCCTGCCAGAAGCCCTGCTGTGGAGCGAACTCAGGCAGGTCAACGGCCTCAAGTTCCGGCGTGAGCATCCAGCGGGGCCTTATGTTGTCGACTTCTACTGCCCTGCCGCAAAACTGGTGATAGAAATCGACGGTGGCGCTCACGACATGGGTGACAGGCCGACAACAGATGCGCAGCGCACCTGCTGGCTGGAAAGCCAGGGCTACCGCGTGGTCAGGTTTTTTGCCGCCGATGTCCTGAAATCGCCAGTCGATGTGGCGCAGGCCATAATCGGAATTTGCCAACAGCCGCAGTGAATGGCCGCAGCCCCTCCACCATCCCTGCGGGACGGTCCCCCTCTCCATTCCGCTTCGCGAAACAGGGAGGGACTGCTCCTTCTGCGATGCAGTGGCAGCGTTGACCCTACCGCCCCTTGAACGCCGCCGGGCGCTTCTCGAGGAACGAGGCGACGCCTTCCTTGAAGTCTTCGCTGGCGAACAGCGGCAGCAGTTGCAGGTAGACGTGCTGGACATGGGTGCCGAACGGTTCGTCCAGCCCCATCCGCATCATCCGCTTGGCGGCGCGCACTGCAAGCGGGGCGTTGGCGGCGATTTCGAGCGCCAGTTTGCGCGCCTCGGCCGCGACCTGATCCGCCGGGACGACCGCGTTGACCAGCCCTTCGGCAAGGCACTGCGCGGCGTCCAGCGTCCGGCCGGTGAAGATGATCTCCGCCGCCTTGGCCCAGCCGAGCATCCGGGGCAGGAACCAGGTGCCGCCGCTTTCCGGCAGGACCCCGCGCTTGACGAACGCGGCGGCCAGCTTGGCATTATTGGCCATGATCCGGATGTCGCAACCCAGTGCCAGGTCCATCCCATAACCTGCTGCCGAACCGTTGAGCGCGCAGATCACCGGCTTGTCCATGTCGAACAGCACGGTCGGCGGGGTATGGCTGAGGTCGAGCGTTTCGGGCGCCTGGCGCTGGCCGCCGCCGATCCCCTCGCCGCGCGAAGCTTCGGTCAGGTCGAGCCCGGCGCAGAACGCGCGTCCCGTCCCGGTCAGCACCACCACCCGCGCCTCGGCGTCCTTGTTGGCCCGCTTCAGCATGTCGCACAGTTCGTCCAGCATCGCGGGCGAGATGGTGTTCATCCGCTCCGGCCGGTTGAGCGTGATCGTGGCGACGTGGTCAGAGGTTTCGTAAGTCAGGGCAGACATGCAGCTCTCTCAGTTATTTATAGGTATCAGTTGGGAAATCAGGCGAGCACCTTGCCGGGATTGAGAATGCCCCTGGGGTCCATCGCCGCCTTTAGGGTGCGCATCAGCGCGATTTCCGCATCGCTGCGGCACAGCGCCAGCCAGTCGCGCTTTTCAAGGCCGATGCCGTGTTCGGCAGAAATCGAACCGCCCAGCGCTTTCAAGGGCGTATAGACGATTTCTTCGATCCGGTGACGGGTTTCGGGTGTAAACGGTTGGGCACCAAGGATGATGTGCAGGTTGCCATCGCCGATATGGCCAAACACCACGAACTTCACGCTGTCGCCAAAGGCCGCCTGCGCCGCCGCTTCCACACCGCGCACATAGCTTTCCATTGCCACAATCGGCAGGCTGACGTCGAAGGTCACCGCCGGCATGGAGTGGATGTAGAGCCCTTCGATATCGTCGCGGATTTTCCAGATGCCCGCCGCCTGCGTCTTGCTTGCGGCGATGGTCGCGTCGATCACCAGCCCCTGCTCCAGCGCCTCGCCCAATACGGCTTCGAACTGCGCGGCGTCGCGTTCGGGATCGTTGCCGCTGGTCTCGATCAGAACGTAGTGCGAATGCCCGCCGGGCAGCGGCGGGGTGTGGCGCCCCATGGCGACGCCAATGGGTTCGTAGAAATTGGCCCACATCACCTCGAACGAGGTCAGCGCGCTGCCAAAGCGCTGGCCGGCCAGCACGAACAGCCGCTGCACCGCATCGAACCCGCCCAGCGCCAGCAGCGCGGTCTGGGTGGAAAGCGGCGCGCTTTGCAGTTTCAATACGGCGCGGGTAACGATCCCCAGTGTGCCCTCGCTGCCGATGAACAGGTGCTTCAGATCATAGGCGGCGTTGTTCTTGATCAGGGTGTTCATCGCGCTGATGATGGTGCCATCGGCCATGACCGCCTCCAGCCCCAGCACGTTGTCGCGCATCATGCCATAGCGGACCACGGAATTGCCGCCCGCATTGGTGGAAATGCCGCCGCCAATGGTCGCCGTGCCGCGCCCGCCCCAGTCGACCGCGAACTTCAGCCCCTGCGCCTCGGCCGCTTCCTGCGCAGCCTGAACCGGGCATCCAGCCTCGACGATCATCGTCCGTCCGACAGGATCGATCGCCTCCACGGCGCGCATCCGCTCCAGCGAGACCTGGATGTCATCAGGCGTGCAGTCGGCCCCATGGACCAGCCCCGTGAGGCCGCCTGCCGGCACGATGCTCTGCCCCGCCGCGTGGCACAGCGCCATCACCGCGCTCAGTTCCTGCGTGCTTGCGGGACGCACCACGGCCTTGGCCTGGCAGGTCGATAGCCCCAGCCAGTCGCCCGCGCGCAGGGCCACATCCGCGCCGGTAATCAGCCCCTGTGGCCCAACGATTGCGCCGATTTGCCCCAGCAGGTCGCTCATTTCCGTCCTCTCCACATCAAAACGCCCCGACCGTATCAGCTACGGCCGGGGCGCAAAGGACTAATCGTCCATCGATTGAGCGATCAGCCGTCGATCCGTTCGATGATGATCGCCGGGGCCATGCCGCCCGCCGCGCACATCGTGATCAGGCCATAGCGGCCCTTGATCCGCTCCAGTTCGTCCAGCGCGGTGCCGATCAGCATCGAACCGGTCGCGCCGATCGGGTGACCCAGCGCCATGGCGCCGCCGTTGGGGTTGACCTTGGTGCGATCCAGATCGAGGTCGCGGATGAACTTTTCGGCGACCACGGCGAAGGCCTCGTTGATTTCGAAGACGTCGATGTCTTCCTTCTTGAGGCCCGCCTTCTCCAGCACCTTCTTCGCCGCCGGAACCGGGGCGTTGAGCATCAGCGTGGGATCATCGCCGCAGTTGACATAGGCGACGATCCGGCCGCGCGGCTTGAGACCGTGCTTGTCGGCGTATTCCTTGCTGGTGATCAGCACGGCGCCCGCGCCATCGACCACGCCCGAGCTGTTGCCGGCGTGGTGCACGCCCTTCCAGTTCAGGTCCGGATAACGGCGCTGAATCTGCTTGCGGAAGGTGGTGCCACCCAGATCGAAATCGGCGATGGCATCGAAGCTGGCCTTCAGGCTGGCGAGCCCTTCGGCGGTGGTTTCCGGGCGGGGGAATTCCTCGCGGTCAAGCGCGACGGTGCCGTCCTCGTTGTAGACGGTGACCAGCGACTTGTCGAAGCGGCCTTCGGCAATGGCGCGGGCGGCGCGTTCCTGGCTGACCAGCGCCAGCGCGTCGAGCGCTTCGCGCGGGATACCTTCCATCGCGGCAATCGCGTCGCCGCACACGCCCTGGTGGCTCTGCGGGTGCAGCGCGTCGAGCGCCATGTTGCCCGAGCCCATGCCCAGCGGCTTCAGCCCGGCATTGGCTTCTTCCGCGCCGATCTGCGCGGTGTAGCTCATCATTTCGGTGCCGCCCGCAATCACGCAGTCTTCCATGCCCGACATCACGGCTGCCGTGGCAAGGTTGACCGAGGTGATGCCGCCGCCGCAGAAGCGGTCGAGCGTCATGCCGCTGGCGCTGACGTCATAGCCTGCGGCCAGCGCGGCCATGCGGCCCAGATCGCCGCCCTGCTTGCCCTTCTGGGTCGAGGTCGACCAGATCACGTCGTCGACAGTGCTGGTGTCGAGGTTGTTGCGCTCTTTCAGAGCCTTGAGCACGGTAGCGGCGAGGTGCTGCGGGTGCAGGTGCGAAAGCGCGCCCTTGCCGGGCTTGCCGATGCCGCGCGGGGTGCGCACGGCGTCGATGATATAGGCGTCAGCCATGGTTGTTCTCCTTCGGGCCGCCACGCGCCAGTCGCGCGGCTGCGTCCCTCGCGACTCCGTTTAACCGCACGGTTAAGAATCGCAAGGGGAGGAGTGGGAGTCTTCTTTGCAGGGTGCGCTTCCGACATCCGTCGAAAGCTTAGCCAAGCCAGCCCGCTCCCCGCCGACCCCAGGGTGCAGGGTGGTCAGGCCGGGGAGCGGGCTGGCGGCCGGATGGGCTTCCCGCACCGCCGTCAGGCGGACAAAACCCCTCAATAACTGCGCGGTAGGCCCAGCACGTGTTCGGCCAGGTAGCTGAGGATCAGGTTGGTGCTGATCGGCGCCACGGTATAGAGCCTCGCCTCGCGGAACTTGCGCTCCACGTCGTATTCCTCGGCAAAGCCAAAGCCGCCGTGGGTCTGCACGCACATGTCGGCGGCGGCCCAGCTGGCTTCGGAAGCGAGCAGCTTGGCCATGTTGGCCTCCTCGCCCGGATTGCCGCCCTGATCATAGACCTGCGCGGCGTGGTGGACCATCAGTTCGGCGGCACGCATCTGGGCATAGCAGCGCGCGATCGGAAACTGGACGCCCTGGTTCTGGCCGATCGGCCGCGCAAAGACGCTGCGGTCCTTGGCATAGTCGCTGGCCTTGCTGATGAACCACTTGGCATCGCCGACGCATTCCGCCGCGATCAGGATGCGTTCCGCGTTCATGCCTGATAGGATATAGCGGAAGCCCTTCCCTTCCTCGCCGATCAGGGCAGAGGCGGGGATCCGCATGTCGTCGAAGAACACCTCGGTGGTCGAGTGGTTCATCATGGTGCGGATCGGCTTGATCGTCATGCCCTTGCCGACAACTTCGCGCATGTCGACGAGGAAGATCGAAAGCCCTTCCGTCTTGCTTTTCACCTGGTCGCGCGGGGTGGTGCGGGCGAGCAGCAGCATGAGGTCGGAATATTCGGCGCGGCTGGTCCAGATCTTCTGGCCGTTGACCACGTATTCATCGCCATCCCGCACCGCGACGGTGCGCAAGGACAGGGTATCGGTCCCGCTGGTGGGTTCCGACACGCCGAAGGCCTGAAGCCTCAGCGATCCGTCGGCGATCCCGGGGAGGTACTTCGCTTTCTGCTCCGCGCTGCCATAGCGCAGCAGCGTGTTCATGATGTACATCTGCGCATGGGCAGAGGCGCCGTTGCAGCCGGCGGCCTGGATTTCCTCCATGATCACCGCCGCCGCATCGAGGCTGAGGCCCGATCCGCCGAACTCTTCCGGGATCAGTGCGGCAAGGAAGCCCGAGCGGGTCAACGCATCGACAAATTCGCCGGGATAGGCCCGGTCCCGGTCCTTCTCGCGCCAGTATTCGCCGGGAAAATCGGCACACAGCGCCTGCACGGCGCGGCGGATTTCGGTGATCTCTTCGCTCTCGGTCATGGGCGGTGCCTTAACCGATCGGTTAAACAGCGCAAGCGCCTATTTGCCCCCTTTCCCGAAAGGACGTGACGTTACGGCATCAGGCGATGTTGCAGCAATCAAGCACCGCCCGGTCAAGCTCGTCCAGCGGCACCGCGCGGGCCGCACCGCCGCTGGCCAGCGCCGCGGCGGGGGCTTCGGCAACGGTCGCACTGGCCGGATCCTGGGCCAGGGTATCGCAGCCCGCGTCGCGCATCAGCTTCAGCCCGCGCGCGCCATCCTCGCCCATCCCGGTCAGCACAGCCCCCACGGCGGGCAGTCCGGCGCGGGCCATTGTGCCGAACAGCAGCGTGGCCGATGGCCGCGCGCCGTCCACCGGTTCGCGCTCCACCAGCCGCAGCCGCGCCGGACTGCCCGCCTCGAACACCACGTGGCGGTCGGGATCGGAGGCAATGTAGACATGGCCCGGCGTCATCGGCGCGCCATCGCTCGCCGCGCGAACCGCGCACCTGAGCTGGCTGTCGAGCCGGGCGATGAAGGTATGGGCCAGTTCCGGTTCGGTCTGGAGCACGATCACGGTCGGCGGGCACTGCGCGGGCCATTCCGCCAGCACCGCGCCCAGTGCGTCGATCCCGCCCATCGAGGCGCTGAAGGCGGCATAGTGACCGTTCCAGGTGAACTGCGCCTGGGCGCCGCGCGGCTCGCGGACGGGGCGGCGGTCGCGCACGTTGCTGTTGGCAGCGGCCAGCACGATCTTGCCCAGCTTGCCCACGGTCTTGGCGAACTGTTCGGGCGTGGCTCTAAGCGGCTTGGGAAAGCACTCCACCGCGCCCAGCTCATACGCCTTGAGCGAGGTTTCCGTCCCGCTCTGGGTAAGGCTGGAGAGCATCACCACCGGCATCGGCGCCTCTTCCATCACTTCGGCCAGAAACTCGATCCCGCTCATCCCCGGCATTTCGACATCGAGCGTCAGGACATTGGGGCGCAGCGCGGCGATCTGGTCACGGGCCTCGGCGGCGCTGGCGGCGGTGCCGACCACGCGGACGTTGCGCGTCTGGTCAAGCAGGTCGGAGAACAGCGCGCGCATCGCGGCGGAATCGTCAACAACCAGGACTCTGGCTTCATGCATGGCTTGGGCAACCTTAACTGACTGGTTCCGGCCAGATAGCGCGGGCGGGCAAAGCCTTTGCCCCGGCTGGCTGCGTAGGTTCCCGTATACCCGGGTCAGCCCGGCCTTTGCGTTTACCCTCTAATCCCGCCCCGACTGCGCCGGGAAGGGCGCGCACAGGCCGAGGGATATACATGAGCATCAAACGCAAAAGCCGGATCGGCGGCATCGTCATCGTCTCCACGATCGCCGCGACCATGCTGGTGGCCACCTTTGGAGTTAACCACATCCGGTTCGGTGGCTCGATCTATGTCGAAGACCGCCTGCTGAGCGATCTGGTCGCCGACGTGCTGCCACCGCCGCAGTTCGCGGTGGAACCTTTCGCCGAGGCCAGCATGATGCTGCGCGACCCTTCGGACTTCACCACGCATCGGGCACGGCTCAAGACGATGGAAGAGGCCTATCGCCAGCGCAACGCCTACTGGGCGGAGAGCGCGCTCGACAGCAATCTCAAGGATGCGCTGCGCACCAAGGCCGAGGCCGGTGCCGATGCGATCTGGAACGAGATCAACAACCGCTCGATTCCCGCCGTGGAACGCGGTGACCGCGAGGCCATGCTGGCCAGCGCCCAGCGCCTTGAGGATCTGTACGAGGAACACAATGCCGGGGTGAACAGCCTGGTCGCGCAGGTCAACGAACACCGCCAGGAAGTGGCCGCCAGCAGCCAGAGCGCGCTGACCATCATCTCAGCGCTGCTGCTGGCCTTTGCCGTGGCGATCGTGGCGATGGTGATGGGGGCGCTACGCTATGCCAACCGCCAGGCGCTTGATCCGCTGGCCCGGACCGCCGAAACGATGAGTCGAATGGCCGCCGGCGATCTTGAAGTCGGCCGCACCATCAACCACCGCGACGACGAGATCGGCGAGATGACCCGCGCGATCGAGGTGTTCCGCGAAGCCTCGCAGCAGCGCATCGCGGCGCAGGAAAAGCAGCGCGCGGTGGTCGAGGCGATCGGCACCGGCCTCACCGAACTGGGGGGCGGCAACCTTGGCTACCGGATCAGCCAGCCGCTGGCCGATGAATACGAGGCGCTGCGCGCCAGCTTCAACGCCACGCTCGACCAGCTCGGCGGGGTGATGCAGTCGGTCACCGCATCGGCCCGCAGCGTCAGCACCGGCGCATCGGAAATCCGAGCCGCGTCCGACGATCTGGCGCTTCGCAACGAGCAACAGGCAGCAAGCCTTGAGGAAACGGCGGCGGCGATGAACCAGGTGACCGGCATCGTCAGGGAAAGCGCCGGAAGCGCCGCCGAAGTCCGCCGCTCGATCGGCGAGGCCCACCATGAGGCGACCGAGGGCGGCGCCGTGGTCCAGCGCGCGATTTCCGCCATGGGCGCGATCGAGCGCTCCTCGCAGGAGATCAACCAGATCATCAACGTGATCGACGGAATCGCGTTCCAGACCAACCTGCTGGCGCTCAACGCCGGGGTCGAAGCGGCGCGCGCCGGGGATGCGGGCAAGGGCTTTGCCGTGGTCGCCAACGAGGTGCGCGCGCTGGCCCAGCGCTCTGCCGATGCCGCCAAGGATATCAAGCAGCTGATCACCACCAGTTCCGGCCAGGTTGGCGAAGGGGTAACGCTGGTGGGCGAAACCGGCGCGCTGCTGGAACGCATTGTCACCCGCGTGGGCGAAGTCAGCAGCCTGATGCAGGAGATTGCCCAGTCGGCCGAAAACCAGGCCAGCAATCTCCAGCAGGTCAACACCGCTGTCGGCGAAATGGACCGCATGACCCAGCAGAACGCCGCGATGGTCGAGGAATCGACCGCCGCCGCGCGCAGCCTGGCCGACGAGGCCGCCGAACTGACCCGGCTGGTCGCGCACTTCCGCACCGGCGCCGAAGCCGCCCAGGCGCAACCCGCCGCGATCCGTATGCCCTCGTTCCGCAAGAGCGCGGCGCCCATGCCCGCCACTCACGGCAACCTCGCGCTCAAGAGCACGGGCAGCGACGAAGACTGGACCGAGTTCTGATCGTGGCAACCATCCAGCTGCCTCCGCGCTGCGACCGCGCCGCCGTGGCCGCGCTGCTGCCCGAATTCCGGGCCGCGCAGGGCAACGAACCGCTGCGGATCGACGGCAGCGCCTGCCAGCAGGCCGGGCAGGCACTGCTCCAGCTGTTGCTGAGCGCGCGCCGCACCGGCGCGGGGGCAGTGATCGCGGCGTCGGGCGCGCTGCGCGAAACGGCCCGGATGGCCGGTCTTGAAGCCGCGCTGCTGGAAGGAGGCGAGGCATGACCAGCGAGGAAATCCAGGCGATCTTCTTTGCCGAATGCGAGGAATCGCTGGCCGCCGCCGAAGCGGGCCTGGCGGCCTGCAAAGCGGGCACCGAGGACGCCGACACGATCAACGCGATCTTCCGCGCGGTCCATTCGATCAAGGGCGGCGCGGGCGCCTTCGGCCATGTCGCGCTTCAGGCCTTCACCCACACCTATGAAACCCTGCTGTCCGACGTGCGCGAAGGCACGGTGGCAATCACGCCGCCGCTGACCGAGCTGATGCTGCGTGCGCTCGATACGCTGAGCGACCATGTCAGCGCCGCCCAGGAAGGCACGGCACCGCCCGCAGATGCGGCGCTGCTGGCCGAACTGACGGCGGCGCAGGCGGCCCATGCAGGCGCGGCCCCGGCGCTCGAAACGCCAGCGTCCGCCCCTGTGCCTGCCCCTACCCCTGTCCCCGCTTCCGCCGCTGCGGACCAGGGCTTCGATCTCGATCTCGACGCCCTGCTCGACGATCTTGCCGCGCCTGCTCCGGCAGCGGAATGGACCCTGCGGCTGCGGCCCCATGCGGGCGCCATGGTCAATGGCGGAGAGCCGCTGCTGATGCTGCGCGAGCTGGTCAGCGCGGGCGGGCGGGTGAGCGAATGCGACTGGTCGCTGGTGCCCGAACTGGACGCGCTCGACCCGTTCCAGGGCTACCTCGGCTGGACGCTCTGCCTGCCGGCCGACATGACCGAAGCGGCGGTTGCGGAAATCTTCGAATTCGCGGGCGACGATTGCGGCCTGGCGTTCGGCGGGGATGCCCCCTTCCCCCCGGCCCGGATCGTCGCGCCCCCTGCCCCAGCTGCCGTTCCCGCCGCACCCGGCGCCGCAAACCCTGCCCCCTGCGCCGCGACCCAGCCCCCGCCCGCCCCGCCTGCCGGACAGTCGATCCGCATCGACCTGCCCAAGCTCGACCGGCTGATCGACGCGGTGGGCGAACTGGTGATTGCCCAGGCCATGCTGGCCCAGCGGCTTGGCAGCGATGGCGCCAGCGCGGCCGAGGAGCTGGCCCTCATCGAAACGCTGACCCGCGATATCCAGGAAAGTGCCATGGCGATCCGCGCCCAGCCGATCGGTTCGGTGTTCAGCCGGGTGCCGCGCATCCTGCGCGAACTGACCCAGTCAACCGGCAAGCACGTCCGCCTGGAGGTTTCGGGCGAGGCAA
Source organism: Novosphingobium sp. (assembly GCA_016719755.1). GTDB lineage: Bacteria > Pseudomonadota > Alphaproteobacteria > Sphingomonadales > Sphingomonadaceae > Novosphingobium. The sequence continues at coordinate 84,760 of JADJYM010000013.1, read as the reverse complement.
CCGAACTCGACAAGACCGTGATCGAGCGCCTGGGCGAACCGTTGACCCACCTGATCCGCAACGCGGTCGACCACGGGATTGAACCCGCAGACCGACGCCTTGCCGCGGGCAAGAGCGCCGAAGGCACGCTGCGCCTGTCGGCGGAGCAGCGCTCGGGCCGGATCCTGATCCGGGTAGAAGACGACGGCGCCGGGATCGACCGCGCGCGGGTATTTGCCAAGGCGGTCGAAAAGGGCCTGATCGCGCCCGACGCGCAGCTTTCCGGCGAGGAGATCGACCTGCTGATCTTTGCCCCCGGCTTTTCCACCGCGCAGCAGGTCTCCAACATTTCCGGGCGGGGTGTCGGCATGGACGTGGTCCGCCAGAACGTGAAGGACCTGGGCGGGCGGATCACGATCGAATCCGTCGCCGGCAAGGGCACCGCCTTTGTCCTGACCCTGCCGCTGACCCTTGCCATTTCCGACGGGATGATCGTCAACGTCGGCGACCAGACCATGGTCGTGCCGCTGGCCCACGTGATCGAAAGTCTGCGCCCCGCGCCAGGCGACGTGAAGGGCCTTGGCGCGCGGCGACAGATGCTCAACGTGCGCGGGCGGTTCATCCCGGTGGTGCCGCTGGGGCGCGAGCTGGGCGCGGCAGGCTGCCGCGAGTATCCCGAACAGGGCGTGCTGATCGTGGTCGATACCGAAGCGCACGGCCAGGCCGCGCTGCTGGTCGATTCAATCTCGGACCAGCGCCAGTTCGTTATCAAGAGCCTGGATACCCATTACCGCCAGGTCGAAGGCGTGGCCGGAGCCACCATCCTGGGCGACGGACGCGTCGCGCTGATCCTCGACGTCGACGGACTGGTTGCCCGCTCGGTCGCGGCGGGACAGCTGCGGGAAGCGGCATGAGCGCTGCCGCCACCCTTGCGCCCGCCGGACTGCCCGGGATCAGCCCGGACGTCTATGGCCCGGCCGATTTCGAGGCCGTGGCGGCCATCGTGCACGCCGATGCCGGGATCGTGCTGCCGCAAGGCAAGGCGATGCTGGTCTATTCGCGCCTGGCGCCGCTGGTCCGCACCACCGGCAGCATGACCTTTGCCGCCTATATCGAACGGATCCGGCAGGACCCGGCCGAACGGCTGAGGGCGGTCAGCGCGCTGACCACCAACCACACCTATTTCTACCGCGAAGCGCACCATTTCCTGCACTTTGCCGAACAGGTCCGCCCGCAGTTGCTGGCACGGCTGAACGCGGGCCAGCCGGTGCGGCTGTGGTCGGCGGGGTGTTCCAGCGGCGAGGAAACCTGGTCGCTGGTCCTGACCCTGCTGGGCGAGGACCGCATCACGGGCAAACACATTGCCGCGCGCAACCTGCGCGTGCTGGCCAGCGACATCGCCGCCCACGCGCTGGAGCGGGCAAATGCCGCCACCTATCCGGTCGGCGACCTCAAGGACGTGCCCGCCGTGCTGCGCGACCTGTGGACCCGCAGCGACAGCGAAACCGCAACCATCGAGCGCGAGGCCCGCGCCATGGTCCGCTTCCGCACGCTCAACCTGCTGGGCGACTGGCCGATGCAGCGGCGCTTCGACACGATCTTTTGCCGCAACGTGATGATCTATTTCGACCAGCCGACCAAGGAACGGCTGGTGGCCCGCTTTGCCGAGGCGCTGGTGCCCGGCGGACACCTCTACATCGGCCACAGCGAGCGCGTGACCGGCCCCGCCGCCGCGTTGCTCAGCCCGGTCGGCCCCACCATCTACAGGAGGAAAAGCGCATGACCATCCGCGTCCTGATCGTCGATGATTCGCCCACCATGCGCGCGATCCTGATGTCGCGCCTGTCTGCCGAAGCCGACATTTCGGTGATCGGCACGGCCGGCAATGCCGCCGAGGCGCGCGAACTGATCAAGCTGTTCAATCCCGACGTGGTCACGCTCGACATCGAGATGCCCGGGATGAACGGGCTCGATTTCCTCGAAAAGATCATGCAGCTGCGCCCTACCCCGGTGATCGTCGTGTCCGGTTCCACCCAGGAAGGCAACGCTGTCACCGCCCGCGCGCTCGCGCTGGGGGCGGTCGATTGCTATGCCAAGGCGGACCGCCAGGGCGGGCTGCCGCTTGATGACAATGGCAAGCTCGCCAGCCTGATCCGCCAGGCCAGCAAGGTGCAGTACCACAACCGCTGGCCAGTGGCGCGGCGGCTGTCGCAGCAGGCCCAGGCCTCGCTGGGCGGCGACGCGCGGCTGATCGCGGCCGGCGCCTCGACCGGCGGGGTCGAGGCTCTGCAGGTGCTGCTGCGCGATTTTCCCGCCGATTGCCCGCCGGTGATGATCGTCCAGCACGTCAACGCCCGCTTTGCCCCCGCCATCGCCGCGACGCTGGACCAGGTCTGCCCGGCCAAGGTGGTGCTGGCCCAGTCCGATATGCCGGTGCGCTCCGGCCACGTCTATCTTGCCCCCGGAGGAGACCGGCACATGACGATCGGCGGCAGCGGCGGCTTCTACGTCAAGCTGCGCCAGGGCGAGCCGGTATCCGGCCATGTCCCCAGCATCGACGTGCTGTTCGAATCGGTCGCCGCCCTGTGCGGCCCCCGCGCGGTCGGCATCCTGCTGACCGGGATGGGCTGCGACGGCGCGCGGGGGCTGCTCGCCATGGCCAATGCCGGCGCCCGCACCATTGCCCAGGACGAAGCGACGTCCACCGTCTTCGGGATGCCGCGCGCGGCAATCTCGCTGGGCGCGGCGGGCGTGGTCGCACCGATCGGGCGGATCGCCCGCCATACCTTCCACAAGGCTGCCTGAACCCGTGACTGCCCAGGCGATCCACGTCCCGCCCGCCGCCGAGCGGATCACCGTGCTTCAGGGCCAGGCCCTGGTCAGCGCCAGCCCGCGCGAGGAATTCACCACCGTCCTTGGCAGCTGTGTCGCCACCTGCCTGTTCGATCCGGAGGCGCGAGTCGGCGGCATGAACCATTTCCTGCTGGCCGAACCGCCTGCCAGCGCGACGGGCTTTGGCGTTGATGAACATTACGGCGTGTTCCTGATGGAACTGCTGATCAACCAGATGCTGGCCCAGGGCGCGATCAAGTCTCGGCTTCGGGCGCATCTCTATGGCGGGGCCAACATGCGCCAGGGCATGGCCCCGATCGGCAGCCGCAACGCCGAATTCGCGCGCCGCTTTCTGGAGCGCGAGCGCATCGTCCTGATCCGCGAGGACCTGGGCGGCAACAACGCGCGGCGGGTCGATTTCCGCCCGGTCGAGGGCCGGGTGCGTTGCCGCAGCGTCGCGCCCGCCATGGCCCCCGCCATCCGTCCCGCCCGCCGTCCGCTGACCGGCGGCGAAGTCGAACTGTTCTGAACCCAGCAAAAGCGAGCAAAGCCCATGTCCACCGCCCCAAACCAGCCGACCCGCGTCCTCACAGTCGATGACAGCGCCTCGATGCGCGCGCTGCTAAACCATGCCCTCGCCTCCAGCGGGTTCGAGGTTCACCAGGCCGACGATGGCCAGGCCGCGCTCGAATGGCTGGTGGTCAACGACGTCGACGTGGTCATCACCGACATCAACATGCCCCGGCTCGACGGCTTTGGCCTGATCGAGCGACTGCGCGCGGGCAGCCGCCACGCCGACCGGCCGATCCTCGTGCTGACTACCGAAAGCGCACCCGAGAAGAAGCAGCGCGCGCGCGAGGCCGGGGCCACCGGATGGATCGTCAAGCCGTTCGATCCCGACAAGCTGGTCGCCGCGGTTCGCCGCGTCGCACACTGATCCCCACTCCGGAGCACACAGCCACCATGCACCGCGAACTCATCACCTTCGAAGTCCAGGGCCAGGTCTTCGCGATCGACATCATGGCGATCCGCGAAATCCGCGCCTGGACGCCTGTCACCCGCCTGCCGCAGGTCCCTGCCCATGTCGCGGGCGTGGTCAACCTGCGCGGCACCGTGCTGCCGGTGATCGACCTCGCCGCCCGGCTCGGCTGGACGCCGACCCAGGCAAGCGCGCGCCACGCGATCATCGTTACCCAGCTGGGCGGCAAGGCCTGCGGGCTGATCGTCGAATCGGTCAGCGACATCGTCACCATTCCGGCCGGCGCGCTGCAGCCGCCGCCGGCCGGAGCGGGCGACGCTGTGGTGCGCTTCCTTGAGGGGCTGGCCGCGATCGGCGAGACGATGGTGATGGTGCTCGATCTGCCCGCGCTCGGCGGGGCCGACGTTCTGGCCGAAGCGGCCTGACCGTGGCCCGCGCCGCGCCCGAAGTGCAGGCTATTGCCCGGATCCTCGACCGGCTCGGGGCAGAAACCGACGCGCTGGGTGCGGGCCTCTGCGCCGATCCGGGGCTTGCTGCGGCGCACATGCACGCGCTTCAGGCGATTGACCGGATCGCGCAGATGCAGCGCTCGCTCGCCGCGCTGCTGCTCGCCGATTGCCACGCCTGTGCCCTCTCCGCCGTGGGCATGGCCGAGCTTCAGGCCGAACTGCGCGCGATCCACGGCGAAGTCACCTGCGAGACCTGCACCTAAGGGAAATAGGGGGAAATGCTTAGGGACCGGGCAACCCTGCGCTTCCGCCCCGCAGCTTAGAAAATACGAATATTCAGAGGACTATGGCAATGTTGAAGCGGATCAGGCTGTCGGACGTGGAATTGGGCATGTTCATCCACAAGCTTGAGGGTTCGTGGTTCAAACACCCGTTCTGGAAGTCGCGCTTCCTGCTCGAAGATGCCGCGATGCTTGCCGATCTGCAGGATAGCGGGATCGACGGTGTGGTGATCGACATTTCCAAGGGACTCGACGTGCGCCCGCTGCCGGTCCGCGCGAGCGATCCCGCGCCCCCGCCGCCCGTCCGCTCAACGGTACGGACCATGCCGCAGCGCGCCCGCGCCGCCGCGCCCGATCCGCAGGCCGATCTGCGCTCTACCGCGCCCCAGACCATGGCCCGCGAATTCGGCCGGGCGGGCGTGGTCGCGGGCAAGGGCCGCCGGGTGGTCAGCCGGATTTTCCTGGAATCCCGCCTTGGCAAGGCGATCCGCACCGACCAGGTCGAACCGGTGATCGAGGACATCTTCTCCTCGATCCAGCGCAACCCGCACGCCTTCAATGGGCTGATGCGCTGCAAGCGTGACAACGAATACGTCTATCGCCACGCCCTGGCGGTCAGCGCGTTGATGATCTCGCTGGCCCGGCACATGAAGCTGCCGTCGCGCACGATCCGCGAGGCGGGCATGGCCGGGCTGCTGATGGATGTCGGCATCGGCCACCTGCCGGTGGACCTGACCGCCTATGGCGGCGATTTCCGCAATCTCCCGCACGATATCCTGAAGCGCCACGTCGAACTGGGCCATGCCTTCCTGGAAGCGGGCGGCGATATGCCGCAAGGTGTGCTCGACGTTGCGCTTCAGCATCACGAAACGATCGACGGCAGCGGCTATCCGCTGGGTCTGAAAGGCGAACAGATCGCCTTGCTGAGCCGCATGGCGGCGATCTGCGACACTTACGATTCAATGGTCAGCGACACCGCCGAGGGCGTCGGCGTGAATCCGGCGACGGCGATCGGCCAGATGAACTTCATGAAGGGCTGGTTCGATCCAGAGATCATGCAGCAGTTCATCGAAACGATGGGCGTTTATCCGATCGGATCGGTGGTGCGGCTGCGCTCGGGCCTGCTGGGCATGGTGATCGACCAGAACCCCAGCGACTACACCCGCCCGCGCGTCCGCGCCTTCTATTCGATCCCGCAGCAGCGCCTGATTACCGCGCGTGACATCGACCTGGCCGATTGCTGGGGCGAGGAAGACATCGTCGGCGCGGAAGATCCCGCGAACTTCGGCGTCGGCGATTTCGCCCCGATGCGCGAAAAACTGTTCGCGGGCGCGGCGAAGGCAAAGAAACTGGCGGCCTAGGCTCCGCGCCGCATCTTCAGCGTCCCCGCACCACCGCCAGCCGCCCTGACTGGAACGAGCCGAGCCACAACGTCCCGCCCACCAGCGCGGCGGAGGAATGGCCGTTGAACCCGGCTTGAGGCGTGCCATAGGCGAAGGTCGAGATGCGCCGGGCGGCAAGGTCCACTTCCCCCACCACCCAGCCGCGATGGCACAGCATCGGGTCCGCCTTGCCGTCTACCACCTTGCGCAGCCCCCCGCAGGCAGGTTCGTCCAGCCGCATTCCGGTGAGCAGGAGGCGGCCTCCGGTCCAGTGAATGTTGTCGGGCATGAAGTCCGGTGCCTCGATCCGTTCGGGCGGCGCGGTGGACCGCGTCCGGTCAAACACCAGCACCGCGTGCCACCCGAAAGCGACAACGTAAAAATGCCGTTCGTCGGGATCGACTTCCAGCCCGTTGTTGCCCGGTGCCTGCGTGCCCGCGATCTCGCTGAAGCCGCTGTCGCCGGGCCGCCACTGCCACACCGCGCCGGTGATCCGCCCTTGCACGAAGTCTGCAATCGAAGTGCCGGGACGGGTCAGCACGGTTGCCAGCACCGTGCCGTCGGCAAAGCTGGCGACGCTGTTTGCCACTTGACCCTCGGGCATCGGCAGGCACCCACGCCAGGTCAGGACGGGTTCCGCCGGCCCGGCCGCGATATCGAACGCCTCGATCGACTCCCGCCCGCCGTGGTTGACCGTCAGAGCAGCCGCCAGCGCCCCGGCCCGGTCTGACGCAGCGCCAGCCCGCGCGCGTTGAACAGCGCAGGATCCAGCGGGCCGGGACAATGCGGAAACGCCTTGCGGTCATATCGGACCTGCGCGGCGCCCGCATACCATTTGCGCCAGACGTGGCTGCGGGTATCGACCAGCTTCAGCCCCGCTCCGGGCGCGAAGCCGCTTGTCACCAGCCATGGAGTGCCCGGCAGGGCCAGCAGGTCCTCGGGCTTTTCCGGCCCGCAGACATAGTCGAGCTCGCTGCCGGGCGCGCAGTCTGCCGGGGCGGATGCGGCCAGCGCCAGGGCGGCAAGCAGGCTCAATCGCGCGGCTTTGCGCCAGCCGGGCGCGGCATTTCGCCCTGCCCCATGAACAGCGCCAGGTCCGCGAAATGCGGCCAACTGACAAGCGCGCTGCTCTCGCCCAGCATGGCAAGCCGGGGATTGGCGGGCGCGAAGGCGGGCCACTGGCCCAGCCCGGGGCTGACCGGAACGCCGCCCCTGGCAAAGGACAGCAATGCCGCCGACATCTCCGCTTCCAGCGCCACGTCGGACGGCTCCCACACCCGCGTCGTGCGGAACAGGTTCAGCGCATCGCGCGTGCGCAGCCAGTAGGGCACATCGCCGGTGTGGTAGGCGCCGACGGTTGCCGGATCGTGATCGTTGAAGGTGATCCCCGGGGCATAGGGCTGGCGGCGGGTGAACAGATAGACATAGGCCGCCGCCTTGCCGTGCGCCTGCTGGCTCGCCGCCCAGCCCGCCATCTGGAGGCCCACCGTGCTATCGCGCGCGATGTCCGCCGCCGCGCGCGCCGGATCGGTTGCGCCATAGGCTGCAAGCACCGCATCGCCATTGGTGGGGAAACGCGCCCTTACCGCAGCAGCCAGCGCAGCCGCATCGTTCACCGGGCCAAGCGGACGGAAGCTTTCGTCGCGGGTATAGCCGATCAGCACTGGCACATCGCTGTGCGCGCGCGCCGCGAAGACCTGCTCCGCGCTGCCGGTGACATAGCGATCGTCGACCGCGATCGGATCGCGCATAGTGGCGGCGGCGGCAACCTTGTCGCCCGGAACCGCGCGCATGTCGGCGAGCGATCCCGCACCCAGTTCCTTTTGCAGCATCAGCCCCTGCGCCTCGGCCTTTTGCTGGCTGACCGGGCCAAGCATTCCGCCGAACGGACTACCGCTCATCCCCACCACGCGGTGGAACAGGCCCTTGGCCTGCGGGCTCATCTGCAGCAGCGCCACCGACATCGAACCGGCCGACTGCCCGGCAATGGTGACATTCGCCGGATCGCCGCCGAACTTCGCGATATTGCGCTGCACCCATTGCAGCGCGGCGATCTGGTCCATCAGACCGTAGTTGCCCGAGGCGCCATAGCCGCTTTCCCGCGACAGCTCGGGATGAGCCAGAAAGCCCAGCGCGCCCACGCGGTAGGCGATGTTGACCCGCACCACCCCGGCCTTTGCCAGCGGCTCGCCCGAATAGTTCGCCATGCTGGCCGAACCGATGTTGAAGCCCCCGCCATAGACCCAGACCACCACCGGCAGCTTCTTCGCGGACCTGGGTGCCCAGACATTGAGGTAGAGGCAATCCTCGCTACTCGCCTCGTTGCCGAAGTAGTGGTTCTGGCGCGGGCTTCTCAGCGGCTGGAGGCACTGCGGCGCGGTGCGGTCCGCATGATAGGTGCCGGTCCACGGCTTCACCTGCCGGGGCGGTTGCCAGCGCAGCTCGCGCAAGGGGGGCGCGGCGAAGGGCACGCCCAGCCAGGCGTTGACGCCGGAAGGCAGCGCAACCCCCTCGATCTTGCCGCCATCGACCGCGATGGGTTTGGCAAGCGCGGGCACAGCCAGCGCGAGCGCCGCAGTAGCAAGCAGCGCGCGGATCACTTGCGGGGGACTCCCAGCTTCTCGTGGAAGAAGTCATAGGTGGCGTTCATCGCCCGCAGGGTGGCCGCGCGGGTTTCAGCCGGAGTCTTGCCGATGAAGCTGTGGTCGACGCCTTCGATGTAGATCGACTGGACAGGAACGCCTGCCGCCTTGAGCGCAGCCTCACCGATGCGCGATTGCTCAGCGGGCACAACCTTGTCCTCGGTGCCGTGGATCAGGAGGAACGGCGGGTCCTTGGCATCCATGTAGGCGACCGGGCTGACCTTGCGGTTGGCTTCGGCGCTGCACGGACCGGTGCAGCCGAGCAGCTTGGCCCCGGCGGAGTTACCGTCCGGAGTGGCATTCATCCCGGCAAAGTCGAACACCCCGTACCAGGTGACGGCGGCCTGGACGCACTGGTCGCTGCCCGCCTGCGGATCGAGCGCGGCATCGCGGCAGGTGAGCGCGGTCAGGGCGGTGAGATGTCCGCCCGCCGATCCGCCCCATACACCCGCGCGGGCCGGGTCGATCTTGTAGGCCTTGGCATTGGCGCGCAGGAACCGCAGCGCGGCGTTGGCATCCTGCAACTGCGCGGGGAACTGCGCCTCGCTCGACAGGCGGTATTCAAGGCTGGCGACAGTGAAGCCCTCCGCCGCCAGCGCGGCCAGCGCCTTGGGGAAATCGGACAGCGCGCCCGAATGGCGGGTGTGGCCCGCGCGCCAGCCACCGCCGTGGATATACAGCACCAGCGGATGCGGTCCCTTGGCCGCGGGAACATAGATGTCGACGATTTGCGGGCGATAGCCGTCGACCGTCTGATAAACGACATCGCGGTAGGCCTTGACCCCACCCGGCATGGCGATCGGCGGGTTGGGCAGGTGGTCGGCAAGGTCAGGCTTGTCGGCCACGGGGAACACGCGCTGGGGGGCCGCCGAAGCAGAGGCCGCAAGGCCGATGGCGGCAGTGGCGAGCAGCAGGCGCGGCAGGAATGCACGGATCATGGGGTTCTCTCTCCCTTGGGGTTCAATCGATCTGTTCGGGTTTGTGGCGGGCCTGCGCGGCCAGGCGGATCGGCGCGTTGACCGCCCCGTATCCCGCATAGCCGCGCCGCTCGACCAGTTCGAAGAACACCCGGCGGGCAAAGGCGCGGGTGTAGAACTGGAAGTATTCGGTGTCTCCGTCACGGTCATACAGGATGTCGCGCTGCGCCATCGCCTCGATCAACTCGGGCTCCAGACCCCAGCGCGCCTCAAGATCGTCATAGTAGTTGCGCGGGATTTCCAGCCGCTCGATCCCGCCTGCGATGGCTGCATCGGCAGCGGCGAAGATGTCCGGACAGGCAAAGGCAATATGCTGCACGCCGGCCCCGAAATAGTTCTGGATGAAACGCGATGAGAGCGACTGGCTGGCCAGCGATCCGTTGAGCGTGAAACGCACCGCACCGCCTGGCGCTTCCACCGCCTGGCTCTGCACCAGCCCCATCGGGTCGGCGATCTCCAGTTGCGGGGTTTTGCGCACATCGAGCAGCGCAACGTAGAACAGCAGCCAGGACAGGAACTCCTCGAACTGCATGGTCTGCGCGACGTGGTCGATCCCGCCGATCCGGGGGGGCAGCGGCGCTTCCAGCCTATGAGGAAACTCGTGCGCCCACATTTCCGCGCGGCTGGCGCCATCGACGAAATAGAGCAGGCTGCCCCCCACCCCGCGCACGCTGGGGATAGGCCATTCATCCGGCGCCACGGCCTGTTCGAAGCGGGGAACGCGCAACGCATCGGCCCGCGCGAGCGCGCCCGCGACATCGTCCACCGCGAGGCCAATGGCGCACACCGAGGCGCCGTGAACCACGTCGAAGCTGTGCGCCAGTCCCTCCGGCTCGCAGTTGATGACAAGATTGATCTCGCCCTGCTGCCAGCGCGTCACGTCCTTGCTGCGGTGACGCGCGGTGGGGACGAAGCCCAATGGGCGCAGCATGGCACCCAGCGCCTGCGCCTCATCGTGGCTGGCGGCGAATTCGATGAACTCCACTCCGCTCGTCGCCACGCGCGGCGGCAGCGCGGCGGCACTCGCCACCGGACGCTCGATCCCGCCTTCGAGCAGGCGTAGCGAACGGTATCCGTCCAGCGCCACGCTGCTGGCTGAGCCCGCGCGGAAGCGGTCGTTGAAGATTTCGAGGCTCCAGTAACCCCGGTACCCGATCCGCCGGATCGCCTCGGCCCAGTCGTCCAGCGGGAACTCGCCCTGCCCCGGCATGCACCGGAAGTGGCGGCTCCATTGCAGGTGATCCATCCGCAGCAGAGGCGCGTCGGCCACCTGGACCAGAAACAGCTTGTCGGCGCGGATATCGCCGATCGAGCTGGAGGGGATGCCTCGGCTCAGTGAATGGAAGCTGTCCAGCACCAGCCCCAGGGCGGGATGATCGACATCGCGCACCAGCGCCCAGGCATCGCGGTGGTCGTTCACGTGCCGCCCCCAGGCGAGCGCCTCGTAACCGATGCGCAGGCCCCGGCGCGCGGCGCGCTCCCCTGCTTCGGCAAGGTCCGCGAGCAGGCACCCCCGCTCGCTCTCTGCCTGCGGCGAACAGCTGGAACAGACCAGCAGCAGGTCCGTGCCCAGTTCCTCCATCGTGTCGAACTTGCGCTCCAACCGGTCGAAAGCGCGGCTGCGCTGGGCGTCGGGCAGGCCCTCCAGATCGCGGAACGGCTGGAACATCGTGCAGGTCAGGCCCAGATCGGCCACCAGCGCCGCAATCTCTCGCGCGGAGAGATGAGTGGAGAGCAGATCGTTCTCGAAAATTTCGGCACCGTCATAGCCCGCCGCGGCAATCGCGCGCAGCTTCGCGTCAAGCGCGCCGCTGATCGACACCGTGGCGATCGAGGTCTTCAAGCTGCGTGGCTCCCAATCCGGCAGCGCCTGATCCGGCGCTTGACCAAAGTGCTATCACGCCCCCGCGCTTGACAAAAGCAAAAATGACAGGAACTAGTTCGTAACATAAAATGGCGGCGGAAAAGGGGGCTATCCTGTGCAGACGGCGGCGGCAAAGAGCGGTAACGCAAGGGGCTATACGCGCCCCGCGCCGACGCGCGCCGCGCAGCACGGAGATACCATCTTGTCCGATCAGGCCGCCAAGCCCGCCAAACCTGCCCGCCGCAGCCACGCCCAGGCACGCGAAGAAGCGATCAATCAGATCATCGACATCGCCACCCAGGAATTCGTCGAAAAGGGCCTGGCGGGCGCGCGGATCGACGAGATCGCGGGCCGCGCCACCAAGCGCAAAATCTACTACTACTTTGATGGCAAGGACGAACTTTACCGCGCCGTGCTGGAGCGCGCCTATCGCCGCGTGCGCGAGAGCGAGGACGCGGTCGATACCGATAGCGGCACCGCTCTGGAAGCGCTGCGCCGCCTGATCGAGCATGACGTGCGCTACCATTCGCAGCATCCCGAACTGGTGCGGCTGGTGATGAACGAGAACATCCACCGCGCCGAACATCTCAAGCAGATCGAGGGCCTGCCGCAGGGCAACCGCAAGGTTATCGAACTGCTCGAAAAGCTCATCGCGCGGGGGCAGGCAGAAGGCTCGATGCGGGCCGGGATCGATCCTGTCGACCTCCACCTCAATATGACCGCGCTCAGTTTCTACAACGTCTCCAACCAGTTCACCTTCGCGCACAACTTCGGGGTCGACATGACCAGCCCCGAGGCGGTCGAGCGGCGGGCGCGCCAGGTGGCGGACATCATAATCGCCTGGGTGACGCACAAGGACTGACCGCGCGCCGGGCCTGCGCCCGGCAGCTGTTCTTCCCGCGCGGATGCCCCGGCCAAAACGGGAAGAAGGATCATGGCCGTTACCACCCCAGCCGCCAGCGGAGCCGCGCCAGCCAACTGGACCACCCGCGCCATTGCGGTGGTCGCGCTGTGCTTCGCGATCAACATGGCCGACGGGATCGACGTAACGATCCTGTCGTTCATCGCTCCGCGCATCCAGTCGGACTGGGCGATCGGCGCGGACACGATGGGCACCCTGTTCAGCGCCGGACTGCTGGGCATGGCGATCGGAGGCATGTTCATCGCCCCGCTGGCCGACAGGTTCGGGCGGCGGCGCATTATCCTCGCCGCGCTGGCCCTGATGTCCTGCGGCATGCTGGCGAGCGGGTTTGTCGAAACGGTAAGCCAGCTCTTCGCACTCAGGGTGCTGGTGGGTGCTGGCATCGGCACGGTACTGGCGGCGATGGCCGCGCTCGCCTCGGAAAGCGCGCCCGACCGGCACCGCAACCTGGCGGTGGGACTGGTCCAGGCAGGCTATCCCTTTGCCGCCGTGTTCACCGGGCTGATCGTCGCCCGGTTGTTGCCGGTATACGGCTGGCACGCGCTGCTGGTGGGCGCTGGCGCGATCACCGTGGTGCTGTTCCCGCTCGCCTGGGTGCTGCTGAGCGATGCGGTGCCGCAATCGCACGATGGCGAGGTGCGGCAGGCCGGGGTGGCATCGCTGTTCTCTCCGCTGCTGCGCGCGCGCACCCTGGCACTGTGGGGCGCGGTGTTCTTCGGACTGATGGTGCTGTACTTCATTGTCAGCTGGATCACCAAACTGGCGATCGAGGCGGGGCTTTCCGAAACCGACGGGATCTACGCGGGCGCGCTCTACAACCTGGGCGCCTTCACCGGCACCGTTACGATGAGCCTGCTGGCCGTGCGCCTGCCGCTGGGCAAGCTGGTCCCCGCCATGCTGTGCGGCGCGGCGGCGGCCATGCTGTGGTTCGGATCGGTGCCGATGGGCGTTGCGGCAACCATGGGCACGGCCTTTCTGATCGGGGTCCTGCTCCAGGGCGGCTACAACGGGGTCTGGCCGCTGGCGGCGGGCACCTACCCCTCACCCGTGCGCGCCACGGGAATTGGCTGGGCCATCGGCATCGGTCGCAGCGGAGCGATTGTCGGCCCCTGGGCGGGTGGCCAGCTGATGGCCGCCAAGGTCGCTCTGCCGGTTCTGTTTGCCGCCTATTGCGTGCCGCTGCTGGCCTGCGCGGTCTGCGCCTTCATGGTCCAGCGCCTGTCGGGCGAGGTCGGCGGGGCGAAATGAACAAATTGACAGGAACTAGTTCGTAACATAAATGAGCCGTCGGAAGCCGAGCCCCAGGGGCCGGCAAAGGGAGGGATGGTTCATGCGTCAAATCGGCTCGCGCCTTGCGTTTTCCGCTTCTGTGATGTCCTGCGCGATCGCGCTGGCGACTCCGGCCTTCGGCCAGGATCAGGCTACCGATGATGATTCGGCCAAGGCTGAGGACATCGTTGTCACCGGCTCGCTGATCCAGCGCCCGAACAACACTTCGGTCAGCCCGATCATCTCGGTCAGCGACGCGGCGATCAAGGAAGCCGGCACCGCCACCCTGCAGGATGCCCTGAACCAGGTGCCCAGCTTCACCGTCGGCGGCAATGCCGCGACCGGCGGCCAGGGCACCGGCGGGCGCGCCGCGATCAACCTTCACGGCCTGGGCACCAACCGCAACCTGGTGCTGCTCGATGGCCGCCGCCTGCCGGCGTCTGACATTGCCGGCAACGTCGATATCAACATCCTGCCCGATGCCATCGTCGGCGGCGTGGACGTGATCACCGGCGGCGCTTCGGCAATTTATGGTTCTGACGCGATGTCGGGCGTGGTCAATTTCAAGACCGTGCGCGATTTCCAGGGCGTGAAGATCGATCTGATGAATTCGATCAGCGAACGCGGTGATGGCTACAAGTTCAACGGCTCGCTGGCGCTTGGCACCAAGTTCGCCGAAGGCCGCGGCAGCGTGGTCGCGGCCTTCAGCTATGCCAAGCAGGACGCGATCAACGGCGACGCGCGCAGCTTCTTCTTCGACAAGACCCCGTCCTCGTTCATCGGCACCGGCACCTTCGTGCCATCCGCCACCAATGCGCCGGCCGCGTCGGTCATCCAGGGTATCTTCAACGGCTATGGGGTGACCACCCTGCCGAACAACTTCCAGCTGTCGAACCTGGGCTTCAACAACGACGGCAGCCTGTTCTTCCAGAACGGTGCGCAGAACTACAAGGGGCCGAACGGCACCGCCGGGTATATGGTGATCGGCAACAATGTGCGCATGCCGGTTGGCCAGCAGATCCAGTTCATGAACGCGCTGGAACGCAAGACCGCCTTCGTGAAGGCTGACTATGAACTGACCCCCTCGCTCACCGCCTACGGCCAGTTCATGTTCGTGGACCTGACCGTCAACACCGAAAGCGGCGGCAGCCTGACCCAGTTCCCGGCGCTGACCACCATTCCGGTGACCAACCCCTTCATCCCGGCCGACCTGCGCACGATCCTCGCCTCGCGCCCCACCCCGGCTGCCGCGTTCAACTGGAACGCGCGCTATGTTGGTGTGCCCGACAAGAACTGGGACGAGAATTATCAGGTGCAGCAGTACCTGGCCGGCCTGAAGGGCGATATCACCGACGGCTGGAGTTTTGACCTGTTCGCGGCATACGATCAGTCGGTCCACAACCAGACGATGAACAACGCCGTGCTGAAAAGCCAGGTCCAGCGGCTGCTGAACGCTGCCGATGGCGGCGCCTCGCTTTGCGCCGGGGGCTTCAACCCGTTCGGCGATGCCAATGCCCGCAAGCTCTCGCCGGCCTGCGTCGCGTTCATCACCAAGTCGGCGATCAGCCGCGAACGGCTGGGCCAGACCCAGGTCCAGGCGCAGGTCAACGGCAAGCTGTTCGATCTGGGCGCTGGTCCGGTGCAGCTGGCGCTGCTCGCAGGCTACCGCAAGAACTCCTATGAATTCACGCCTGACGCAGATCTGGTTTCGCCCAACGCCTTCAACCTGGTGGTTGCCAGCAACCCCGGCGGCAACATCGAAGGCGTGGTGAATACTCTGCCGGTTCCCAAGAAATCGATCTCGGTGAAGGAATTCGCCGCGCAGATCGACATTCCGCTGCTCTCGGGCAAGCCCTTTGCCGAGGAATTCGGCGTGGGCGGCGCGATCCGCTATTCCGACTACTCGGTGACCGGTTCGGTGACCAGCTACGAGGCGGATGCCCGCTGGCGACCGATCGATTCGCTGCTGATCCGCGGCAGCTATCAGCGCGCGGTGCGCGCGCCCAACATCGGCGAGCTGTTCTCGCCCCCGCAGGGCGCGCAGCTGGTGATCGGCACCCCGCCGGGATCGCTGGGCGATCCGTGCGACAGCCGCTCCACGGCGCGCACCGGCGCCAACGCCGCCCAGGTTTCGGCGCTGTGCGTCACCCAGGGCGTGCCCTCGGCGGCGGTCGGTTCCTATCAGTTCCCGACCACGGCCACCGGCCAGCTGGTTTCTGGCAACACCGGCCTGACCCCGGAACGCGCCACCACCTGGAACCTCGGCTTCGTGTTCAACGCGCCGCAGTCTGACGGGATCCTGGGCGATTTCTCGTTCTCGGTCGATTACTACAACATCAAGATCAAGAGCGTGATCTCGACCGTTCCGGGCCTGACCGTGCTGACCAAGTGCTTCAACCTGGATGGTTCGAACCCGACCTATTCGAACGCCAACGAATATTGCGGCCTGATCAGCCGCGACACCACCACCGGCCAGATCCTCAACGTGCGCACCCCGTTCCTCAACCTCGGCCAGCTGGAAACCGACGGCTTCGAGGCGCAGGTCCACTGGGGCGTGCCGGCGCGCTTCCTGGGCGAAAGCGGCAAGCTTTATGTCGATTCCGCGATCGGCCTGCTGAACAAATACAAGGTGCAGCTGCTTCCCGGCGCGGCCTTTGCCAACTACACCGGCGTCAGCGTCGGCGGCTCCAACCCCGGTTCGGTCCCGCCGCGCGCCGCGCCCAAGTGGAAGGCGCTGACCACATTCGGCTACAAGTCGGACACGATGGGCATGGGCCTGCGCTGGCGCTACCAGAGCGCGCTGAAGGACGTCAGTTCGGTCCTGACCCCGAACAACACCCAGGTCGGCGTGCCAGCCTATGCGCTGTGGGACCTGTTCGGATCGGTCAAGGTCGGCAAGCAGTTCGAACTGCGCGCCGGCGTGAACAACCTGTTCGACAAGGGCCTGCCGTTCGTCGCCAGCTCGCAGAACGGTACCGATACCGCGCTTTACGATGCGGTCGGCCGCTCGTTCTACATCGGCGCAAAGATCGCGTTCTGATCCCCTTCACCCTGACTGCCGGGGCTGTCCTCTCGACAGCCCCGGGCCTTTCCGCTTGAAAGCAACCATGCTGCGCACCGGGCTCATCGGCCGATCCATCCTCGCCTCGCGCTCGCCCTGGCTGCACGAACAGGAGGCGCGCGCGCAGGGGCTGGACTTGACCTACACCCTGTTCGATTTCACCGCCGAGGAACGCCCTGACAGCGACCTCTCTCCCCTGCTGCACGATCTCGCCGCGCAGGGCTTCAGCGGCGTCAACATCACCTATCCCTTCAAGCAGGCGGTCATCCCGCTGCTCGACGAACTGGCGGAAAGCGCCGAGCTGGTCGGCGCGGTCAACACGGTCGAAATGCGGGGGCGACGGCTGATCGGCCACAACACCGACATGACCGGCTTTCAGGGCAGCCTGGCCGAAGGTCTGCCCGGCGCGGCGATGGACCGCGTGCTGCAACTGGGCGCGGGCGGCGCCGGCACGGCGGTAGGCACGGCGCTGCTGATGCTGGGCACCGGCGTGTTAGAGATCACCGATATCGATTCGCAGCGCGCCCGCGAACTGGCCGCGCGCCTCTCCGCCAGATTCGGCAAGGACCGCGCCGTCGCGGTGGAATCAGCCACTCTCGATACGGCACGGATCGACGGGATCGTCAACTCGACGCCGATGGGCATGGCCGCCTATCCCGACCCGGCGATCGACCCCGCGCTGATCCTGCAGCACCACTGGGTGGCGGACATCGTCTATTTCCCGCTGGAAACCACCTTGCTGCGCATCGCGCGCGATCGCGGTTGCCGGGTGCTGAACGGCAGTGGCATGGCGGTGGGGCAGGCAGCGCTCGCCTTCACGATCTTCACCGGGCACCAGGCCGACAAGGCTCGGATGCAGGACAGCTTCCTGAGTGCGGCATAAGGCAGCCCGGTCAATTCAATTTACGTCAATTTAATTGACTTAAGCTTGTCGCGATGAAAGAGCCTGGCGCGCCCTCCTAAGGCCCAGCCTCGCCGCCGCTGTGCCGCGTCTAGAGAACTTCGTGGACCACGTGGCGTACTCCGAAATCGGTGCGTTCGCCCACCCCGATCGCAAGCACCCCGTTGAGCCAGGCCAGTGCCGGATCGGCCGTTTCGAACACCGGGGCGATCCGCAGGTAATAGCGCGCGGGATCGACTGGCGGCGCCGAGGGGTCGGCAAACGCGGCGCGGACATCGTCGGGGATCACGCTGCGCCCGCCGTAGGTGACATAGATCAGCGCGCCGCCAGCGGTTTGCCACACCGCGCGGGCATCGAACGTGCCGACCGCCGCCGCATCGCCCAGCCGTCCGCTGCGCGACCAGTTGCCGCCGCCCGGCAGGACCGTTCCGTTCAGCCGTTCACCGTAGAATCGCCCGCCCGTGACATAGCCCAGCCGCTGGTCGCCAAATGGCGAGGAGCCGATGGCGATCAGTCCTCCGGCGACTTCGAACTCCACGGTGCACAGGATTCTGCTCCGCAAGGGCGGCAAGGCTTGAGTGGCGGCAGCTGACATCGCATTTCTCCCTCGGATCGGTCTGGACAGAGTCAAACACGTAGTATACTAAGCATCAACGCATTTGACAGTTTTGGCAGCATTGTTGCCGAAATCGCCAGATTGGCAGAACAAACATTCACGGGAGGGTGATTATGAAAGCACTGAATCACAACCTGCTATCCGGAGTTGCCGCGATCGCGGTGCTCACGGTGGCCCAGCCGGCCCTTGCGCAGTCGGCGGACAACGAAGTGAGCGGCGGCGGAAATGACGGCGAAATCGTCGTCACCGCGCGCTTCAAGGAAGAAACGCTGCAGGACGTGCCGCAGGCGATTTCCGCCTTTGACGAACGCACCCTGCTCAAGTCCGCCGCGCGCGACCTGACCGACCTTGCCCCGACCACGCCCAACGTCTCAATCCAGCCGGTTGCGACCTTCTCCAACTCGGCGGCGATCTACATCCGCGGGCTTGGCGCGCAGGGCATCGAATCGACCGAGGAAAGCCCGGTCGGTGTTTCGATTGACGGCGTCTATGTCACCCGCCCGGTCGCCACCATGCTCGACACCTTCGACATGGAGCGCGTTGAAGTGCTGCGCGGTCCGCAGGGCACTTCGTTCGGCAAGAACTCGCTCGCGGGCGGCATCGCCACCTATTCCAAGAACCCGTCGGGCAACTTCGGCGTTGAAGCGATGGCCACCGCGGGCAATTACGGCCGCCTGGACGCCCGCGTCGCGGTCGACGTGCCGCTGATCCGCGATCAGCTGGCGCTGCGCGTGGTCGCGGGGCAGGAATCGCTGGGCGGCTACTTCCGCAACCGCGTCAATGGCCAGAGCATCGGCGGACAGGATCGCTTCTCGGTACGCGGCACGCTGCTGTTCACGCCGAGCGAAAGCCTGTCGGTCAACATCAAGGGCTGGTGGCTGAATGACCGCTCCAGCGCCCCGGGTGGCGATGCCGCACCGGACAGCACCAAGCTGCTGGCCATCGTGTTCGGCTTTCAGGAACCGAACGACGGCGCCTTCACCATCGGCCGCGATTTCCCCGCCAACCACGATACCGACCAGTACGGCCTGATCGGCACGATCAACGCCAAGATGGGCGCGGTGAACCTCACCTCGATCACCGGCTACATCAAGACCGACGACTTCAACGACAGCGACTTCGACCAGTCCGAGAAGTTCTTCTTCCCGACCTTCCGCGTCCAGTCGCACCGCCAGTTCAGCCAGGAACTGCGGCTTGCCACCGATTTCTCGGAAATGGACGGCATGATGTCGCGGGTGAACCTGGTGCTGGGCGGCTACTACATGAAGCAGAGCTTCGAGATGAGCCAGGCCTTCCCGACCCTGCCGGTGCTGCTGGCCCCTTCGCTGCAGTTCGGCAGCCAGGATTTCGTCACCCAGGACAACACCGCCAAGGCCCTGTTCGCGCAAGGCATCTTCGGCCTGACCGACAAGCTTAACATCACGCTTGGCGTGCGCCAGTCGTGGGAAGACAAGAGCTATTTCCGCGATCCCACCGGCACCCTGCTTTCGCCCGCGTTCTTCAACACGCGCAGCGTGGTGAAGTCGCTGGAATTCATGGAAAACCTGGCCAACACCAACTTCAGCGCGGGCAAGGCCTTCAAGGACAGCTATTCGCGCAACCGCGCGACGTTCAAGGCCGGGATCGATTACAAGATCAACCCCGATCTGATGGTCTATGCCGGGTGGAGCCAGGGCTACAAGGGCGGCGGCTATGGCGCCCGTTCGGCCAGCATGGTCACCGCGGGCCCGACCGCCGACAACACCTCGGAACTGTTCGAGGCCGGCATGAAGGGCGATTTCCTCGATGGCAAGCTGCGCCTCAACCTCACCGGCTTCGTGACCAAGTTCAAGGAGCTTGAATTCGGCGTGTTCATTCCCAACCCGGCAGTCGCTTCGGGCCAGGAAACCGCCCAGCTGAACGTCGGCGCGGCGACCACCAAGGGGATCGAGTTCGAAGCCTCGTTCAAGGCGACTGACAACCTGCGGCTCAATGCCAACATCGGTTACCTCGACAGCGAATACACCGATTTCTGTACCGATCTGAACGGCCCCTCGGCCTCGACGACGGTTCCGACATCGGCCTGCGGCAGCGTCACCAAGCTGGTCAACGGCACCTACCTGGTGGACGAGGACTATACCCACCTCAAGCTGGTGCGCGCGCCCAAGTGGACCGCGCAGGTTGGCGGCGAATACACCGTGCCGCTGGGCGAAGCGGGTGATCTCACCGCGCGCGTCTCGATGCTCTATCGCAGCACCTGGTATTCGACCGTGCTCAACGATGTGGCGGGCAAGACCGGCAATTTCGCGCTGGTCGATGGCTCGCTTGGCTGGGAAAGCGCCGATGGCCGCTTCCGGGCGATGATCTGGGGCAAGAACCTGACCAACAAGACCTGGGTATCGGCGCTGACGCCGACCGCCCAGTTCTTCATCCAGCGCTTCTACGGCCCGCCCCGGACCTTCGGGATGACCGTCGGCGCGAAGTTCTAAGGCCATGAGGGGCGCGGCGGGGAGCATCTTGCGATGAGCAGCTCCCCGCCGATGCCTGCGCCATCCAGCCGGACACCCCGGACATGACCGACACCGCCGCCCAGCCGCGCGGCGTGGAGGGACTGGCGCTGCAACGCGGCGTCGCCCTGACCATGCTGTTCGTGGTTGGCACGATCAATTTCGTCGACCGCCAGCTGCTGTCGGTGCTGGTCGAACCGATCCGCGCCGAAATGCACTTGTCGGACACCCAGTTCGGCCTGCTGACCGGCCTTGCCTTTGCCCTGTTCTATGCGGGAATGGGCGTGCCGGTGGCGATCCTGGCCGATCGCTGGAACCGGGTCAGGCTGATCGCGCTGGCTTGCGTGGTGTGGAGCCTGTTTACCGCCCTCACCGGCAAAGTTACCACCTTCACCCAGCTCGCTCTGGTCCGCTTTGGCGTGGGCGCGGGCGAGGCGGGCGGCACCGCCCCTTCGCTTTCGCTGGTCTCGGACCTGTTTCCGCCACACCGTCGGCCCTTTGCCGTCGCGATCTTCCAGCTCAACGGCCCGTTCGGGGTATTCGTGGGGGCGGCGTTTGGCGCCTGGGCGGCGGCCAACATCGGCTGGCGCGGCGCCTTCCTGGTGATGGGCGCGGTCGGGCTGGTGATCGCCCCGCTGCTGGTCTGGGCGGTCAAGGAACCGCAGCGCGGGCAGATGGACGTGGGCGGCGGCCACGGCGAACAGGCCGTGCCGCTGCGCGAAACCCTTGCCTTGTTCGTGCGCAGCCCCTCGCTCCGGCTGGTGCTGCTGGGCAACGGCCTGTCGGCGTTTGTCAGCTATGGCATTCTCAACTGGGTTCCGGCCTTCCTGATGCGCTCGCAGGGGATGCCGCTGCCAGCGATCGGGCAATGGTTCGGCCCGGCGGCCGGCCTGACCTTCGGCATCGGCATCCTGGGCAGTGGCTGGCTGGTCAGCCGGATCGCGCAGCGTGACCGGCGCGCCTATGGCTATGTCCCGGGCATCGCCTCGCTGCTGATCGCCCCGGGACTGGCCGCCGCCCTGCTGATGCAGGGCTGGCAGGGTTCGTTGGCGGTGATGCTGCTGCCGCTGACCGCCTGTACGGTTTACATCGCGCCGGGGCTGGCGCTGGTCCAGAACCTGACCCCGCCCCGGTCCCGCGCGACGGCGGCGGCGATCCTGCTGCTGATGTACAACATCGTCGGCCTGGGTCTGGGGCCGCTGTTCGTCGGCATGCTGAGCGACTTCCTGCGCCCGCAGCTGGGCGATGACAGCCTGCGCTGGGGCCTGATGGGGATCATCCCCTTCGCTCTTGCCGCTGCGGCAACCCAGTTCGCCATGACCCGCCATCTCGACAAGGACCTTGCCGCATGAGCACCGAAGCACAGGCGATCCGCGATCTTGCCACCCGCTTCTTCGACGCGATCGAGGCGGGCGATATCGCCGCGATGCACGCCAGTTTCGCTCCGGATGCGGAAATCTGGCACAACACCGACGAACTGGTCGGCAATCGCGATCAGACCGCACAGGTGCTGACCGGCATGGTCGCGCGCATTTCCGACCGCGAATATGCCGACCGTCGGCTCAACGTGTTCCCCGGCGGCTTTGTCCAGCAGCACACGCTGACCGGCAAGCGCAAGCACGATGGCGAGGCAGTGCGCCTGCCCTGCGCCATCGTCTGCCGGGTTGAAAACGGCCTGATCACCCGGCTGGACGAATATTTCGATTCCGCCCACGTTGCCACTTTCCGCAAATTCGCGAACAACTGAGGAGCCGCCAATGCCCGTCCTTCGCCAGGTTTCCAAAGCCGAAGCCACCGACGAAACCGTCCTTGCCTATTACAAGCGCCTGTTCGGCGACCGCGACCCCGTGGCCGAACCGGGCACCGCGACCGGCACCCCGGGCGACTGGTGGACGGTCTTTGCCCTTGCCCCGGACATCTTCAAGCACGCGGTCGATGGCTTCGCGGTCTATCGCCACCCGGCGCGCAAGATCGATCCGGTGCTGCGCGAACTGGGCCAGACCCGCGCCGGCTGGATCAAGGGCAGCCAGTTCGTGTTTTCGCAGCATTGCAAGTCGCTGCGCGGGCTGGGGGTGAGCGAGGAAAAGATCGCCTCGATCGCCTATTGGGCCGTGGCCGACTGCTACAACGAGCAGGAACGCGCCGTGCTTGCCTATACCGACTGCCTCAGCGCGCAGAATGGCCGCGTTCCGCTGCAAGTGTTCGACAAGCTGCGCACCTTCTGGAACGATGAGCAGATCTTCGAGTTTACCTACATCACCTGCCTTTACGACATGCACGCGGTGATCACCCGCGCGCTGCGGATGGAGTATGATGCGCGCGAGGACCCGATCGTCGAAGTGGCTGCCCCCGAAGGCTTCAGCGCCGCCGACTTCCTCAGCGCGCCGCGACCCGCCGGGAGCTAGTCTGGCGTCAATTTGGTTGACGGTTGTGTTGGATTCGGCTATTGCGAAGATGAGAGGATTACGATGAAGTTCTACACCAGCGTCGGCCCGAACCCGCGCGTCGTGAAACTTTTCATGGCGGAAAAGGGGATCACCCTGCCCGAGGTCGAGATCGACCTGCGCGGCGGCGAGAACCGCCGCGAGCCCTATGCCAGCCAGGTTAATCCGGCGGGCCAGACCCCGGCGCTGGAACTGGACGACGGCTCGTTCCTCACCGAGATCACCGCGATCTGCGAATACCTGGATGAGCGTTTCCCCGAACCGCCGCTGGTCGGCACCACGGCGGAAGAGCGCGCCCGGACGCGGATGTGGACCCGCCGGGTCGATCTCAAGATCTGCGAACCGCTGACCAACGGTTTCCGCTTCGCCGAGGGCCTGCCGCTGTTCGAGCCGCGCATGCGCTGCCTGCCGGAAGCCGCACCGGGGCTCAAGGCCGTGGCCCAGGATGGGATCAAGTGGCTCGATGGTCTGCTGGGCGACCGGCCCTTCATCGCTGGAGAGCGGATCACCCTGGCCGACATCCTGCTTTACGCGTTCCTCGAATTCGGCGGCGCCGTCGGCCAGCCGCTCGATCCCGCCAATGCCAATGTCCAGCGCTGGTTTACCGCCATGCAGGCCCGCCCCAGCGTCGCTTCCGCCTGATACCTTATGTTCCTGCCCGAAGGAGACTGACCATGACTGCCACCGAAAGGGAATTCGAAATCCAGGGCGTCCACCATCTGGCGCTCGTCTGCAAGGATATGGCGAAGACCGTGGAATTCTACCGCGACGTGCTTGGCATGCCGCTGGTCAAGACGCTCGACCTGCCCGATGGTTCGAGCCAGCACTTCTTCTTCGACATGGGCGGCGGCAATAGCCTGGCCTTCTTCTGGTTCGCCAATGCGCCCGAGGCCGCGCCCGGGATTGCCGCGCCGACCGCCCTGCCCTCGCGCGGGAGCTTCCTGTCGGCGCATGGTTCGATGAACCACATCGCCTTCACCGTGCCGAACGACAAGTTCGAGGAATATTTCGAGCGTCTGAAGGCCAAGGGCATCGAAGTGGCGGGAATTTCCAACCACGACAATTCGCCCACCCAGAACTCGCCCACAGTTACCGACGATGTCTATGTCCGCTCGATGTACTTCTTCGATCCGGACGGCATCTGCCTGGAATTCGCCTGCTGGACCCTGCCGCCCGAAGGCTTCAAGCCCGAAGACGTCGCGCACGAACCGCGCCGCGCCGATGGCAGCAAGGCCGAAGGGATGCTGCTGGCCCACGCATAACCGCGACCGGGAACAGGCGGGGCCGACTCCCCACACTCCCCCCGCCCGTTCTCCTGGATGGCCCGGCGCCCTATCGCCGGGCCATTCGCACATCTGCCAGCCGTGTCAGACTGCCCGGTCGCGGCCTTCCCAATAGGGCGCGCGCAGTTCGCGGCGCAGCACCTTGCCCGATGGATTGCGCGGCAGAACGGCGATGAAGTCCACGCTCTTGGGCGCCTTGAAGTGGGCAATCCGGTCCCGCGCCCAGGCGATGATCGCCGCCGGATCGGGCGCGGTGCCAGCAACGGGAACCACCAGCGCCTTCACCGCCTCGCCCCACTTTTCATCGGGCACGCCGATCACCGCGACATCGGCCACGCCCGGGCAGCCCATGATCGCGCTCTCGACCTCGGCCGGGTAGACGTTCTCCCCGCCCGAGACGATCATGTCCTTGATCCGGTCGTGAACGAAATAGAACCCGTCGGCATCGCGATAACCGACATCGCCGGTGTGCAGCCAGCCTCCCGCCAGCGTCTCCGCCGTGGCGTCCGGGCGGTTCCAGTATTCGCGCATCACCGTGCCGCCCCGGATCGCGATCTCGCCGATTTCACCGTCGCCCAGTTCCCGGCCCTCCCCGTCGAGGATCGCCAGCTCGGTCGCCGGCCAGGGTTCGCCGCAAGAGGTCAGCTTGCCGGGCAGGTCGTGCGCGGCGGGGGACAGGTAAGTGCCGCCGCCCGTCGATTCCGTCATGCCATAGAACTGCACGAAGCCGCAGCCGAAGGTCGCCCGGGCGCGGCGCAGCACGTCCTCGGCAATCGGCGAGGCGCCATAGGCGATGGTGCGCAGGTGCGAATAGTCGCCGCTTGCCGAGGACGGGTCCTGCAGCATCATCTGGATCATCGCGGGGGCAAGGAACGAGTGGGCGACCCGCTCCGCCCCGATCATCCGGATCGCATCGGCGGGGGTGAAATCCTTGACCACCACCAGCCGCCCGCCCTGCGCCAGCCCGGAAAAGCTGACATTGGTACCCGCGACATGGAACAGCGGCATGACGATCATCACCGTCTCGCCCTCGTCATAGGCGAAGCCATCGACCGCGGAGGCCATTTCCAGGAAGCTGCGGTAATTGGTGTTGTCCAGCACCACGCCCTTGGGCCGCCCGGTGGTGCCGCTGGTGTAGAGCTGGAGCACGTGATCGCTCATCTGCGGGGGATCGGCGGGCGGCGTTGCCGCCGCTGCGCCCAGCCAGTCGGCCAGCGGCTGAAAGCCGTCATGCTCGCCGTAGAGCGCGACCAGCTGCGGCGGATGGGCCAGCCCCGCCACCGCGTCCAGCGCCAGGGCGAAGAAATCCTCGCCCACGAACAGCACGCGCGGGGCGGCGTCCTCCAGGATGAACTCCACCTCGCCCGCCGCCAGGCGGCAGTTGATCGGCGCGAAGCAGGCACGGGCGCGGGCCGTGCCGAAGAACAGCGGGAACCAGCCATCGTGGTTCTTGGTCAGCGCCGCCACCCGCTCGCCCGGCCCCACGCCATGCGCGGCAAGAGCATTGGCGACCCGGTTGGTCTGGGCATCCAGCGCGGCAAAGCTGGTCTCGCGGTCCCCGAACTTGATGGCGATCGCCTCGCCCTGCCTGCGGGCCTGGGCCGCCGGGATGTCCGCCAGGGTACAAATGGCTTCCAGATCGATCATTGTGCTCTCCCAGGGCAGTTTGTTCTTGAATTGGATAGGATACTAAGCAATTCCATGGCCAGCCCCATTCTACAAGGGAAACCGACTTGCTCCAGCTGCCTCTTTTGCCGACAACCATCGTCGGAAGCTATCCGCAACCCGACTGGCTGATCGACCGCGAGCGACTGAAGGCCAGCCTGCCGCCGCGCGTGCGGGCCGAAACGCTGTGGCGCATTCCCGCGCCCTGGCTGGCCGGCGCGCAGGAAGCCGCGACGCTGATGGCGATCCGCGATCAGGAGGAACTGGGCATCGACATCGTCGGCGATGGCGAGATGCGCCGCGAAAGCTATTCCAACCGCCTTGCCACCGCGCTTTCGGGGATCGATCCGGAACGCCACGGCACGGCCATCGACCGCACCGGCAACGCCAACCCGGTGCCGCTGGTGTCCGGCCCGATCCGCCGCCTCGGGCCGATCGAGGCACAGGACGCGGCCTTTCTGCGGCGCCATTCCAGCCGTCCGGTCAAGCTGACCCTGCCCGGCCCTTTCACCATGACCCAGCAGGCGGAGAACGGCTATTACCCGGACGACCGGGCCATGGCGATGGACTATGCCGATGCGGTAAACGCGGAGATTCGGGACCTTTTCGCAGCCGGCGTGGACGTGGTCCAGCTGGACGAACCCTATCTTCAGGCGCGCGCCAACGCGGCCCAGGACTATGCGCTGGAAGCAATCGACCGGGCGCTTGACGGGGTGGACGGCTGCACCGCGCTGCACATCTGCTTTGGCTATGCGCTGGTTCACCAGGGCGCGGGCAGCACCAAGCCCAAGGCTTACGACTTCCTGGCCGAGCTCGATGCCTCGCGGATCGACGTGATCTCGATCGAGGCGGCCCAGCCCGGACTGGACCCGTCGATCCTGGAGGAATTGCCCAGCAAGACCATCATGTACGGCGTGCTCGATCTTTCCACGCCAGAGGTCGAAACGCCTGAAGTGGTGGCGGGCCGGATCGAGCAGGTGCTGCGCCATGTGGATGCCGAGCGGCTGTGGATCGCGCCCGATTGCGGGATGAAATATCACAGCCGCGAGCAGGCCCAGGCCAAGCTCAAGGCGATGGTCGACGGCACCGCCCTTGCCCGAGCCAGGTTGCGCTAGGACACGATCCTTCTCCCTGCCCTCCGTTCGTGTCGAGCCTGTCGAAACACGTCGGCGCACACGTGTCTCGACAGGCTCGACACGAACGGCAGGTGGTTTTTCAGAAAGGCACTTAAAGGCACCTAGCGGCACCTAGGCGTCCAAGAAGGCATCCACCAGGGGCACCACAACTTCGGGCGCTTCAAGCGTGACCAGGTGCCCCGCGCCGGGCACGACGGCAAGCCGGGAACCGTCAATCAAACTGACAAGCTCTTCCTGATGGGCACGGCTGGTGATGCCGTCCTCCTCGCCCCAGATCACCAGTGTGGGCACGGCGATCTCGCCAAGCCGGGGGCGGCTGTTCTCGCGCGCCATGATTGCACGCTGCTGGGCCAGGAAAGTTTCCGCGCCCGTCTCGGCGGCCATCTGCCGGGCAATGCCAAGCAGGCGTTCGTCGCCGCGCCGGGCCTCGGGAAACAGGATCGGAATCCGCTCCTCCACCACGGTCTCGAACTTGCCCGCCTGAACCAGATCGATGTAGCCCTGCCGCCGCGCGGTCTGGGCCGGGCCATCGGCAGAGGCGAGCGTGGAGATCAGCACCAGCTTCGCCACACGCTGCGGCGCGCGGCGCATCACTTCGAACGCGACGAAGCCGCCCATCGCGTGGCCGATCAGGACGAAGCGCGGCGGGGCACTGTCCAGCAGGCGGGTCGCAAAACCGGCAATCGTATCGTCGCTGCGGTTGTCGGCGACGATCACCTCGCGGTCGCCCCAGGCATCCAGCAGCGGCTGCCATACCGCGTCCGTCAGCAACTGCCCGGTGATAAGAACAATTGGCAGGCCCATCACACCACCTGGTGCAGCAGCGGCTCGCCAGCGGTCAGGCGGCGGCAGTTCTCGTGCGCGACCTTCAGGCTGCGGACCAGCGTTTCAGGGGTGAGCCAGGCGATGTGCGGGGCCAGCACCACGTTTGTCAGGCCAAGCAGCGGATTATCGGCCGGGACCGGCTCGGCGGCGAACACGTCCAGCCCAGCGCCGCGCAGGTGGCCGCTGGCCAGCGCCGCTACCAGCCGCCCCTCGTCCACCAGTTCGCCGCGCGCGGTGTTGATCAGCACCGCGCCCGGCTTCATCGCCGTGGGATCGATCAGGCCGCGCGTCTCCTCGGTCAGCGGGATATGCAGCGAAACGATGTCGCTTTGCGCCAGCAACTGGTCCAGCGGCAGGTATTCGTAAGGCACCTCGCGCTTCGACCGCGCGGTATAGACCACCCTGGCCCCCAGCGCGGCCAGCACCGGGGCCAGCCGCTGCGCCGAATTGCCGATCCCGACCAGGCCAACCGTGCGCCCGGCCACTTCCCCGACATTGTCGAGTTCCGAAGGATCGGCCGTCCAGCCCTCGCCCGCGCGGGTGCGGGCATCGAAAAAGCAGGTGCGGCGCAGCACGGCCATCATCAGCGACAGCGCCATTTCGGCGACCGCCTGGCTGTTGGTGCCGGGCATGTTGCACACCGCCGTGCCGTGGGCGCGTGCCGCATCGAGCGCGATGGTGTTGACCCCCACCCCCAGCTTCTGGATCAGCCTGAGGTTCGGCGCGGAGGCGATGAAGTCTGCCGTCACCGGGGTGAGGACATGGAGCAGCGCGGTGATTTCCCCCGCAACGGAATCGAGCGGCGCGGCCTCGTCAACATGGACCACCACGTCCTTGCCGAAAATCGTGTCCACCGCCGCGCGAAACCCGGGGCTGGGGCGGGCATGCAGCACGATCATGCCAGCGCCTCGCGGATCGGCGCCGCAAAGGCGCTGGCACCAGCGTAAACGGCGTCCGCGCCCATCGCTTCCTCGATCCGCAGCACTTCGTTCCACTTGGCCATGCGTTCGGAGCGGGTGAAGCTGCCGACCTTCAGTTGCCCGGCGTCCCAGCCGGTCGACAGGTGTGCGATGGCCACATCCTCGCTCTCGCCCGAACGCGCCGAAACGATTGCCCCCCAGCCCTGGGCCAGCGCGGCATCGAGCGCGGCCTTGGCCTCGGTCACGGTCCCCACCTGGTTGACCTTGATCAGCGCAGCGTTGACCACATTGCCAGCTGCGGCGCGTTCCACCCGCGCGGCATTGGTGACGAGCACATCGTCGCCGATGATCTGCACCCGGTTCCCGACAGCGGCGGTGACGGCCCCCACGCTGTCCCAGTCGTCCTGCCCAGCCGGGTCCTCGATGGAAAGGATCGGATAGCGGTTGCACCACTCCACGATCCGGCCCGCCATCTCCCCGCCCGACAGCCGCCGGTCATCAAGCGCGAGCGTGTAGCCCGCAGCATCGCCCAGTTCGTTGGCGGCAATGTCGAGCGAGATCCACACGTCCTCGCCCGCGCGGTGGCCGCTTGCCTCGATGGCTTTGGTCAGCACGTCGAGCGCATCCTCGTTGGAGGCGAAGTCCGGCCACCAGCCGCCTTCGTCCGCCACGCCCGACAATGGCCCGCGCGCTTCCATCAGGCGGCCCGCCGCACGGTAGACATCGGCGGTGATTTCCAGCGCGCGGCGGAACGTTCCCGCTTTCGGGCACATCACCATGAAGTCCTGCACGTCGGTGCGCCGCCCGGCATGGGCGCCGCCGCCGAAGATCTGGATTTCCGGAAGCGGCAGGCGAACCTTGCGCCCGCCCGCAAGGTATCGCCACAGCGGCTCGCGCGCATGATCGGCGGCGGCGTGAAGCACCGCGAGCGAGACGGCGACAATCGCGTTCGCCCCCAGCCGCGCCTTGTTCGCCGTGCCATCGAGTTCGCACAGCGCGGCATCGATCGCCGCCTGCTCGCGCGCGTCCATGCCGATCAGCGCAGGCGCAATTTCCGCCGCGATCCCGGCCACGGCCCGGTTAACGCCAAAGCCGCCGAACGCCTCGCCACCGTCGCGCAGGTCGATGGCTTCATGCGCTCCGCGCGATGCTCCAGCCGGGGCGATGGCGCGGCCGAGCGCGCCCGATTCCAGCACGACCTCTGCCTCCACCGTGGGTCGCCCGCGCGAATCCCAGATCTGGCGGCCGGTGACGGAGAGGATACGCGAAGTCATCAAAGGGTCCTTTGCCATTGCGCCACCAGCGCATCGAGCGGCTGCGGACGCAGCAGCAGGGCGCGCGCCTGCGCGCGCACGGTGGTCTTGTGAAGATCGTCGGTCATGTAGGGCGCGGGCGACTTGCCCTCGATCCGTGCCAGCAGCAGCCCGGCGCAATAGGCCCCGGCGCGGGCCATGAAGTCCGCGGGCGGTTCCCAGTCAATCCCTGCCGCATAGGCTGAAACCATCGCGGCGGCCGCATCGCGCAGCGCCTCGCTATCCAGCCAGACCGCTTTCAGCAGCAGGTGCGTAGTGCAGAACGCAAGGTCAAAGGCCGGATCGCCCCAGGTCGCGCATTCCGCGTCAAGGAACACCGGGCCTTGCGCCGCGACGAGGATGTTCTTGGGGCTGACATCGCCGTGGACCAGGGCGATCCCGTGATCGCTGAACAGGTGGACCAGCCCGTGCAGCGCCGGAGCCAGCTCCGCATCCTGCCGCGCCGCGTGCAGGAAGAACGGATCGAGCCGCAGCGCGCTGAACATCGCCTGGTTGGGAAAGGACGCCTGGTCCGACCGATTGAAGGCGGTGGCGGCATGAACCCTGGCGATCCCGCTGCCCACCATCGCCGCGAAGGCCGGATCGACGCGGCCCGCGATCAGTTCGTCCTTCCACACCGGGCAACCGGGAATAAAGCGCAGGACAAAGGCGTGGAGCTCGGGAAAATCGGCCAGCACTTCTGGCACCAGCGCGGGATCGATCCCCTGCGCCCGGCGCAGCCAGCGCACTTCTGCCGTGCCCCGCTCCACCGGCGCTTCCCACAGCGCGACGACCCGCAATTGCGGCAGCGGGCGCTTGACCACTACGGGGCCGGAGGGCGTTTCGAGCTTCCAGACGTCGCAGGAAACCCCGCCGGTCAGCGGCACCAGATCGGGCGGTTCCGCTCCGATCAGGGCGGCGCCGCGCAGAGCCTCGATCAACTGTGCGGCGCCATCATCCATCAAAGCTTCTCCCGGATCCACGCGCTGACGAGGTCGGCGGCGTTCTGCCGCTCGGCCAGCGAATCCTCAAAATAATGCGCGCCGGGAATCAGTTCGAGCCGTTTGTCGCTCGTCCCCAGAAAATCGAACATCGCGCGCGCATCGCTGGGGAACACGCCGGTATCGGCGGTGCCCTGCACCACCAGCGCGGGCGTATCGTGCTTGGCGAGGTGGGGTTTGCCCTGACACGGCGAGGTTTCAAGGCTCCACATGTTGAGCCAGGTCTTCAGCGTATTGGCCCGCCCGATGGAAGGGGTGCGGTTGGCAATCGCCGGATCGCCGCGATAGCACCAGTTGGGCTTGCGGTCCGACGGGTCGAGCGTGGGATCAACGCAGCGGATATCGCCCCAGCAGCGGAACATCGGGAAAATCCGGTCGGGCACGCCAGCCGCGTTGAGCCGCGCGAGTTCCGCCTTGGCCCAGTCGGTGATCCGCTGGTTGCGCGCGCGCTGCGCCGCGCGGTAGCGGGTGACGAATTCCGCCGAATAGGGCGGGCCGTTATCCGGGTTGAACGGATCGAGCGAAGGATCGGTCGCCACCGGATCGTTCTCGTCGATGACCGAGGCGTCCATCCAGTCGGTCAGCACTTCGGGGCGGCCCTGGTGCGCGTTGAACGAGATGTAGAGATCGCCCTTGATAAGCTGCGCCAGCGCATCCTGGCCCACGGATGGCAACCGGTCGGTCAGGGTCGGAGCGATGGCTTCGGCCTGATAGGCGCCCATCAGCGAACCGCCGCCCGAATTGCCGAGGATCACCACGGCCTCCACGCCCGCTTCCTCTTTCAGCCAGCGCACGCCCACGCCGATGTCCAGCACCGCGTGTTCCAGCATGAACGTGTCCTCGAACCCCCGGTAGCGGGTGTTCCAGCCCAGGAACCCGAACCCAGCCCGCGCGAAATAGGGGGCGATGTAATGTTCGGAGAAGTCGACGTTGTAGTGCGTGGCGATGATCGCGACCTTCGGGCGCTTGCCGGCCTGGGTCCAGTAGATGCCCTGGCACGGATGCCCACCCGCCTGAATGCGCGGCGCGGTGGGCGATGTCCGCCCGATGAAAGTGGCGTCCAGCCCTTCGATCCCGTTGGGGTCCATCATCGTCTCTCCTGTTCTTCTGTTCTGGAAGCCCTCCCCCTGAAGGGGGAGGGTTGGGTGGGGGTGTTCGGCATAGGCGCAAGGGCGCTACCCCCAGCCCAATCGCTCCCCCACGGGGAGGGGCGATCAGGGCTATGGGGGCACGCCATCAGCGGCTCGCCTCGAACGGCAGCTTGTAGCCGGTGAGGCCCGCACGGATCGCCCTCTTGTCGATCTTGCCAGTCGGGCCGAGCGGGATTTCGTCCACGAACAGCACGTCGTCGGGCATCCACCAGGTGGCGATCTTCCCGGTCAGGAAGCCGCGCAGCTCGTCCGCGTTGGCGCTGGCGCCGGGCTTCAGCTGGCAGATCAGGATCGGGCGCTCGTCCCACTTGGGATGGGCCACGCCCACCACGGCGGCATTGGCAAGCGCGGGGTGGCCCATCGCGATGTTCTCGATCTCGATCGAGCTGATCCATTCGCCGCCGGACTTGACCACGTCCTTGGCCCGGTCGGTAATCTGCATATAGCCCTGCGCGTCGATGGTGGCGACATCGCCGGTATCGAAGAAGCCTTCGCCGTCCAGCACATCGCCGCCATCGCCGCCGAAATAGCCTGAGGCAATCGTCGGCCCCTTGATCAACAGCCGCCCCGGGGTCTTGCCGTCATGCGGCAGGCGGTTTCCGGCATCGTCGACCAGCTTCATGTCCAGCCCGAACAGCAGCCGTCCCTGCTTCAGCTTGTGGGCCAGCTGCGCATCGTCATCCATTGCCGCCACCGCCGCATTGGGGACCGAAACGGTGCCCAGCGGAGAGGTTTCGGTCATCCCCCAGCCCTGGATCACGTCAACCCCGTAATCGTCGCGGAAAGTGCGGACGATCGATTCCGGGCAGGCCGAACCGCCGATGGTAACGCGCTGGAGCGTGCTGAACCGCTTGCCGTTCTCCTGCACGTATTGCAGCAGCATCTGCCACACGGTCGGCACGGCGGAGGAATAGGTGACGCCTTCCTGCTCGATCAGGTTGTAGATCGATTCCCCGTCCATCCGCTGCCCCGGCAGGACCAGCTTGGCCCCGACGATCGGCGCGGAGAACACCACGCCCCAGGCGTTGGCATGGTACATCGGCACGACCAGCAGCACCGTATCGCGCGCCGACAGCGCCAGCGCGTCGCGCTGGAGCGTCATCAGCGCGTGGATGTAATTGGAGCGGTGCGAATAGAGCACGCCCTTGGGATTGCCGGTGGTGCCACTGGTATAGCACAGCCCGCAGGCGGTATTCTCACCGAACTGGCCCCAGGCATGGTCGGCGGGATACGGCGCGATCCAGTCGTCGAAAGCCACGGCGGGATAGGCGGTGGCGGGCATGGAGGCCCGGTCGCACAGGAACACCACCTTTTCGATGCTGGGCACCTGCGGCAGCAGTTGCCCCACCAGATCGGCAATCGCGGGATCGGCCAGCAGCAGCCGGTCGCCCGCATGGTTCGCGATATAGACGATCTGTTCCATGAACAGGCGCGGGTTCAGCGTGTGGAGCACCGCCCCCATGCACGATGCGCCGTACCATGCGGCAAGGTGCCGCGCGCCGTTCCAGGCCATGGTCGCAACCCGGTCGCCGGGCTTGATTCCTTCGGCGGCCAGCGCGTTCGAGACCCGCTTGGCGTCGGCATGGACAGCGGCGTAGGTGGTGCGCGTTACCCGCCCGTCCGCATCGCGCGAAACCACTTCGCGCCCGCCATGCCAGGCTGCCGCATGGTCGATCACCCGGTCGACCGTCAGCGGCACGTTCTGCATCAAACCGTCCATGCGGGTGCCTTCTGCAAATTAGATAGAATACTAAGTATCTCTATCGCCCGCCCTGCGCAAGGGCTGCCGCAACGCGCACCAGACTGGCGGCGGTCAGGTCCACCAGCGATGCGGCCATCGCGTCCTTCAGAGTGCCATCCTCGGCAAAGGCCGTGTGCGCGGCGGGCAGCTGGACCTGTTCGGGGATCACCAGCATCTGCACCGTGGAGAGGATCTGACGCAGGTGCGTCACCGCCCGCAGGCCCCCGAACGGGCTGAGCGAGGCCGACATCACCGCCGCCGCCTTGCCGCGATAGGCGCTGAGCGCCAGCATCGCCTCGCCATCCGTGGGGCGCGAGGCCCAGTCGATCGCGTTCTTGAGCAGCGGCGGGATCGAGCCGTTGTATTCCGGCGTCACCACCAGCAATCCGGCCTGCGCGGCCAGCACCTGCTTCAGCCGCCGCGCATCGGGCGGAAAGGCGTTCGCCTCAAGCGCGGCGGAATAGAGCGGCAGGTCGTAGTCGGCCAGGTCGATCACGGTGACGTGCGCCCCTTGCGCCTCCAGCGCGCGCGCTGCCGCTGCCGCCAGTGCCCGGTTGAACGATCCTTCGCGCGTGCTGCCCGCCAGAACTGCAATTCCGGTCACATCTGCCCCCGATTCCCGTAAAAATGATTAGAAGACTAACCGATTGCGGGCACGGGGAGCAAGCGCGCGTATTCCATGCCAAGGCGCGGGAAATCAGGCCTGGAGATCGCTTTCCAGTTCAAGCTTGGCGTTTTCCTCGGCCAGGTTGGCGATCACCCGGCGCATCAGCACCTGCATGGTTTCCACCTCCTGCTCGGTCATCCCCCGGGTCGCGATCTCGTGAATCTCGGCGTTGAACGGCGCGAGTTCCAGCTCAAGGCTGCGGGCATAGGGTGTCAGGTGGATGAAGGTCTTGCGGCGATCGTCAGGCGTCTTGGTGCGGGTGATGAGGCCCGCCTTTTCCAGCCCCTTGACCGCCACCACGGTGGTCGGCTCGCGCATCCCCACCCGCTCGCTCAGTTCGCGCTGGGTGATCCCGTCCTCGCGCCACAGCTGGCGCAGGAACCGCCACTGCCCGGCCGAGACGCTGCGCGTCAGCGTGCCCCGTTCCAGCAACCGCGAGAACGAGCGGAACACGATCCGCGCCAGATAGCCGATGCTGTTTTCCGGATTGGTGTAATATTCGGCTGGATGCCGCACGCCCGATGGCTTGTCTGCCACTGCACTTCCCCTTCGCGCCGCCGCCCCGCACCGCGCCCCAGGCGATGGACAGGCCGATTAACGGCAATTGGCCAACCTACTGAACCGGGGCGGCAAGGTCATCCGGATTTTTCCGTGTGGCACGCCGATTGGCCATATTGCTTAGAAGCCTAAGCTATCATAGGCTGCCCCATCAAGCCAAGCGGAGACCGCGCATGACCTGGAACATCGACCGTCGCAGCATGATTGGCGGAATCGGCGCGCTTGCCGCTGCCGGGATCGGCGGCAGGGCGGGCGCCGCGCGCAGCCGTCCGATGAACGTGCTGATGATCGTCACCGATCAGGAACAGGGCCTGGCCAGCTGGCCCGCCGGGCTGCTGGAAAAGCTGCCCGCGCACCGCGAACTGCTGTCGCGCGGGATGCTGGTGAAGAACTACCACATCCACACCACGCCCTGCACGCCATCGCGCTCGACCATTTTCCAGGGGCGCCACACCCAGCAGACCGGGCTGTTCCTCAACAGCGACAACGCCCCCCACCCGGTCGCGGCGGAAACCCTGCCGACACTGGGCCACATGATGCAGGCGGCGGGATATTACACCAGCTACAAGGGCAAGTGGCACCTTTCCCGCATCAACCACGATCGCGGCTGGAATCGCGCGCCGGGCGGGATATATCCCAACACCGCCCGCTCGATGGAAAAGTACGGGTTCCACGACTACGGCTTCGATGGCGAGGAAGTGGGCCTGACCTGGGACGGCTACCGCTCCGACATGTACGTGGCCGCCGACGCCGCGCGCAACATCATCGACTATGCCAAGGGGATGAAGACCGGGGGCAAGCCGTGGTTCCAGGTGGTCGGCCTGGTCAATCCGCACGACATCATGTTCTACGACGCGACCGGCAAGCAGGCCGAAAGCCGCAGCCACCCGGATATCCTCGCCCCGCTGCGGCGCGAGCCGGGCGATCCGCTGTACGAGGTCGACAACGGCTTCCCCCTGCCGCGCAGTTTCTATGAAGACGATCTGTCGACCAAGCCCGAGGCGCACCGCGCGGTCGTGGCGCAGAACAACGCCTTCTATGGCCGGATGGACCGTAGCGACGAGGCTTCGTGGAAGCGCTACGTCAATTACTACTACAACTGCCTGCGCGACGTGGACCGGCGGCTGGAACAGCTGCTGTGGTCGCTCAAGGCCAGCGGGCAGATCGACAACACGATCATCATCTACACCAGCGATCACGGCGATCGGGCCGGCGCGCACGGGATGCGGCAGAAAGGCGCGACGATCTACCGCGAGGATATGCAGATCCCGATGATCATCGCCCATCCCGACTTTGCCGGGGGGCGCAGCACCGATGCCCTGATGAGCGCGATCGACATCGCGCCCACGCTGCTGTCGCTGGCCGGGCAATCGGACGAATGGACTGCGCAGAAATTCCCGAACCTGCCGGGCTACAACGTGGCCAGCCTGCTTGGCGATCCCGCCCTGCCCACGCCGCGCGACCGGGCCGGGCACCTGTTCAACTATGCGGTGGCGCATTACTGGGACACGTCCCCGAACAAGGACGATGCCCGCGCCGTCCTGCCCGGCGGAGAGCCCGATTACAGCCGCCGCTTCGACCTGACCAAGCGCCGCCTGCACCGGGGCGTGCACGATGGCCGCTACAAGTTCGCGCGCTATTTCGCGCCCGCCCAGCACCATACCCCGAAGGACTGGAAAACGCTGAACCGGCTCAACGACCTTGAGCTGTACGATACCCGGACCGATCCCGAGGAACTGGTCAACCTCGCCTATGATCCAAAGCACCGCCGCACCGTGCTGCGGCTGAACGCCATGGTGAACGCGCTGGTCGCGCGCGAGGTGGGGGTGGACGACGGGCGCGAATATCCCGGGCCGACGGAGTTCTACAACCAGGCGGCCTGATCGCCCGGCCACCTCATCCATTCGTGGCGAGCGCAGTCGAGACACGTTGGCGCTGGCCTGTCTCGACTGCGCTCGACACGAACGAGGGTCAGGATCCGGGCAGGATCAGCCCCCCCTCGCCCTCCGGTTCGTCGGCCAGCAGGTTTGCGGTCATGGCCGCGATGGCGCCGAGGAACCGCGCCTGGTCCTCTGCCGCAAGCCCGGCCCCGGCCAGCGCGTTGACTTCCCGCGCCAGCGGCAGCAGTTCGGCGCGCAGGCCCCGCGCCCGATCGGTAAGCGCAATCACCTGCCGCCGCTTGTCGATGGTGGAACGGGTGCGGGTAACAAGGCCGTCGCGCACCATCGAGGCGACGGTTACCGTGATCGTGTTTTCCGCAACGCCCGTGGCGCGCGAAAGCTGGCGCTGGGTCAGCGCGTCCTCCTCCCACAGCGCGCGCAGGCAGTACCACTGGCTGGTGGAAATGCCGTGGGGCGCAATGCGGCGTTGCAGCGCCCGGTCGAACGCGCGGTGCGCCAGGCGGACGGCAAAGCCCAGGCTCTGCGCGGTCCGGTCAGATGCGGAATTCTTCAAGGCATTCCTTCGCGAACAGCTCTTCCGGCACCAGCCGGCGCGGGGACAGCCCCTGTTCGTGGTGATAGCGCAGGAACGTGTCCAGCACCGCGCGGTTGGCCTCCAGCCCGTATGGCCACCAGTCATCGCCCAGCAGGCCGCGCGCCTGCTCCACCGCCGCGACCTGCCAGGGCAGCATGGTCTTGAGCGAGGCCGTGACCAGCAGTTCCTCCGCGACGCGCGCCTTGGCCTCGGCAAAGGCCTTGTACAGCGCGCGCGCGGCCCAGCGGTTGGCTTCGTAAACGTCGCGGCGCAGCGCCACCACGTGCATGATCGGGAACAGGCCGGTGCGGCGGAAATAGTCCTGCTCCACGGCAACGAAATCGGGGAACAGGCGGCGCACATCGTTCGGGCGGGTATAGAAGGTGCTGGGAATGCGCGCGGTGTGCAGCGCGTCGATCTCTCCGTCCGCCAGCATCTGCGACAGGGTCTGGTCCGGGCCGATGGGAATGACCTGGAACCGCTCGGGCAGGTTCAGCTTCAGCTTCTCCTCGCGGCCGGTCTGCTCCTCGCCGCCGGTGTAATAGGTGACGCTGGCGGGATCGACGCCGTATTCGTCGGCCAGCACGCCCCGGATCCAGACC
The DNA here is from genome assembly GCA_016719755.1 of Novosphingobium sp. GTDB lineage: Bacteria > Pseudomonadota > Alphaproteobacteria > Sphingomonadales > Sphingomonadaceae > Novosphingobium. The sequence goes on along the minus strand of JADJYM010000013.1, from coordinate 46,360 downwards.
GGCGCGGTCATCTGGTATTCGGGCACTCCGATCCGCTTGCCGATCAGGTCCTGCGGGCGTTCGATCCCGCTTTTCGCGGAAACGAAGATGCAGCCGTGGCGGAACATCCGGCTGGGAAACACCGGCAGGGCGATGAAGGCCGGATCGGGCCGCGACAGCGAGACGCAGTAGGACGAAAGCGACATTTCCGCCGCGTCGAATTCGCGGTGGCGCAGCATCCGGAAAAAGGTTTCCTCCACCTCCAGCACCTGCAGGTTGAGGTCGATCCCGTCGGGCCGGACGCTCCCGTCGGCCAGGGCCTGGGTGCGGTCATAGTTCCAGCAGGCAAGCGAAAGTGGCAGGCGGGTCAAAGGCAGGTCCTTCAGATCAGGCCGGTCAGGAGATCGGCGGGAACAACGTCGCGCCCTTCGCGCGCCGAGGCAAGGATCGCGTGGCACACGGCCAGGCTTTCCAGCCCCCAGCGGCCATTGAGCAGCGGCGGAGCGGCGCCCGCCACCGCGCGCACGAAGGCTTCGGCCACATTGGCGCGGCTCACCGGGGGAAGCGGTGCGGCCACGCCGCGCGGCCCATCGTCGCCGTGCACGATCACCCCGTCCGGGGTCAGTTCCAGGTCGGCCCGCTCGCACAGCGCCAGCAGCGAGCCAAGGTGTTCATGGTGCGTGGGCGCCTGCGGTTGCGGCCAGCCCGCGGCGAAGGTCCGCGCGGCCTTGGCCCCGGCTTCGTCCGTCCGCTCCAGCGCGGCGCGGGTGCGGGCGTGGGCCTGCGGCTGCTTCGCCCAGCCAAGCTCCCCCACCCAGCCGGCCAGCGCATCGCTGTCATAGCGCGCCTGCCCCGAATAGGTGAGCGAGGCCGCCGCGCCGCTGTCGAACGTCAGCAGCGCGGTAAAGGCACCCTCGCTGCCCCGCCCGCCCCAGCCGCCGGTCCAGGCGCGGACCGAGGCAACCGGGCTGGCGGCAAGCCGCCGCGCCATGTCGATCTGGTGAGTCGCCTGGCTGAACACCACACCCCCGCCCAGCGCCGTATCAAGCTCTGCCGGGCGGCGCGGGCGATAGAGGAAATCGGTAAAGGCAAAAGCATGGATCAGGCGCAGCGGCCCCGCATCGCCCGATTCGATCAGGCTGGCGGCAAGTTCCACCGGCGGATCGTAACCGTGGCTTGGCCCGACCATCAGCACGGTGCCCGCCGCTTCTGCCGCGCGGACCATCGCCGCCGCTTCGGCCAGCGAGACGGCCATCGGCTTTTCCACCAGCGCGTGCCTGCCCGCGCGCGCAGCCATCACCGCGTGGGCCGCGTGATATTCGTGCGGCGATGCAATGTAGACCGCGTCGAACCCGCCCCAGGCAAACAGGGCCTCGGCGCTGTCAAAGCACCGCCCGCCAAAGCCCGCGCGCGCCGCGCCATCCGGATCGCAGCCCGCGACGATCTCCACAGCGGGGTGCGCGGCAAGCGCGGGCACGGTCAGCATGGCCCCGCGCCCCAATCCCAACACTGCCAGCCGCAAGCTCATCCGCGCCTCCCTGGCAGCCTGTTAGCGCAAGACGCTTGAGATGCAAAATACTTCGCATTAGAAGTATTGCCATGCAACCATCGACACGGAGTCGCCAGTCATGACCCCCCGCCAGAACGACCTGATGTGCCGCGTCGAAGGCGACGCCCCGATGGGCCGGGTGATGCGCCGCCACTGGCTGCCCGTCTGCATGAGCGAGGAAGTGGCCGAGCCCGACGGCGCCCCGCGCCGCGCCCGCCTGCTGGGCGAGGACATGGTGGTGTTCCGCGATACGCAGGGCCGCGTCGGCGTGCTTGATGAACGCTGCCCCCACCGCCGCGCCTCGCTGGTCTATGGCCGCAACGAGGAATGCGGGCTGCGCTGCCTGTACCATGGCTGGAAGTTCGACGTGGAGGGCAAGGCGGTCGACCTGTCCTCCGAACCGGCCGACGCGAAATTGCAGCACAGCATGCGCACCCGCGCCTATCCGGTGCGCGAGGCGGGCGGCTTCGTCTGGGCCTGGCTGGGCGATCCCGAAAACCCCGCCCCGTTCGACCCGCCGGTCTGGGCCAAGGCCCCGGCTGACAAGATCGCGATCATGAAGATCCATGGCGCCTGCAACTGGGCGCAGGTGCTGGAAGGGGCGATCGATTCGGCCCATTCCAGCAGCCTCCATTCCACCAATATGCCCACCGCGCCCGACGTGAACAGTTCCACCGCCACCGACAGCGCCTGGCTGCGCCCGTCTGCCGACAAGTCGCCCCGGTTGGAAGTGGAACGCACCCCCTATGGCTTCCGCTATGCCGCGATCCGGCGGCCCATCCACGATCCCGACAAGCAGGACTACGTGCGCACCACCCTGTTCGTGGCGCCGTTTTCGGTGATGATCCCGCCGACAGACCGCTACCGGCTCAACCAGATGCTGGTGCCGGTCGATGATACCAACTGCATGTTCTACTGGATCGCCTGGCACGAAACGAAGGGCATCTCGACCGAGGCCTGGCGCAGCTTCTGCGACGCCACGCCCGGGGTGGATCTGGACCCGGTCACTTTCCGCAAGTTCCGCAACCTTGAAAACGACTACCTGCAGGACCGGGACAAGATGAAGGCGGGGGATTTCACCGGGATCACCGGCATCCCCACCCAGGACATGGCGATGTGGGAATCGATGGGGCCGATCGCGGACCGCAGCCATGACAAGCTGGGATCGAGCGACCGGGCCATCGTGGAGTTCCGCAAGATCATGCTCCAGCAAGCGCTGGACGCCGACAGCGAACCGCCCGCAAAGGACTGGCGCAACGCCGACCTCTTCACGTTCGAAGGTATGGTCAGCAAGGCGGACGACTGGCGCACGGTCCGGCCCGAGGCGCCGGTTCCGGCCTGAAGCACTTCACAAGCGGCCCTTCCCCTCGTGGGAGGGGCCGGGGCGGGAGGCCCGCGGCGACATTCGACCCGGCGCCCCGGGCCTCCCACCCGATCCAGTCGGCGCGCGCCTTCACGACTTGCGGCCCGGCCCCACCCTGTCACACTCGCCAGCTAGGCCCGGCGGCGGCTTCCCGCCACCAAGCGTGCAGGGAGAAATGCCATGGAACCGGACTGGAAGAACCTGCCTGCGCCCACTTTCGGCGAAGTGATCCGCGAACACGCGCGCGAACGCGGGAACAGCATCGCCCTGCGCTATGGGGATCGCACCACCACCTATGCCCAGTTCGATGCGCTGACCGACCGTATCGCCAATGCCCTGCTGCGCGAGGGAAGTCCGGGGGACCGGATCGCCTATCTCGGCAAGAATTCCGACATCGCGGTCGCACTGATCCTTGGCGCGGCCAAGGCTGGCATGGTGCTGGTGCCGGTGATCTGGCGGCTCGCCCCCCCGGAAATTGCCTATATCCTCAGCGACAGCACTGCCGGTCTGCTGTTCGTCGACCATGAACTGGCCGCGCAGGCCGCCGCGATCGACGGGCTGAACGCCCGCGTGATCCAGACCGAGGGCGATCCGGCGCAGGCTGGCTGGCCCTCCTTCGAGGCCTGGCTGGGCGATGCCCCCGCAACGCCTCCCGCGGCCCATGTCGATGCCGATCAGGCGCTGCTCCAGATCTACACCTCGGGCACCACCGGGCGGCCCAAGGGCGCGGTGCTGAGCCATGCCAACGCCACCCGCTACCGCAAGGTCATCAAGGCGTCGGGGCTGGAATGGCTCTCCTCCGATCCCGGCGAAACCGCGCTGCTGGCCATGCCGTTCGGGCATATCGCCGGGGCGGGTCAGGCCCTGCTGATCCTCCACGCGGCGGGCGAGATGATCATTCACCGCGAATTCGATCCCGGCGCGACGCTGGAGGCGATCGAGGCCCACGGCCTGAAGCGCCTGTTCCTGGTGCCCGCCGCGCTGCAGATCATGCTGGCCCATCCCAGGGCCGCGACCACCGACTTTTCCAGCCTTGGCTATTTCTCCTATGGCGCCAGCCCGATTCCCGTGCCGCTGCTGGAAGCGGGCATGGCGCGGCTGGGCTGCCAGTTCATGCAGGTCTACGGCATGACCGAGACCTGGGGCGGCGTCGTCGCCCTGCCGCCGGAAGACCACGATCCCGCCCGCCGCCACCTGCTTTCTTCCGCCGGCAAGGCCATGCCGGGGGTGGAACTGCGCATTCGCGGCAGCGACGGCGAATTGCTCGGCCCGGGCGAGACGGGCGAAGTGGAAGTGCGCTCGCCCGCCAACCTGCTCGGCTACTGGCAGCTTGAAGAGGCGACCCGCGCGGTCCTGTCGGACGATGGCTGGCTCAAGACCGGGGACGCCGGGATGCTGGATGCGGAGGGCTATCTCTACATCCAGGACCGCATCAAGGACATGATCATCACCGGCGCGGAGAACGTCTATCCCGCCGAAGTCGAAAGCGTGATCTATGGCCACCCGCAGGTCGCCGACGTTGCCGTGATCGGCGTGCCGGACCCGAAGTGGGGCGAGGCGGTGAAGGCGATCGTCGTCCCCGCGCCCGGCACCGCGCCCGATCCGGCGGAAATCATCGCCTGGACAAAGGAACGGCTGGCGGGCTTCAAGTGCCCCAAGTCGGTCGATTTCATCGATGTCTTGCCCCGCAACCCATCCGGCAAGATACTGCGGCGCGAATTGCGTGAGCCTTTCTGGGCCGGATACGAGCGGAGAGTGAACTGACATGGCATCGCTGGACCTTGATCTGACCGAACCCCAGCAGATGCTGCGCGATGCGGTTCAGCGGCTGCTGGCCGATGTCGAGGCGCCCGGCTGGCAGGCGCTGACCGCGCAGCTGGGCCTTGGCGGGCTGACCCTGCCGGAGGCGGCGGGCGGCTTCGGCGGCGGGGTGGCAGAGGTGGCGCTGGTCATGGCGGAGCTTGGGCCGGCGCTGGCCGGGGCCGACTGGCTGAGCCACGCGGCGGCCTGCGCCGGGCTGGCCGGAATTGCCCCGGAATTCCCGCTGCTTGAGGCCCTTGCCAGCGGCACGGCGCGCGCCGCGCTGGTCTGTGCCGCAACCGCGCAGGGCGCGCCCGATCTGGTCGATGGCGTGCGGTTGGAAGGCAGCGCTCGGCTGGTTGCGGGCGGCGCTGGGGCAGACCTTTACGTGATCGCCATTGGCGGCAACCTTGCCGTGATCCGCGCCGATGCACCGGGGCTGACCCGCGAGGACCGCGCGCTGCATGACGGCACCCTTGCCGCCGATCTGCACTTCGCGGGCGCGGCGGCGGAACTGGTGGCGCGGGCCGAGGCGGGCGCCTTGCTTGACCTCGTGCGCGCCGGGCGCTGCGCCGAGGCGGTGGGCCTGATGCAGCGGATGCTGACCGATACCGCCGATTACCTCAACCAGCGCCGTCAGTTCGGCGCGCCGATCGCCAGCTTCCAGGCGCTGCGTCACCGGCTTGCCGATATGCAGCTGGCCGCCCTGCAAGCAGCCGCGCTGACCGAACAGGCGGTCACCGCGCTGGCCGCGTGCGATGCCGATGCCGCCGTCAGCCTTGCCGCCGCCTGCGTCGCGGTGCGCGATGCCGCCCGCACCGTCGGCGAAGGCGCGGTCCAGCTTCACGGCGCGATGGGCCTGACCGAGGAACTGCGCCTCGGCGCGCGGTTCAAGCGGGTGCTGGCGATTGCCGCCGGGCTGGGCAGCGAAGCGCAGGTGCTGGAGCGGTTCGCGGCAGCGGCCTGAGCCGGCCTGACTGAAGACCAATCTTACCCGCCGGAAAGCCCCTCCCCGGCGGGGAGAGGTTGGGGTGGGGGCTGGACGCCAGTGCCGCACACCCCCATCCAACCCTCCCCCTCAAGGGGGAGGGCTTTTGAAGGGGCCAGCCTAGCCCAGCACCAGCCGCGCGATCAGGTCACGCTGGATCTCGTTCGACCCGGCGTAGATGCTCGCCGCGCGGTCGTTGAGGTAGCGGGGCACCGCGACTGCCAGATCGGCAGACGTCTGGCCATCGGGCCTGGCCCAGCCTTCCGGCCCCTCGATCTCGCAGGCCAGCACGTCGATCCGCTGCATTGCCTCGGTCCCCAGCACTTTCAGCACCGAGGCGTAGAGCGCCGGGCTGCCGCCTGCCCCGCGCATCGCCTTCATTTCCAGCGCCTGGAGCGCGCGCAGGCTCACCGCCTCGCGGGTCAGGCGGGCGCTGAGAACCGCATCCAGCCCTTCGCGGCGGCGCAGCTTTTCCAGCCGCTCGATCAGCGGCGGGGCATATTTGCCGCCGCGCTCGAAAGTCAGGAGGTGCTTGGCGACCGACCAGCCCTCGTTCTCCGCGCCCAGCCGGTTCGCCTGCGGGACGCGGACATCGTCGAAGAACACCTGGTTGAATTCGTGATCCCCGCCCAGCGTGCGGATTGGCTTTACCGTGATCCCCGGGGTGTTCATGTCGAGCAGCAGAAAGCTGATCCCGGCCTGCGGCTTGCCCTCGCTTGTGGTGCGCACCAGACAGAACATCCGGTTGGCGAAATGAGCGTGGGTGGTCCAGATCTTGGAGCCGTTGAGCACGTAGTCAGCCCCGTCCGGCGTGGCTTTGAGCTGCAAGGACGCAAGGTCGCTGCCCGCCCCCGGTTCCGAGAACCCCTGGCACCAGTAATCCTGCCCCGCAAGGATGCGCGGCAGATAGTGCGCCTTCTGCTCGGCAGTGCCGTAATGCATGATGACCGGGGCAACCATCTTCAGCCCCATCGGCGCCAGACCCGGCGCGCCGGCCCGCGCGCATTCGGCGGCAAAGACATAGCGCTGCATATCGTCCCAGCCCGGACCGCCATATTGCGCGGGCCAGTCCGGCGCGGCCCAGCCCCGCGCGTGGAGGATCGCCTGCCACGGCAGGGTGACCGAGGGATCGACGAACACGCTGGTCGCCCGCGCGGCGCCCTCGCGCAGCTGGGGCGTCAGGTTTGCGTCCAGAAAGTCGCGCACTTCGGCGCGGAATTCGGCAAGCGCGGTGTCGTTCAGCATGTCCATGGCCCCGTTCCTGCCGCAGCGGCGCAGCTGCGAAAAGCTGGCGTTTCCATCAGGCTGCTCCCGCCCCGACATAGCCCAGCCCCGCCGCCAGCTGGATCGACTGCGCGCGCCCCGTCGCCCCCAGCTTGGCGGCCGCGTTGCGCAGGTGGAAGCGCACGGTGGAGACCGAGAGGTCAAGGATGATCCCGATCTCCGCATCGGTCTTGCCCGCCGCCGCCCAGCGCAGGCACTGCACCTCGCGCCGGGTCAGGGTTTGCGGCACGGCGGCATGGCGCGGGCGCCCCCGCGCCTCGTTATGCGCCGCGATCAGCCGCAGCGCGAGCGCCTGAAGCCGGGCCGCATGGGCCTTGAACACCCGCTCCACCCCGATCCGCTCTGTGGAACACCAGACAATCGCGCCGACCAGCCCGCGCGGCTGGTGAACCGGGGTGACGATCGCCTCCCCCAGATTGGGCGAAAGCAGCTCTGGCCGACAATCGATCCCGTCCAGCAACGCCGTGCTGCGCCAGGTGCCCAGCCGCCCTTCGGTGTAAAAGAACGGATCGGCGGTCAGCCGCGCGGCGGTGAGGAACGACACGTGCAGCGCCAGCCGCCGGTCGCGCCAGTAGGCGTGGTCCGGATCGATCCAGCGAAAGGTTGTTTCGGCATAGGGCCGCCCCTGTTCGTCCCCCATCGGCTCGGGATCGCCAAGGTCGGCCTGGGCGGCGATGAAGGGCAGGCCCAGTTCCTCGCCCGCCGCCTGGACGGCGGCAACCATGGCCGGAATTTCCGTCCAGCACTGTGCCCGAATTGCGCTCACCTGACCCTGTCCCAACCCTACCTGCCACGGATGACAGCTTGTTCGCGCGCGGTCCGGCTGGTTCCATCGCCACGCTAATCTTGTTGCAAGGCTCGCACGAAGACGGGCTCTGCAACAAGCCTTTTGGGAGGATGGAGAGATGAAGGCAATTCGCATTGCAATGCTGCTGGGCAGCGCCGCCGGGCTTGCGCTGGCCAGCCCCGCCCTCGCCGCCGGGCAGGCTTCGGAGACCGAGGCCGACGCGGGCGAGATCATCGTCACCGCGCAGCGCCGCGCGGAATCGCTCAACGACGTGTCGATGGCGGTTCAGGCGGTCGATGCCGAAACGCTGCAGGCCCTGCGCGTCACCGACGTGCGCGACCTGACCGCCGTCGCCCCCAGCTTCACCGTGTCGCAAAGCTATCAGGGCGTGCCGACCTATACCCTGCGCGGGATCGGCTTCAACACGATCAACCTTTCGGCAACCTCCACCGTCGGCACCTATGTCGATGAAGTGGCCTATGCCTATCCGATCATGAACACCGGCCCGGTGATGGACCTTGAACGCGTCGAAGTGCTGAAAGGGCCGCAGGGCACGCTCTATGGCCGCAACACCACGGCGGGTCTGATCAACTTCATCACCGCCAAGCCGACCGACAGGTTCGAGGGCGGCCTTTCGGTCGATCTCGGCAATTACGAAACCTACAACATCGCCGGCCATGTCTCCGGCCCGCTGGGCGAAGGGATCGCCGCCCGCATCGCGGTGCGCAGCGAGAATTCGGACAAGGGCTGGCAGGTCAGCAACAGCCGCGGCGACCGGCTGGGCAAGGTCGAAAAGCTGGGTGTGCGCGGCAGCCTCGCGCTCGATCCGGGCGAAGGCACGCACATCGATCTGTCGGTGTTCTGGTGGCAGAACAAGTCCGACACGGTTGCGGGCCAGGGCATCGGCTTCACCCCCGCCACCGATCCGGTGACCGGCACCAGCACGTCGAGCCTGTTCAACGCGCCGGGCCTGGCCACCTATCTGGCCGCCAACTTCCCGACCAGGGCCAGCCAGGCCGACTGGGCCGCGGAGCCCGCGCGTTCGGCCGATATCGGCACCGGGCTTGGCTTGAAGGGCCCGCTGGCGGAAAACAACCGCTTCTGGGGCCTCAAGCTGCGGCTCGACCAGGAACTTGGCGCGGACATGAAGCTGGTTTCGCTGACCAGCTACAACGATTTCAAGCGCGATGCCCTGTCCGACTGGAGCGGCGCGCCGTTCGAGGTGCTGATCCAGAAGGCCGATGGCCGGATCAAAAGCTTCGCCCAGGAATTGCACGTCGAGGGCAAGTCCGGCGCGATTAACTGGCTGCTGGGCGGCTATTACGCCAACGACAAGATCATCGACGCCAACCGCACCATGCTGGGGCAGAACGCCAATGTCGGGCTGATCCGCTATTTCGGTTCCACCCTGCTGGCGACCCCGTTCAAGTCGGGCGGATACACCGCCACCCAGATGGCGCAGGCATTCCGTTCCTACGAGGACGATGGCCGGATCAACACCCGCACCTGGAGCCTGTTCGGCAATGCCGACTGGCAGCTGAGCGACCAGTTCAAGGCCACCGTGGGCCTGCGCTATACCGAAGACCGCCAGCGCTACAACGGCTGCAGCCGCGACTTCAACGGCAACATGCTGCCCAACGTCAACGTGGTGAACCGCGCGCTCTACTTCCAGACCTACGGCGTGTTCGCCGCCCCGATCACCCAGGGCCAGTGCAACACCTTCAACCCCGCGACCGGCACCTTCGGCGAAGTCGCCTCGGTGCTGGAAGAGAACAACCTGGCCTGGCGCGTGGCGCTGGACTGGCAGCCCAACAGCGACACGCTGGTCTATGCCTCGGTCAGCCGTGGCTACAAGTCGGGCACCACCCCGATCAATGCGGCGAACCTGGCGCGCCAGAACGCGCCGGTGGTCCAGGAAAAGCTGACCGCCTACGAAGCGGGGCTGAAGGCAACCCTGGCCGACCGCATGGTTCAGGCCAATGTCTCGGTGTTCTACTACGATTACCAGGACAAGCAGATCAGCACCTATTTCGCCGATCCGATCTACACCGCGCTGGCGCGGCTGGACAACGTGCCCAAGTCCGAAGCCTACGGGCTTGAGGCGGAACTGACGATCCGTCCGGCGCGCGGCATTGCCCTGACCGGCAACGCGCTGTGGCTGCACACCCGGATCAACAGCTACAACGGCACCAATGCGGCAGGCCAGCCGCAGAATTTCGACGGAAGCGAATTCATCTACAGCCCGAAGTTCCAGGGCAGCGTGATGCTGACCTATGACACGCCGATCACCGACAGCCTGAACCTCAACGGGGCGATCGCGGCGCGCTACCAGTCGGAATCGAATACGATCTTCGAGGACCTCGCGCTCTACAAGATCAAGCCCTATGCCGTGGTGAACGCCAGCCTTGGGGTAAAAAGCGAAAGCGGCTGGTCGGCCTCGATCTGGGCCAAGAACCTGTTCGACAAGTATTACTGGTCGGCCGTGGCCAGCAATGCCAACGTCGTGGTCCGGTTCCCCAACCCGCCGCGCACCTTCGGGGTGACGCTGGGTTACAACTTCTAAGCTGACTGAGGCCGAAAAAGGAGCGCGGCAGTGCAGGAAACCTACCTGGGCAAGGCGATCAACTTCGCAAGTCCCGCAGGCGAACCTGCGCTGCTCGCTCCGGATTCGGTGCAATGGCGCATCTACAAAAACCAGATCGCGCTGGGGATCGGCGGGATCGCCGCCGTCCTGCTGGAATTCGCCGAACCGCGCATCCGCAGCGGGGTGTGGGACCATTCGACCTACAAGGCCGATCCCATCGGCCGCTCGCGCCGCACCGGCACGGTCGCGCTGCTTGCCTGCTATGGCCCGGCCAGCCTTGCAAAGCAGGTGATTGCGGGCGTTACCCGGATGCACGCCAGGGTTACCGGCGAGACGCCTGCGGGTGAGGCTTACAAGGCGCTCGACCCGGTGCTGCTCGACTGGGTGGCGGCCACGGCAGCCTATGGCTTCCTCACCGCCTACGACCGCTTCGTCGCGCCGCTGCCGCAAGCCGATCAGGACCGCTTCCTGCGCGATAGCGAAGCCGTGGGCAGCCAGTTCGGCGCGCGGCGCACGCCCCAGTCGGTCGATGATTTCATGGCCATGCTGGAAGAACTCGAACCCCGGTTCGAACCGCATCCGATCCTGTTCGAATTCCTGGACATCATCGAATCCGGCACCGCCGCGCCCAGCATCCCGCGCTTCCTGCACCGCGCGGTTGCGCGCGCCGCAGTCTCGCTGCTGCCGCCGCGTGTGCGGGCACGGCTGGAACTGGGGAGCCACTACGACCTGAGGCTGACCGACCGGCTGGCGCTGAAACTTGCCGGGCGCATGGCCGATCGCAAGTTCGATCCCGCATCGCCGCCAGCGCAGGCCTGCACGCGGCTGGGCCTGCCCGCAGATTTCCTCTACCGCCCGCAGGCAGAGCAGCAGCGGCTGCTGGCCGGGATCAGCCAGGCGGCCTGATCTTCACCCCATCGGCAACCTTTTCGCCCGGGTGCAGCACAACCTTGTCCCCCGCCGCAAGGCCGCCCAGCACTTCGGCGCTGTCATCGTTGATGTGGCCGACCCTGACCGCCACCTTGCGCGCGCGGCCATCGCTGCCGAGCGTGAACGCCGCCCAGCCATCGCCCTGCCGGAACAGCGCGCCCAGCGGCACGCGCAGCACGTCCGGCGCGGACCACAGGGCCACCCGCACGATCACCCTGTAGCCATGCCCCAGCCGCGCGCGGGCGGGTACGGGGTCGGTCAGGTCGATCACCACGTTGACCCGCTGTTCCTCAACCCCCAGTGCGGAAATCTTGGTGAAGCCATAGGGCTCGACCAGCCGCACCTTGCCTTTCAGCGGCGCTTCGCCGCCCCAGGCGTCAATCTCCACCAGCGCGCCCGGCGTGACCTTCACCGCATCGGCGGAAAGCATATCGGAGACGATCTCGATTCCGGCGGGATCGCCCAGTTCCATCAGCGCCGTGCCCGCCACCACCGGCCCGGCGCTTTCGTGCAGCACCCGCAGCACCGATCCGGAAACGGGCGCGGTCAGGCGCACCACCTGCCCGGCGGGAGCGCCGCCGCCGCCGCGCAGCGAGGCCCGCGCGGCTTCCAGCGCGTGGCGCGCCGCATCCTCGCCCTGCCGCGCGGCCATGCTGGCGGCGCGGGCGGAATCGCGCGAAGCGCGGGCGGCGTCGGCCTGGGCGCGGCTGACAAAGCCCTTGGCCGTCAGCGCCGCGATCCGTCCGTGGTCGGCCTCGGCCAGCCGCTCGGCCGCGCCCGCCTGCTGGACCCGGGCGCGCGCGGCGGACAGGTCCGCTTCCAGCGCGCCGATCCGCGCGGCGGTTTCGGCATAGCTGCGCCGGTCGACCGGGTTTGGCTCTACCGGCTGGATTTCCGCCAGCACACTTGCCCCGCGCAACACCTGCGCGCCGGGCTTGAAGGGAATGCGCAGCACTTCGCCCGTGACCGGAGAGGATACGGTGTACAGATCGCGGACCCGCGTTTCGCCAAGGTCGCTGACGCTGACCTGCATGGCCCCGCGCGTCACTTCGGCCAGGTCCACTTCCAGCGCGGGCTTGCGCAGCAGGAACCACACTGCGAGCGCCAGCGCGGCGATCACCAGCGCGGCGGTGATGCGGGGTCCGGTCAGGGCCTTGGACTTCATGCTTACTCCCGAGTCTTGAGCGCTCTTACCAGATCGAGCCGGTCGGCGCTGCGCCGGATCAGCCAGGCCGCCGCCCCCGCCGATGCGGCCACCACGAACACCCCCTGGGCCAGCGTTTTCGCGCTGATTGCCGAGGGGATCAGGAACAGGTCGCTGGAAAAGCTCGCTGTGATATAGCGCGACAGCGCCACCCCCAGGACCAGCCCCAGCGGCACCGAGGCGAGCGCGGTCAGCGCAAGTTCGCCCACCAGCACAAACCCCGCCTCGCCCTTGCGGAAGCCCAGCACCCGCATCGAGGCGAGGTCGCGCGCCCGCTCCGACAGGCTGATCCGCGCGGCGGTATAGGTGACCCCCACCACGATCAGCACGGCAAACACGGTATTGAACAGGGTGACGATCCCCATCGACTGGGCAATCGTTTCGCGGATGCCGCGCAGCGCCGCCGAAGCAACCGTGACCCCCGCCACCATCGGCGTCTGCTTGAGCGCGGCGTAAAGCGCGTCGAGCTTGCCCGGCTCGGCCATGACATAGGCCCCGCTTGCGACATCGCCCTCGCGCAGCAGGCGGGCCAGTTCCCCGCGCTCCACCACCACCGAGGCGCCCAGCGGCACGTCGATCACCTGCATGACCGGCAGGGTAAAGCTCTGCCGCTCGCCCTCGGTCACGCGCACCGCAATGCTGTCTCCCGCAACCACCCCCAGCTTGCGGGCGAGCTGGCCGGAAATCAGCGCGCCGCGCGGCGGTGGCTCGATCACATCGCCGTCCAGCGTCACCAGCCGCATCAGGCTGCCCCCGCGCGGCAGGCCCAGCACGCTCTCGCGCGTGTGGCGGGAGCCGCTCACCAGTTCGGCGGAAACCCCGCGCCAGGTCTCCACCCGCTGAACGCCGGGCAGCGCCATCAGTTCGCGCAGCACGCGCCCGTCGCGCGGCTCGGCAAAGGTCAGCGACAGGTCGGCGCGCTGGCCGCGCACGAAGGCGAGGTCGATCATCCGCTCGACATTGTCGGTCGAACTGGCCGAGGCGACGTAAAGCGCCAGCGCCGCCGCAAGGCCCGCCACGCTGGCCGCGCTGCGCAGCGGGCGGCGAAACAGGCCGCGCAGGATCATCCGCGATGGCTCGTCCGGCATGGCCCGCACGATCCGTTCGGCCACGCCGCGCCGCGAATAGCGCGCCGGGGCTGGCGGGCGCATCGCTTCCGCCGGGGTGAGCCGCTGCGCGCGCCACACCGCCCCCGCCGCGCCCAGCACCGCGGCGAGCAGCGCCAGCGCGCCCGCGCCAAGGTAGATGTCCACGCCGCCGACGAAGTTCAGGAACGGGAAGGAATAGAAATCCTGGTACATCCCCGCGATCCCGCGCCCCATCCAGGCCCCCAACCCCCAGCCGAGCACCACCCCGCCCAGCGACAGCAGCACAGCGAGCGCCGCATAATGCCGCACGATCGCGCCGTTGCGGTAACCGAAAGGCCTTGAGCAGCCCGATCACCTCGCGCTCGGTATCGACCAGCCGGGCGAGCAGGATGTTGAGCAGGAAGGCCGCGACCCCCAGGAAGATCGGCGGCAGGATTTCCACCGTGGTGCGCAGCTGGTCGATCTCGCTGGAAACGAAGCGGTCCGACACCAGCAGATCACGCCCGAAGGCCCCGTTTGCGCCATAGGGGGCGGTGAGGAGGTCGATGCGGCGGATCGTCTCCGCCTCGCTTCCTCCGGGGGCCAGCCGCACCAGCACCTCGTTGAAACCGTCGCGCATGTCGAGCGCCGCACTCAGCGGTTCGCGCGCCATCCACAGCACGCCGAAGCGACGGTTGTCCGGGAAGATCTGCCCCGGCGCGACCGAGTAGACATATTCGGGCGAAAGCGCGGTGCCGACCAGCCGCAGCTCGATCCGCTTGCCGTGAACCAGCGCGGGCAGACGGTCACCCGGCGAAAGCCGCGCCGCCTTCACGAACAGCTCGCTCGCCACCACTTCGTCGGCGGCGCGCGGCAGGCGGCCGGAACGCAGGACCAGCCGGTTGAGGCCCACCGGCAGCGAATGAATCCGCGCCGAAACCGGCTCCGCCACTCCGGCGATATCCAGCGTGGCATGGGCAGAAACCCGGCTTTCCACTCCCGCCACCCCCGGCAGGTCCCGCAGCTCGCGGGCCAGGCTGTCTGGCGCGCGGCGCAGCGGTGCCCACAGGTCGGCCAGGGCATAGCGCGCGTAATAGGCCTCGCGCGTCGCCTCGAGGCTGCGGATCATGCCATAGGACATGACCACCATGCCCACCCCCGCCGCCATCACCAGCGCGATCGCCACCGCCTGCGCGCGCAGCCGCCACAGGTCGCGCAGCAGCTTGGTATTCAGCGGCGAAAGCCGGATCACCAGGCCAGATCCGTGGCCGCGCGGCGCACCGCGTTGCGGCTATGGCTGGCGATGCCCCCGTCGGCAAAGCGGATCACCTCGTCCGCCATGTCCGCGATCACCGCGTTGTGGGTGATGATGAACACGGTCGTCCCGACCTCACGGTTGATCGTGTCGAGCGCGGAAAGCACCCGCGCCCCGGTCTTGGAATCGAGCGCGCCGGTCGGCTCGTCGCACAGCAGCACTTCGGGCCGCTTGGCGATGGCGCGGGCGATGGCGACGCGCTGCTGCTCGCCGCCCGAAAGCTGGGCGGGGAAATGATCGAGCCGGTCCTCCAGCCCGACCAGCGCCAGCGCCTGTTCCGGCGTCATCGGACGTTCGGCGATATCGGTGATCAGCGCCACGTTCTCGCGCGCGGTGAGCGAGGCGATGAGGTTGTAGAACTGGAACACGAAGCCGATCGAGCGGCGTCGGTATTCGGTCAGGCCATCGGCATCGAGCGCGGTGATTTCCTGATCCCGGAACCACGCCTGCCCGCTGGTCGCGCTGTCCAGCCCGCCCAGGATGTTGAGCAGGGTCGACTTGCCCGAACCCGACGGGCCAAGCAGCACCAGCAGCTCGCCCTCGTGCACCGTCAGGTCCACCCCGCGCAGCGCGTGGACTGCCGCCGGCCCCTCGCCATAGCTCTTGGTCAGGCCCCGGGTGCGGTAGATCGCCGCGCCCCCGGCCATTAGTGCTTGCCTCTCCGGCGCCTGGCTTCACGGTGGCGGGTGTAGCTGTCCAGCACCTCGCGCATTGCCGCGATGGCCTTTTGCCGCTCGCGCTCGTCCCTGATCTCGGCAAGGTCGCGCTTCAGTCCGGTGACGAACTGGGCATAGGAATTCTGCCAGTCATGCCCCAGCGCCTGGGTCAGGTCGGTGCGTCCGGTCTGGGTCCGCCGCGCCGGTTCGCCCGGCGGAAGTTCATAGACCTCGCCGATTTCGGGGAGGACCACCTGCGTGCCTTCCAGCCGCTGGAGCGCCAGCCCCCGCAGCGCCTCCAGCGCCTCCTGCTCGCCATGGATCAGGAACAGGCTGCCCGCCACCGGCGCGCGCGCGGCGATCCAGTTCGCCAGTTCGCCCTGATCGGCATGGGCGGAATAGGAATCGAGCCGCCGGATCGCGGCGCGCACGATCACGTCCTCGCCCGAAATGCGCACCCGCTCCGCGCCCTCCGCGATCACCCGGCCCAGCGTTCCCGCCGCCTGGAAGCCGACGAACAGCACGGTCGATTCGCGGCGGTGGAGGTTGTGGATCAGGTGGTGGCGGATGCGCCCGGCCTCGCACATGCCGGACGCGGCCATGATGATCGCGCCGGACACCGAATTGAGCCGGATCGATTCCTGCACGCTTTCGGTGAAGTGAAAGTTCGGCGCCTTGAACGTGCAGGCGGGATCGACATCCTCAAGATCGCCCGCGTGGCGCTGGAACACGCCCGTGGCCCGGCTGGCAAGCGGGCTGTCGATGAACACCGGCACGTCGGGAATCGCTTTCGCGCGGACCAGTTCGGCAATGTCGAACAGCAGTTCCTGCGTGCGCTCCAGCGCGAAAGTCGGGATCACCAGGTTGCCGCCGCGCACCAGCGCGCCGTGAATCTCCGCTTCCAGCAGCTTGCGCCGCGCGGCAATCGTCAGCTCCTCGCGTTCGCGGTCCCCATAGGTGCTTTCGCAAAGCACGTGGTCGAACCCGGCGGGGCTTTCGGGATCGGGGTGGAATACCTTGTTGGCGGGGCCAAGATCGCCAGAACACAGCACCCGCGCTCCGCCCGCTTCCAGTTCCGCCGAAGCCGATCCCAGGATGTGCCCCGCGTTCCACAGCCGCGCGCGAAAGCCGGGGGCGGGCTCGAACCATTCGCCCAGTTCCACCGGGCTGCACTGGCCCCAGGCGGCCAGAGCGTCGGCCTCGGTATAAAGCGGATCGAACTCTGTCTCACCCGCGCGGTCGCGGCGGCGGTTGCGGCGCATGGTGTCCGCCTCCTGGATCCGGCCCGCATCGGCCAGCATGTATTCCAGCAGGTCGGCGGTCGGCTGGGTGCACCAGATCCGCCCGGTGAACCCTTGCGCGACCAGGCGCGGCAGCAAGCCTGAATGATCGATATGCGCGTGGGTCAGCACCACCGCGTCCACCTTGCGCGGATCGAAGCCAAAGGCCCCGGCGTTCAGCCCCTCCAGCGTGCGCGAACCCTGGAACAGCCCGCAATCGACCAGCACGCGCGAGGGGCCGCAGGTAAATTCGTGGCACGATCCGGTGACGGTGCGCGCCGCGCCGTGAAAGCGCAGTTTCAAGGTGTGTCCCATGGCCGCACCCTGCTCCCGGCCCTGCCCCCTGACAAGGACACAGGTCAAAAACGCACTCGCTAATGAAACCGCACTGGCAGGGTGAAGACCAGCCGGTCGGCGGAAACCCCTGCGGGCGGCGCAGGCATGGGGCTGGCGAGCCGCAGGGTGCGCAGCGCGATCCGATCAAGATTGGCGCTGCCGCTGCTGCCCGCGATCTCGGCGGAAAGCAGCGCGCCCAAGGGGGACAGGCGAAAGCGCACCGTGGCCTCTCCGCCCGGCTGCGTGCCGCGCGGAGCCCGCGCCGCAATGTGCCGCCACAAGGTCTGCCGATAGGCGGCAAAGGCATCGTCCGACTGCTCCCGGCGCGCCGTTGGCGGCGGCGGAGGCGGAGGCAGCGCGGGGAGTGCCGCCTCGGCGCGCGGCGCGGGCGCGGGCGCCGGCGCGGCAGGCTGCGCCGAAGCCGCAGCCCCGGCCAGCGCGGGTCGCGGCATGATCGGCAAGGTGGGGGGCCGGACGGGCCGAGGCTCGCCGCCCGCGCGGGATTGAACCGCCCCCGGGGCCTTGGGCGCAGGGGGGTGCGCCTCGGCCTTCAGGGTTACAACGGTCAGCCGCGCGGGGCCGTGCGGGATGGAAGGGGGCTCCACTCCCGACACGGCCAGCACCCCCGCAGCGGCAAGCGCGTGGAGAGCCAGCGAAGCGAGGCCGGAAACCAGCCGCGCCCGCCCGCCCTGCCCTGCCCCTGCCACCGATTCCATCGTCAGAAGCTCGCGCTCAGGCCGAAGTTGACCGAACGCCCGCGTCCGGGGACCGGGCGCAGCACGCCTGTGGCCTTGTGGTCGCCCAGCGAGACCCCGCCGAGCGGCAGGTCATAGGCCTTGTCGAGCAGGTTGAGCGCCTCGACGCTGAGCCGCACCGGGCCAAGGTCATAGGCCAGCCGCAGGTTGACCAGCGTATAGGCCCCGGTCACGGGTTCCTTGCGGGTCGCATCGACGCGGGTCTTTTCAGCCACCCATTCCAGTTCCAGTCCCGCTTCCAGCGCGCCCTGGCGGTGCTGGAGCGAGGCCCTGGCATTGAGCGGCATCTGCCGGTAGAGCGGGCCGCCGTCAGACAGGTTCTGCCCCCTCAGCCATGACAGCGAGGCACCCAGCGTGGTGCCATCGCTGCCCGCGCCGCGCCGCAGCGTCACTTCGCCCGACAGGTCCAGCCCGTAGAATTCCGCCTGCTGGTTGGCGAACTGCAACTGCACCCAGGGGGTGGGCATCCCCATCATGTTGGTGATCTTCTTCACGAACACCGCATCGATATAGTCATCGACATGGGTGTAGTGCGGCGCGATCCGCAGCGACCAGCCGGTGCCCTTGGCCTCCAGCGCGGCGCTCAGCGTATCGGCGCGCTCGGGGCGCAGATTGAGGTTGCCGACATAGCCGTTGCCATCACCGTACCAGCCGATCATCCGGCTCGCCATGGCCCCGCGCCCCCACGAATAACGCTCGTAAAGGTTGGGCGAGCGCGCCTTGTGGGCATAGCCAAGTTCAAGCGAGACGCCGTCCGCCAGAACGTAGCTGACCAGCGCCGAGGCCGACCAGTTGACGTCCGCCCGCGCGCGGTCCGCCGCGTTGAACACGGCAGCCGCCATGGCATCGTCCATGTTCATCATGGTAGTGCTGTACGGCTGGACAATGCCGGTGTTCATGCTGACCCGTTCAAACCGAACGCCGATCACGCTGGTCAGCCGTTCGTTCCAGCGCGCTTCCCATTCACCGAAGGTGCCGAAGCGGTCGCGGTGGGCGGCATTCAGATTCACGAAGGTGTTCGGCCCCATCATCATGTTGCCGGGGACCGGCGGCCAGTAGTCGTTCAGCCACTGGTGATGGTATTCCCACCCGGTCCGCAGGGTATCGCGCGCGCTCAGCGGCAGATCGAGCTTGAGCGCGGCGCTGAAGGTGTGAACTTCCGTATTCATCGGCATCGCGCCGGGCTGCTTGTCCGCCAGGAAGTTCATGGCATGGTCGGTGTCGCGGTAATCGGCGGTGAAGCGCACCGTGCCGAAATCGAACTCGCCCTCGTAACCAAGGTTCACGAACCACGATCGGTTGTCGGTCATGTCCATCGCCTGGTTGGCGAAGCCTTCATAGGGCGCGAAGTGATAGCCGCCCTTCAGCCGCACCAGCCCGAAGCCGCCCTGCGCCGCCAGTTCCAGCGCGTGGTCGGTCTTGGCGAATTCGGTTGAGCGCACCACGCCCCGGTTGCCGCCGCCGGTGTAGTTTTCCGACTGGGTGTAGCTGCCGGTATAGGTCGCGGCCAGGTTCTCGCCCGCCACGGTGACCCGCGCCGATCCGCCAAAGCCGTCACCGTTCGATCGGTAGAAGGCGGACACTTCGCCGCTGATCGTGGTGCCTCCTGCGGAAAACTGCGGGCGGGCGCTGGAAACGTCGATCACCCCGCCGATGTTGTCGCCGCCCATCGAAACGGGGGCGACCCCGGCCATCACCCTGATTGCGTTGATCGTCTGCGGATCGGTGTAGGACAGCGGGGAATTCATGTCGTTGGGGCAGGACAGATCGATCGGGTGGCCATCGACCGTCACTTTCAGCCGCTGCTCGGTCATGCCGCGCACGGCCGGCATCGAGGAGAAGCCGCCGCCGGTGTTGGTGCTGACGCCCGGGATGGTGCGCAGCAGGTCGGCGGTATCGCTGGTGCCGCTCTGGCGGCGGCGGATCTCGTCGCGGCCGATCCGTGAACCACCCTGCGGGGCGGCTTCGGCCTTTCGCCGCTTTCAGCGGATTCAACGTCAAGTGGGGGCAGGCTGGCGGCTTCCTGGGCCAGTGCGGCGGCGGGAAGCAGGCAGGTGGTGGCAAGCAGCGAGGCGCACAGCGCGCGGCGCGGAAAAATCATGGAAAGCATCCTGAACACGTGGGAATAGGCGCCCGCACCAGCGATCCGGCGCGCGCGGCTTGGCTCCCTGAGGAGCCGCGTGGGTTCAGGCGGTAAGCGGGGGTCCGCGCAGCGGCGGGCGCAGCCACACCGCGCGGCGCGGGCGCGGCGCGGCAAGGGGCGCGAAGCCCAGCGCGAGGATGAAGACCAGCGCGGCGGCCAGGAGCAGCGCATCGGCCCCGCCCAGCGAGGCCATGGCCAGCGAGGACCAGGCACAGGCCTTGCCCGCAGCGGCGTGTTTGGCGGCGTCGCCCGCGGGCGAGCCCTTCATCGGCACGACGATATCGCGGGTAACCGTATGCCCCGAACTATCAAGGCAGACCGCAACCCTCAGCACCTTGTGCCCGGCTTCCAGCATATAACCGGCAGGCACCAGCGCCTTGAGGCACAGCGCCGCCGCCAGCAGCAGGATGGCCAGCGCGCGGTGGCGCAGCAGCAGGGTGCGCAGAGCGGTCACGCGCCGCCCTTAGGCCCGGCGCCGGGCGCTGTCATCCGCAAAGTCGCGGACCGCGCCATCAGGGATAGCTCTCGCCATCGGTGAACATCCGGCGACCATCCGGGCAGCGCACGAAGGCCATGCTTGCCTCGCCGTTGACCAGCACCAGCCGCCGCGCGGTCAGTTCGCCGATGGTGTATTCGTAACGCTTGGAAACCGCGCTGACCTTGCGCTCGCTGACCTCGTCCTCGGCAGCGTAGGCCCGTGTTACCGTCTCGATCAGCTTGCCACCGACGATTTCCCAGCGCCCCTCCTCGCCCATGTATTCATCGCCCTCGGCATAGCGGCCAGCGGGGGTGAAGGCGAAGCCGAAGCCGGTGCTACAACCGCCTTCCTCGGGAGCCCAGATCCCGGCGATGTCGCGCCGTTGCTGCTCGGTCAGCGGATCGCTGGCCGGCACCGCTTCGGGCGCGGCTCCGCCTGTCGCGGCGGGAACTTCGGGGGCGGCAGACGGCGCGGCGGGGGTGGCTTCCTGCCCGCCGCCAAGGGTCTTCCAGGCGGCAAACCCGCCGATTCCCAGCGCCGCCGCAACCAGCACCGGCAGCACCAGGCTGCGCTTGCGCACCGGAGGTGCGGGTGGCGGCGGCTCAGTCGGTACGGCGGGCGGTTCGGCTGCTGGCTCGGCGGGCGGAGCGACGGACGGCATGGCGGACTGGGGCGGCGCACTGCCGCCATCCAGCACGGCGCGAAACCGGGCCACCGCCTGATCCTGGCCACCGAACGCGGCAACTTCATCGACCAGCGGACGCGCCTTGTCCGCCTCGCCATCGGCGACGTAGAGGCGGGCCAGCAGCATCCAGACCAGCGGCAGGATCTGCCCGCGCGGCACCGCCGCGACGAGCGCTTCCAGCCGCTCCTTCGCCTCGGCAGAGCGGCCCAGCGCGAACAGCGACAGCGCCTCGTGGCTGCGCAGCGCCACGCTGTCAGGAGCGACTTTCAGCCCGGCGGCATAGCAGGCCAGCGCGCGCAGGTGCGCACCCGCCTGGGCCTCGGCCATCCCGGCGCTCAGCCCCAGTGCGGCCTGGAGCGGCGCATAGCCGGGCGCGAGCGCGGGGTTCGCCTCGACGAAAGCCTCGACCTCGATCAGCATCGCGCCCAGATCCACCGGGCGGCCCGGCGCGAACACCTCGCCCCGCCGAGTGGAGCGGACCGGAACGGGCACCGGCGGCAGATGCAGTTCCTCGCGCAGGCCGTCTTCCAGTTCGAACAGCGCGAAGTCGCCGATCGTCTCCGCGCCGGTCAGCCGCACGGGCTCTGGCGGCAAAACATCGTCCAGCCGCAGGCGGCCGAACGCGATGCGTTGCTCGCGCTGCTCGCCAGGCAGGCCGACGAACGGACAGGAAGCGACCTCGGTGCGCAGCGTCAGCGTGTCATCACCCGGAGCGATCCAGTAAAGCTTGCCCCGCGCAATCCACGGACTGAGCGTGAATTCACGCTCTGCCGGATCGACGGGAGTGCTGGTCCAGCCGGGCGCGCCATCGCTGGCATCCCAGTATGTGCCGGTTCCCCAGGCATTGGGCATAGCCATCCCGCCGGGCACTTCGGCGCCAAAATAGCACACCGCCCAGGCGGTATGCGGCCCCACGGCAAGCTGGCGGATCGTGGCGAACACGCCGTCCACGGCCAGCAGGTGCGGCAGGACATAGGGAGCGCCCGGGCCCGGGCGGCACAGCCACGGAACATTGCCGGCATCTCCGCCCAGCGCCACCGCTCCGGTAACCGCCAGGCACGATGGAATGCGCTCCATCAGCGGACGCAGCGGCGCGTCATGGTTCCACCATGGCCCGTCCAGTCCGAACGGATCGAAGCTGTGAAACTGCACCTCGCCGCCGATCGGGCAGCGCGCGAAGGGCACCTGCGGCAATCCCGCCTCATAGGTGCGGCCCAGTTCCGCCAGCTCTGCCGCCGCGCTGCCATCATCGCCTTCGAACAGCACGGTCCGGTACAGCGCGGCATAGCGGCTGACGATGCGGTTGCGTTCTTCTTCCTGGAAATACATGGCCCTACCTGTCGCCTGAGAACCACGAACCGACCGGGGTTCTGGTGCCGGACACGAAGGTGATCAGCGGTTCGCCCCCGTCCTTGTGCTTGCCGGTAACCCCGCGATCGATGCCCTGGGCGATCTCGAAGTCCGATTTCGTGCCCGGCGGCGACCCGGCGGGAACATCCTTGGACAGATGATCGTACTTCCAGTCCATGTGCGCGCCATGCTGCACGCTCATCGGCGGCTGCTGGAGCTCCTTGATGATCTGTTCGCGCACCGGGTTAAGTTTGGGCGTGCCATCGGCATTCATCAGCACCTGCCCGTCAGGGCCGATCTGATAGCGCGGCAAGGGACGCCCGGTTGTGGCATCGCGGATGTCGAACAGGTCGTGGTCCCCGGTATAGGGCTTGCCGGTTGGACCATCATAGACCACCCCGTGCTTGACCGTGACCTTGCCCTGCTTGGTCAGTTCCTCGATGTGTTCGGCCTGGTCCTTGTATTCCTCCAGCCGATCATTGTAGCGCTTCATCACCTTCTTGGCCGTTTCGGGCGGGAGCTTTTCCAGCTCGGCCGCGCTTGGTCTGGTCGGCTTGAAATAGCCCGCCTTGCCAGCATCGGTCGGATCGGCGCCCAGATGCAGGTCAAGCTCGTTGATCGTCTTCGACTTGCAGTGCGGCGCCTTGGGCACCGCCTCGCCGCTCTTGATCAGGTCGTGCGCGGCCTGGTTGGTGGGCCGCACGTCCAGTTTCACGCCATAGCGGTCGGTCACCATCTGGGCGTGCTTGCGGGCTTCCTCGGTCATCCCGCTCAGCAGTCCCTCCTTCGATCCGGCCAGCTTGCCGCCGATCCCCTCGACCTTGACAAGCGGGTCCTCGGTAATGGTGTAGCGCCGGTCGCCCAGCGGGCCGCCGATCTGTTCCAGCCGCGAACTGTTGCGTGAATCCTGCAGCAGCTTTTTCGAGAACTTGTTCTCGATCCACACCGCCTTGGCGCCGCCGCTGGCCGCTTCGGTCTTGCCCAGGGCCTGGGCCAGTTCGGTCACCGCCTTCTTGCCCGCCGTCGCGGCGGCCTTGACTCCGGCCAGGGTCGCGGCGGTATCGAATACGCCAACCACCGTGCGCACGATCCGTTCGGTCACCGGGACATTCGGGTCGAAGGCCTTCTCCCAGTTGTCCGCGCCCAGCACCGCTTTCACGGTTTCGACCGGATGGGTAACGGCATGATGCGCGGCCGCGCCCGCCACCTTGGCGACCCCGCCATAGAAGCTTCCGACCTTGACCGCCGAATCGACCGGATGAGCAATGATATCGCGCACTGTATCCACCGCAGCCGTCGCCGCATCGTGCCAGTTGGCGGGATCGGTCAGCGCCTTGGCGCTTTCGCCAACCACCGTGCCGATGGTCTTCAGCCCGGCCTTGGCGGCATCCTGCAACTGGCCGGGGATGGCATCGACATCCTTGACCATGTTGTCCCAGAAGCCTTCGCGCACGTCCTTCCAGTAATCCGTCTGGGTCTGCGCGCGGTCCTTTTCCAGCTGTTCCATCTTGGCCCGCGCGGCGGCGAGCGCCTGGGCCTTGTCGTATTCCTTGGCGATCCGGTTCGCCTCGATGAACCCGGCGCCGACCTGCACCGTATCGCGCACCGTGGCGACATAGGAGGTATCGCCGCCGCTCTTGGCGATGGCTGCGGTCAGTTCGTTTTCGCGCTGGGTCAGGTCGGCCAGCTGCTGGGCATGGGCGGCGGTATTGAAGCCCGCCTGCCCGACTCCGGCGGCCGTCGCGGCGATGAACGATTTCTGCTCGCGCACCTGCTTGAGGTCTTCCTCGCGCTGCTTGAGCCAGTCGGCATAGGCCTCGGCCTTGGCGCGCGCTTCCTCGATTGCGGCGGTATCGGGCGTTGGGGGGGCCTGCGGTGCGGGAACGCCGCCGCCCGCCCCGCCGCCAAGCCCGCCGCCGAAGCCACCACCAGGCAACCCGGCGAGCGTGTTGATGAGGATGATGGCAAGGCCGGGCAGCACCACTCCCGCAACCGCCTGCCCCATGGTTTCGGGGCCGGGAACGGGACCGACGCCGGAAAACCCGGGTGGCGGCGGAGCGGCAAAAACGCCCGCGACGGCCTGATCCGCCGACACAGCGCCAAGGTCGGCGGCAGGTGGCACGGCACCGCTGCCATCGGCCCCTGGCGTGGCGGAGGTAACCGGGCCGGTGGTTTCCGGTTCGGGGAAGCCTTGCACGGTCGGTCTGGTGTCCCCTCCCCATACCGTTGGCACGGAGGTGTAGGGACTGGCGGCCTTGGGCGGCGGGTCGGAGACTTCAGCAGGCTCGATCGGCGCGGTGGGAATGACCACGGTCTGGCCCGGCTGGGGCTGGGTGCTGACCATCGGGCCAGGCGTAACCGTGCCCCTGGGGCATTCCGCTCTGCGGGTTTCCGGATTGTAGGGGCAAACCTCGCGGTCCTCATAGGGACTGCGCACGTTCAGTCGTTCGGGAGGGCGCGACTGCGCTTCCAGCGCTGCCGGAGCCGCCCAGCACAGCAGCGCGAGCATCAGGGCGATCAGGCGCCTCATAGTCCGGCTCCCTTCAGCATGGTGCTGGCCAGCATCCAGGCCATGACCACCAGCGATGCCCACAGGCCGGGCAGCACGACCCCGGTGATCCGTCCACAGCCCGCGCGGCTAAATTCCAGCGCCGCGCCGCCGCCGCCCGCCGCGATGGCGGCACCGGCGAACACCTGCCCGGCGTCCCAGCCCAGCCCGTAACGGCTGGCCAGCGCCAGCAGGGCAAAGGGCACGGCAGCCAGCATCCCGCGCATCAGCAGCGCGAACAGTCCGGGATCGGCCTTGCGCTGCGGGTTGGCGCTGGCGACCACTGCCAGCAGCGGGGCGAACAACGCCAGCACCAGCAGCGGCCCGGCCAGCGCCATTGCGGCGCCGCCGCTCAGCCAGCCAAGCACGGCAAGCGCGGCCAGCGCCGCGGGCGTGTCGATCCGCGCCGCGCTCATGCCAGCACCGCCAGCCGCGACCAGCCGAACAGGATCAGCAGGCCGCACAATGTCGATAGCGCCAGCGCCGGCCACAGCCGCCCGCCCAGCATTTCGCGCACCGCACCGGTCATCGGCCCCAGCGCCCAGAGCACCCCGGTAACGCCAAAGGCCAGCGCCGTATTCCAGCCAAAGGCCAGATTGCAGGCGATCCCCAGCAGCGTGTAGACCAGCGTCGGCGCATAGCAGAGCGCGAAGGTCTTGAGCGCGTCGGCCATGGCGATGGTGCCCCCCAGCGCGCGCACCGCCCCCCAGGCCGTCAGCGCGACCAGCGCCACGCCCAGCGTGCCCAGTCCCAGCCCGGCAGCGGCAAGCAGCCCCACCCCCGTCCCGTCGATGGTGCCGCCGCGCACCCGGTCAAGCCCGGACTGGAGGAAGAACAGGGTAAAGGCGGTGGCCGGGATCGCCAGCGCCGCGGCCGGGCCCACATCGCCCAGCCCGCGCCGCACCACGCCGCCCGGATCAAGCATCAGCGATGCCAGGGTCCGCCACAACGGCATCGGGGTGTCTGTCGCGGCCTCAGTCATCGCCGGCATCCGCCCAGTCCTGGGTCAGCGCCGGAACGATCCGCCCGCGCCAGGTCTGGACCGCCAGCCAGCCCAGCACCGCCGTGCAGATCCCGCACAGCGTCAGCAGCGCCCAGTCATCGCCGCTCAGCACTTCATAGCGCAGATAGGGCGCACCGCCGAACATCGATTCGCGCTGCTCGGTCAGCGATGCGGCCAGTTCCAGCCCCATCCACGCCAGCACGCCCAGCACCACCAGCGCCAGCGGCCGCACCAGCCAGACCATCGCCAGCGCGAAGCACAGCATCAGGAACGGCGTGAAGCCGGACAGGTCGTATTCCTCGGCCATGCCCAGCAGCGGCAGGCTGCAGGCGATCACCACCACGGTGCGCAGCAGATAGCGCCCCAGCGGGGATCGAGCCGGCACCCGCGTCGCCGTGGCATGGCGGGCCATCGCCGCTTCGATCATCGCCGCCGCCGCCGCATAGTTTTCCGGCAGGCAATAGACCCGCAGCAAGGTCCGCCAGCCGTTGCGGAACGAAATCGACGCGGTTGCCGGTTCATAGCGCGCGGCAAAGGCGCCGTCCCAGTCCAGCCGCTGCTGTTCCTGGCTGATCGCCAGCATCCCGGTTCCAGCCGCCCCGGGCTTGCCCAGCACCAGCCCCGCGATCAGCGCGGCGCGGTTGCCCGCCCGCGCGGTCCGGTCGGTCTGGGTCATTTCGATGCCGGTGGCGTCGATCCGGAAGCGCGTCTGGATGCGGTTGCGAAAAATCAGGCCGCTGACCAGCAGGGCCAGCCCCAGCACAACCACGAAGGTCAGCGCGAACATCGCCAGCAGGGGCGGGATCGCATCCCATTCGCCCTGCACCGCCAGCGGAATTCCGACCAGCACGGTACAGCCAACCGCGCCGCCCAGAATGGCCTTCAGCATTGCCCCCAGCAGATAGCGGTTGGTCAGGACCGGCACGCCCAGTTCCCATTCCAGCCCGGCATTACGGCCTTGTGCCATGCGCTTCAGACTCCTCAGGTGCGACCCGCAAGGAATAAGGCCACCAAAGCTGGGCAATTCCCATGACCTGCGTCAAGTCCGTTGTTGAGCGCCGTCAAGGACAAGACACCAGGTTCGCGCCAGCCTGCGGGCAAAGGGGATATGCCATGACCGATCCATCCGCCATTTTGCGCAAGGCCGCCTGGCCAAGGCAGCTTGGACTTGCCTGCTGCGCCGCCCTGCTGTTCCTGCCCGCCGCCTGTTCGCAGGGCGAGCAGGCGCAGCAGGCAGCCACCGCGCCGGGCGCCGCCGCGCCCGGCGCGCTCCATATCCAGGCCGAAACATTCCGGGCGCTGGCCACGATCGGCCTGCTCAAGGGCCTGCAGGCCTACGGGACGCCCGAGGCCAATCTCAGGATCAAGGAACTGGGCGGCGAATTCTTCACCACTCCCGGCTGGGAGGGCAACTGGCAGCTGTTCCTGTCGACCGCGCTGACCACTGTGGCGCGGGGCGATGGCGATGCGCCGCTGGTCGGCTATTACCACCCCGCCAGCGATACCATGCTGCTGACTGGTTGGAAGCAGCAGGCCGACGGGCGCTGGCGGATCGTTTCGGCCGAAGTGCTGCCGGGCGCCGTGGTGCGCGGATCGCCGCCGCCCTGGTCGCTGGCGCGCAAGTGGAAGTCGCTGGATCTCTACCCGCCCGAGGCACTGGCCCGGACTACCGCCGAAACCATCGCCGCTTTCACCGCGGCTTTCGGCGGCAGCGGCGATCCGCTGGCCGCCATTCCGTCCGAAACACGCGCCGGACTGGCAACGCTGGCCGCCGTCCCGTTCGAGGATTTCCAGGCAGAGATCGCTCCGGTCTATGCCACGGACGGCAAGTCCGCTGACATCGTCCGGCTATGGGGCGAGGTGCGCGACGAAGCCCTGACCGGCAAGACCGCGCGCGGAGGCGATCTGGCCCAGGGCGTCGCGGCGCTCGCCAGGCTGAACGTCAAGGTCCGCGATTCGGCGACTCCGGTGGCCTATGTCGCTACGGACAAGGCAGAGGTGCTGATGCTCGCCTCGCAGCTTGAACCGGGCCTCGCCATCGCGCTCAAGACCGACAAGACCAGCGGCAGCGCCCAGCTCGTCCGGCTCGACGTGGTCAGTTACCGCGCCTTTGGCGAAGCTGCATCCAAGGGAGGTGAACAATGAACCGCGCCCTGCTTCTCGCCAGCGCCGCGCTGGCTGGCGCTGCCCTGATAATCCAGCCGCTTGGCGCGCAGCCGGGGTCGGGCCAGGTTTCGGGTCAGGTTTCACAGGGCACGCTGGCTCTGCCCAATCAGGGCGGCGGCCCCAGTTTCCCTGGCATCGCCGTCGACATCTGGCTGACCCATACCCCGGCCATTACCGAAGTGCTGGGCGCCGATCGCAATAGCGCAGCGGTCGGGGAGTTCGGCGAGGCGCTGTCCAATGGCCACGAAGCGGGCAGCAAGATGATCAAGCGGCTGGAAGGCCTTGCCTCCAACCCCGGAATGTCGCCCGAATTGCGCAAGGAAGGGCTGCAAACCGCCAAGGACATGCGCCAGAACATCGAAACCCAGAAGTCGGTTGGCGGCAGGTTCGAAACGCTGGCCAAGCTGATGGAAGTGATCGACCTGACCTCAACACTGTCCAAGGCCGCCGCCTATGCCTCGGAACGCGATGCCACGGGGGCGGCCAACGTGCTGTTCAAGGAAGCGGCCAAGAAGCTGCTTCAGGGCATCGGCATGGCGGGTATGTCGTGGATGCCCGGCGGGCAGTTGCTGGGCACCATGGCGGGCGAGAAGATCTTCGAGGATCATATCGAGAAGGAAATGGAAAGGCGCGAGCAGGAAGTGCGCGAGGCCGAATACAAGGAACGCTACCTCAACAAGCCATGGTTGCCGGTCAACCAGATCATGGACGAGCGCGGCAATGTCCGCACGATCGATGCCGACATGTATTTCGACAAGGATAGCGGCCTGATCAGGCGCCGCACCCCGGAACAGCAGGCGCTTTACGAGGAAGGGATGAAGGTCCGCTGGCAGGACAGCAAGCGGTGGGTCGGGGTGATGCAGCAGCTGGCCGACGGCAAGATCGACCAGGCCCGCTATGACGAACTGCGCGAAAACTACGCGCGGCGCGATCCGACCAGGCCGTGGGATCCCGATGCGGCCGATCCGCTGGGCGCGGGCCGCTTTGCCGGCACCTATACCGGCCGCTTCTCCGGCGGGGGTTCGGGATCGATCCGGTTCACCATTTCCGGCACCAGTGTTTCGGGCACGCTCAGCGGGGTCTGCTCCAAGTATCCGTGCGTGGGCGATCCGGTCAGCGGATCGTTTTCAGGCACGGTCTCGGACCTCGGGATGATCCGCACCACGCTGAACGGCACCTTTTCGGTGAAGCAGGAATTCGTCGGCAATATCAGCTTTTCGGGCAGCCTCAACGGCGTGGTCGACCGCACCGGCGGGGCGGGCGAATGGTCGGGCCGGAACAAGTGGGGCAACCCCACCGGCAGCTGGTCGGCCACGCGTTCACGCTGAGCGCTTGGCAGCGCCGCATCGCACTGGCACCATCCGCGCCGATCCGGCCAGATGTCCGGAACAGGAGGACGGATGGATCAGCGGCTGATCGGAGCGGTGGAGGCTGGCGGCACGAAATTCGTCCTGGCGCTGGCGCGGGAGGACGGCACCGTGCTGGCGCGCGGGCGGATTGACAGCACCTCGGCCGACGCGACCTTTCCGCAGATGTGCGCCTTTTTCCGGCAGGCAGGCGCGGCGCATGGCCCCATCGCCGCCTTCGGGGTGGGCAGCTTTGGCCCGTTCGACAACGATCCCGCCTCGCCCGGCTACGGCACGATCACAACCACGCCCAAGACCGGCTGGCCGGGCGCGAACTTCCTGCGCGCGCTGGCCGAATTCGGCGTGCCGGTGGTCTGCGACACCGATGTCAACGCCGCCGCGATCGGCGAAGGACTGGCGGGCGCCGGGCGCGGCTGCGGCCTGTTCGCCTATACCACGGTCGGCACCGGGATCGGCGCCGGGCTGGTGCGGGGCGGCGTGCCGCTGGGCGGGTTCGGGCATTACGAGGCGGGCCACATTCCGGTCGCGCGCCTGCCCGGCGATGTCTTCGCGGGCGCCTGCCGCGTCCACCATGACTGCGTGGAAGGGATGGCCAGTGGCACCGCGATCCGCGCGCGCTGGGGCGGGGAACTGGCCGGAGTGGACCGGATCGAACTGATCGCCCACTACCTTGCCCAGCTCGCCGCCGTGCTGCTGCTGACCCATATGCCCGAGCGGTTGATCTTCGGCGGCGGGGTGATGCAGGTGCCCGGCCTGATCGAGGCGCTGCGCCGCGCGGCGGAGGCCCGGTTCGCGGGCTATATCCACTCGCCCCATCTCGATCCCGGGCTGGAGCGCTATATCGTGACGCCGCAGCTGGGGAACGATGCCGGGATTACCGGCGCGATCGAACTGGGCCGCCGGGGGCTGGCTTAGCCCCCCGCTTCCAACGCCAGCAGCGCGAAGCTCGCCAGCCAGTGCTCGCCCATGTAGTCGCCCGCCACGTGCGGCAGCGCGGCGGCGAGGTGCAGGTCCGCCGTCTCGCGCGCCCTCATGCAAACCGGATGCCCCTCCCCCAGCGCGCGGGCAATCGCCCGCCAGCACCAGGCGCGGCTGAGGTTGAGGCCATCAAGGTGCGCGATCTTGCCGTCACTGCGGTCGCTGACCGAGGCGGGGCTGAACAGCGTAGCGGGCAGGCCCTGCGCCGCATCGGGCAGGAACGCATCGAACCACCGGGCGAATTCCGCGCCCAGTACCCGGCTCATCACCAGCGCCTCGCACAGCGCGGAGGACAGGAACTCGTCCCCACCCGGCTCCCACGCCTGACAGCTGCGATCCTGGCCGAACCAGTCGCGCGCTCGGGTGTCGATCAGGGTGACCAGCACGCAATCGTGCTCCGCCGCCCAGTCGCGCGCCAAGGTCATGGCGAAGGCGGAATTGTAATGGGTGCCGACCCGGATCGGATAGGTCTGAAGTGGCAGGAAGGCATGGAACCGCGCCGCAAAGGCCGCCGCAAACGCGTCCGCATGGCCCGCCCACGGCGCATCGTGCCGCCGCATCTCGCCCTGCAAGGCCAGCGCCCAGGCCCAGCCATAGGGCCGCTCGAACCCGCGCGCGGAGGGGCGGGCGAGGTAGGCGGTTTCCACCGCAAAATTGTCCGCCGTCAGCATCCGTGCGGCCAGTTCGCGCACCCCGGCCGCTTGCTCCAGATCGGGAAACAGCCGCGCCAGCCGCAGCACCTGCCACCAGCCGTGGACGCAGGAATGCCAATCAAAGCTGCCGTGGAAGATCGGGTGGAGCGCACTTGGCGTCTGCGCGTCCTCCGGTCCGTCCAGCACGTGGTCGAGCTTGTGCGGATATTCGCGGGTCAGGTGGCCGCTGGTCAGCGCCATGAAGCGCGCGGCGATGGCGGGGTTGAGACTGTGCATCAGAAGGCCAGGAACCAGATGAGGGCGATGTTGACAACCAGCAGCGGCAGGGCCGTGCCGATCTGCGCCTTGACCACCGCATTGCGGTCTTTCAGGTCGAGCAGCGCGGCGGGGACCACGTTGAAGTTCGCGGCCATCGGCGTCATCAGCGTTCCGCAGAATCCCGCGAGCATCCCGATCGCCGCCACCACCGCCGGGTTGCCGTGGTATTGGTGGATCAGCAGCGGCAGCCCGATCGCGGCGGTCATCACCGGGAAGGCGGCAAAGGCATTGCCCATGACCATGGTGAACAGCGCCATGCCCAGGCCATAGGCGATCACGGCGGCCAGCAGGCTGCCTTCGGGGATCACCCCGCTCATCAGCCCGCCGACGACTTCGCCCACCCCGGCAAGCGCAAACACCGCGCCAAGGCTGGCGAGCATCTGCGGCAGGATCGCCGCCCAGCCCACCGCGTCCATCAGCCGCCGCCCGTCTTCCAGCGGAGCGAGCGTGCGCGGGCGCAGCCAGACCATGCCCACGCCCAGCGCCAGCAGCACGCCGAGTGACAGGCTGACCAGCGTCACCTGCTTCGCATCGACCAGCGCGGGCAAGTGCTTGAATGCCAGCGTTCCGGCCAGCGCGGTAAGCGGGATAACCAACGCCAGCAGGAACAGGCGGTTGCCGTGGCGCGCGGCTTCGGCGCTGCGCTCCTCCACGCTCGCCCCCCCGCTGCCACGCCCAAGGCCCAGCGCGGCAATCGCGACCAGCGCCAGCACCAGCAGCCCATTGCCGAAATCGCCCAGCCGGTCCCCCGCCAGCATCGACAGCGCCAGCAGCCCCCAGAACGCGGCGTTCAGCCAGCGCCGGGGATTGCCGCCATCGCGCGCCGACAGCAGCGCAAAGGCCGCAAAGCACAGCCCGGCGACCAGATAGACCTGCTCCAGACCGATCATCGCGTCAGCCTTCGCCGCTGGAACCGCCACAGCCGGAAAGCATGGATCGCAAAGGCGAACAGCGCGGTCGGGATCGCCCAGACCGATAGTTCGAACGGGGCCAGTTCGATCCCCTGCTGGGCCATGAAGCCCTTCATCAACAGGATCGAGCCGATGGCGATAAACACGTCCTCGCCAAAGAACAGGCCGACATTGTCGGTCGCGGCGGCCAGCGCCTTCACCTCTTCGCGCGTCGCCTCGTCCTGCGGGTCAGCCGCAGCCTCGGCCATCGGCGCGACCAGCGGGCGCACGGTCTGCGCGTGGCCCGCGATCGAGGTAAGCCCCAGTGCGGCGGTGATCTGGCGCAGCAGCAGATAGCCGGTGAGCAGCCGGGCAAAGGTCGCGCCCTTCATGTCCTCGATCAATACCCGCGCGCGTTCCTGCAGGCCGTGGCGTTCCAGCAGCGCGATCACCGGCAGCACGATCCACACCACGCTGACATAGCGGGTGTCGTTGAACGCCTTGCCAAAAGCGGACACGATGGCGACCGGATCAAGTCCCGCCGCCAGCCCCGTCGCGCCAGCCGCCGCCGCGACCACCAGCAGCGGATTGAAGCGCAGCGCGAAACCCGCGATCATCACCGCTATGCCGGACAGGACCCACAGGTTCACCGCCTCAGTCATGCGCTCCAAATCCTCCCCCGCCCGGCGTTTCGATCACCATCACGTCGCCTGGCGCCATGTCCACGCTGGCAGTCGCGTCCAGCACTTCCACCTCGCCCGAAGCGCGCTCCACCCGGTTGATCCCGCTGGCCCCCGCCAGCCCGCCCGCCAGCCCGAACGGTGCGGTCTTGCGGCGGCCGGAGAGGATGCCCGCCTGCATCGGTTCCAGAAACCGCAGCCGCCGCACCGCCCCGTCGCCGCCGCGCCACTGGCCCTCCCCGCCCGATCCGCGCCGAATCGCAAACTCCTCCAGCAGCACCGGAAAGCGGGCTTCCAGCACTTCGGGATCGGTCAGGCGGCTGTTGGTCATGTGGGTCTGCACCGCGCTCGCCCCGGCAAAGCCCGGCCCCGCACCCGCACCCCCGGCAATCGTCTCGTAATACTGGTAGCGCGCATTGCCGAAGGTGAAGTTGTTCATCGTCCCCTGACTGGCAGCGAGCGCGCCGAAGGCGCCCAGCAGCGCGTCGGTCACCGCCTGGCTGGTTTCGACATTCCCCGCGACCACGGCGGCGGGATAGCGGGGGTTCAGCATCGAGCCTTCGGGCACGTGGATCGTCACGGGCGCAAGGCAACCCTCGTTCATCGGGATCGGATCGTCGATCATCGTGCGCAGCACATACATCGTCGCCGCGCGGACCACACTGAACGGCGCGTTGAAATTGCCGGGAAGCTGCGCGCTGGTTCCGGCAAAATCGATGGTAACATGGCGCGCGGCGCGGTCCACGCTGACCGCGACAGCGATCACCGCGCCGTTGTCCATTTCCATCCGGAAGCTGCCATCGGACAGCCGCGCCACCAGCCGCCGCACCGCTTCTTCGGCATTGGCATGGACGTGCCCCATGTAGGCTTTCACTACCCCCGGCCCATGCTCGGCGCAGGCCGCCGCCAGCCCCTTCGCCCCGCGCGCGCAGGCGGCCAGCTGGGCGGCCAGATCGGCCATGTTCTGATCGACATTGCGCGAGGGGTATGGGCCGGACGAAAGCAGCGCGCGCAGCTCCGCTTCCCGCAACCGCCCTTCGTCGAGCAACAGCACGTTGTCGAGCAGCACCCCTTCCTCGGCGATGGTCGTGCTGCCGGGGGGCATCGAGCCGGGCGCGATCCCGCCGACATCGGCGTGGTGACCTCTTGCGGCAACGAAGAAGTCGGGCACATCCCCTTGTTTATCGATGAAAACCGGAGTGACCACGGTGATGTCTGGCAAGTGCGTTCCGCCCGCATAGGGGGCATTGAGAACATAGGCATCCCCGCGCCGGATGCCGCGCCCGTCCGCGCCCTGCCCGCGTGCGCGGAGCACGGTCTGTACGCTTTCCCCCATCGATCCCAGATGCACCGGCATATGCGGCGCATTGGCCACCAGCCGCCCCTGGGCATCGAACAGCGCACACGAGAAGTCGAGCCGTTCGCGGATGTTCACGCTCGTCGCGCTGCGGGCCAGCGCGCTGCCCATTTCCTCGGCGATCGCCATGAACAGACCGTTGAAGATTTCCAGCCGCACCGGATCGGCCTCGGTTCCGCTGGCCCGGCCAAGGGCGCGCGGCGCCGTGCGGGTGAGGCGCAGCGTGCCATCGGGATCGACGCCCAGCGCCCAGCCCGGCTCGACCACCGTAGTCGCCAGCGGATCGACCACAATCAGCGGCCCCGGCGCGGTGAAGCCCGCTGCCAGCGTGGCACGGTCGTAGACCGGCACTTGCCGCGTCCCGCCATCGAGGTGGCAGATCACCTGCTCCAGCGGGGTGCTGCTTACGGCGGGAAGCGGCCAGTCGAGCGCGGCGCTGTCTCCCTCTCCGGCAATCGCCTCCACCCGCACCCGGTCGATCACCAGCGCGCCGCTGCCGTCATAGCCGAACTGCGCGCGGTGCGCGGCGGCGAAGGCGGCGGCGAGCGCCTCGGGCGGAGCCGGAGCCAGCTCGATGGCGTTTTCCGAGCCTTCGCGGCGCAGGAACAGACGCACTTCGGTGCGTTCGGGCGGAATGCCCAGCTGTTCCGCCGCTTCCACCGCCAGCCGCCCCGTGGCGGCATCAACTTCGGCCAATTCCGCTTCGCCCAGCGGCAGGCCAAGGCTCGCCTCGCGCAGCACGGCGCGTGCAGCCAGGCCCATGCCATAAGCCGAAAGCACGCCCGCGAGCGGGTGGATCAGCACAGTGTCGATGGCCAGTTCGTCCGCCACCAGGCAGGCGTGCTGCCCCCCTGCGCCGCCAAAGCACGACAGGGCATAGCCGGTCACGTCATGCCCGCGCGCCACGGAAATCTGCTTGATCGCATGGGCCATGTTGGCGACCGCGATCCGCACGAAGCCTTCGGCCAGTTCCTGCGGCGCGTGGCGCCTGCCGGTTTCGGCGGCGATTGCCTCGACCAGTTCGGCAAAGCGCTGTTCCACCACCTCGCGGTCGATCGGCTGGTTGCCTGCGGGGCCGAACAGGCTGGGGAAATGCGCCGGGATCAGCTTGCCCAGCATCACATTGCAATCGGTTACGGTCAGCGGCCCGCCGCGCCGGTAGCAGGCCGGCCCCGGCACCGCGCCCGCGCTTTCCGGGCCGACCACCAGCCGCCCGGCATCGAACCGGCAGATCGATCCGCCGCCTGCGGCAACCGTGTGGATCCGCAGCATCGGGGTGCGGATGCGTGCGCCCGCCACGCGCGTTTCGCTGTCGCGCTCGAACTCTCCGGCATAGTGGCTGACATCGGTGGAAGTGCCACCCATGTCGAAGCCGATCACGCGGGCCGCGCCCGATCTTTCCGCCGTGCGCGCCATGCCGACGATCCCGCCCGCCGGGCCAGACAGCACCGCGTCCTTGCCCTGAAACCGTGCGCCTTCCACCAGTCCGCCGCCCGACTGCATGAACAGCGCCTGCCCGTCCGGCCCCAGCGCGGCGGTGAAGGCGTCGACATAACGGCGCAGCACGGGCGAGAGGTAGGCATCAACCAGCGTCGTATCGCCGCGTCCGATCAGCTTGATCAGCGGGGCGACCTGGTGGCTCACCGATACCTGGGTAAAGCCCGCCGCGCGCGCCAGCACGGCCAGCCGCTGCTCGTGCGCCGGAAAACGCCAGCCGTGCATCAGGACGATTGCGATGGCGCGATAGCCTTGCGCCGCCGCAGCGGCAAAGGCCCGCGCCGCCGCGCCCTCATCCAGTTCGCGCAGCACCGCTCCGCTGGCCGAGCAGCGCTCGTCGATTTCGATCACGGCATCGTGCAGCGGCTCGGGCAGGACGATCTGGCGCACGAACAGCTCTGGCCGTTCCTGCGTGCCGATCCGCAAGGCGTCGCCAAAGCCGCGCGTGATGGCCAGCACGGTCGGCTCGCCCTTGCGCTCCAGCAGGGCATTGGTGGCAACCGTCGTGCCCATCCGCACCTCGCAGGGCGGCAGCAGCCCCGCGCCCGCACCGCTTAGCTGGCGGATCGCGGCAATCGCGGCGTCTTCGGCGCGCGCCGGGTCTTCCGACAACAGCTTGGCGGTACGCACCGCTCCGTCAGGTCCGCGCGCCACCACATCGGTAAACGTGCCGCCGCGATCGATCCAGAATTGCCAGGTGCCGCTTTCGCTCATCCCGCCCGTTCTAAAGGCTGAGCGCGCGCTGGCAATCAGCGCTTCACGCGGATCGCATCGGCGGGCGTCACCACGATCACCACCCGCCGGTTCTGGGCGCGGCCTTCCACGGTATCGTTGGTTTCAACCGGATCGGCCTCGCCCAGGCCCTGGGCGCGGATCGAACTGGCGGGCATTCCGGCACCCGCAAGCGCGGCCTTCACCGCTTCGGCGCGGCGCTGCGACAGGTTGAGGTTGTAGTCATCCGCGCCCAGCGCGTCGGTGTGCCCTTCAATCGTCGCGCCATTGATCCCGACCGCGGTGAGCGCCCGGGCCAGCTTGTCGACCACTGCCACGGTTTCGGGCGAAACCTCGCTGCGGTCGAAACCGAACAGAACCTTGTCGGAAATACCAAGCTCGTAGTTCTCGCCAACCGGCCGGAAGCCCTGCTCCGTCAACGCGGCAACCTGGCGCTTGCTGAACGCAGGCTGCGCCGGAACCGTCTGGCAAGCGGCAAGCGCGGCCAGCAGGACAAGGGCAAATCCGTTACGCATCGGCGCCATGGCCGGGTTCTCCTTCGTATCGCGCATGGCGCTTCATCTGGTACATTTCGGTATCCGCGCGGCGCAACAGGTCGCCCGGCGAGATGCCGTCATCGGGATAGACCGCCACGCCCACGCTGACGGTGGAGCGGGCAAACAGGCCACTCGGCAGGCGGAAGCTGCGTTCCATGGCAAGATGGATGCGCGATACCACCGCATCGACATGGGCGCGGTTGTGGAACGGGGCGAGCACCACGGCAAATTCGTCGCCGCCCAGCCGGAAAGCGTTATCGACATGGCGGATGCTGGAACGCAGCCGCTCGGCCACCGCGATCAGCGCGGTATCGCCCGATTCGTGCCCGTGGCGATCGTTGATCGCCTTGAAATCGTCGATGTCGAGATACAGCACCGCAAAGGCGACGCCGCTGCGCACCGATGCGCCGATGGCATCGCCCAGCACCTGTTCGAACAGCACCCGGTTGCCCAGCCCGGTCAGGCTGTCATGCGTCGCGCGGCGGGCAAGCTCGGCATTTTCGGACGTCAGGCCCGCGTGCCAGCCCTGAAGCTCGGCAAGCAATGCATTGAAATCATGCCCAAACCGGTCAATCTCGGCAATCCCGGAAGCTGGCACCCGCTTTTCAAATGCGCGGTCGGTACGGACCGCATGGGCAATTGCGGCGACATGATCGAGCGGCTCGATCACATCGTGCTGCAACCGCCGCGCCAGGATCCGCGTCGCGATCACGGTCAGCCCCAGGCAGGCCAGGGCGATGATCGCGCCCGACAGGACATAGCGCAGCACCCCTTCGGAATTGCCGTGGACCCGCACTTCGGCCAGCACGGCACCGCCGCGTTTGACCGCATGGTACGCGGGCTTTGGCCAGAGCAGGCGGTTGGCCCAATCCTCGAACCGGGAATGCAGATCACCGTGGGGATGCTCCCAGACAGCGAGCACCCGCCCGCCAGGCTCTCGCACCTCGACCCGGTCCACCCCGCCGACCGCCCCGACCGACACGATCCCTTCAAGGATCGCCGCCTGATCGCCAAACACCACGGCGGGCTCCACCGTGTAAGCCACGGTATGCGCCGTCAGCTGCAGGTTGCGCGCGGCATAGTTGCGGATCACCATCATGCCGCTCAGCAGCAGGCTGGCCGTTGCCAGGGTCACGGTGAACAGGATCAGCCGCAAATGCACGCCCGCCAGCAGCTGGCGCAGGGTGGGAAGCGATTGCCCGGGCTTCGCCATGGCTAGAACCCTCCTTCTGCCAGCCGCAGCACGCGCGGATCGACCCGCAGGCCGGAACGGGCAATCGCGTCCACGTTCATGCGAAAGCTGACTGCCCGGGGCTCATAGACCATGCAGAACATCGCCTGGCTGCGGCACGCCGGGTCGGCCTCGGCAATCGTCAGCACCCCCTTGCCGCGCGCGGCGGCAACCAGCTGGCGCGTGGCCGGCGGCGGGATGTTGCCGATGTAGAGCACCTGACAGCCGCCGATCGCCAGCGGCAGGGGCGCGATCTGGCGGCGCTGCACCGTTCGTCCATCAGCCAGACGCAGCCCGTCGAGCCGCCCGGCCTGCTGCGCCGGTCCCGCAACGCACAGCGTCAGCGGTGCGGCCGGGCCGGGCCAGCGGGTATATTCAAGGATGCCGGTCACGATCCGCGCGGTCCCCGGGGCATAGGAATCGTCCCTTGGCACGCCGCCCGCGCCTTCTCCGGCGGAGGACACCAGTTCCACCGCTGCGGCTGGTGCCGGAGCTTCGCCCGCAAGGGCCGCCGCCAGGATCAGGATGCCATGTAGCGCCATTTCGACACCGGCTTTAGTCCAATCCGAACCGTTGTAAAACAAGCATAATGCCTGCTGTTAACATCAATGTAACCAAGCCGCTGGCGGCAGCGGGCGGGCGGACTGTCAAAAATTCGGGCAAGCCGCCCTTGCGCTTGGTTTAATCGCACGCTTAAATCGCCATCAAGGAGAGCATGATGGACGAGGCAACCTATGCCCGGCTGCTGGCGAAAGCCCAGCGGACGGCTGATCTTTTCACTTTCGACGAGTTTCTGACCTTCTGGGCCAAGGACCGGCCGGACCGGCTGGCGATCGAGGGCGACGACCTGCGTTACGACTACGCCGGGTTCGAGGACGCGACCGCCCGCGCGGCCAGCGCGCTGCTGGCCATGGGCCTCCACAAGGGGGATCGGATCGCCTGGTTCGGCAAGAACAGCGCGCTCTATTTCACCCTGTTTTTCGGCGCGGCCCGCGCCGGGATCGTGATGACCCCGGTTGGTTGGCGCCTGGCCGAACCGGAAGCCGCCTACATCATCGATAATGCCGAAGCGAAAGTGCTGTTCCTGGGCGATGGCTTCGAGGCCTGCCGCGACACGCTGGGCAAGCGCCCCGGCCTGCTGCGCTGCTTCACCGCCGACGAGGCCCGGCGCGACGTGCTGACCGCGCCCCGTGCAGACTTCGAACCCTCGCTGGCGGACGAGGCCGTGCTCCAGCTTTATACCAGCGGCACCACCGGCAACCCCAAGGGCGCGGTATTGTCCAATCGCAACCTGTTCGGCCTGCGTAAGGGCAACCTGGAAAACCCGCCCAAACACACCCTGTGGGACGAGGACGAGGCCGTGCTGGTCGCCATGCCATGCGCCCACATCGGCGGCACGAGGCTGGGCGTAATGGCGCTGGCGGCGGGGCTTCCCGGCATTGTCCTCACCGAATTCGATCCGCCGCGCGTGTTCGACGCGGTGGAGAACCGGGGCGTTACCCGCTTCTTCATCGTCCCCGCCGCGCTGCAGATGCTGCTCAACCATCCGGACTGCGCGAAGACCGATTTCAGCCGGATCAAGTACATCCTTTACGGTGCCAGCCCGATCCCGCTGGAACTGCTGCGCCAGTGCATCGCTATGTTCGGGGCCGAATTCGTCCAGAACTACGGCATGACCGAAACCACCGGCACGATCTGCATTCTGCCCCCCGAGGATCATTCGATCGAAGGCAACGAGCGGATGCGCTCGGCCGGCAAGCCCCTGCCCGGCGTGGAAATGATCATTCGCGGCCCGAATGGCGAGGCCCTGCCCCCGCGCGAGATCGGCGAGATCTGCACCCGTTCGTCCAACAACATGCTGGGCTACTGGAAGCTGCCCGAAGCGACCGCCAGCACGATGGACGCGAACGGCTGGATCGCCACCGGCGACGTCGGCTACATGGACGAGGACGGCTATGTCTACATGTACGACCGCGCCAAGGACATGATCATTTCCGGCGGCGAGAACGTCTACCCGGCCGAGGTCGAAAGCGGCATCTATGGCCATCCCGACGTGCTGGAAGTGGCGGTGATCGGCGTGCCCGACGACAAGTGGGGCGAGGCGGTGAAGGCGGTCTGCGTGCCAAAGCCCGGCCACACTATCGACGAGGCCAGCATCATCAGCTGGGCGCGCGAACGGCTCGCCAGCTACAAGGTTCCCAAAAGCGTCGACGTGATCGATGCCCTGCCCCGCAACCCCAGCGGCAAGATCCTGCGCCGCAGCCTGCGCGAACCCTACTGGGCCGGACGGGAACGCCAGATCAACTGAACGGGGTGGAGTGACGCCCCCTGGATTGCTTCGTCATGGCGAGGAGCGCAGTGACGAAGCAATCCAGGAGCGGCCAGGCGCGCCCGTACCCCTCCCCCCTCTCCGTTCGTGTCGAGCGAAGTCGAGACACCCCGGCGCAAACGTGTCTCGACTTCGCTCGACACGAACGGTTAGAGTGCGGGCAAACGAGAGGAGTACCCCCATGTCCGCCGCCAAGCCCGCCCCCCAGTCCGAACCGCTGCCCGGCGCCCAGGCCCATATCGAGGCCGCGCTGAAGCTCTGCGCGACGATCGACGATCTGCCCGCCGATACCCCGCTGCTCCCCATTGCCCGGGTCGGGGTGATCGGCGCCGGCACAATGGGCGGCGGGATCGCGATGAACTTCCTCTCGGCTGGAATTCCAGTCACCATAGTCGAGCGTGAACAGGCCGCACTTGACCGGGGCGTGGAAGTGATGGGCCGCAATTACGCCGCCAGCGTCAAGCGCGGCCGGATCGATGCCGCCGAGGCTGACGCGGCGATGGCGCGCCTTTCCCCGAACCTGGACTTCGCCGCTCTGGCGACCTGCGACCTGGTGATCGAGGCGGTCTATGAATCGATGGACGTGAAGAAAGACGTGTTCACGCGGCTCGATGCCATCGCCAAGCCGGGCGCAATCCTTGCCAGCAACACCAGCTACCTTGACGTGAACGAGATCGCGTCGGTCACCGCCCGGCCAGAAGCTGTGCTGGGTATGCACTTCTTCTCGCCCGCCAACGTGATGAAGCTGCTCGAAGTGGTGCGCGGCGCGAAGACCGGGGCCAGCCAGCTTGCCACGGTGATGCAGCTGGCCACCACGATCCGCAAGGTGCCGGTGGTTTCGGGCGTGTGCCACGGCTTCATCGGCAACCGGATGCTGGCCAAGCGCCAGGAACAGGCCAACGCCCTGATCATGGAAGGCGCCGCCTATCACGCGATCGACCAGGTCCTGCTCGATTTCGGCTTTCCGATGGGGCCGTTCCAGATGGGCGATCTGGCCGGCCTAGACATCGGTTGGCACCGCGATCCGAATGTCGTCACCACCGTGCGCGAGGCACTGTGCGCCGCCGGTCGCTGGGGGCAGAAGACCGGCAAGGGCTTCTACGACTATGACGAGAACCGCCAGCGCAGCCCCTCCCCGGAGGTCGAGGCTATCATCGCCGATTTTGCACGGCGCGAAGGCAAGGCCCACCGCGCAGTAAGCCGGGACGAGATCTTCGCCCGCCTGCTCTATCCGATGGTCAGCGAAGGCGCGCAGATCCTTGATGAAGGCATCGCCCAGCGCGCGGGCGACGTCGATCTGGTCTGGCTCAATGGCTACGGCTGGCCCGCCTGGACCGGCGGCATCATGTACTGGGCCGACCACGAGGGGTTGGGCAAAATCGTTGCCGGGCTCGACCAGTATGGCCTCCCCGTCGCCCCGCTGCTGCGCCGCAAGGCGAGCGAGGGCGGAAAGTTCAGCGCGGATTGAGCTGCCTCACCGCGCGCGCGGGATGCATTTCTCGCGCGGCAGGCCGGAAAAGTGATCACAGGAAAACAGCGCGATTTCAGTGCCTGCCGGGTCGCGGGTATAGCTGAACTGAAGCTGCGCCCGCGAGAATGCCGGCATCGGGAAGGTTGCGGGGATTGCGGTTCGATCGATCCAGCCCAGCACCCGGCAGGTGCCGGAGGGGCCGCACAATCTGCGCGCAAGCGCCATCGCGCCAGCCTCATCCGTACCCGGCGCAAGGTGCACAAAATTGGCCCGGCCAGACGGATCGCGCATCGCCAATTGTCCCCCGGTGATCGCGGGAGCGCCGGGAGCTACAGTAGGTGTCGCAGTTGGCTCGGGCAGCGGAACTGCCCCCGAGTCCGGAACCGCGAGGCTTAACGGATCGGGCTCACCGCCGCGATAGACGCGGGCGAAGGCTGCGCGCGTGCCCCAATAACCGGGCCAGCGCAGGAACAGATGGGTTTCCACCTGCGCTATCTTGCTCAATTTCGGGCTCCAGTAAGGGAACACCCAGTCGGTATGGTAATGCGTCGCTGTGCTGACAGGGACATAGACTCGGCCTCCCAGCGCCTCGGCCGCTCTCAGGCGCGAGGCGGCCCAGGCCGCTTCACCATAACGCCGCGCCAGCGAGCCATCGCAGGTGAACGAGAACTGGCAACCCGTGCGGCGGTCCGAACCCTCGAACACCACACCGCACACCGTATCGGCAAAGGCGGGATGGCGCACGCGATTGAGCACGACCTGGATCACCGCGCGCTGACCCTCGTCACTTGGTCCCGCTTCCGCCATCGCCGCAAGGGCCAGGCATTCAATGGCGCGCAGGCGATCCTCCGTGGTTCCTCCAAAACGAAAGGGCGCGGCGGCCGGATGAGGCCCGGGGGCGAAGGGTATCGCCGCGTTGCTGGCCCTCGCCTTGTCTTCGGGAAGCGCGGGTGTCGCCAGCACAGGCGCTTCACCGGGAAGGCCGGGCAGGCTGGATAGCGCCGCGGGATCAGACTCATCGCCGGACGACGCGACACTCAGCGCTACCGCGATCGCGACCAGCAGCGCGAGGGTGCAGGCAACCAGCGTGCCGAGCTGTGGTCGCCGTCTCCTTTGCATCATCGATTTCCTAGACCAAACGAACGATTGGGCCAATCCTGCAAGTGTTTTGGGGTTCAGGATTTGCGGTCTTTGACCGAGGCCTCCGCCCGGCTTCGGCGGACTGTGACTGATCCGGGTACTCATCCCGACACCGGCCACAA
Source organism: Novosphingobium sp. (assembly GCA_016719755.1). Taxonomy (GTDB): domain Bacteria; phylum Pseudomonadota; class Alphaproteobacteria; order Sphingomonadales; family Sphingomonadaceae; genus Novosphingobium. The sequence continues at coordinate 2,809 of JADJYM010000013.1, read as the reverse complement.
AAGAGCCCCGCGTGTTCGGGGCATAATTTGGTGTTGGTTGCGGGGGCAGGATTTGAACCTGCGACCTTCAGGTTATGAGCCTGACGAGCTACCGGGCTGCTCCACCCCGCGTCACCGTTGGCGGGCGGCGCGTGGCAGCCCGGGAGAGTTTGAGTGGTCCGATTTGCGGTGCAAATCGTCCGGCGGGCTGCTCCACCCCGCGTCGCTGTGGTGCTCCTTGCGGGAGCGATTTTTGGGGCGTGAGCCCCGATACGCAAAAGGGCCCTTGGGGCCCTTCGAGCGCAGGCCCGAAGGCCCTGACTTGTGAAT